>CAMYLR010000033.1 GCA_947259315.1 uncultured Gemmatimonadales bacterium | reverse complement strand
GTGCTCGATAACTTCGAACACGTTTTGTCCGCTGCGCCGCTGGTCAACACGCTGCTCGAGCGAGCCCCCAAACTCTCGGTGCTGACGACGAGTCGATCTCCGTTGCGACTCCGCGCCGAGCAGGAGTACGCGGTTCCGCCGCTATCTCTCCCCCATGGAGAAGCTTCGCTTAGCCAAAAGCACGTTGAGGGGGCCGAGGCGGTGGCGTTGTTCGTCGAGCGCGCCCGAGCGGTGATGCCCGCTTTTCAGTTGACCGACGAGAACGCACTGACGGTGGTCGAGATTTGTCGACGGCTGGATGGTCTTCCACTCGCTATCGAGCTCGCGGCGGCTCGGGTCAATGTGTTCCCACCTCAGACGATCGCCAAGCTCCTCGAGCGTCGCTTCGATCTATTGATGACCGGTGCGCGCGACGCGCCGGGCCGGCACCACGGATTGGAGAACACGATTCGGTGGAGCGACGCCCTCTTGACTCAAAAAGAGCGGGAGTTCTTTTACGCGCTTTCACTATTCGAAGGCGGTTGCGTCGTCGAGGCGATAGAGGCGATGTGGGTCGCGGCGGGGAATTCACGAAACGAGACCCTCCAATTACTGATATCGCTGGTCGAGAAGAGTCTCCTCGAACAGGTCGGGACGCAGTCCGGAGGCCCATGTTTCCGAATGCTCGAGACGATTCGCGAGTATGCCCGGAAGCGGCTCGAAGAGACCGATACGGCGCACGAGTGGGAGGAACGGCAGAGCGCGTACTACACCTATATGATCGATGCCGGTCGCTGTCATCTATGTACGTCAAAGCAAGGCGATTGGCTGAATGAGATCGAGTCTGAGCACGCAAATCTGCGGGGTGTCCTGCGACGGCTGTCCTCGCGTGGCGACACTGCCACAGTGCTCCGACTAAGCTCGGCGCTGTGGCAGTTTTGGCTCCTGCGGGGCCATCTGACCGAGGGACGCCGTTGGCTCGAGAAAGCGCTTGACTCGTGTGACGACACATCGGACGCAGAGTATCGGGCCAAAGCGCTGCTGGGCGCCGGCGTTCTGGCGAGCTGGCAGAACGAGCAGTCGGTGGCGATTGATCGTCTCGAGCGGAGCCTCGCGTTGTACCGTCAGTTGAACGACGAGACTTCGATCGGCCAAGTCTTGATCAACCTCGGCTCGGCTTGTCGCGACACCGGTGACACCGTTCGGGCGCGGCAAGCCTTTGCAGAAGCGCTCGAGGTTGGCAAAGCCGAAGACAACGCATCCCGAGTCGCTGCGGCACTCGAGAACTTGGGCGCGCTGGCACAAGAAGAGGGCGACCTGAAAACCGCCAACGAGATGCTGGAGACGAGCGTCGATCTCGCACGCCGTACCAGCAACTTTCATCGACTGGCGCACGGCCTTCTCAGTCTCGGAGATCTGGCTCGTCAGGAGGAAGATCTCGATCGCGCTGTTTCGCTCTACGAACGGAGCCTCAAGCACTACCGCCAATTGAACGAGACGTTGGGGATGGCCGAATCTCTGTCGGGCTTGGGCGATTTGGCACGGATCGAAGGCGGCACCGATCGCGCCCGCGAGCTGTACGCCCAGGCGCTGGCGCTGTATCGAAAATCGGGTTACTCCGGCGGCGTGGCCGGCGCGCTGGTCGGATTCGCTGCCCTTCAGCTGGTCGAAGAGCGACCCAAGCGCGCGGTTCGATTGTGTGGCCGGGTCGATGCGATACTGGAGTCAGAAGTCGTGTCGCTCCCGCCACATGTACAAGCCGAGTTCGACACCGCCAAGAAGACGATGCGTTCCACTATGAGTAGCCGGGACTTTGTCGATGGATGGACCGAAGGCC
This sequence comes from uncultured Gemmatimonadales bacterium, assembly GCA_947259315.1. GTDB lineage: Bacteria > Gemmatimonadota > Gemmatimonadetes > JACCXV01 > JAHWKZ01 > CAMYLR01. The sequence goes on along the minus strand of CAMYLR010000033.1, from coordinate 2,787 downwards.
GCGAGATGACGACTGAGGAAGTGCTGTTCCTGGCACTTCAACTCTCGCCCCACGTCCCGGGCTCGGCGGTTGTCCGAAAGACGGGCACGCCCCACTAGTGCGCGACCTGTTCCTACCGCTCAGCATCACGATGAGTCTGGTAAGCTTTGGCCTCATCGCTCGCTGGTACGTCATGCCGTTGCTCGCCCGGTACACGCTGCGAGACGCATTGACGCCGTTCCTGTTGTTCCACTCGTTTCGTCATATCGGCTTGGCGTTCCTGATCGTCGGCGTGACTTCGTCGCCATTGGATCCCAGCTTCGCCGAGCCCGCAGCCTACGGGGATTTGTTGGCGGCGGCGCTCGCTTTTGTGGCTCTGATCGGTGTGCGACTCAACTGGACGATCGCGATCCCGCTGGTCTGGTTGTTCAACATCGAGGGGTTCCTCGATCTCATGAACGCCGTATACCGGGGTTTTCAGCGCGTACCTGACGGTGAGTTCGGAGCGACCTACTTCATCCCCGCGATCGTCGTGCCGGCGCTGTTGGTGACCCACATGATCGTGTTTGCGCTGTTGATCCGCGGCCCCGGCGCTGCAGAAACCGAAGCCAACGCGTAACTACGCCACGGCGACAAAGTCCTTGGTCTCGAGCCAGCCGGCCTCGGCCAACGCGGTGCGGATCTCTTCGCGTGCGCCCGGCTGGGCGACAGCCGCTAGACAAAACGATCCTTGATACTCGTTGATCATCGTCGGTGGCACGACCGGCGCACCGTAGATCCGGCGTCCGATCTTTCGTGGATCGAGATCGACGAACGCCTGCAGCGAGATCTTCGCCTCGATCAGTGTGCGGGCCATCCCTTTGCCGGTTGGGCCGGCGCCCCAAACGACGATCCCGTCGCGATCTTGGAACAACGTGCGCGCCAGATAGTGGACCTTGCAACGCCGAAACGCGTCCAGCGAATACGTGGGGTCGGTACGCGATAGCCGATCGGCTCGTTCGCGCCACCTGAAAAGCACCTGGGGCACATTGGCGAACCGCCCACCGGCTTCCCACAGTCTCAAGATCAGGTCGTAATCCTCAGCCCACCCGTTGGTTCGATACCCGCCCACTTCGGCGACGCGCCGAGCACTGGCGAGCAGCGTGGGGTGGGCGAGCGGACACTCGATGAAGATGTCACGCGCGATGTCGTCAGCAGTCGTCAGCCCGTTGATCCAATCTTGGTACCGTCGGGCACCATCTCGCAGGGCCTTCTCGGGGAAGTACTCGACCTGACACCCGACGGCGACGAGCGAGGCGTCGCTCGCCAGGAGCGCCAACTGGTGTTCGAGTCGGGTGGGTGCCGCGATGTCGTCGGCGTCCATGCGTCCCAAGTACGACCCGCGAGCTTGAGCACGAGCAGCCTCGAGTGCCGCCACGATGCCACCGTTGGGCTGGCTTATGACTCGGACGCGATGATCGTCTTCGGCCCACGCCTCGAGCAGGACCAGCGAGTCGTCGGTCGATCCGTCGTCGACGGCGATGACCTCGAAGTCGGGCATCGTCTGGGATCGGAGCGAGGCGATCGCCTCCGCCAAATACGGTTCGCCATCGCGTACGGGTAGCAGGACGGAAACGAGGGGAGTGCTCATCGGGTTCTCCGAGAACCGTTGCTCAATTGCGGCCGGCGGCCCGCAACGCGTCGCTCCTAAGCGCCGCGATCCGATGCACCAGCTCCGTCATCGTCGGTTGCAGATCATCATCGGCGGCACCTGGCATTTCGCGCTGGTGAGCCCGGCGACCGCGATCGCGTCCGGAGTGGCGCTAGAGACCGCACCCACCGCGGCGGCGAAGAAAAAGCCCACTTCCCGGGACTGCACCGTTACCTGGATAAAATTGGCGTCGGTATCATCGGTTGCCGGAACGGGAGCCAGGCCCAAGGCGGGATCGCCGAGATTGGCCCAGAATCTGATATCCGGGTTCGGCGCGGGCGGAACGCTCGCATCGATCTGCACGATGGGGCCATCGTCGTCGGTGGCGAAGCTCTGTCGGTTCTCGACCAATTGCAGGACCTGATCGGCGCAGGCCTCGATGGCGCGTTCGCGCGACCCGGCGTTCCCGTCGAGCTGGCTGGCCCCCGCCAGGGCGCAGGCGTCGGCGGCATCCTGGAGCTGGGTGTCCAGGTTCCAGGCGCGGCCCAAATCGACAGACAAGGCGATGGCGCCGACCAACACGAACAGCAGCAGCGCGACAACGACGAGCACCGCCCCTTTCCTCTCGCGACCGAACCTGCGGAGCAGGTTGGCATGCACTGATTTGAACCGCACGGATGACCTCCTTCCCCTCTCCCGCTTTATTCGGTGGTCCGGATATCCTCGGGCTGGATCACGGTGCCCTCTTCATAGCGTTGCATCGCACCCGCCGCCCGCCGGCCGTTCAGGTCCGGGGTTTCCGGCGCCGCGTAGACCGGCGAGGGATTGATGATATGCATCGCCTTGTTGTGCTCCACCGCGTTGCCGAAGTCGGCGCCCAAGGGGTCGGCGTTACTGCATCCCGCGAGCGCCAGCATGCCGGCGATCGGCAGAACTATTGTTGCAAGTTTCTTTGTCATAGCCTCACCTGCCTTATTTGATGATGTGTCCGTAGCTGCCGTCGATTCCGCCCGCGCCTTGCGTACTGAGTGTACGCGGATCGGCGCGCTCGGCGCTGATTGTGTGGCCGCCGCCCGCGGCGTCAACTCCCGAGTCGAAGGCCTCGGTGCGCCCGAACAGGAACAGCTCGAAATCGTTGGGCGGAATGAAGTTGTCCGACGGCGCCGCCATGCCGCCCG
>CAMYLR010000032.1 GCA_947259315.1 uncultured Gemmatimonadales bacterium | reverse complement strand
CGATGCGCTCGACGGCGTTCGAGCCTGGCAGGCCCTTGGTCCGGAAATACAAGTACTGCTCGAACGTCTCGGTTTTCGTCCCAGTCGTTTGGTGGCGCAGGACTACCTCGGTCTCGAGCGCGATCTCGTAGTCATGGTTCGGCAAGAAGGCGACCTTGCCTTTGCCCGCAAAGCCGCTTTCCGCGATCGTCGCGCACAAGGCTTTCTCGCGCAGCGCGCGTTCCACGCTTTCCCAGGGCGAGTAGACCACTCGGTCGACCTCGACGACCGGCGCGCGTTGGTCGATCGGCAGCTCGCTAACGACGTCACGCTCCGCGGATTCGCCGGCAGCGGAAGGTGACGGCAGGACGACGCCAGGCGGCAATTCAACGATGGCGACGACGCTGGTAATGGGCCGGTTGCCGATGAGCCGAACGGCGCCGGGGAGCTTCGCCTGGTCGAGCGGCACGACGGTTCGCACGACCTCCCCCTGCGCGGTCGCACCATCTACTGCAGTCAACCGAGTCGTTGACCCGATCTCGAACCCCGCCGTCTCGCCCTCGGGGATGAGAAAGCGCGCCCGAAGCGGGCTCATCGCCGTGACTCGGAACAAAGGCGTGTCGTTCAGGACCCGCTGCCCGAGAGTGACATAGCGCCGCGACACCACGCCTGAAAACGGGGCTCGAACACGGGTTCTTGCCAGCTCGAGTCTTACCCGATCAAGTTCCGCTTCGGTTTCGCGCTGGAAGTTCAGCAGGGTTTCATACTCGGCCGGGGCGGCGACCTCCCTGTCAAGGAGTTGCTTGGTGCGCTCCGCCTTGGCACGCGCCTCGTCGGCGCGGGCTTGTGCCGCTGCGACGGCCAGAGTGATGTGTCGATCTTCCAGCCGGGCCAGAGTCTGGCCCTTGCTCACCCGATCTCCGATATCGACCAAGATCGATCGGACCATCGTCGCATCGGTGCCGCTGATGAGCTCGTCGATGTACGTATAGACGTCGGTGTCATTCTCGGAGTAGAGATGAGATCGATAGCGGCCTAACGACTGAGAATCGAAGCCGATTTCGTTTGTGGTCTCCGCGACTGCATCCATCGAACCAACCGCGACCGGTATTTCAACGGGTTGCGACTCGATCTTCTTGCCACACCCCAGAGCCAACCACGACAAAGCGAACCAGAGGGCGGCGACCCCAAGCGTCGATGCGCCTGTGCTTTTCATCTCCACATCCTCATTCGAGTCCAGTTGAACAACGGACGCACCATCAACCAACCGACGGGGCGTAGCCCGGCCACGATTTTTGCTTTTGCTTCCATCCCGGGTCGCAAAACCCCTTCGGTGTTGTCGATCTCCGCCCGCACCAAGAACGTGGGTTCGCCTCCAGGCAACGAATCCGCGTGCGCTGCGATCTTGGTCACTGTTCCGACAAACGTGTACTCCGGTCGTGCGGACGCCCGGACCCGGATCTCTTGTCCTTCGCGTACGCGCCCGATGTCATGTTGAGCGACCCGCGATTCGATCTCAAGCCGGTCAGTTTGACCAAGGACCACGAACGTCTCTCCCTCGCGCAGCCACTGACCCACCATTTCGCGCGGACGCGGAGTGAGAACGACGCCGGCTTGCCTTGCTTTGATGAGGGTTCGGTCCATCTGTTCGTCGATGACTGCCAGACGATTCTCCATCTCCCGCGCACGCAGCTCCGCGACCTGTGCGGCGCCCTGATCGCCACGGCTCCGAGCCGCGGCGGCATCTCGCCGCGCAACGGCGAGCGAGGCCCTTACCTCTTGGCTCTCGATGCTTAGATCATCGGCGCGCAGCAGGGCCATCACATGGCCTGCGACAACCGCCTCTCCTTCTTCGATTCGGACCTCGTCGATCAACCCGGCAACCGTTGCCCGAACCGGCGTGCGGTCTCCGGGCAGCAGCACCGTCTCCGGGGGCTTGACCCGCGCTCCCCATGGGATCAGGAGAATCGCTGCGACCACGGCGACTCGGATTCCTACCCGCTTTAGCAGCGGTCGTCCCTGGGCCTCAACCAGCCGGCGTTTCCAGCCGCCCACTCGTTCAACCACGCCGATGAACGGAACTTGGTCGTAGAGTTGTGCATTGCGCAGCGCGACCGTTGTTTGGTTGGCAAGCAGCCCCAGCTCCTCGAGCTCGACCTCGGGGAAAGAGTCGGGTTGCTTGGACTCGAGATAGAGAGCGCCTAAACGCCCTTCGTCGTCCTCGAGTCTGGCAGCGCAGATCGATCTTGCTCCCGAACGATGGAGGTAGTCAGCGAACCTCTCACGCAGTGTCATGGCCGCGTCGTCCTGAGATTCGACGTCCGCCAAGTAGGTGAGCGCGTCCTTTTCCGCAAGCCACGGCAAGAGCCGCTCGAGGTCGCTGACATCTTCGGGGTTCATCTCGCCTGGCTTCTGTCCGGAAATCGCCTGAATCGAAAGGCGTCCCCCTAAGTCAAGTGCGATCGCCGCGCGATCGTAGGGCAGGGCCTGGCTACCCAGGTTCACTACCGATAGCACTAATCGATCGACATCCAGGGTCGAGGTGAGTTCCTGGCTAATGCGGAGCAGGGACTTCAAGTCGCGCGCCTCTTTTTCGGCGACGTGAAGCTGGGCGTTACGTAATGCCAACCCGGCGGTTGCACTCAACCCAGTCAGCAGCGCCATGTCGCGCTGGTCGAACTGGCCGGTCCCTGAACGCTTGTTAAGCAACTGGAACACGCCCAAGACTTCGTCTTGTGCTTTGAGCGGCGCGGCCAACATTGAGCGCGTGGCATACCCGGTGGCCTCGTCGACCTGATAGATGAATCGCGGATCGTCGCGGACGTCGTCCACCAGCTCCGGTTCTCCCCGGCGCGCGACGTCACCTACGATGCCAGCACCCAGTGGAAGCTCGAGGTCCTTGAGTTGCTCGCTGGCGGGTCCTCTAGCCAAGTGGCACACCACGTTACCATTGCGGCATAGCCAGATCGACCCGGCCTCCGCGTCCAGGATTTCGAGCACGCGATCGAACAACCTCGGCAAGAGCTCATCGAGATCGAGCGTCGAGTTGAACTCGAGTGATGCCTCATACAGAAGGTCGGCTTGCTCTCGCCGCGTGGTCGCGGTCGGGCTGGCAGTCATGAGAGCCCGCTCATGAATGGCTGGCTCCTCCCCGGGTTGGTTGTACTATGGCCTGTTGAGAGGGAGACCCTGCGGCGGCTCGGCGGTCTTAGGATCCTTCGTGGCGTCGCTGAAGGCGTCGCGGAGGAAGCGAGGATCCGTAGCTTTGCGTCTCCGGCTTTCGCCGGATTTGCCTTTTTCTTGGCCTACTCGCTCACTTAATCGTCACTTCGACTAGACATTACATGAGGTGGAAACCGTAACTGGCTTTTCTGCAATTGATTGTACGGGCCTCCTGCGGCTCTACTCTCGGGTCTTAGCCGCCAGCCGGGTCAGGGCATCGCGCGCGCTTCGAGGCGCGGGACGTTCATGCGAACGCCCCGCTGCGTGCAGAGACTTCGTCGTCGTGCAAGTACCCGTGCTCAGCTACCCCGGCGCTCGAGTTCCCCACAAGCAACGATCGTCGTCATGGGACTGACCTCTTCGGCGTTGTGGATGGCGATGTAGTAGCTGCCATCCAGATCGAGCGGCACCTCCAGATTGGCGGTGGCGGTGTGGTAACCCTCCGCATCCGGCGTCAGCATCTGGTAGTCCTCAGGCCTCCCGAGGATCGGCCCTTCGGAACCATCTTCACAGGTCCCAGTATGGATAAACCACGGGTACGTGCCGGCCGGCAGCTTGCCCCGTAGTGTGACCGATGACCTGGCTCGCTCGTCGGTCAGCCGCGTCGTCGTGACGTTGGCGACAACGCTTTCGCTTTCGTCACCGCCCTCCATACCAACTTGAATATCACCGTACCATCCGGGCGCTGGCGATGTTCGTCCGGCGCGACCACCACTCTCGGTGGCGCAGCCGGCGACCATCACCGTTACGACAACCAGCGCCGTTAACGCTCTGTACATTTTTCCCCCTTGTAGTTGGTGCTCGGACCCTGGGAAAGGGGAGACCTGCGGCGGCTCGGCGGTCTTGAGGATCCTGCGTGGCGTCGGAAGGCGTCGCGTAGGAAGCGAGGATCCGTAGCTTTGCGTCCCCGGCTTTCGCCGGGTTTGCCTTTTCGTGGCCTACTCGCTCACTTGTAACACTTAGGATAGCCGGGAGCTGAGACCCGCGTCTGTGGGGAAAGTCCCGTATCGTCTCCGCCCAGACTTGCGCATCGTGTCCACAGCGGTCAGCATCTGCCCAACAACGCCACTCAGCCGGAGGTGCCCATCGAGCTACTGAGAGACTTCCTTCCTTCAACCGGCGCCCTCATCGGAGTCGTGTTCGCGCTGTTCGTGTTGAACCACGTCCTCCAGCGCAGCGGGCCGGCTCGCGGCTTGGGACTTCGGAGCCAGCTGTTCATGCTGGCGGCCACTGTGGTCGGCGCGCTGATCGTTCTGCTCATGCTGCCAATGGCGGCCGGTACCCGCCTGGAGCTCATCCGAGTTCTCGGGCTCGTCTTCAGCGCAGCGGTCGCCCTCTCGGCCACGACGTTTCTCGGTAATGCGTTGGCCGGTTTCATGTTGCGCGCGGTTCGCAACTTCCGTATCGGCGATTTCATCCGCTGCGGCGAGCACTTTGGCCGCGTCTCCGAGCGCGGTCTGCTCCACACCGAGATTCAAACCGAAGATCGCGAGCTCACCACGCTGCCGAACCTCTACCTGGTGACACACCCGGTCACGACAATACGGACTTCGGGGACCGTTCTATCGGCGACCGTCTCCTTGGGTTACGACATCCCCCGTGCGCAGGTCGAAGAGGTGTTGCTCGAAGCGGCGCGTAAGACGGAGCTGGAAGATCCATTCGTCCAGATCCTGGAACTCGGTGACTTCTCGGTGACGTACCGCGCGGCCGGCATCTTGACCGACGTCAAGCGACTCGTCTCGGTGCGCTCTCACCTGCGCGGTAACGTGATGGACGCTTTGCACGACGGGAAGATCGAGATCGTCTCGCCAACGTTTATGAATCAGCGCAGGCTTTCCGCCGATCAAGTGTTCCGCCCAAGGCCGACGCCCGCGGCGCCCCCTTCCTCCGCTGCCTCCACGCCGGACGAAGTCGTCTTCGACAAAGCGGACGAGGCGGAGTCATTGGAAGCGCTTCGTGAGACGTGCAAGAAGTTAGAGGCGGAGATCGAACAGTCCGGGGCGCTGATCAAGGAAACGCCGGAGGGTGCGGAGCGGGACCGATTGCACGCCGAGCTCCAGCGCGTGGAGACGCGTCGTGACTACCTGGAGAGGCTCATCGCCCAGCGCGAAGCCGAGGCGAAGGGCACCGGGCCCTAGTCGCGTACACCCATAGGTTGTGGTAACATGGAGTGATATCGGTTAGTCGAGTCGGGATCGCCCATGCGATCCCAGCGAAGGATCTAGCCTATGGCGAACCTGCAACACCGCCTCGCCGCTCTCTGGTTTGCCGACATCGTCGGCTTCAGCCAACTCTCACACGAAGATGAAAGCGCCGCCCTCGAGCTGGTCCAGCTCTTTCAGGGCATCACGCGCGACACGGTGGGGCGGTACGGGGGGCATGTCGTCAAGTTTGTCGGTGACGGTGCCTTGGCCGAGTTCCACAGCACCGAAGCCGCCGTTCGAGCGGCCTGCAGACTGCGCAACTCCTTCTCCGAGCAAACCAACGCCAACGATTTGGGAGACCGTGATCTCCATATTGGTGTGCACGTGGGCGAGATCGCCACCACGCCCGACGGGGACGTCTACGGCGACGGCGTAAACGCCACCGCCCGCATCATGAATCAAGCCGAGCCGGGACAAATCCTAGCGAGCGATGATGTCTGGCATCAGTTGCGTCAGCGCAAGGAGTTTCAGTTTGAAGAGTTGGGCGAGCGCGATCTTCGCGGCGCGGGCCAGCACGTCCTGCACTGCGTCGACGTAGAAGACGAATCGTCCACCGAGTGGGAAGTCGACGAGGAGGTGTTGGCTAGCAAACTCGGCACCCTCTACGATGAGCTCAAGCGACGTCGTGTTTTCAGAGTCGCCGCTGGTTACGCGGTAGTCGCCTGGCTCATTACGCAGATCGCGGCGATCATAGTTCCCGAGTTATTCCTACCATCGTGGATAACCCGAGCGGTCATAGTCATTGCCATTCTCGGGTTCCCGATCGCGATCGTGATCGCCTGGGCGTACGACCTCACTCGTGAGGGGCTGAAGCGAACCCCACCGAGAGGAGCCGTAGAACAAGCCCCTGAAGTACGCTTCCCGCTCCTTCAGAAACTCGCCGCCGGGCTTCTCATCGCAGCGGTTGTGATTAGCGGATGGGTGGGGTGGGATCGATGGGGCTGGGGTCCCACCGACATCTCTGCATCGACGGTAGCGATTCTACCTTTCGATGTACGAGCCAACGAAGCTTTCGAGTATCTCGGTGAAGGTATGGCGACCCTCATCGCTACCAAGATCGGCGACATCGAAGACTACCAAAGCGCGGACCCGCACGCGGTGCTCGAATTCGTAGAGCGGCAAGGCTTTCGAGATATCGATCCACAAGCCGGACGAATCGTCGCGGAGCGTCTGGGCGCAGGGAACTATGTCCTGGGCAGCGTAATCCAAATCGGCGAAGAACTTCATCTTGAGGCCACTGTTTACGATTCAGACAAACAAGATCCGACCACCCAGATCAGTGTACAAGGAGAAGCCGACGACCTAATCGGATTGGTGGACCAGCTCGTCGGGAAGATACTCGTAGCCGAACTCGGCGAATCCGGCGCCGGCCTAGCAAGTCTGGCGGCGATCACTACCGACTCTCTAGACGCGCTCAAGGAGTATCTCGAGGCGGATCGTGAATACCGAGCGGGAAGCTTCGGGAATGCGATCGAGGGCTTCCAGCGCGCCGTCGAGATCGACAGCCTCTTCGCGCTCGCCTACTACGGCTTGGCAACTAGCGCCAGCTGGCAAGAGAATTATCCCCTGTGGAACGAAGCGGCCGCGAACGCTCTTCGCTACAACGATAGGCTTTCGGCGCCGCATCAGACGCTTGTCCAGGCATCTCATGCGCTCGTAACGGGTAGGCCTGTGGAAGTAAGAAATCTGGTCTGGCCGTACCTCGATCGCCATCCAAACGATATCGACGCACTATACCTCTACGGGGAATCCCTCTTTCACTACAACGACCTCTTCGGTCGGCCAATGACTGAAGCGCGTGATTATTTCGAGCGGGCACTCGATCTAGATCCCACAAACACACCACTCCTGAGCCATCTGATGGACATCGCTGCACTCAACGGTGATTTCGGTCACCTCGATTCATTGCTTCAACGAGTTGAACCGGAGAGCGAAGTCCGATCCAAATTCCGCCCGCTTCTCGTCTTTGCGACCGGTGACTCGGCGGATCAGGAAGCCGTGATGTCTGAGCTCCAGGCCGGTGGTGATTTCGAGGTCAGATTGGCTGTCGGAAAACTCGCGGCCCTTTCGCCCATCGGGCGTGGCGCAGAACAGGTGGCAAGTCTTCTCTTGCAACCACAGCGCTCGCAGGCGGCCCAGCGTTCAGGTTACCTGTGGTTGGCTACCATCTACCTGAGGGGTGGCCGATGGGATGCAGCAAAGGGCCAGTTCGAGGCGCTGAAGACGATCGATCCGGCTACTGCGCTGCAACTCCATGCGTTTTACGCAGCGATGCCGTTTCTTTCAGTTCCGGATAGTGAAGTCGAAGCTGTGCGAGCCGGGATCGTTCATTGGGATCCCTTTGAGCGCGTTGCTGACGACGAGACCAGTACAGAAACCCCTAGTTTCGATCCGCTCTATCGCCACTATCTCCTGGGTCTTCTGAGTGCCCGGTTAAACGACGGCCGAGGAGTTGCGACGGCGATCGAGCGGTCTCGGCCATGTGGAGTTCCTGGGAGCCCGGAATCCTTCCGCCCTGCCGCTTGTTTCGGTCTCAACTTTGGACCCCTGGGGCCATGCC
>CAMYLR010000031.1 GCA_947259315.1 uncultured Gemmatimonadales bacterium | reverse complement strand
CGGTCCGATCGCGGCGGTGAATCGAGATCCAGCTCGTCCTCGATCGCCTTGGCGGTAGCCGCCAGCGCGTCCAGCTCGCGCGCCCTCAAAACCAGCTTGCAGCGGTAGCGCCCGTCGACAAACACCGGATAGGAGCCGATCCCGACACTGGGGTGTGCGCTCTGTATCGTCGCCAGCGCTTCCGAGAAATCACCCTCTTTGCCACGCACCCAGAGCGTCTCCTTGTAGAACCGCGACGATAGCAGCTCGTCCGCCGCGATCTCGAAAATGTCCTGCAAGAGAACCGGGACACCCGGGAATGCGAACACGTTCCCGACTCGGAACGCGTAGGCCAATCGCTGCCGGCCGCGCAGAATCTTAGCCCCGTGCGGGAGGTCGGCCATGGCCGCTTCGGCCGATGTCAGACGGTCGCCGTAATCGGCTGCCAGCAACTCTCTAGCATCGGAGTGGGGCTCGAGCTCGAGGTCCAACGCGCGCGCCACCGCTTGTCGCGTAACGTCGTCGTGGGTCGGGCCCATTCCACCGGTGATGAGGACGTAATCGTGGGCCTTGGACAGTTCGTTGATTTCTCGAGCCAGCGATTCGAGCTGGTCGCCGAGCACCACGACGCGGTCGACCAGAATCCCCAGCTCCCACATTCTGCGGGTGAGAAAAGGCGTGTTCTGATCCTGAACGTCTCCCGACAGGATCTCGTCACCGACGATGAGGAGCGCCGCGGAGCGCGGGCTCCCTGGAGGCGTTAGTTCTCTTTCCACTTCTCGTCGGTCGAGTGACCGGGGAAGGCCCTGGCGGTCGGATCGATGTAATGCTTGGCGAAGTTCACCGCGACCGCCACCTCGCCAAACCCAGTCGCGATCAAGTCGAGCTTGCCGGCGTGCTGAGTGACATCACCGGCGGCGTAAACACCAGGCAGCGCGGTCTCCATCTTGTCGTTCACGACGATGCCGTTCTTCTCCATTTCCAATCCCCAACTCTTGATCGGTCCAAGATCAGCCTTGAACCCGACGTTGATGAGCAGCGCATCGATCTCGTGGGTCTGCTCTTCATCGGTCCGATTGTCAAAGATCGTAACCGACTCGATTCGGCTGTTTCCGGTTACGGATCGGATTTCGTAATGCGTCAGGATCGGGCACTTGCCGCTTTCCTGAACCGCTTTGATCGTCGCTTCATGGGCGCGGAAACCTTCCCGCCGATGGATCAGCATGAGCGACTTGGCGATCTCCTGAAGATTGAGCGCCCAGTCGAGCGCACTGTCGCCGCCGCCGACGATCATGATCCGCTGGCCGGCCAGAGCCGACTTGTCGCGCACCAGATACTGGACCCCGTTCCCCTCGAACCGCTCCAGCCCCTCGACCTTCAACCGGCGCGGTTCAAAAGCACCGATCCCAGCAGAAATCACCACCGTGCGTGTCAAATACTCGTTCTCGTCCGTGGTGAGCTTCCACAACTCGTCGTCGACTCGATCGAGCCCATGCACGGTCTCTTGCAGCGCCACTGTCGGGTCGAACCGCATCGCTTGCTCGACCAGCCCAGCCGCCAGATCCTTGGCCAGGATCTTGGGAAAACCGCCAACGTCGTAGACATACTTCTCCGGGTATAGGGCCATCAACTGGCCGCCCAGCTCGGGCAGTGAATCGATCACGACCGTTTTCATGTGCCGCATGCCAGCGTAGAAAACACCGAACAGCCCAGTTGGGCCGCCGCCAAGGATCGCTACATCGTATACATCGTTGTTCATTGATTGTATGGCCTTGAAAAAAGGGACTCGTTACAGCGTATCCAGCAGCCGTTGGAGCGTGCGGTGGAGCTGTTGCTGCCCCTGGATCCCGAGCGTCGCCGTGACCCGATGGCGCAGTCGAGTCGCGCCGTCACTCAGAACCTGCTCGAGATCTCTCGCTCGGCGGGTCAAATATAGCCGCCGAACGCGGTGATCCGAAGCGTCTTCTTCGAGCCGAACCAGGCCGTCTTTCACCAGTCCGCGGACGATCGTCGTCATCGACGATTTGGCGAGCCCAGCTCGCTGGCCGACTTCACTGATCGGTAGGCCATCCTGCTCAAACAGCGGCAAGAGCACCTGGTACGTGGTGGGAGAGACCTCCTCAAAGCCGGCCGCGCCGCACCCCTCAACGAGCAACTCTTGCCACCTCGATGCACCGCGGGTCAAGAGCTCACCCAGATTGGTCGGTTCGGTGTTCACGCCAAACGTGTACGCCCGCATCCTATTGGCTGTCAACCCGAAGCGCATGCGCTACCCACCAGTCGAGTGCCGCGAGGATCGCCGGGTTCGCCGCCGGCATCGGAAGCTCTCGATATTCGCCCGGCGTCACCCAGCGAGGATCGGAGTCAGACGCGGTCGGCTTCGCCGCCTGTCCGTCACCGGCCAGCGTGCAGCCGTAAGCGTACAGGGTGACCCGTCGATCCGGATAAGCGTGGCTCATCGCAACCAACAAGCCGCTGACCTCGACCTGCAGCCCGGTCTCCTCAGCGATCTCCCGGATCAACGCCGTGGTGTGTTTCTCACCCAGCCCGACCCGACCACCCGGCAGCTCCCACAACCCGTCCATGCCCGGGTCCCCGACTCGCTGCTGGATCAAGATCCGGCCGCCCCACAGCACGACCCCAATCACGACACTGTCGCTTTTGTTGACCCGTTCCACGTCGCCGACTATACATCGGGCGCGGCTCGATTTCCTGCCACCCTCCCCATACCTGCGAGGTCCGATGGAGCTGACGTGTCCCCAGTGCGGAACGGTTTACGACGTTTCACAGTATTCTGCCGGTCACACGTTCTCCTGCCAATGTGGCCACACGCTCGAGGTCGGAGCGACGGAGATGGCTGCCACGGGCGGGCTGCCGCCGATCGTTGCGTCCGATCCAGGCCTACCCGGCTTCGTCAAGGCGCTGCTCTTCTTTGGCAACATGTGCGCGTGGCCGATGCCGATCATTTCGCTCATCGCCTGGTTTCTCATCCGCGACACCAAACCCCGAACGGCCGATGATGTCTGCAAGTACACCTGGATTCCGTTTGTGATCTTTATTCTGCTGTCCGGGCTGTACGTCGTGTTTGTGCTCGGTATCAGCATGCTCGGTGAGGCGGGAGGATTCTGATGGCGCCCGAGCGCCCGCCAATCGTCTACTTGCCGCGGCCGTTGAGACCGCGCGCGGCGCTCGCCATCGGCTGCCATGGGAACCCCGACCGATGTTTGACGGTGATGGGCTGGCAGATGCCGATCTGCGCTCGCTGTACCGGACTCATTGCGGGTAACGCCGGCGGCGCACTGGCGTTCATCGCGCTCGGCTCGCCAACCGTGCTGATTGCGATCGCGTGTCTGCTTCCGCTGATCGCGGACGGCTTAGCTCAGGCCCTGACACGGTACCAGAGCACGCCGTTTCGTCGGTTGTCCAGCGGCCTGCTCGGCGGTTTTGGCCAACTCATGCTAATCCTGGCGCTCATCGCTCAACTGCTCCCGAAAGGCTGAACCACCGTGGCGTGGATCGATATGATCGATGAAGACGATGCCGAGGGCCAACTGTCTGACGTTTATCGCCGGTTATCGGGGCGCGATGGCCGGGTCGACCACATCTTGAAGATCCACGGGCTCAATCCCGAGTCGTTGACTGGGCATTACGAGTTCTACAAGACGATCATGCGTGGTCGCTCGCCCTTGAGTCGCGCTCAGCGCGAGATGATCGCGGTCGTCGTATCAGCGACCAACGACTGCCACTATTGACTGCTGCATCACGGAGCGGGTCTCCGTAGGCTGACGCGCGACGACGAACTGGTGTCTCAGCTCTCACACGACTACCGGACCGCCAAGCTGAGCCCCACCGATCGCGCCATGCTCGACTACGCGGTCAAGCTGACCCGTGAGCCGCAGGCGATGTCCCCATCTGATGTGGAAACGCTACGTTCGGCTGGTTTTGACGACACCGCCATCCTCGACATCGCCCAGGTCACGGCCTACTTCGCGTTCGTAAACCGGTTGGCCGACGGGCTCGGGGTGGAGCTAGAACCGTACTGGGGCGAAGACGAGCCATGATGGTGCGCCTTCAGGCGCACGATGCCTCCGGCGTTCGCAAAAAAACCGGCCCCCGTTCCACCGCCTCTCACACCCACCGCGCGTTTTGATAGAAACGACCACCTTGTGACCCATATGGCACGGTTGGTGCACAGGTTTTTGCGTCTCCGATGGGAATCGCGCCGCTCCTCCTCATCGCACTCCTGGCTGGCCAGGATGCCTCGACGCCAGCCAACATGGCGGCGGTCGCCGACACTACGGATTCGGCGCGACAATTGGTCGCATTGCTTCAACTCAGACGCGAGAATCTGCCCCACTCCGTACGCGGTGAGATCTATCCGATAGCTCTGCTGGAGAACGGTTCGTTGGCCGAGGCCGTGACGTTCGGGGTCCACCCACTTACCGGTGACGACGAGTTCCAGACCGACCGCGAGACACCGCTCGCCACGATCCGCGACTTCACGATCTATCATCACGGCGACGCCATCGGCGAGTTCAGCGTAACGGAGATAGAGACCGCCATATACAGCTGCAGTCCGGTTCGGGTCGGCACCGGCAACCTGAGCTTGCCCGACGAGTACATCCGGTTTGGCCGATTCGATCCGCGCGTCACTTCGTTGGCCGTCTCCGGACGCGGTTTCGAGTACGAGTACACGCTCAACTACTACTTGGCACTCAGCCAACCGGTGTCTCAGGTCGAGTTCGGGTGGGACTCGTTGTTCAATCCGGCGGCGACCGAACGACTCAGAGAGGCGATCATGCGGATGGCCAGCGATTCGCTCGCTCACTACGAAGCCGCACTTGATCGCCCTGACGCGCGGTGGGGGGAACCCCGATGGAGTTGGGCCGAGGGGTTTCGCACCTTCGACTTGGACCGGGACGGGTGGGCCGAGGCGATGGGTGTTGTCGAGGCGGTCGTGATTCCGCCGGATAATGACGCACCCGAGTCAGCGCCGGAAAACGAGCCGTTCTACGCCAGCATCCTGATGTGGGTCGAGGACCAGGGTCCGGGAACAGTTCCGCGAGTGCTGCTGACGCTCAAGCAGGCCACCCCCAGCAGCAAAGCCGGCTTCGGGTACCATCTGGCGGAAGTCGTCGACATCGACGGCGACGGCGTAGCCGAGCTGTTCTACCAAGTAGAAGGCTGGGAGCACCACGCGTTCGCGATTTACGCGTTTCGCGACGACACCCTGCACGAGTGGTTCTCCGGCTCCAGTTACGGCTGCTAGGTCATCGACGGCGCACCGTCGCTCTCGTCGCTGCCGCAGATTAGAGTTCCATCGCTAACCAAGAACCGAAGCTCGTGTCGGGAGTGCGAAGCGATGCGTTGGATCAAATCTCACCGTCCGGTTCATCACCGGGCCGACTAAAGAGCCGAAAAAACTAAGGCAGGTCGTCTTTGTGCGTTGCCGGGTCGAACCCCGCGGGCAGTTCAGTCAGATCCTCGAACTCGAGCTTCTCACCCATCGCACCGGTCGGTGACTTCTGGTGCGCTTTGATCGCCTCATCGAGAGCATTCCACCCCAGCAGCGCGCACTTGATTCGAACTGGAAGCTTGGCCACCCCCTGAAGCGCGCGCAGATCTCCCAACTTCCGGTCCTCGCTAGCCCCTTCATCATCACGCATCAAAGCCACGAACCGCTTCTCTAGATCGAGCGCCGCGTCGATCGAGCGACCGATGACACCCTGTGTCATCATCGACACCGAGGCTTGGCTGATCGAGCACCCCTGGCCGGTGAAGCCAACCGCTTCGATGCGGTCACCATCGATCGTCAACATGAGATCGATCTCGTCGCCGCACATCGGGTTGCGCATCGAAACCGTGACTGTCGGATTCTCTAGCGCGCCCTTGTTGCGAGGCTTGCGGTAGTGCTCGAGGATGAGCTCGCGGAAGATCGATTCCAGCATCACGCTACGTGATCCCGCAGTGAGGCGTGCGTCATACCCGGAAGAGTTCCTGCGCCCGGTGTAAACCACGCACCAACGCTTCCAGATCATCCTCCGCATTGTACAGATAGAACGACGCCCGCGCGGTCGCCGCCACACCGAGCCTACGCATGAGCGGTTGGCAACAGTGATGACCGGCCCGGATAGCGACCCCCTCGTGATCGAGGATCGTCGCCAAGTCGTGGGGGTGGATGTCGGCCAACGTGAACGACACGACGCCGGCCCGTGCGACGTCGGGCGCAGGGCCATACAGGGTGATCGCCTTGAACTCGTCAGCCAATCTTTCGAGTACGAGCCGCGCGATCCGCTTCTCGTGCGCGTGGATCGTCTCGGGGTCCAGCGCTTGCAGGAAATCGACCGCCGCCCCAAAACCGATCGCACCGGCGATGTTCGGTGTGCCGGCTTCAAACTTGTGTGGCACCGCAGCGTACGTCGAGCGCTCGATTCTGACCTCTTCGATCATCTCGCCACCGCCTTGATAGGGAGGCATCGCGTCGAGCAACTCGCGCCGCGCCCACAACGCCCCGATCCCCGTCGGACCGCACGCCTTGTGGCCGCTGAAAGTGTAGAAGTCACAGTCGATCGCGCGGACATCGATCGGCAGCTGGGGAGCCGCCTGAGCACCATCGATCAGGTACAGCGCGCCCGCTTCGTGGGCCCGACGAGCGATCTCGTCCACCGGGTGGATCGTGCCAATAGCATTGGATACGTGGCCAGTCGCAACGAGCCGCACATCGCCCGAGCCAAGCAGCGCGTCCAAGTGGTCGAGATCCAACCGCTGATCGTCGGTGACCCGGATCGCCTGGATCTCGGCCCCTGTGCGCTCGCAAACGATCTGCCACGGCACCAGGTTGGAGTGGTGCTCCATCTCGCTCACCACGACCACGTCGCCGGGGCCCAGATTGGCTATGCCCCACGTCATGCTGACGAGGTTGATCGACTCGGTTGTCGATCGCGTGAACACGACCTCGTCGGCGCGCCCGGCGCCCAGGAAACGAGCCACCTTGCCGCGTGCATCCTCGTATCGTCGGGTGGCGCGCACCGAGAGCTCGTGAGCGCCTCGATGGACGTTGGCGTGGTCTTTGGTGTAGTAGTCGGCGATCGTGCGGATGACTACCGCTGGACGCTGCGCCGACGCGGCACTGTCGAGGTACACGAGACGGTGCCCGTGAACCTGCTGATCGAGGATCGGGAACTCGGCCCGTATTGCATCGATGTCCAGCGGCGACTCGGTTAGCTCGGCGGGCAACGAATCAGCTTGGCTGGCGGTCTTCGGAGCACTCACGTTATTCGGGCGGTAGATCGATCTCGTCGGCAGCTGGGACGGCCACCCAGATCTCGCCCTCTCTCACCTCGACCTCGAATTTCGGCAACCGCTTGGTTGCCGGCAGCGCGAGCACCTCACCGGTCTTGATGTCGAATGATGCCCCGTGCCAGTCGCACGTAAGCCGCTCACCCATCAAGAAACTGTCCGTCAACGTGTACTGCTGATGCGTGCAGCAATCGTGAAACGCGTGAAACTCACCGTCGACGTTGGCCACCCCCACCTTGACTCCGTTCATCTCGTAGCCGCACATCTCGCCGGCAGGAATCTCATCTGCCACGGCGATCTTCACGAACTCGGCCATTCTCGACCTCCTAACCGAGCTTGCGTTCGATGACACGCGTCAGCCGCTTGTGGAGCCAATCGACCGGGACGCGGGCCAGCACTTCCTCGAAGAAACCGTACACGATGAGCTTCTCCGCATCATCTCGACTGAGACCGCGGCTCATCAAGTAGAAGATCTGTTGCTCGTCTTGTTGACCGATCGTCGCACCGTGAGAACAGCGTACGTCGTCGGCCTCGATCTCCAGATTGGGCAGCGAGTCGGCGTGCGCGTCTTCCGATAGGATCAAGTTGCGGTTGGTCTGATACGCATCCGTTCCCTGGGCTCCAGGCATGACCCGGATCATGCCCCGAAACACCGACCGCGAGCGGTCCTTGAGCGCCCCCTTGTAGAGCAGGTCCGAGCCCGCGTGCGGTGCCTGGTGCAGCTGGTACGTGTAGTGATCGAAGTGCTGTTCGGAGTCGCCAAGGTAGATCCCCAGCATCTCCGAGTGGGCGCCCTCGGCTTGCAGATCGGTCTCGACGTCGGAGCGGGCAACCCCGGCTCCCAACGTCACCAACAGCGTCTGTATCTGAGCGTCCTTGTGAGCAAAAACCCTCACCGCCTGGTAGTGAAAGACGTGCCGCCCCCATTGCTGGACTATCGCGTAGCGCACGTTGGCGCCCTCCTCGGCGATGATCTCAGTCACGCCGCAGTTCATCGTCAAGCCTTCCTGGGCGTGGGCCGGGGAGGCGCACTCTTCAACGTATGTGACCTTACTCTGCGGACCGGCGATCACCAGAGTATGTGGAAACAGCGCCGTTCGCTCGATATCGAGCCAGTGGAAAGCGTTGACCGGCAGCTCGATCTCGACACCGGCGGGGACGTAGAGCACTCTACCGCCCGAAACAAGAGCCCCATGGAGCGCCGCGAGCTTGCCAAATTCGGGCGTTACCGCGCTTGTCATGAAGTACTTCTGAAGGAGCTCGGGGTGATTCGCGATCGCTTCAGCGAGATCGACAAACACCACTCCCTGGCGGGTCAGTTCCTCGTCGATTTGTTGGTAAATAGCTGTCGAGTTGTGATCGACAGACCACGCCGATGAAGGATCGTCCAAGTGCAGCGCGACCTGAATCTCGGCCGGAATGTGACCCCGGTCATCAACCCCCACGGGCGGCGACGGGTCCATCATCGCCAACTCCTGCCAGTCGATCTTTGACAAATCCGTATACCGCCACTCTTCGTCCTTGGTGGTCGGCATCGGGGTCTCACGATAGACGTCCCACGCGTGTTGGCGGCGCGCAGCCATCCAATCAGGCTCGTTTCGGGCGGTCACGATCGCACTCACGGTTTCGGGGCTGATCTCTCCGCGCACGGTAGGCGCGGTCCCGATGTCCGTGGTAGTCGCTGTTTCGCTCATGTCCAGGCTATCTCCCATTCGATTACGTACTTCGGTATGGTTCGTCGCTATCCGTTTTAGTTTTTGATGCCTTGCGCCGCTCGGACCGTTACCCGACCGACCCCTCCATCTCGAGCTCGACTAGACGGTTCAACTCGACCGCGTACTCGAGTGGCAGATGTTTTGAAATCGGCTCGATGAAGCCACGCACGACCATCGTCCGCGCCTCGTCATCGGCGAGTCCCCTCTGCATCAGGTAGAACAATTGCTCGTCACCGATCTTCGAGACCGTCGCCTCGTGACCGATCGACGCATCGTTCTCGTCAATCTCGATGTACGGATACGTATCGGTCCGGGCGTTTTCATCCAGCAGCAATGCGTCACACTCGACGTTGCTCGACGCGTTGTGAGCGCCTTTCTGGACCTGGACCAGACCGCGGTAAGTGGACCGGCCCGCTCCCTTGGAGATCGACTTCGAGATGATCTCGCTGGTGGTATGGGGGGCGGCGTGGACCATCTTGCCCCCGGCGTCCTGGTGCTGGCCGGGGCCAGCGTAGGCGATCGACATGATCTCGCCCGAAGCACCCCGTCCCATCAGATAACACGACGGATACTTCATCGTGATCTTGGAGCCGAGGTTGCCGTCCAGCCACGCCATGCGTGCGTCTTCCTCCACCCGCGCCCGCTGAGTGACCAAGTTGTACATGTTGTTCGACCAGTTCTGGATCGTCGTGTACCGAACGTTGGCGCCCCGATTCACGATGATCTCGATCACACCGCTGTGGAAAGAGTCGGTTGAGTACGTCGGCGCGGTGCACCCCTCGATGTAGTGCAGTTTGGAGCCTTCATCGGCGATAATCAGCGTCCGCTCGAACTGACCCAGGTTCTCCGAGTTGACCCGGAAGTACGCCTGCAACGGGATGTCGACTTCGACACCTGGTGGCACATAAATAAACGAGCCACCTGACCACACCGCTGAGTTGAGCGCGGCATACTTGTTGTCGTGTGGCGGGATGACCGTCGCGAAGTAGCGCTTGAAGAGGTCCGGGTGCTTCTTGAGACCGTCCTCGATCGAATCGAAGATGACTCCCTGCGCTGCCAGGTCGTCCTTGATCCGGTGGTACACCATCTCGCTCTCGTACTGCGCCCCGACGCCGGACAACGACTTCTGCTCGGCTTCGGGAATTCCGAGTCGATCGAACGTGCGCTTGATGTCTTCTGGTACCTCGTCCCACGTCCGCCCTTCACCTTCGGACGGCTTCACGTAGAAGTAGATTTCGTCCATGTTGAGTCCCGACAGATCGGCGCCCCACTTTGGCACGGGCTTGGATTCGTAGATCTCGAGCCCCTTGAGGCGGAACTTCCGCATCCAATCCGGCTCTTCCTTCATCTCCGAGATCTGCTCGACGATCTGCCTCGACAGCCCCTTCTCGCTCTTGAAAACGTAGGAGTCGGGGTCTTTGAAACCGTACTTGTAATCGTCGAGGTTGAGCGCGGCGACGTTCTGATCTTTCGGCATCGAGTACCCCCTTAACTACCGGCAGCGGTCAGTTGACCGCGCATTGACTCATAGCCCTCTGTCTCGAGGTGCGTGGCGAGCTCTCGATCGCCGGAACGAACGATCTTGCCGTCGACCATAACGTGAACGAAGTCGGGCTGGATGTAATTGAGGATCCGCTGGTAGTGGGTGATGATCAACACGCCGAGATGTTCACGCTCGCGGTGTAGCGTGTTAACGCCATCGGAGACGATCTTGAGCGCGTCGATGTCGAGCCCAGAATCGGTCTCGTCGAGTAGCGCCAGGTTCGGCTTCAGCATCGCCATCTGGAGGATCTCGTTGCGCTTTTTCTCGCCTCCCGAAAAGCCATCGTTGACGAACCGCTCGGCGAACTTCTCGTCGACGTCGAGCTTCTGCATGGCCACCTTGAGATCATCGTAGAAATCGAGCACCGAGATGTCCTCGCCGGTGCGAGCCGACTTCGCGTGGCGTAGAAACTGGGCGATCGTGACACCCGGGATCTCGCTCGGGTATTGAAACGCCAGGAATAACCCCTTTCGCGCCCGCTCATCGACCTCGAGCCCGAGCAAGTCCTCGCCTCGGTAGCGAATCGAGCCCTTAGTGACCGCGTACGCCGGATGGCCGGCGACGATCTTGGCCAGAGTCGACTTGCCGGACCCATTGGGGCCCATCAACGCATGGAGCTCGCCTTCGTGAATGGTCAGATCGACACCGCGGAGGATCTCGTTCCCCTCAACCGCGGCGTGGAGATCCTCGATTACCAGTAGTTCCTTCTTTCCCGTCATTACTATCCCTCGACTAGAATTCTGATGGTTGGAATCGTGTCTATCTGCCCGCCGTCGCCTCTTCTGGCTCGTCGGATCCCCAAGTAATGTCGATTAGTGCTTGGACCCCAGCCTCGTTTTCCTCGATTAGATCGCTCAACCGGATGTCGGAGAGCAGCTCATCGATGCGCTCTCTGAGCGCGTACCAGACTGGGCGAATCGAGCAGACATGGGTCTCGCCACACCGGTCGGGTCCGACCGGGTGCAACTTGCAATTGACCTCGAATGTCTGTCCCTCGGTGGCGTCGATCACGTTCTTCACGGTGATCTCGTTCGGATCGTGCGCCAACTGAAAGCCGCCAGTAACGCCGCGCACCGCAGTCACCAGTCCGGCCTGCCTGAGCCGACGTAGGATCTTCTCCGTGTAGTCTGCTGGCAGGTTCTCGAGCTCGGCCAACTCCCGCGCCGCCACCGGCCCCTCGGTTCCGAACCGGGCCAGATGGAGGCTACAGATCAGGCCATACTCCGCCTGGGTCGTAAACCTCATAGGGCCAGAGTAGCATTCCGGAGTATTTTAGTCAAGTTTTGAGAATGGTTCTCATTCAGCGATGAGACCCGATCTCAGAAAGCCCGCCGTCAGCGCTCGGAGCAGGCGATCACACCTTCGTCGGTGGCTGGAGCGTGGGGTCGAATCTGACCCCGGAAAAGCGCGCAGAAGTAGCGCGTCGGACGACGTTTGCGGTGCTCCACGCGGGCCGACCATCCGCGCTGGTTCCCGCGCAGCCGGAGGATCACGTCCGGGCTGACCTGGAACTCGAGGTCCCCCCGCCGCCGCGTGTAGCGGTCGTTCTCGATGAAGTAGGTCTCCTGGGCAACGGCCAGGCTTCGAAGATCTGACTTGAGGACCGCGATGTAGGTCTGCTCGACCGCTTTTCGGCTCCCCCCGATCGCGATCGTGGCCAGGATCCCGATCACCACCACTACGACCATTAACTCTATCAGAGTGAAGCCTTTTCTCCGCAAAACGCTCCCCTTAGGGGTCTCCACGGGGTGCTCCTACCGCAGATGGCGCCAAAGCGCACGAATCGTGCCCCATTGACGGTCGAGAGAAGTGGGAGGAGCCTTGCTAGGGGGCCGGCGTTGACTCTGTGGTGTGATCGTGCACGATCAGCCAGCGGCCATCGATACGCCGGAACACGAGCGAGAAGACGCCGCCCCGCGGTTCAGCGTCGGTTTCCAGCCGCCATCGCCCGAGAGCCCATGCGCTCTCACGCTCCAGCTCATGGACTTCGAGATCGGTGAACATCAAGCGTCCCATCGTCTCGGTTCGCTCGCCGTACGCCGCGCGGTACCGGTCGAGGGTCGTCTGCCATCCGCGCTGCACGCGTCCGCCGGAAGTGAACACGAGATCTGGACTGTTCCAGTAGCCCTCCATAAAGGTCTCTAGATCGCCGCGGTTCCACGCTTCAACCTGCGTATCGAGGACGTCCGCGATGGCGGCCTTGGTCGACCCGCGAGCCTCACCCGAGATGTCCGGGTTTCGGGTGATCGCACATGCAGTCAGCGCGCTGATTACGGTGACCGCGACCAGTAGGCGGGCGATCATGGTCGACCCGCCAAGGGATCGACGATAATCCGTATCCGTTCGCCGTCGCGCTCGACGATAATGCTGTGTTCGCCTGTCGATGACAGTTCGCGCAGAGCCACGACGTAATCATACACCGAAGCGACCGACCGCTGCCCGAGCCGCACGATTCGATCACCCGGCTGCACGCCCGCCAGCTCCGCCGCCGATCCCTCGAGGACGTGGTCGACGATAACCGGCTCGCCGGGGCCGGCCGGCGCCGGGACCGCGCCCAACCGAACTGTAATCGGCAAATCGACCGGCGGAGTGATCTGCTGCGGCTCGAACTCGCGCGGGTCGAAGACTGGCCGCGTCGAACCCTCGGCGAGGCCTCGAACCAGCTGCAGACCAAACGCCGAGATCCACCGGATGCCGTCGATGTTCAACTGCTCGACGTCATCGCTGGCTCGGTGGTAGTCGTCGTGAACCCCGGTGAACAGAGCCAAGACGGGGATCTGGCGCAGATAGAAGGCGGCGTGGTCCGAGGGGCCATACCCTTCGGACATGAGCCTGAGATTGAGTCCGACGTTCGCATTGGCCCGCTCGATCAACTCGCGCCACGCGGCCGAAGACCCGACGCCGTAAACGATGAGCTCGTCTTCCAGCCGGCCGATCATATCGAAGTTGATCATAGCCACTGAGTTTTCCAGCGGGACTGCGGGTTGCGCGACGTACTGCGCGGAGCCCAACATCCCTTCTTCCTCGGCGCCAAACGCGACAAACACCAGCGATCGAGGTGGCCGATTGGTCGGATAGGCGAAGAACTGGGCCAGCTCAAGCAACGCCGCTACGCCGCTCGCGTTGTCGTCTGCCCCGTTGTGGATTTCCCCGGGAACAGGATCCAACGATCCAGCCCCACCGATCCCGAGCCCATCGTAGTGAGCCCCGATCACCACCACCTCGTGCGCCAGTTTGAGATCGCGTCCCGGGACAACGCCGATCACGTTGTGAGTTCTTCGTGTCCGCGGCTTTAGGTCAGCCCGCAGGTTGAGCACCGCATTCGGGATCAACTGGCTGTGTGGACGCCGAGATTCGTCGATCGCGCGTTGCCATTCGCCCAAGTCGCCGCCGCCCGTGCTGACGATCCTGCGACCGACCGCCTGCGTAACCGTCATCGCCACGATACCCATGCCCTGAGGTTTCTCGTCGACCCTAAATGGTAGGAGGCGGTCTATCTCTTCGGTCACCGGCCCACTCACAAAGAGGATCGCACGCGCGCCACGCTCAAGCGCGGTCAGCGCTTTGTATCGCTCGGAGAGAAAACGCCCGAACCGGCCACCAGGGTCATCGCCCTCGGGACTCAACCGCAGCACCAAGACGATCTTGCCGCTGACGTCCAAACCCGCATAGTCGTCGTACCCAAGGTCGGGTGCGCTGATGCCGTATCCGGCGAACACCACTGGTTGGACGACACGATCGGCAACCGAACCAGCCAAGGGCAGGAAATCGATCCCCGGTTCGAACACCATCGCTCTCAGATCACCGTGTTGGAGAACGAGTCGGTTGTCAGAACCGAGCTCGACGCCAACCGGGAACTCGAACACCTGCAGGTAGGTCGGGTAGCTCGATGGCGGCTCGAGGCCCGCCGCCTGGAAGGCCGCTACCACGTAGCGCGCAGCTCGCTCGGCGCCGGCAGTGCCAGCCCGGCGACCGGCCAGTGCATCACCAGCCAGGTGATTTACGTGCTGCTCGATCTCCACGGCTGTGAGGAGCGGCGACCCGGTAGCATCGATCGCGCCCGCCCCTGTCGCCGCACCGGCGACCTGGCCCAGCGCGCCCACCGGTGTGACGACACCGATCACGATCGTGAGCGCAGCAGTTCTGAGACGGTGATCGAGCACCATGATGTGTAAATATGAGAGGGCCAACCGAGGTTGGCGAATGAACGGCTCTACCCGGTGGCGAAGAGCTCGGCCTCGATCACGGTCTTGGCACCATCGGGACCTACGAGGTGCAGCCAGATGCAGTCTTCTCGGGCCGGGACATCGATCGCGAACGAGACGAACGGGCAACACAACCCCTCGAGCGAGGTGAACTCCGCGAGGTCGACCAGCAGGTTTCTCGGAAACGCGAAGCTGTAGCCGTTCTGGAGCTCGGCCGTTGTGTGATGCGACCGACGGAGCTTCTCACGCAACGCGTGATACCGACCGCGTTGATCGGGTGATAGGATGGCAAAATTGCAGATCATTTGGCGATCCATCTCGCACTCCGAGCTATATGAGCCAGCCGGGCATCTTCTCCTTTAGTCCGGCGTGTTCTAGCTCGAAATCTTGCAAGAGTCTTGCCACAGACTGTGGATCGGTGGTGTTATCGCGGGCCAACATCGCCAACTGGTCTCGCGTCAGGGGCGGCCTAGGGAGGATCCGCTCGGCGATCGCCGCACCCACCCGGAGGGGCCCGATCGGAACGGCTACTGTCTTCCGCCGTCGGCCCATCGCATTCGCCAGCACACTCACGATCTCGCGCAGCGACATGATCTCGGGACCCACGACGTCATAAACCGGTCGCGGTGTGCTGTCCATCCGGGCCGCTTGCAGAAAACACTCCGCCACGTCACCGACCCAGACCGGCTGGAAACGAGTCGTGCCACCACCGGGCAGCGGCACCACCGGACTCAAACGGACCGCTTTCGCCAACTGGTTCACGAAGTCATCGCCAGGTCCGAAGATGATCGATGGTCGGAGCACCGTTGCCTCGACGTCGCTCGCGCGCACCGCTTCCTCCGCCACCCACTTCGTCCGGTAGTACTCGGACAGTCCGCGCCCCATTTCCACACCCAACGCGCTCATGTGAACGTACCGGTGCACCCCGGCGCGCTCGGTCGCTTCCAGCACCGACTTGGTACCCGCGACGTGAGCGCTCTCGAAAGATTGCTCGCGCGTGGCAACGATGATGCCGACCAAATGGATCACCGTCTTGACACCTTCTAGCGCTTCGTCGAGGTCGTTCCGGTCGGCAACGTCAGCACGAAACAACTCGACGTGCGGCAACTGCCCCAACTCCTCGGCACGCTCGGGCCGCCGAGAAAGACCCCTCACCCGCCATCCGCGGGCGCTCGCCCGCCGCAAGATCTCGGCACCGACAAAACCAGTGGCACCGGTGACCAGGATCATGGCGGGGGAACCCGTTGATATCGCGCGCGGTGGATAGGCCTTCCCTCGGCCCGATATTTCCGTTCGTAGTTGGTGAGATCGGTCATCTCAGCTTCAAGAACGGGCGCGGCTCTCAGGTCAGAGTGCGCCTCGAACGCGGCCGTTGCCCTCGCGAAGTATTTCGCGTGATCGGTAACGAAGCGAATCTCTCCACCGGGCTCGAGTGCTTGAGCTGCCGCAGCCACGAAATCCGGGGTAATCAATCGCCGTTTGCGGTGTCTCTTCTTGGGCCAGGGATCTGGAAAGTAGATATGAAGAGCCCGCACCGAGCCCGGCACGACGCGCTCGGCGAGGAAGCGCCCGGCATCAGTGCGCACGATACGAACGTTTCTGAGATCATGGCGATTAACGCGGTCGCGCAAGTGCTCGGCGTAGGGCCGCGCCCGCTCGATCGACAAAAAGTTGACATCCGAACGGTCGGCGGCCGCCGCGACGAGAAAGCTCCCCTTCCCCGAACCGATCTCGATCTCGACCTCACCCAGACGGCCATAAATCGCCTCCCACTCGATCCTGCCGCCCAGAGTCTCGAGCGACAGCAGTGGATCCCAGCCGGTCCGCCGCGGATCCGGCTCGTAGCGATATCGATCCGTGAACGCCTCGCGAATTGTCGAGTGGGCGATCTCCACGTCGGGGTGGGCGCGCTCCACGGCCTCTGCCAGCAGAGCGATCATACGCTTGACGGACGGCAACGGCTCGACCGGTGGGGACGCGTACAGCCTCACGACGACCGCGGCGTCATGCGCGCGTTGTGCGAGGTGAACAAAGAACCTCTGCGGCCGCCCTGCGATGACCACCAGACATTCGGCCAACGCGTGTTGGCCGCCCTTACTCAGATAAGTATCGCGGAGCCGCCAAACCGTATCCGCCTCGCGCACGACGAACGGCTCGAGCTCATCGATTAGCTCGCGGAGCGGCGAGCTCGTGTGAAGGACAACGTGTGGCACGTCACTCGGGTCCTACCCCGCAATCTCTTCGCCGCCGTCCACGCCGATCACGTTTCCGGTGATCCAGTACGTCTCCGGTTGCGCTAGCGCGACAAGCGCTTGGGCCACATCCTCGGGGGTCGTCAAGCGCTTGTGAGGGTTCCGCTCGGCGGCGGCAGCCACCATCTCATCGCTGCCCGGAATCTTCCTCAAGGCCGGTGTATCTGTGACTCCGGCGCGGATCGAGTTGACCGTGATGCCGGTGGGAGCCAGCTCGAGCGCCAGCTGCCGGGTATGAGCCTCGAGCGCAGCTTTGGCCGCCGATACCGCGCCATACGAGTGCCAGGCATGGGTATCGCCAGTGGACGTCATCGAGAACACCCGCGCGCCCTCGACCATCAAACCTCGATCAACGAGCGCCTGAACCCAATACAGCAACGAGTTCGCCATCACATCGAGTGTCATCTCGAGCTCCTTCTGACTCAAACCCCCTTTGCCGTTGGGTCCGATAAACGGCTTGAGCGTACCGAAGGCGAGCGAGTGAAGCAGGACGCGCACCTTTTCACCCGACGAGTCGAGCCGCTGATTGATGTGCTCGACGACATCGTCGCGTTTGGCGGGCTGTGCGGCATTGACATTGAAGAACTCGACATCTCGACCGGTCGCCTGAAGATCTGCGAGGACCTCTTCGACATGCGGTAACGTCGACTTTCGGTCTAGATGGACGCCGAAGATATTGTAGCCCGCGGTGGCAAAAGCACGTGCCGCCGCCTCGCCAAAACCACTCGATGATCCCAGGATCAACGCCCAGTCCGCCACGCGCACCTCCGTCGGCTCGATAATCGTCCGTGTTGCGAGTCGACAACCTATCTACTTTAGGGATATGTCGCTGCCCACTCAAAGCTATCGTTTTCTCGTCGCCCTGTTGGTGATCGGCGCCTGCAGGCCGGCCACCGGCGGTCGCGACGGCGCCCCTATCTGGCCCGACTCGTTGCCCGTTGCGGCCGAGTTTGGCGCACGACGCGACTGGTCGCCGGTTCGAGCGATACTCCACGTGCACTCGGTGTTTTCACATGACGCGTGTGACAACAATCCGCAGGACACCGCCGAGCAGCCCAACGAGCCGTGTCTGAAGCGCTTCCGGGCCGCGCTCTGTCAGTCAAACGTCGACGCGGCTTTCTTGACCGAGCACGACCGGTATCTCGTGCGAGCCGATTCAGTGGCCGAAGCGTTGTCGCTGCGCGCCGAGGACCAGCCGGTACGCGTCAACGGGCGCGTCGTGGCAACGCAGCTGGCGTGCGGGACGCTGTTGTACCCAGGTGCTGAGAACGCGCTCATGCCGATCGGATTCGACTCGCTTCCTGCCGGTACCCGCGAGGAGCGTCGTTCCTTTTACGATGCCAAAGGTTTCGCGGCTGCCGACGACTTTCGCAACTACGGCGCGGTCGTCCTCTTGTCGCACACCGAGGACCATCTCGTCTCGCAGATCGAGGCTTCCGGGCCCGATGCGATCGAGATCGTCAATCCACACGCCATCTTCGCCCCCAAACATCGCCGTGCTCAGGGTCTGTCAAGATTGGGCGCGTTTCTCCAGTTGGTGCCGTTTCTCTTGCGCCAAACGCCGGCCCACCCGGACCTGGCTTACCTCGCGATTTTTCGGTCCAATGATGTTGCGCTCGAAAAGTGGGATCAGTTGCTGGCCGACCGTATGGTCTTTGGCTTCGGCGCCTCTGATGCCCACGAAAACTCGGTTCCGTGGAGCTTTTCCGATGGCGACCGAGGCGACTCGTACGAGCGCATGATCCCGTGGGTCACCAACGTCGTCTTTGTCCCCGCTGATGCATCGACCACCATCGCTGAACGCACGGCGGCGATCGAGGACGCCCTTCGAGCGGGTCACTTCTTCGCTGTGGTCGAGGCGTGGGGGACGCCGAGCGGATTCGACTTCCACCTCGAAGGCCCGCATGGAATAGCGGAAACGGGGTCGACGATCGCGTTCAGAGACAGCCTGCGCCTCGTCGCAGTCGCACCCACAGTGGCCGGACTTGGCGAGAACCACCCCACCGGTAGAATCGCGATACAGCTCTACCGGATCGACCCAACGGGCGCGCGAGAGCTGGTGGGCGAATCGACCGATCGCATCGACGCGCCCGTCGTAAAACCAGGTACCTATCGCGTTGAAGTCACCATCGAGCCGCGACACCTGGCACCATATTTGGGGGTCCACGCGCGGGAGCTGATTCGCGAGATCGACTGGATTTACTCGAACCCGATTCGCGTCGTCGCCGCACCGCATCCGGTTGCCCAAGCTGATAGAGGGAAATAACTTGAGCTTTCGACCGGCGAGCTCTTAGCCGGTCGCCCTCCCCGGTAGCTCAGTTGGTAGAGCAGGTGGCTGTTAACCACCGTGTCGCTGGTTCGAGTCCGGCCCGGGGAGCCAGTTTTCAGCGGCCGCCGGGCACCCGGCGGCCGTTCTCTTACCACCGTATACGGCTAGATGTCGCCCGGGCTTTGAATCCTAAAGACGAGCGCCGCCAACGCACCGCCCGCCAACGGTCCGATCAAGTAGAACCAGATGTACGCGAGCGAGTTACCGCCAGCGAGCAAGTCGAATAGTGCGGGTCCCAAGCCAACCGCCGGATTGAACGCCCCACCCGAGATCGGTCCTCCGGCGAACACCGCCACACCAAGCGTAAACCCGATCGCAAGACCGTAGAACGAATTGCCCTCGGTATCGATCGCGGTCGCCGTCTGGAGAAACACCAGCGCCAGCGCAAACGTAAACAAGAACTCGACCATCAGTACGGCACCCACGGAGTGGTCGGGCGAAGACTGCAGCGCGAAAGACTGCCGTGTTATCGCGTACACACTGCCCGCGGCCAGAAACGCTCCCAGGAACTGCGCGATCCAATACGGGACGAGCTCCCGCCCGTCCAGCCGGCCTCGCATCCATACCGCCAGCGATACCGCCGGGTTGTAGTGACCTCCGGATACGTGCCCACCCATGTACACCATCACCATGAGAACCGACCCGATCGCCAGCGGCGCAAACGGCGTTCCCCCGATCACCGTCAAACCGATGGTGAGGACGAGGAAGAACGTGCCGATCGTCTCGGTTAGTAGTTTTCTACTCATCAGACCGACCTCCGTCTCGGGTCGCGCAAACCTGCCTCCAATGGCCGTGCCCCGGAATCTACCACATGAAGCGTTAGCGCGGCGGTAGTAGACTTCGCTAGATGGTCCACCCGATCCTCGCCACCGGCGCGATCTTCGTCATGGTCGCATGTCTGTTCTTGATCCCGCTCGGCTTCCCGGGCACCTGGGTTATGCTGGCCGTGCTCGGCATTGGGGCCTGGCTAGGAGAGGTGGCGTGGTGGGTGTGGGGTGTGCTCATCGGGTTGGCTGGACTCGCCGAGGTGGCTGAGTTCCTGATCGTGCGCCGCGCCAGCCAACAGTTCGGCGCGTCGAGGAAAGCTTTCTGGGGCGCGATCCTCGGGGGGATCGTAGGCGTGTTGATCGGTCTGCCGATACCACTACCGTTGGCGGGGCCACTGATCGGAGGGCTCTTGGGTACATTCGGGGGCGCAGCGGTCGTCACATGGTGGGAAACCAAACACATGAAAACGGCGGGCCGAGCGGCGTTCGGCGCACTCGTGGGGCGAGCGTTCGCGGCCGCCGCCAAGACCGCCGTCGGGTTCGCCGTGCTCATCATTGGCGCGGCGTCACTACTGCTGAGGTGATGTGCGTTTTCGAGCCGTGATCTTCGATCTCGATGGCACGCTGGCCGACACGCTGAGCGACATCGCCGAAGCGATGAACCGCGCGTTGGCAGCGCACGATCTCCCGACGCTCCAACCCGATGCGTATCGTTCGCTCGTTGGCGAAGGCGTCGAGCGACTGGTCGAGCGTTCCGTACCGACGGATCGATCCGATCTGGTCGGTCCGGTGCTCGAGGATCTCAAGCGCTACTACACCGCGCACATGCTCGACCAGACGACCGCCTATCCAGGGATCCCCGAGCTGCTCGATCAGTTGACCGAACGTGGGTTGCCGATGGCGGTGGTGAGCAACAAGCCCGAGCCCGCCACCCGCGCGATGGTCGAACAGATGTTCGACCGGTGGCGTTTCGCGGCGGTTGTCGGCGGCACCGACGGGGTCCCGCTCAAGCCCGACCCGACCGTCGTCCTGAAGATCGCCAACACGCTAGGTGTTGACCCCTCGGCGTGTGTCTACTTGGGCGATACGATGACCGACATGCAAACCGCCGTCGCTGCCGGGATGTACCCGGTGGGCGTGTTGTGGGGCTTTCGTGATCGCGACGAGCTGTCAGCTCACGGGGCCAAAACGCTAATTGCGGAACCGCTCGACTTGCTGGCGTTGCTCGACGAATCCGACGTGTGACGTGATGCTGTGGAAACCGATAATCGTATCTGGGGAGGAGTCCTAACGATGAGCTTCAACGAATCGCGTCCTTTGATCGCCATCGCCGTCCTGGGATCGGTAGTGGCCAGCTTGACGGTCGCTCGTCCGGTCGCCAGCCAGGAGCCAGACGACCAAACCGCTCATTACGAAGTGCAGCGGCCGCTGCCACACCCGCTACACATCCCGACTACTTATCAGCGTGGGATAGCGAATGGAACGCGATCGGAGAGCGGCATGCCGGGGCCGCAGTACTGGCAGCAGTGGGCCGAGTACGACATCGACGCGAAACTCGATCCCGCCGCCCGTCGTCTCGACGGCACCGCGAACATCGTCTATTACAACAACTCGCCCGACACGCTGGCCGTGCTCTGGGTCCACCTCCATCAGAACCTGCACGCCGAAGGAGCAGCCCGAGGAGAAGAGGTTGAGGTCACTGGCGGGATGATGCTCAGCCGTGTCTCAGTCGACGGTGTCGAGCTCACGCACGCCGACCCGGACTCGATCGGATATCACGTATTCGGGACACGGATGCTTATCTCTCCGCCGGCGCCGGTCGCCCCAGGAACCACCGTCGAGATCGCCTTCGACTACAGCTTCATCGTTCCGCAAGCTGGCGCCGGGAACCGCATGGGGTACAGCGGTGACGACTTCTACTTCCTCGCGTACTGGTACCCGCAAATGGCGGTATACGACGATCTGGAGGGTTGGCACTTCGACCTATTCACCGGAAACGCCGAGTTCTACGCTGGGTTCGCACGCTACGACATCGAGATCGAGGCGCCCTCGGACTGGTTGATCGTCGCCACGGGTGAGCTCCAGAACCCAGAGCGAACGCTTTCCGCCACGGTGCGCGAACGGCTGGCGACCGCAGCGAACAGCGATGAAATCGTGCCGATCGTTACGCCCGCCGAGTTCGGGCGGGGTTCAACGTGGGCCGAGGCCGGCGCGTCGATCCGGTGGCATTTCGTGGCCGACTCCGTTCACGACGTTTCGGCCAGCGTCACCCGCGCTTCAAACTGGGACGCGACTCGTACCCCTGTCGGGGATCGCGACGGCGACGGGTCGATCGACTACGCGCTCATCAATTCCCTCTATCGGAACAGCGCCCCGTTTTGG
Organism: uncultured Gemmatimonadales bacterium; assembly: GCA_947259315.1. GTDB lineage: Bacteria > Gemmatimonadota > Gemmatimonadetes > JACCXV01 > JAHWKZ01 > CAMYLR01. The sequence goes on along the minus strand of CAMYLR010000031.1, from coordinate 66,756 downwards.
AAAGAGGCCGCTCGATATTCGCAACACTCGATCGCGTTCCTGTCGGAGTACACCGGATACTCGTACCCATGGCCCCACATGACCGCCGTCGAAGGCGGCGGAATCATCGGCGGTGGGATGGAGTTTCCGATGATGACCCTGATTGGCGACTACAACGAGCGCGGCCAGGAACGATTGTACATGGTGGTCGCGCACGAGCTCGCCCATATGTGGATTCCGATGATCGCGTCAAACAACGAGCGTCGATACGCGTGGCTCGACGAGGGAACGACCACGTTCAACGAGAACCGGGCGCGTGAGGATTTCTTTCCGGGTCGCGATCACGATAGTCAAGACCGCGACGAGTACGTCGAACTCGCTCTGCGGGATCGTGAAGGGGAAATCTTGCGTTGGTCGGATTACCACTATCCCGGGGCTTACGGCGTGGCGTCATACGAGAAACCGTCGACGGTCCTTCTCGCGCTGCGGGGTGTGCTCGGCGAGGAAACGTTCATCAAAGCGTACCATGAGTTCTGGGATCGATGGGCGTTCAAGCATCCTTACCCGTGGGATTTCTTTAACACCTTCGAGGACGTCTCTGGGCGCGATCTCGATTGGTTCTGGTCGGCATGGTACCAAGAAACGTGGACGCTCGATCAAGCGATTGGCGAAGTACGGCTCCTCGAGGGGGGTCGAGCCGAGATCGAGATCATCGACGAGGGTCTAGTGCCGATGCCGGTCGACGTCGTCGTCACGCGTGAGGACGGTTCGACCGAGCGCCACGAGGTGCCGGTTGACGTTTGGCTCAGGGGGGCGGTCCGCACATTCGTCGCGACACAGTCCGGGGCTCCGATCGCGAGGATCGATCTGGACCCGGAGCTCGATTTCCCCGACGTCGATCGGGCCGACAACGGGTGGCCGGAGGCTAGCTCCGGACAATAAAGCGAGAGACCCGCCGGGGGACCGGCGGGTCTCGCCAAAGAACAGTTCGTGTGTCTGTCCGGTTCAGGCCTCGCTCATATGCCCGTTGACGAGCTTCGTCATCTCGAACATGCTGACCTCGGCCTTGCCGTCGAACACCGCCTTCAGATTGGCGTCAGCGACGATGTTCCTCTTGTTCTGGGGGTTCTGAAGGTTGTTTTTCTTGATGTACTCCCAGAGTTTCTTTGTCACCTCGGTACGTGGCTTGGGCTCGGCACCAACGACTTTCGCGAGGGCAGCATCAGGCTTCATCGGTTTCATGAACGCCGGGTTCGGCTTACGCTTGGTCTTTGCTTTTGCCATCTCGTAGTTCTCCGAAAAGGGTCGTCTTGAGTAGCCTGCAGCGTTCTTCAACGGGGGCGAGCGAACTGACGATATCCGCTCCGGTCACTTTTTCGTACAACATTCGGGTTCAAAACGCAAGGCAGCAGGAGCAACCATGAAGAATGTAGGCGTAACGTTTCGAGAATTGGACGAACGGCTATGGGTCGCTGAACACTCGTTGAAAATCGCCGGCATCGACTTCGGTCGACGCATGACGGCGGTGCTGTTGAGCAGCGGCGAGCTCTGGCTTCATTCGGTCGCTCATCTGACCTCGGAGCTTCGCGAGCAGCTCGATGCGATCGGTCCGGTACGCTTCGTTGTTTCCCCTAACCGCTTTCACCACAAGTACATGGAATATTATCGGGCGGCGTATCCGGAAGCCGAGCTGCTCGCCTCACCCGGCCTGCCAGAGCGGCGGGAGGACCTGTCATTTTCCGGAATCCTCGGCGATGAACCCGACCCGCAGTGGGTGACTGATCTCGATCAGACCGCGTTCCACGGAAACCGCATCTCGACCGAGATCGTCTTCTTGCACCGCGCGAGCCGGACTCTGATCCTCACCGATCTTTGTTTCAACTTGCCACCGAGCCGCCCACTCTTCACACGACTCGCCGCACGAGCGCTCGGGGTTTACAATCGTCTCGCCGTCAGCCGGACGATGCGTCGTGGAATGTCTGATCACGACGCTGCGCGGGCATCGTTGGAGCGTATTTTCGAATGGGATTTTGATCGTGTAATCGTCGGTCACGGGGACATCGTCGAGACCGGCGGTCGCGAGAAGCTCGAACGCGCCTTCGCTTGGATGGAATGAAAACGGGGCATGAGCATGCTGGAAGCAGAACTCGCGGAGCTCTTCATCCAGACCGGCAAGGACCACCACCTCGCGTTTATCGAAACCGACGGTGAAGACCCTGATTGGCCACAATGGTACGCGGAGTACCTGGAGCACAGGTTGCCAAAGCTTCTAGAGTCATCCGGGCTGAGCCGACCGTCGATCGCGCAAGCGCTCATCGAGGCCGATCACCATCATCGCGAGTCGGGCGACGCCGAATGGCCGCAGACCTACGCGCAGTTCTTCATCAACCGTTTCGGCTCACCTGCCGACGACTAGAAAAACAACAAACCTCGGATGGGGACGAACATGGATCTCAAGGCTGTCATCTTGAATTGCACGCTCAAGAAGTCACCCGCCGTATCGAACACTCGGGCACTGATCGACAAGGTGATTGACCTGATGAAGCCCCTGGGCGTCGAGTCCGAGGTCATTCGAATCGTCGACTACAACATCCCCTTCGGTGTCTCCTCGGACGAGGGTGACGGCGACGAATGGCCGGCGATTTTGGCCAAGCTCCGAGCCGCCGACATCGTCATCATCGGCACTCCGATCTGGTTTGGCGTTCGGTCGGCGGTCGCCCAGCTCGTGATCGAACGGCTCGACGGCACCTACGACGAGGGGGACCCGGAGACAGGTCAGTTCCCGCTGTACAACAAGATCGCCGGTGTTGTGGTGACCGGAAACGAGGATGGGGCTCACGACGCGGCGGCAAACACCCTGTTCAACCTCTCGCACATGGGATGCATCGTGCCGCCAAACTCGGATTGCTACTGGGTCGGTGACGCCGGTCCAGGACCGAGCTACATCGAAGCCGGTGGCGACAAGCACATGTACACCAACAAGACGGCCCGTTACATGGCCAACAACTTGGTGTATATGGCCAAGCTCATGAAGGCTCATCCGATCCCGACCAACCTGAAACAGCTCATCGCCGACGCAGAGGCGGCCAGTCAAGACGCCTGCCCGCCGAGCCACGGCGCGCCGATCAGGTAAGCCCATCTAAAGCGCAACCCGGAGGTTTCCCTTGTCCGTCCATTCGATCTTGCGAACCATGAGCGTGTGTGTCGTTGCCGCTGGACTGTCACTGATGGCCGCGACCGGGGCACACGCACAAACGTACCCCGAGGAGGCGGTAGCCAAGCTGCAGGTCTCACCCGAGGCAGTCACCGTCCAAGTCGGTGAGCGTGTGCCTGTCGAGATCACCCCACTCGACGCGGATGGCAACGCGCTCGACGACATCATGATGCGTGTCAGTTCTCGGGGCAGTGGCGCATGGTACGATTCGGAAACCTCCGAAGTGTTGGGGATCGTACCGGGCGAGGAGCTTATAAGCGCCAGGGTCAGACGCTCCCGACGCGACGGGCCGGGCTTTGACGACGTATTCGGGTTCGTGCGTGTTTACGTCACTCCGGCTCCCGTTGACGAGATCGAGATCGAACCGCAACCGACGATCTTCGCCGGCACTCGAACCACCCTGACGGCTAGAGCATCCTCGGGAGGTGAACCGCGGCACGATGCCGAGATCGAGTGGACGTCGTCCGATCCGAGTGTCCTGCGCGTCACGGCCGGTGGCCTGGCGATCGGCATTTCCCCGGGCGAAACACGGGTCACCGCACGGGTGGGTGACGTCACCGGGTCAATGTCGATGCGGGTTGAACGAGATCCTGTGCGGGGGCTCGAGATCGAACCCCCCGCGCAAACCTTACAGGTCGGGAACGTCACTCATTTGTCGGCCACCGCAACCGACGAGCGCGGCCGGGACCTTGGTAACGTGTCAACCGAATGGACTCTGCTGCCCGGCCCCGGACACGCTCATGACCGGGCGTTCGTCGATGCGGACGGTGCCTTTGTCGCCTACGAGGCGGGGCTTCACCGAGTGATGGCCAGCGTCGGCTCCCATAGCGCAGTAGCCGAGATCGTTGCCACCCCCCGCCCGCCGCGCCACACCGTCCGGCTCATCGCCCATGGCGTTGCCCCGGCGGGTCAAGCGACCACTGACCTGTGGGTGTTCGAAGGGCAGGACGGACGCGATTACGCGTACACCGGTACGTACTCGGGGAACCTCATGTACGCTTGGGACGTGACCGATCCGACCCGGCCAATGATCACCGACTCGCTGGCGTTCGATGGCCGGCGGGTCAACGACATCAAGATCAACGGTGATGCGTCAGTGGCAGTAGTTACGAGCGAGAACGCTGCCAATCGTAGAAACGGAATCACGCTCCTCAACCTCGCGGATCCCGCGCACCCCACGCGGATCTTGCACTTCACCGATGGCCTCACCGGCGGCGTCCACAACGCGTGGATCGAGGGCGACCTTGTTTACGCAGTGCATTACGGAACCGCGGATCTGCACATCATCGACATCTCCGACCCAGCGAACCCGCGCCGAGTCGGGCGCTGGGGTCTCGACAAACAGAACAAGTGGCTGCACGACGTGAATATCGAGGATGGGCTCGCTTATCTGAGCTATTGGGACGATGGCGTGGTGATCCTGGACGTCGGCAATGGCGTCGCAGGAGGCACGCCGACCGACCCGCAATTCGTCGCGCAACACAAGTACCAGTACCAACTCGGGAACGATGGCGAGACGTACGGAAACACCCACCATGCGGTTCGATACGGTGACTACGTCTTCGCCGGTGACGAGATTTTTGGCTGTGCAGAGTGCCTAAACGGTCCACGCGGGTACATCCACGTGATCGACGTGTCAGACGTACGCCGCCCGGTCGAGGTCGGCTACTATCGCGTCCCCGAGGCCGGCGCTCACAACATGTGGGCCGAGGACGACAAGCTGTACATCGGTTACTACCAGGCCGGCCTGCGCGTGCTCGACATCTCGGGCGAGCTGCGCGGCGACCTCTACCGGCAGGGTCGTGAGATCGGCTGGTACATGACCGAGGATGCCGAGGGAACGATCCCCAACACGACGGATACCTGGGGCGCCCAACCGTACAAGGGGAACATCTTCGCGTCGGACCCGAACTCCGGGTTGTGGGTCGTCAAGCTCGTGCCACCCGATCCGTCACCCGTGTTCTAGAGCGGCAGCATCACATGCCGTTGCTTATCCTCGCCCTGGGCTTGGGCATCACGACCCTTGGCGCAGAGTCGTTTGTGGCCGGCGCGTCGAGGCTGGCGCGCGCACTCAGTATCCCTCCGGTCGTCATCGGCTTGACCATCGTAGCGTTGGGAACGAGCGCCTCCGAGATCGCCGTAGCACTGAACGCGGTCGCCACCGATCACCCGACGATGGCCGTCGGCAACATCGTCGGCAGCAACATCTGCAACGTGCTCCTGATCTTGGGAATCGCGGCGCTGATCACACCGCTCCGGGTCGCCGACCGCCTCGTTCGGTTCGACATCCCGGTAATGATCCTGGCATCGGTCCTCGTGTTCAGCATGGCGTATGACGGCCGTCTCGACAGGCCGGAAGGCATCGCGTCGCTAATCCTGGCCGGCCTGTATTTCTTGGCCCTCTTTCAAGTCCGGTCGGTCTCGACGTTTGACGACCGTGAGGAATCCCCTCGACCGACCAGCCGTCCCGCCGTGGCGGTGGCGATGATAATCGCCGGAGCGTTCCTCCTTTATCTGGGTGCGCGTTTCGTGGTCAGTGGCGCAACCGATGTGGCGCGAGTCATGGGTGCCAGCGAGGTCGTTGTTGGGCTGACGATCCTGGCGATAGGAACTTCGCTACCCGAGCTCGCGGCCACCGTCTCTTCATTGCGGCGTGCGGAAACCGATCTCGTGGTCGGTAACATCGTCGGCAGCAACGTCGTAAACCTCCTGGTCGTGCTTGGCCTGACGGCGACCGCTTCCGAAACGTCGTTGTTGATCCCCGTTGCGGTCACGAGCTTCGACCTGCCGATCCTGTGCGTCGTCGCCTTTGCTTGCCTTCCGGTGTTCTTCACCAACTACGCGATCGAGCGTTGGGAAGGCTCTGTCTTTCTCTTGTACTATACGATTTACGTAGCGTACCTCGTGCTGGACCAGAGTGGCCACGTAGACCTCGCGCTGTATCGTATTGCGATACTCGCGTTTGTTGGTCCGCTCGCGATGTTGACGATCGCTGTCGTAATACGCGGGCGACGGCATCGCACAAACACTGGCTGAATCATAATCGACTCAACCTGTTGAATTAATGGGCATCGCTGCTGACCTCGTTCTGATCGTTGTAGCCGGCGTGATCGGTGGCGCGATCGCGCACCGCCTCGGCCAGCCGCTCCTTGTGGGCTACATCCTCGCCGGTGTCGCGGTCGGGCCGCATACGGCCGGACCCACCGTTGTCGAGATCCGCGACATTGAACTTCTCGCCGAGATTGGCATAGCACTGCTGCTTTTTGCGCTCGGTCTTGAGCTTCGCTTTGGCGACCTCGTTCGCGTGCGTCGCCTGGCTCTCATCGGCGGTCCGATCCAGATCCTCGTCACGGGGATCCTTGGAGTGGTTTTCGCTGAGTCGATTCTCGGTTGGGAGCGCATCCCAGCGCTGTGGATGGGGGCGATGATCTCGCTCTCGAGCACGATGGTCGTGCTCAAACTGTTGCTGAACGAGGGCAAGGCGGACGCCGTCGCCGGGCGCGCGATGGTCGGTCTGCTGGTAGTGCAAGATCTCGCGGTCGCCCCGATGCTGATCATCTTGCCGCGCGTTTCAGACGTGGGAGGCGCGTTTGATGAGGTCGCCCTGACGTTCTTGCGGGCAGCCGTCTTCCTGGCGGCGATGATCCTGATCGGCACCCGTGTGATGCCCTTCCTGCTGCGCCGGATCGCGCGCTGGGGATCCCGCGAGCTGTTTCTGATAACCGTCATGGCGCTGGGTGTCGGCATCGGTTACGGAACGCATTTGTTCGGGTTGTCATTCGCTTTTGGGTCCTTCGTCGCCGGCATGGTGCTCAGCGAGTCGGAGTTTGCTCACCAGGCGGTCGGTGACATCGTTCCGCTGCGAGACGTGTTTGGACTGCTTTTCTTCGCCTCGGCTGGGATGCTCTTCGATCCCCGCTACCTGCTCGCCAACCTGCCGGTGGTCATCGCCACGATCATCTTTGTCGTCGTACTGAAAGCCGTGGTGTGCGGCTCGTTGGCAAGGGTGTTCGGCCGCCGAGGAGTTGAACCATGGCTCGTCGGCCTCGGCCTTGCCCAGATGGGGGAGTTCTCGTTCTTGCTGGCGCGCACCGGGGTCAGCACTGGAGGGCTGTCCGATGATCACTACGCGCTCGCGCTAACCGTCGCGCTGGCGACGATGGTCCTTTCGCCGGGTCTCTTCCGGGCGGCCACGCCGCTTCACCGTGTGGCGTCACGTTTCGCTCGTGAACCTGTGGCCGCTCCAGTAGCCGCCGCGTTGGAGGACACACACGACCACACCGTCATCGTCGGGTACGGTCGGACGGGGCGTCCCGCAGCAGAAGTCATGCGACAGATCGAAGTCCCGTTCACGATAGTGGAGCTCAACCATGCCCTCTCCGAAGTCGCTCGTACGCTCGGGTTTGACGTCGTCTGGGGTGACGCTTCACGGCCCGAGGTACTGGCAGCGGCGCACGCGGATCAGGCCCGACTCGTGTTGGTCGCCGTTCACGACATCACGACGACACGCGCGGTCGTCAAGCACGTGAGAAGGATCAACCCTGCGGCCCACATCGTCGCCACAGCTCGCAACCCGGTCGAGCTCGTCGAACTCGCCGACCTCGGCATTCACGAAGTCGTGCAACCCGAACTCGAGGCCGGTCTCGAGATGGCGCGTCAAGTGCTGGTCGCGTACGACAAGTCACCGGCTGACATCCAGATTTTCAGCGATGTGGTCAGAGAAGAGATGTACGGTCCCATTCGGGCGGGCGGGCTCTCGAAGCGGTACACCGAAATCCTCTCGGACCTCGGCACGTCCCAAAGCAACACTGCCATCCAGTGGATCCGGGTTCCCTCGAGCTCCCGGGTTGGCGAACGATCGATCGGCGAGCTCCAAATCCGAACCCGCTCCGGAGCTACCGTGATCGCGACCGCACGAGGTCGTCGAGGCAACGCCAACCCAGGAGCCGAAACGAAACTGCGACCCGGTGACCGGGTCGCAGTTCTCGGCACGCTAGAGGAGCGGCGCGCTGCGCAGGAGTTGCTCGAGGCCTACACGACGCCGTAAGCGAGCATGGCGTCGGCGACCTTGATGAAACCGGCCACATTGGCGCCCTTCACATAGTCGACGCGGCCGTTGTCCTGGCCGTATTCTACGCACTGCTCGTGGATGCTGCGCATGATCTTCTGTAGACGCTGGTCGATCTCGTCACGCGTCCAGCTCATCCGAATCGCGTTCTGAGTCATCTCGAGTCCCGAGATCGCGACGCCACCGGCGTTGGCCGCTTTCCCAGGCGCAAGCACGACCCCGGATGCCGCGATAACCTCCGCGGCATCAAAGTGGACCGGCATATTCGCACCTTCCGAGACCACCTTACAGCCGTTCTTCACGAGGGCCTTGGCGTCGTCGAGCTGGATCTCATTCTGTGTGGCGCATGGAAAAGCGAGATCGCACGAGACACCCCAGACTTTCTCCTCCCGGTGGTACTCGCTGCCAAACTCTTTGACGTACTCTTCAAGAGTACCGTGGCGCTTTGTCTTGAGATCCATCACCCAATCCAATCGCTCTTTGGTGAACCCGTCCGGCTCGTAGATGAACCCTCCGCGATCGGACAGCGTAACATTGCGCGACGTTCCCTGAGCCGGAGACGACACACGTCTTCCCCTCGAGCCCATCATTCTCGGTTTTGAGCATTTCGTTCGCGAAGTAAACGCAACCGTACCCGGTCGCCTCGGGACGCAACAGGCTCCCACCGTAAGCCGTGCCCTTACCGGTTATCGCTCCGGTGAACTCATTGCGAAGCCGCTTGTACTGGCCGAACAAGTAGCCGATCTCGCGCGCCCCCACACCGATATCACCGGCCGGAACGTCGACGTCCTCTCCGATGTAACGGAAGAGACCGCTCATGAACGATTGGCAGAACCGCATGATCTCCGCATCCGACCGACCCTTGGGATCGAAATCAGCGCCGCCTTTGCCGCCACCCATCGGTAACGTCGTCAGGCTATTCTTGAAACACTGCTCGAATCCCAGGAACTTGAGAATGCTGAGATTGACGGACGGGTCGAACCGCAATCCACCCTTGTAGGGCCCGATGGCGTTGTTGAACTGAACTCGATAGCCGCGATTGACATGAAAGACGCCGTCGTCGGATTCCCACGCGACGCGGAACATGATGACCCGGTCTGGCTCGGTCATTCGCTCCAGGATGCGGGGTTTCTTGTATTCCGGATTGTCTTCTACAAACGGGATCACGTTCTCAGCGAACTCCCGCACCGCCTGGTGGAACTCCGGCTCGGCGTCACTGCGCCGAACGACCCACTCCATGAAATCGTCGATGTTCATCCCCGCTCCTGATCCTCTCGTATGAGATGTGGACGGATATCCGAGCGCTACGAATCTAGCGCCTGGCCAGGTACCTGGGAGTGGGGTTTTACCCCTGGTGGGGGGTGGGGAATTACCCCTACTGAGGCGGGGTGGACGTCGGCCCGGCGGCCGATTCCCCGGTGGCCTCGTCCGCAGCCATCGAATCGTCATCGCCGGACCGGAGCTCGACCTTGAACAGCACGAGCTCGACCGCCGATGGCTCGCCGCGCGTTCCAAACGAGAACGACGTGAACCCGACCCCGGGAACGAAGTTCCAGATCGCGTGATTGGCCTTGGTACGGTGCGTCAGCAAGAACGAGGTCGTCTCCTCGTTTGCGATCACACCCGCGACGCCGGGCAGCGTCGTGATCTGTTCGTCGGACACCGTCCAACAGTTCAGCCTGTCGGGCCGCAGCAGCTCCTTGGCAGAGCAGAAACGCTTGCCGACGAAAAGCGGTAGATCGAGGACCAGATCGGGGTCATCGACCAAGTCGATCAGCGGGTCGGTTGGATCCCGAACCTGATCGAGCGCCGCCGTGGCGCGCTCCCCATCGAGCAGGTAGTACTTGCCGCTGTCGGTCGCGATCAAGAGGTAGTCGCCTTGCTCCCGGCCCTCCTCGTACAACATCAAGTCTTGCGGATGACCCTTGATCACCGCCGCACGGAGCCCGTCACGCTCGACGATATCGGTGATCTCCATCTTCCACTTGACGTTCTCGCGATACACCGTTCGCGAGTTGGGTGGCGCCCACCAGACGTCACCGGTGTAGGTCCAAGCGTTGCCGATCGCCAGCGGGAGCGGGTCTTCCACTGGTTCAGGCTCGTCGAAAGGATTGAGCTGCTGTGCCGACAACACCGCCGGTCCTCCCAGCAGCAGCGCGAACACCAGCGCGAGCGATCCGCGCAATGAGATAATCGGGTGACAAAACACGCTTCGTGCAGTCCTTTCTGGTACGATTGGCTACAATGGACCCTCGCGGGTCGAGGGCCGGTTGCCAAACAAGCAGGAACCGGGCCGAACGCGCTTTACACCCTAGACAACGGCGGCGGCGGCGGCAACCACCCTGCCCGTCCACACGGTTGCCGACTGTGTAGCGGGCGAATAAGACTGTGAACGGTGGGCTCGCTCTTTATCGCACTCAGGTCCCTGGTCTACGCGTCCGCGTTCGTGCTCGCGTACGGCTGGATCGCCCTGCAATCTCGAGCACTCGACCCGCAGCTCGGCGGGCCGCTCCCGGGGTGGACCTGGCTGCCGGGTGTCGTGCTGATGGTTGCCGGAGCGACGCTGGGGCTAATTTGTATCGGCACGTTCGTCATTCGGGGCCACGGTACACCGGCGTTATTCGATCCGCCGCGCGACTTCGTCGCCGCCGGCCCGTACCGTTGGACGCGAAACCCGATGTATATCGGCGGACTGACGCTTCTGTTCGGGTTCGGTCTTGCCAACCGCTCACCAGGAATGATTGCGCTCACGGCCGCGCTCTCACTCTTTGTCCACCTATTCGTTACCCTTTACGAGGAGCCCGGGCTCAAGCGCCGGTTTGGATCGAGCTACGAACGGTACTTCGACTCTACGCCCCGCTGGATTCCGCGTTTCCGGTGAGCATTGAGAGCGATGCTTCCAACCGGGTGCGGATCTCTTCGCGCACAAACCGGAAAGCAGCCAGACGATCGTTTTCATCTCCCGTCACAGCGGCCGGGTCCGGGAGTGGCCAGTGGTGAGTCTCGACTCCTGGCAGTACCGGGCAAACCTCTTCCGCGCACAAAGTCACCACGGTGCCGACGCGGTCCAGTGGTACGTCATCGACCGATTTCGACCGCTGCGTCGACAGATCGATCCCGATCTCTCGGCCATGACGCGGATCGCGAGCGGGTTTACCATAGTTGGCTCGGAACCGGCACTATAGATCTCGACGCGGCCATCGATCATCGATCGCGCCAGCCCCTCGGCCATCTGGCTGCGGGCTGAGTTGGCGACACACAGAAAGAGGATCGCTTCTTGCGTTCGTTCCGACTCTGGCATGAGACCCAAACCTAGCTAGTGACCGATATGCCTGGCGATCTGGCATGATCTCACTTCCCCTCCGACGTCCGACCCTAAAGCCCACCGGGAGCGAAGCTCCGGAGGAGCGTGGGCTAGGTACGTTCTCGGGGGTCTTCACCCCGTCGCTGCTCACGATTCTCGGCGTTCTCATGTACCTGCGTTCGGGTTGGGTGGTCGGCAACGTCGGGCTTACGGCGACCCTCGGGATCGTGACCCTGGCGACATTGATCACCTATCTCACCGCGCTCTCGATCGCCGCCATCGCCACCGATCAGCCCGTCAAGACCGGCGGCGCTTACTACATGATCAGCCGTTCGCTCGGCATCGAAGCCGGCGGCGCGGTGGGGATCCCGCTGTATCTCGCGCAGGCGCTCTCGGTGGCGCTCTACACCGTCGGGTTCGCGGAGAGCCTGGTGAGCATCTTCCCGATCTTGGACCCGCGCTCGGTCGGTGTGGTGGCAACGCTATTCGTCGCCGTCCTGGCGCTGACCTCGGCTCGGGCGGCGATCCGCGCCCAGTACGTCGTCATGATCCTGATCGCTTTGTCGCTCTTCTCGCTGGCGTTCGGAAGCCCGCTGCCCGACGCGCCAGCCGAGATGTGGGATGCGCCCGACCGGCCGCGCGAGGATTTCTGGGTCGTGTTCGCGGTCTTCTTCCCAGCCGTGACCGGCATCATGGCGGGTGTCAACATGTCGGGCGATCTAAAGGACCCGGCCCGGTCGATCCCCAAGGGCACTTTGGCGGCCATCGGTGCCGGATGGTTCATCTACATGACGATCCCGGTCATCCTCGCCAGCCGGGTGGACCCGGTCACGCTGGTCGAAGACCCGCTCGTTATGCGTCGAGTCTCGTTGTGGGGCGACGCTATACTGCTCGGTCTTTGGGGGGCTGCGTTGTCGAGCGCGGTGGGCAGCATTCTCGGCGCGCCTCGGGTGCTCCAGGCGCTCGCACGTGACGGCATCCTGCCACGCCCGTTCCGCTATCTCGGTCGCGGCAGCGGCCCCGACGACGAACCGCGGGCGGCTACCGCCCTCACGCTGGCGCTAGCGCTCATCGCCGTCTACTTCGGCAACCTGAACATCATCGCGCCAATCCTCACCATGTTCTTCCTGACGACCTACGGCGTATTGAATGTCGCGGCCGGTATCGAACGCTTTATCGGAAACCCCTCGTTCCGTCCGGTTTTCAAGACTCACTGGTCACTGTCACTGTACGGCGCCATCGGGTGCATCGTGGTCATGGTGTTGATCAATGCCTGGGCGACGGGCATCGCAGCGGTGTTCGTCATCGCGGTCTTTGTCTGGCTGGAGCGTCGCGATATCAAGGCGACCTGGGGTGACGTCCGCCGCGGTATCTGGATGGCGGTTGCGCGCGCCGGCCTTTTGCGAATCGGCGCACCCACTGATCAACCGAGCCCCAAGAACTGGCGCCCGCACATCCTCGTCCTCTCGGGAGCTCCCAAGCGACGCTGGCGCCTGATCGATCTGGCCAATTCGATCACCCACAACAAAGCGCTCATGACGGTTGCGACCGTCGTGCCGGCCGACTCCACCCCGGCTGATCGTCGACGAGCGATGTCGGTCAACATCCACGAATACCTGACTCGCCAAGGGGTGCAAGCGTTGGTTCGCGTCATTCCGGCGCCAAACCATTTCGACGGCGCCGAGCGGTTGGTCGAGGCCTACGGGCTCGGACCACTGGTGCCAAATACGATCATGGTCGGGGACATCGCCGATCCGGTCCAGCGCGATCGGTACTGCAAGATGATCGCTCACTTCCACGAAGCGAAGCGCAACGTGGTGATCGTTCGTGATCCCGAGAACCGCGGCTACGGCATGCACCGGCGAATCGACGTGTGGTGGGGCGGGCTCAAGAGAAACGGTGGGCTGATGGTGATTCTGGCCTACCTGCTGCAAACGAGTCTTGCGTGGAGGGGGGCTGAGGTGCGCCTGAAGATGATCGTCCCGAACGACGCCGCTGCGCAGGGAGCTCGCAATAACCTAGAGAAGATCACGCGCCAGATTCGGACCGGCGCGACGCCGGAGGTGCTGGTCGGCAACGGCCGACCGTTCGAGGAGATCCTCCGCGAGAGCTCGCGGAACGCCGACCTGGTGATGCTTGGCTTCCAAGAACCCGGCGACGACTTCCTCGAGTACTACACGCAGATGATCGGCAAAACACGCGAGCTCCCGCCCACGGCGTTCGTGCTGGCCGCCGAGGAAATCGTGTTCGGCGACATGCTCCAGTAAGCGCTGTTCTCGTACCTACGCCGCTACCGGTGCCTCTTCTTCCGCACCCGTGATCTCGGGTCGCTGGCCGGCTTCGATCGCCTTGTGCTCACGCACGATCTGCAGCACGACAAACAGCCACACCCCGATCACGAGCAGATTGAAGACCGCAAACCCGCGCGGTCCGAACACGAAGACTGACGTTCCCAAGAAAACGATGACCGCCGAGAACACGTCGCCGATGCGGTGGAAGAAGCTGTCGATCACCTGCTTCGCCTTGTACTTGATGTCGCGTGAAGTCGGCAGGAACAGCATCTGCATCGTGGTCTTGTTGACCGAGTAGTCAGACGCGTTCTCAAACGTCTTGCCGAGCCTGGCGAACCGGATCGCCGGCAGGAAGAAGATGATCGCGTACGTACCCAGCGCGATGATCGGCAGCCACATAAGGCCGGCTCGAACTCCGCCATACTTGACCAACCGGCTGACGATGAAGAGCTGCATGAACATCCCCAGCAGATTGACCCACAGGAAGAAGTTGGCGTAGAACGAGCCAATCACGGACCGTTGGTATTCGCGCTGATTGTCGGCATCGGCGGGATCGCCGAAGTCCCGGTTCCCGAACGACAGGGTGACGCCGGCCTGTGTCGCCTCGGCCGCCACTTGCTCTGTGCGTTCCGCGCCGTAGTTCTCGACCAACTTGCCGAGGATGTACTCACCCGTCGTGTTGACCAGGTTCAGCAATAGGATCAATAGAGCTATGTAGCCCAAATACTTGTGCTTGAGGAGCAGGTCGAACCCGAGACTCTCCTTCTCCCCTGGTTCGTCCTTTGCCGCCTCGGCCTTGTGCTTGGCGGTCATCTCCCGTTGCCGGGCCTGGAGGGCGGCCTTGCCCCATACCCGCCGTGAGATCACGATCGTCAGACCGATGCACACCGCGAGCACAGCCCCGGCCCAAAGCAGCATCTCGAAGACGCTGAAGTACTCGAGCATCCGCTCGGCGATCCCCGCCCCGGCGAACGCACCGAACGAGCCCCCGAATGCGACCAGCGGGAAGAGCCGCTTCCCGGCTTCATTGTTGTAAACGTCGTTGGCGTACGACCAGAACTGGGCGACGACCATCACGCTGAAGATCCCGACCCAGATAAAGAAGGCGTACCCCAGGTACGGGACCCCAGCCCGGCTGAGCGCCCAAAAGACGACCAGACAGACGATAAAGAACGACGTGACGACGGTGATCAGCCGCGTCCGCTCGTAGCGCGAGACGAGTTTCGCGTAAGCACCGACCAGGAAGAACAGCAGCACAGCCATGGCCGCCACCAGGTAACTCTTCGCCTCGGCCCCACCCTCGGCCAAGATCAACGCCTCGCGAACCGGCTTGATCAAGTAGTAGCTGGTCAGCAGCAGGAAGATGTCGAGCGCCATGAGAAGGATCAGCGCCCCTTCGCCAGCCCGTACATCGGTGAAGATGCTCAGAAAACGCTCGAACAGGTTCTTTCGATCTGCGCCGTCGGTCATCGACATCCCTCCTGTACTGGCGGTCAGTTGAGCTAGGGTTCTGTAACCTAACCCGCCGTGAGCAGACTAAACCACCCACCGCACGACCGCGCCGAGCTCGCGATGTGGGCGCTGGTCCTGATCTGGGCGGCGAACTTTTCGGTCGTCAAGGCGGCGTTGGTCGACTTCGAACCGCTGGCGTTCAACGCCACACGCTTCGTCTTGGCTTCGGCGTTGATGCTGCTGTTTCTGCGTCGTACCGGTGGTCTGCCACGGTTCGGACGCTCGGAGTGGCTGGCGCTGGTCGGCCTCGGGCTGCTCGGCAACACCGCGTACCAAGTGCTGTTCATCCTTGGGATCGACGGCACGCTGGCCGGGAACTCGGCGCTCATCCTGGGCACAGTTCCGGCATACGTGGCGGTCCTATCGTCTTGGCTGGGGCACGAGCGGCTCGGCACCAAGACATGGCTCGGAGTCGCGCTCTCGTTGCTGGGCGTCGGGCTTATCGTGTGGGGGAGCGCTCGCGTCGAGTTCGGCCAGGCGACGGTCCGTGGCGATCTGTTGATGGTGGCCGCCGCGATCGGCTGGTCGCTCTACACGGTGGGCTCGAGCCCGCTCGTCCGCCGCTACGGCGCGCTGCCGGTGACCTCGGTGACGCTGTGGATCGGGACGCTCGGGTTACTCCTCGTCAGCGCGCCATCGCTATCGAGTCAGTCATGGGCGCCCATTCGGTGGGCGTCCTGGGCCGGACTTCTGTACAGCGGAGCCCTTTCGATCGCCGTCGCCTACCTGCTCTGGTACTACGGCGTGCGCCACATGGGGAGCACTCGCACCGCGCTTTACTCGAACACGATTCCGATCGTCGCTCTGGCGATCGCCTGGCTCACCCTCAACGAAGTCCCGAATGCGCTTCAGTTGCTAGGCGCGGCCGCGATCGTGGTCGGAGTCACCCTGTCTCGGACCGGTCGCCCGCGGCAGACGGTGGCGGAACTCTGAAACCTAGCAGCCAAGACCCGCGTAGGGAGACGATATGCCGCATCATTGCCGCCGTCTGACATCCCTGACCCTAGCCGCGACGCTCGCGCTGGGTGTGACCGTAACAGCCCAAGCGCAGGTCGCTACGGCGGTCGGGTCGCGGGTCGACGCTCACGTCGTCGACGCGCCGTCGCTGGCTGACAATCTGATCGGTGACGCGCCCGAGAAGCGTGTGCTCGTCTATGTGCCTCCCGGGTACGACGCAGACACGGACCGGCGCTATCCGGTCGTGTACCTCCTGCACGGCATCTTCGACAACCCCGACATGTGGATTGAGTACTACGAGATTCCGACGATCCTCGACCGCATGATCGATGGCGGCCGCCTTCCACCTGTGCTCGTCGTCATGCCCGACGGTGGCAACCACTTGGGCGGCGGGTTCTACCGCGACTCCCCGGTTAGCGGCCGCTGGGCCGGTTTCATCGCCGACGACCTGACGGCCTACATCGACCAGCAATACAGAACCGAAGCGCGGCGCGAAACTCGAGCCGTCGCCGGCCACTCGATGGGTGGCTACGGGGCCATACACTTGACGATGGAGCGACCCGACGTGTTTGGGATCGCATACGCGATGAGCCCATGTTGCCTGGCGCCGATCGAGGATATCGGCCAGAGCAACGACGTCTGGCGCCGAGCGGCTGAGGTCGAGAGCTGGGACGAGATCGGGGCCGCCGCTGAGGCCAGAGATTTTTGGCTCGTCGGGTCGATGGGGATCCTGACCGCGTTCTCGCCGGCACCCGAAACACCCCCGATGTTCGTGGCGTTGCCGTTCGGCGTTCTGGACGGCGAGCGCGTGGTCATCGAGTCGGTTTTCCACGAGTACCGCGCGCGGTTCCCGCTCCATCGCCTCGATGAGCACTGGCCGGCGCTGGCATCCCTTGAAGGGCTGGCCATCGACTACGGCACTGGCGACCAGTTCTCACACATTCCCGTCGGCAGCCGTCGCTTCTCCGAGCGGCTGGCCCAGCTACGTGTCCCCCACGTGCTCGACGTCTACGAGGGCGATCACCGCGAGGAGATCGACGAGCGACTGGAGCGCATCGTCTTCCCGTTTATCGCCGAGAGGCTGACCCGTCCAGACGACTGAGCGAGCGGCGTCTACTCCGCGCCGAGCTCTTTCAGCTTATCGACCGCGTTCGTGTTTTGAGGGTTTAGGTCGAGCGACTTCTGGTAGTACTCGATCGCACGCTCGTTATCGCCCTTCGTCATGTACGCCTCGGCCAGGCTGTCCCACGGATTGAACGCTTCCGGATGCAGATCGACGTTGAGCTGGAACACTTCGATCGCGCCGTCGACGTCACCGCTTCCAAGAAACTCGTAGCCGAACGCGTTCATCCCGTTCTCGGGAACTAGCAAGTTGTCGGGGTACGTCTGCTGAGCGGCTTCGAACACCGCGCGCGCATCTGCGAACTGACCGGACCGCGCCAACTCCAGGAACCGCCACTGTTGCTCGATGAACTCGTGCGGCTCAGGCTGGCTCAACGCCCATACGTAGGCGGCCACGTTGGCGATCTGCTCGTCGGGTACGTTGAGTCCGCCCTTCGGGTTCATCGGAAACTGTCTGGGCTTGACCGCCTTGATGTTCTGCTGAGAAACCCCGGCCAGGATCGTCTGCAGGATTCCATCGAGGTCGCCCTGACTATGAAGCCACTCGACATCGGATAGATCCGGCGCTCGTGTTCCACTTCCTTTACCGGCGATGGCGTGACAAATGATGCATGTCCCCCCGTTGTACAAGTTGCTTCCGGCTAGGATTATCTCGGGTGTGACGCTTTCGGATGTGGCGTCCCCCGCTTCTTGCGCGAGGACTGGACCGGCGAGTGCGACGATCATCACGACCGGGGCGAGTGACAAACGCAGTAAGCTGACCACGACGAACCTCCATTGGACAAGACGTCTAGAGCGGGCGGCGGGCGATCCCGCGGCGCCAACACTCTAGACTATCCGTCGCGGCCGTGTATTCAAACGGGACGCAGACTTCAGACGGTGTGCAGCGTCAGTCGGGACAGGCGATGCCGGCCATGTCCTCAATCATGTCGCGGCAAACCTGCTCCGGGTCCTTACCGTCCCGGATCTCCTTCATGATCTCGATGCAGGTCGCCATCGCGGAGCCGGCTTCCGGGGTATCGTAGCCAAGCATCAAGATCTCTTCCCGGATCGCCTCCTGCTCTTCGGGAGACATCTCGTGAAGCGCCTTGAGGATTTCCTCTCTCGTCACCGGTAGCTCCTTCCTGGCCAATAATGAACACCTCGATATCGGATCGCTCACTAGAGATTCTAGACCGACAGGTGGTGGCAATTCTGTCGGGGAATCCCCCAAGTGGGTGTCGGGAGACGGCTGGCAGGCCCCCGGGGAGCGACGCAACGTTATGGGAGTGAAGGGCCTTTACGACACGATGTATCGTCTCGCCCTACTCGGCCTGGTGCTGGCCACCCAGATCGCCTGCAACGGCGACAGCAGCAACCGCTCGACCACGGGGCCGACGCCACCCCCCGGCGGTTCGGGGCCGTGGGAGGTCTTGCAGTCGATGACCAACGCGCGGACCGAGAACAGTGCCGCCGCCCTCGGCGGGCAGATCTACGTGGCCGGCGGCTTCGGTCCCGGCCGAACCGCGTCATCGACGGTCGAGCGGTACGATCCGTCCACCGATCGATGGACGACCGTGACCGAGCTCCCGGCGTCGGTGAACCACGCGGGCATGGCGGCTGTCGGCGGGCTCCTGTACGTCGTCGGCGGCTACTTCGGTACCAGCTTCAACCCGATCAACTTGGTGCAGATCTACGATCCCGTCGCCGACGCGTGGTCAGCCGGCGCTCCGATGGGCACCAGCCGCGGCGCGCTGGCGGTGGCGGTCGTGAACAACAAGGTCCACGCGATCGGTGGCGTCGACGCGGCCGGACAAACAGTCGGCACACACGATGTTTACGATCCGGTCACCAACTCGTGGGAATCGTTGGCTCCGCTGCCGACCGTTCGCGAGCATATCGCCGCGGCTGGCATCGGGAACAACATCTACGTCGCGGCGGGTCGCTTCGGGGGCCAGAACCGAACCACGTTCGAGATCTATGACGTAGTCAACGATCGGTGGTCGGCCGGCCCACCCGTGCCGACCGCCAGGAGCGGGGTCGCAGCGGTAGCTCTCAACAATAGGTTTTACTTGTTTGGTGGCGAAGATCTCCAATCGACAAACACCTTTAGCACAAACGAGCGGTTCGACCCGGCGACAAACCGGTGGGAGCAACTCGAGCCGATGCCAACCGCACGCCACGGTCTTGGTGCCGCCGTAGTAGACAACTCGATCTACGTCGTCGGTGGCGGCCCACAAGCCGGTCTCACGTTTGGTCGGGCAAACGAACGTTTTACGCCATAGCAGGAGGTTTGATACGATGATCGCTGTAACAACCCCGACGGGGAATATCGGGCGCATCGTCACCAAAACGCTGTTGGACGCTGGCGCCGACGTCGTTTTGTTGGTACGTGACCCAGCCAAAGTCGGCGCCTTCGCAGAGCGCGGTGCTGAAGCCCGCCAAGGATCGCTCGAGGACGAAGCGTACGTCATCGACGCGACTCGTGGAGCGGACGCGCTGTTTTGGCTCACACCGGCCGAACTGACCGCGGAAGATTTTCGCGGTTTCCAATGTGCCGTCGGCGCGAATGGCGCCGCGGCGGTCCGAGAGAACAAGATTCCGCACGTCGTAAACCTCTCCAGCGTGGGTGCGCACCTCGAGGCGGGTACCGGCCCGATCGCGGGTCTTCGCGACGTCGAACAGATGCTCGACGAAGTCGCGACCCACGTGACTCATCTGCGACCGACCTACTTCTTCGAGAATTTCCTCGCGTTCATCGAACCGATGCGGGATGCGGGCAGTATATTCCTGCCCGTTTCTGGTGAGACTCGACTTCCGATGATCGCCACCCGGGACATCGGCCCGGCGGCTGCCGCTCGACTCCTCGACGACAGCTGGACCGGGACGTCTGTCCAAGAGCTCCACGGTCCAGCCGATCTCTCTTTCGACGAGGCGGCTGCCGCGATATCAGAAGGCGTCGGTCGTCCCATCGCCCATGTGCAGGTCGATGAAGGTCAAACCCGAGAGGCTTTGCTCGGCATGGGGTTGAGCGCGAACGTCGCGGACACGCTCATCGAGATGTACGGTGGTTTCGACTCGGGTCTCATCGGAGCGGCGCAGGAGCGGTCACCGGACACCACAACGCCGACGACGTTGATCGAGTTCGCGCGCGAGGTAATTGCGCCGATGCTGTAACGTCTTCGAGGGGCGGGATCAGGAACCCGTTCTTGCGCGCAGTTGCGCGCCCTGACGACACGTCGTGACGAACTCGTCTTCGGCTTGTGCGCACAGCGACGCGCGCGTCTCGTGGTCCGCGATCAGGGCTGCGATCTCCTCCCCTAAGCCTTTGTAACACATAGACTTATAGTCCTGGTCGTACTCGATGACGCGACAAAAATCGAGACCGCTCTCGGCCCGCGCGGTCCAATCGACAAACGCTTTTACGACGCCCACATAACACCAACCGCGGTACTCGGCGCTGCCGGCTTCACAATGGCTGGCAGCCGTCTCGGGATCTTTCGTATACGCGGTGACGCTGCGACCCAAACTCTGGTGGCATGTCGGCCGCATGTTTTCCGGCGCTCCATCACACGACACCGACGCATCTTGCAGGTCGCCGCCGTTGTGGTGCAGCATGACCGAAGTCTGCATGAGGTAGCACTGCTGGTGGTAACGCGGGTCCATGACCGAGCAGGGGTAGTGCGGGTCGTTGGGATCGATCGCTTTCCAAGCCACGTCCGGCGCATCGTGACCCATTTGCTCGTGTCCGTGCGCATCGGAATCGTGTTCGGTTTCAGAGACCAAAACGGTGGCCGGGTGGTGCGGTGAAGTCGCACCCATGACGTTCTCCATGAACGCCCCGCCGTAGCACGACTCACGATCCCAGAGGTCATCCAACAAATCGCACGCTTCGAGCGCCCTGGGCAGATGATGATCGAAGTACATCGTCAGTCCGTGACCCATACCGTGCACGCATTGGAACAGGATCCAACGGCTCTGATCGGGCCGCTTGTAAGCGCGGCATAGTTCCTCGAGCGCTTCCGCGTCGGTGTCGCCACGATCTTCGAAGTACGCCTGGATCACCCCGTGATAGCACCCCGACGAGAAGCTCTCGGTGCACCCCGAGAACGTCTCGCTCACGTCGGGTGAGAGCTGGTAGGCTTCGATACCGATGTGATGCGCGTAGACGTGAGCATCGCGCGCGGCGTCGTTGTCTCGGACGACGAGCGAATCGAGCGCGTCCATCGTCGGACGGACGCCCAGGGCAATTAGCCGCTCGCTCAACTCGGCCTGATAGCAGCCGACCTTGTCTTGCCCTCCCAGATCGCTGCACTTCTCGACCAAGACGTCTGCCGCGGCTCCCGGTTCCGTCTTGATCTCGCTATCAACGCGCGATCCGCGGTCGAAGAGCGAGAACCCGTCGCCCAGCGATATCAACACAGCTAATCCCAAGACGTGCATCGCCACGATCACGCCGGCGAAAAGTGTCCGCCGGTGCTTCGGGATCGTGGTCACGGACTCTCGCGCTGGAGACGTTCCCGCATCCGAGCGATATCCGCTTCCATCCGCGTCATGATCGCCTCGAACCGCTCGTTCCCGAAAAGGGGCTCGAACGTCAAATCTGTGCGCAGCGGCTGATACATGCGAAAACCTTCGCTATATGCGCCTTCGAGCACGTCAACCGCTTCGTCGACTCGACCCTGGATCGCCAGCGACTGAATGAGATACATGTACACGTGTTGCGGGGTCTGACCGACGGCTTCGATTTGGGCCCGTGCGACCCGCTCAGCCTCTCGGAGAAGCTCCTGCGCCTCGTCGTCGTTACCCAGTTTCAAGTGTACGAAGCCGAGATACGTGAGCGGTTGAAACTCGGGCGCCAACCCGACCACGAACGTCTCGATCAACGGTCGCGCCTGCTCGTAGTTGCCACGTTCGAGGTCCAGGCGCATTTGATTGCCCATAACGTGCATCGATAGCGGTTCCAGCGACCGTCCGAGCTCGATCTCCTCGGCAGCCTTGACCTCATCCCCTCGCAGCAGGTGGAGGTACCCGATGAAGGCATGGCTGCTCCCGTTATCGGGCTCGATCGTGAGTCGCCGACGAAACCATCGCTCGGCTTCATCGTAGTCAACGAGGTCGATGTAGATCATCCCGACGAACTCATAGAACTCGCCGTTGGTCGGCTCGAGCGCCACCGCTCGTTTAGCCGCCACAACCGCTTCGTCCAACCGACCGAGCTGGTACAAGGAGTGCGCCAAGCCCTCGGTAGCGCGCGCGTAGTTCGGGTTCAGCTCGAGCGCCCGGTGTGCCTGCACGATGGCGCCCTCGTAGTCCCCGGCCTTCCACAGCGCAAACCCGAGCGCGTAATGGCCGTCGGCCAGGTTCGGGTCGAGCTCGATCGCCTTTTCGCTTGCCACCCTCGCCGAGTCAGCCCACGCTGCCTCGGCAAAAAACGATCGGAAGACGTACGCCTGACCGAGCCCGGCATACGCTCCTGCGTACTCGGGATCGATCGCCAGCGCCTGATTGAAGAGATCGACCGCGGTATCGATGCCTTGTGTCGCCCCGGTCATCGTCTCAAGCGAGCTCCATAGGTAGTCACGGCCCTTCAGGTACAGGTCGTAGGCGGTGAGGTCGCCGGTCCGGCCTGCCGCGATCGCCTCGGCTTCGGCTCGGGTCAGCGTGGTCTGAAGCGCGGTCGCAATCTCCCCGGCGATCTCGCTCTGGATCTCGAAGATGTCGGTCAGGTTGCGGTCATACGTCTCGGCCCACATGTGCTCGTCGGTCTCGGCGTTGACGAGCTGAGCGGTGATCCGGACGCGGTCGCCCTGCCGGCGAACGCTTCCCTCGAGGATCGTGGCGACGTCCAGCTCCTCGCCGATCTGAATCACGTCTTTTTCGGTGTTCTTGTACTGCATCGTCGACGTGCGTGAGATGACGCGCAGATCTTCGATCTTCGAGATTGCGGTCAGGATGTCGTCGGTGATCCCGTCGCTGAAGTACTCGTTCTCTTGGTCCGCGCTCATGTTCGCGAACGGGAGCACGGCGATCGAGCGGTCGATCTGCGCGACGCTAGCGGTTGCGACACGCGTGTCACCCGTACCTGGTTCTTCACCCCGTCGGTCGACGATCCAAGTCACGAGCACCAAGCCGAGCACCGCCGCCGCGGCCGCCAGCCCGCCACGCCAGGTGAGCCAGCGTGGTGCGCGGGGCCGGGTGGCTTCCGCAGCAGGCATCGTCGCAGCGGTCTGCACCGTCGATTGCGCGTCCTCCAACGAGACCCCCTCGGCCAGCGTGACCCCGTAGACCGCGATCGCTTCGCCGATATCTTTTAGCTCACGATCCCCTAGCGACTCTAGTTCGAAGTCGTCGCGCCTCCGGAGCTGCAGCCACACGTACTCGCTCGCGACTACCTGCCCAGGGTTGGCGACCGTCTGAAGACGCGACGCGAAATTGACACCGTCGCCATATGCGTCGCCGTCGGCTGTCGTTACGATTTCGCCCAAGTGGAGACCGGCGTGGGCCCGAGCGGGGATGTCTATCCTCTGCGATTGTTCCTCGAAGTCGCTCACGATCTTGAGCGCCGTACGCGCCGCGCGGTCGGTGCTGCTGAAAACGACCAGCGCGCCGTCACCGAGGAACTTCACGAGTCGACCGTTGTAGCGGCCGACGACGTCACGGGTTATCGACTGGAATAGATCGACGAGTCGGAGCGCCTCGTCTTCGCGCTTGGCGGCTAGGCTCGTGTACCCAGCTACATCGACGAACAGCACCGCCGCCAGGCGGCGGTCGCCAGATTCTACAGTCACGCTCACATCGGTAATCTAGGTCGCGGCCAACCGCTCGGCTTTCGAAACAGGGTGCTCTCGTCTACCCGATGTGGACGATCTCCGCGTCCTTCGCCGTGGCGGTCACGAGCTGCCGAGCGCGATCCGCGGGGCGACCAAAGACCGCGGTACCGGCGGCGTCGGCCGTCATGCACGTATCGGCGCTAACCGTTACGCTGTGGAGCCGCGAGCGGCGGGGAGATCCGGTAACCGGGTCCAGCAGATGGTGATAACGCCGACCACCGTGCTCGAAGAACTGCTCGTAGTCACCCGAGGTGGCGATCGCGCGATCCCGGACTCGCACCGTGTGAGTGATTCGGTCGCGATCGTCGGATGAGCGGATCCCGATCTCCCACGGATCACCGTTCTCGGAAACACCCAACGCGTAGAGGTCTCCGCCGACGTTGACCAACGCGTTGCGGATCCCCCACTCGCGCAGCGCACCGACCGCGCGGTCGACGCCGTACCCCTTGGCGATCCCACCTAGGTCGATCGCCATCTCGCGGTCGCGAAACACGACCACCGGCGCGCCGTTCGCTCGGCGGCCGACCTCGAGCTTCCGGTACAGTTGTCGGTTGGCGTAGCGTCGCACAGCGACCTCCGGGGGTGGCGCGACGCGTTGCTCCACGTCCCAGAGCGCCACCGCATTGGCCAGACAGGGGTCGAACGCGCCGTCGCTCGCGTCGGCCCAACGCAACGCTTCAGTCAGTACATCCGCCGTCGGCTGGCTCACGATGACTGGTCGTGCGACCGCCAATCGGTTGGCCCGCCCGACGTCCGAATCCGCGTTGAATCGGGACATCGTCCGATCGACCCACCGCAGCGCATCGAGCGCCGCGTCGATCGCCCCTTGAGCGTAGCGCGCGTTCTGATGCGCGACGGCGATCTCAGCGATCGTGCCCATGACCGGCGCTGTGCGCCGAATGAGGTGCCGTCCGGGCCGCATCGCCCGTGGCAGCGACGCAACCACGAAGGCCCCGATCCCGAGCGTCAGAAACAGCCGCCGATCCGGCAGCGATTGTCGATCTGGGTCGCGCTCAATCATCGTTCCACTCCTCATCGGCTGTTTCAGCACACGTTTCGCATCCGGTCCGGTCGCGTCTTCCGCAGGTGCCGCACGCCGGGTCTTTGCCCGACTGGAGCATCACCAACGCGAACACGACGAACAGCGTAGCCGCCGCGAGCATCGCAACAACGACGGTCATGAGCTCAACAACCCGGCGAAGCCCATGAACGCCATCGATAGACTGGCGGCCACGATCAACACGAGTCCCATGTTGCGCGCCAATCCCGGCAAGTCGGAGAGCTCGGTCTGCTGGCGGATCGATGCCATGAGGACCAGCGCCAACGCCAACCCGAGCCCGGCTCCGACCGCGAACGCGAGCCCCTCCAGCAATCCGTAGCCGCGATTCGTCTGGAAGATCGCGAGCCCCAGAATGGCGCAGTTGGTCGTTATCAATGGTAGAAAGATGCCGAGCTCGCGAAACAGCGTCGGGCTCAGCTTCTTGATCGTCATCTCGACGATCTGGACCAGCGATGCGATGACGACGATAAACGAGATCAGTCTCAAGTACGGCGCGTACGTCAATACGAATGTGTTGAGAACCCAGGCCGTCAGCGACGTAATCACCATCACAAAAATGTTCGCCGCACCCATCCGCAGCGCGGTCGCGACGCGCGCCGACACGCCCATGAACGGGCACAACCCGAGGAACAGCGCGAGCGTAAAGTTGTTGACCACCATCGCCGAGATCAGGATCCAGAAGAGATCGCTCATGCCGCCCTCCGCGTCGCCACACCGTGAGGCCAACGCCTGACCCGAGCCTGTGCACCCTCGGTCCGTCCCCGCCACCAGCCCATCGCGAGCAAGAACACGCCCAGCGTGAGGAAACCTCCGGGCGGGAGAATCATGATGATCCATGGCTCGAACCCGGCGCCAAAGACACTGTACCCGAGCAGCGTGCCGTTGCCGAGCAGCTCGCGCACCGAGCCCATCATGAGCATCGCGATCAAGAACCCGATACCGGTGCCGGTCGCGTCGAGCGCGGCTCGGGACACCGGACGCTTCGACGCGAACGCTTCCTGGCGCCCGAGGATCATGCAGTTGACGACGATCAACGCTATGAACGCGCCCAGCGCTTTGTGGATCTCGGGTACGACCGCCGCCAGCACCAGATCCGCGATCGTCACAAACGTGGCGATGATCAGGATGTAGGCCGAGATCCGCACTTCGTGCGGGATGAACCGCTTGAACGTCGACACCAGCAGGCTCGACCCCATCAGCACGAAGAACGTGGCCAACCCCATCGCCAGGCTGTTGGCGACCGTATTCGTGACCGCCAGCGCAGGACACAACCCGAGCAGATGGATAAGGACCGGGTTCTCGCGCCAGATGCCGCGTATCAGGTCGTACTGCGCGGTCGTCGCGCTCTTCATCGCTTCACCGTCGCCGGGTACGTGTCGAGCAACGGACCGAGCTCTTCGAGCCGATTGTTGATGATCGCGATCACGGTGCGCGACGAAATCGTGGCGCCGGTGATCATGTCGACTTCGCTAGGATCGCCCTGTCCGGCGCCCTGTTTGACCCCGACCAGCGGCGTCTGGACACCGTCGAACTCGGCCACGAACTCGGCGTCCTTCTCGATCTTGTCACCAAGGCCCGGTGTCTCCTTGCTCTCCAACACCTCCATTCCCACGACTTCGCCACTGCCCGGATCGTAGCCAAAGATCAACTGGATGATGTCCTGATACCCTGGCTCACCACCGGTAACCGCGAACCCCACCGGCACATCGGATTCGTCGTATCCCAGGAACACGCGTTCGAGATCGCGCTCGAGCACGCCTTCAGGTGGCGTCTCGCGCAACGCACCGTCGACGACGTACAACGTGTCGTAGTGAGCCGGGGAGGCCAGCACGTTGTCGATCGCGGCGGCTAGCACGGCCGCACGGTGGGCCTCGATTCGCGGTTCAGCCCACTCGAATACGACGACGATCAGCAGACCGGCCATCCCTCCGGCTGCCGCCAACGTCGTCACCAACCGCCATGCTGGCGCGCCGCGGATCGTCACGCCGTCACCATCCCGTCACCGCTTCTTCCGAAGACTCGGGGTTGAGTCGCTTGATTGATAAACGGCACCATCGCGTTCATCAGCAGGATCGCGTACATGACTCCTTCAGGCAGTCCGCCCCACACGCGAATCACCACCACCAGCGCGCCGACACCGACTCCAAAAATCCACGCCCCGCGCCGCGTGACGGGCGAGGTCACGGGGTCGGTCGCCATGTACACCGCGCCCAACATCAAACCACCCGAGAAGAGCATGAACAGCGGCCCCGGGTAAGTCGAGTCGATGGCGGTCAAGATCCCTGACAGCGCGGCCACGGTGACAAAGATCGCCACCGGGATCCGCCAATCGAGGTACCGTTTGATCGCCAGGTAGGCGCCGCCCAAGAGGATCAACAGCGCCGCCGTCTCGCCGACCGAACCCGCGGTGCTGCCCATAAACAGATCGCCCACCGGCGTCGACGTAGCCTCGAACTTCATGAGCCCGAGCGGTGTCGCCTCCGTCACTGCGTCGCTCGACGCGCGCATGAGCGGCAGCGCGAAGTTGTCTCCCCGCAGTTGGGTAAAGCTCCCACCCGCTGCCGGCCACGTGGTGATCGCGGTCGGAAACGCGGCCTGCAAGAACGCCCGACCGAGCAGCGCCGGGTTGAAGACGTTTTGGCCCAAGCCACCGAAGATCAGCTTGCCAAAACCGATCCCGAACGCGCCCCCCAGAAACGCCATCCACATCGGCATACCGGCCGGCAAGCAGAGCCCCAGCAAGACGCCTGTGATCGCCGCCGAGCCGTCGCCCAGGCTGCCCGGCGTACCAAACACGCGCTCGGTCAAGACCGCACCGGCCGTTGCCGCCGCGATCACCAGCAGCGCGCTGAGCCCAAAGAAGTACGCCGCCGCGGCGACGATCGGCACCAGACTCCCGGTCACCGACCACATGATCCGGCGCGTGGTGGCGCCACCTTTCAGGTGTGGTGACGCGGTGAGTTCGAAGCGTGGGTCGCTCACGCGACCTTTGTGGCCATCTTTTGCAGCGCAGCCTTCCCCAAAGAGAACATCTGCGACAACGGGATGTTGGATGGACAAACGTACGAGCACGCCCCGCACACCATGCAATCGGCTAGGTGCGACGCTTCCATCTCCTCGTACCGGCCGACCTGTGCCAGCGAGCCGAGCAGTTGAGGGTTCAGGAACACCGGGCACGCGTCGAGACAACGACCACAATGGATACACGGGTACACCGGATGGCGCTCGGTTTCGGCGCGCGTCAGGACGACCACACCGGTCGTCCCTTTGATGATCGGCACATCGAGGTCGGTCTGCGGCGCACCCATCATCGGACCGCCGAACAGGACCTCGGTGACGTCATCGGTGAGACCACCGCAAAAATCCAACACGTCACGCAACTTCGAGCCGACCGGCACGACCAGGTTCGAAGGGCGCTTCACACCCGGGCCGGTCACGGTGACGATGCGTTCGACGAGCGGTAACCCGGTCTCGAAAACCTCGGCGATCGTGGCGATCGAGCCCGCGTTCTGGACGATCACGCCGACGTGCATCGGGAGCTTTCCCGATGGTACCTCGCGCCCGGTGATCGCCTTTATCAACATCTTCTCGGCGCCCTGAGGGTACTTGACCGTCAGCGGCAAGATCGTGATGTCGAGATCGTCGGGGATCGTAGCGGTCAGCACATCGATCGCGTCGGGCTTGTTTTTCTCGACCCCGATCACCGCTCGGTCGACGCCCAAACACTGCATCATGACGCGGGTCCCGAAGTGGACTCGCTCGGGGTACTCGGCCATCGTCCGGTGATCGGTCGTCAAATACGGTTCGCACTCGGCACCGTTGACGATCAACAGTTCGACGTCGGCATCGGGTGGCGGCGACAGTTTGACGTGCGTCGGAAACGCGGCGCCGCCGAGACCGACCACGCCCGCCTCCTGCACCGCCTTGACGACCTCTTCTGGCGACAGCCCCTCCCACCGCGGCACCAACCGCGGTCGCGGGATCTGCGGTGAGTATCGCTCGACGGTGACCCGCACAACCTCGGCCATGCTGCCGTCCGGGTGGGGCCACAACTCCACGCCCGCGACGGTGCCGGTAGCCGACGCATGAACGGGCGCCGAAATGAAGCCGTCGGCAGCGGCGATCTTATCGCCCCGCTCGACCTTGTCGCCCCGCGCGACCAGCACCCGGGCTGGTTTGCCCGCGTGTTGCCTGAGCGGCAAGACGACCTCGGTCGGAAACCCCATCCGACGGATCGGAACGTTTTCGGTCAGGTGTTTTGAATCCGCTGGGTGAACGCCGTGACGGAACCCCGAGCGCAGTATCATGAGCTCAGTTGTACGGCGCGGCCCGGGCGATCCACTTGTCGAGATTCTTTTCCTTCGGGTTCAGCGGGGTGCCCGGATGAATGATGTCGGCGGGACACCGCTCGGCGGCCATCACCAGCTCGGCGAACGTCCCGGCGCGCGGATCCTTGATGTATGCCTGCTTGTTATCGTCGTAGGCGAACATCTTGGCGTTGAGGTCGGTGCACTCGTTGCATGACGTGCAGCGCAACGTCTCGACCGAAGGCTCGATGACGAGCCCCTCTTCTTCTTCCTCTTCCGGCTCGGCTGCGACCGCTGGAGCCGGTTCGGCCACAACCGCCGGGGCTGCCGGTTGGGCGACCGCTGCCGGCGCAGCCGCGACCTTCCCGTCGACACCCGCCACATCCAAGCTGATCGGTTCCAAACCCGGGGTCGCCTCGGCCGAGGCCAGCAAATCGGCTACCGTCCGGTCTCCACCCCCACGCAGCAACCCCTCCGCCAGACGGCGCGCAACCACGCGTGGGTACTCGGCTCGGAGCTTCGCCAATTGAGCTTCGTACTCACCGCGCAACTGGGCCTCGCGCTGGCTGAACTCGGCCTCCAGATCAGCCTCCGCATCGGCCTCAGCGAGACCACCCAGCTCGCGCAGCTGGGACCAGAAAAGGAGCCGCTCCTCGGCCAGCTCGGCGATCTCCGGCGACACCGCCAGCTTGGCCAGCTTGCGCTCATCATCGATCGTGTAGACGAACGGCTGTCGGTCCTCACGCTCGTCGGCCGGCAGATCGAGATACTCGTGGAACAGGATCTCGGCCTCTTCGTCGCCATTGTGTATCGGGCTGAAGTGCTTCTTGAAGCGCGTCTCGGTGGCTGCCCAGTCGGCGATCGTGAGCGGCAGCTCCAAACGCTGGGTCTCGCCTTCGTCGTCCACGTGCTCCAGCTCGTACATCGGCCAGCGGTCGTCGACCGCCGGGTTGCCCATCAAGTCGAGACAATCGGAGAGCGCCTGGCCGCCATCGGGATCGTACGTCAAGAGCGGGAAGGCGCGACTCTCGAGCGCCAGCTTCGCCGCGTGCGGCGCCCACTCGTCAGCCAGCCCGTGCTCGACCGGGCACGGCGTGTAGATGCTGAAGACCGCCGGCCGCCGCGTCCTGAGCCCCTTGATGATCCCGGCGATCATGTGCGATGGCGACGCCTGCGAAGATTGATGCACGAACACCCCGCGGTGCGCGAGCGCGATCAGCGACAGCTCTTTACGGACCTCTTGCTTGCCGTGCTGAGCCGCACCGTAGGCCGACATGTCAGCGACCTGGCCGGTGTACCCGCTCGTACACGCCTGTCCGCCGGTATTCGAGTAGACCTGCGTGTCGAGAACCATGACCCGGATCGGCTTCCCCGATGCCATCAGCCGCGACAGGTTTTGGAACCCGATGTCGAGCATCGCCCCGTCGCCGCCGATCGACAGGATCGGCGGACACAGCGCGAACTCATCGTCGGTGAACTGGTGCCAATCAAACGCTTCGAAGAACGCGTCGTGTTCCTCCGGGTCGTACGCATCTTCGACCAGCAGACGAGCGCGGCGCACGGCGATGAACGCATCCGCCATCTTGCGCATGTGACCATCGAAGATCCCGATGGCGATCGAGGGCGCGTCCTGGAACAGATGATTGACCCACGGGAACGGGTACGGATTGTAGGGATACGTGCTGCCCCAAACCGACGAGCAACCGGTGGCGTTGGTGATCCCCAGCGACGCTCGGCCCTGACCGCTGGGGCCCTCCGTGTAGCGCCAACGGAGGTCCTTGAGATCGCGGATCGAATCCGCCAGTTGCTTGACCACATCGCGCTTCTCCACCGTCAGCGGAACATCGACCGTCTCATCATCAGTCATGGTCGAGACATCTAGATCCGCGTCCGCCGCGAGCAGACCGCGCGCCTTGGCGTCAAGTTCGGCGATCAACCCGTCGATCTCGGTCACAAACTGCTCGACCCTAGGTTGCACCAAAGCCTCGACCGTTGACGTAACGAGGTGCACAGCGGTCTTCTCCCCACACCCCATACACGCACCGTCGCCACCGACCATCGAGCGATAGTTGATCTTCTTGAGCAACAGCGACGACAACACCCCGATCCCCTGCTCGAGATCGCGAATGTTGATGTACCGATCATCGGTGTCCGGGAGGAGCTGCCACAGCTCCCAGTTGCGCCGCAACCGCTCGACGATCTCGGTGTCTTGCTTGACGGTGACCAGCGCCTCTTCGGGACAGACGTCGACGCAGATGTTGCACCCTTTGCACGTCTCCGGGTTGATGGTGATCGACAACAACCCGCCGCTGCCCTTCTCCTTCGATTCGGGGACATCAAAGAACGGCACCGTCTTGGCCAGCGGAAGCTCCGACAGGATCGAGTAGACGGCGGCAAACTCCTCATCCAGCTGCGCTCGGCGATCGGCATCCCAACCGAGCTTGGCTACGATGTTTCGGTACGCCGCCG
The DNA here is from genome assembly GCA_947259315.1 of uncultured Gemmatimonadales bacterium. Classification (GTDB taxonomy): domain Bacteria; phylum Gemmatimonadota; class Gemmatimonadetes; order JACCXV01; family JAHWKZ01; genus CAMYLR01. The sequence continues at coordinate 34,661 of CAMYLR010000031.1, read as the reverse complement.
AGGCGACTTCGCCAAACCCATGAAACTCCATCCCTTTGAGCAGCTTTTGCGACTCGCTGGCGAGCGGTTTTGCGAGCTGACGAATCCGCGGCAGCGAACGACCGTTGGTGGCCGTATCGATCGCCGCGTTCCACACGTCCTCGGCCGTGTTGACGAGCCCCGGTATCGCCGCGTCGGGGCACTGGACCCAGCATTGGCTGCACCCCGTGCAACGGTCGGCCACGAAGTCGGGCACCTCGAACCGGATATCGGTCATGTCGCGGATCGTGCTCGACGCCGCCGGCATCGCGCTGATCGCCGTGAACGGATCGGCGATCACGTCTTCGCCTACCAGACAGAGGCCGCAAACTTGCTCGAAGAACCGACCTGGGTTGCCGATCCCGTCGGCCGCGTTCGGCACATCCATCAGCATCGGGACGTGGCTCGCCTTTGACGGTTCGCTGACCAGGTCGACCAGCTCCTCTTCGTCGAGGGCCGGTACCTCGTGTACCTCATCAAAGCCGCGCCGAATGACCCGGTAGTTATCGTCGACGACGCGCTCACCCAGCTTGCCGAACTTCTCCTCGAGCTGGGCCCGGATCCCCTCGAACAACCGCTCCTCTGTCAGGTTCTCACGCTCGAGGAACGGCGACGCGGCGAAGAACGCTCCCATGAACGCCGCTCCCTGCATCCGATACCTGAGCTCAGGATCGCTCGCCTCCTCGGTTGCGATCGTAAACCCGTCCACCGCAAAGACCTTGAGCTGTCGCTCGCGAACGTCGCGCCGGGCGGGGACCGGTAGCGACCGCCACACTTCCTCGACCGGGCGGTCGCTCTGGATCACAAACACACCGCCCTCGGAGAGTCCGGCCAGCGGGTTGGAGTGACGGAACACGTTGGGATCCGGCGAGAGCACCACATCGACGTGCTTGAGCTCGGCGTTTATCCGGATCGGCTCGTGCGCTAGCGTGGCGTAGAACGTCGTCGGCTGGCCCTTCTTCTCGGATCCATACTTGGGGTTCGCCTTCACGTGGAGCCCGGCCAACTCGAACGCCGTCAGGACGATATTCTTGCCGGTCGTGATCGCGCCCCAACCGCCGATCGAGTGGATCCGTATGGCGATCGAATCCGGCGGGGCGAGATCGAAATCGCCGGCCGACGGCAGCGTCAAATCGGCCAACCTCGGGTAATCCTCGAGCAACTCTTCTTGCCACAGCTGGAGCTTGGGGAGCTGCGTGTCCACGCGCACGAAATCGATCCCCAGATAGAAATGGCGCCGCTTGCTGCCTTTGGGCAGCATGTTCTCAGCCGCCGCGATCAAGTCTCCTGGTTGCAGGTCGCGGCTACCAAAGCCGAACCCGGCAGCGTAAAAATCGGGCGTCTCGTCGAGCGTGATCGACGCCACCCCCGGATACGGCAACGGCTCATCCGCCCGCCCGTTCTCGAGCGCTTGAGACATGGCAGCGCGGATCTCGCGCAACAGCGGGGGATCGACCGCCAATGGCTGGTCGACACGCTCGAGAACGGTGACGCCTTTTTTGCCACGCAGCAGACGCGTGACAAGATCAGCCGGGAACGGGCGGAACATGATGAGGTCGAGAACACCGATCTTGATACCGCGCGTGTCGCGCAAGTGATCGGCCACCGCCTCCGCGTTGGCGACCACTGAGCCCTGACCTACGAGCACATACTCGGCGTCCTCGATGCGGTAGCCGCTGGCCGGGGCGTAATGTCGACCCGTCAGGGCCGCGAACTCGGCCATCGCGTCGTCGGTGATCTCGCGAACATGATCGAAATAGAACGGACGTTGCGCGGCAACGCCCTGAGCGTACGCATCCTGGTTCTGCACGGGGCCCAGCATCGCCGGGTAGTCGAGGTCGAACATCTCTGGAATCCGACGCCGCTCTTTCCCGAACACCATCCGCTGCGCGGGGGTCGGCGACTCGATCATGTCGCTCGGGTCTCCGAGGTACTCCTTCACCAGCTCGCGCTCGGGAAGCAACATCGACTCGATTACGTGACTGGTGAGGAAACCGTCCTGCGCAACGACACCCGGGTTGAGCGACAGCTCGGCGACCCGATGCGCAATCAAGTTGAGGTCAGCCGCCGACTGAACGTCCTTGGCAAAGAACTGGAAGAAGCCGGTGTCATCGATGGCGTGGTAATCGTCGTGGCCGGCGTGGACGTTGAGCGCGTGCTTGGTCATCGCCCGGGCGGCGACGTTGAGCACGTAGGTGAGTCGCTTGCCGGCAGCCGCGTAGAGCGACTCGTGCATGTACGCGATCCCCTGCCCGCTCGAGAAGTTGGTTGCCCGTAACCCGGTCATGCTCATGCCGGCGGTCACCGCAGCAGCGGCGTGCTCACCCTCCGGCTCGAAGAACAACAACCGGCGGCCATTTACATTCGTCTTGCCCGACGCCACAGCTTGCGCCCAACCCTCGCCCATCTGGGTCGAAGGCGTAATCGGATAGGCGCCGGCCCCCTCACTGGCCGCGGTCTCCATCTCGACGACCGCGCTGCCACCGTCCAGCGCTTCCCGGATACCCGGGTACCGCGGTGCTTCTTCCGGCGATGCTTTCTTCTTGAAGATCATGCCACCATACTCTCTAGGGTTTCACGCTCCAGTGGGAACTGTGCGCCTTCGACCCACACGATCGATCGGGTCGGACAGCGATCGATCACCGCCGGTTCGGCGAGATCGATCTTGTCGTAATCGACGACCGCCAGGCCGGATTGCATCTCGATCAAACCGGGGGCCGCGTCCATGACGCACCGCTCGCAAGCGTTGCACGCCACTGAACATACGTCGGTCGCTGCGTCCCCCTCGAGCAAGTTACGGCACTGCACGAGGAGGTGATGTTCAACTGGCATGATAACAAACAAGTCCAGCGGACACGCATCCACGCAATCTCCGCACGCGGTACAATTGTCGAGATCCACCACCGGCAGATCGACGTCATTCATATAGATCGCATCGAAATCGCACACCACGGCGCAATCGGCCAGCCCGACACACCCCCACGCACACGCTTTGCCACCACCACCAACCGCCACCGCCGCGCCACAGCTTTCAACGCCAAAGTAATCGGCCTTTCTTGGCGCTACATCCGAGCCGCCGGCGCAAAGCAACCGCGCCACGAGCGCCACCGCCTCGCCGGCTTCAATGCCCAGGAACTGCGCTACATCGTGTCGCTCTTCCTGTCCCATCGTCGTGCACTTCGCGGGTTCGATATCACCCTTGATCGTCGCTTCGGCGAACGCGCGGCACCCGCCGAGGCCACACGCACCACAGTTGGTACCCGGCAGCATGTCCGCGACGACGTCGAGGCGCGGGTCTTCCCACACCGCCAACTTCCGGTGTGCGAGCGCGATCAGGACACCAAACGTCAAGCCGACACCGCCCAGAATGGCCATCGAACCGAGAATCGTCTCCGGGCTCACGACGGCTCCTCGGTCGGTATATCTGCCTGCTGAAGCAGCCATGCGGCGAGCCGATCAGCCGGCTCGGCCGGCGCTTCGTCACCGTTGGTGCCACCGGCCGCGGTGGCCGGCGCGATCGCTCCGGTCTCAGCCATCGCGATCAACACCCGCAGATGACCCAGGTCCTCGGCCTGTCGAAAAGCGGATACCGGACCGCGCGCGGCGCGCGGGCCATCCTCTTTACCACCGCAACGATCGCCGGCCCTGGCGTACCGCGCGCTCGATCGAGCGCATCGATGTCATCGGTCTGAGCGATAAACACGCTCGGGCTCACCAGCCGCGCCAACGGCGCTGGCGGCGAATCGCCGCGCACCAGCAGCACGATCTTGGCCGCACCGTCGAGGAACTTGGCCAAGCCGTCGACCTGCAATGCGTCGCCGTCGACGTCGACAATCAATGGCGGTGTCAGGGCTCGCTCGGCGCGGCTCCATTGTGGGAACGGACACGACGACATCAGGGGCTCGTGATTGGGCAAGCGGTACTGGCCTTTGCGCGCAGCTTCGACCAGCCGCGCGGTGCCAAACACGCGTCCAAAATCGGCCCACGCCGCCGCGACCTTGGTCACTAGGTCTTCTCCGGACGCGACCCGAACGCAGTAATCTCTAGGCTTCCGGGCCTCGATCTCGGTTAGCACTTTGCGCGCCCGACCGACCGCCTCGGCTGCGACCGGATCGAGGCGCGAGTCTTCTGTCACAAGCGCGGCGAACCGCTCCGCGTCGATATGTCCAGCTGCAAACCGGCCCAGCTCGGACGCAGCCCGCTCAGACGCTTCACCCTCGCCCGCAGACCCCGCCGCGAGCATCGCGTCGAGCTCACCGATCGTCGTCGCGATCGCAGACTGAAACGCGACCCGTGGCGGCTCAAACGCCGAGAGTGCTTGCTCGATCCGTTCGTCAGACGGCATGCAGATCCAACTCCTCCGATAGACGCGTAACCTTCTCCTCGGCGGTGATCGCCTGCAGGTGGCGAGTCTCCTCGTACCGCGGACGTGACTCGTCACGGAAAAAGACACCGAGCCGCGTCCGCCCGTCCTCCTCAGCCAATCTACGAGCGGCGTGGATATCGCCGGGATCGTGACGCACTTGGTTCTTGTAGACGTTTTCGAGACCGTCGACCATGACCCCGTCTTCGTGGACCAACAACTCGATCGAGTCGGGGTTCTTGAGCCCCTCTTCGAACAACGGCGCGGTGTACTTGGGGCAGCGTTGCAGAATCCGCACGAACGCGAAGCCGTCGTGGTGGTACGCCGCCTTAATGGTGGCAAACAGATGCGGCGGAATCCACTCCGCGGTCTGGGCCACGAACGATGCGTTGGTAATGCCTAGCGTCGCCTCGACCGGGTTGAGCGCCGGCAACCAGCTGCCTCGGGGCTGTGTGTTGCTCGGATACCCCTGCGGCGTCGTGGGCGAAGTCTGATTCTTGGTCAGCCCATAGATGTTGTTGTCGAGCATCAACGCCACCATGTCCATGTTGTAGCGGGTGGCGTGAACCCAGTGGCCGGCCCCGATCGACGTGCAGTCACCGTCGCCCATGACGACGAACACGTCGAGGTCGGGCCGATGGAGCTTGATCCCGGTAGCGACCGGCAGCGCCCGGCCGTGGAGGCCATGAAAACCATACGTCTTCAGGTAGTGCGGGAACCGGCTCGAGCACCCGATCCCGGAGACAAATACCGTCGTTTCGGGCTGGAACTGCTCGTCCGCCAACAGTCGTTGCGTGGCCGCCAAGACCGAATGATCGCCGCAACCCGCGCACCAGCGCGGGACCGGTCCCTCGTAATCCGAGCGCTCGAATACCCGCTCGTCGTCCAACGCGCACTGCAACAGCGAATTGACTGGGATCGTCACGCTATGTCTCCTTCCACGGTTTCTATTCGCTGCCGGATCGCGTTAGCGATCGCTCTCGGTCGCAGCGGCTCGCCGAGCACTCGCGTCCAACAATCGACGTCGTAGAGCGTCTGCGCTCGGAGCAACCACGCCAGCTGTCCGCGGCGGCGGTTCTCTTCGTTGATGTATGGCGCGTCCGGGTCATCGCTATAGTTGATCTCGACCGTCATCACCTTCTCGAACCGACTGAAGATCTCCTTGATACCCGGCTCGAGCGGAGAGAGGAAGCTTAGGTGAAGCGACGAGACGCTCATCCCCTCGGCTCGCAAACGATCGACCGCTTCTTCGATCGCGCCCCTGGTGCTGCCCCACCCGACGACCAACAACTCACCGCTGTCGTCCCCGTACACCTCCGGCGGATTGAGCGTGCTCTGGAGCACCGCGATCTTGCGGCTGCGCATCGTCGAAGAGCGCTGATGCACCGCCGAGCTGTACGCGACTCGGCTCGATTCATCGTGCGCCAATCCCGTAACGGTGTACATGCCACCTGGCTGACCGGGCACAAACCGTCGTGACAACCCCGTTTTCGCATCCCAATCGTAGGGTTTCAATCCCTCCGGAACCGGGCTCAGGTCGGGTGGCGCCGCCACCCATGCGGGATCGAGCTCGGGGCGTCGGAACGGCTGTACCCCGGTCGCCAGGTTGGCATCCGACAGCACGATGACCACGGTGCGAAACGTCTCCGCGATGCGCCGCGCCGTGACCATGACGTGAAAACACTCTTCTATGGTGGCCGGCGCCATGACGACGTGCGGCGCGTCGCCCGGCTGACCAAAGATCGCCGCCAACAGGTCCGACTGCTCAACCTTGGTCGGCAATCCTGTAGCGGGTCCGCCGCGCTGTACGTCGACCACCACCAGCGGCATCTCGATCATCACCGCCAACCCCAAGAACTCCGTCTTTAGCGCCAGCCCCGGGCCCGACGTGATCGTGTACGCGACCTTGCCCGCGTACGACGCGCCGATCGCGACGCCGGCGGCGGCGATCTCGTCCTCGGCCTGGTGCACCACGCCACCGAACTTCTCGAACACGTCGCCGAGCTCGTGCGACGCTGACGTCGCCGGCGTAATCGGGTACATCGCCGCCAACTCCATCCCAGCGGCGATCGCGCCCAGCGCAACCGCTTCGTTGCCGTTCATGACCACCATCGGATCGGTCGTCGGTTGCGCCGGAATATGAATCCGGAAATCGAGGTTCTCCTCGGCCCAGCCGTACCCGAGCTCGAGCAGCTCGACGTTGCGCTTGTAGATCTCTTCCGACTTCTTGCGAAACGCGTGCGCTATCTGATCGCGACACAGATCGAGATCACGATCGTAGATCCAGGCCAGCATACCGAGCACGAACATGTTCTTGCCGCGACGCGGATCCTCGACGACGGTCAGACACTGCTCCTGCATCGGAACTTCGATGATCCGGTAGTTCGTCTTTTCGAGCTCGCTCTGCGCTTCTTGCCACGCGGCCCGAATCGTTTCGTCGGGATGGTCGGCCCAGATGTTTTCGAGCAGGATCGTGGCATCGTCGGCGAGCGCGTTCAAACGATGGCGTCCCATCAGGACTTGCTCGTTGAACGCTACCATGAGCTGTGTCTCGTCACCCCAGTTTGTCACGGGCTCGGAACCGATCCGCACGCGGTTGCCACTGCCGCCGGCCGGGCTACGAGGTGGCGGCTCGATTTCGGCGGGGATGATCTCGACCGTCCAGACGCCGTTCCCCATCTTGGCCGTTACCGCACCCAGGATCTGGCCGCACTTCTGCGCGCCTTCTCCCGAATCGGACACGATCTCGACCGTGTGCTCGGGGAGCTCGAAGACTTCGTAACGCGGCTCGCCGCTGTCGCTAGGAACGGCGCGCGCGGCCTCGGTTTGCGCTTTGGTCGTCACCGTCCACGCAGACTACACGCAAGATGTATTCTCATCTATTAATGGTACCGGTTAGACGGCCCTCAAGAAAGCAGGGAGGAGCACCAAAAACATGTAGGGGATTTCCCTTCAATCCGGGACCGATTCAGAGCCACCGCCGAACCTCCTGCAGATACGCCCGGTACGGGTCGCCAAACGTCGTCTCGAGCCGTCCCTCCTCCCACGGGACGAATCCGAAATTGAGGGTCAGGAAGAACACCACCGGGACCAGCAGAAAGGGCACCGATCCACCGTAGATTGCGATCCCGAGCACGATCAGCGTGAGACCCAGGTACAGCGGGTTGCGGCTCCACCGAAACGGCCCCTCGATGACGAGCGCGGTGCTCTCGCCGGATAGCTTGTGGGTCGTTCCGGCGCGCTCGAACAACTTCACGGTGCGGTAGGAAAGCCACACCCCTCCACCAACGATCACCAGGCTGAGCCAGAAGCGGTACCCGATCGATATCACCGCCGGGCTCGATAGCACGTAGTCGACGATCCAAGCGATAACCAAGTAGAGGATCGCCAACCGTGGCGGACGGAGGACCTGTCGCATACTTCAAGTATACGACGTAATCACCGTTTTTCCTGGCGTCGTGCAACAGGATCGTGTATCAGTTGGTTACCCCAGCTTGCTAAATAAGGAAGGAATCCCCCTTACATGACCGAGCCGTCAGGCGAGTCGATCGCCAACCCCGCGCCGCTGGGCCTCATGGCCTTCGGCATGACCACCGTACTGCTCAACATCCACAACGCCGGTTTCTTCGAGATGAACACGATGATCCTCGCGATGGGTGTGTTCTACGGCGGTATCGCCCAAGTCATCGCCGGCATCATGGAGTTCAAGAAGAACAACACGTTCGGCGCGACCGCCTTCAGCTCCTACGGTCTCTTTTGGCTTACGCTCGTCGCGCTCATCGTCTTTCCAAAGTGGACCGGTGTCCCGGCTGCGAGCGAGACGGCGATGGGTTGGTATCTGTTCGCTTGGGGCGTTTTCACCGGCTTGATGTTTATCGGTACGCTAAAGCTCACTCGCAATCTCCAAACGGTGTTCCTGAGCCTAACGATCCTGTTCTTCTTGCTCGCCGTGCGTGACTGGACCGGTAATGCAACGATCGGCCTCGTCGCTGGTTGGGAGGGGATTTTCGTCGGGTTGTCGGCGATGTATGGCTCTATCGTCCAGATCTGGAACGAGCTCTACGGAAGGACGGTGCTCCCGCTCTAACCGTCGCTCGATATCAGCGCATCTTCTCGAGAATACGGTCAGCCGCCGCCTGACCGAACTCTCGATAGCCGTCCTCGGAAGGGTGGTACCCGTCAGGCGCGAACTTCTCGGGTCGGGTATCGAACACGATCGGGAGAAACACCGCCTGGGGGAACTCGGCGACGACCCGCCGTGCGACCGAGTCGAACGACCGACCGCGCATCCCGAACAAGGCGCGCATCGGTTGGGGCAAGAGCGGGAAACCACCGAGTGGCGGTATCCCGGCCACGGCGATGATCGCATCCGGGGAGTGTTCAGATGTCAACCGCAGGAGCTCCGTCAGGTTTCTCTTCCAGCTCGAGAGTGTGGCCAGCGAGGTGACGTCGTTGACCCCGACGTTTAAAACGATGAAATCGGCCTCGGTCGGGAAACCGTTCGCACCGAGTTCATCGAGAAGTGCTCGAGAAGTAGCCCCTGTACGACCGCGTGCGGTCCAGGCGATCCTGCAATCCAGCGCGTCCGCCAATGCCAGTGATGTCTGACCAACGAGAGCCTTCGAAAGGCGGGTCGCCCCGACACCAGATATGATCGAGTCGCCGATCGCCAAGAGGCGGTAGTCGCGTCCTTCACCGACCGCACCCTCGTTCGGTCCCGCTGCATCGTTGAATCTCGGCGCGTTCTTTCGAACCCTGATCGCCTGTGGTATCACGAACGGGAACAACGACCAGAAAATCAGGCTACGCATCCATTTCGCCCCGCTCCTCGGTCCGTGGACTCGACGTGCCCGGCCCAGCTAGTTTGCATGAGAAGCCGCACAACCTACAACGCCACCGGGGGGGCGTCGTGATCGATCTCCGAATCTTGCTGCTCGCCGCACTCGTGGCCGTGCCCGGGGGTCAGCACCCCGACCAAAACTCGTCCGAGCGTCTAAACGCGATGTTCGCGGAGTACGACGAGGAGTTCCTCGAACTCAATCCGATCTCGGCGACGTTTCGCGGCGATCACCGCTACAACGATCGATTCGTCAACCCGCTGACCGACGAGTACGGCGCTCAGATGCGGTCGCTCCAGGAACGGTATCTCGAGCGATTGGGCGAGTTCGACCCCGAAACCCTGGGCCCCCAGGACCGGCTCAGCTACGACATCTTCAAGCTGCAACGCGAGAACACCCTCGAGGGGTACACCGAGGGGTACTTCGATTTGCGGACCCTGATGCCGGTGAACCAGATGTTCGGCTTTCACACCTTTCTGCCGCTGTTGGGATCGGGGGGGAACGCGCAACCGTTCAACACCGTCGACGATTACGAGAACTGGATCTCGCGCTCGGCCGGGTACACGCAGTGGACCGACTCGGCGATCGCCAAGCTGCGCGCGGGCATCGAAGCGGGCGTCGTCCAACCGCGGCTGATCATGGAAAGGGTGATGCCGCAGCTCGAAGCACACATCGTCGATGATGTCGAGGAGAGCGTGTTCTGGCGACCGATCACCAATATGCCGGAGGACATCGCGGCCGAAGACCGAGAACGGCTGGTGGCCGCCTACCGCGACCACATTCAAAGCGTGCTCATTCCGGCCTACCGGAAGATGCGCGACTTCGTGCGCGACGAATACATGCCGCACACGAGAGACACCGTGGGGCTCAGCCACATTCCGGGCGGCGCCGAGCTCTACGCCTACAACGTTCGAACGATTACCACGACCGATCTGACGCCGGCGCAGATCCACGAGATCGGAAAGCGTGAAGCCGAGAAGCTTCTCGCCGAGATGGAACGTGTCCGCAACGAGGTCGGCTTCGACGGTGACATGCAAGCGTTCTTCGAGTACTTGCGCACCGATCCCGAGCTCTTCTTTGACCGGGACGAAGATCTGCTGGCCGGATACGAGGTCCTGCGCGAGGAGATCAACGCGGCGTTGGACCAGATCTTCGATGTGATGCCCAAGGCCGATTACGTGGTCCGGCCGGTCGAGCCGTTCCGCGCGCCGCAAATGGCCGCCGGGCAGTACTTCCCCGCCGCGCCCGATGGGTCGCGGCCGGGGATCTTCTACGTCAACACGTACAAGCTCGATTCGCGGCCCAAGTACAACATGACAGCGCTGTCACTCCACGAAGCGTCTCCAGGACACCACTTCCAGATCTCGATCGCGCAAGAGATCGAGGAGCTACCGGCCTTCCGGCGGTTCGGTGGCTTCACGGCGTACGTCGAGGGGTGGGCGTTGTACGCCGAATCCCTTGGTCGTGAGCTCGGTTTGTACACCGACCCGTATCAGTACTTCGGCGCGTTGTACTTCGATATCTGGCGCGCCAACCGGTTGGTCGTCGACACCGGCATGCATGCGCTGGGGTGGACGCGACAGCAAGCGATCGACTGGATGATGTCGAACTCGCCGATGACCGAACAGGACGTCGTGGCCGAGGTCGATCGTTACATCGTGATCCCCGGTCAGGCGCTGGCGTACAAGATCGGTCAGCTCAAGATCCGCGAGCTGCGGACTCGCGCCGAGACAGCCCTCGGCGACGATTTCGACGTGCGTAAGTTTCACAACGTCGTGCTGACCGCTGGCGCCGTTCCGTTATCGGTACTCGAGTCGCGTGTCGATCGTTGGATCGAGAGCGAGGGTTCGTGAAAGCTTCTGAGCTGTTTGTTCGGTGTTTCGAGAACGAAGGCGTCGGGCGGATCTTCGGTATCCCCGGCGAAGAAAACATCGATGTCATGGATGTTCTCCTCGATAGCTCGATCGAGTTCATCACCACCCGTCACGAACAGGGCGCGGCGTTCATGGCTGACGTGCACGGTCGGTTGACGGGCCGCGCCGGTGTCTGTCTGGCGACGCTCGGTCCGGGAGCTACCAATCTGGTCACCGGTGTCGCCGACGCGAACATGGATCGCGCGCCGCTGGTCGCGATCGCCGGCCAGGCCGCGACGACGCGGATGCACAAGGAGAGCCACCAGCACCTCGATCTGGTCAACCTGTTCCGCCCGATCACGAAATACAGCACCCAAGTCCTGGACGCCGGGATCGTTCCCGAGATCGTGCGCAAGGCGTTCAAACAATCCGAGGCCGAGAAGCCGGGTGCGAGCTTTATCGACCTGCCCGAGAACATCGCCAAGGCTGAGATCGACGCGAAGGAACCGCTCAAGGTGCAGCGCGCGCTGGCGCCGGTGCCGCCGGAGGAGAAGATCCGGCAGGCGTCTGAGCTTATCGCCGGCGCGCGCTATCCGTTGGTGATGGCCGGCAACGGCGTCATCCGCGCTGGAGCGGCGGATGCACTGGTACGCTTCGCCGAGACGCTCAACCTGCCGGTCGCAACGACGTTCATGGCCAAGGGCGCGATCCCATGGTCACACCCGAACGCGTTGGGCGCGGTCGGACTCCAAGCACACGACTACGTCGGATGCGGTTTCGATCGCGCCGATGTGGTGGTGTGCGTGGGTTACGACATGGTCGAGTACCACCCGTACCTGTGGAACCCGGATCGCAACCACCAGATCGTCCATATCGACTCCACACCGGCAGAGGTCGACGAGCACTACATCGTCGAGGCCGGGTTGATCGGCGACATCGGGCAAGCACTCGACGCGGTCGCCGCCACCAGTCAGCCGCGCGACTCGTTGCCCGCATCGGGCCTGCGGCAGGCGATCGCCGAAGAGCTCTCCGAGCACGCCAACGACAGCGGGTTTCCGATCAAGCCACAAAAGATCCTCTGGGACCTGCGCCAGGTGCTCGAGCCCGACGACATCGTCATCAGCGACGTCGGCGCGCACAAGATGTGGATCGCCCGGATGTACCAGGCCGAGCGCGCCAACACTTGCCTGATCTCGAACGGGTTCGCATCGATGGGGATCGCGCTTCCGGGCGCCATCGGCGCCAAGCTCGTTTACCCCGACCGTACGATCGTCGCGGTCACCGGCGACGCCGGGTTCCTCATGAACTCACAAGAGATCGAGACCGCGCTCCGGACCGACACGCCGATCGTGATCCTGATTTGGAACGATGCCGAGTACGGCTTGATCACCTGGCATCAACTGCGTCACTTTGGCCGGCCAAGCCATACCGAGTTCACCAACCCCGACCTGGTGGCGTACGCCGAGAGCTTTGGCGCCAAGGGGTACCGCGTGGAGGCCACCGACGAGCTGGTGCCGGTCCTGCAGCAGGCGATCGATGACGAAACAGTGGTCGTCATCGACTGCCCGGTCGATTACGCCGAGAACATGAAGCTCACCGAGAAGCTGGGTGAGCTGGTGTGCCCGATCTAGATGGCTGATCACTTCCCGCTGTTGGTGCCCGGCGCCCGTGGTGCCGGCACGATGGAGGTCACCGCACCGTTCGACAACGCGGTAATCGCGACCGTCGAGCAGGCCGATCAATCCGGTGTCGACAGAGCGCTGACGACCGCTTACCGGTTGTACCGCGATCGCGACACGTGGCTCTCACCGGCCACTCGGATCGCGATCCTCGACCGCGCGATCGAGATCATGCGTGATCGACGCGACGAGCTGGCGATCGAAGCTGCCCGCGAGGGCGGCAAGCCGCTGATCGACTCCGAGGTCGAAGCCGACCGCGCGATCGACAGCGTTCGGATCTGCGTCGAAGAGCTGCGCACGCAACGCGGCACCGAGATCCCGATGAACGTCAACGCGGCGTCAGCCGGACGGCTGGCGTTCTCGCAACTCGAACCGCGCGGCGTGGTGGTCGCGTTTAGCGCCTTCAACCATCCGCTCAACTTGATCGCGCATCAAGTTGGTCCGGCGGTCGCCACCGGGTGTCCGGTGATCGTCAAGCCGGCCGAGGCGACGCCGCTGTCGTGTTGGCGCTTCGTCGAGATCCTCCACGAGGCGGGGTTGCCCCCCGAGTGGTGCCAGGCGCTCATGACGACCGACCTCGACGTCGCCGGTCAGCTGGTGAGCGACTCGCGGGTCGGGTTCTTCAGCTTTATCGGCAGCGCCACGGTCGGCTGGATGCTGCGCTCGAACCTGGCACCCGGCGCCCGCTGCGCGCTCGAACACGGCGGGGCGGCGCCGGTGATCGTGGCCGGTGATGCCGACCTCGACGATGCACTGCCGCTGCTCGCCAAGGGCGGCTTCTACCACGCCGGTCAGGTGTGCGTGTCCGTTCAGCGCGTCTTCGCGCACCGCGACGTGGCGCACAACGTGGCCGAGAAACTCGCCGAGCTGGCGTACGGGATGACGGTCGGCGATCCGACACTATCAGTAACCGAGGTCGGTCCGTTGATCCGCGAAGGAGAGGTGACCCGCGTCGGCGAGTGGGTCGAAGAGGCGATCGACGGCGGTGCTGAACACTTGAGCGGCGCGCGTGAGCTGTCGTCAACCACGTACGCGCCGACGGTGCTCTTCAATCCGCCGACCAGTGCCAAGGTCAGCACGCTCGAGATCTTTGGCCCGGTGATCGCGGTCTATCCCTACGATCGATTCGACGAGGCGATCGGCTTGGCGAACTCACTCCCGTACGCGTTCCAGGCCGCGGTCTTCACGCGCGATCTCGACACCGCGTTCCGCGCCTCACGGTACCTCGACGCATCGGCAGTCATGGTGAACGACCACACGGCATTCCGCGTCGATTGGATGCCGTTCGCCGGGGTCCGCGAGTCGGGTCTCGGCACGGGCGGGATCCCGTACACGATGCGTGACATGCAACTCGAAAAGATGACGATCGTGAGATCAGCCGAGCTGGGGTACCCCGGCGGTTAAGGAAACGCGTGCGCGAAACCCTCACACCGGAGGCACTATTGGAGATCCCGACAGAAGCCTACGAAAAGATCGCGGCCGAGATCACGAGCGATCGGAGTCCAGTTGGCATCGACGCCAAAAAGACCCACATCATGATCCTGTACAAGCTGATGGAGATCGAGAAGCGGCTCGACCGGCTGGAGCGCTCGGACTCCTAGTTCCACACCTCTCCGTGGCATAGAAAACACGACGGCTCACCGTTATCGCCGCCGCGCAAGTCGGCGCCATGACACTGCACGCAATTCTGCTCGGGGTCGTTGAGACCCGCGCCGTGAAACGCCCCACCGCGGCGAACGGTGTGGTCTTCGAGACCCTCCGGCGGCGCGGTCGGGGTGCTCGAATCGCCGCACGACAACCCGAGCGTGATCGCCACGACAAACAACGTTACTCGACCGAGTGTCCTGTTCATGCTAGTCGCCTTTCGGTATCTCGTCGTGAATCCACGTCCACACCGCCACCGTGCTCGGCAACCCGAGCGTGCCGGCAGCTAGTGCGACGACCTGCTCCAGCGCGTCGACGTCGATCCCCATAGACAGTGCCTTTCGAACGCTCGAGTGGACCGCACCCTCGCGCATCGCACCGATCGCGATCCCGAGCTTCACCAATCGAATCGTGTCACCATCCAGCGGACCTACGTTGCCGCCCTTTCCGATCAAATCCCAGGCCTTGGCCAGCTCAGGGTACCGCTTGACGAACTCGGTGTAAGTCGACGGCGGTTTTGGTAGCGTCATATCACTCTCCCGTTCCTTTGACTCCCCTCAAGAGTTTCCTGCGACTGCGCGCCACGCGAACCAGGTGCGCGTTGTCACGCGCCAACGAACCATCCGGGAGCGTCAGCGTGTCCTCCAGTCCGATGCGGGTTTCGTAATGGCGAACGATCGCGATATCGATCAACGGCCATGTCGTGGGCCCAAACCCATGCAGCAGTCGCGGCGCTTCTATCTCTTGGACGTCGAGCTCGTGCTCGATCGCGCTGACCGATTCGAGCGCCAGTGCGCTGTCCCGTTCACGCGGCTGCAACACGATCCGAACGCCACGGTCGACCAAATCGCTGGCGAGAAACGTCTCTGCCGCTTGCCAATCGTTTAGGCCGACCTCGACGCCGACGCCGAGGTCGAGCAGCGCCTGCATCAAGTCGACCGAGCCGCGCTCGTTGAAGTTGACCGAGGCGAAGTCAGGCTTCTGCCTCCATCCACGCACAGCGCGCAACCGTTTCCCCGTATCGGGAACGATCCACGCTGCCGTACTGATCCCGATCGGCGTGTCGGGACACGCGTTCCGGACAGCGTCGAGCGTTCGATCGACATCGTCGGCTGCGAGACTCTCCTTGCGGGCTTCGTTTCGCACATGCAGGTGGATGGCGTTGGCACCAGCGCCCACTGCATGACTCGCTTCGCGTGCCAACTCCTTTGCAGTGACCGGTAAGTGCGAGTGTTCGTATGGGTCGCGGGAGCCGTTGAGCGCGGCCTTGAGTACCGGACGCTCGGCGGGTTCGGTCTCTAGCTCTCCGGGGTATACCATAGATCGAACCAGTACGCGAGCGCGCGCCACTCACCCCACTTGTCGTAGATCTTGAGCATCCGTTCGTCGGTCACCGGCTTGCGCGCCCTGGGGAAGTACTTCTCTTTTACAAATCCGCGAAAAACGGTATCGAGCCCGATTCTATCGTACCGACCGAGCACCGCCAACACGTGCGCGGCGGCGTACGGACCGATGCCCGGCAATTCGAGGATCTCGGACTCGAAGTCTACGGTCGATCCGTCCCACGACTCCCAGCGACCGAGCTCGAGACGCCCGCTCGCGGCGGCGCGGGCGATCTTGGCCAGCGGTTCGGCCCGATACCCCCAGCGGCCCTGCTCCCGCAACCGCTTGGCTCCGATCGCCACGACTCGCTCTGGCGTCGGGAAAATTCCCTCGTCATCCGCCAGCGAGACGAGATTGGCGACCATCGATTTGGTGCCCGCCCAGGTCGTATTCGTCGTCGCAAGGATCTTGACGATGTCCTCGAACAACGTCGGCGACCGCATCAATCGACCAAAGCCGGTCCGTTCAGCGTGGATAAACGGCTCACCGGCTTCGCGACAGCGAGCGTAGAACGGCTCGAGGTCGTCGTCGAGTCGCAGGAGGTGTCGCGCCGCCGATCGAACCGCCGACCACTCGCTAGCACTCAAACCGACCCGCGCTCCCCGACCCCCGGTGACCTGCGCCACGACCGGCTTGCCGCGTCCACCCGGCTGGCGCAACTCGACCTGCGTCGAGTAACCGCCCGGTAACCGGTACCGATACTCGAGCGCGCGCCGCTCGTAATCAGCCGAGAACGGCGCCAGCACGCACCAACCACTCGACCACACTGTCGAAGGAAACGAAAAGTCCTTTGGAACTGGGAATCGGCGGCACAAAGCCCTCATCGTTCGGCAGTCCTCGCAGGTTCAGAGCCTTTCCCGGGTGCGGAATATGACCGGTCCAGACGTCCTCCGTCACCGGCGTCAGACCCTCCGTCGTATCAATACCGGTCCTCGCTCCCTCTACAGTACAGGCGATTCCGGATCGTCCGGTCGTCGCCTCCGGACAACTCCTTAGAGAGAGGTCGTATGAAACGGCTTAGACGTCACGTTGGGCTCGTCTCCGGGGTTCTCTGCCTCGGTGCTGGGCTGCTGGTCGGGGGCTGCGATTCGGCCAGTCCGACCGACCCCAACGCGAACACCAGCCCCACTTCGAGCTCGAGTTCCAGCTCTAGCTCTAGTTCGAGCAGCTCTAGCTCCAGTTCGAGCTCCAGCTCTAGCTCCAGTTCGAGCTCCAGCTCTAGCTCCAGTTCGAGCAGCTCTAGCTCTAGTTCGAGCTCTAGCTCCAGCACGTCGAGCAGCTCCAGCTCCTCGACGACATGAGCGCCGGCGGGCCACGGCCAACTCGTGCGTTGCGCCCGCCGCTCGCTTTTCTCCTGATTAGCGCCCTCGTCGCTCCGTCGGCGTGGGCGGGAACGATTACGCTCGACGTGCGCACCCGGTGCGAGACCGGCCCCGCCGTGGCGCGCTGCGAGGTCGAGGTCTCGAATCGGGGCGACGAGGAGGCGCTCGAGCTGACCGCCGATGTCGAGGTCGGTGGTTGGACCGAGCGCGCCGGAATCCACGCCAAGCTCGCCCCCGGAGAGACCTGGACTTTTGACATCCACGTCGAACCGGAACGGCTCCGACCCGGACGCACCCCGATCGTCGTTCGGGTCGGCTACCAGGACGAGGGCGGCTACCCACTCTCGGCGCTCTCCTGGGGACTCCTCGAATCTGGTACCCGTCGGAGCCTTGACCTCGACGCGACCCTCGACTCGATCGTCCTTCGCGGCGGCGACGCGAGGACCACGATCCATGTCCAAGAGATCGCACAGATCACCGATCCGGTGACGGTTCGGCTGATTCTCCCCACCGAGCTCGGTGTCGTCGGCTCCTCGGTGGCACGTCTGCACCCCGACGCCGACGGCAGAGCGGAAGCGTCGTTCCGCATCGAGAACGTCTCCGGGTTTCCCGGCAGCGCGTACGAGATCCTCGCACTCGTTGAGACCCGCTCGGCCGATTCGCGGGACGCGCATTTCGTGCCCACGACGGTCCGTCTCGAGCTGCCTCCGCTCGCCGCCGAGCGCATCCGTCCGGCTCTCGTGGCGCTCCTGGTCGTCCTCGCCGGTTGGATCGCGACGCGCCGGCTCCGAACCGTCGCAACACCGGAAGCCGGACACGACGGGGGCATGCTTCTCGATGTCAGCGTTCTCGCCGCGGTACTTCTTTTCCTTGCGACCCTCGTTCCGATCGACTTGCTGCTCGCGCCGACCACCGCGGCCGGCGGCGACACGGCCTCGCACATGCTGACCGCCAGGTACCTGGTCGAGACACTGCTTCCGGAGGGCCGGCTGCTCGGCTGGATGCCGGGAAACCTTGCGGGCTACCCGATCTTCCAGCTCTACTTCCCGCTGCCGTTTCTCGTCATGGCGGTGTTTGCGCCCCTGGTCGGGCTCGCGGTCGGCTTCAAGCTCGTCACTCTGCTCGGCAGCTTTCTGCTTCCGCTCTGCGCATACTTTGGCTTCCGCACGCTCGGCTTCCGGCGCCCCACACCGGCGATCGCGGCCGTCCTCGCTCTGCCTTTTCTCCTCATCGATACCAACACCGTGTTCGGCGGGAACCTGCCGAGCACGCTGGCTGGCGAGTTCTCGTATTCGCTCGGTCTCTCGCTCGCGATCCTCTTTCTAGGCACGTCATTTCGCGGGTTGGTCGAGCGCCGCCTACTGGTGGTCAACGCAATCCTGCTCGCCCTGATAGCGCTCGCGCACGCGTACGCGCTGCTACTCGCCGGCGCGTTTTCGGCCGCCCACCTGCTCTGGCTCCCCGGATTTCGGCGCAACATCGGCTACCTGGTGCGGATGTATGGCCTGGCTTTCGCGCTGATCGGGTTCTGGATCCTCCCGCTGCTCGGCTACGCCGAGTTCACGTCGCCCTACCGAGACCTTTGGCGTATCTCTTCCTGGCCCGAGGTGCTGCCGCCGATCCTCCTCCCGCTAGTGGCGGTTTCCATGATCGCGGCAGCCACCACTCTCATCCGGCTCCGGGCCAGCTCGAAGCGGTCTTTCGTGGTCCCGGCGCGAGTTGCGACACTGGTCGGGGCCGGCTGCGCCGGCCTTCTGCTCTATCGGCTTACGCCGCTTCTGGGTGCGGTCGACGTCCGCTTCCTCCCGCCCGTGCAGCTGCTCGTCGCGTTGGCGGCGGCGCCGGCTCTCGGCGTCGTCGCACGCCGGGTCCAGCCGATTCCGGCATCGACTTGGCTCGTGGTGGGAGTGACGCTGCTCTGGTGCGGCGCGCACCTCGGTTTCGTCCCGCAGTGGATGCGCTGGAACTACTCCGGCTTCGAGCGCAAGCCGCTGTGGAACGCGTACTCGGAGGTTCAGCGCACGCTGGCGGGGGACGAGACCGATCCGCGCGTCGTCTTCGAGCACACGCCGGCTCACAACGCGGCCGGATCGATCCGCGCTTTCGAGTCGCTGCCGTTGTTCTCCGGTCGCTCGACACTCGAGGGTCTATACATCCAGTCCTCGCTGGTGACCCCCGAGATCTTCTACCTGCAGTCGGAGATCTCCGAGGTCACCTCGTGTCCGCTGCCCGACTACCACTGCGCACGTTTGGACCCCGAGCGGGCCGCCGAGCACCTACGTCAGTTCAACGTCGACCGCGTCGTGGCTCGCAGCGCCGCGGTTCGCACCGCGCTGCGCAAATCCGACCAATACCAGCTCGAGTCGGAGGTTCCCCCCTACGAGATCCATCGCGTGCGCGGTAGTGACGGCCGCTACGTCGTGCCACTCGAGACCGCGCCGGTCCTGCTCGGTACCGACGATTGGAAGAGCGCCTACTTCCGCTGGTTCAAGCGTCCGGGATCGAGCCGCACGGTGCTCGTCTGGCGACGCAGCCCGGACTCCGAGGACCGGGCGCGCTTCGGCCCGCCGCTCGACCGACTTCCGGCGCGCGTGGAGGGTCACCCACTCGACCCCGGCACCATCGGGATCGAGGAATCGATCGAACCGCACCGGATCACGATCCGCACCGACCAGCCGGGTCATCCCCTACTAATAAAGGTCTCTTACCACCCGCGCTGGCGAGCGCGCACCGGCGAGAGGATCTACCTCGCCTCTCCCGGCTTCATGCTCGTCGTTCCGAAGGGCCCCGAGGTCGTGCTCGAGTTTGGCGACCCGCCGCTGGTGCAACTGGGCCATGGGTCCACGCTCTTCGGCCTCGCCGTCGTCCTCATCTTCGCTGTCGGCGGGGTGCGCCGGCGACGTCGGACGCCCATGTCAGGCGGGGAGCCGCCCGCGCACTCCGGCGCGAGCCTCGCCTGGCGCTCCACCCTGCTCGTCGGGGCAGCGGCGATCGCGTGGACGGCAACGGCCGGAATCGGCGACTCCTTCCCTCCGCTGCTCTATGAGAAGGGCCTGGAGCTCTACAAGCAGGAACGCTTCGAGGAGGCCTCCCGGGAGCTCGGGCGGGCGATCGACGCCGGGCCACTCTCCTCGGCGGCAGTCCACGCCAGCTTCTATCGCGCGCTCAGCACCTATCGGTTGGAGCGATGGAGCGAGGCGGCGGACCGGTTCGAGAAGATGATCGAGGAGTACCCGGAGTCGCCTTACCACGCCGAGGCCCGGTACCACGTCGGGCTCTGCCGCCGGAACTCGGACGATCGCGCCGCGGCTCGGCTCGCTTTCCGCGCCGTCACCAAACATTTCCCGGAATCCGAATGGGCAGCCCGTGCCACCGAGCGCCTCACCGAGATCGCACAGCTCGAGACAGGAGACAACGACGATGAACGGGTTTAGCAAACGCGAACGCCTCGAGATCTCGATCGTGGCGCCACTGTTCAACGAAGAGGCGAACGTCAATCGCTTCGTGACCGAGCTCGTCGCCGTGTTGCACCCGCTGGTCTCGTCCTTCGAGATCGTGCTGGTCGACGACGGCAGCTCGGACCGGACCTGGGAGCAGATCGCCGCGCTCGAGCGGTGGCAGCCGTCGGTCCGCGGCATCTCGCTGCTCCGCAACTTCGGTCACCAGCACGCGCTCCTCGCCGGGCTCGCGTACGCCTCCGGGCGCGCCGTGATCACCATGGACGGCGACCTGCAGCACCCGCCCGCGCTGATCCCCCGTCTGCTCGAGGCTTGGAGGAACGGCGCCAAGGTCGTCCACACCAGTCGCCTCGACGCCGATGACACTGGGCTACTCAAGCGGCTGACGTCGCGCGGCTTCTACTGGGTCTTCTCGAAGCTCGCCGGATTCGACGTGCCCCCGGGAACCTCGGACTTTCGCCTTGTCGACGCTGCGGTCCTCGAGACGCTGCTCCGTCTCCGCGACCCCGAGCCCTTCCTACGTGGGATGATCCACTGGCTGGGCGCGCCAAGCGCGACGATCGCCTACAGGGCGCGTCCCCGACACGCGGGACGCTCGAAGTTCACGCTCGGCAAAATGATCCGACTCTCGGTCCGGGGCCTGGTGTCGTTCACCACGTTGCCGCTGCGTCTCGGCACTTGGGCGGCGGCGGCGACCGGTGTCTTCGCCTTCGCCGAGATCGGTTACATCGTGGTCCAATACGCGCGCGGCGAGACAGTTCCGGGCTGGGCGTCGGTGCTGACGGTGGTGTCGTTCATGTTCGGAATCCTCTTCCTCCTGCTCGGTATCCTCGGTACCTACCTTGCGAGCGTCCACGAAGCGGTCCGGAACCGACCGCTCTACGTCGTCGGGCGCGAGACCGGGGGCGCGGCACGCGCCGCCTGGCACCTGGAAGCGGGATGAGCCGCTCCCAGGGAGAAATCGCCCGCTTCCTCCTGGTCGGCGCGAGCAACACGCTGCTGAGCTTCACCGTCTTCCGGCTCTGTCTGGGGTTGTTCGACGGCTTCGTAGCGCGTGCGACGATCGCGCAGGCGCTCGCCTACAGCGCCGGAATCGCCTGGAGCTTTGCCTGGAACCGGAGCTGGACCTTCCGCTCCTCGACGCCGGTCGCCGATTCCTTCGCCCGCTTCGGCGGGGTCCAGCTTGCGTTGCTGGGCGTGAGTTCGACGGCTCTCGGCGTCGGCGTCGACCTTCTCGGATGGCCGGCGACGCCGACCTGGATCGCGGTCCTGGGTGCGGTGACGATCGCAAACTTCCGGCTCCAGCGGCGCTTCGTCTTCGCGCCGGTGTGAGCCGGGAATCAACGACCAGCGGTTCGCTTGATCGTCATCCGAGCGCGTATCCCTCCACCCGACGTCTTGTCCCCTTTAACATCTGACGCACATGAAGACGATCGGCGATCAAGATTACTGGTTTGAACAGCATCACCACCGGCCGCGGACCTCCAGCCCCACGGAAGCGGATCGTGAGTCGCGTTACGCCGTCAGCGATCCGGTCGAGGACGAACACCCAGCTGAACTCGCCGTGTGGCTCGAATCGGGTCCCGGTCGCGAAAGGCGGCAGCATGTACTGAAAGTGTGAGGTCGAGTGCAACAACAAGTGGTGTTCGCTCTCCATCTCCACGACTCTGTAATAGGCTGAATCCGGCGGTCCGTCGGGGACGATATCTCCGACCGCCAGGCTCTGTAGGTTGGGTTCGATCCGATCGGCGGGTGGACGATACTCGCCGCGGGCTGACTTGGGCACGACTCGAGGCCAGAAATACTGCTGGATCACCTTGTCCCACCACGCGTCGATATACCATCCCGCGCGGTGATAACCCATTTGCACGAGCCACGGCCAAATTGCCGCTGGGTCAGCGTCCATTTCTATGGAGTAGGTCGATTGGAGGAGCGGGTCGGGGATGATGTGATCCCCCGGATAGGTCCTTGTGCTCGCGCTCAGTCCAACCCCATCTTCTCGAGCAGCTCCGCGTATCGCGGATCGGAACGCAACGGTTCCCAGTATGGAGTTACCTTCGAGTAGACCATGTCGATCTCCCGCTCAGCGTACATCTGGTCAATGGCCTCGAACGCTCCATCCACATCGCCCAACATCGCGCGGGTCGACGCGCGGGACATAAACGGGCCGCCCGGCCGGTCGGCGAACTCCTTCCGTGCCTTCCAGTACCCGCGTTCGCCCCCTTCGCGCCATGCGGCGTCAAACCCATCGAGCGCGTTCGGGTCGCGTCCCTGCACGCGAGCCATTGTTCGGTACGCTTCAATCGCCTCCGGATACCGATCGGTGAGCTCGTACGCCCAACCGAGGTACAGATACACTTGCGGGAACTCGGGATCGAAGGCGATCACTTTCTCGAATTGCTCAATCGCCTCATCGTAGCGGCGCTCAAAAAACGACAGCCACCCAAGTTCGGTGTTGATGATGTTGGACAAGGGATCGAGCGCGTGAGCGTGGTTCATGCGAGCACGGGCTTCGTCAAACCTCGCCATTGACGCCAGATAGTCGGCGTACCACTGATGGACGGTGGCGTTTCCGGGGCTCAACTCGATCGCCCGCAGGAACCCCTGCTCGCCGGCCTCCCACTCAAGTTGGTGCCAATCCACGTGCGCCAGCGCGGCGTGAGCCTCGCCCAGTTTCGCGTCCAACTCCAGCGCTCTTGTGGCCACCGCTCGTGCCCTTGAGTTCGCCTCGTTGGCCGTCACGTCAGAGTAGTGGGGTAGGATGACGAACGTCTCCGCCAACCCCGCGTAGGCTAGTGCGAACTCGGGGTCGCGCTCGATCGCCCGCTCGTACAGTTCGATCGCGCGTGCAAAATCGTCGGCCGTGCGCTTATTCCAGAAGAACCGTCCTTGCAAGTAGAGCTGGTACGCTTCTAGATCGTCGGTGGGCGCGGCTACCATCATGTCGTGCTGGGCGACGCTGATCGTCGCTTCGAGCGCGGTCGCGATCTGCTCGGCGACATCGCTCTGAATGTCGAAGATATCGGCCATCCCACGATCGTATGTCTCGGCCCAAAGGTGGGTGTCGGTTTCGACGTCGATCAACTGGGCCACGATCCGAACCTCGTCGCCTGAATGACGCACGCTGCCCTCGAGAATCGCTGTCGCGCCCAACTCCGCGCCGATCTGCCGCAGGTTTTTGTCGGTGTCCTTGTACTGCATGACCGAGGTTCGGCTGATCACCTTGAGGCGTGGGACTTTGGCCAAGCGTGCGATCAGATCCTCGGTCACACCATCACCGAAATAGTTTTCCGCCTCACCGCGGCTCAGATTCACGAACGGCAAGACGGCGACCGATCGATAGAATTCCTCGCCCGTGGCGTCGGCGGCGGTTGGCTGGGTGCCGGGTTCGCCGTCGCGCCCGAGGTAACCGGTGGCCAAACCCAAAACGACGATAGCGATCAGCATGCCGGTCCCAAGCAGCGCCAGATTGCGGCTGCGATGCTCGTGAGCGTGGGCGGCGGGGGGACGACCCGACAACTCCGCCGCGGTTAACTCGACATCGACTGCGTACACGACGACCGGTCTGGCGATACCCTTAAGCGTACGCTCGCCCAGCAGCGTAAACCCGATCTCCGGCCGTTGTCGCAACTGTCGCCACACGTCCTCGCTGACCACGACTTGCCCCGCCTCGGCCTCGTGTTGCAACCGTGCAGCCACGTTTACCCCGTCGCCGTACACATCGCCGTCGGGCTCCGCGACAACGTCTCCGACATGCACGCCGACCCGCAGCGGCCGCACCTCACCGGTCGCGGACTCAATGCGTTCGTGATAGTTGTGTTGGAGTGCCACCGCGGCCCGAACCGCAGATTCGGTGCTCGAGAACTCCGCCAGGACGCCGTCGCCCAGAAACTTCACGACTCGACCTTCGAATCGTTCGGCGGTCGAGTGAGCGATCGTCTGGAGCACGTCGACCAGACGCAGGGCTTGGCCCTCGTCCTTATCGGCGAGCTCGCTATACCCGACGATGTCGGCGAACCAGAGTGCGGTCAGGCGGTGCTGATGAGTATCCATCGATGGCGAACCTCAGGTGCCTCGGCCAGCGAACAACAAGCGCACGATGTGTCGCAGCCCGATCAGAACCGGGAACAAGAAACCGAGACCTAGCCATAAAGTACCCGGCAAGTCACCCATGCCGCCCTCGATCGACCCCCAGACCATGAGCGTCAAGAACGTTCCGGCCGAGAGGACGCCCAGAACCAACGACCCCAGCAACAACTTGCGTTGACGCTCGGGGGTCGGTCCACTGCTCAGAACCGCCGCCCAGAGACCGGGAAGGCCGAGCAACCCACCCATCGCCATCAAGAAGAACGGCAGCAGGAACACGCCGAACATGAAGCTTGGCAAGTCACTGCCGGGCATGAACATGCCGGTCAGCGAGAGCCCGAACGCCAGAAAACCGATCATGGCGATCGGAAGGAGCAGAAACGTTGCTAGGCCTGGGCCGAGCAGAAGCTCGATCATGAAAAGGGTCTTTCGCAGGGCTCCCATATCGGTTCCAACCTCGGCCATCGCGGGTCGGGCCGCCAGATCACCGAAGTAGATTGCTGACCGGTGGATGGTTGATTGATTAGATGTCGATTGATCGCGACCTGATTCGTCTTGGATATAGGAATCGAGAAACCCAACCCAAGGAGACGACGATGGCCGAATTCATGCTCTTGCTGCACGAAAACCCACAGGGGTTCGCCCAGCTGTCACCCCAGGAGATCCAGAACGTGATCGGCGAGTACGGGGCGTGGCGCGAACGGATCGCCGGCGAGGGTAGGCTGGCCGGTGGCAACAAGCTGCGCGACGAAGGTGGACGCTGGCTAACGGGTGACAACGGTGACGTCCGTGTAGTCGACGGTCCGTTTAGCGAAGCCAAAGAAGTGATCGGCGGGTACTTCATGATCAAAGCCGCCGATTACGATGAAGCGGTTGAGATCTCACGTGGTTGCCCGCACCTTCGCTACGGCGGACGGATCGAGTTACGCGAGATCGACCCGATTCACGATTGAGTAAAGGCGAGCTGCCACGGAAGTCGCCCCAAGATGTCCGCGGTTCGATCGACCTCCTGTTTCGGCGCCGCGCCGGCCAGTTAACGGCGACGCTGACCAGGATCCTCGGGATCGAAAACCTCGATCTCGTCGATGACGTGGTGCAGGATGCGTTACTCCAGGCGCTCCGGAAGTGGCCCTATTCCGGAGTGCCAGACAACCCGACGGCCTGGGTTCTTCGGGTGGCAAAGAACCGCGCCGTCGACGTCCTGCGAAGGCAGGGGCGGTGGAGAGAGAAGCGGGACGAGCTGGAACGCTCGATCCTGCCATCGGTCGATGCGGGGCTGGTGTTCTTTTCTGACGAGCTCGACGATGATCGGCTGCGCATGATGTTCGCCTGTTGTCACCCGGCGCTGTCGCGCGACGCCCAAGTCGCACTGACGTTGAAGACGGTCGGCGGATTCAGTGTCGACGAGATCGCGCGCGCGTTCCTGAAGACCAAACCGACAATCGCTCAGCGGTTGGTGCGTGCGAAACGGACGCTACGCGACAATGAAATCCAGCTCGCGATACCGGCCTCGGACGAGCTGCCGACGCACATCGATTCGGTGTTGGAGGTCCTGTACCTCATGTTCAACGAGGGGTACAGCACGTCGGCTGGGGACGATCTGGTGCGCGCTGACCTTTGCGACGAAGCGATCCGTCTGGCCGAGCTAGTAGCGATGCACCCGGTGGTCGGTGGCCCGCGGGTCCACGCCCTGGCGGCATTGTTCCTGTTTCAGGCTGCGCGATTGCCCGCGCGCGTTGACGCCGAAGATGAACTCCTGTTGCTCGACGAACAGGATCGCTCACTCTGGGATCGCATGCTGTTGCGGCGAGCTCTCGAGCATTTCCGATTGGCCGCCCGCGGCGACGAGATCACGGCCTATCATCTGCAGGCCGAGATCGCTAGCTATCACGCGTTGGCCGAGAACTTCGAGACGACTGACTGGGTTAGGATCTTGGATCGGTACGACCAGCTGCTCGTGCTTGATCCTTCACCGGTCGTAGCGCTCAACCGCGTCGTCGCGCTCACCAAGGTGGAGGGTGCCGAGGCGGGCATGGACGCCCTTCGACAACTCCGCGATGAGCCCGCTCTCCAGACGTATTATCATCTGTTCGCCATCGAGGGCGATTTGCTGTCTCGGTTGGACCGAAAAGAGGAAGCCAACGCGGCGCTGTCGAAGGCGATCGCGCTCGCTCCAAACGGACCTGTTCGGCGATACCTCGAGCGGCGTCGATTTCGCGTTCCTTCAAACGTCTACTAATAGAGGATAACGTGTTTAGACTCGTACTCGCCGTGGCGTTTCTGCCCTTGTTGCTGCCGTCGGACGTCAGCCGCTCCGTACCCGTCGTTCCCGAGGTCATCCCTCGCCTCATTGGTCAATGGGAGGGCGAGGGTGAACTGTTCGGTCAACCGGCCACGTTCTCGATGGTGTGGGAGTGGGAGCTCGACCAACGTTTCGTCCGTCTGACGTTCGAGAACCGGCTTATCGAGAACGGCCAAGCACGCACCGTGTTGCAAGCGATGGCCCACTACCGCGTCACCGACTCCGATTCTCTATACGGTAACTGGTTCGACACGCGCGGAGAGATCCTCGAGCTCAAAGCCACCGCAACCGACTCGACGCTCGTCACTCAGTGGTTCGCGGAAACAGAACAGGGTCGGACGACTTATCGCGTGGTGGGAGAGGACTCCCTCGAGGTCGTCGACGAGGTCCTCGGGAGCGATGGGTGGCGTCCGTTCGGAAAGGCCTCCTACCACCGGACTGAGAGCGACTAGCGCCCCGAACACGGGCTGTTTTTGCCGCCGCAACGCCACAGAGCTAGGTTAATGCCACCTACCAACCAGCCGATGAACCATTTTTCAACGAACTCAGGGGGGATTTTGAAAACATTCGAGCGACTTGCGGGTCTATTGCTGATCCTGTTTGTGATTGCGGCTTGCGGACAACAGGCTCAAGAAGCCGCGATGGAAGAAGAAGAGCCCGTCGCCACCGAAGAGACAGTGAGCGCGGTACGCCAGGCGTACCCGAACCTGCCTTCCGACGTAGTGTTCGAAAACGACCAGATCGTCGCACAGCGGGTGACGGCCGAGCATGGCGTGTGGGCCGGCGAGCATTCACACGGTGAGGGCCAGATCGCGGTCGTGCTCAAGGACGCGACGCAGATCTACCGCGAAGGTGGCGAGGAGACCGAGCGCGTGTTCGCCGCCGGCGACGTGATCGAGGTCGAGCCGACCGCGGCACACGACCACATGATCTCCAGTGACGGCGCCGACTTCGTGCTGATCACGATGGCACCCGGCGAGCCAGGCACCGCCACCATGCAGGACTATCCCAACCGTCCGGCCGAGGTGGTGCTGGAAACCGACCGCGTCATCGCTCAGAGACTGATCGGTGAACCGGGCAACTGGGTCGGTGAGCACGCTCACACCGAGGGCCAGATCGGAGTCGTAATCACAGGCGGTACGCTTACTTATCGCGAGGGCGGCGAAGAGACCGAGCGCACCTACACCGAGGGTGAGGTGTTCATGGTCGAGGCCACCGCGGCCCACGACCACGCGGTCACCGGCGAGTCAGGTATCGAAACGATCCTGTTTACGCTGAAGTAACTCGCGTTTTAGCAGAGAAAGAGCTGCAAAAAACGGGCGGCGCGTGACGCGTCGCCCGTCTCTTTATGTGTCCCGATCGGTGTCCCGCTTATCAGCAGTTGACTCCGCGACGCGCTCTTTGAACGGAGTCCACAGCGCGAAGACGTTGAGACCGAACAGGATCGTCGCCACGGCGACAAACAGAGGGGTGCCGGGTGGACCCGGACTCGTCAAACCGATCGCCAGCGAGAGTGCTGCGACTAGGAAACTTCCAGGCATGGCGACGGTAACAAACGGACGCGTGAGCGCAGACCGCGAGAACTGGATGCCCCACAGCGCTAGCACTGATGCGGCCGCCGGACCGAAGTAGATCAGCCACCCGAACACAGCTGCAGCGCCCACCGGTTCATCGATCAAGCCCAGCAGTTTTCCGATCGGGATCGCCAACAAGACCGCTATTGCGGCCGTGTTCGCGACGATCAACACGAATCGAAGCGGGGCCATAGCTACCGAGCCTTTCTCGCTCTGAACGGCTCCCAGAGAACGAGAACGTTCAGCCCGAATAGGATCGTCGCCGCGACCGCGATCGGCGCGACGTCAGGCCGCGCGGCGAGGTACAAGCTCCGCGCCCCAAGCGCCGAAAAGATCGTCAACACCGCACTGCCAACAAGCGCAGTCGCGACAAAAGGCCGGGAGAGGTTCGACCGGGGGAACTGAACACCCCACAGCGCATAGAGAGACGACAAGCCCACAACGGTGTACAACACCCACCCGACAAAAGACGGGTCGGTGAACCCGGGCCTTATTACGCCGAGCAACTTCCCGCCGGGTATCATCAGCAACAAGACCACCACGGCGGCGTTTCCGACGATCAGCAATAACCGAAGTTGTTTCATCGCTCCGTTCCGTGCTTAGGGTCGCTGACCAGGCGGACGACGGCGATCCGCGGGCGGGACACGTCGTTTGGGCGCGTCGCGATCGACCGCGGGCGGTTGCGCGTCCGGGCGGACTTGAGGAGCAGGTGGCGGGGGTGCGACGACCTCGGCGTCTTCGTCTGCCGGCTCTTCAGCAGAAACGCCCGCCGCCTCAATCGCTGCGGTCACGCTATCCACGATCCCAACGCCGGCCAGCGAGTCGAAGACTACGCCGGGCGCTCCCATCTCTTTCAGCCCTTCGAGCACCCCGCGAAGCTCTTCCATCTCCTCGGCCAACCCCGGGACAACTGGAGCGCCCGTTTCTTCCTGCGCGGCTTGCTGCTGTTCGAGCTCCTCTAGTCGCTGGCGCTGGCTCTCGATTAGCTGCTGTTGAGCCTCGTCCGCTTGTTGCATCTCCTGGAGTCTGCCGACCGCTTCGAACAACTGACCCGTGATCGCCTCGGGCGTCGACGTCTCCGCCGGTGGCGGTGGCTCTTCCTCGCCGCCGCGCATCAAGAACACGGTGATGCCCACCGCGACGACCGCTACGGCGAGCCCGGCGCCCAGATGTGCCAATTTGCCGCGTCGGTGTGAACCCCCGTGCGATCGGCCGATCGAGAAACGACGCGGATCGATCCCCGTCGCCGAGGTCCTCGATCCCAACCCTTCCCCGATATCAACACCGTAGATCGTCATCGGGCCCAGCGCACCTTTGAGCTCTTGCTCGCCCAGATCTTTGAACTCGAACTCCGGCCGTTGCCGGATCTGGCGCCACACGTCCTCGCTTATGACGACTTGTCCGGCACCCGCCGCCTGCTGCAGCCGTGCGCCGATGTTGACGCCGTCACCGTACAGATCGCCGTCCGGCATCGTCGCCACGTCACCGACATGGATCCCGACCCGCAAGCTGTGACCATCGCCGGGCGGACTCTCGGCGGTGCGCTTGGTGTACTCTTTTTGAAGATCGATCCCCGCGCGAACCGCGGATTGGGTGCTCGGGAACTCGGCCAGCACGCCGTCGCCCAGGAACTTCACCACTCGGCCGTCGTGTTTCTCGACCGACTCCTTGACGACCGCTTGAAAGATCTCGACCAGCCGCAGCGCCTCGGCTTCGTTGATGGCCGAGAGCCGGCTGTAGTCAACGATGTCGGCAAACCAAACGGCAGCCAGGCGGTGTTGGGGCTCGTTCATGGCGCTGAGTGAGAATAATGATCGCCGGGCAGCAGCGCCGCTATCCGGCGAACTGTCTTATCGCTCCAGGATTGTGTAGTCCCCGTCGCGCATGACGCCCTGAAATGAGGCGCCGTTCCCGCTCACTCCGAGGTTCGGGATCGACGATCAAAGACGTCGGGTGCGGTTCCGAGCACCAGATCGGTCACCTCCGCGTCGTAATCAAAGGGGTCTTCATCGGAGCAAGCCAGCAGTGTCACCAGTATTGGCGTCAGGAATACGAGGCGTCTCATCGCGACACCTCCTTTCGGGTCTACACTTACCGTACCCGAAGACCGCAACCCGCGCCGTGGGAGTTTTCTTGATCTTTGAGGAGTTTTGTCCCTACTCGACAACCACCTCTTTTGCGCGCCCGAACTCCGCCACCGCCTCGACGACCCACAGATAACGTCCGGGCTCGAGATCGACGCGGAAGTACGATGCGTGGTCTACCGGCGCTTCGTGCGCTCCACCGACAAACGTCGCCGGGGCTGGCGTGCGCAACCCGTCGATCTCCATCCAGTCCATCCAGCGAACGACCTCGTCGACGTCGGAATCATCATTCAGCCTTGCCAAGTGGATGTCGTTACCGAGTCCCGCTTCGGGATGCTCCCGATAGTGAACCGCGATCGTGTGCTTACCGGCCGCGAGCGCATCAGGTCCATCGATGGCGTCGTTCGAGACGGTCACGTCGACATCGGCTGCGGGTTCCGTGGCGCCCGAATCTTCGGCCGTCACGATGATCGGCAGTACCATCCCGAGCGCGATGTGGAACACGCCCTCGACCGTCTTGACGTAGCACTCGGCGACGTACGTGCCGGGATCGAGGTTGACCGTCGTCTCGGCGGTGTGCCCTGGCGCGACGAACCCAGGCCCGCCCGTCACTACCGCGGAGGTCGTGTACCACTCCGGCAGATCGCGACCGAGGATCGCGCCGGCCTCGAGTTTGTCGATCGTCCCCGCCTCGAGTTGCTGCATCACGCTCGCGAACACCGCCCCGACCTCCTGCCCGTACTCCTCGAGCGTCTTGCCTTCGGGCAGACGGGTCAGCAACAGAAAGTGCTCCTCGGCGCCGACGTTCTTCATTCGAAACGTCGTCCATCCCGAGGTTATCTCAGTCGGGCCTTCGAACGCGTAGTCGCGAGCGGTGACGTACACGACGTGGGTCGATGCTTCGACTACGGGTGGTGTCTCCGCTGGCGGTTCGCCGGTCTGGCAAGAAGCGAAGACCGTCACCGAGAAGACGATTAGAAAAGCACGAAACACGGATTGTGAACTCATAAGCCCGCCCTATCCCCGGCCGGGGCCGGATCGAAGTTCCAGACGTCCTCCACCATCTTCCACGACCCGTCGCCCTGCCGCTGGTAGATGTGAATCCCCTTCATCGTCTCGGATACGGTCTCTCCCCCGGCCGGCGTCAACGTCACCGTACCCACCATCGGTTCGCCCGGTGGCATGATCACGACGTCGTCGGCCGCGTGGGGAAGAGTCGCGTCGCCGGAAGTAAAGACCACCACCTCCTGATCGCGGGTCGCCTCGACCGCCTTCATCTCGGTGTCTGCGGACCCGGTCGGATCGGTGCACGCGGCGGAGTCCACCTCCTCGACCTGCTGATCGCAGGCAGCGGTGAACAAGAGCAACGCTAGAACGGAAACGAGTTTTCGCATGATGACCCCTTAGGAAGAGTTACTAGACGTCGTCCCCAGAGCGTAGACCGACACGTCGACGCCAGGCGATATGACAGCGTGATCGGGAGCACGTCGCGGGGGCTCGAAGCCGTCTAGCGCAAAGAGTTGCTCGTCCCAATCGAGCAACTCGACGTCACGGAACGGGTACGGCTCGTGGTACACGCGACCGGCCTGCAACCCGCGCGGCGTATCGGCAAACAGCACGTAACGCTCCAGCAAAAAGAACTCCAGCGAGCCGGGTTCGGCACGCCGCTTTGATCCGATCCCCCGATAGCGATAACGATCCTCCACCGACGGATCGCCGCCGCGAGCCGACGTGTACGTCATCACATCTTCGTCGTCTGTGATGATTTCCATTCGCGCCCAGTGATACGGCAGATGGAAGAACCGTCTGGCGACGGTGACCGCCAACCGCTGGTTAGCGTCGAGCGAATAGAACCACACGCCTGGAGTATCGTTGCCGTCATACACATACGTGCGAAGGTTGAGCTCCAAGAAGTTGGAGATCCCTGGCACGTTCGGTACAAAACGCGGACGCACCCGACGCATTTTGAACGGCACGACTCCCAGATAGCACTGACCCTCGTGCTGGTCGACGCGCAGACCTTCCGGCAACGTGCGTTGGAGCTCGTCCGCATCCCACTCCCAGTGCAGAAACAGCAGGTCGCGCCAGCTCTGATACATGACTGGAGACGCGTCGGGCCGCACTCGGGCGCCGTTTTGCACTATGCGAGCCGCTTTAGCGCCTCCACCGTCTCGACTGGCTCCGGCCGGTGCGTGTAGTCGGCCTCCACCCGCGCGTAACGAACCACCGACGAAGAATCGATGATGTAGCGGGCTGGCAACGGCAGCGTCCAGCTCGATTCGCCGTTCGACGCCGGCAGGTCGATGCCAAACGCGAGGTAGACGTCCCTCAGGTCTTGCGGGAGCTCCCACGTCAAGCCGTACTCGGTGGCTACCTGGTTCCCTTCGTCGCGCAAGATGTCGAACGTCAGCTTGTACTTCTCGATCAGCTCGTGGCTCTTCTCAGGGAGCTGCGGCGACACGGCGACCAAGTTGCCACCCGCTTCGCGAATCTCAGAAATGACTTTGTTCAGAGCATCCAGCTCTGGATTGCAGTAGGGTCACCAGTGTCCGCGGAAGAATGAGAGCACCAGCGGGCCCTGTGACAGCAGCTCATCCGAGCTGACGATCTTCCCGTCTTGATTGGGAAGCGTGAACGCGGGCGCCTGGTCGCCCTCACCGATCGCTTTTTCCGCTTGCCCGGATCGCTGCAGCTCCTCGGTCACGCGATGCATGATCTTCTGGGCGTCTTCCGGGATCTGTTTCTCGCTCGCCGCGCGGATCGCTGCGAGGCGCTGCTCTAAAGTCGCCGCCATGATAATGTCCTCCGTATACGAGAGTGACCGCCCGAATGGTGCCGAACCTCGTAACGTAGACCAGCGCCGTCAACCAAAGGAGAGTGCGTAATGTCCGAAACCAGCGCCGAGGTGGTCCGCAGCATGTACGACGCGTTTGCCACCGGCGATGTTCCCGCCGTCGTGGCGAGAATGGACCCCCAGGTCGAGTGGAACGAGGCCGAGAACTTCCCGTACGCGGACCGAAACCCGTACATGGGACCGGATGCCGTCGTGGAGGGCGTCTTCGCCCGCCTGGGTGCGGAATGGGAGTACTGGAACATCCAGGTGGACCACGTTCTCGACGCGGGCAGTAACGTGGTCGTGCTGGGCCGATACCACGCGAAGCACCGCGAGACGGGCAAGGAGATGGACGCCCAGTGCGCCCACATCTGGTGGCTGCGAGACGGTAAGATCACGCGGTTCCAGCAGTATGCGGACACGGCGCAGGCCCGGGCCGCGGTAGAGTCGTAGCGTCTCTTGCGACTCCCGCTTGACGATGAACGGCGCGGTCTGCTCGTCGAAGCTGTGCAGCAACTGTTCTCTGACGAATTCGAACGCGACCTGAGTCCGTTTCAGGCGGAGCGGCTGCTGGATTTCTTCCTCGAGCAGATCGGGCCACCTGTTTACAACCAGGCCGTCCAGGACGCGCGGGCCTTCATACTTACGAAGTTGGAAGACCTGGATGGCGAGGTCTACGAGCCCGAGCTGCCTCCCGAGGTCTGACTACCGGCGCATCACCGGGAGCCGGATGTGGGACGGATGCTCGGCCGAGTGGTGGACCCGATTGTTGGCCACCACGCCCTCGGTCTCGTCGTAGTTGTTCCCGCCCGTGTTCAGGTTTCGCGTGAAGCGCGGGAAGTTGGAGCTCGACACCTCGATGCGCAGACGGTGTCCCGGCGCGAAGTAGTTCGACGTCGTCAGCGGACTCACCTCGACTTCGTACACCTGGCCTGGCTCCATGAACACCTGCCGGTCGTAGCCTTCCCGGTAGCGCACCCGCTGAATGGTCTCGTCCAGGTTGAACGCGCGGCCGTCCGGATACACGTCCACGAGCTTGACCGTGAAGTCGGTGTCGCGCGCGTCGGATGACACGTACAGGGTGACTCCGATCGTGCCGCTGAGCTCGAGACCGTCGGCGAACGGTTCGGTGGTGTAGACCAGGATGTCCTCGCGCTCGGACTCGATTTCGCTCTGGTCGAAGGCTCCCGGCTGGATCGCCCCTCCCGTGCAGCACACGTTGCC
>CAMYLR010000030.1 GCA_947259315.1 uncultured Gemmatimonadales bacterium | reverse complement strand
GTGATCGAGCGTCTCGTAATCACGATAGAAGGCTGCGATCGCCTCGATGTAGGCTCCCTCCCGATCGGTGGCGGACAGGTCTTGAGCCTTCGTGGCTGCGGCACTCCCCATTTCGAGGTCGCTCTCACTCGGCGGGGCCCAGAGCGGATGGTAGTACGTCATCGCCACGCCCCAGTGGGCCATGGCGCACGTTTCGTCACGTTCAGCGATCGAAGAGAACACGCCACGCGACTCTTCGAACTCGAACGAGTGGAGTAGCGCCACCGCGCGGTTGAAATCGGCCCCCACGTCGTCCGCGCACGAGGTTTCGAAGCTCACCTCGCCCAATTGGTCGGTGGATACTTGCGCCACCAGTCCGACTGGCAGTGCCAAGAAAAAGCCCAAGAGCAAAGTCGAAAGACGCGAGTGCATACAGATCTCCTTGTTGTTGCTTATCGACGAACAAAGAACTCAAAGTAGGCGACAAATCGTACCCGGTTTAGCGCATGTCCGCCAACTTCTGCGTTACAACTGGCCCTGCCGGAGGAATAGCCTATTAGAATGACGTTCTAATGACGAAATCCGACGCCCCGTCGCTCCATCGTGTCCTGCGGATCCGCGATGGAATGGCGGTCACCGTCGGCATCGTCATCGGTGCCGGAATCCTGCGCACACCGGGTCTCATCGCGGGATACCTGGGCGATGCGTGGTTGATCCTCGGGGTGTGGGTGCTGGGGGGAATCGTGGCCGGCTTGAGCACGCTGGTGCTCTCCGAGATGGCCGCCGCACTCCCGGAAGCCGGCGGGAAGTACGTCTACGCCCGTCACGCCTGGGGTCCGACGATGGGGTTTCTGGCCGGTTGGTCGGAGCTCCTGGTGACACGCGCCTTTTCCGGCGCATCGAAAGCCGTCGTCATCGCCGAGTACATCCGGATCTTGGCCGGACAGGGGTCGGTACCGATCCTCGCCGGTGGCGTCGTCCTCGCCTACTTCTTCCTCCACAGTCGCGGGCTCGAAACGAGCACCGTCTTCCAAAACGTCACCACCACGATCAAGGTGGGGGTCATTCTCCTGATCGCCGCAGCCGGGATCTGGGCTGGGGACATGGCCGGTTTCGCCGGCGGCGTAGGCGCGTTGACCGAGACCGAGTTCGGGTTGCTGGGGTTCGCGCTCGCGTATCAGTCGGTGTCGTTCGCCTACTACGGGTGGGAGGACGCCGCCAAGATGGCCGAGGAGGTGAAGGATCCCGGTCGGGCGTTGCCGCGAATCCTGCTCGGCGGTGCGCTGGCGGTCATGATCCTTTATCTGCTGATCAACGTCGCTTTTCTGTCCGCGCTGACACCGGCCGAGATGGCGGGCTCGGAGCTGGTCGCCAGCGACGCCGTCGGGTTCGTGTTTGGCGACATGGCGGGAACGTTGGTCGTCGTGGCGAGCCTCTTGATCCTCCTGAGCAGCATCAACGTCAACTTTTTGGGGATGCCGCGCGTGGCGTACGGGTTATCGCAACACGGGCTCGCGTTCAAGGCGTTGGCCCGCGTCGATCAGCGTGGAGTGCCGCGCAACGCGCTGATCTTCATATCGATCTGGATCGGGATCCTGGCACTGTCGGGCGCGTTCGAGCTGATCATCCGGTTCATGATGATGATCGCGATCACGGTCGACGCGATGGTGCTGACCGGGTATTTCCGGCTCCGAAAGATCCGGCCCGATCTGGAGCGTCCGTTCAAGGTGCCGGGGCACCCCTGGATTCCGGCGCTAACGGTGGTGCTCTATCTAGCGATCCTCGTAATCCTCGTGGGGACGCAACCCGCTCTGGCACTAGGTGGCGGTGCGATGATCGGCGGGATGATACTCGCGGGGTGGATCACTTCCCGATCTCGAAGTCGCGTCTAAGCTAGGTCCTCATCCGGCTCTAGCGAGGCTGAAGCATGGTTTCGAGACCCTCGAGCTCAATACGATGATCGGTCTCGCATATCCGGAGAACGTTGCGTCTAGGAGAGTGTTAGAAAAGGCCGGGATGCGGTTCACCGGGATCACCGGTGACTACTCCGATGAGGAACTCGCGCGTTATGAATCGAACGCCGATTCGCCCATGAACGACGGCGGGAGTGCCCCAACCCCCGGACCAGGGGCACCCGCAGGGCATTAGGCTGAGTGGCCTAGCTTCTTAGCCGATACTCACCAGCGAAAGATATGACCACGCGACGAGCGCAGCGAAAACCGCCACAAACATTTCTAGGATGCGCCACATGCTAAATTTCTTTTCCACGCCAAACCTCCGTTCGGCTTGTGGTTACGGTGTTTCCTACACACCTTGTATATCCGCAATTGCGCGGGATTTCAACCACGAATGCCGTTGAACCGCGCGTCATAAGAGACTTAATCTATGTAACGCTGGTCGTATTATTTACTCGTACGCAGAGCCATTACGAGAAAAGCGACACTCGTCCGAATTGATTCGGTGTCACGTCACGACCGGTCGTCAGGTGGTAGTCGAGGCCTCGAAGGACCGCCCGGAGGTAGCGCCTTAGCAGTGGTCTCAGATACCAGCGATGCAGAGCCCACCTGAGGGCTGAAGGGTAGCCAGCAAACGCGCTGGGCCAAATGGTGATGGTGAGCTCGCTTTCTTCTGCACCCGTTGGCGCAAGCTCCCACTGGACACGGCTGACCGGCCACTCGTTGTTGCCAGCCTCCAGTTCGTATCCACGTCCCTCATCCCAGGCCGTGAACCGTCGGTGGAGAACCACACCGCTCAGATAGTGGATCGTGTCGTGCGCGCCAACACCGGGCCATGCAGCGACGGGATTGTCCGAGCAGAACGGATGATATCGTGGTAGGGCTCCGGGCGTGGCCATGACTTGCCACACTCGCTCGGCGCTAACCTGCAGCCGTTGTTTTACGACTACCGGTTGCGACTTCCGATTGGACGTCAGTTCCCGCGCTCCTTCCAATGGCCGGTCTTTCTGATCGCCGCGGCCGTGATGGCCAATCCCAGTAAAGCGACCAACCCGAACACGATCCTGGCGATCGTGACGTTGTTTTCGCGCGAAAAGAACGGGAAGTCGCCCGAGAACTGCTCGCTCGGACCGTAAAGCGCTACCCAAGCGCTCACGATCGTCAACGAAATGACGACGGTCCCGGCCGACCATGAAGCTAGGCTGCTGCGTGGGTTGACCACGGTTGCCAAGCCGCCTCCCAAAAACAACAGCCCCAGGAGGCCGATGATCCAGTTCGGGGCATGGACCGCCTCTGGGTCAACCTGGATCACGTCGATCGCCACGAGCGAGATAACGATCCCGGGGACGATCAGGAAGATGCTTAGCAGCGGACGATTCGCCATGTTACTCAAGCTACTAGAATGAACGATCCCAGGATGGAGAGCGTCCTCGGAGTGACATTTTGGCCTTTGTGTCCCCAGTCAGGAGAACGTGGATGAAGATCGTGGCCCCAGGGTTTGCAGCTCTTTTGTTGATCGTTTCAATGTCGCCGGTTGTTGGTCAGACGGCCGACGTTCGGCCCGAAGACGTCGCTTCGCCGGAGGCGATCGTGCTGGCTGGCTATGACGCGCTGTCGCACGCGCCGGGTGAGAACTTCGATTGGGATCGCTTTCGTGGTCTGTTCTTGCCGGGAGCGCTCATGATCCCCAGCACCGAGCAGCGGGATGGTTCGTTCGACATCCTGACGGTGCAGGATTTCATCGATTGGATCGACAACTGGTACGCTGAGAACAACCCGATCGGCGGACCCGACGATCAGGGGTTTCGGGAAGAACAGATCGCCTCCGTCGTCGAGCGGTTTGGCGACATCGCCCAGGTGTTCAGCACGTATCAAACACGCTTCTGGGATCAGGACGAGATCCTGGCCCGCGGGATCAACAGCTTCCAGCTCGTCTACAACGATGGGCGCTGGTGGATCGCCGGCGTCGCGTGGGACGAGGAGGTCGGCGCGGGTCCGCTACCGGAGAAGTACCTGCCGTAGAGGAGCGCCGCTTAGTACTCCTCGGTGCTCTCGCTTTCTGGCAACCGGAACTTGAGCGCAAAGTGGTCGAGCTCATTGCGGTTGTCCCACTGCGCGCCTTCGTAGGTGTCGTCCGGGTTCGCCAGTAGATCGGACGAGTCGACGAGCTCGAAGCCGGCTGCCGTGGTCTCCTCGATGACGACCTCCTCGGCGATTCGGTGGCCATCGTCGTCGCGTCCCTCGCGAGCACGCACGTCGACAACGACGAACAAGCCGCCGGGCTTGAGCGAGCGGGCGACGTGATCCAGGAAACCTGACACTTCGTCCGCGTCGTAGTCGTGGTAG
Organism: uncultured Gemmatimonadales bacterium; assembly: GCA_947259315.1. Classification (GTDB taxonomy): domain Bacteria; phylum Gemmatimonadota; class Gemmatimonadetes; order JACCXV01; family JAHWKZ01; genus CAMYLR01. The sequence goes on along the minus strand of CAMYLR010000030.1, from coordinate 1,040 downwards.
TACCGAACGACGTAGAAAACGTCGAGGCTATCGGTCGGGAGTTCGTCGATGCTGCCGGCAAAGACGACGTTGCCAACCTCGGCCAGGTCACCGGTTTCAACCCGCTCTTTGAGGGCGTCCGCACGGCGGCCAGTCATCTCGGTGAACACGACACCTTCCGGACCGACCCAGTGCGACAGGATCCACGTCGCGTAGCCACCACCGGCGTGGAAGTCGACCACGATATCACCGGGCTCGAGACCGATCCACTGGAACGTTTCGACCGGCTTCGACCACTGATCGCGCTCGATCTCGTCCAAGGGTCGGTTCGGCGAGTTGAGGTCGACCGGTGCCTTGACCTCGATGGTGATGCTCTCTTGCGCGTGCGTCGGCCCGGCCAGTGCCAGTGCTAAGAGGATTGCGGTAGCAAGGAACCCTGCGCTCGTCTTCATGTGACTCCTCGGTGTGAATGAAACCATGAGTTGCTTGATCGCCGATGATGTATCGCGGCGGCAACGATACCGCCAATTGCGGGGGATGTCAGTAGCAATTCGTATACAGTAGTTGAACCGTGAACGCGTTCTGTGGTAAGGTCGGAGTAACCCTCGACAAGGGCAAACCCGGCGAAAGCCGGGGACGCAAAGCTACGGATCCTCGCTTCCTACGCGACGCCTACCGACGCCACGCAGGATCCAAAGACCGCCGAGCCGCCAGGGCGCATCAGTGAAGTTCACGACTGGAGAACTGGGGGGTCAGATGACAAGGAAACTTGTGTTTCTAGGACTGCTGCTGATCGTGGTTATTGTGATTCTCGCGGTGTTTGCCAGCAGCAATGTGTCTGAAGTCGTAGGAGACGCCAGAGCCGTCACGAGCGCAACGACCCAGCCGCCGCCGACGCGGTCACTAGGGGAGTTTTTCACGGGGATAGAGGGACCTGAGGACAGAGGCTGCATCGACGCAGCCATCAGAAGGTGGGAACGCGAAGGCGGCACAGAGGACCAGGTTACACTACTCAAACTCCTGTTTGGCAAGACCCTGGAGTCGACTTCTTCTATTTCTGG
>CAMYLR010000029.1:17442-83317 GCA_947259315.1 uncultured Gemmatimonadales bacterium | reverse complement strand
AGAGCAGGGCCGGACGGCGAAACGCTCGAACCTTACGAGAAGGCGGTGGTCGAAGTACCGCAGGAGATGGTCGGCGTGGTCATGGAGAAGATGGGAGGTCGGCGGGCTGAGCTCCTCTCGATGCGGCCCACCGACCAGGGACCGGTTCGACTCGAGTTCAAGCTCCCGGCTCGCGGGCTTTTCGGCTATCGGTCCGAGTTTCTGACGGACACGCGCGGAGAAGGGCAGCTCCACCACGGCTTCCTCGAGTACGGCCCGCGGGCGGGTCACCTGCAGAGCCGCCAACGGGGGGTCCTCGTGGCCGACCGACCTGGCTCGGCGGTCGCCTTCGCGCTGTTCAACTTACAGGAGCGCGCGGTGATGTTTGTCGAGCCCGGGATCGAGGTCTACGGCGGAATGATCGTGGGAGAGCACGTTCGGCCGGGCGACCTGGAGGTCAACGTGTCGAAGGGGAAGAAGCTCACGAACATGCGGGCCGCGGCGTCCGACGAGAACGTGAAGCTGGAGACACCGCGCGAGCTAACACTCGAGCTCGCGCTCGAGTTCATCAACGACGATGAGCTGATCGAGGTAACTCCCGACGCTATACGGCTAAGAAAGCGGCTGCTCGACCCCAGCACACGTAAGAAAGCGATGCGCTTGGCTGCCGCGGAAGTGCGGGAGAACTAGCCCGGCGCTAGCCGACCTCGGCGCCGTCGAACACGTCGCGCGCTTTGTCCCGCAGGTTCTCCTTGGCGCGCTCGACGTCGCGCAAAGCGTCTTTTAGCTGTGCCAACTCATCGGCGCGCACCTTGAGTCCCTCGCGGATAAACAAGGCGGCGGCCTCGGAGCGGCTCTTGACGACTTCGGTCTCGACCCAGGCGTCGAGCTCCTCGCTCGTCTCCTTGTCGACGCGCACCATGACGACCTTGTCGCGGATCGCGTCACCGAGCTCGCTCAAGCTCTCGCGCATCCCGGAGCCTAGGCAGACGACCTTGATCTTCTTGGGATCGAGCTTATCGCCGCAAAGCTGCTCCAGGTCCACACCGAGGCTGTTGAGTTCCGTCTGAATCGTATCCCAGAGATTGGCAGTGGATTTGGCCATCGTTACCCTCCTGAGGGAAATAATCTTACAAACTAATTGTAATAATATTACACGATACGAAAGGTCCCGTCAAGCCTGAAACCCGGCTCTCGCTCAATGGCTGCCGAGCCAAGTGGTAACCGCGATCGCCAGAAACAACCCCCACGAGAAATGCTTTCCGCGTGTCTGGATGAGTGAGTAGACGGAGCTGGCGAGAAACGTCAACGCGATAATGGTCGCGATCCGAGTAGCGGTGAGATCGAGATCAGCGAGTGAGGCGAGCACGATCAACACCGCCGCGATGCCCCACCATGCGATGCTGATGGCGTGCCACATGAGTCGCAAGACGCGTTTTGTGAAATCGGTCGAATCCAAGACCGCTGGCAGAGCGTCAGCCGACAGTCGGCCGAGAATCAATCGCTCCCCCAACAGCGAATGAAGGACGCCGCCGAAAATCGTCAGCCCTGCGGCCGTCAACAGAAACGCGTTCACTCGAACTCCCGGTTGAGGTCTCGGAGTTAGTTCTCGCTGCCATCGCAGCCTTCGATGCGACGTAAGGCGGCGTCGGAAGCGACACCGCTCCGCTTTTTCAACTCACCGCGAGCCACCTCCACGTCGGCGCCGAAGTCGGCCCGCAACCGTTTTTCAATATCCTCTGGGGTCCAGGACATCACACGTCCTATACTGTGCGGCCAATGAAGTCGTCCTGGTTTCAACGATATCTGCTTCCGGGCCTGGTTTTCCAATCGATCATCGTCGCTGGCGGCTATGGCACCGGTCGCGAGATCGTCGAGTTCTTCCTCCATTTCGGGCCGTTGGGCGGTCTCCTGGGGCTGCTGCTTCCGGCCACGATCGTCACCAGTTTGGCGTGCGCGATCGCGTTCGAGCTGGCACGGCAAACGCAAAGCTACGATTACCGTGCATTTCTGAAGCAGTTGCTTGGTCCGATGTGGTTCCTGTACGAGATCGGGTACCTCGTCTCGATCTTGTTGATCGTCGCCGTGATCGGATCGGCGGCCGGTCACTTTCTCTCGGAGACGTTTGGGCTGCCGCCCGTCGTCGGCGGAGTCGGGCTACTGGTGACGATAGGATTCCTCGTCTTCCGTGGGACGCGGGTGATCGAGGGCACGATGTCGGCGTGGTCGTTCGTGCTCTACGGCGTGTTCATCGCGATGTTCGTCTGGAGCCTGGTGAGCTTCGGGCCGGTTATCCGGTCGCACCTCGCGACGGGTGAGATTCACGGCGGGTGGTTGCTGTCGGGCATGCGGTACTCGGCGCTAGGGATCGCCCTCGTACCGGCGATGCTGTTCGCGACCGCGCACATCGAGACGCGTAGAGAAGCGATTAGCGCCGGACTTCTCGCTGGACCGATCGGTACGATTCCGGCCATCCTGTTCCTGTTGGCGATGGTGGGTCAGTATCCGGCGATCCTCGAGCGTCCAGTCCCGGCTAATTTTGTCCTCGAGGGGCTCGGCTCGCGACCGTTCCAGATCGTGTATCAGATCATGTTGTTCGGTACGCTGATCGAGACTGGTACTGGGCTGATCCACGCTTTCAACGAGCGGGTCGCCACGGTTTACCGAACGCACGGGGCCGAGATGCCGCGCCGGCTGAGACCTTTGATCGCGGTCATCGTGCTGACCGCCGGTTGGCTGCTGTCGCGATTCGGGATCATCGCGTTGATCGCCCGGGGTTACGGCTTCATGACGTGGTTCTTCATCGTGGTGCTGGTGATCCCGCTGCTGACGCTGGGAGCCTGGAAGATTCGCCGGCCCGAGGACGGCTTGCTCGCTCGATAACCCCGCCATACCTTGGCCATCAACATGCCGCTCGACCTCCATGACCCCAGTCGTGGCGTCTTCGACAACATCCTCGAAGGGCTGGGGAACACTCCACTCGTAAAGCTCAATCGGATCACCCAAGGGATTCGGACTCCGATCTACGGGAAGGCCGAATACCTGAGCCCCGGAGGCTCGGTCAAAGACCGGATCGGCGTGGCGATCATCGAGGCGGCCGAGAAGAATGGCGACTTGAAACCGGGTGGAACGGTGGTCGAGGCGACCGCCGGGAACACCGGCGTAGCGCTCGCCATGGCGGCCACGATCAAGGGGTACAAGACGGTGTTCGCACTGCCGGACAAGATGAGCGGCGAGAAGATCCGGTTGTTGCGCGCATTTGGTGCCCGCATCGTGATCACGCCCACCGCGGTGCCGCCCGACCATCCCGACTATTACGTCAACACCGCCAAGAAGATCGCGGAAGAGACACCCAACGCGGTGTTCGCGAATCAGTTCTACAACCGCGCCAACACCGAGGCGCACTACGCGACGACAGGCCCCGAAATCTGGGAGCAAACGCAGGGCAAGATCGCGGCGTTGGTGGCCGGTGCTGCCACGGGTGGGACGGTTAGCGGCGCGGGGCGGTTCCTGAAGGAAAAGAATCCGGATATCCGGATCGTCGTCGCCGATCCAGTCGGTTCGATCTTAAAGGAGTACCTGGAGACGAGGGTCGTTGGCGAGGGCAAGACGTACATGGTCGAGGGCATCGGGATGGATAAGGTGCCGGGCGCGCTCGACATCGAGTACGTCGACGAGGTGCGCAACGTGAGCGACAAGCAGACGTTCCAGATGGCTCGGCGGCTGACTCGCGACGAAGGGTTGTTCGTCGGGGGCTCCACCGGCGCGATCGTGACCGTGGCGCTCGACATCGCCCGCGAGCTCGACGATCCCGATCACTGCGTGGTGGGGTTGTTGTGTGACCTCGGCGAGCGGTATCTGTCGAAGTTCCACTCAGATGAGTGGATGCAAGAGAACCGAATGTTTGACGACGAGCGGGTCGAGGCCGGCTACCTGCTCAAGCGGAAATTCCGTGAGGGCGTGCCGACGTTGATCAAGATTGATTGCAAGGGGACCGTGCGCGACGCGCTCACGCTGATGGAAGAGTACAACGTGAGCCAGATCCCGGTGATCGAGGACGGTGAGCAAAAAGGAACCCTATCCGAGGGCACGTTGTTAAGCCGTGTCTTGGCCGAACCGGAAGCTTTGGACAAATCACTCACCGGGTATTTGGAAGCGCCGTTCCCGACGGTCGAGGAAGACGCCAACATGAAGTCGGTGATCGAGCACCTCACGACAGGACAACCCGCGCTCTTGGTGCGGCGAGCTGGTGAGTTTGTCGGCATCCTCACGAAGTTCGACGTACTTCACTATTTGACCAACGGAGGCCAACAATGAAAGCGACAATCGGCCTCGCCGTCCTTGGACTATTGTTTGTCGTAGCGTGTGGTAGCGATCCGACTACACCCAGTGGGCCGGGCATCGACTTCAATGTCTCGGCACCGGTTGAGCTGCCGACCAAGTCGAGGGTAGACGTCGTGGTGACGATCACCCGGGCCCGGGGGGTCGTTTTTCCGCTACTAGTCGAGTTCGAGAAGAAGAACGTCGGCCAGCCATTTAACCGCCAGGGATTGTTTGTTCTGTCGGACGAGGATCGTCAGATCGCGATGGCGGTGGTGTTGAGGATGGACCCGCTTGTTCGCGTCACGGTGACCGACTCGGGCAGTCCAGCGTTGTCGGTTACGAAGACGGTTGCGGTCGACGTGCTCGACTTTCCTTGAGTAGCGATCGGTCGCACCTTCTCACTGAGAAGATCAATCCCCGAACCGCCGACATCGACACGCTCGATGTCGCGGCGATTCTCGAACTAATCCACGCCGAGGACCACCGCGCCCTGGAGGCGGTTGGTGAGGTGCTGGGTCCAGTGGGTCGCGCGGTCGACCTGGTGGTCTCGGCGTTTCGACGCGGCGGTCGATTGATTTATATCGGCGCCGGCACGAGTGGTCGTTTGGGGACGCTCGACGCGGCCGAGTGCCCACCGACGTTCGGCTCCGATCCCGAGCGTGTGCAGGCGATCATGGCCGGTGGGGAAGCGGCCTTGGTGCGGTCGGTCGAAGGGGCGGAGGACTCCGAAAGCGATGGCGCGGATGCGATCGCGACTCGCGCGGTCGGCGCCGACGATGCCGTGGTTGGAATCGCCGCCGGTTCGACGACGCCGTTCGTAATCGGTGGGCTACAGGAATCGATCGATCGCGGAGCCAAGACGATCTTCCTGACGTCGATCCCGCTTGACGAGATCCCGATCGCCGATCGAGTCGATGTCGTAATCGCGCCGCTCACCGGAGCCGAGGTGATCGCTGGCTCGACGCGCATGAAAGCCGGCACCGCGACCAAGCTCGTTCTCAACATGATCACTACCGCAGCGATGGTGCAGCTCGGCAAGACCTACGGGAACTTGATGGTCGATTTGCGGGTGACGTCTGCCAAGCTCGAGGATCGCGGTCGGCGGATCCTGCGTGAGCTCTTGGGCGTGTCATACAAAGAGGCGGGGGAGTTGCTGGCATCGGCCGATGGGCGCGTAAAGACAGCGCTTGTCATGCACCGAAAAGAAGTCGACCGGTCGACCGCGGAACGGATGCTCGAAGATGCGGATGGGTTGTTGCGAAGGGTGTGGGGTTAGTCTCCCGCGTCAACCGGCGGCTGCTTCTTTAGGAACTCGACGATCTGCTCCGGCTCGTCCTCGAGCGCGACCAGATCTCCCATCGTCTTCCCCTCGCCCAACCGGTCCAGGATCTGGGCGACCGGCAACTCTTTGGTCCAGTACTCGACACCGAACAACACCATCGGGCTGATTACCTTGCAGGTCCCGTAGTAGTTCTGGGTCGCATCCTGAAAGATCTCTTGAACCGTGCCGGCCTTCCCTGGCGCGAACACGATGCCGCGGGTGGCGATCCCGACCAGTCCGTCTTCGCGGATCGAGTTGGCGAAGTATTTGGCGATGTGGGTCGAGAAGACGTTCGTGGGCTCGTGGCCGTAGAACCACGTCGGCACGGCGAGACTGGGAGCGCCGGCCGAATCGTTTGGCGAGTCGGTTCCGGCGATCCGGTCGAGCACCTTGTAGCCGTGGGCGATGTACTCACCGGGATCGTCGTCAAAGGACGGCGACGGTGAGAGCACATCGATCGCTACGTCGAGCGCGTGATCGTTGTACGGCGCCAACCAGGCACCCAGGTTGGCGGCTTCCATCGCGCCAGGACCACCTCCGGTGGCGACCAGCATGTTGCTCCGGGTGAGCTCGCGCGCCAACCACGCGATGTCCCAGTACGCCTGCTCGCCACGTACCATCCGGTGACCGCCCATGATTCCGACCACGTGCTCGTGTTCGAGCAAGAACTCGTACAGCGCGTCGTCGATGGCGTGGTCGTGAATCCGTTGGGCCAGCGCTTCGAGGATCGGCGTCGGTTGGTCATCGGTGCCGCGGTACTTCTGAAAACGGGTGTAGATCTGGCCGTCGACGGTGTCGGCGAAGCTCTCGGGCCGCTTGGGATCGAAACCCGCCATGAGCTCGGGGACCATATAGAGGCTGTGGCGATAGGGCTGGAACGGCAGGTCGAGGTGCTCGCTCAGCCGCGGAAACACCAACCCACACGTTTCGAGGACGTGCTCGAGTGCTGGCGGTTCGAAACGGCACCCGAGGAAGACCGCGCCTTTGGCGTCGATCGTCAACACAAACTCGGTCTCACCCGTGAGGTCCAGGTTTTGGCAGACGACGCCGTCGAGCGAGTGATCTCGCTCCCACTGTTTTCTTAGTTCCGCGGGGGTGCGGGTCTCGATGTACATGCGAGTGGGGGCGACGCGGAGCGCCGGCCGAAGCCGGCGGCTCTCAACGTCGACATGATGTCGGGTTACCGGTTGTCGCCGACCTCGAACGTGATCTTAGCGTTCACCCGATATTGAGTGATCTTCTCGTTCTCGACGACGCCTTGAAACTCCTCGATGTAGATCGATTTTATCCCCTTCACCGTCTCGGCAGCTTCGGTGACCGCTGCCTGCGCGGCTTCCTTCCATCCCTTATCCGATTGCGATAGGACCTCGATCACTTTGTGGACCGCCATGAGATGTCTCCTTGGCTAGGTTTTTTGTTTGAGTATGCGGCAATGCTTACGCGGATGATGGTATCGGTCGGCGCGTCGGGCGGCAATGGCGGGACGTGAAAAAGCCCCCTCCAAATGGAGGGGGCTTTTCGAGCATCACCACCGTGGGGCCGCGGTTAATCACGGCGACGACGCCGTGTAACCGTACCCGCGTGGGTTGGTAGGGTTCCCGGCTTAGGTACTACCCCCGTCGCCGTTATCGTCGACCACGCACTCACCCACGACGTCGCCGTGCGCGAGGTGCGCATCCAGCGCGTCGGGTGAGACCTCGATCGTGCGGGCGTTGTCGGGGTTACCGGGCGGGATGTGGCACACGACGACCTTCTCAGCGCTGCCGTCCCCGTCGCTATCCCCGTTGTCATCGACCATGTCACCGTCGGTCTCGCCGTCGACCATGTCGCCCTCACAAGGTCCTTCCTCGTCACCATGATTCAAGTGAGCCTGGAGCGCGGAGGGCCCGACGACGATCGTGTGGGCGTTGTCGGGGTTCCCGGGCGGAGCGTGGCAAACGACCACCTTGTCGCTGGCACCGAGGGTTTCGGCGTCCGTTATGCCGCTCGACGGTTGTCCCGCCTCGCGACCGGTGATGCGGATCTTGAAGTTGTCGTCGGCCTGCCCGTCTCCGTCCTGATCGCGGAAGATCTTGAGGTTGATCTTGAGCTTGCCGCTCGGGTTGACGTCGACCTTGCCGCGGACAAACAACATCTCGCCCTCGGCGACTTCGATGACGAACGAGAACTCACTGCCGTTATCGAGCGTTACGACGAGCGTGTAGGTCCCCGGTGAGAGCTCGCTCGTGAACCTCCCCCCGCCATCGGTGTCGGTCGAAAAGACGATCGTGCCGGCGTCGTCGACGATCTCGACCAAGACGTTGGCGAGCGTCGCCGAGCCGACGAAGAACTCGTCGTCGCCGTCGGCCAGCGCCAAAGCGGCGCCGAGCGCGGCTGGGTTAGCGGTTAGCTGACCCGAGATGCCGCCTGAGCCGGCTGGTAGTCCAGGACCGCTCGGTCCGTCGTCCGAGCAGGCGGCGATCAAAAAGGCGACGAGGGGAAGAAACATCGCCCGACGTGTCCACGTTTCCATCTCATCCCTCCATGGATAGACGATTCGCTTTGTCAGCATCGGGCCTTGTTGTTCGCAAAAACGGTGCCGACCGGGGGGTAGTAATTATACCCGAACAACATAGGTGTTGGCTACGGATGTCTCGCCGCCGGGATGGTGTACGGTGACTAGGTCGCGCCGATAATGGTCACCCTCGAACGCATCGAGGCGCTCCCAGTGGTCTGGCAAATAAGTAGATACGAATAGCTTCGCCGCAACGTCATCGCCGTTGGGATCCCAGCGCAGCGCGGGGTACCCGAGATCCGATCCCCACCCGGAATCGATCAACCGTCCGCGGACGATAACGTCAAACCACTCGCCGCTGAGATTGGATAGCACGTGGTGATTGGCCTCACCGGGTGCCAGGCTGCCGTAAACGGCGAGTCGTCTCGAGGCGCCGAAGATCGTTTCGATCGCATGATCGAGAACTTCGGCCTCGGCGCGGATCGCGGCCGAGTCGAGAGGTGAGCGCGCGAGATCGTTACGCCGAGCGAGAAGGAACTCCAGCTCGCGAACCGAGTTCGAGCGCAAGACACGATCGATCGCCACATCCGGAAGATCGCGTCTGTCCCGCTGGTGCGCCGGCCCCTACCTTGTTCTAATGCGCGCGTTCACCGATTTGGAACCGACCGAACCAGTTGTCGTCATCGGGCTGATGTCGGGAACATCAGCCGATGGCGTCGACGCCGCGTGTGTGCGGCTCAGCCATCCACCAGGTCAGCCATTCGAGTGGGAGTTGTTGGGCTCGGCGGTCGCGTCGTATCCGGGTTCTCTGGCCGATGCGCTGCTTGCGCCAGAAACGTTGGCGCTGCCGGATGTCGCTCGCCTCAACATCGAAGTGGGCGTTGCGTTGGCCGAGGCCGCGGCGGCGGCAGCGGCGCAAGCTCGCTTATCGCTCGATGACATCACGTTGATCGGCAGCCACGGTCAAACGGTGTGGCACGACCCGGACGGCGCAGTCGGCGGTGTGGGCGCCACGCTCCAGATCGGTGAGCCAGCCGAGATCGCAGAGCGCACCGGTTGCCCGGTGTGGTCGGACTTTCGAACCGCGGATGTCGCCGCCGGCGGTCAGGGCGCGCCGCTCGTGCCCTACGTCGACTGGCTCTTGTTTACGCATCCAGATCGCTGGACGGTGTGTTTGAACCTGGGTGGGATCGCGAACCTGACGGTGCTACCGCCGGGTGGTGAGCGCGGCGACGTGATCGCGTTCGATACCGGGCCCGGCAACATGGTGCTGGATGAGCTCGCCCGGCGGCTGCTCGGTTCAGATCGCGACGATGATGGCGCTGCCGCGAGCCGTGGCACGGTCGACGTGCGTCGGCTCCAGACGGCGCTGGCTGACGCCTACTTCTCGCGACCGGCTCCAAAGTCGACCGGACGAGAAGCGTTTGGCGCACCGTTTGTCGAGCATCACTTCGCGCCATTGGAAAACCTCTCAGCGGACGAGACAGACGACCGCATGGCGACCGCCGCGGCGCTGACGGTTGAAAGCGTGGGAGCCGCGCTCGACGGCTCCGCGGGTACGGCGCGGGTGCCGGAAGATGCCACGATTCTAGTCTCCGGTGGCGGCCGCAAAAACGGCGCGCTCATGGCTGGTCTGGCCGAGCGCTGCCGGCCGCGCCCGGTGATCGCGATCGAAGAGCGCGGGATGGACGGCGACCTCAAAGAAGCGATCGCTTTTGCGATCCTGGCCTACGAGAGCGCGCTTGGACGAAGGGTCAACCTCCCGTCGGTAACCGGCGCCAAACACGCGGTACGCTGCGGCAAGCTGACGCTTCCCCGATGACAGACGTGTGAGCACGCTCTCCGTGCCGGCCCCGACCGAGCTGTCCACCGACGCGCTCGTCGGTCAGCTGATCTGCGTCTCGCTGCGTGACTACGACGGCGATCGAGAACGGCACGATCGTTTCTTGGCCGATCTGGAGTCGTGCGGTTGGGGCGCGGTGATCGTCTTTGGTGGACAACTCGAAGCGGTCACCGAACTGCTGACCGAGGCCCAGCGAAGGTCTCCGGTGCCGTTGCTCTTTACCGGCGACTTCGAGCGTGGGCTTGGACAGCAGTTTCCCAGCGTTGGCACCACTTTTCCGCCGCTTATGGCGCTCGGGGCTGCCGCTGATGTCGGGTTGGCGGAAGCGGTTGGCACAGCTATCGGTACCGAGCTTCGGGCGCACGGGTTTCATGTCGATTTTGCGCCGGTGGCTGATCTGGCGATCGAGCCAAGGAACCCGATCGTCGCCACGCGCGCGGTCGGTGATGACCCGGGGCGAGTCGCACCGATCGTAGCGGCCACGGTGGAAGGAGTTCAGTCGGCGGGTGTGGCGGCGGCCGTCAAGCACTTCCCCGGTCACGGCCGGACGACGACCGACAGCCACCATGCGCTTCCCGTCGTTCGCGCCGCTCGCGACGAGCTCGAGGCCAGCGACTGGGTGCCCTTTCGGGTCGGGTTGCGGGCCGGAGCGCGGATCGTGATGACGACGCACGTCGCCTTTCCGGCGCTGGAGCCGGATGGTGAAACGCAACCGGCGACGTTTTCGAGAGCGGTCAATGAGATCTTGAAGCGCGAGTGGGGTTTCGATGGCGTGATTTGCTCGGACGCGCTGATGATGGGCGCCGTAGCCGGCGATGAGCCCGAGCAAGCCGCCCAACGGGCGCTCGAGGCGGGCGTCGACTGGCTTCTCTATCCGCCCAACCCAGCCACGGTTCACCGTGGGCTCGTTTCGGCGATCGACGACGGTCGGCTCGACCGCGCGCGATGCGAGCGCGCGGCTACCCGCTTGCTGCGTCTCAAGCTGTGGGTCTTGCGTCACCCTTCCGCCGGCCGAATCAACGATCCGGTCGCTTTGGCAGACCGCATGGCCGCGGCTGCGATCACCGCTCGTCCCGCCGACCCGCCGTCCGATCCCAAATGGGTCGACGGTGCTCAGTGGATCGTCGTTCTCGATGGCGAGATCGAACCCGAGGACGTGCGTTTTGCGGAGTGGTTAGCGCCCGAGGCAGGCGACCGGATGGTCGTCATCGACACGACCCGTGGCGGGGAGCAGACTCGCGAAAGGATCGCAGAAGCGCGGCGCCAAGCCTCGGATCGTCCCGTAGTATGCGCCGTCTTCAGCCCGATCCGGGCTTCCAAGGGACGTCACGGACTGTCCGCGCTCGGCAGCGATGCGGTCAACGGGGTCACGGGGCCGGATCGCGACTCGGTCTTGTTGATTCTCTCGAACCCACATATCGTAGCCCAGGTTCGGGCCCCATCCCGAGTCGTATGGGCGTACGGCGAGGATCGATCGAGCCAGCGGGCTGCGCTGGAGTTCCTCCGGGGAACACGGCCAGCGCCGGGCCGCCTGCCCGTACAGATACCGTAATAAACGTGAACATCTGGCCAGAGTTTTGCGTATCAGCGGGTAGCCGTATGCACGCACTGACGACCCTCTACCTCCCCCGGGCAATGCGCATCGCCATCGTTGCGATCTCCACGTTTGGGGTGCTCTCTGGCCCCGCTCCGGCGCTCGCCCAGCACGCCAGCGCTTCGGCTCCGTACGCCAACGTCTTTCCGTCGCCGCACGGGTTGCGCCCAACGATCGAGTTCTGGAAGAACGTCTTCGCCGTGTGGAGCGAGAACGAGATCGTGGCTCACGACCGCGACGATCTGAGCATCGTCTACCGAGTCGTGCCGCAACAGAAGTCCGACGAAACCGCGGTCCGGAAGGCCAACGAGAAAGAGCAGAAGGCGATCAAGGCGCACATCCGGGACATTCTGCTCGATCTGGCTGAAAGAAACCCCGATCCACGCACGCTGGCTGGCGAGTACCGCGACATCTACAACGCGTTCGGATCGGGTGCGGGTCCAGAGCGGTGGCGCCGGGCGGCCGATCGAATCCGCATTCAGCGTGGCCTGAAGGAGGGGTTTCGGGAGGGACTGCTGCGGTCGGGTCAGTACTACGACCACATCGTTGCCGTCCTCGACGAAGAGGACGTCCCGCTCGAGATCGCCTGGCTGCCGATGATCGAAACGACGTTCAACCTGGAAGCGCGATCGTCGGTCGGGGCCGGAGGCGTCTGGCAGTTCATGCCGTCGACCGGACGGCTGTACATGAAGGTCGGCAGGTCGGTGGATCAGCGCTTCGACCCGATCATCGCGGCTCGCGGCGCGGCGCGCTTGCTCAAGCACAACTATGAAGTGCTTGGCAGTTGGCCACTGGCGTTGACCGCTTACAACCACGGTCTCGCGGGAATGAAACGCGCCGTACGCGACGTGGGCAGCGACGACTACATGACGATCCGGATGCATTACGATGGTCCGCGCTTCAAGTTCGCTTCCAAAAACTTCTACCCCGAGTTCCTGGCTGCGCTCGAAGTGGTCGATAATGTCGAGCATTACTTCGGCGTGCTCACTCCGTCCGCACCGTTGGAGTTTGAGACGATCGAGGTGTCGACCTCGATGAAGCTCGCCGAGATAGCCAACGCGATCGGCGTGGACGACCGGCTGTTGTGGCAATTCAATCCTTCGCTCACCAACTCGGTCGCCCGGGGTAGGCGCAACGTGCCGGCTGGCTTCGATCTGCGCATTCCGCCGGAGCTGGTCGAGGAGGCCCCCGCCCAGCTTGCATCGGCGGTGGCCGGCCGCACAGGGCAGCGCGTCCGCACGGTTGAAGGGAACGGGACGCGCTACTACACCGTTCAACCGGGTGACACGTTGAGCCTGATCGCCGCGCGGCACGGAACCACAGTGAGGGTGCTGATCGCCCTCAACGACATCGAAGACCGCAACCACATCGAAATCGGACAACGGCTCAAGATCTCAGGCTAGCGGGTGGGCGTAGCCAGCTTCTTCGCCCAGCTCCACTGGATCGACTGGGCGGTCTTGGCGCTGTACTTCGCGTTTACGCTGGCAGTCGGCTTGTACTTCGTGCGTCGCGCCAGCTCCTCGACACAGGAGTTCTTTGTCTCCGGGCGCAACCTGCCGTGGTGGCTCGCGGGTACGTCTATGGTTGCGACGTCGTTCTCGGTCGACACGCCCTTGGTCGTCACCGGCTGGGTCAGAACGCAGGGCATTCAGCGCAACTGGATCTGGTGGTGCCTGGCGATCGGTGGCATGCTGGCGGCGTTTGTGTTCGCGCAGCTGTGGCGACGCTCGGAGGTCATGACCGACGTCGAGCTGACCGAGCTCAGGTATTCGGGTCGACCGGCGGCCGCGCTGCGCGGCATCCGCGCGGTCTACATGACGTTGTACGCCAACTGCCTCACGATGGCATGGGTGACGTTGGCGATGGTGAAAGTGTTCGGTGCGGTGTTCGATATCGGACCTTTGCCGGCCACGCTGTTTGCTGCCGGCCTGACGCTCGCGTACGCGATGTTGGCCGGCTTGTGGGGTGTGGTCGTGACCGATCTGGTGCAGTTCGTCCTGGCGACGGTCGGGGCGGTGGTGCTGGCGGTGTTCGTCGTCGATGCGGTCGGCGGGCTAGACGCGATGGTTGATCAGCTTTACGTCGCCGGTCACGGCGACGCGCTGGCGTTCTTGCCGCCGCTCGACGCGGCCCAAGCGGACAGTGTCTGGAGCGGGCCACTGGGGTGGACGGGAACGGCACTGGCGACGTTCCTGGTGCTGATCACGATCCAGTGGTGGGCCAACAAGAACGCCGACGGCGGAGCGGTCGTCATCCAGCGGATGGCGGCGTCAAAGGACGAACGCGAGGCGGTGCTGGCCACGCTGTGGTTCCAGGTCGCCAACTACGCGCTGAGGCCGTGGCCGTGGATCGTCGTCGCGTTGGCGTCGTTGCTGCTCTACCCGGACATCGCCGATCCAGAGATGGCGTACCCCAGGGCGATGGTCGACTTCCTGCCAGTCGGCCTGCTGGGTCTCATGCTGGCTTCGTTGGTGGCGGCGTTCATGTCGACGTTGACGTCGTTCATCAATCTGTCGGCGGCGTATCTGGTCAACGATCTCTACCGGCCGTTCCTGGTTCGGGACCGATCGGAACGCCACTACGTGACCGCCGGTCGAATGGCGTCGGTGGTGGCGTTGGCGATCGGGATCACGATCAGCTTCTTTGCTGACTCGATCTCGCAACTGTTTCTGTTGCTGCTGACGCTGGGCGCCGGGATCGGGCTGGTGTACATCGCGCGTTGGTTCTGGTGGCGGGTCAACGCTTGGAGCGAGATCGCGGCCATGATCGCCTCGGCTGGGATCGGCTTCACGCTCGGGATGAGCCCCACCTGGGGCGGCCCGACATTCCCGTTCGCGGCCAAGGTCACGCTCAACCTGATCGGCTCGACGATCGTGTGGGTCAGCGTGACGTTTTTGACACCGCCGGTAGCGATGGAGAAGCTGGTCGACTTCTACCGTCGCGTCAGACCACCAGGCTGGTGGGGTCCGGTGCGCGCTGTCGCCGGCGACGTCGCACCGTCCGCCGGTGGGCTTCGACACGGGGTAAAGATGTGGGCGCTGAGCGTGGTGTTCGTCTACGCCGCGCTTTTCGGTTCCGGCAAGCTGTTGCTGCTCGAGTGGGAGTGGGGTCTCGCGTTTGTGACGATCGCCATCGTGACGGGCTGGATGTTGTTCCGGCAGCTCGCCCGCGCGCGGTTGGCGACGCTGTTCTCTTAGAACACGCCGGCTCTCAGTCTTTGGCGAGCTCCAGAAACCGCTTGGCGAACGCCGGACCTGCGGCCTCGTCTTCGTGTTTGAAGAACACGAACGCGTCCGACCACGGGTGGGATCGGACCCGGTCGGCCCATGCGGCGAGCTCCTCGTCGGTGTAATTGGTGCGCCGCAGCCGCAAGTAACCCCAATCGGTGGTCGCGATGTCCGGCGCGTCGGCTTTGCCACCCGCCTCAGCGATGCAAAGGGCGGCCCCTGAAGCTTGGAGCTTCTCGAACACCTCGTCTTCGTACCATGACGGATGGCGAAACTCGAACGCGGCACGGATCCCCTCAGGAAGTTGAGCCAGGAACCCCTCCAACCGGTCGACGCCTTTCTTCAGATACGGTGGCAGCTGAAACAGGATGACACCGAGCCGATCCCCGATCGTGGAGGCGGTGCGCGTCAGGTACTCGGTCTCGTCCTCGGCGCCCTTGAGGCACTTTTTATGAGTGATCCGGCGTGATGCCTTGATCGCGAATCGGAAGTCGGACCCTACTCGCTCGGCCCACGTAGCGAGCAGCTTCTCTGTCGGCAAGCGGTAAAACGTGTTGTTGATCTCGACCGCGGGGAGCTGGCCGGCGTAGTAGCCGAGCATCTCATCGTTGGCGAGATCCTCAGGGTAGAAGGCGCCCTTCCACTCCTTGTAGCTGTAGCCACTGGTTCCGGCCCAAATTCGCACGCGGGCTCCTCTGCGTCAGGACACGTCGAGGGCGAGGGCCCAGTTTGCCACTGTTTGGGCCAGCTCGTCCACCACGTCTTCGTCGGTTCGACCCGAGCGCTTGAGGACGTGGAAACCGTGATCGGCGCCATCGACGACGTGCAAGGTCGCGAGATCGCCGAGCGGGGTGCAGACCTCGTGGACGAGGCCCATGTCGGCCAGCCGGTCGCGCGTGCCTTGCAGGAAGAGCATCGGCACCGCCACCCGTTTCAAGTGCTCGGCGCGCTCGGTGCCGGGTTTCCCGATCGGATGGAGTGGAAAACCGAAGAACACGAGCCCGGCGACCTCGGGTAGTGGCGTCTTTGATGCGGCCAACGAGGTCATTCGGCCGCCCATGGACTTACCGCCGGCCAAGAGCGGAAGATCGGGAACGGCGTTAGCCGCGGCCTCGATGGCAGAACGGACAGTGGCGGTCAGAACCGCCGGCGGATCGGGTCGCTTTCGGTTTTGCTCCATATACGGAAAGTTGTACCGGAACGTGGCGACTCGGTGGTCGGCGAGCGCACCCGCGATCGCCTCGATGAATGGGTGTTTTACTCCGGCACCGGCTCCGTGGCCCAATACCAACAGCCACTTGGCTGCCTCGGGACGAACGACGAGCGCCGACGTCTCACCGGACCGGCTGGTGGCCTTGAATCGTATGTACGTCACGTGAAAACCACACCGCTGGATTGGACAGGCGGCGTTGGTCAGCGCTTCTAGCCGCCCGCGACCGCTCTCAGCTTCTCAGGCTCCTCGATCGTCGACAGAGCTTCGATGACGTCCTGTGACGTCGAGTTGAATGCACCGCCCTGGGTCGCCAGACCGAGTTTTCTGACCACTCGCATAAATGCCTCGACGACCTTCGGATCGCCTATGTGTCCGGCCGAGCTCTCGATGTAGTGGAGCGCCCAGTCGGCGTTCCAAGCTAAGCGATACGGGCGGTCGGAGGTAAGCGCCTCGAACATGTCGCACACCGCCAGAATCCGAGCGCCCAATGGGATCTCCTCGCCTGCCAGGCGACAGGGGTAGCCGTTGCCGTCGAACCGTTCATGATGATGGCGTACCATCGGAACGATATCCCACGGCAGATTGAGCTTCTCCAACCGGGCCGCGCCAAATGCGGCGTGATCGCGGACGTGGGCCAGTTCCTGGGCGGTGAGCCTGCCTGTCTTGTTGAGGATGTCGGGGTCCACGTCGAGCTTGCCGATGTCGTGCAGATACCCGGCAACGAGGATCGCTTTCTTGGTCCTGCAATCCAATCCCATCTCGTCGGCGATCGCGACCGCCATATCGGCCACTCTTGCGGAGTGGCCGTGGAGGTGGGGATCCCGGCTCTCCTCTTCCGCTGAGAGCTGTTCGATAATCCGAATGAGAACGCTCTCCGCCAGCTCGTGTTCCGCATCCAGACCGATAAAGAGCTTGAACGCTTGTCCAAAAGCGCCAAGCGCGGCCTCGCGGTCATTCTGAGACAGGTGGAGCTCACCCATCGACCGCAGCGCTTCGGCTTCGGCCAGCGGAATGCCGGCCTCGTGGCTCATCGATATCGCCTGGTTGAGAGAGCGCTTGGCTTGATCGATCTCGTCGAACCGGTGGAAAATCTCTCCCTTGTAACGATGGGCCTCGGCGATACAGTGATCATTGCCGATCTGGGTCGCGCGCCGCATCGCGTCGTCGCAGTTTTGACGCGCACGATCGAGATCTTCCGTCTTCAGGTCAATTTCGATCATGTTCAGCGTGATGATCGTGATCAATTCAGGGTCGTTACAATCGATGGCGAGGTCGCGAGCCGCTTCATAGCACTCGGCGGCTTCTTTGAACCGCCGTAGGTCCGCGTGGACCATTCCCATATTTTGGAGCGCTCGCGCCTCGCCATTCGTCGAGTTTGCGCGCCGGAAGGCACCCCGCGCGCAACGGTAGTTCCAAAGCGCAATCGCAAAGTCGCCACGGACATTGGCGATCGCGCCGAGGTTGCTGAGCGCCGCCGCTTCGCTCTTGGCGGTTCCAGCTTTCCTCGCGATATGAAGGACTTCTCCGAACCGTCGCTGGGCCTTATCGAGCTGGCCACTCTCGAAAGCGATCGCGCCGACGACGCTCAGGAACGGGGTTATGCTTTCAGTGGGTCGGTGTTGGCGCCGAGCGGTGATCAATCCCAGGCTGGCGAGCGCGCCGGCTTCATCGCCACGACCTTCGTTCCAGACGTGGCGCATACGCGCTTCGATCGCCGCCAGGGATAGCTCGGGCCAATCGGTGGCCCGTCGTATGGTGTTCTGCGTCGTGCTCACTCGATGCAGAGGGCGTAGCGTGAGAAGTGCCAGACCGGGGCTGAGATCGACTGGCTATCCCAGTCATAGTCGACGCCGATGACCTGCCAATCCTCGTGATCGGGGCTGGTCACGTAGGCGATGCTCAACTGGTCGGGATCGAATCCCATCGACTGCAGCTCACCGGCGGTGACGAAAACGGTCAGCGTCGCCGGCGTGTTCTCGAACTGCGTTCCGCTGGGCCCGAACTCGTACGACCAGAGACCGTCATCGCGCGTGTCACCGGTCTGCATCCAGAGTCGCTCGGTCTGCGGGAACGAGTGATGATGAATCTCCAACTCGGCATCGCATACGCTCAGCGTCCCGCCGTTGTTGGTGATGTTCCTACGGTCATACGTCCCGCACCTCTTGCCCGCCAGCGCCAATCCGCCTTCCGGGGCTCTGAGTAGCTCTACGCCATTGATCGTAACGGTCGAAGCGCTCGATATGATGTCCTGTCCCGGTGCTACGGGACTGGTGTCCTCTCCACAAGCCGCGAAGCCGAGCGCGACCGCGACGACCAACAGGCGCTTCACCGCGCCTAGGTGTCGCATCACCTGAGTCCTTTCGTTTTTCGAGGTTGAAGCTGGCTGATTTCGAAACATCGTCTTGCCTCTTTTATTCGACGCACAGCGCGTAGCGCGAGAAATGCCAGACCGGAGCCGAGATCGTTTGGCTGTCCCAGTCGTAGTCGACACCGATGACCTGCCAGTTGCCATGCCCCTGGCCGGTGACGTAAGCGATGCTCAACCGATCGGGGTCGATCCCCATCGACTTGAGTTGGCGAGGTGTGACTTCGATGGTGAGCGTCGCCGGCGTGTGCCGGAATTGGATCCCGTGAGGACCGAACTCGTACGACCAGAGGCCGTCGTCCCGCGTGTCTCCGGTTATCATCCACAAATGCTCGGTTCGCGGGAAGGAGCCTGAGTGGACCGTGAGTTGGGCACCGCAAACGGCGAGCGTTCCACCGTTGTTAGTCATGTTCTTCCGGGCCCTCGTGGAGCACTTCTTAGTCCTGACCTTCCTGCCAAATCGAGCGATCTCTTCACTCGCGCCTGGGGCGACCAGCAACTCAACACCGTCGATGGTGACGGTTGCAGAGTTCTGCGCCGTCTCTTGGGCTATCGGGGCGAACGGGCCGTCGTCCTGCCCGCAGGCGGTAAGGCCAGCCACGACCGCGACGACCAGCAGGCTCTTGAGCCTACCGAGGGGCATCAGGTGGGGTGTCGTCTTCTTGGCTGCGATCATGGCTGGCTTCGTTCTTCCGTTCGTTAACGTTGGCTACTCGATGCAGAGCGCGTAGCAGTCGCGCATCATGCCGTAAGGCACGAAGCCGCCACCACCGCCGAGACCATTCCAACCGCCGAGCCCAAAGCTGGCGGACTGATTTGTCATCGACGTGCTGTCGCTGGCCGTGCTTTCGGCGCTGACGGCGGGCCCCGAAGGCGCGCTCGTCGTTTCACTGGATATCGTTGGCTGGTCGCTCGGGCCAAGCGGACTGCCATCCTGCCCGCAGGCCGCGAATGCGGTCACGGCCGCGGCGACCAGCATGAATTTGATCAAGCCGTGTAGTCCCATGTTGTGTCCCTTCTGTGGTGTTGCGTGCATGTTCTTCACCTACACCGTCTACTCGATGCAGAGCGAGTAGCGGGAGAAGTGATCAACCGGAAGACTGATCTCCTGGGCGATGGGGTCGTAGCTGCCACCCAAGATCTGCCAGTCGTTGGTAAAACCATTGGTGGCGTAGGCGATCCTCAAGTCGTACGGATCGACGCCAATTTCAACTAATTGAGTGAGCGTGATCTTGACCGTCAGCGTGGCGGACGTATTGAACTGCAGGCCGTCGGGCCCGAAGTCGTACGCCCACAGGTCGCTGGCGTGAGCCATTGTGATCGTCGTGCCGCTGCTGAGCGCGCCGGTCGGGACGGTGAGCCAGGCGTCGCCGATCGAGATGGTGCCGCCGGCCTGATCCATCTTCGCGCTCGCCGATGAGGCGAGCCGCAATCCACCAGGTGCTTTCAGCAATTTCACGCCGTTGATCGTTACCGTCGCTTCGTTCAGTCCAGGATCCTGGCCTGAGGGGGAGAACGGACCTTCGTCCTGTCCACACGCCACCACGCCAAGCACGATGCCGATCGCGACGATGACGTACGCCGTCACTAACAGGCACTGCTTGATGATGCCTTGTCGCATCACGTCTTTTCCTCCTTCTTGCGTTGAGGCCGTGGCTAGTGTGAAGACCAACATGATCCGTTCTCCCGTCTCCCTACTCCACGCAGAGTGCGTAGACTGAGAAGTGGTCGACTGGCAGTTCGATTTCTTCCTTGACGGAGTCGTAGCTACCGCCGAGAACCTGCCAGTTGTTGCTGCTTCCGTTGGTGGCGTAAGCAACGGCAAGGGCATTTGTGTCGATGCCTGCGGCCTGGAGCTCCGCCACGGTGATCTTGACCGTCAGTGTGGCCGATGAGTTGAACGTCAGGCCGTCCGGCCCGAAGTCGTACGCCCAAAGGTCACTGCCGTTGGCCATGCTGATCGTGGTGCTACCGCTGAGCGCGCCGGAGGGGACGCTGAGCCACGCACCGTCGACTGAGACGGTGCCGCCGCTCTGGTCCATCTGCACGCTCGCCGATGAGGCGAGCCGCAGTCCGACCGGTGCTTTCAGCAGTTCAACGCCGTTGATGGTTACGGTCGCGGGGTTGTCGATCGGCCCCTGTGCGCCAGGCGACATAGGACCGGAATCCTCGCCACAGGCAACGAAGCCGAGTGCGACCGCGACGACCATCAGGCGCTTGAGCATGCTGTGTCGTTGCAACACGTGATGCCTCCTCAAGTCCTTGATGTTGGTGCTGGGTCTATTGTGAAAGTCTCGCATCGTCGTCTCCTCCCTTACTCGACGCACAAGGCGTAGACAGAGAAGTGGTCGACCGGCAGATCGATCTCTTGCTTGATCGGGTCGTAGCTGCCACCCAAGATCTGCCAGTTGTTGCTGCCGCCGTTTGTGGCGTAAGCAACTGCGAGAGCATTCGGGTCAACGCCCAGCTGGGTCAGCTCGGTCACTGTGATCTTGACCGTAAGCGTTGCCGAAGAGTTGAACGTCAGGCCTTCGGGCCCAAAGTCGTAGGCCCACAGGTCACTGCCGTTGGCCATTGTGATTGTGGTGTTGCTGCTGAGCGCGCCCGATGGGACGGTGAGCCACGCACCATCGACATTGATGGTGCCGCCGCTCTGGTCCATCTGCGCGCTGGCCGAAGAAGCCAACCGGAGTCCGGCCGGAGCCTTCAGCAGCTGTACGCCGTTGATCGTTACGGTCGGGCTGTTGTCGATATCCTCGAAAGCCACGGGGCCATTTCCGCTCTCACACGCAGTGAGAGAGAAGGCGACCGCTGCAACCAGGATCGCGACGAGCTGACCGCGATGAGTCTTCTTGATGCTTGTCATGCGGCCTCCGACCGTCTCTTGGAGGAACCGATCTGCTGATCGAGTCGATCAGCCTCGGTCGTGTTCCCCAAGTCACGATAGATGGACTGAGCCCGCCGCCAGGCGTCCTCAGCTCGTTGTGGGTCATGTCGGTCCATGAACAGAAGGCCTAGCTCTGCCCATGCCTCGGCCTCGCTCAACGGGGCTGTTCCGCCCCGGCTAAGCTCAATGGCCGTTTCGATTTGTTGCTCGGCGAGCCTCAGATCTCCGGAGACCCGAGAAACACCGCCCAAGATTCGGAGCGCGCTCGCCTGTACGACGACGTTCTCCAAGTGCTCTGCGAACGTGCGTGCGCGGTCCGCGAGCGACTGAGCTTGATGTTCGTTGCCTCGGGTGTACGCGAGGTCCGCTCGGTTGAGCATGACCTCGGCGGCCAGGGTTCTGTCGCCTTGCCGCTTGCACTCGCGCATCGCCCGGTCGTAGACGTTGTCTGCCTCCCAGAGGCGACCTTGCGCGACCAGCGCGATGCCGAGGTTGTTGAGTGTGCGCGCGCCGCACGGGTGGTTGTCGAGCTCTTCAAAAAGCTCGAGGGCGCGCCTAAAGCACGCCTCCGCCCGCTTCTGGTGGCCGAGTGCCGACCAGAGCGCGCCTTCGTTGTTGTCGATCTGGGCCAGAAGCCGTGTGCTGCCGGAGGCGGCCGCGTGTCCCCGCGCCGCTCGGTACAGTTGCTGAGCGTCCTGCCAATCGCCGCGTTCGAACGCGACGGCGGCTCGGACGTTCTTGACCAGAGCCAACCGCCGGTCGTCCTTCAACTGCGACGCGAACGCTTGACTCTCCAGTAGCTCACATTCAGCCCCGTCCCAGTTGCTGCACCGCATGTGAACGATCCCTGCGCCACGATGAGCATCGGCCTTTGTTGCAAGGCCGAGCCCGTCGTCCCCGGCGAGCCGTATGGCATCTCCGTAGGCATCCAGGGCGGCATCCCACCGTTGCGCGCGCGTCAGGGCATCGGCCTTGGCCATAGCCATCTGTACGAGCATGAACGGTTGCGATCCACCCATGGTGTCGCTTGGATCGTCTGAAGGCGCAGCAGGGTTCGCTGGCAAAACTTCCATCCAATGCCTCCTCGGTTCTGCGCCTTCAGAATCGGCTGGCGCATGCGAGGTGTTTCGGTTTTTCGGGTAGCCCGGCTGTCCGCTGCTGTTGCAGTGAGGATCCGTGGCTTTGCGTCGCCCGCTCTCGCGGGGTTTGCCCTGGACCGAGGGGCTATTTGGTCGGGGGAAGTGCCCTTGGACAAGGCAACGGGTGTGCCAGTGGTGGTAGGGGGGTGGGAATGGAGAGGACATGAGAGGCGCCGCTCAGGGGCGTAGGGGTTACCGAGTGGAGACCGGGTTCCTACGCAACGGAAAACCGTTACCTACAAGGTTGGAAAAGTGTTGCCTATCGTTTTGAGATTTTGCCTTGCAGACGACGTGGAAAGAGAGTTCATTCCTACGGAACTTGACGTCCTGAGAGATGGTTGAGGCGCTCGGCGAATGCCTCCGCGGCGAGAGGGCGGCCGAAGTAGAACCCCTGGGCGTCATCGCAGCCGTGGGCCTTCAAGAACTCGACCTGCTCTTCCGTCTCGACACCCTCGGCGATGACCCTTATCCCCAACTCGTGTCCAAGGCTGATCACCGCCGCAACGATGGCTGCATCGTCGGGATCCTCGGTCACGCCCTGAACGAACTCCATCGCGATCTTGAGCCGGCGTACCGGAAACTCGCGCAGGTACTGAAGGGACGAGTACCCGGTACCGAAGTCATCGATAGCGATCGAGATGCCGCTCTTGTCGGAGTGCGTGAGCGCACGCTGGATAGCCGAGGACCCCTGCATGAGGATCGTCTCGGTGAGCTCGAGCTCGAGCAGATCGGGTCTCACGCCGGTGGACTCGAGCAAGGTTTGGAGTTTGTCGCTGAACCGGGGGTCCCTGAACTGCACCGCGGACAGGTTGACCCCCACCGGGACCTTTGTCAGACCGCGGTCGCACCATTCACGACGCTGCCGACACGCTTCTTGGAGCACCCACTCGCCGATGGCGCTGATGAGGCCCGTGTTCTCGGTAACCGGGATGAACTCGCCCGGGGGCAGTCTCCCGCGTTTCGGATGTTGCCAGCGAACGAGCGCCTCCGAACCAACGATCCCACCGGTTCTGAGATCGATCTGCGGTTGATATTCGAGGAAAAACTCGTCACGGCTAACCGCATCTCGGAGATCCCTGCGGATCGATACATACCGCTCGACCTCCTCGGCCAGCTCCTGATTGTGAAAATGAAACCGCTGCCGACCTCGCTCTTTGGCCTTGTACAACGCGCGGTCGGCTTGCAGCAACAACTCGCTCGGCTCGTCTCCAGGTGAAGAAACGGTGATGCCGATGCTCGTGCTGGTGTGGATCTCATTCTCGCTGATGGTGAACGGCGCGATCATCGCTTCCTGGATCCGCAGGGCGAACGCGCTCGCTCCCGTGGCACCGTGAATGTCAGTCTGTATGATGGCGAACTCATCGCCGCCCAGACGAGCCACGGTGTCGGTTTCGCGAACGAGGTTGTTGAGTCGATGGCCGACCGCTTTGAGCAGCTTGTCGCCGATCGGGTGGCCGAGGGTATCGTTGACTTGCTTGAACTCGTCGAGGTCGAGGTAGTGGAGCGCGATTCGTTCGCCCGTCCGCCGCGTCCCAAGAACGGCTTGATTCAAACGGTCCTCGAAGAGGAACCGGTTGGGTAGCCCGGTCAGCGCGTCGAACTGGGCCAGCTGCTCAAGCCGCTTTTGCTGCTCTCTCCGCTCGGTGACATCACGAACGTGGACCAACACCGCTCGTTGCCCACGGTACTCCAGTGGTCTGGCCCGTATTTCGACCGGGATGGCGCGGCCATCGGCGGCCCACGTGAAGCCTTCGATCTGCTCTACCTCGCCTTCCACCAGTCGACGATGGTGGTCCTGCGCGAACTCGACGTACTCGGGCGGCACGAGCTCGGAGATATTCATGCCGATCAGCGTCTCCCTGTCGATGCCCTGTAGCTCGGTAGCGGCCGGGTTTGCGTCCAAAACGTTTCCATCTGGATCCTCGACGAAAATCGGGTCAGGGGAAGCCTCGAATAGATCCCGGAATCTCTTCTCGCTCCTGCGCAACTCTTCTTCGGCCTGTTTGCGCGTCGTAATGTCGGTGAGCGTTCCCTCGTAGAAGAGCGCGTCTCCGTTGTCGTCTGTGACGACAACGGCGTTGTCAAGCACGACGATACGAGTTCCGTCTCTGCGCCTTAAGACAATCTCCATGTTGTGCACTTTGCCGTCGCTCTCGAGTTGTTGTCCCCACGCCTCTCTGGCGGCGGGGTCGACGTAGAGAGTAGTGGCGATGTCGATCTCTTTGAGCTCTTCCAGGGTGTCGTAACCGAGCATGTTGAGTAGAGCCGGATTGGCGGCCACGATTCGGCCTTCGGGGGTGGTTTGATAGACGCCGTCCGGCACCCGTTCGAACAGGCGCTGGTAGTCGTAGAGGGTCTTTTCGCTGGCTTGCGTCATGACCGTTGGGCTCGGTTGGGTCGGTAATCGTTTACGGCGATCGCGTGACATGAATAACCTGATTGGCGGGGAAGCGACAGGCTCGAAGCTACTGGGCTGGGCCTGGCCTCCAGGTGCCGCGCAGGACGACGCCCCTCAGCCCCCTCAGCGCCGCCACGTCGTCTAGTGGATTGGTGTCTACCAGCAGCAGATCCGCTCGGCGCCCTACCTCGACCGTTCCGAACTCGTCAGCGTGGCCGAGAAACTCGGCCGCCTCGACGGTGGCGATCCGGAGCACCTCGTAGGGCGACAGCCCGGCGGCCGCGAACTCGGCCAGCTCGTCGTGAATCGAGCTGCCTGGGGCCACGATATCGATCCCCGAGTCGGTGCCAATAAGGAGTTGTGCCCCGCCGTGGTGGAGCGCTTTGACGACCCGGCGGCGGTTCGCGATCTGTCGATCGGCGACATCTCGCGGGCGACGCTTGGCGATCTCGGCGAAAATCGCCATCGTCGGACAGTTCCAAGTACCTGCCTGTCGGGTGTGAGCGACGACGAACGGCAATCGATCTTCGTTGATCGACATCCACCAACCGCCGGCGCCGCCCAGCTCGTTTGCGTAGCCGCCGAGGTGCTCGATCGACCGTTGACCCGAGTCGAGCACGTGAGTGAGCCCGACTCGAGTGGGGACATGGCCGACGTAATCCATCCCCCGGGTTCGGGCCGCCGCGATAATCGCGTCGTACACGTCCCGGTGGAGGTCCTGATACAGCTTGAGCGTTCGCCAGCCGCTGTCGTACTGGACGCCGACCACGCTGTCGGCGTGGGACGGCTCGAGCACGAGCTGGGTCAGCGGCCACTTGGGTGGGGTGCCGTCCAGACCGGGGCTGATCGAGTGGATCGTTGGACCGAGCAGCTCACCCGCGGCGATCTCGCGCTGCATCGCTTGGACGTCCGGGAACCCCCACATGTTGCGGACCGTGGTGATTCCGTGATCGACGTAAGCGCGCAAGTCTTCGCGATCGAGGTGCACGTGCATGTCGGCCAGTCCCGGCATGAGGTACCGCCCGTTGCCCTCGACGATCGTCGCTCCGGCGGGGACTTCGATCCCGTCCGCTGGGCCGAGGGCGGTGATCCGATCACCCTCGATGAGGACGGTCTGGTGGCGGAGCACTCGCCGGGTGTCCATCGGAACCACGTTCACGTCGACGAAGGCCAAGTCGGCCGTGGCGAACTGCGGGCTCGAGTGTTGTTCGGTTTGGGCGTCGAACGGTCGCAGCGCGGCGAGGAGCGTGATCGCTGCCAGCAGAGCTGAGGGATGGGCTCGATGGTTCATCTACTGTACGACGACCCCGGGGCAACGAACGATCAATGGCGTTTCGTTGAGCCGGCCAGAGCCGGGGGCTAGCTTTCCCACTCATGAGGCTTCTCCCGGGGCGTTCCCCGGTGTCGCTCGTGGTGCTGCTCGCGGCCGCGACCCCGACTCCCGCGGCCGCCGCCCAACTCCAAGATTCGCTGCTCGTTCACGTTCAGTATCCGGCCGCCGGCCAGGCGCTGACCGCCTCGGACTCTACGTTTGTGTTCGGCCGGGTGGAAGGCGCGCCGGGGAGTGCTGTACAGCTGAGCGTGAACGGCAACCCGGTGGAGGTCCATCCGGCGGGCGGGTGGTTGGCCTTTGTTCCGATTGAGCCCGACTCGTTCACGTTTTCGGTCCGCGCGATCGCCGGCGAGCGTGAAACCACGATATCACACACGGTCTGGGTCCCACCCCCAACCGGTACGCCAGGCGATTCCGAGCTCGGCTACCGGCCGGAGACGATCACCCCGGTCGGTCCAGTGGAGGCGTACGCGGGCGACACGTTGAGGGTCGGCGTTGTCGCGGCGCCTGACCTACGTGTGGCGGCCCGGATCGGTGGGCGTGAAACGATGTTGATTCCCGAGCGGTCGTGGTCTGGCAATACGGGACGGCAGGTGTTCGGCTCGGCCCAACCGGTCGACGGTGCCGCGCCAGAGGCTACGCGAGAAGACCGTTGGCTCAGTTACGCCGGCGATGTGTATCTGCGAATCAGCGGGTCGCTTTCGGACTCGTTGTTCCTCGACCTGGAGTCGGCCGACGGCTCGATCCGATCAGTGCCGGTCACGACGGTTGATTACCTCGATCCGACCGACATCCGAGTGGCGGTGCTCGACGATGACACCGCTGGCACGGGTCGGACCGACGGTCGGGTGGTGGCCCGCGCGGGGCCGGGCCAGGGGTACACGATGTTGCTGCCAAACGGCACGCTAGCCACGCTCGGTCGGCGCCATGGCGATCAACGGGAGATCGCTCTCGGGTCGGGCCACAGCGCCTGGGTCGCGGCGGCTGAGACGATCGAGATCGACGCGCCAAGGCCGCACAGCGTGGTGACGGTCGTGCGGACGCGCATTCGCGGTGACTGGAGTGAGATCGTCGTCCCGCTCACCAGCCGGCTGCCGTTTCGGGTCGAGCAGCGGCTCGACCCGGTTCGGTACGCGGTTTCGATCTACGGCGCGACGTCGGACACCGACTGGGCGCGTTACACCGACGATCCGATGATCGAATCGATCGACTGGAGCCAGCCAGCTCGTGGCGTGTACCGGCTCGACATCAAACTCGACGCCGACCAAGACCCCGGGGCGGTCGGACCGACGGGGCTAGAGGAACGCGAAGCCAACCTCGCGATAGCGCTCGAGTTGGCCGAGATCCTCGAAACCCGCGGCGCCGAGGTGGTGATCACCCGGGCCACGCCGGACTCGACGCTCGGTCTGTACGATCGCACCTCGATCGCCACTCAGATGGGTGGAGAGGTCTTCGTCTCGATCCACAACAATGCTCTTCCCGATGGTGTGAACCCGTTCGTCAACAACGGCACGTCGACGTACTTCTACTATCCCCAGAGCCGACCACTGGCCGAGGCGATTCAGCGCGAGCTGCGGATCAAGACCGAGCTGCCTGATTTCGGGGTTAACCACGGAAACTTGGCGGTATTGCGGATGAACGAGATGGTGTCGGTGTTGGTCGAGGGGGCGTTCATGATGATACCTGAACAGGAGGCGCTGCTCAGAACGACCTCGTTCCAGCGCCGCATCGCCACTGCGGTGGCGGATGGGATCGAACGGTTCCTGGAGAGCAGAGACCGATAGAACAGGAGGACGAAATGGTGCGCACGCTATTGACTACCGCTGCTGCGCTGGTCGCGCCGTTTGCTGCGAGCGCTGTCAGTGGACAAAACGCGTCGGCGGGTGATCGCTCACTGCGTCCGGTGGCGACGTACTCGATCGTGGCTCGGGATCCGGGAACCGGTGAGCTGGGAGTCGCGGTGCAATCGCATTGGTTCAGCGTCGGGCCGATCGTGCCGTGGGCCGAAGCCGGCGTGGGGGCGGTGGCGACCCAGTCGTTTGTGGATCCGTCGTACGGTCCGTTAGGACTCGACTTGATGCGGGCCGGCAAGTCGGCAACCGAAGCGCTGAGCGGTTTGGTCGAGTCGGACGCTCACCCCGAGGTGCGACAGGTGGCGATGATCGACGCCAGCGGCAACGTAGCCGCGCACACCGGTGCGAACGCGATCATCGCTGCCGGGCATCAAACCGGGAAGAACTACAGCGTGCAGGCCAACTTGATGGAGCACCCGACCGTGTGGCCGGCGATGGCGAACGCGTTCGAGAACGCCGAGGGTGACCTGGCGGAACGTCTGTTGGTAGCGCTCGAAGCAGCCGAGGCCGAGGGCGGCGATATCCGGGGCCGGCAATCGGCCGCGCTGTTGGTGGTCTCGGGCGAGCCGACCGGCCGGCCGTGGGTCGATCGCACGTTCGATCTGCGGGTCGAAGATCACGAGCGCCCGCTGGTCGAATTGCGCCGGTTGTTGCATTTGGCGCGCGCCTATCGCGAGATGAACGCCGGCGACGAGGCGATGAGCGACGTAAACGTGGGAGCGGCGGTCGAACACTACAACCGTGCTGCCGAGATGGTCCCGGAAAGTGCCGAGATGGTGTACTGGGCCGGCGTCACACTGGCCGGCGAAGGGCGGGTCGAGGAAAGCCTAGCGCGTTTTGAGCGCGCGTTTGATGCCGATCCCCGGTGGGCGGTGCTCACGCCGCGTCTCGTTCCGGCTGGGCTTCTGCCCGACGATGTCGAGCTGCTCGAGCGGATTCTGAGCGTACCTGGCGGCGAGCCCGGCCTGGCAGAGTGGGAGCGTCTCGCCGAGATGCAAGAGATCGAGCCGCGGTAATGCGGCGCGCACGGACGCCGGTCACATGGCACGGGCCTGATCGCAGGTCCATTTTCAAGGGCCGATGAACGACATCAATCATCAATCCGACTGGGGCAACGTTGCCGCCGACAGCGTCATGGACCGCCTTGTGTCGCTGTCGAAGCGCCGCGGGTACGTGTTCCAATCGTCAGAGATCTACGGAGGGATCGGATCGACCTGGGACTACGGTCCGCTGGGCGTCGAGCTCAAGCGCAACATCAAAGACTTCTGGTGGCGGTCGATGGTCGAGCGCCGGGACGACATCGAGGGGCTCGATGCCGCCATCCTGATGTCGCCCAAGGTGTGGGAAGCCTCGGGACACGTCGAGGGGTTTACCGATCCGTTGGTCGACTGCAAAAACTGCAAGCATCGCTTCCGCGAAGACGACCTCGATCCCGACAAAGGGCCGCCAGTTCAATCTCATGTTCAAGACATTCATGGGTCCGGTCGAGGACGACGCGTCGGTGGTGTACCTGCGACCAGAGACCGCTCAGGGCATCTACGTCAACTTCCTCAACGTCATGAACGCTGCGAGACAAAAGCTCCCGTTTGGCATCGCTCAGATCGGAAAAGCGTTTCGCAACGAGATTACGCCCGGCAACTTCATTTTTCGGACCCGCGAATTCGAACAGATGGAGATGCAGTACTTCGTCCAACCGGGGTCGGATGGTGAGTGGCTGGAACGGTGGCTGGAGGAACGGCGTGGATGGTACCGTGAGCTAGGCGTCCGTGACGACAAGCTTCGTGTCCACGAGCACACCGGGGAGGAGCTCGCTCACTACGCGGCGGCGGCGTTCGACATCCAATACGAGTTCCCGTTCGGCTGGCAGGAGCTAGAGGGGATACACAACCGGACTGACTTTGACCTTGCGGCACACGAGCAGCGGTCGGGCAAGAAGCTATCGTACTTCGATGAGGAAGCGAAGGAGCGGTACGTGCCTTTCATCATCGAGACGTCAGCCGGCGTCGATCGCACGCTGCTGGTCTGTTTGGTCGACGGATTCCGGGAAGAGGGCGAGGGGAAGGAGGCACGTACGGTGTTGCGTCTCGATCCCCGGATCGCGCCGATAAAAGTCGCGGTCTTTCCGCTCGTCAAGCGGGACGGTATGCCCGAGATGGCGATCGAGGTCCACGCCGATCTCAAGCGCCGCTGGAATGCCTTTTTCGATGATGGCGGCTCGATTGGTCGGCGATATCGCCGTCAGGACGAGGCGGGTACACCGTTTTGTGTGACGATCGATGGCGAATCGACGAGCGATGGGACAGTGACGGTGCGGCATCGTGATTCGATGACCCAGGACCGGGTCTCGGCCGACCGGTTGGCCGAGTGGCTGGAGGATCACCTGAGCTGAAGCCAATTCACTAGCAGCGATAAGGGACGATCGATGACGACCGAATTGACGCAACGACGCTGTGAGCCGTGCACGGCCGAGACACCGGCCCTCAAACCGCCGGAAATCTTCAAGCTGCACGAGAAGACCTCCGACTGGGGGATCACCACCGGTCACAAGCTCGTGCGAACCTTCGAATGTCGCGATTTCGTGGCTGCTATCGATTTCGTCAAGCGCGTTGCCGACGTAGCCGAAGTGGAGGACCATCATCCCAACATCACCATCGACTACCGCAAAGTGACTTTCACGATCTGGACCCACGCGATCGATGACCTCTCGGAGAACGACTTCATACTCGCGGCCAAGATCGATGCTGCCTTTGCTGAGGGGGGCTTCGCCGTAGAGTGATGGTGGCACAGATCGCGACAACCGCGAACACCAAGAAAACCAACCGCCCGGACGACGACTTTCGCGCTCGTTTCGCTCGATTGGCCGAAAACCCTGATCAGCTCCCACCAGACAAGCGATTGCATGCGCTGTTCGATCTCGCCTGGGAACGAACGATGGCGTGGAACCCCGAGTTTGCTACCCACGTCGGGTACGAGGCCGGCGACCATGGCGCCTGGAGCGATATGTCGTTGACAACGATCGAGGATCGCCGAGCTCAGTATGGCGACCCGCTGCCGGTGCTCGATGCGATCGATCCCGAGAGTCTGAGCGCCAGCGACGGGCTGAATCAGGAGCTGTTTAGGAAGGAGACCGAGGACGCGGTCGAAGGGACGCGTTTCCCGGATCATCTGATGGCCATGGATCAGATGAACGGCCTGCAGCTTTCGGCCACCCGGATGCTGGTCATGATGCCGACCAGAAGCAGGTCCGACTACGAGAACATTCTGTCGCGACTGTCTGGATTGCCACTGCTCATAGATCAGACGATTGCGCTCCTCGATGTGGGGCTCACCGAGGGGTGGACTCAGCCGCAGGTCACGCTGCGCGAGGTCCCCGACCAAATCGAGGGCCTTATCGCCGCTGACGCGATGTCGAGCCCCCTCTTTCATCCTTTCAAGACTTTTCCAGAGGGTGTCGCAGAGGCGGATCGTGAGCGGCTACGCGCCGAAGCCGTCGACACGTACACGTCGCACGTCGCACCGGCGCTAAAACGGCTTCTCGATTACGTCGTTGACACGTACGCGCCTCGCGCTCGGGAGTCTATCGCCGCCAGTGAGTTGCCCGACGGTGAAGCGTGGTACGACTACTGCGTTCGGTTGCGAACAACGACGGATCTGTCACCGCGAGAGATCCACGACATCGGCCTGCGCGAGGTGGAGCGTATTCGCGAGGCGATGAAAGTCGTAATGGCCGACAGCGGTTTTGAAGGTGACTTCGTTGCCTTCGCGAGATTCCTGCGCACCGACCCCGGCTTCTTCTACGACCGGCCCGAAGATCTGCTGGCCGGATATCGCGATATCACCGATCGCGCCGATGCCGAGCTGCCGCCGCTCTTCAAGACACTGCCACGGTTGCCGTATGAGGTGATCCCGGTTCCCGACTACGCCGACGGCTCTCAGCCGGCAGCCTATTATCTGCCGGGTTCACTCGAGGTCGGGCGCCCGGGGTATTTCTACGTCAACACATTTGCTCTCGATGAACGACCGAAGTGGGAGATGGAAGCGCTTGCTCTCCACGAAGCGGTGCCCGGCCACCATCTGCAGATCGCGATCGCGCAGGAGCTCGAAGCGCTGCCCGAGTTTCGCCGCCACGGTGGTTTTACAGCGTACATCGAAGGCTGGGGATTGTACTCGGAGAGTCTCGGCGAGGATATGGGGTTCTACCGCGATCCGTACAGCCAGTTCGGTCGGCTCTCATTCGAGATGTGGCGTGCCATCCGGTTGGTCGTCGACACCGGGATGCATGCTCTGGGGTGGACCCGCGAGCAAGCGATCGATTTCTTCGAGCAGAGTTCCGGCCACACTGGCCACGATGTGAAGGTCGAGGTCGATCGCTACGTGGTCTGGCCCGGACAGGCTCTGGCTTACAAGATCGGGGAGTTGAGAATCAAAGAACTACGCGCTCAGGCCGAACGTGCGCTCGGTTCGTCTTTCGATGCGCGTGCGTTTCACGATGTGGTGTTGTGTGAGGGATCGCTCCCACTCGACGTTCTCGATCGTCGAGTTCACGCCTGGATCGAGTCTCAGCGCTAGACTACTCGTACGCCGGAGCGAGTAGCGGGCACTCCGGCGAACGTTCTTTTAGAAACCTCCGCTTACGGCGCTCGAGGGAGCCCAGCTCGCGTTGGTATACGCCGATACTCTCTAGCTGATAATTGTTGAAACCGATTCGGTCTATGAAGACGATCTGGAAATTGTTCCGGTAGTAGCGCCAGATCTCGAAAGCTTCTGCACCCGAGGGCACCGGGTTTTGGCTGATCTCATCGGGAGAGCCGAGCGTCATATAAACCCGGCCGCGGTCGCTGAGATAGCCGGGCCGCAGCGCACTCCTCCATTCCCTGTTCGCGATCGCGATGCGACGAAAGTAATCCTGCAACTCTTCGTTTACCGCGGTCGCAGGTATGGGATCGCGGATGCGCCAGAAACAGTTCCACGCTTCGACTCGAGCCTCGGCGCCCTCCACGTCTTCTAGTATGTCTAGCTCATCGGATGTGGCCGCGTATTTGAGAAGCGACAGCGCATCGTCCCAGTTCTCAGCGATCCAGCCGCCCGAACCGGCGATGATCAACGGCGTGTTTCGGTTGACAAGCACGTCTCCGGCGTCGTCTATCAACTCGATCTCGAATCGGAACTCGCCAAACCGTGCATCGTTGTTTTCGAGCGAGCCGAACACCTGGGCCGTTCCGTCGTCTTCGGAAACCACCGTCTCTGACCAGTCCGATGATGCTTGACCGGACGACTCATCCTCGGGGACAAGCTGCGCGCGCAGGGTGTAGGGACCACCCTGGTCGATGTGAGCCAGGTCGATCATAAAATCGAAGCGGGTGGGGGCGGAAGGGTAGTAATGACTAGGACTTACGACGTAGCTGGTACCGGAAGCGGTAGTCTGATAAAGCCGCAGTAGCACCGGTCCGCCGACCGCGGCAACGCTCGGGAAAGGTGTGATCTCGAGGGTCTTTGAGGCCCGCGAGGCGTCGTTCGCGTTGAGATCCCGGACCGTGATCGAGAAGTTATACGTTCCAGGGACCATTGGGATTTCGGTTTGGAACACGATCGTCTCTGACTCCAACATCGTCTCGTCAAAAGACTCGATCTCGACGTTCTTGTCCCAAGTTCGTTCGGTTTTGTCAGCGTCTCCGTCTTCCGGTTCGAACTCCGCTCGCACTTGATAGTTTGCCTGCCACAGACCCTCTGTGGTTCGAACGAACTGGAGACTGCTGTTCGAGAGCGACACGCCAATCAACACTTGAACCGAGCCGTTCGTCCCCGGTAACGGCCACGTGTCAGCGAGAAATCCGACATCGCCTCTAGCTCGGAGTATTTGATGCTCCTCGTAGAACCGGTCGTTCGAAAAGATCTCTCTCAGGTCGAACTCCTGACTGAGGGCCGAGCGCGGCACCGCGATCAGAGTCGAAACGGCGAGCACCACGGGGGCAGCGAGTCGGATCAGCCGCATGACAGCACTCCTTGCGTGGAACACGAGGGCGAATCGGGGATATACATGCTCTTAAGATGTCAGGCCGGCGGGTGGCCAGCCACTGGCTTCTGACCTAAATACCCGCGCGGTCCAATCAGGTTGCATACGACCCTGGAAACGGAGAACCCCGCCGCGTGTCCCGCTTAATCGGTTGTCTGCTCGTCGCAGCTAGCCTGGCCGCCTGCGCCAGCAACCGGGCTCCCGTCGCGACTTATGGCCCGCCACCCAAAGTTTCGGAACCGACACCGACTCGCATCGAAGAGCTGCAGCTAATCCTCGGTGACGAGTTGACCGCTGAAGAAGAAGCGGATCTTCGCGCGATTCGACTCGCGCAGTACGACCCGCCATCGGCCCCCCGACCCCCCGAGCTCGATGAGAGCTTAGAGCAGCTGCTCGAGGACGAGGGAGCTGTGCTCGTCGAAGAGAGTGTCGACTACGACATACCGATCGTTCTCAACAACCGAGTGGAGTGGTGGATCAACTACTTCATCAACCGGATTCCCGACTCCTTCGAGCGCTACTTGGTTCGATCCGGCGCCTGGCTTCCGTACTTGAAGACCGAGCTAGCCAAAGCCGGTCTGCCGCGGGATCTAGCCTATATCGTGCTGATCGAGAGCGGCTTCTCGACTCGCGCCAGAAGCCGCGCAAACGCTGTCGGCCCTTGGCAGTTCATTGCGTCAACCGGCCGCGAGTACGGTCTCAGGATCGACCGTTGGGTCGATGAGCGAAGAGACTACGAACGAGCGACTCAAGCAGCGATCGCATACCTGTCTGACCTGCATGCCATGTTCGGTTCCTGGCACCTGGCAGCGGCTGGCTACAACGGTGGGCAGGGTCGGCTCAAGCGCACGATGTTGCGCGACAATGCCGTGAACTTTTGGGAGTTGACGAGTCTGCGAAACGAAACGATGAACTATGTGCCCAAGCTTCTAGCGGCCACGATCGTCGCCAAGCAACCCAGGCGGCACGGTTTCTACAATGTGCCCTACCTCGAGCCGGTGCAATGGGCCAGGGTAACGGTCCCGACCTCGGTCTCCATGGAAGTCATCGCTGCTGCGGCGGATGTTCCGACCGATGCGATCGTCGGGTTGAACCCGCACCTGTTGCGGGGTCGTACACCGCCCGGCGAGTCGAACTTCCCGGTCAAGATCCCGATCGATAGGGTCGAGACGTTTCTCGGGAACATCGACGGCGCGATGGCCGCGGTACACCCCGTTAGCTTGGCTGAAGCCCAATCGTTTGAGCCCCGATTCCATCGAGTCCAACGCGGCGATACTCTGTATGACATCGCCCGTCAATACGGCGTAACGGTGACGGCGATCAAGGAAGCCAACGGACTCCGAAGCAACAGAATCATGCCCGGCACGCAGCTCGAGATCCCGTAGCGATTCGGTAGCGTCGCCCTAGAGTGGCGGCTAGCTTCGCACGTCGAATGCCCGCTGCACCACCTATTCCCGTGGCCGAAGCGCAAAGACGGATCGTCGAGCGAATCGAGCCGTTGGACGCCGAACGGGTGCCGATCACGCGGGCTCGCGACCGCGTGCTCGCCGCGGCGGTGGTTTCGAAGCTCGACCTGCCTCCTTGGGACAACTCTGCTATGGACGGTTACGCAGTGCGCGCAGGCGAAGTGCATCCGGGGGGTCCGCATCCGGTGGTTCTAGATCTCCCAGCCGGCGCACGTTCAGGTCAATCACTACCGCCCGACGGTGTTGCGCGGATCATGACCGGAGCTCCGATGCCGATCGGTGCCGACGCGGTGATACCGGTCGAACAATCGACCGGACCGGCGGGGTCGGGTGCGTTTGCGGAGCCAGGTGAAGAAGTGTGTTTCGAGGTTAGACCCGAACCGGGGGCTAACGTCCGGCGCCGCGGTGAAGACGTCAGTCAGGGTAGCATCGTCCTGGAGTCCGGGATCGTGTGTCGAGGTTCGGAGATCGCGATGGCGGCATCCGCGGGGCACGCTTCGGTCGATGTCGTCCGGCGGCCCGAGGTGGCGATCGTCAGCACTGGAGATGAACTGGTCGAGGTTGAAGCCGCCGGTACGGCGGATCGTATCGTCAATGGCAACGCGTATGGCTTGGCGACCAAGATCGAGCAAGCCGGCGGTGTGGCGAGACCGTTGCCCATCGTCCCGGACGAACCGGACGCGACAAACGAAGCGATCTCCGACGCGCTGACATCTGACGCAGTCGTAACGATCGGTGGGGTTTCTGTCGGCGGGCGAGATTACGTTCGCGACGCGCTGGTGGCGAACGGCGTCGAGATCGTGTTTTGGCGAGTGGCGTTGCGACCGGGCGGGCCGTTCGCGTTTGGCGTTGCTGGCGGACGAAGCGTGTTCGCCTTGCCCGGAAACCCGGTGAGCGCGCTCGTTACCTTCGATTTGTTTGTGCGCCCGGCGCTGCGCAAGATGTCCGGACACGAGAGATGTTTTCCACGACATCTCCGGGCGCGGTTAGCCGAGCCGATCAGCACACGAAGCGACAAGACGTACTACCTACGGTGCCGTCTCGAACCAAATGGCTCCAACGAGTGGAGCGCGTCGATCACCGGTCCACAAGGTTCGGGTGTGCTGTCGAGCCTGGTAGCGGCCGACGGCATGTTGATCGTGCCCGAAGGCGTGGACAACTTGCCGGCGGGAGCGATGGTCGACTTCGTGCCGATCGATGATCGCATCGCCTGGCAGAAGGCGGTAGCGTGAACGACCCAGTGAGTACAGATCGAACAGCGGATCTCGCCGCCGCGCGCAACTTGATGGAGGACGCCTCAAAGCTCGTCCTCACGACGCACGTCCAGCCGGACGGTGATGGGATCGGCTCCGAGGTCGCTCTGGCCTGTCACCTTCGAGCGATCGGGAAGGATGTCGTTATCCTGAACCCGCACCCGACTCCGCCGCGGTTTCGATTCCTCGAACCCGATCCACCGATCGTGCCCTTCGATCCAACATTAGCGGAACGCGCGCTGTCGACCGCTGACGCGTTGGTCGTGCTCGACATTTCGGTGCCTGATCGACTCGGCAAGCTGGAGAGCTACGTCATGGAGTACCGACCCAAGACACTGATCATCGATCATCACGCAGAGCCGGGACAGATCGATGGTCTGGATCTCAGGAACGTCGCTGCGGCCGCTACTGGAGAATTGGTCCACGAGCTCCTCGAATCCTGGTCTGTTCGGTGGACACCCGAGATCGCGACCGCGTTGTACGCTGCGATTGCATACGACACCGGTGGGTTCCGTTTTGCCAACACGCGCCAGACCACGCACCAAATCGCGGCTGACCTGATCGCGCGCGGGGCCGATACGATACTCGCCAACGAGAACTTGTTTGAGTCGTACTCACTGCCGCGGATAAAGCTCTTGGCTCACGTGCTCGACAGTTTCGAGCTGTCGGCGAACGGTCGGGTGGCGACCGCCGTCGTCTCGCTTGGCTTGATGACCGAAGTGGGCGCTGTGAACGAAGACGTCGAGGGGATCGTCGAGGTCTTGCGATCGATCGATGGCGTCGTCGTCGCGATGCTGATCAAGGAAGTGGGACCGTCGGCGACGAAGATCTCTTTTCGATCATCGGGTCCGTACGATGTGAACGCCTTCGCCAGTCAGTTCGGCGGCGGCGGTCACGTGAATGCCGCCGGAGCGTTTATGCGCGAGTCGCTGAGCACTGTCGTCGAGCGCGTGACGCCCGCATTGAGGAATGAGTTTGACACGGCAGCAAGGGCACCGGGGCGAAGATGACAATTCGTGACAACTACTTGTCTGGGCCGCAGATCGCGCCACGCCCGATAGGGGCGGGCGAGCAGGTTTCCGACACGATCGACAACGCTTTTCTAGCCTACAACGCGGGTCGGTTGCGAGAGGCGTGTGAGTTGTTCGAGCAGCGAATGCTGCGCGACGACGTCACCGTTGGCCTTGCATTGACCGGAGCTCTGACACCCGCGGGTCTGGGGATTACGTGCATCGTACCGCTGATCGAGGCCGGTTTTGTCGACTGGATCGTGTCTACCGGCGCGAATCTCTATCACGATACGCATTTCGGAATCGGGCTAGAGATGCGACGTGGCCATCCGCACATGGACGACGCCGCCTTGTTCGAGGCCGGCGTGGTCAGGATCTATGACGTCGTATTTGAGTACGACGTGCTGCTCAAGACCGACGCCTTCTTTCGACAGCTCATGACTGCTGAAGAGTTTCAACATGAGATGGGCACCGCCGAGTTTCACTATCGTGCGGGCCGCTACATCGATGAGCGCGAGAAAGCTCTCGATCAGCCCGGCAGCTCGGTGCTGGCCGCCGCGTACAGGAATGCAGTTCCGGTCTACACTTCATCGCCCGGTGACTCATCGATCGGTATGAACATCGCCGAGATGGAGCTCCGCGGATACAAACTGAAGATCAACTCGTCGATAGACGTGATCGAGACGACGGCAGTCGTGTTCGGAGCCAAGCAGAATGGCGGTCGCAGCGCGGTGATGATCATGGGGGGTGGCTCGCCAAAAAACTTCGTTCTCCAGACCGAGCCCCAGATACAAGAGATCATGGGATTGGAGGAGGCTGGCCACGATTATTACTTGCAAGTCACCGACGCTCGACCTGACACGGGGGGATTGTCGGGGGCAACACCCGGTGAGGCGGTCTCCTGGGGCAAGGTCGATCCGGACCGACTTCCAGATGCCGTCGTGTGTTATTGCGACACTACGATCGCTTTACCGTTGTTGACCGCTTACGCCATCGACCGCCACTCGCCACGCGAACCGCGTCGCCTCTACGATCGGCGCGAAGAGTTGGTGGAGCAGTTGCGGGTGGCATACGAGTTGTCGGCCGGGGACCGTGACCCCGGCGAAGTCATCGACATCCCACGGTGATCACTGGATGATCCTCCCACTCGACCCGCTCGCCCGACCGGGATCGGCGCGGAGATTCCGCTGCACCGTGCACGGAATCTGTTTCGAGAACCGATACCGGCACCTGGACGAGGTACATGCCGGCGATCGACTTCTGTTGCGCCGTGAATCTGACAACGAGATCGGAGCTGACGCGATTCAAGTTCTGACCTCGGAAACGCGGCTCTTGGGTTACGTGCCGCGTTCGATCTCGCGCTGGTTGGCTCCGGCGATGGATGCCGGCTATCGGCTCCGCGCCTCGGTCGTGAAGATCCGCTCCGCCTGCCCGTACTATGAGCGACTGTTGATCGAGGTGCGGGTCGACGATCGCAAAAAAAAGGGCTCCCGGTAATTCCCGGGAGCCCCTGATTCAAACTGGTGCCAGCGAGTTTAGCTCTCGATCTCCTTGGTCAAGTCGCCACCCTCGATTGCGATCTCGCGTGACTTGGCCTCCTCGCGACGCGGAAGGCGAATCGTCAGAACGCCATCCTCGAGCTTGGCGTGGACGTCCTCTTTGTCGACGTACCCGGGGAGAGAAAAGGCGCGTTCAAATGCCCCGTAGGAGCGCTCGCTCCGATAGAACGTCTCGTCCTCAGTCTTGGTTTCGTGCTTCTTCTCACCGCGCACGGTCAGGGTGTTGTTCTCGACCCCGATCTTGATATCCTCGGTCGCCATCCCTGGAACCTCGAGGCGCAGCGTCAAGAAATCCGGGGTCTCGGATACATCCGCGGCCGGGAACCATTGGCGATCCGCCGTCCGGAACCAATCCCGCGTGCCAAACGCTTCGTCCATCCAACGATCGAGCTCCTGTGGCAGTGAGAGGACGTTGCTCCAGGGGCGGTAGCGGGTCAGATAAGTCATCGTTGTTCCTCCTTGTGTGCACATGGATCGTCCGCCGACTTGACAGCCTGTGGCGGACTTTTCTTTCTCGTTAGCTTCTATTCGCAACCCCTGTACCAAACGCGATTGCCTGCCGTTTTGAATGGTTTTTGCGATTGTCGCCGGTAATAACGGCAGACGTTCTGTCACTCTGACGCACGACGTTCAGTCGAGTGGAAGCTCCAGGACCTCCGAGTCAACTGTAGCTTCCTTGACGACCGACGAATCGGCAGGCGGTCGGTGGGTCAACCACTTCGGTTCATCGCCTACGATGAGGAAGGCGAGGATCTGAGCGGCCAGCTTCGGGATGTTCGGCAGCACCTCGCCAAAAGGGCGTGAGGCGTGGTGCTCGGCTCGTCCAGCGAGCGCGGCGTGACCAAACACGAAGTGGACCAACTCCTGGTCCTCGAGTGGTGTTATTCGGACCTCGCGCTCGGTAGCGGGATAGGCGATCCGCATCCCGGATGACCCCAAGGGCTCATGCTCGACCTCCGGCACGGCATCGAGGACCAGCTCCAAGCCCCCGACTAGGTGGTCGTACCGCGGTTTGAAGTCCGCGGCCGGCCCCGGCCCCTCAGGGATCGGTCGCTCCTCAACGTTGGTCTCCACCCGATCCAGTATCTCGCCCAGAAGCACTCTTCGTTCCTCGACCGAACCGGCATCAGGCGGGGTAGACATGAAGCGCAGTCTAGGAACGGCCTGAATCGTCGTCAAACGACGTTGCCGTTGAGCCGCCCGCGCCGGTATGTTCGGCTAACCGGTGAAAGCGCAACTCGCCAAGTGGATTGCGGACGGCGCGAGAAAAGCCCCGCGCTGGCTCAACGAGCCGCTCGCTCTGGTGCTCGCAGTGCTGCTTCTGGTCGGCCACGGGCGTCGGACGGCGCTGGAGAACCTCCGACGGGCGTTTCCCGGTTGGTCGCTGTTGCACCGCTGGAGGGTCGCGTTCTGCGCGTACCGCCAGATGGCCCGTACGCTGGTCGAGTTTCTGCACACCCGGAGCTATTCGGACGCCGAGATCCGAGAGCGAGTCACCCTCGACAACGTGGAAGCGCTCGAAGCTGCCCGAGATAAGGGTCGGGGTGTGATACTGCTGTCCG
Organism: uncultured Gemmatimonadales bacterium; assembly: GCA_947259315.1. Classification (GTDB taxonomy): domain Bacteria; phylum Gemmatimonadota; class Gemmatimonadetes; order JACCXV01; family JAHWKZ01; genus CAMYLR01. The sequence continues at coordinate 42,485 of CAMYLR010000029.1, read as the reverse complement.
GCCACTACGGAAACTGGGAGTGGTTGGGGCGGGCCGTGTCCGCGGCCGGTTACCCGTTCGCGGCGTTGTATAAAGAACCCAAAGATGCTGGCTTTGGCACTCGCCTAAAGGCGATGCGTGAAGCGGCCGGATTGGTGCAAATCGATCACGATGACATGCGGGCCGCGATTCAATGGCTTCGAAAAGGTGGCGTGCTTGGGATCATTATGGATCAGGAGCCACGCCGTTCCGCTGACGGGGCGATCGCCCCGCTGTTTGGACACCCCGCGATCACCCACGTTGGACCGTTTCGGCTAGCCCGATTGGCCGATGTACCACTGCTCACGATCTTTTGTCGGCGTGTGGGGTCGGGCAGGTATCGCGGCGAGCTCAAGCCGTTTCAGTTGAGCGCGTTGACCGATTCGGAGCAGGCCGTGGCGGAAGACGCAGCGGTGTTCAACGGGCGGCTCGAAGAGGCGGTTCGTGATCGACCAGATCACTGGTTGTGGATGTACCGTCGATGGGGCCGGATTGGTCGCGAGAAGTCGGCCCCGGAGTCAGGTGAGTCGAGCGAGAGGGAAACCACCGATGCGCCGGTCTGGACCGCCTCACAACAGGCCCGATTATCTGGACCGACCTAGTTCTTCACAACGGTTCCGTTGAGGCCAGCGCTTCCGCCACGTGTTGCTCGTATGCAACCGCCAGCCTTGTAGTTCGCGGACCGGGTGCTGGAAGCCTGGCATCGTCGATCGCCGCCACCGGCTTGATACCCGCTGACGTGAATGTAAGGAACCATTCGTCCGCCTCGCGGACGATCTCTGGTGGGTAGCGGCCTTCAACCGTCCGAAAACCGCAGCTGGGCGCGAGTCGCAACACAACATCGCGTGTGATGCCGGCCAACACGCCGCAACCGGTTTCCGGGGTGTGCAGGGTATCGGCCTCAAAGAAGAAAAGGTTCGACTGCGGGCCCTCGAGGACCCAGCCTTCAGCGTGCACGAGAAGCGCATCGTCCGCCCCCGACCGGTGTGCGAGGCGTCGAGCCCGCGCGTGACTCAACCGGTTGGTGTGCTTTACTCCCGGAAGGTACGGGACGATCGGTTCTGGGTGGCACGCGAGCCGCCACGGAGGTGTATCCGGATGCGAGTAGAGAGGTAGCGGATCGATCCACACCAGCGCCGACGGAGTACCTTGTGGTGAACCACGGGTGGCGTAGAGCCGGGCGACACCGGTGTCGCCATCGAAATCGGACAGCAGTCGCGCCAAGATGGCGCGCAAGTCGGGGAGGCTCCATGGTACGTCTAGCTCGAGCGCTGTCGCGGACCGCTCCAGCCGCTCGAGATGCGCCTCGAGGAACAGCGGGCGACGAGCCTGGATCTTGACACCCTCGTACACTGCTTCGCCAAACAGGAACCCCTGGTCGCGAGCCCTCAGCGCGGGTTGCTCGAGGGGTTGGTAGTTGCCGTCAACGTGTATCTGCATGGATTTGGTATGCGAAACAGATTCCTAAAGAGAGTTCAGCTCACGCCAGATGGCGCGGACGTCGAAACCGCGTTGAGCATTCACCCCGCCGAGCCGGTGGGGATCGAGTTCCTCTCTCAACCTAGACTTTTCAACGTCGGCAACGAGAAGATCCTCCGCGGCCGGCTAAGGTACGACTCACCATCGGAACGTGCTCGCTTCGAAGCGGCGCTGTCAACACTGGATGTATCGTACTTCTACGAGCGGGTGGATGGGCAAACAGTCGCCACCGTGACCTACCCCAAGGCGCCGGTCCTGCCGCCCGAGTGGCGATGGAATCTGGCGCTGTTCCTGCTGACCGTCGTTTCAACGCTTTGGGCCGGAGCTTTTCTCTCCGGCGAGCCGCCAGACTTCTTGTTTCGGGACCCAAGCAAACTCGTTGCTGGGCTACCGTTCTCGGCATCGATCATGGGGATCCTTGCGGCGCATGAGTTTGGCCACTACATCGCCGCGCGCCGATACGGACTCCACGTGACACTGCCGTTCTTTATCCCGCTACCGTTGATCTCACCGATCGGAACGCTGGGTGCGGTGATACGAATGAAGACACCGGTCTACACGCCGAGGATGCTGCTCGACGTCGGTGCGGCTGGCCCGTTGGCCGGCATGCTGGTGGCGATTCCGGTCGCGATCTATGGGATCCAGACGTCGTCCGCGCTGCCGATCGGTTCGGTCGAGGGAATCCAGCTCGGCGAGCCACTCTTGTTCAAGTGGTTCGTGGCGTGGTTTGCCAGCTACCCGGAGGAGACCCACGACCTGTTTCTCAACCCGGTCGCGTTCGCCGGGTGGATCGGGTTGTTCGTTACAGCGCTGAACATGTTGCCGATCGGCCAGCTCGACGGGGGTCACGTGTTGTACGCTCTCATGGGTCGCGGCCAACACCGAATCGCGCAGGTGTTCTTTTTCGCCTTGCTGATTATGGGTTGGTGGTGGTCGGGGTGGTACTTGTGGGCGATTCTGGTGTTCTTCATTATCCGCATCAAGCACCCCCCCGTGCTCGATCCCGACCAGCGGCTCGGCCCCGGTCGGCAGATCGTGGGGTGGCTGTCGGTGGCGATCCTCATCCTGTGTTTTGCCCCGATCCCGTTCGAGTTTTAGGTCGCTTGCTCTAGCTATTCGTCCCACCGACGAACGACGAGCGCCGAGTTTTTTGAGCCAAATGCGATGCAATTGACGACTGCGACCGCGAGGTCCTCGGGGCGACCCTCGTTGGGAACGTAGTCCAGATCGCATGCCGGGTCGGGTTGCTCGTAGTTGATAGTGGGCGGGAGCCAGCCGCTCCGGATCGCCTCGATCGTTTCAACCAGACCTGCTGCGCCACATGCGCCCTGGGGATGTCCGATCATCGACTTGAGAGCCGACGTGGGAACGTCGGGGCGCCCGGCGAGTGCGACTCGGACGGCGTACGTCTCGATTCGATCGTTCAGCTCTGTGGCGGTTCCGTGGAGATTGACGTAATCGACTTGTTGGGGCGTTACGCCGGCGTCATCGAGTGCCACAGTTATCGCCCGGGCGGCTTCTTCGCCCTCGGGTTCGGGTCTAACTCGATGGTAGGCGTCGCACGTAGTCCCGTAGCCGGTTAGCTCAGCCAGAATCTGGGCGCCGCGCGCGCGCGCGCTGGCCAGCGTCTCGAGCACCAACATCCAGGCGCCCTCTGCCATCACGAAGCCATCACGATCGATGTTGAAAGGCCGCGACGCACGGGTGGGATCGCCATTGCGCGTGGTCATCGTGCCCATTCGGCAAAAGCCAGCCATCACGCCAGGAACGATGCACGCCTCGGCCCCACCGGTCACGATCCGATCAACCCACCCCGATCGGAGCGCCTGCAGGGCGTACCCAGCGGCGTCCGAGGCCGACGTGCACCCGGTGGAGACGACGTGACTCATGCCGCGCAGGTTGAAGGCCATCGATATCTCACTCGACAGCATGCCAACGAACGATGCAACGACCGCATACGGGCTCATCCTCCGATAACCCTCGTTGAAGTACGTCTCGTACTGGCGCTCGCCAAACGCGATGCCTGCGGCTCCGGTTCCGATCAGCACGCCAGTTCGCTGTCGTTCGTCGGTGGTCAGCCGATCGGGGTCAATATGGGCGTCCAAGAGGGCTTCTTCCGTCGCTGCGAGCGTCATCGCGACGACGCGCATTTGGTAACGACCGATCCGGCGTGGCAGGTGGGCCTCGACGTCAAACCCCCTTACTTCGCCGGCGACTTTGCACGGAATAGTGGCTGGGTCAAACTGCGTGATCGGCCCGGTTCCGCTCGTGCCCGCCGCACAGGCTTCCCAGAAACTCCGACGACCGATTCCGTTTGGGCTGACTGCGCCCATGCCGGTGACTACGACGCGCTTGGTGTCTCGCATGGGGCCGGAATATAGAACCAGCGGTCCAGGTTCCAGCCCGGCGCGTGGCGCATGGCATTGTCGGTCGTAACTTCCATTGGTGAGTCACGAACGGTACGTCCGGCAGAGAATACTCCCCGAGATTGGATCCCGGGGGCAGCAGCGTCTCGCAGACGCCCATGCGGTGCTGGTGGGGTGTGGTGCGCTGGGCTCCCACCAGGCGCAGTTGTTGACGCGCGCTGGAGTCGGCCGGTTGACGATCATCGATCGCGATCTGGTCGAGCGGTCGAACCTCCAGCGGCAGGTCTTGTTCAACGACACCGATGCCGAGGCGGAGACCCCAAAAGCGGTAGCCGCCCAGCGCGCGTTGAGGGCGGTGAATCCGGATGTGCGCGTCGACGGCGTCGTGGACGATCTCAACGCGGTGACCGCGGATCAGCTGTTGGGCAACGCGGACGTCTTATGCGACGGCACCGACAACTTCGAGACGCGGTATCTGATCAATGATTTCTCGGTTCGCGAGCAGATTCCGTGGGTGTATGGCGGTGTGGTGGCGACTGGCGGTCTCGTCATGCCCATTGTTCCGGGTCGGAAACCGTGCTTGAGGTGCGTGTTTGAAAACCCACCGCCACCGGGTGCACTGCCAACTTGCGATACGGTTGGCGTACTCGGATCCGCGGCCGCCGTGATCGCCGGCATCCAGACGACCGAAACGCTAAAGATGCTGGTCGGCGCTGAAGAGCAGCTGCTGAGAGGCCTCTTGCGTTACGACGCCTGGACGACAGAGTTCACGACGGTGCAGACGGGGTCGCCGCGGGCCCAGTGCAGGACGTGTGGTAAGCGCGACTTCGAGTACCTCGAAGGCGGTGGTGTATCGGGTGCGCTTCGGTTGTGCGGCCGCGACGCGATTCAGCTCCTGCCGGGTGAAGGTTCGCCTCCACCCCAGCTGTCGGTGATCGCTGCTCGGCTCGAGCGTGAGTGGGACGTCACCGTCAACGAGTATTTTCTACGCGCGCGGCGCAACGGAATAACCCTCCACTTGTTCCGTGACGGGCGCTTGATCGCCGACGGTACCACCGATGAGACCGAGGCCCGGAGCCTATATGCCAAAGTCGTCGGGACGTAAGCAAGAGCGCGATCAGCTTTCCAGCTGGTATCTGCGTCGCTCGACGCAGCGGACATTGATAATCCTCGTGCTTGCGATCGCGGGCCTGGGGGTCGAATACTGCAGGGACGATGGGGGACGCGGGCCCAGCGAGGCCGCATCCACCGATCGCGATCGATTCGAGGACCAGGTTTTTCGGATCGATCATGTGATCGATGGTGATACGGCGGTCCTTTCCGACGGAACCTCGGTTCGGCTCATCGGGATCGATGCCCCCGAAATGGTTCCGATTCAGCAATGCGGCGCCATGGAGGCGACTCAACTCAATCGCGATTTAATTGACGAAAAAACCGTTACGCTGCGGCTGGACCCAGTCGAAACTCGTGACCGCTTTGGGAGGTTGCTGGTCTACTTGGAGCGCGACGAAACGATCGTGAATGTCGAACTGGTCCGATCGGGTTGGGTGTGTGCGTTTCCGTTTGGTGACACGCGGAGATTTCGGGATGCTATCTCCGCTGCCGAGGCTGAAGCTCGGGCGGCGGGCCGGGGTGTCTGGGGCGATTGTCCGCCGGTGCCGCGGGGTTGTCCCCGATGATTACCACCGCTGACCCGCACGCTGTAGCGCTATTCGCTGTGTTGGCGACGCTGTTTTTCTACCTCTACTGGCAGCACAAGATGGTGCAGTTCCTCCTGTGGGGGCTGGCCTGGGTCGTCCTGATGGTGCGCCACACGATTGCGTTCTTAGACCAACCGCCTACGCTCCTATGGGTCGTTCCGGACGTTTTCTTGCTCTCGCTTGCTGGCGTGCTCGTCTTCTTGGGTGGCTTGGCGATCGCCGCTGCGTCTCAATTAGGTCGCCGAAGGGCGGCATTGATCGGACTCGTGGTTGGTGTGTTGATCGTGGTGGTGGTTGCCGCCGTGATCGAGTGGCTGCCGACACCCAGCCGACCGTGGGCAACCACGCTGGGGGGGGTGGGGGCACTGTGGATCGCGGCAGGTTGGATGGTCGATCGCTTTGGTCGACGCAGGACACCGATCGGCGCTTCGGTGGCGGGCCTGGCGCTGGTCGCCTGGGGGGCTCTGCTGCCGGTCGGGTGGATATACGCGGGCCAATCGCCCGCCCCGGCGTGGTTACCCTCCATGGAGATCGGGCTCTACGTGATACTGGCGGTGGGAATGATCATCCTGGGCGTCGAAGAAGCACGACTCGTATTCGCCCCGCGGGGCATGCTGGACGAGGATCCGAACATGATCATCGTCTACCAAGGGGAAAAGTACCTGTTCTCGAACCGTACTTTCGAGCAGCGCACCGGGTGGAGCTTCCGAGACTTGGATCGCCAGGAACCGTTCGAGTACATCGCCGAGGAGTATCGTGACGAAGCCGCCAACCGTCTGCGGAGTCTGCTCGACGGGGAACATTCCGACACCGGCTTCGAGGTCGAAATCGTGCGCTCCAACGGAGAGGTTGTGCCGGTTGTCATCTTTGGGGATTTGATCGCCTGGGAGGGACGTTCGGCGATCAAATTCGAATTGATCGATCTCACCGAGCAACGGAGAATCGAGGCCGAGGTCCGGGCCGTGAACGCCGAGCTCACGGAGATAAACGCTGAGCTCGAGCGGACCAACGAGCTGCAGTCGGAGTTTCTCTCGAACACAAGTCACGAGCTCAAGACGCCGCTAACCTCGATCATCGCCAATACCGAGATCCTGGAGTATGAGATGTGCGGCTCGGTCAACGAGGAGCAACGTCGGATTCTGAGCAGCATCGGTCGCAACAGTCACCACTTGCTCGAGATGATCTCACAGTTGTTGGATTTTGCCCGCCAGGAAGAGGGACGTACACCGGTGAAGTACGAACAGGTCGATCTCCAACGGTTGATCGCCTCGGTGGTCGAAACGGTACAGCCTCTAGAGGCGGGCGGGCTGCAATTCGTCGTTGACATCGATGATCGACTGAAGCCGTGCTACATGGATGGGGAGAAGATCTACCGGGTCTATCTGAATCTGGCGGAGAACGCGGTCAAGTTTTCGAAAGAAGAGGGCAAGATACGAGTCTCGGCACGACTTTTCGATGGCGAGCTGGAGGGGTCGGTGGCCGATCAGGGGATCGGAATCCCACCGGAGAAACTGGACGAAATCTTTGAGGCCTTTCGGCAGGTCGATGCATCGCCGACGCGAGCTTATCAGGGCGTCGGGTTGGGGCTCGCCATCACCCGGCAATTGGTGGAGCTCCACGGCGGACGGATCTGGGCCGAGTCCGAGGCTGGCAAGGGCAGCGTAATGAGATTCCGTATCCCGTACTTGCTGGAAGTACCGGAGCGGTCGCTGGAGGCGAGTGCGGCGTCCGCCAGCTAGGTCGCAGCCGTTTCCCGGGGTCCAGTTGCCGCTCCGGCGTGGGTCCCTATCTTCGATCAAGGCTTTTTCACGACCCGGTTCAGTCTGTCGTCGCGGCTGAGGCCGGGCCCAACTCTCTTCGAATCTGACCGTGGAAGATCTGCTGTTCGAGCGCCTCGACCGCATGCAGTCCCGCGTCGAGCCAGAGATCGTTCTTCAAGATCTGTACTTCATCGATCGCGTTGTGCGCCCGATCGCCGGGCCAGAGGGTGACGATTACCGCATTCCATTCTTGGCCGAGGCGCTCGAGGAGCGAGGTTTCTTCGACTCGGGCGACGAGAACTGGGAGGCGATCGATGTGTACTCCGACCTTTGCGATCTTTGCGGAATCCGGTCGTACGCCGCGCTCGACTCCGTGCTGACTCGCTTCCGCGATTACCGAGCCGCCCGCGAAGCGGCGTCGATCGAAAACCGCTGAGCCGGACGGCGCCCAATGAATGAGTTCCTTGACGCCGAGCTTTGGTTGAAGCTCTTGCTAGCGCTTGCCTGCGGCGCAGCGATCGGCATGGAGCGCCAGATTCGTGAGAAACCGGCCGGCGCTCGCACAAACATGCTGATCTGCGTGGGGTCGACGCTGATCACGATGGTGTCGATACACGTCGCGCTGACGTACGCGGAACGCGGCATCAACCTCGCCGATCCCGGACGGATCGCGGCACAGATCGTGTCTGGTGTTGGCTTTATCGGTGCCGGGACGATCATCCAAGCGCGCGGCGCTGTGCATGGGCTGACGACAGCCGCGACGATCTGGGTCATGGCCGGCATCGGGTTGGCGATCGGGAGCGGGTTCTACGCGCCGGCTGTGGCGACGACGATCCTGATACTGCTGATTCTCTGGGCGCTGCGTTGGCTCGGTCGAAACGTCGTTCGTCCCCGGAAGTTCGTGCTGTTCCGAGTTAGCGCGAGTCGGGAAACCGGTGTGCTGGCGGCCATTCAGGATGCCGTCGCCGCAACCGAGCTCGACTTTGGCGGGGTTCGCCTCGAGCGCGCCGGCGAGCGAATGGTGGTCGAGTTCGGCGCGCCGTGTACACCGGCGGCCCGCGATCAATTGCTCGAACGGTTGCTCGCGATCGACACCGTCGAGGACATCCAAGCCCAAGCGTGAGCCACCAACTACAAGGTCTCTTCCTTCCGGTTACCACGCCTTTCTGTGACGATGGGGAAGTCGACCTCGAGCGCTTCGCCGACCAGATCCGGATCTACACTGGTTTCAGTCTGTCGGGGGTGATCATCTTTGGTACCACCGGCGAAGGCCCGTTGCTAGCGGCCGAGGAAGAGCCGGCGCTGCTCGAAGCGGCAAAGCGCGTGTTGCCGAGCGATTGGAAGTTGATCGTGCAAGTTGGGCGCGAGAGCGTGCGCGCCTCCCGGAAAGCGGCGGAGCGGGCAAGCGCAGTCGGGGCTGACGCGTTGCTGTGTTTGCCACCGCGCTACTACGCGCTCAGCGAGGCGGTGATCGCGAATCACTTTCGAGCGGTCCACGCGACGACTCAGGTGCCGCTACTGGCCTATCATTTCCCACTTCGATCGAAGGTCGATCTGCGCGCCGAGCTGTTGATCGAGCTCGGTCGCGAGGGGACGATCGCGGGCATCAAGGATTCGGCCGGAGATCTGGCGCTTCAAGCGTCACTGCGGCGGGCTCTGGGACCTGACTTCGCGATCTTGTGTGGAAAGGCGTCAGTCGTTGCTGAAGCGCTGGCCGCTGACGCTGACGGCGCGATCTTGGCCGTGGCCGACGTCGTGCCGGAGACGGTGTTGGCGCTGTTTGATGCTCACCGTGCGAACGACACAAGAGAGGTGGCCCAGATACAGGCGTCACTGCTCCCGTTGGCGGAAGCGTGCGGGCCGAAGTTTGGCATCGCTGGCATCAAGGCGGCGCTTGATGCGCGCGGCTGGCCAGGGGGTGGCGAACCCCGGGCGCCGCTCTCGTCGCTCGGGAAGAGCGATCGCGCAGTGGTCGTCGCGGCACTCGAAACAGCGGGAGTCCAGTTGTGAGTACGACGGTCGAACGAGACGAGCTGGTTCAGTATCTCGACGAGTACCTGGCGATCCAGGAGTGGGAGGACTCCTCGATGAACGGCCTGCAGGTCGAAGGCGGTCCAACCGTGGATCGAGTCGCCCTGGCGACCGACGCCGCGCTGGCTACGTTCTCGCTCGCCGCGGAGGCTGGCGCTCAATTGCTGATCGTCCACCACGGGCTCTTCTGGGGGCAGCCGATCGCCGTAACCGGCACCCACCGCAACCGATTGGCGACGTTGCTCGACGGCGGTGTCTCGCTCTATGCGGCACATCTTCCGCTCGATGCCCATCCTGAAGTGGGCAACAACGCTGTGCTGGCGGGCTTGGTGGGGTTGACCGAACGGCGACCGTTTGGACGCTATGGCGGACGCGAGATCGGGGTCATGGGTCGGCTGCCAGAGCGGTTGTCGCGTACCGATCTCGCAGCTCGGCTCGAAGCCCTGCTGGGGACTCCGCCCGACGTGCTGCCGTTCGGCCAGGACTCGATCGAAACGCTGGCGATCGTCTCTGGCGGTGCGGCCGATATGGTCCCCGAGGCGGCTGAGGCCGGCGTCGACGCTTTTGTCACCGGCGAGAGCAGCCACATCGCCTGGCACGTCGCTCGCGAGCACCGGATGAACTTGCTCTACGGTGGACACTATGCCACCGAGACGTTGGGCGTACGGGCGTTGGGCGATCACCTCGCCGAGCGGTTCGGCGTGGAGACGGTCTTCCTCGATTCCCCGACCGGGTACTAGTGCGCGGCTTCCGGTAGGAAGTAGAACACCGCTGCTAGGATCAGGTACACCGCCAGAAGTTGCACACCCTCCAACCAGTTCGATTCTCCGTCCACCGCCACGCGCGAGACGATGATGACCGATAGACCGATCGCCAACACCTCGGCCGAGGTAAACACGAGGTTCATCGGCTCGGGCCCGATCACGTAGCTGAGAAACACCAGCAACGGCGCCGCGAAGAGCGCGATCTGTGTGCTGCTCCCGATGGCGATGCCGACGCTGAGATCCATCCGGTCCTCGAGTGCCATGAGGATCGCGGTCGAGTGTTCGGCTGCGTTTCCGACGATGGCTACGATGACGACCCCGATAAACACCTCGGTCATGCCGAGGGCCGCAGCCGTGGGCTCGACCGCCGAGACAAGGATTTCAGCCAGCCAGCTGACAAAAACGGTGGCGGTGACGAGAACGGTTAGTGAGCGCCGGATGCTCCAGGTACGGTGTGACGACTCCACATGAGCGGCTTGGGCGGCATCGCGAGTGAAGTAGTCGGTGTGCGTGTGGAGCGCAAAGATGAGCGACAAGCAGTACGTCACCATCAAGATGATCCCGATCGCCAGGCTCAGTTGGGCTTCGCTGGGAGCCGCTCCGGGCCCGGCCAGGTAGTGATACGCCGCCGGTGCGATAAGCGCGACAGCCGCGAGCGTCAATGTCGTCGAGCGTGTCCTCGCACCCGCTCCGACGAAGCTCTGGGTCCTGAACTTCAAGCCTCCTGCGAGCATAGAAAGACCGAGGATAAGCAGCGCGTTGCCGATAATGGAACCGGTGAGCGACGCCTTTACGATTGAGTACAAGCCTTCGCGTAGCGCCAACACGGCGATGATGATCTCCGCCATGTTGCCGAACGTCGCGTTCAGCAGCCCGCCGATGCCCTCACCTGTCTTGTCGGCCAGGTGCTCGGTCGCTCGACCCATGATCCCTGCCAACGGGATGATCGCGATCGCCGCGAGCGCGAAAACCAGCGTGTGCGACTCGGGCGACGTGTAGCGTACGATCAGGGCGATCGGCACGAAGACCAGTGCCCAATACAGGATGTTTCGCGCCTGGATTCTCAACGCACCTCCACTAGCTCGGGGAGCGATTTGACGTCTTCCGGTCGAACGCGGCACCTTATGGGAGTGTGACCGCGCCCCTAGTCGGGCGCGTTTTCTTTGCTCACCTACAGCACCTCGATACCGAGGACGGGAACGGTACCATATGCAGCCCGCTGAGGGCACCTGTCAAGTCGTCGTCGGCGCCCAATGGGGCGATGAAGGGAAGGGCAAGATCGTCGACGTGCTCGCCGAGCGCGCTGACGTCGTGGCCCGTTTTCAAGGCGGCTCGAACGCCGGCCACACGGTGGTGGTAGGTGGCGAGGAGTTCATTCTCCACCAAGTCCCATCGGGCGTTCTCCATTCTGGAAAGCAATGTCTGCTGGGCAACGGCGTGGTGCTTGACCCAGAGCCGTTCTTCGAGGAGCTCACCGCCCTCGAGAGGCGCGGTATAGACACAGCGGGCCGAGTTTGGATATCCAACCGCGCCCACCTGGTGCTGCCGTATCACCGAATGCTCGATCGGGCCGCAGAGAGCAACCGCGGGAAGGGAGCCATCGGCACGACGGGTCGTGGAATTGGACCCGCCTACGAAGACAAGATCGCCCGTCACGGGATTCGAGTCGCCGACGTCTTGGATCCCGTTCGTTTGCGCGAGCGGATCGATGCCAACGTCGAGATCAAGCAAGTCCAGCTAGAGCGACTCGGCAGCGACGAGAGAATCGACGGCCAGCAGATCTTCGACCAACTCGCGGGCTTCCGTGATCGACTGGCGGAGCGGGCGACGGACGTTTCCCAGCGCGTAGCACGTGACCTCGTAGCCGGTCGCCAGATTTTGTTGGAGGGCGCGCAGGGGTCGCAGCTGGACATCGATCACGGCACGTATCCGTACGTGACGTCGTCCAGCACGACAGCTGGCGGAGCGGCGACCGGGATCGGTCTCGGCCCCAAGTTCCTCGATCAGATCATCGGAGTGGTCAAGGCGTACACCACTCGGGTCGGCAATGGCCCACTGCCAACCGAAGTCGAAGGACCGGTGGGAGAAGTGCTCAGAGAAGCGGGCGGCGAGTACGGCGCGACTACCGGTCGTCCGCGGCGGTGCGGATGGTTCGATGCGGTCGTTGTTCGCTACGCCGCTCGGGTGAACAGCCTAACGGAATTGGCGGTGACGAAGCTCGATGTGCTCGACGGCTTTGAGTCGATTCTGCTGTGTACCGGGTACCGCGCAGCCGATGTTGACGGTGGTGAGGAACTGACTGAGTTCCCCGCCGATCTGGGGTTGCTCGAACGCAGCGAGCCCGTGTACGAGGAGCACTTGGGTTGGCGTGTGCCGACTGGAGATGCGCGAAAGTGGAGCGACCTTCCGGTCGAGGCACGGCAGTACGTCGAGCGTATCGAAGCGCTGGTTGGCGTTCCTATCACCCGAGTATCCGTCGGTCAGGGACGTAAGCAGGTACTGGAACGCTAAGTAAAACCCTGTAGAGTGGCGGCGCTAAGTAATCGGGCCGGCCGCCGCGATCTTCGTCGGAACGTCGAAGTGAGTGAAGTTCTCGCGAAACAGGTGCGCCAGATGAGCTGCCTTGTCGTCGTACGCTTGGGGGTCGGCCCAAGTACTTCTCGGGTTGAGCACCTCGGCCGGGACTCCAGGACACTGGGTCGGTACAGCGAAACCGAAAACGGGGTGTGTGGTGGACTCGACATTTCGCAGGTCTCCGTCGAGCGCTGCGGTAACCATCGCCCGCGTGTGGCGCAGTCTCATCCGTTCTCCCTCGCCGTACGGTCCGCCGGTCCAGCCGGTGTTGACGAGATAGACGACCGTGTCGTGGCGATCGATCTGGTCGCCTAACATCTCCGCATAACGAGTCGGTGGGAGCGGCAGGAAGGGCGCCCCAAAACAGGCCGAGAACGTGGCGGTCGGCTCGGTAACTCCGGCTTCTGTCCCGGCCACCTTTGCGGTGTAACCGGAGACGAAGTGGTACATCGCCTGCTCGGCTGTCAGCCGGCATACAGGAGGTAACACGCCAAAGGCATCGGCGGTCAGGAAGAGAACCGTTTTCGGATGCCCGCCTACACCGGGAATCCTGGCGCCGGGGATAAACTCGACCGGGTAGGCGGCACGGGTGTTCTCGGTGATCGCGTCGTCGTCATAGTCGATTGCCCGCGTCAATTCGTCGATCACCACGTTCTCGAGCACGCTCCCAAAACGGATCGCGGACCAGATCTGGGGTTCCCTTTTCTCCGACAGTCGAATGCACTTGGCGTAGCACCCGCCCTCAAAGTTGAAAACTCCGTCATCCGACCAACCGTGCTCGTCGTCACCGATCAGCGACCGGCTGGGATCTGCGGAGAGCGTTGTTTTCCCGGTCCCTGACAAGCCAAAGAACAGAGCCGTCTCACCATCCGCTCCGATGTTGGCCGAGCAGTGCATCGGCAAGACTCCACGGTGTGGCATCAGATAGTTCATTACTGTGAAGATCGATTTCTTCATCTCACCGGCGTAATCCGTACCGCCGATGAGGACGAGTCGTTTACTGAACGAGAGGAGGACGAACGCTGCGTCCGGGGTGCCGTCGACTGCCGGATCCGCCGTCAGGTTGGGTGCGTGGAGTATGGTGAAGCGCGGTTCGGTGATTCTCGGTTCGTTCTCACTGGGACGCAGAAAGAGTTGGTGCACGAAGAGGTTGTGCCAGGCGTATTCGTTCACGACACGAACCGGTAACCGGTACGCCGGATCGGCGCCCGCAAATCCGTCGAATACATAGATCGGTCGTTGCGACAGATACGCAGCTACTCGCTGATGCAAGCGGTCGAACGTTTCCGGGTCGACCTTGTGATTGCGAATCCACCAGATCTCGTCACTGACTTCAGGATCTTCGGCGATCGCTTTTGCGTCGGGGGAGCGCCCGGTTCGATCACCGGTCACGGTGCGCAAGGCTCCCGACTGGACGAGTACACCCTCTCCCCGGTTTACGCTGTGCTCCACCAGCAGTGGCACCGACAGGTTGCGGTGCACCTCGTCGGTCGGCATGAGCCCAACACGTTCGAGATCAGGAGCCGTCTTGACCATGACGCAACGATAAGGCGGCCATGGGTAGCGGGCCACTCTCGTTGCCCGCTCCGACGCCGGGCCCTACCTTGCGCTTGGGCCTGTAACTCAATTGGTAGAGTATCGGCCTTTTAAGCCGAGAGTTGTGGGTTCGAGTCCCACCGGGCCCACCATCCCTGCCTGCTTTTTGCAACCCCGATTGGCTTGTTTCGGTAGCAAATGCCCATGCGTCTCCACCTGCGGGGCCTGGCCTGACTATTGCAGCAAGGCAAACTGGATTCGTGTGCGACTGGCGCGGCTCAGCGCCGGAAACGATCACTGAGATGCGGGGACCTACATGTTGCAGTCGAAAGCGAGCGCCAAGCTGAACGTCGTGGTCCAGCTGAACGATGGAACCCGACGCAAGGGAGTCACCGACGCGTTCAATCCGAAGAAGTCGACGCTGTTGATCAAAGAGATCGATGTCGGGGGGAACGTCGTCGAGATCCACGACGTGGACATGCACAAAGTGCATGCGATCTTTTTTGTGCGCGATCTGGCGATCATGCGCACCAGTCGTCACACGAACCGGGACGCACCGGTTTCGCCCCCGCCTGCAGCGAAGAATGGAAAACGGATACGCGTGACGTTCATATGGGGTGAGGTGATGGACGGTGTGTCGCCGGACGTAGATAAGAAAACGCCATGGTTTTTCTTGTTTCCGATTGGACCGCTAAACCGGGCCTACAACATCCATCAGGTGTACATCTCGAGGAAGGCGGCCGCGCGGATCGAGCCGACCTAGCCCGAGCTCTGCCACTACGTATCGCGTAGCTGGATCTTGTGATCCTGCTGCGCGTTTTTTATGATTGAGCGTGCGTACTACGCTGGTCCTAGCCCTGGTTCTGTCGGTCGCCGCCCCCTTGGCGGCACAGACACGGTTCGACCCGCATCGCAATCAGGCGATCGGGGGTATGGCCGGGCTCGCCTCGGGTACCGGCATTTCGTATCAAGAGATCTTCCCTTCCGCATGGGGTTACCGTGGAGCGCTGGCGCTGTGGAAAGCCGGTGACACGTTCTTCCTGAACACCGGTGCATCAGGTTTGCGGATCTTGACCGATGATGGTCGACAGCGCGTGTATCTGGTTGGCAGCTTGGCGTACTGGCGACACACCGAGGAGACGAGCGAGCCGATCTTCGACGATGATGACAACGTCACCGGCGAGCGGATCTTCGATGATGTGGATGACAGCTGGTCGATCGGCTTGGGGGCTGGAATAGAGCTGCCCGTCGGTACGCGAACGGCTGTCTCGCTAGAGGCGTTGTTCACCTACTGGACGCAATCAGGCAACGTGCTGCCACTGCCGCAGATCGGTTTGCAGTACCAGTTCTAAGTCGGCAGCCGACCAAAAACCACTCGACCCTCCACCAACGTCGCCACAACCCGCGTTTCGGGGTTGCGGAACACGCACTGTACAAACCTCTGCAGCGGGTCACCGCTAGCGTCGGCCGGTGGCTCGAGTACCACGAGATCGGCCGCTTTGTCGACTGCGAGGCGTCCGGTCTGATGGTCCACCGAAAGGGCCTCAGCGCCGGCCAGCGTGCCCCGATATAAGAGCTCGCACGGTTCGATGTGGTCGAGATACGCGAAGTGACGAAGGACATCGAGCGGGCTGAACAGGGGGCCGGCGCCGACATCGGAGCCGATCCCGATCGTCACGTCGGCACGCTTCGCATGTTGGAGCGGGAACGAGCCCGAACCCAAGAACGCGTTCGATGTTGGGCAACAGGCGATCGCCGATCCCGAACTCGCCAACCTCGCGAATGCATCATCGGTGCAGTGAATGGCATGCGCAAAGACCGACCGCTCACCAACCAGTCCACGCTCGTCGTAGACCGCCAAGTAGTCAGTGCTATCGGGAAAGAGCCGGCTGACGATCTCGACCTCTTCCGGTTGTTCGGCCAGATGCGTCTGGACTCGCAAACCTGCCTGGCTCGCTGCGCGCCCGGCATGGGAGAGAAGCTCGGCCGATGACGTCGGCACGAAGCGTGGCGTAATTGCCGTGTGGAGCCGGCCGCCAGCCGCGCCCTCCCACCGCTCTGCCAGCTCGAGGCTGGCTGCGATACCCCGATCCGCTGGCTCGATGAGGTCCGGGGGAGCGTTGACGTCCATCAGCACCTTACCCATGACGATCCTGAGACCACTGTTGGCGGCGACCTCGAACGCTTTGTGCGTCGCTTCGAGATGTACGGTCGCGAATACGCCGGCGGTGCCGATGCCGTTGGCGGCCAGTGCGTGGAAAAACCTTTCGGCGACGCGCTCGGCATGCTCGGGGTCTGCGAACGCTGCCTCGGCGGGGAAGACGTGTTGCTCGAGCCACGCCATCAGCGGCAAGCCGTATCGCGCTCGAACGTCGATTTGCGGCAGATGAACGTGAGCGTCGACGAACGCAGGCAGGATCAACGCGTCGCCGACATGGACGATCGGACCGGCGTCGTTTGGCGCATCGTGCCAATCACCTATGGATGCGACTCGTCCGTCATCATCGATTCTAACGAAGCCGTCCTCGTAGCTTTCGACCCGGTCGATGGCGTGCGGCGAGAGAACGGCGCCTCGGAGAAGCATGTCGCGGGGACGGCTCAACGCGGCTCCTCCCCGGATCGTTGGGGTGGCTCGAGTTTCTGCAGCGCGCTCAGTAGAGCCTTGGGGTCGACTGTACCAATCAACCGCCCGTCCTCGACGACCAATACGAGTCCACTTTCAATGCGCGCTATCCGAGCGATCATCTCGTTCGCCGGTACATCCGGGGATAGGACTTGATCGTCGTCGGCGGGCCGCGCGAGGTCGCGGGCCGGTCGTTGAGGGGTTTCCAGCGCGGCCTCCTCCAACGCGTCTACCGTGGCCACGCCGACAAGCGTTCTGTCTCGCTCGACGACCGCCAACTCCGATGTCGGTTCCATCTGGCTTGCCTGCGCCAATGCCACTCGAACGTCGTGGTCAGCTCGTATCGCCGGGACACGCTCGGTTATCAGGTCCCGTACCGTCACCCCTTCGACCGCACCACGCAAGCGGGACATGCGAACGCTGTGGTTTGCCGCCGACCACAGGAACCACCCGATCAAGATCTCCCACAACCAACTAAAGTTGCCGGTCGCCGCGATGAGAAGAAAGCCGATGCCCATGAGCAACCCGGCGATGACCTTTCCCGTGCGCGCGGCGCCGATCGTCGCTCGTTCGTAATCATCGAAGCGCCACCACAGGATGGCTCTCAGGATCCGACCACCGTCGAGCGGGAAACCGGGCACCATGTTGAATACCGCCAACGCGACGTTGATCAGCCCGAGCCATGAGAGACCGGCTCTGAGTGTTTCGGGTGCTCCCGTCGGCAGGGATTGCGCGATCGCGAGCAACATCAGCCCGAGGCCTGTGGACAGAAGCGGCCCAGCGGCGGCGATCAGTAGATCGGAGAGAGCATCTCGTGGCTCACCCTTGAGCTTTGCCACCCCGCCGAAGATAAACAGCATGATCTCATCGACCTCGACCCGACGCGTTCGAGCAACGAGTGCGTGTGACAGCTCGTGAAGCAGAACCGACGCGAATAATGCACCCGCCAGGATGATCGCCAGTACCCAGCGACCGACGGGGGTTGACCCCGGAATCGCGGTTACGAGCCAGCCGGTCGCGAGGAAATACGTGACCAATGCGAAGATCACGAACCAGCTCGGGTCGATCGTCAATCGAATGCCAGCGATTCGGGCGAGGCGGATCAGGTGCGCTCCGGTTCTTCAGCTCGTGTATAGCCGTGTTTGACCGCGAACTCCCAGAGAGCGTCCTGCAACAGTCGTCGACCGCGGTAGAGACGGCTCATAACGGTTCCGATCGGAATGCTCAGGGCGTCGGCAACCTCTTGGTACGAGAGCCCTTGGATATCGCGCAGGACGATCGCATCGCGAAATATGTCAGGCAGCCCATCGATCGCCGACTTGACCTCGTCGACCATGAACTCCGAGAGAAACTCGTGCACAGCATGATGGTCGGTGAGCGCCTCGATCGATTCGCCGGCGCCGGTTTCATCGTCGGGCTGGTCTTGGGCTTTAGTCGGCGCCTCGTCCTCGAACTCGACCGATTGTGGCGCTCGCTGGGAGCTCCGATACCGGTCGATAAACGTGTTCGTCAGTATTCGGAAAAGCCACGCCTTGCAGGAACCATCGTCACGATAGCGGTGCAGGTTCCGGATCGCCTTGAGATAAGTCTCCTGTACCAGGTCTTCCGCGTCTTGACGGTTCCTCGTCATTCTCAGGGCCGCCCCGTAGAGAGCATCGAGGTGTCTCAGACACTCCTCACGCAAGGCCTGTTGTTGGCGGGAAGTCGGCCGGTTCTCTCGGGCCATCGGCCGAAGCTACGAGTGGGGTTCGGGCTTTGCCAACGTTTGCAGCAAGTCTAGATTCGGCACGTGTGAACTCACCTTCCCAACGCGCCATCGTCGTACGCGGCGCGCGCCAGAACAACTTGCGTGACATCGATGTCGAGTTTCCGAGGTCACAACTCTCGGTCATCACCGGTGTCTCAGGGTCGGGGAAATCGTCGCTGGCGTTCGACACCGTCTACTCTGAGGGCCAGCGTCGTTACGTAGCCTCGCTTTCTACCTACGCGCAGCAGTTCATCGACAAATTGCCACGGCCTGACGTTGATTCGATCGATGGGTTGCCACCCGCGATCGCGATCGAACAGCGGAACCCGACGCTGAACCGCCGGTCGACCGTCGGCACGGCGACCGAGGTATACGATTTCTTACGGTTGCTTTATGCCCGCGCGGGCGTCGTTCATTGTCCCGATTGCGATCGCGCGGTGCGGGGGTTCTCGGCGGCGGCAGTCATGGAGGCGATCGCTGCTGACGAGGGATCCGGCTGGTACGTAACCTTCGAGCTCCCGTTCTCGCCGGTTCTGACCCACGACGTGCTGCTCGACAACTTGCTGCAGCTGGGATTTGTGCGGTTGCTAATCGGTGGCCGAGAGTTGCACCTCGAGGCGCTGCCACCAGACGCCGATCTGACCGAGGAGCGGCCGGTGTTTGTGGTGGTCGACCGGCTTCGAGGCGGCACGGCGCAGAGCCGTTGGGCGGAAGCGATCGAGCGGGCATACGAGGAGGGAGATGGAGAGGTCGTGTTGTTCGAGCGGGGGGAGACAGCCCCGCAGAACGCGCGTCGCTATAGCCGCTATGCACGGTGCGGTGGTTGTCAACGCACGTTTCCCGAGCCGCGACCGGCGTTGTTCTCGTTCAACAGCCCCCACGGCGCCTGCCCGGACTGCAATGGCTTCGGATTCCTGCTCGAATACGACGCCGACCTGATCGTGCCCGACCCGTCCCGTGCGCTGGCTGACGGGGCGCTCGACCCGTGGACAAAACCGCGCTACGGGAGTCGCCGGCGCAGGCTCGAGGAGTTCGTCGAGGAAACCGATCTCGATGGCAACGCCCCGTGGGCTGAGCTCCCAGCTGACGCGCAACGCGTGCTGTTGGAGGGGGGGCGCTACCGCGGAGTCCAAATCGAAGGCGTAATCCCGTTCCTCGAGCGGATGGAGAAGAAGAAGTACAAGCCATACATCCGGTTTTTCCTGCGGCGCTATCAGTCGCACCGCAGATGTCCGACGTGCGAGGGCTCCCGGCTGAGATCCGAGGCTCTGACGGTCCTGGTGCGAGGCGAGCGTCTTTCGGATTTGGCGCGATGGCCGCTTCCCGAGCTTGGTGTTTGGCTCGACTCGCTCGACGGTTCGGACGCTCCCATGGAGGTCCTGGAACCCATCTTGCGCGAGCTCACGCGACGGGTTCGTTTGCTGCGAGCGGTTGGGCTCGACTATCTGACGCTGGATCGACTGACGCGAACGCTATCCGGTGGTGAAGCACAACGAATCGCGATCGCCAACGCGCTGGGCAGCGCGCTCACCGATGGCGTGTACGTGCTCGATGAGCCATCGGTCGGGTTGCACGCGCGCGACATCGAGAGGCTGGTCGACCTGTTACGCGAGCTTACCGATAGCGGTAATTCGGTGCTCGTCGTCGAGCACGACCTCGATATCGTCCGCAGCGCCGATAAAGTGATCGAACTCGGGCCGGGTTCTGGCGAAAACGGTGGAGCGGTCGTGTTTCAGGGATCGCCGATCGAGCTCGAGCGGGCGGACACCGTCACCGGCGAGTGGTTGCGTGGAGAAGCGCGTTTCGCCGAGCGTCGAGCTCGGTCGGTCGATGGACCTTGTATCATCGTGCGCGGCGCAAGGGCTCATAACCTGCAAGCCATCGATGTCCGCATCCCGGTCGGTCGGTTGACGGCGGTGACCGGAGTTTCCGGCTCCGGTAAGTCGACCTTGGTGCACGACGTGTTGTATCGGGCGCTCTCGCCGACGCGATCGGTGTCAGACGAGGCGGACGCGGGGCCGATGCTCGATCGGATCGAGGGCGCCGAACGGCTAGCCGACGTCGTGCTCGTCGATCAGACCTCGATCGGGAAGTCCCCGCGATCGAACCCCGTTACTTACGTCAAAGCATTCGACCCGATCCGCGCGTTGTTCGCGGCCACTCCCGAATCGCGGAGGCGCGGGCTCGCGGCCGGGCACTTTTCTTTCAACACGTCGGCGGGTCGTTGTCCAGAGTGCCGTGGTGACGGACATCAGCGAATCGAGATGGTCTTTCTGCCGGATGTGTTCGTGACTTGTGATGCATGTCGCGGGCGACGCTATCGGGCGGAGGTGCTAGAGGTGAAGTGGCGGGATCGCTCGATCGCCGATTTGCTGGAGATGACCGTGGACGAAGCGTTGAATCTGTTTGCTGGTCACCCATCGGTGGGACGCGGTTTGTGGGTGCTTCAGGCGGTGGGGTTGGGCTATTTGCGGTTGGGTCAGCCCGGGACCACGCTCTCAGGCGGCGAGTCTCAACGCTTGAAGATCGCTCGCGAGCTGTCGCGAGGGCCCAAGCGTGGTGGCGGAACGGGTGCCAGGGGTCGATCGGCGCGCACCGGACGCGGTATCTTGTATTTGTTGGACGAGCCGACAACAGGTTTACACAACGCCGACATCGGAGCGCTGATGAAGGTTCTCAATGGGTTGGTGACTCGGGGCGACACCGTGGTCGTGGTCGAACATCACCTGGATGTGATCGCACGCGCGGATTGGGTTGTGGATCTCGGTCCGGAGGGTGGACCCACGGGTGGTCGAGTCGTAGTGGCGGGAACACCACGCGAGATCGCGGCTTGTGACGATTCACACACGGGACGAGCTCTCCGCGCCCACCAGCCAGTCGCAGAGCCGATCGTTGTGTAATCGTTGGCTCATTCTCCTGCTCGCGTTGGGCATCGCGGGTTGCGGATCGGACGGTGGAGGCATCGTCGGTGCGCCGGGTGGTCGCGACGGCATCCAGCTTCGATATCAGAGCCCAAGGACACAGGTCGTTCCAGCCGACCGCGCGCGGGTCGTCACACTGTCGATCGAGGTCCTGAGCGAACTTCCTGTCGGCGGAGTCGAGCCTCTCTCCGGCGCGTTGCTAAAAGCGACCCGGGAGGAAGGTCGGGGCGAGATCTCGGTTGCGCTCAAGACGACCAACTCGCGCGGAATCGCCTCCTTCGACGTCAGTATGCCGGCGACTGGCGATAAGACCAAGATCAAGATCGCGCTGGAAGACGACGCTCAGTCATTCCTGCCCTTTGACGTCGTCGCGGCAGCGGTCGTCCCGGCGGATCTACAGGTCGGGTCGATCTGGGACGTCGCGTTGCCAACAGATGGCGCGCTCGTCCGGCTCGCGGGCGTCGCCGGAGCCGAGTACATCGCGATGCCCTACCAGACCGACACCGAGCGCAGCGGTGCGACCTACCGACTGTTGTACCAGGGCACCGAGCCAGGCGCGAACGGCGCGATCGGGGTGGCCGAGCGCCCCGCACCGCGCGCCATCAGCCCCGGGCCAGCCGCGCCCGATCACGTGGTGCAGGGTTCCGGTTTGGAATCGGGTCTGAAACTCTCGGACGAGATCCCAAACGAGGTCAACATTCGGTCGTGCCGTATCGATGTCGACCGCATGGCTCCACTCCGCTACTTGGGAGAACGGATCGCGATCTACGTCGACGGACCGAGGGACCAGGATCAAGCGCGGATCGACTCGCTCGGTATCGCGTTTGACGAATCGATCTTCCCGCTCAACACGACCCTGTACGGTCCGACAACCGACCTTGACGATAATCAACGTGTGTTGGTCGTGATGTCGCCGGAACTCGAAGGTGCGGGCGGAGTGTACTGCGACACAATTCGCACTCAGGGGCTCGAGTCGTTCTATGGGAACTGGAATACGTCCGATCCGATCGATCGCCCGCTGTCGACACTGGCCCACGAGCACCAACACGTGATCAACGCCGGCTATCACCTGGTTACGACCGGCGCCGCTGGTGATGATCGCTGGCTCAACGAGGGGCTGTCGTATTCGGCCGAGGCGCTGCACCAGTACTGGGGCGGGGTGATGGTCCGAGTGTGGCAGTTCCTGAGCGGTCAGAACGGGGGGTTGTCGATGCTGCCGCTCGAGTACTCGACCGTGTTCAACGACCGCTACATGATGTTCTTACTCTATCTGCGCGATCGTTTTGGGCCCAACCTGTATCAACTGCTAGGCGCCAGCGGCAAGCGAGGCGTGGCGAACATCGAGTCGGTGACTGGGGTCGCGTTCGAAACGTTGCTCCACGACTGGTTCGTCGCCACCGCGATCAGCAATCAGGGGCTCAACGAGAGCGCGCGATACAACTACCGGACGATCGATATTCAGAACATG
Source organism: uncultured Gemmatimonadales bacterium (assembly GCA_947259315.1). Lineage (GTDB taxonomy): Bacteria > Gemmatimonadota > Gemmatimonadetes > JACCXV01 > JAHWKZ01 > CAMYLR01. The sequence continues at coordinate 19,498 of CAMYLR010000029.1, read as the reverse complement.
GCCGATGAAGTGAGGGATTGTCAGTGTATCCCGCTAGGTGGATTCAATGGCATGGCGATGGAGCACTTGTCGCTGTCGAATGCGTTCGACGTGTCGCGGACCCTCGACCGCGCCGATGCCGACTATTACCGCTTGATCGTGGACGCGGGGGTCGATGACCGGGATTACGATCTCTACTTCGACGGCTTTGGCCGCGCGACGACGCGACTGACGATTATTCGGGCGAGGTAGCTACTCGCTCCCGCCGGCTGGGTGTACAGCGGTCACCGTCATGACGAACAACGCCGTGTCAGCTCCACGCGGAGTCGAGCTGATGCGGCCGAATGCGCTCAGCTGGGCGTTGTTCTGAGTCGCCCAGGCCGTTTCGAGACTGTCGATTGCGCTCAGCCCCTCGATTCCTTGGAGCCGTATTCGCTTGGCGTCGGCCGTCAAATAGACCGCCCCCTCGACCCGCTGTGCTTGGCCGCTGACGGCGACGTTTGAGCCCTGATCCTGCAGGGCCTGCCAATCCCGAGGTCCGCCAGAGCCGTAATCCTCCGGTGTCAGAGACGCCAGCGGCAGCTGACGGTAGTCGTCGAGGTTGACGCCGGTCAGCGGATTCGCCACCGGCTCGATCACGAACATTACGCTGTCGGCCGACGACAGAGACCAGTGAGTGATCCCGTCCTGTAACCCGATCGGCTGTCCGGCGTCATCGTAAGCCAATGGGCGCGCGAAACGCGAGTCGGTGGTGACGGTCGCCTCGCCAGTCAGTTGCACGTACGCGAGCTCTTCGCCGTTTATAAACACCGCCTGCGTACCAACCGTGCCGAGGTATTGGCCAAAGCTGACGGGCTCGGTCTTTGGACGTGCGGCCTCAGCTCTCAGGCGCGCTCGTTCGCGACCGCCGAACACGACGATGGCACCCAGCAGGATGACCAAGAGGCCGCCCAGCACCATGAAGAGCAGGCGAGTCCGGCTTCGGTTTTCGATCTGCGCGATCTCGTCTTCCAATCGAACAGCATGGGGATCGGGCATGTATCACTCCTCTCGGGCCGAAGGGCATCGTGGCCGATCAGTATGGCTGGCCCCAGCGCGGTCGTCAAGCACCGAACGAACTCGGCTTTTGACGGCCCCAGAAACCACCGGTAGCTTGAGTGTATCTTCCTCCCGCACTGTACGTCCAAGGAGAGTGGTCGTGGGCAGATGGAAAGGCTTGCTCTGGAGCTTGGCGGGCGCGAGTGCCGCCATCGTGGCTGGCTCCTTCGCTAAGCGAAAGTACGAGGAGACAGTTCTCGAGATCGGGCACCAATTCCGCACCGGGCAGATCGTGGCTCGCGGCGGTGGCTATCAGTGTGAGCGATGCGGCTACGTGCTGGCGTTGGCGGCCAACAAGAAGCTCCCGCCGTGCCCCAAATGCAGCCACTCTCGATACCTGAAGATCTCCTGACCGTAAGCCGAATCGCGGCCGCGGCGACGCTCCTGGTGTTGTGCGGCAGCCCCCGGATGATCGCAGCCACCACGCAAGCGACGGATGCGCCGATCGGTCCGATCGAAGTCGTGCTCGACGCCTCGGGCAGCATGCGTGGCCGCCTCGAGACGGTTGAAAAAATGATGGTGGCGAAAGAGTTCCTGGCTGCGCTTCGTGAGGAGCTTGGCCGGGATGGGGTCGTCCCACCGATGGGCCTGAGCGTCTACGGTGCGGGCAGCGATCGTCAGCTTCGCGATTGCCGGGATACCGCCCGCTTGATCACGCCGGCCGATTCGCTGGTCAGTTGGGACGCGGCGCTGGTGGCGGTCAGGCCGCTCGGTGTCTCGCCGCTGGCGACGGCTCTCGAACGCGCGCTCGGTGCTGACGCCGTGACGTACATCTTGGTGACGGACGGCGCCGACAACTGCGGTCGTGATGCTTGCACGGTGTGGCGCGAGCAGGGGGTGCCCAGGGTGGAGACACCTCGGCCACGGCTGCACGTCGTGGCACTCGACCCGGGACCCGGCGATCTCGAACGGCTACGCTGCCTGAGCCGTGCAGGGTCAGGGTCGTTGATCCAGCTGGGGAGCCGGGCTGATGTGGCGA
>CAMYLR010000029.1:0-17375 GCA_947259315.1 uncultured Gemmatimonadales bacterium | reverse complement strand
GCTGAGTTCTCGGCGCCGGTACGGGTTCTCGAACCCCTGACACGCGAGCTGGTGGCGGCTTTCGCGTCCGGCCAGCCGGCCGCCGTACCTGCAGGTATGTACAACGTGGTTGTTGAGACCGCACCTTCGTTGAGAGTCGATCGGGTGCTCGTCTTGCCCGGCGAGGTAGCGGTAGTCGAGGAGCGCGCGTTTGGCACGCTGACCGTCGACTTGCTCGATCTGGAGAATCAACCTCTGCGGACATCGATCTCGGTTTCGAGAACCGGTGATCCCGCCGAGCTCCGCTTCGCCAGCACGGGGGATTCGTTGATCTTGGGAGAGGGGCTCTATGACGTGCGGGTGGATATGCGTGATTCGTTCGCCGTACGCGAGGCGATCGCCGTCGAGCCTCGGCAACCGACGAGAGTCGTCCTCGGCGGCAGTGGTACCCTCACCGTAATCGCTCCGGGGTCCAACGCTCCCGCCACACCGGCAGCAGTGTTCGGGCATGGTCGGGCAGACTCACTCGCGATCGGCCTGGCGCACCCGCTGCCAGCGGGGGAGTATCGGGTGACGGTTCGAAGCGTGCCGCCATACGTAGCCGAAGCGGTAGTCGTAGAACCAGGCCAGGAGACAACGGTCGAATTGCCGGAGACCGGGGTCCTCGAGGTCGACGTGTTCGAGTTTGACACACTGGCGGGGTCAGTCGTGATCGCCGTGATAGAGCCGACGACCGAAGAGCGATACGGCATGTTGACCAGTGGTGAGAGACGACTGGCGATGCCGGGGACCTATCGCCTGGAGCTCGAGACGATACCGCCGCGGACGATAGAGAATGTGATCGTCGAATCGGCTGAGATCGCCCTGATCGAGCAGCGCGGCCTGTCGCGTATCGAGTTGCCAGATGCGATCACTCAGGGCGATATCGATTTGAGGCTTGAGGTGCTCGACACATCGGACAGCACGCTGGCCATCGTGAATGCGCCCCAACCCACGCTGCGAGTCTGGCCAGGCTCCTACCGCGTAAGAGTTTGGCGAGCCGATGCACTGGTTTGGGAGGGTCCGATAACGGTTGCAGACGATCGGCCCGCAAGGATAGATTTGAATCTTCCCGCGCAAGGAGAAGGGCCATGACGACCGAGGGATACCTGTTCCTCTTTCTGGTGGCTGCGGTTGTGGCCGCCGTCGGCCAAGGGATGGCGGGCTTCACTGTCGGTGGCTGCCTGGTGTCGATCGCCCTTGGGTTCGTGGGCGCACTCGTGGGCGGCTGGGCGCAGGGGGAGTTCAGGCTCCAAGAACCCGTTCCATTCACGGTCGGTGACCACACCTTTCCGCTCATCTGGTCGATCATTGGCGCGGCTCTTTTCGTGTCTATCGCGAGCCTGATCAGCGGACGCCGCCGCAGGTAATACCACCGGAATCTGAAGGGGCGAACGGTCGGCCGAATGATGACCTACTTGCGGCGCGGTGCGAGCGCCGTTGGCCGATGGGTGGCGTTTTACGCCAAGAACCTTTGGCATAAGGCCAGCCACGATCAGATTTTCTTTCTCTCCTCGGGGATCACGTTCAACGTTCTGGTCACGATCGTTCCGCTGCTGCTGCTCAGTATTTCGATTCTGGGTGTGCTGGTGGAGTCGTCGGAAGCCGCCCGCGATCAAGTTCTCGCGTTCATGCAACAAGTCATGCCGCTGGCCAGTGAACAGGCGGAGTCGCTGCTATCGAGCTTGGTCCAAGACCGCGGCCTGCTCGGTTTGATCGGCAGCGTTGGTCTTATCTGGGCCGCGACTCGGTTGTTTGGATCTCTGCGTACGGTGCTCGAGGTCGTATTCGAGATCCCACCGGAGGACCGTCTGGGCATCGTCGAGGGTAAGATCCACGACATCAGGATGGTGATCATCGTGGGCACGTTGTTCGTGGCGACGATCTCGCTGACGACCGGTCTCCAGTGGGTGGAAGACTACGGCATCCCGTTTCTCGGGCTGGAAGCGTACGATCTTTCGAGGGTGACCGCGCTCGGCAGCATGTTGATGGCGTTCTCGATCACTTACCTGATGTTCTACTTCGTGTATCGTTACGTCCCGGATCGTTGGATCCCGAGGACCGACGCCGCCATCGCCGCGTTGTTCAGCAGCTTGCTGTTCGAGTTGGCGAAGCAGGTTTTTATCGCGTACTTGTCGAATTTCGGCCGCTTGATGCAGTTCTACGGCTCGTTCACGAACCTGGTGGTGGTCGCGTTTTGGGTGTACTACAGCAGCATCGTTTTCATGTTGGGTGGTGAGTTGGCACGCATCGTACAAGTCCATCGTCGCAAGGGAGTCCGGCCAACGTGGGGGCTCAGGGGGCCGGTGCCTTGAACCTCCGGTGGGCGGTCCTCGCGGCTTGCCTGGCGTGGGGGACCGTTCCCGACATCGGGATCGCTCAAGCACCTCGGCTATCGGCAGACCTGAAGGCCCGAGGATGCTGCATCGATGAGGTCGCCGACGGCGACAAGGTGAGCGACCTCAAGATCGCGGGCAACGAAGCGCTATCGAGCTCCGAGATCAAGAACGCGATCTTTACCACCGAAACCGGCGCGTTCCCTTGGAGTGAGCAACACTACCTCGACAAGAGCCAGTTCCTGGACGATCTCCAACGCATCTACATCCTGTACCAGCGAAACGGGTACTTCGCCTTCGAGCTGGAGTCGTATGAAATCCAGTCGCGTGACGGTGATGTCCGCATAACGCTGAGCCTGTCAGAGGGTTCTCCGACCGTCGTTGAGGAGGTCGTGCTCGAGGGGTTCGGTAGCATCGATGGTCAAGACATCGAAGCCGAGCTCCGAGATCAGTTGCCAATGAAGGCCGGCGCGATCTTTAGGGAGGAAGAACTGATCGCGTCGCGCGACATGCTCGAGGACGAGTTCAAGAATCGTGGCTTCGCCTTTGCTCAGGTGTTGCTCGAGTACCGCATCCGCAAGACTCAACGCACGGCAACGGTCACCTACTCGGTCGATCCGGGTGACGTGTACCACTTCGGTCAGATCGATGTCTTCGGGGCTGTCGACTCCAGCGACGAGGACCTCGTTCGAACCCAGTTGGCATTTGAAACCGGCGGCCGTTACGAGCAGCAGCGGATCCTGGATAGTCAGCGCCAGATCTACGAGCTGGGGTTGTTTCGACTGGTTGATGTGGACACCAAGCTTGGTGCGGTGCGAGCGGATACCGTCGATGTGACGATCTCCGTCACTCCGGCAGCGACGCGTGTGGTGCGGTTAGGGGTCGGCTACGGGACCGAGGACCTGGTGCGCGTGCAAGGCTCGTGGCTGGACCGGAACTTCTTTGGCAAGAGCCGACAGCTGGAGATTCGCGGACTGTACTCGCGGCTCGAGCGCGAAGCCGCGATCACCTACCGCCAACCGACGTTCATAAGACCAAACCTGAACTTGAGCCTGTCGGGGTTCTTGCGCTTTGAGACGGAGGATAACTACACCGTCGAACGTCTCGGGGCGACAGGGCGCGTAGCGTACCGTCTGAGTCGGTCGCTTATCGCGACCGGCGCGGTCACCGCCGAGCGAGCGGATTTCTCGGAGTTTGATAGCGGTGTACTGATCCCCGAGTTGGGCCGGGATTTCATCAACCCCAGCCGGCTCTTGTATACCGATCTGGGGGTGACGTTCGACAACACCGATTCCTTGTTCAGCCCAACACGCGGGTACCGCGCCACTTTCGACTATCAGCTCGGCATCCCGGTGGCCTCGTTTGACTACGCCTACAACAAGATCACTGTTCAGGTTGCGCACTATCTCGAGATTCGTGACGGGTGGGTGGTGGCAGGTAGGGTTTTGCCGGGTGCGATCTTTACTTACGGCGGCGACCCAGACGCCGACGGGGAGGGGCGCGTCCCGCTGTTCCAACGATTGTTTGCCGGCGGATCGACGAGCGTGCGTGGGTACGAACGGCGGCAATTGGGGCCCAAGGACGACCCAGAGTCTTTTGGTCAGACCCGCGACCCCGAGCCGATCGGCGGCAGCGGGCTGTTCGAGACCGGCGTTGAGCTCCGGTTTCCGATCGGAGGACGGCTCCGCGGGGTCGCCTTTGTCGACGCTGGAAACGTGTGGGACGACCCGAGCGAGATATCGCTGGCCGATCTCGACTACACCCCTGGTGCCGGCGTGAGGTATGTGACGCCGATCGGCCCGTTCCGTTTCGACGTTGCCCGCCGGACATCGGATGAGGAATCTTTTTTGCCCGGCTGGGTGTTTCACATATCGATCGGTGATGCCTATTAGAGTCCGCAGAATCTTCAATTGGGTAGCGTACGGGGTGCTCGCGGTCGTGCTGCTGCTGGCGGTGTCGATCGTGGGTGGCCTGCTATGGCTCCGCTCGTCCTGGGGAGGCGACTTCGTCCGGGGTCAGGTCGAGTCTCAGCTCCAGGGTCTGATGTGGGGCGAGGTCCAGGTCGGGCGCGTCAGCGGTGATATCATCAGCGGCATCGTGCTCGAAGACTTTGCGATGATCGGTGACGATGGGATCGCGCTCATCGATGCCGACAGAATCATAGTCGACTATGGGCTAGCGCCTTTCTTTGAGCGACGAATCACGCTCTCGAGAGTGCGGCTGGAGAACCCCGACATCCACATCGTTCGCTATCCAGATGGGCGCTGGAACTTCAAGACGCTGTTCAAACCTCGTCCTCCAAGACCACCCTTCGCCCCACCTAGTTGGGGTACTTATGTCGACATAACTCGTCTCGAGTTCGTTGATGGCAACGTGCGGTTCAGCCTCGCCGAGACCGAATGGCCGTTATTCGATTGGTCTGAGAATGAGTTTCACGGCCTGAATGGCCGAATGGATCTGAAGATCGTCGCCGAGTCGCGAGGTGGTCCGGAGCGCCGGTTCGATTTCCACGACCTCGCTTTTCGAACAACCGTCCCCGAGTTCGACGTGCAGCGCCTCAACGGAGAAGTCGTGTGGACCGATACCGGCGTTGTCGTCGATGCGATCGATTTCGAAACCGCCGGCTCGATGATCGCGACCGACGGAGAAGTCGTATTTGGCGAGCAAGACTCGTTTGCGCTCGAGATCGACGCTCCCGTCATCGGTCTCGATGAGTGGCGTCGTTTCTTTCCCGCGATTCGGTTGAGCGGTGACGCCGAGTTCGAGGGCCGGCTCGAAGGTCCAACTGCGAGCCCAACGGTTGTGATCGATTCCAGTCGGGTCGAGACCGGTGGCTCGGTGGTGACTACAACCGGTGCCCTGCTCGATCTGGCCAACCTCCAGTTCGACCTCGACATCGACCTCGAACGGCTGGTGCCAGACGACATCCGGCTGTTTTGGGCCGGCTACCCGTTCGAGCAGCCGCTAAACGGACGCGTGAGGCTGACCGGCCCGCCGCGCCGTATGAACGTCGACGCCGATCTTGGGACCCCCGCCGGAGGGCTCACCGTCGATGGGATGGTGGGAGCCACTCGGCCGCTCCGCTACAACGTTTCCGCGACCACCAGTGAGCTCGACATCGGTGAGCTGATCGGCCGGCCTGACATCGACGTAACGCTTTCGGGCGGCTACGTGATCGAGGGCCAGGGCACGCGGGAGGACGAACTGGCCGCGAATCTGACGGCAGCGCTGACGAGCTCGAACGTCTATTGGTGGGGTTTGGAGTCTGCCGAAACGAGCGGCCAGTTCGTGGGCTGGCTCTACCAGGCGGATAGTCTGAGCGCACGGATGGCGAATACCGAGGTCCGCGGCCGCGGTGCGTTCGGGTTATCACGCGGCGGGATCATGGAGACAGACGTTCGTGTTGTCACGCGTCGTTTTGGAGACGTGTGGCCGAGTTGGGGTGGGCTCGGCGGCCGCGCGTCATCGACAGCGGAGATCCGCGGCACCTACGACAGCTTCGATGTGAGCGCCGACGTGCGAGCGGCCCAGCTCGAGCTGGGGGTGGTGACGGCGGATTCGTTCTCGGGCCGTGTCACCCTGGACGACGTCAGAGAAGCCTTCGTAATGCAAGTCGACGGCTCGCTCGACGCTCTCAGGATCGCCGGGATCACGGCCGAAACAGGCGATATCGACATCAACTATACCGAACGGTTGATGAACATCGACGGCACTCTGCTCTACCTCGATGAGTCGTCGACCGGGTTTGGCGGCGTGGCCGACTTTCGCACCCCGAGCACCGCTTTCACGCTTCGACAGTTCGCCCACACCTCACCGGACGGGGCATGGGTGATGGCCGATGACAGCCGGGTGACGATCGGCGGTGGCATGGCGCGGTTCGATGGGTTCCGGGTGACTGAGGGCGCACAGAGTGTGACGGTGGATGGCGCAATTGCGCTGACCGCCGGCGAATCAGAGCTCGATTTCGTTGTCGAGCAGCTGAATCTGGTCGAGGTCGCTCGGATGACCGGTCAGCCGAGTGGGGATTGGGAGGGTCAGCTCACGATCAACGGAAGCCTGGGTGGGACGCTCGAAGCGCCGATCATCGACATCGACGGTGATGTGTCAGCTGGACAGATCAGAGGCTTCCGGTTTGCTCGGATCCGGGGGAATGCGGCGTACGCGGATCGTAACGGTCGCGTCGACTTCACGATCACCACGCCTACCGAGGGCCACGACATCGTGCTGACGGGCGAAGTCCCGGTCGACCTGGCGCTGGTGGCGGGTGTCGACCGGATCCCCAACCGGCCGATCAGCCTCGACGTCCGGGGTCGAAACACTGACATGGCGTTGTTGGGCGCATTCATCCCTGGGTTGACCGATCTGCAGGGACCGGTCGATCTGAGAGTCGACGTCAGGGGCACAACCGAGGAACCACGTTTCGAAGGGTTGGCTACGCTCGATGCGGGACGTTTTCGGATCGGGGCCACCGGGGTCACGTATCGTGACATCGTCGGGCAGGTGGCTTTCAACAACGATCGCGTCCGGATCGAGCGTCTCACCGGCACCGATGGAAGCGGCGGGAGCTTTCAAGCCAGCGGTGAGATAGCGATGGAGAACTTGCAGTTTGGGGCGCTCGACCTAGAGCTCGAGCTCAATCAGTTGCGAGTGCTTGGGCTACGCCGCCAGGAGGTCGATGTCGGTGGGTCGATCACGCTGACCGGTACGACAGCAAGCCCGCTCATAGGCGGGCAAGTTCAGGTCGAACAGGCGATCTACCGGCTCCCCGAGCAATCCCAAAAGCAGATCATCGATCTCGATGAAGCGACGTTGTACGTGGAAATCCCGGGTATCGGGGGCGCTCAGCGGGCACGTTCACCCTCACTGTGGACGCGCACGCGACTCGATCTCGTAGTACGGGTTACCGACGACGCTGTTTTCACCGCGAGCAACGCACGCATCGAGATCGAGGGTGACTTGTCGCTCTTCAAATCGACGGGCACGAACGTGCCGACGTTCTCCGGCACGCTGACGGTGTTACGCGGGTTCTATGAGGAGTTCGCCGGGCGATTCGAGATCCAGGAGGGCGAGGTGTTCTTCTTTGGAACTCCCGAGCTCAATCCCGGCCTGCACATCGTGGCCACGCGCATGGTCCAGAACGTGGAACAGGTTGGCGACGTGGAGCTGCGGATCGTCCTTGGGGGAACACTCAACAACCCAACGATCGATCTCGAATCGACACCGCCCTATGAGAAGTCGGAGATCATCTCGATCGCGCTCTTCGGTTCCCCAAACCCGTCGACCGCGTCTGAGCAGAACCAGCTCGAAGGCACCGTGACCCGTGTCGCCACGGGTGCATTCGCTTCGTTGCCGCTACAGGACGCGCTGGCTAGCGAGGTCGGACTTGACGTGTTTCAGATTTCGCAGCGTGCTGAAACAAGTGGCAAAACAGCGACGCTGTTTCGGGTGGGGAAGTTCATCACGCCCGATGTGTACATCACCGCGGAGCAAGAAGTGGGCGGCGAGGAAGACCGCCAGGCGGTGGGGATTCGTTACCAGGTATCGCGGGTCTTTGCGGTCCAGGCGACCGCTGGGACGCGACAGAGCGCTGTCGATTTGTTTTGGGAGTTCTCCTACTGAACCCGGCGTTCGCGCCCCGGCCTTCGGCTCCGGAAGACGCTATAATCACCAGATGAACACCTTCAAGACGTTCGTCCTGATGGCGGTTTTGACCGTCGCGCTGGTGCTCGTCGGCGGCTATTTCGGTGGGCAAGGCGGCGCCCTCATCGCCCTGCTTCTGGCGGGGGGGATGAACTTCGCATCGTACTTCTTCTCCGATCGCATCGTGCTCAAGATGTATCGCGCGCGCGAAGTGGATCGCGAAGAGGCGCCTGAGCTATACGATATCGTCGAGCACCTCTCGCGGCGCGCTGGTCTGCCGATGCCGCGGGTTGCGATCCTGCCTCAGGATCAACCCAACGCGTTCGCCACCGGCCGCAATCCTGAGCACGCGGTGGTTGCAGCCACTCAGGGGATCCTGAAGATCCTCGACCGCGATGAGCTCGAGGGCGTCATGGCGCACGAGCTGGCTCACGTAAAGCACCGCGACATTCTGATCTCTAGCGTGGCAGCCACACTGGCGGGTGCGATCATGTACGTATCGCGGTTCGGACTGTTCTTTGGCGGTAATCGCAATCGGGGCGGTGGCGGTATCCTGGCCCTCGTGGTGATCCTGCTGGCGCCCATCGCGGCGATGTTCATCAAGTCCGCGATCAGCCGCTCACGCGAGTTCGCCGCCGATCAAGGTGGTGCGGAGATCAGCGGCAAACCACGCGCGTTGGCATCGGCGCTCAGGAAGCTCGAGGCGGTCTCGAAGCAAGTGCCGATGGAGGGCAACCCCGCCACATCCCACATGTTCATCGTGCACCCGTTCCGCGGAGGCGGCGCATTGCTCCGTCTGTTCAGCACGCATCCCGCTACCGATGCGCGTGTGGAGCGGTTGATGGCGATGCGAGGGTTCGGCTAGCCGAACGTTGCTCTGCGCGTCACACTGATCGTCAATCCCGTTTCCGGTGGTGGCTCGAGCCAAAAGGCGGCCGAACGCGCGCGAGCCCGGCTCGAGGCTCGTGGCGACGGTGTTTGGCGGGTAGATACAGTTCCCGACGAAAGCGCGGCTGTGCAGGCCGCTGAAGCGGCGGTTCGTGGCGCCGACCTGATCGTCGTCATCGGCGGTGACGGCACGGTCGCGGAGGTGGCGGCGGGTCTGATGGCCGGCTCACGACGGATCCCGCTCGCGGTCATCCCGCGTGGGACCGCCAACGTGTTGGCCTTGAACCTGGGGATCCCGCGCGATATCGATGGCGCCGTATCGATCGCACTGGACGGCACCGCCGTGCCGATCGACGCTGGCAGTTTGAATGGGGAGACGTATCTGGTGGCCGCGGGTACCGGCTCGCATGCCGAGATGGTCGCCGCCGCCAATCGGCGATTGAAGAGCAAGTGGGGGGTGTTCGCTTATCCGCTGGGATGGCTCAGAAAAAGCCGCGGGTCGCTGGAACCGGTCAGTTACACAGTCACGATGGATGGTGAGACACGCGAGATCGAAGCGACGATGATTCAGGTCATGAACTGCGGCGCGGTTTTCTGGCGGGGGTGGGAGTTTGCGCCCGGGATCTCGCCGGTTGACGGCTTTCTCGACGTCGTCGTCTATCGCGCGACGACGTTGGCTGACTACTTGACCGCGGCAGCGTATCTGCTTCGCGGGGCACCCACCGAGACGGACCTGGTCGAGCACTGGCGCGGCAGGCGGATACAGATCGACGCCGACCCCGAGGTGCGTCTGCAGCGCGATGGGGAAGTAGCGGGCACCTCACCGGCGACGATCGAAATCGAGCCCCGCGCGGTCCCGATCGTCATGCCCAGGAGCGGGCCATGGGCTGGCTGAATCTGCGGGTGACGATCGGACTTCTGGTGATCGTCTGGGCTGCCGGCGCAACATTTTTCCCGCTCGGCGGCATGATTCACTTTCTGCTTATTGTGGCGTTCATCGTCTTTATCATCGATCGCGTCGGCCGTTTACCCTGACAGGTCGCACCCACACGCGGGTGCTAAATTCCAACGGCTATGGCCGACACTCTCCGCATCCGCGGCGCTCGCGAACACAATCTCAAAGACCTCGATCTAGAGCTTCCACGCAACCAGCTGGTCGTGATCACCGGGTTGTCGGGCTCGGGCAAATCGAGCCTCGCTTTCGATACGATCTACGCCGAGGGTCAACGTCGCTACGTCGAGTCGCTCTCGGCGTACGCACGGCAGTTCTTGGGCGTGATGGAGAAACCGGATGTCGACACGATCGAGGGGTTGTCGCCGGCGATCGCCATCGAGCAGAAGGCCGGCGTCCGGAACCCTCGATCGACGGTCGGCACGGTCACCGAAGTCTACGATTACCTGCGACTCCTCTACGCTCGTCTAGGGACCCCGCATTGCTACAACTGTGACCGGCCGGTAGCCCGCCAGTCGGCCAGCCAGATCGTCGACGCCATCCTGGGCGAGCCGAAGGGTCGGCGCATTCAGATCCTGGCGCCGCTCGTGCGTGGGCGGAAGGGGCAGTACAAAGAGGTCTTCGCCGAGGCGCGACGTGAGGGGTTTGTCCGCGTGCGCGTCGACGGCAAGGTGCACGATCTGGACGCCGTTCCGACTCTCAAGAAGAACCAGAAGCACGATATCGAAGTCGTGGTCGACCGGCTCAAGGTCGATCCGCAGTACCGTCGTCGGCTCGCGGACTCGATCGAGACCGCGCTTGAGGTCGGCGGCGGCCTAGTTTCGGTCGTCTTCGCGAACGGTAAAGCCGATACCGAAGAGAAGCTGTTCAGCCGTGACCTGGCTTGTGTCCACTGCGGCATCTCGTACGAGGAGCCAGAGCCCCGGATGTTCTCGTTCAACAGCCCATACGGGGCGTGCGAACCGTGCAGCGGGCTGGGAACGCGGATGGAGGTCGATCCCGAGCTCGTGTTGCTGGATAGGCGGGTTTCGATTCTGGAGGGCGTCGTGCGGCCATGGGGCGAGCCCAAGGGGCAGTTGGCCAAGACGGTCCTGCCCTCGCTCGCCGAGGCGTTTCACTTCGATCTCAACACGCCATGGGGCGAGCTGCCCGAGTCGATCCAGCGGATCTTGCTGTACGGTGCCGGCGAACAGGAGCTCGCGTTCCACTATCGCACGCATGCCCACGCCGGGTCGTATACCGGCACCTGGGAGGGGATCGTGGGCCAGCTTCAGCGCCGCTACGAGGACACCGCCTCGGATTCGGTGCGACGCCAGATCGAGACGTACATGGCGGTGTTGCCATGCCACTTCTGCGACGGCAAGCGCCTCAAACCACAGGCGCTGGCGGTCAAGCTCGGGGGCCGCGGCATCGGCGAGATCGTCGAGCTACCGATCTACGTGGCGAGCGAGTTCTTCGAGCAGCTCGAGCTGGGCTCGCGCGAGCGTGAGATCGGGGACCAGATCCTCAAAGAGATCCGTGACCGATTGTCGTTTCTGGTGGCGGTCGGGCTCGACTACCTGACGCTCGAGCGATCGGCCGGAACGCTGGCTGGCGGCGAGGCTCAGCGGATCCGGTTGGCGACTCAGATCGGCAGCCGGCTGGTGGGCGTCCTGTACGTTCTCGACGAGCCGTCGATCGGGCTCCACCAGCGCGACAACGGCCGGCTGCTCGAGACCTTGAAGCGGCTTCGCGATCTCGGGAACACGGTGCTGGTCGTCGAGCACGACGAGGAGACGATTCGCACCGCCGACCATGTCGTCGATCTGGGCCCGGGTGCAGGTCGTGACGGCGGGGAGCTCGTGGCTCAGGGGTCGCCGGCCGATGTCGAGGCCGCGCGCGAGTCGATCACCGGTGCCTATCTACGCGCCGAGCGCGAGATCGCGACGCCGGATACACGGCGCAGCGGGAACGGTGAGGCGTTGACCGTAGTCGGTGCGCGCCAGCACAACTTGCAAGATCTCACGGTGACCTTTCCGCTCGGTGTGTTCACGTGTGTGACCGGCGTGTCGGGGTCGGGCAAGTCGTCGCTCGTTCACGACGTTCTCTACCGTGCGTTGAGCCGCAAGCTGAGCCGTTCAAAGCAACGATTGGGGGCCTTCGATCGGTTGGAGGGGATCGAGCATCTCGACAAGGTGATCGCGATCGATCAATCACCGATCGGCCGTACCCCGCGGTCGAACCCCGCGACGTACACTGGGGTCTTTACGCCGATCCGGGAGATCTTCGCCGAGCTGCCGGAGTCGAAGATGCGCGGCTACACCCAGGGTCGGTTCTCGTTCAACGTGGCTGGGGGACGATGCGAGGCGTGCAGTGGAGACGGCTTGCTCAAGATCGAGATGCACTTTCTGCCCGACGTGTACGTGCCGTGCGAAGAGTGTCGTGGCAAGCGGTACAACCGCGAAACGCTGGAGATCTACTACAAGGGCAAGACGATCGCCGACGTGCTCGACATGACGGTCGAGGAGGCGCTCGAGTTCTTCCGCCGGCTGCCCAAGATCCGGCGCAAGCTGAGCACGCTGCACGATGTCGGGCTGGGGTACATCACGCTGGGTCAGTCGGCGACCACGTTGTCCGGCGGCGAAGCGCAACGGGTAAAGCTCTCTTCCGAGCTGGCCAAGGTGGCTACCGGAAAAACGTTCTACATCCTGGACGAGCCGACCACCGGGCTCCATTTCGAAGATGTGCGGATGCTGCTCGACGTGTTGCATCGGTTGGTCGATCGCGGCAACACGGTGATCGTTATCGAGCACAACCTCGATGTCATCAAGACCGCCGATCACGTGATCGACCTGGGGCCCGAGGGTGGAGATCGCGGCGGCACCGTGGTAGCCGCGGGGACACCCGAAGAGGTCGCCGACGTCGACGAGTCGTACACCGGTTCGTACCTCAAGCAAATGTTGGCGCGAAGCGCCGCGTCGGTGGCGTGAGGCGTGAATACGCAGAACACGCTCTCATTACTGGTGGCAGGATCTCACCGCTCTGCGGCCGGCGCTCCGCTTCGCCGAGCCTCCTCGCTTCGCTGTGGGGTCTCGACTCGCTCCCGCGAAACGGCCGCATCGGGTGAGTCCCGCCACCGTTGCGATAACGTGATCTTCGCATGAGCGTCTTCGACATCATCGGGCCGCGGATGGTCGGGCCGTCATCGAGCCACACCGCCGGCGCGCTCAGGCTCGGGCTGCTCGCGCGGGCGCTCCTGGGTCGCACGCCGGAGCGTGCTACGATCGGGTTGCACGGCTCGTTCGCGACGACGTATCAGGGACACGGAACGGATCGCGCGGTGGTCGCGGGGTTGCTGGGGATGGCGCCCGACGACCCGCGGATCCCCGACAGCCTGTCAGTGGCCGGTCGGGAAGGGCTCGAGGTGAGCTTCGAGCCGGTCGACCTGGGGGCGGCGGCACACCCCAACACGCTGCGGTTCGATATCGCGGCGGGCGAAGACACCGTCTCGCTGGTTGGGGCTTCGGTCGGCGGCGGCGCGATCGAGGTCAGCCAAGTGAACGATCGCGCGGTCGATCTGAGCGGTCGCTTCGACACGCTATTGATTCAGGCCCGCGATGTTCCGGGCACGACGGCCACCATCACGCAGCGCCTGGCGGCGACCGACATCAACATCGCGTTTCTCGAGGTGGGGCGGGAGAAGCGCGGCCGCGAGGCGATGATGATCATCCAGACCGACCACGCGATTCCGGATTCGATCGTGGACGAGATCGAAGAGTACGAGTGGGTCATTTCGACCCGTCGACTGAGCAAGGTGACCGACTGAAATGTTGACCAGCATCGCCGAGATCATCGATCGCACGCGGGCCCACGGGGTCCCGATGTGGCAGGTCGTGTTGACCGAAGAGGTCGAGGATACCGAACAGCCGGAAGGTGCGATCCTGGAGCGATTGGACGAGCGGTTGGCGACGATGCGATCCGCGGTCGAGCGCGGGCTGTCTTCCGATGCGCCATCGGTGAGCGGCCTCCTGGGCGGGGGCGCGCACCGCTTCGACACGTGGCGTCAATCAGAGGCGAGCATCGTGGGACCGTTTGTCGGCCAGGTGATCGCTCGGGCTCAGGCGACGATGGAGGTCAACGCCCGGATGGGCACGATCGTGGCCACGCCAACAGCCGGATCTTCGGGCATCTTGCCGGCGGTCTTGTTTACCGCCGCCAACGAGCTGGGGTTCACCGACGACGAGCTCGTGCGCGGCTTGCTGACGGCGGCTGGCGTGGGTCAGGTGATCGTCGCTCGGGCGAGCGTTTCGGGGGCCGCCGGCGGGTGCCAGGCCGAGACCGGCAGCGCGGCCGCGATGGCCGCCGCTGCACTGACCGAGCTCCGCGGTGGCGATCCCGACAGCGTCAGTCACGCGGTCGCGTTCACGCTGCAGGGCATGCTGGGGCTGGTTTGCGACCCGGTCGCAGGACTGGTCGAGGTGCCGTGTCTGACGCGCAACGTGTCGGGCGCGGTCCAGGCCGTGACCGGTTCCGAGCTAGCGCTGGCCGGCCTCCACTTCCCGATCCCGGCCGACGAGGTGATCGACGCGATGGGCGAGATCGGCAATCAACTCGACGAGAAGTACCGCGAGACGGCGAGGGGCGGGTTGGCGGCTACCCCGACCGGCCAGCGACTGGCGACGTCGGTCCGATGGGAGGGTCCCGGCTTCGAGAACACTAATGCCGCGCGGGCCCGCGATTTGGCGCGCGAGGCGGGGATCACACCCGATGGGTGACCGGCGGATTCTGATCCTGGCCGAGGGGCGATTCGGCGTGCTCGACGCCAAGACCGCCACCTGCGTGATCCGGTACGCCGCCGATGAGGTCGTCGGTGTCCTGGACAGCGTGACCGCCGGTCAGACGACCGACCAGGTGCTGGGTTTTGGTCCTGCGCTCCCGATCGTGGCGACGCTCGAGGAGGGGTTGGCGCTCAGCCCCGATACGTTGCTGATCGGCGTTGCACCGCGGGGTGGTCTCTTGCCCGACGAATGGCGCACGCTGATCGCGGCGGCACTCGAGGCGGGTCTAACGGTGGCCAGCGGGCTCCACACATTTCTGGGCGACGACCCCGACCTGGTGGCGATCGCCGCTCGCTCGGGCGGGCAGATCATCGATCTGCGGCGCGTTCCGGATGATCTCCCGGTCGCGTCACGCCGCGCGGATGAGGTCGACGCGACGGTCGTATTGACCGTCGGCACCGACTGCAACGTCGGCAAGATGACCGCCACTATGGAGCTTACGCTGGCGGCCCGTCGCATGGGACACAGCGCGGTCTTTGTGCCCACTGGGCAGACAGGTCTATTCCTGGATGGACGCGGACTGGCGATCGACCGCGTGATCGCCGACTTCATCGCCGGAGCGGCCGAGATGATGGTGCTCGACAACGCCCCCGGAAACGACTTCGTCTTCGTCGAGGGGCAGGGCTCGCTGCTCCATCCCGGCTACAGCGGGGTCGCGCTGGGGCTCCTCCACGGCAGCATGCCGGACGCCCAGGTACTGGTTCACTCGCCGACCCGCGAGTTGTCGCTCAACGATGAGATCGAGATCGAGCCCGTACCCGAGTGGATCGAGCTTCACGAACGGATGGCCGCGTACCTCAAGCCGGCGCCGGTTACGGGGATCGCAATCAATGGTTGGGATCTCGACGAGAGCGAAGCCCGCGCGTGGGGTGAGCGGATCGAGGCCGAGGCCGGCCGCGTGGCGGTCGATCCGGTCAAGTTTGGTGCCGAGCGGCTGATCGAAGCGATCGTCGCCAGCCAGGCGGCGACAACTGCGGAGAGGCGGTAGAGATGGCGATCCGAGCCGAGACCGAGCTCCTCGAGCTGACCACGACCCATCCGTTTCGGATATCGCGTTCAGTTCACGCCCACTACCAACGCTGGCTCGTGCGGCTCGAGCACGACGGCGACATCGGGTGGGGCGAGGCGGCGTCGACGGAGCGGTACGGCGAGACCGCCGAGACGGTGGCCCGCGCGCTCGACCAGATCGTTCCCCTGCTGGGCGACGATCCGTACGCGATCGATACGATCGAAGCCCGCATCGCGGACCGTCTCGATGCCAACCCGAGCGCCAAGACGGCGGTCTCGATGGCGCTCCACGACCTCGTCGCGCGGCGTCACGGGATGCCGCTCTATCGCTGGTTCGGTCTCGACTTGGAAGGAATCCCGCCGACGTCGTTCACGATCGGCATCGATGAGCCCGAGGTGATGCGCCAAAAGATCGCCGAGGCCGAACCGTATTCGACGCTAAAGATCAAGATGGGGTTCGAGGGCGATATCGAGGTGCTCGAGATGCTGCGCCGGACGACCGACAAGCCGATCCGGGTCGACGCCAACGAGGGGTGGAGCCGGCAGGAAGCGCTCGACCGGTTGGGGGCGCTCGAGGAGCTTGGGGTCGAGCTGCTCGAGCAGCCACTCGACGCGACCGATCTGGAAGGATTGGCGGCGATCTGTGATGCTACTGAGCTGCCGGTGGCGGCTGACGAGTCGTGCATGACGAGCGGTGATCTCAAGGGGTTGATCGGCGTCGTCGACGTGATCAACGTCAAGGTCGCCAAGTGCGGTTCGCTGGCCGAGGCGCGGCGCACGATGGAAGCCGCAAAAGCGCTGGGGTTCGGAGTCTTCCTAGGGTGCATGGTCGAGTCGTCGCTGGGGATCTCCGGTGCCGCCCACCTGGCGCCACTGGCCGACTATGTCGATCTGGACGGCCACCTCCTGCTCGCCGCTGACCCGTTTCAGGGTCTACGGTTCGAGGACGGCCGCGTTTTGCCAGCCACTGAAGCGCACGGCCTGGGGGTCGAACGGGTCTCGTGACCGGCGATAGCCGCCCCCGGGCAGCGGCACGCGGCTTGCGAAAAAACGGGTTGAGTTTTCCAGAGCCAAGTCACATGTTACGGGGCAGCATCGAAGCCCCTCCGACAATTTCGAATCTCTTGGGTTGAAATATCCCCGGGCGAGAGTCACGCGTCCGGGTCGAAACGCACGCGAAGTTTCCCTTTTGTTCTGTGGCAACTGTCCTTCACGGAGGAGAACGCCAGCATGAGCTTACTCGATAAGTCGTGGCGACTTGTCGCGATCGCGTTGATGGCAGCGGTGCCGTTTGTCGCCGCCTGCGACGACGACGATGACGTCACACCGATTATCCAGCCGCCAGCACCGGTTACGGGCACGATCAGTGGCTCAGTGACGAGCTCCGCCGACGGGAGCGCCATCGTGGGCGCCCTGGTGGGGACGTCGCCGGCTACCGCTCCGGCCCTGACGGATGCGGCGGGCAACTTTGTGATTTCAAACGTTCCGATTCCGACGAACCCGACGTCGTACGCGGTCACCGCGTCGGTGAGTGGGTTCAGCTCGGCATCGGCGAGCGTTTCGCTTTCGAGCACGGCTCCAACGGCGACGGCGAACATCGCCTTAGCGCCGCAGGTAGGCCCACCGGATCCGACGATGGGCGACCTGAACGTGTTGGTGACGAACCGCAACGGCGAGCCGCAGTCCGGGGCCGACGTTTCGGTGGCCGACGCGGCC
>CAMYLR010000028.1 GCA_947259315.1 uncultured Gemmatimonadales bacterium | reverse complement strand
CGACCCAGGCCTCGAGCCACTGGAAACGCTCGTCGCTCATACCCTCGGGAAGAACGGCAACCCCACGACAACCGAGGATGCGAGAGATCGCGACCCCACCGCGACAGTAGTTGCCGGTCGATGGCCAGATGGCGCGGTGGCGCGTGGGGTCGAACCGTCCGGTTACGAGACGTGAAACGATGCAGCTGTACGCGGGGAGGACCTTGTGAGCGTGGATCATCGGGAATCGGTCGCCGTACACGACCACGATCGGACTCTCGACCCCGGTAAGCTCTGGGGGCAGGACGACGTGATCTGGCACCGGAACCGGGTGCCGATCCTCGACGCCGTTGTACCAATGCACTCGGTAGAGGTTCAGGGCTTCTGGTTTGTCGGGATCGATGGAACCAAGCGCTGTTTGGAACGGCTCGTCGATCGTCGTGGGGTCTGCGAGCTCAGATAGTGTTGGCAACCCGATGCCACACTCGCGGAAGTGCGCGACCGTACGATCGCGAACGGTGCGATCAACAACCTCGTATTCCAGTTCCAGAGAGTTCATATCGCGTCAGATCCTCTGTTTCCCGGCTACAGCGCCTGCATCCGGGTCCAGAGTTTCTCGGCCTGCACGTGCGCCTCCTCGCGAATGGCGGCCATCTCGGACGTTGCTTGCGCCCGCAGGCTTTCCGATTCGTCGAGTGTATCCACGTTCGTGAAGCGCTCCGCAATCAAGCGAGATCCCGCCTGTAACCGTTTTTGTGCGTGCGAAAGATCGTCTCCCGCGGCGCGCGCCTCCTCGATTAGCGTTTCCTCTTCGACCGCCATGTCGGCCGGATAGCCATCGGTGCCGAGCGCGACCCGGTCGCTTTCGCTGAGCGCGCCCGGATACCCGACCCCATTACCGCGGTTGGAACGTGGATTCTGCACCAACCAACAGTTGTTGGTCGCGCAGCTACGGACCTCATCCGGCGTCAGGTGAACGCCGTGGGCGAAGATTGAACCTGGTATCAGCGCCCCCAAACGATCGAACCGGTCGATGACCCCCGTGTAGCCGCGCTCGCGTGCGTCTCGCACATCGGCGCCGTCCTCGGCAACGTGAACGTGCAGCACCGTAGAGTGCACACGCGCCAGCGCAGCTGCTTCTTGGATGGTCTCGTCGGATACGGTGAACGACGCGTGCAGCCCAACCACGCCACGCACCAGCGGGCGCCGGTTCTCGCTCAGAAAACGCCGGCACTCTTCCAACCCGCGGCGCGCTTCGTCTCGTCCGTCGTTGCGCTCGGTGGCTCCGTAGCAGAGCACGGCGCGTGCCCCGAGCTGCTGGCAAGCGTCGGCCAAGATATCGAGTGAGCCGTCGATCATGCCCGGTGACTCGTGATGATCGATCAGCGAGAACGTCCCATGCTCGATCGCCTCGGCTACGTACAGCCGCGCACTCGCGCGCAGGGAGTCGGCATCCAATGCGCGGTCGAGACGCCACCAAACGCGTTCGAGGATCTCCACGAAATTGCGCGGCTCGGGGTCTGGCCGGGGCATCCCAAAGGGCGCTAGGCCGCTGTAGATGTGGGTGTGCGCGTTGACGTGGCCGGAAGCTATCGGCTGGGCGCTCTCTGCCGGATGCGGCCGACGCTCATCGCGCGGGCGGCAGGCGAGTCCTTCATCGGCAGCGTGTAGTGCCGTGTGCCATCGAACGCGGCCAGCGCTCCCGCCACCGCCGCCGCTGTGGGCACGAGTCCGATCTCGCCGACACCTTTTGCGCCGAACGGCCCTTCCGGCTCGGGCTCCTCAACGAGGAGCACCTCCACGTCAGGCATGTCGCGCGCGCGCAACGGGCCGATCTCGCGCATCTTGAACGTCACCGGCCAGCCGTTCTCGCACGGCAGCTCCTCGGTAAGCGCGTAGCCGAGCCCCATGTGAACCGATCCTTCGATCTGCCCTTCGCATAGCGCTGGGTTCACGACCCGACCGACGTCGTGCGCGGCGATAAACTTCTCCACACGGCCGTTTGGGTCGAGGATACAGACCTGGGTCGCAAACCCGAAAGCCGTGTGTGTTTTGACTTTATCGACTTCCATCTCGGTGCTAGTGGTGTCGTCGACCATGACGTCGGCGGCAAACACCTGTCCGGCTAGCTCTTCGAGAGTGAAGCCGGCGTCGAGCGCGGCCCTGAGCTTGGTCGCGGCCCCCACGACCGCGTTACCACCAAACAGGGTCGCCCTCGAGCCCGTCGTTTGACCGCAAGCCAGCGCGAAGGTCGAGTCGACCTTGGGGCGGAAGATCGCTGCAGGCAGCCGGGTGACTTCGACCGCAAATTGCACCAGCACCGTCAGCAGCCCCTGTCCCATCTCGGTGTAACCGTTGTACAACGAGATCGTGCCATCCGGCTCGACTGCGAGCCGCGCCTTTCCCCACTCTATGGCGCCGTTGCCGATGCCGCTGTTCTTGATGCCACACCCGATACCGACAGCGCGGCCGTCGCCGCGCGCTCGGTAGTACTCGTCGTGAACGGCTTGGAGTGTCTTCTTGAGCCCGACTGATTTCTCGAACACCTGCCCGGTTGCAAACTGATCCCCGATGTCGACCGCATTGCGCCAGCGCATCTCCCACCCATCGATGCCCACTTTTTCCGCCAGGAGATCGAGGCAGCCGTCGATCGCGAAGTGGGCCTGGTTGGCGCCAAAGCCACGCATGGCGCCGCAAGGCGGGTTGTTCGTGCAGGCGGCGATCGCGTCTACGGCGACGTTGGGAACCCGGTATGGACCGCAAGCGTGGCCGGCGGCGCGCTCGAGGACCTTTGCCCCGACCGACGCGTAGGCGCCGGTGTCGCCGAGCATGTGCGCCTCAACCGCTGTGAGGTGACCGTCGATGTCGCAACCCACCTTGTACCGCATGCGGATCGGGTGTCGCTTCGGGTGCACCCGAATCGACTCTTCCCGATTGAGCGTGACCTGAACCGGGCGACCGGTCATCATGGCGAGCAGCGCTGCGTGCGGCTGGATCGACAGATCTTCCTTGCCGCCGAACGCACCGCCGTTTGGAACGAGCTCGACGTCGAGCTCGTCCGCGGGGATACCGAGGAAAGCCGCCACCTGCTCACGGTCATCGAATACTCCCTGGCCCTGCGTGTAGAGGCGAAACGTTCCTGGCTCTTCGCCTGGCTCGGCGAGCGCACTCTCGGGTTCCAGGTACAGATGCTCGACGCGCTGAGTGGTCCACACGCCTTCGACTACATGCGCGCTATCCGCAAAGCCACGAGCCACGTCGCCACGACGAATCACCGTGTGTGATAGCTGGTTCGGATGTTTGGGGTTGACCCGTGGTGCTCCGTCGGCGATCGCGGCTTCCATGTCGAGTACCGGATCGAGGATCTCGTACTCGACATCGACCCGTTCCGCTGCTGCACGTGCAGAGGACGCGTCGAGTGCCGCGACGACTGCCAGGAAATCACCCACGCACCGCACCTCCTCACCCTCGGCGACAAAGCCGGGCCAGTCGTTGTCGATGAGCCCGTACCAGCGTTCACCGGGAACGTCGATGGCCGTCGCAACGGCGATGACGCCAGGCATGGCTTCTGCGCGTGACGTATCGATACTACGGACGCGTGCGCGCGGATGACGCGAAAGCACGACCGCGCCATGGAGCATGTCGTCGCGGGTCATGTCCGCTACGTATGGTCGGTCGCCCAGAACGAGCTGCCGGCCCTCGTACCGCGCCAACCGCTTGCCGACCCCTCCGTCCTCGCAAACGACCAGCGTGCCCTCGCCATCACGGATACGGGCGAAGAGCTCAACGGCGTCCAGGATTTTCGTGTAGCCCGTGCAGCGACACAGATGGACGTCGATCGCCTTGGCGATCTCGGTACGTGTCGGGTGCGGATTCTTGTCGAGCAGGTGCTTAGCCCGAAGGGCGATGCCAGGGATACAAAACCCGCATTGGAGGCCAGCCGCGGCGACGAACGCGTCGGCCAGCATTCCGCGCTCCTCGTCCGACACCCCTTCGAGGGTCAGTATCTCCTTGTCGGCCGCGTTCTCGACCGGCATCGCGCAGGTAACGAGCGCGCGCCCCCCCACGATCGCCAGGCATGCTCCGCATTGTCCCTGCGGCGAACAGCCGTCCTTTACCGAACGCACACCGCAACGGTCACGCAACGCCTCCAGCAGCGTCTCACCCGTTCGCGGTTCAAACTCGACCGGGTGACCGTTGAGCGAAAACCGAACCGTCTCGACGGCGTCTGTCAACCGTGTTTCACTTGATCTGCGTTGTCGAGCATCTCTTTGACCCTGCGCTCGTAGTCAGGGAAGTAGCGAGGCAGTGTCGTGATCTCGAACTTCTTCAAGATCAACGTGTTGGGCTCCCGTTCGAGCATAAACTCGAACGTTTGCTCGAGCAGCGACTCCGTGGTGTGCCATCCGCCGGTCAACCGCTCGACGTACGGGTGATCGATCGTCACTTCGTGGTTCGTCGTCTTTTCGGGACCTTCGATGGTGACGCGATACTTCGTGTCATCCAGCTGTTCCACTTCGATCTTTGCCATCTCAGCCTTCCTCGGTTTTGTGCGGAAATTCTTGGGCCAGGGTCTTCAGGCGCTTGAACTGGTCCCGGCACGACCGCTCGGTCGCCTGAAGATCGATCTCACCATCCTTGAACCGTCGTTGGCGTTGGAAGTACTCGGTTGGACTGGTCCAGTCGGGCTCGACGTTGATGCGCCAGGCACTGCCGTTCCAGACTTCGTAAAGAGGGAAGAGCCCGCTCGCAACGGCCAGACGCACCAGCTCCACGGAATCGGCGGGCTCCGACTTCCATCCGGTTGGACACGGCGAGTGCATTAGGAGGAACCGCGTTCCGGGGGTGTTAAACGCGGTCTTTAGCTTGCGAGAAAAATCGTCGGGGTGGGCGATCGACAGGGTCGCGGCGTACGGGATTTGATGCGCTGCCATGATGGCCATGATGTCTTTCTTCTCTTCGCTCTTCCCGCCCGGTGTCGTTGTCGTGCGGGCGCCTGGGGGCGTGGCGGACGAGCGCTGCCCACCGGTATTTCCGTAGATCTCGTTGTCATAACATATGTAGATGATGTTCTCGTTGCGCTCGGCGGCAGCGGAGAGCGTGGCGATCCCGATGTCGTACGTGCCGCCGTCTCCGGCCCAACAAATCACCTGACCACGTTCTTCATTTAGATCGCGTACGGTGGCGATTCCGGCGGCAACCGCCGCCGCGGAGGCGAAAGTCGTGGCCACCGTCGGTACACCGTAGCTCGTGGTCGGGAAGGCGCCCGCGGTGACGATTCCGCAGCACGCGGGGATCGCCAGCGTGCACGTGTCGTCGGCTTCGGCCAGCGCGCGGCCGAGCATCGTCAATCCCACGCCCATACCGCAACCGCCGCAATTCGTGTTGCCCGGGCGAAGTAGACACTCTTCGGTGCATGGGATCGGTGGTGCTTGTTCCAGCGTCGATATCGGTCGATCGCCATTCATGGTGCGGTCATCCAGATGGGTTTCGTCTCGGCGTCGCGAGTCGTGACGTCGGCGATGACCTCATCGATCATCGGGGGAGTCACGTCACCTCCACAGAGCCCGGTTAGGTAGTCCTGAATAATGAGGTCGTCGCGGTGCCCCTGGAACGCGGCTTTTGCTTCCTGCCAGAAGACGCCGCCAACGCCAGCCGCGTAGTTACGATCGAGGACCGCTACCGCCTTGGCTGTGTTGCAGGCTTCTCGCAATGCGCGTTCGGGGAAGGGGCGGAACATCTTGATCTTGACGAAGCCGATCTTCTCACCCGCTGCTCGTCGTTGCTTCACGATCTCGCGCGCCGTCGTCGCGATCGATGACGAGACGACGACGACGATTTCTGCGTCTTCGGTCCCCAGAGTCTCGATGGCGCCGCCCGGATCGCGCTCGAACACGTCGCGGAACGCGGCCCGACACTCCCCGAACACTTCGTCTACCCGGTCCATCGCCTCGTCGATCTCGAGCCGGAGCGACATCGCGACCTCCGGCCAGGCCAGGCCACCCAGGGTCTTTGGATCTTCATGCAGCAACCGATGCGGCAGGTCCAGCTCGGGGAGATAGCGATCGACCGCGGACTGATCCGGCAGCACGGTCTCGGCTTGCGTGTGGGACACGATGAAGGCGTCCATGGCGACCAGGGCGGGGAGCAGGATCCGATGGTCTTCGGCCAGCCGGAACGCCATCAGCGTCGCGTCGAGCACTTCTTGATTGTCCTCGGCATAGAACTGAATCCACGGAAAATCACGCAACATCAGGGTGTCTCCCTGGTCGGCCCAGATGTTCCACGGTGGGCCCAGCGTGCGGTTCACCGCCACCATGACAATTGGCAACCGGTAGTACCCGGCCACCATGATGTTCTCGACCATGTAGGCGATCCCGTTCGAGGAGCTGGCGGTGAACGCGCGTGCACCAGCCAGCGAGGCCCCGATCGACACCGCCATCGCACTGTGCTCGCTCTCGACGGGTACCACACGGCTCTTTTGGAACGGGAAACTGGCGACGTATTCGACGATCTCGGTCTGTGGTGTGATGGGGTAAATCCCGCAGCTCGCGCCGCGGGCGGCGCGGTTCGCTTCGCCCGCCACGCTCAGCGCGTAACCGGCTGCGTGATTCCCAGATACGACCTCGACGCTCATCATCGTCTCCGCTACAGGTGACTCATGAAGACAACGTTCCGCGGGCACTCTGTGACACAGATCCCGCACCCCTTGCAATGGGCATAATCGAATATCAGATCGCTCCCGACCCGCTTCAGCACACCCTCTGGGCAGAACGTCACGCAGAGGTCGCAGCTGTTGCACACGCCGCATGACAGGCACCGCTTGGCCTCACTCGGATCGGTGAGTCCGGCGTGGATCTCGTCGAACGTGGTGCGTCTGACTTCGGGAGCGATCGCCACACCGTCGGAGGCGGGGCGCCGTTCGAACAGGTGGAGCTTCAAGCTGTCCGATCGGATCACGTCGTTGTGCCAGACCTCTACGTTGCTCGAGGTCTCGGTCTGTATCGTGACCGGGACTTCGAGGTCGTTCAAGGTGTTATGGATGTGGAACGCCGAGCGGCGACCGCTACCGATGGCGCCGGCGACCGTCCCGTCCCGCGTGGCGAGATCGCCGATCGCGTATACGGGGGTCTCCAAAAGCCCCAACAGCTCTTGACCCTGCCTGACTTCTGTGCCCTCGGGGAAGACGCTCAGGTCGGGGGATTGACCGAGCGCCAGGATCACGCGGTCGCACTCAAGCTCGAAGTCGGATCCATCCAACTCGACCGGCCTTCGTCGACCCGATTCGTCGGGCTCGCCGAGCTCCATCCGACGGCAGACGAGCTTATGTCGACGCTGGTTCGACCCACCCCCGTCGTTGACCTTGAGCGTGATCGGCTGGATGAGGAAGTCGATCGCCACACCCTCTTGCAGTGCTTCTTCGATCTCCTCCTTGATAGCCGGCATCTCGTTTCGCGTGCGGCGGTATATCACCTGGCTGTTGGTGGCGCCGAGACGCAGCGCCGACCGTGCCGCGTCCATGGCGGTGTTTCCACCCCCAACGACGACCACGTGCTCGTCGTCCACTCGCACCTCGCCACGGTGAGATCGATCGAGGAAGTCGATCCCTTGTTCCACGGCTTCGGCGTCACCCACGCCCAAACGCAGCGCTTGAAGCTCTTGCAGCCCGGTGGCCACGAGCACGGCGTCGTGGCTCTGTGTGAGCTCGAGCATCCGGTTGCGGTCGATCACCTCACCAACCTCAACATCGACCCCGAGCGACAGAATGCGTCCGATCTCCCGATCGAGGACATCCGGTGGCAGGCGATAACCGGGTATCCCCGTTCGCAGGAGCCCGCCGATCTCCCAGCCCTGCTCGTAGATCGTCACGTAGTAGCCGAGGCGTGCGAGATGGTATGCCGCCGTGAGGCCGGCGGGCCCGGATCCGACCACCGCGATGTGTTCGTCGCGCGTGGTTAGCGGTTCGACAGTGGCTTGTCCATTGTCCCCGGCGTACCGCTCGAGCTGTCGAACGTTGACCGCCTCATCGAGCTCGATTCGGTTGCACGACGCCATGCAAGGTGCAGGGCAGACGCGTCCGCAGATAGACGGGAACGGGGAAGTGCGCACGATGATCGCCAACGCGTTATCGACGTCGTCATTGGCGAGCGCCGCCAGGAAACCTTGGACATCGTTGCCTGCCGGGCATACGTGGTTGCAGGGTGGGACGAACTGTTGGCGGTGCGGCTGTTCGGTTGCCCACAATCCAGTTTCAATTCCGGGGAGACCGCCACCCGCCCCCTCGACGAAACTCGGACCTCGCTCCTCGTCCGTATGGTAAAGCCCGGTCGATGATGCACCCTTCGATCGGCTAACCGTTGGAAGACTCGCTGGTTCGAATACCCGGAGCTGATCGTATGCTTCCTCGGCCGCCGTGATGTTGGAGCCGGCGAACCCCAGGTGCTCGACGGCGGCTCGCATCTCGTCGAGATCGAAGCCGAGCATCCGGGCTGCCGCACCGGCGAGTGCCGTGTTCACGATCGGAACCGTGCGCGTGCCGAGCTTGTTGCGTCGGGCGATCGATGTCGCATCGACGGTGGCCAGTCGATTGCTCGAAAACTGCTCCTGCAACGTGTCGGGCGATGCCGGGGTGTTTATGAGGATCCATCCGCCCGGTTTCAGACCGCCCGTGATCCCCGGACCGACCAGCGTGGGATCGAGGACGATGATGTGGTCGGGCTCGTAGATGAGGTTGCGGTTGTGGATCGTGTCGTCAGAGTAGCGACAGAACGCCTGGATCGGAGCGCCCGAGCGCTCGGCGGCGTATAAGCCAAAAGCCTGCACCGACTGGCCCTGGAGGAACCGGGACGTCGCGATGAGCTTGGCCAGCGTGACACCGCCCTGGCCGCCTCGACCGTGTATGCGAATCTCGACCATCGTATTCTTCGCCGATTCCAGCATAAGTGCCCAGAAAACAACCGTCTGTGGGAGGGTCTTTGCGGCCACATGTAGGGGTTTTCCCCCTAGTCGCGAACGTCGACCTCCCGATTACGACGTCACGGCATGATCGATCCGCTGCACGAGGATCGTGCGCGCGATATCAGAGTCGAGGGCCAGCTCGGTCTCGCCGATCTGGAGGACACACGAGGGTCGCTTTTGCAGGAGCGTGATCTCCGCCCCGGGCACGATGCCAAACACCGCCAGCGTGTCTTGGCGCGACGGTTTCCTCGCCCCCAGGCAAAGCACCTTCGCGCGGTCACCGCTGTCGAGATCGTCGATCGGACGGACGCCCTCCGGTAGCGTGGAATAACCGGGCGACTCCCTTCGAAACAGCTCGCGAAGCCAGGAGACGCTGCGCGGCGTTTCGGGGAACTCGAAGGCGCAGCTCGGGCACCGCACCAGGCTGCACATCGCGCCGAGCGGGCACCCGTGCGCACAGAGCGTGTCGAGTTTCTCGAACTCGAATCCACAGAGTGGGCAGGTCAGGTAGCCAGTAGCCATTTGCCTACTTGGTTGACAGTTCCACCGACAAGAAACGCAAACGGAAAGATGAACGCGGCCATCCTCAAAGCGACCTTGGAACCGTGCTCGTTGGCGATCATGAGGACATTGGCGATGCATGGCACGAAGAGCGTGATCGTGACCATCGATACAAAGATCTGTAGTGGTGTGAGCAATGGGTCTGGCGCCGTGGCCGCGTCGAGAATGTAGACCGCACCGAAGTCGCGCCTGAGAAACCCGAGCAGGAAGGCGTTTGTCATCGGCGACGGCAGCCCGAGCCACCCGGTCACCAGTGGCTCTCCAATGCGCGTGATGACGCGGAGAAGTTGGAGCTTATCGAGCAGAAACAGAATCGCGGTGCCGATCACGAAGAGCGGGATCACCTCTCGCAGGTACCAATTCAACCGACTGTATGTCTTGACAAGTACGTTCGATAGCTGAGGTCGACGAAGCGGTGGGATCTCCAGGATAAAGTCGCTGGTGTCGCTCTTGAACAGGCGGCTGCTCAACCAGCCGACAAGCAGAATGACGCCAACGATCAGCCCCACCCACAACACCGCTCCAACGGGCGACAGCACTGACATCATGGCCAACAGCACGCCCAACTGCGCTGAGCAGGGAACGGCGAGCGCCAGCAGCAAGGTTGTGATGACTCGCTCTCGACGAGTATCGAGGATGCGTGTCGTCATCGTGGCCATCGTGTCGCAGCCGAGACCGAGGATCATCGGCAGAACGGCCTTGCCGTTCAGTCCCATGATCCGAAACGCTCGGTTCACCATGATCGCCATGCGGGGGAAATAGCCCGAGTCCTCGAGCACACTGAAAACCAGGAAGAACGTCGTTACGATCGGGAGCACAATCGCGATCGCGTAGCTCAACGCCATTGTGATCGTTCCATACTCGCCGATCAACAGGTCGTGGAAAAACCTGAGGACACTTTGAAGCCAGCTCAGCGAGGCCTCCGGGGATAGCGAATAGGTCGGTTGGATCGTTTGGTGCGTGCCCGAGCTGATCGTGACCTCGTGGAATGGGCTAGTCGGCAGGTCGATCGAGTGGGGCACCGCGGCGATTTCGTGCACGTGAGGGAAGGGCAGTATCGCGTCCGCCACCTGGATCGCCGCTGGGGTGACCCGCTGCTCAAAGGCCCTGACCTCGAGTACGTCGACGAGGGTGCCGGCGCCAAACAGTCCGACAAACCAGAAGATCCCCAGCAGGATCAGCGCGAAGACCCCCAACCCCTTGACCGGGTGCATCGCCCAAAAGCCCAGTCGCGTCCGAAGCGAAGCGCTTGTTGGCTGGGAAATGGAGTACGTCTTGGCGACGATCTCGTTGACTTGATCGAGCCGTGCCCGGCTGCGCTCGTACGCGTCGTCGGTATCAGCCGCCGGTCTCGTTGCCAACCGCGGCGGGGAAGCTTTCTCAAGCGCGGTGATGAGATCCGCGGTGCCGTAGTCGCGGGTGGCGACGGTCGAAACGACCGGCACCCCCAGGATCTCGCTCAACGCCTCGGTGTCGATCCTCCCTCCGCGCTCATCCAACTCGTCGAGCATGTTGAGGACGAGAACCAAAGGGCATCCCATCTCGGCCAGCTGCATCGTGAGCAGGAGCGCCCGCCGCAGGTTCTTGGCGTCGGCCACCTGGACGACGGTGCAACCCTGGTGCTCGTCGAGCAGATCCCGCGTGGCGCAGGCATCGTCGCTGGTGGGCGAGAGGTCGTTGAGGCCCGGTGTGTCGATGACCTGTAACCGCCGGCCATTGAAGCTGGCGCCGGCGCGAACGATTTCGACGGTTGTTCCCGGATAGTTGGAGACCGTGACGTAGCGGCTGGTGAGGTTCTTGAAGAGCACGCTCTTCCCGACGTTCGGGTTCCCCACCAGGACTACGGTGTCTTCCGTCGCGCCCGACTTGATCAGTGTGGTCTCGCTCATGTCGCCTGACAACTACGCTAGAGCGACACGCGAGCCCCGTCTGTCGGGCGATGGCTGTCGTCTTCTGAGGGGAAAATCCTGACTTTTGCGGGCAGTGAAGCGCTGATTCTGATCGAGGTGGTGACCCTCAGCGTCTAGCCGTCGCTTCCACGGCGTCGCCCGCCACGATGATGTCGTCGAGTGCGAGGATGAGCTTCTCGAGGATTCGACCTCCGCGCGGATCATCGACCAGCGCGGCTGCGATGTAACGGTGTCCGTCGTGTTCGATCAATGCCGCATCGGCGTGGTGCTGCCGGAAGCTCCCCGACTTGCGGTAGATCGTTGCCTCGGGACGGTTCGCCAGCCCTCTGACAAACTTGTGCTGGATCCCCGGGTCACCGAGGATCTCCAGCATCTCGTGGCTGCGCTCTTGGCTGACCAGAAGCCCCTTGTCGAGCAACGCGAAGAAACGCGCCGCTTGGCGTGCGGTGGCACCGTGTGAGTAGTTGAACAGCGGATCGCGCCGCACTGCGGGGGTGGGATCGTAAGCCTTGCCGACCCACAAGCCGCCGTTCCCGGTCAGATCGTAGAGCCGGTATTCGGGCTTCTCCAATGTCTCGGCGATCGAATCGAATCCAACCAGCCGAATGGCCCGCGTGGCCGCCGAGTTGCTCGACACGCGGATCATGTCGGTGAGTGTTCGTCGAAGCGCGCCGGAATCGTCGATTTCGCCAGCCTCGATCTTTTCGAAAACCGTCAACAGAACCGCGATCTTGGGCAGGCTTGCGGCGTAGAACATCACGTCGTCGTTGACCCCTGCATAGCGCAGCGCTTCCGGGACGGTGAGATCGACCAGCGCGACGCCGATCTGTTGGCGACGAACCAGCGGCTGCAGGTCGAGTCCCACCAAGGCCTCTTGGAGCTCGGCCTGAAGACCGCGGTCGATCTGCTCGAGCGCCATCGGCGTGGCGAGCACATTCGATCCCTTATCGCCGGCTTCCGACGGCGAGTACATGCCGCACGTCGAAGTCACCCCGACCCCAGCGACTAGCGCGACCACGGATGTCATGGAGCGTGTCACGGCTTCAGCTATCCGGTCGGTCGCGGATCAATCGCTCGACGAGAGTCGCGATCGTCTGGTGCTCGACGGCGGAATTGATCTTGAGCACGTTCGACATCATCGCGACCAGATAGACCCTCGGGTTGTCTGCGTCGGCCGGCGACTCCACGATCGCCACCGAGTTCATGTAGTTGAGTCGGTTTCCACGGTACTTGCCGCACGTAAAACCCTCTTCCGGTCGACAGCTATAAAGCGAGCCGGACTTGAAGTAGACGGCTGCATCGTTGAGTGCCGGAGACGACGCGTAGCGATAACGCCGGCGAGTGAAATAGAGGAGTTTTTTCATCTCGAGCGATGACCACCGATCGATCACCTTCCCCTGCTCGAGTTTGACCAGCCACTTGAGCAATGCGAACGGGCTGGCATAACTCGCAATCCCCGGAACCAGGTTCTGACCCCCGCGGGTGAAGAACGTTCCATGCCGCCACTCCTCTTCGCCGATCCCGATCCGCCGCAGCGGCCCGTTGATCACCTCGACCGAGGCCGCCTGTAGCTCGGACTTGGCGGTGTCCCGAAAATACACGCGCTCTTCTTCAGGCGAAGCCGGGTAATCGCGACCGAAACGCGAGAGGTACATCGCCTCGCGCCACACCGTGCTGGCGGCGGCGTTGGAGCTTGGAGACGCCATGTGGTCGACCCACTCCCAGAGGCTGAACACATCACCCACGCGAATCGGGCGGTGAACGAGCGAGTTTCTCTCGATGTCGACGATCGGGACCGAGTGGGAGTCGGTGTGGATGATCGACTCTGCGGTGATCTGGGTATCGCGCAGAACGCGCAACCGGTCGCCCGGGGCAGGCCAATGCCGCGCCAGCTCGGAGAAGATCCCGGTCATCACGACCAGTTTGCCGATACTTCCCGGGGCGTACTTCTGGTTTTCTCGCAGCGCCGCATACTTCGGGCTGGCCGGGTCGGTGATGTCCAGTACGGCGATCGAGTAACTCCGGTTCCGTCCCCGGAAGATCGACTCGATTCCCTGCTGCAAATAGGGGTCACGCGGCGTGTCGGCAGTGAGCTCGAAAGTCGTGTTGACCCCCGCCATCCGGAGCTCGATGTCGGCCTCGCCGAGGAGCGCACCGTTGGGCACCTTGCGCCCCGGGAGCGTGCCCTCCTGAACCTGCCGGTACGCCTCGAGTCGCCGGATCCCCGTGCGCTCGTATCCGTCGAGCGGGTAGCTCGGGATCGAGGTTGGCACCAACAACGTCACGCCGGCGACCATCAAAAGCTTGGCGGTCGTTTTCATGATCAAGGTGCGCGCATCGGCTCGTCCAATCGAACCGGCCGGCTCGCGCGATCGAGCACGGCGCGGTCCATCGCCGCCAATCCAGCCAACTGGGCGGTCGGCGAGTCGGATGACAGGGGACGGATCTGAAACAGCCACAGCACGCCATCGAGGAACCCGAACTCGACGTCCCAGGGGAGCGCTCGACCGGCTTCGTCTCGTGGCGGGTCGAACCGTTCTCGTAACGTCTGTGCAAGGTACTTGAGTGCCGCGATCTCGGGATCGAGCAGGACCCGTTCGGCGCCAGAAGGTGAGATTTTCTCGAAACCTCCTTCGCCGGTCATCTTGAGCTGGCTGCGCGTCGGCGCCTTGTACTGGTCCAGCAGGATCGGCTGGTCGCCATCAATGGGTAGCAGCAACGCTTCCGAGGCTTCGCCCCCAACGACACCGCCGACACCCTCGGACGCGGTCGCGGTCAGGTAGCCGGGATCGCCGGTCACCAGATCTACAGTTACGAGAACACCCGATTTCGCGACCGGCACGCTGCGCTGAATCAGGACCGAAACGTATGTGTGCTCCGGGTTCTCGAGGATCGGCCGGCGCCACGCGAAAGCCCGCTCGGTGAAGGGGGACGCCCACACCCGCTTGATCGAGTGTAGGATGTCCTCGAACTGGATTTTGTTGGGTACCGTGAGATTCAAACCCGCACCGCTGAACTCAGCCAGATCTTCAACGTTGGTATCGCTCCGAATAAAGACACCAAACGACCCCAGCGGTCCCCATGCCGACAGTTGCTCTCTGAGATCTGAAACCAGACTTGGATCGAGATCGATCTGCACGATTTCGCGGCGGAATGACGCCAAACGTTGAGAAATAAATGCATCGATCTCCGATGCCGGTTCGCCAGCCTCCTCCATCCTGTCCACGGCGTCGTAGAACGCGATCATCTCAGTGTAGAGATTGGCGCCGACGGTGGTGCGATGGCGCTCGATATGAGAACGGAAGATCCCGAACGGGAGTGCCACGCCGGGAGAAACCTGTGCCGGGAATGCACGCTGGAGGCGCGCTACACCAGCCGCCTTGGGTCCCACAACCTCGCCCGCACGGTCGAGATCGAGCGCGTTGAGCGGAAGCACACGCCGCTCGTCGAGGTCGAGCGCGTCTTCATCGATCCGGAACGTGCGCTCCGGGCCGGTTTCTTTCTCGGCCAGGAGTGCGCGTTCCTCCGGGGTCAGCTGATCGATCTCCTTCAGAACAACGACGCCCAAGCCGGACACTGCGTAGAACAACTCCTCGCCCACGTGTGGCAAGATCGCTTCGAGCGCGGTGCTGGCGATAACGCTATTGGGTATGCCAAGACTTCGTGCTAGCAGCTGCAGGTGCGAGAGCATGTTGCCTTGATCGAGCGACAAGATCCCACCAACCGGAGGCAGGTCGGCAAGCGTCTGCGGCAGTATGTAGATGCGGTCCGGTCGATAGTCGAAGTCAGCGGCCTCGGCTTCGGTGACTCGCTCCAGCACCCCACGGGCGACACCCGGATTGAGTCCGTAAATCGCTCCACCGAGTGAGTGTCCGAACGCGGTGTGCGTGACACCAAGCTCGCCGTTGGCATCGAGCGTCAGAGACTCGACCACGTTGGCCAACGGCAAGAGCGCCGTCGCACGCAATAGATCGGCGGAGAAAGACTCGGCCACGGGCTCGATCTGTGTGTAGTGCTCCACGGTTTGACCAAAAACCGCTTCAATCGTCGCTTGAACCCACAGTCCGACACGCTCCAGATATCGAATCGAGCCCCGATACTGCTCCGCGGTGACTTCCTCCTGTGCCGTCAGTTGATCGATCATCTCGAGCTGCGCTGCTAGCTCCAGGCGTGACAAGAGCCCGCGACCGTAGGTGCCGATGACCAAGGTGCGCGCGACATCGATCGCTTGTCGGCGGTCGGCCAGGCGACGTGATGCCGCGACCCCGTTCTGGAGCAAGAGTTCTTGGAGCACGAGGTCGAGGTCGATTCGCCGGAGATTGGCCACGCCGTCGCTCGATGTCTCGACGTCGTTGCGGAGCCTGGCAGTCAGATCGGCGATGGTGCGGCTGATCTCGGCCGGGGACGCCCCTCCGAGGAGGTCCTGTAGTTGCCTCAGGTCGTCGCCCCAAGCGCCACCCCGGAAGGGTTCCATACCAAGAAACGGTTCCAGGCGCTCGGCTGGATCTCGGTCGTAGTAGGCACGCAAATCGGCCAGCAGGGACCGCAACGCTTGCTCATGACCAACGGTGCTTCCGGTCGCGATGAAGCGCTCGACCGCATCGATATCGCTGGCGTCGGGATACGAGTGGATCTTGACCCGAATGGGCTGAAAAGTGGGGACGGCGTTGCCGATCTCCTTGGACAGCTGCCGAATGCGATCGATTCGAGATGACTGCGGTGCGTGTGGGACCTCGCGCACCAACTGAACCGCCAGCAAGAAATTCTTGCTGGTCCACGCCGGATCGCTCAACAGCCGGCTCAGGAGCGCGCGGCCAGCGGCCTCCTCGTCTTCGGCCTGTCGCGCGCCGCGATAATACTGGGCTTGGCGGAAGTCCCATCCGTCGTCGGCGCGTCGCAAATACCCTTGCAACGCAAGTTCCCGCAATCGTTCGTGGCGGTTGTCAACATCGAAGAACCGTTCCCACGGCAGTGCGATGAACAGTGTTCCCACCGGGTAGCCCAACTCGCTCAGCCGGAGGGCGTCTGACGAGAGCTGCCCGTGTTGATGTCCACCGCCCCGGTCGCCACACGGGTACGGTCTCGGCGGGTGGTTCGTGCCGTCGTTGCAGAACCAACGCAGCCCCACAAAAGGACCACGCTGGTTTGTCTTGACCCGCTCCAACAGGCTACGGGCTTCTTCGCTTGCTGCTCGATTGGTTTGCGGCGACGCCAAAGAAGGCATCGCCAGTGCCAGCGCGAGGACGCAGACGAGCGGTGACTTGGCTCGCCCGATCACGTGCCGGGCCCGAACGGTCGGCGAGCACTCAAGGGCTGCGTCGGTCTTTGCCGCATCTACGATCCGTTCCGCTCCTGCGGTCTTTCCCGCCCCGACGGTCTTTTCCACTGCGGCGATCCTCGGGAACCGGGACGTCTTCCTTCCGACGGTCCTCACCCGACCGGCGGTCTGTCCCGGATCGTCGATCCGCGCCCGAACGCCGGTCCGCCCCGGAGCGCCGCTCTTCCTCGTGACCCGATTGGCTGGCTTCCATGGCCCGTCCTTCCTGTGCATAGATGACGCCTGATCGCGTCAAATTGTCTCATACGAGACTCCTAAACAACCCGGTAGGCGACTCCGAGCTTCCATATGCCAAGATCGGCAAGATCTACGCTGGCAAGCCGATTGAGATCAAGACACGGGGTGAGCTCCTCGCCTCGTTGCGACCCAACTACTGGCGGTTCCTGCGTCACGACAACGGCGATGTGCCGATTGAGGAACCTCTCCGAGCGACGGCGTAGACGGCGCCTACACTCCCGTGCGAAGGGTTAATTCCCACACAAATAGTGGTCGCCTAACACGATCCGACTCAGTAGGTTTATCGGTGATGCGAGGGCGCGACATTCTTCACGATCCGATGCTCAATCGAGGTACGGCGTTCACCGAGGAGGAGCGAGACCATTTGGGGCTTCACGGTCTCCTGCCGCCGCGCGTAGAGACCCAGCAAGAACAAGTCGCACGCATCATCGAGCAGTGCGATCGGAAACCCTCCGATATCGAGCGCTACATCTTCTTGATGGCGCAACAGGATCGGAACGAAGCGCTCTTCTACCGCACGATCATCGATCATCTTCGCAAGATCATGCCGCTCGTTTACACGCCCACAGTGGGGGAAGCGGGTCAAGAATACGGTCACATCTTCCGCAGCGCACGAGGGTTGTACGTCACCGCCGATGATCGAGGGTCGATCGATCGGGTGCTCGCAAATTGGCCTGAGCGTGATGTTCGAGTCATCGTAGTGAGCGACGGAGAGCGGATCCTCGGTTTGGGGGATCTCGGGGCCAACGGGATGGTGATCCCGATCGGGAAGCTCGTGCTGTACACCGCGGCGGGAGGCATCGATCCGACCAAGACGTTGCCGATTTTGCTCGATGTTGGCACCAATAACGAGTCGCTGCGCGCCGACCCGATGTACTTGGGGTTGAGCCAACCGCGGTTGGTGGGTGCTGAGTACGTAGAGTTTGTCGACGAGTTTCTCGAAGCGGTTGATAACGTCTTCCCAAACAGTCTGATCCAGTTCGAGGATTTCTCGACGCCCAACGCGCACAAGCTCCTCGAACGGTACCGCAATCGTCACTGCTCGTTTAACGACGACATCCAAGGCACCGCGGGGGTAGTCCTGGCGGGTTTGCTCGCCGCGCTCAGAATCACCGGTGACGATTTGGCGGATCAGAGGCTGGTGCTCCTCGGAGCCGGGGCGGCGAACACCGGCATCAGCGACCTTCTCATCCGGGCACTCGTCGAGGGGGGCATGAACGAGGACGAAGCGCGTCTTCGTACTTGGTTGATCGACAGTCGCGGTCTAGTGGTTCGCTCGAGGACGGATCTCGAAGCCCACAAGCTCTCGTTCGCTCACGAGCACGAGCCTATGACGGATCTGCTCGAGATTATCGAAGCGATCAAACCGACGGCTTTGATCGGTGCGACGGGACACCCGGGGACCTTCGACCGTCCTGCGCTGGAAGCGATGGCGCGGATCAACGAACGGCCGATCGTCTTCGCGCTGTCGAACCCGACCTC
Source organism: uncultured Gemmatimonadales bacterium (assembly GCA_947259315.1). Taxonomy (GTDB): domain Bacteria; phylum Gemmatimonadota; class Gemmatimonadetes; order JACCXV01; family JAHWKZ01; genus CAMYLR01. The sequence goes on along the minus strand of CAMYLR010000028.1, from coordinate 20,277 downwards.
GAAGTCCGAGTGCACCGCCGAACAAGCCTACGAGTGGACCGACGGTCGGGTGGTCTTTGCGACCGGCAGCCCGTTCGATCCGGTCGAGTACGGCGGCAAGACGTTTGTGCCTGGACAGGGGAACAACGTCTACGTGTTTCCTGGAGTCGGGTTGGGTGTGATGGTGTCCAAGGCGACCCGAGTGACGCAGGAGATGTTCCTTGACGCCGCTCGTGCGCTTGCGAACATCGTCACACAAGAGCGCCTCGACAGAGGTTCCATCTATCCACGACTCGCGGAGATCCGGAAGGTCTCGGCGGCGATCGCAGTCGCCGTGTGCCGCCGGGCGGTTGAGCAAGGGTTGGCTAGAGCTGAGCTGCCCGAAGACCTCGAGAGCCACGTGGAAGCTGCGATGTACAGTCCGGAGTACACTCCTCTCGATTGAAGTTTGACCCCCCTGGGGCGGTCGTCAAAGACGCGACCGTGGCCGCGCCTGCACGCCGTGATGGCTGAGTTATAACGAACGACTCGAAGTCGCCACCGTCGTTATTGGGCGGCGGGCAAAGCCTCTGTTTCGCGGGTCTTTCGGCGCTCGAGAGGGATCGACACCGTGTAGGAATCGAACGCTTGGCCTTCGGTGTCGATCGCTTCCATCCGCGCGGTGTAACCGTTGACGTGCACGCGAATGTAGTGGTAAACCTGATCAGCGTAGGCGGTGAACCACTTGCTTCCGGTGCCGCGAAACGTGCGTTTCCCGCCACCGCCGCCGCTCACGACGTACACCGTTCCGTAGCCGTCCTGGACGATCTCGTCACCGCGCAGTGAGTGCGACCGCTGATAGTCGTGATCGTGGCCGCTGAACGTGAAGTTGACTCCATATTCATCAGCTAACGGAACGAGAATCTCCTGGATGTCCTCGTCTGAACCATGTCCGCCCCACCCGGTCGATGCACTGTATGGTGAGTGGTGAAAGAAAAGGAAGATCCAATCCACATTGGGATCAGCCCGGGCGGCCTCGAGTTGAGCGACTAACCATCGGTACGACTTGCCGGACTTATTAGCCAGGCTGCCGTAGAGCCGTTTGTGTCGATCCGTGTCTTTCGTGTCGAGCGCGATGAACCGAGCGTTGCCGTAATCGAACGTGTAGTAGAACGCGGCCCCCGAATCCCAACCGCCCGGCGGATTGAAAGCGGCGATGAACGGGCCGCCGTTTCTCGTTCTTAGGTCATGATCACCCGGCGTGGCAAAGAACGCGGCGCGGCGTAACAGTGGCGCATAAACCTGAAAGTGGTTGATGCTGAGTTCGGCTTCGGTGCCCGACTTGTAGGCAAGATCCCCAGTATGGATGATGAATGCCGGATTCTCGTTGTTCAGTTGCTGTGCCAGGGCCATCTGACCGGTGTTGCGGGTGCCCGAGTCTCCAAAGACGAGAAACGTGAACGGGTCATCCGCACCCGGGGAGGCGAAGGTCCGGAACTTGGCCGGATTGTTCCATCCGAGATCCTCAGTTTGTATCTGGTACGTATACTCGGTCACGGGGCTCAGATCTTTGAGCAGCACGGTGTGGTCGGTGTTTGGACCGGGCAGTGGGGCGCGGACGGGGATCGTGTCGCCAGGGCCCCAGAACCGAAGCGTTGGTGTCGATGGCGTGAACGTCCGCCAACGAACGATGGCCGAAGAATCCGTCACGGCGATGAGGTACGGTCGGCGTTCGAGTCCTCCGGGCGGCATTGGCGCCCCGCCATCGAAGTTCGCGGCTTCGGGTACAGAGGAGCATGCGGCGAACGCCAGACCGGTGGCGATCAGAACCGAAAAAAGGCAGGCGATCAGGTGTCTGTTCTTCATCGGCCTCGACTATACACCTGGATTGCAGACGCGATCCGTGCTGGTGAGCCAGTTGGGATAGAGGCTCGGCCGCCGATCACGCAAGAACAGACGCCGTGCGTGCGAGTCGTGCACGGCGTGGAGGTCAACGTCAGCGTACAGAATAGAATCCTCCCCACCAGGGGAACGCGCAACTACCGTCCCGTCGGGCGCACTGACGAACGACTCGCCACTGAAGGCCAGGTGCTCTTCTTCGCCTACCCGGTTGCAAAGGGCGACGAAGTAGCCATTCTGAAAGGCTGCGACCCGCATCTCGGCCTCATACAGACCGTCTGGCCACTCGCCCTCGACGCCAGCTTGAGGGACGACCACGATCTCGGCGCTGGATAGCGCCAGCGCACGCATGTACTCGGGATAGTGGCGGTCGTAACAGATCGCGACCCCTATCGAGCCAACCGCGGTCGCGTAGACCGGAGCGCCGGTGTCGCCGGGTGCGTAATAGTCCTGTTCATGAAAGCACGGGTAGTCGGTAATGTGAACCATGCGGGTTTTCCCGAGCAACGTACCGTCGGCATCGATGACCGGCGATGTATCAAAGGTCTTTTGGCCATCACGTTCGAACAGGTTCAGAATGACGACCACGCCTTGCTCACGCGCGGCTGCGGTGAAGGCGTCGGTGAGGGGGCCCGGCACCGGTTGCGCTAGGCCGACGACCGGTCCGTCAGCCGGGCTCTGCGGATGAAACCGCTCAAACGCTAGCTCCGCGAAACAGACCAACTCGGCACCGCTTTGGGCAGCCTCGGCCAACGCGAAGAGTCCACGGGCGATGTTCTCGTCGCGATCGGGAGAGGCATGCTGTTGTATGAGTGCGATACGAAGCAAGTGACCTAACCTATCGTCTCGTTCAATGGGCGGTTAGCGAGTGTTCGTTTGGTGGTCTAGACTGCCCGCCGTGATCACCGAGCCCGCGACGACGATAACGGATTACGTACTCGGGGCGGTCTCGCTGATGTTGGGTAGAATCGTATGGCGTCGGGCCCGCATCGACAAGGTGACCGCGGGTCTGTGGTGGGGGGCAGGCTTTTTGGCGGTGGCGGTGGCCGCGTTCGCCGGCGGCACGGTTCACGGGTTTCGCGGCCCGCTGGGTCCGAACTGGGAGCCGGTCTTTTGGAAGGCCAGCTTGTTTGCGACTGGCGGGTTTGCGTTGGCTGCGGTCCTGACGGCGATCGTGGGCGGTGTGAATCGCCGCTGGCGATCGTCACTGATCGGAATCGCCGTGATCGCCCTGGTGGGTTATCTGGCGTGGGTGAGCGGCCATCCCGAGTTTCGATACGCGAGTGTGGCATCGGCCGTTGGGCTGGGAGTGTTGCTGGTTCAGCAAGCAATGGCGTGGGTCCGATTCAGGGTCCCGAGCGCGCGCTGGATCGCGTCCGGTGTGGTCGTCGCCGCGGTGGGCGCGGGGATTCAGCAGGCCGGCCTCGCCCCGCACCTGTACTTCAACCATAACGATCTCTTTCACGTGATTCAGATCGTGAGCATGTACTTGTTCTATCGTGGAGGATTGTTGTTGAGCGACCGAAATGCAGGCCCGGCCGCGTGACTGACTTGACGATCAACGCCTCTGATGTGACAGCGGCCCAAGAACGCATCACGACCGGAGTCTATCGGACGCCAGTGATGACTTCGCAGCTGCTGAACGAGATCGCGGGGCGGCAGCTCTTCTTCAAGTGTGAGAACCTGCAACGCGGCGGATCGTTCAAGATCCGCGGCGCGACGAACAAGTTGCGCCAGCTGAGTGACGACGAGCGACGGCGCGGCGTCGTGGCTTACTCGTCGGGAAACCACGCCCAGGGGGTGGCACTGGCGGCGCGCGACCTCGGCGCCAGCGCAGTAATCGTCATGGCAACCGACGCGCCAAGCGCGAAGCTGGAGGCCACGCGTGGATACGGCGCCGACATCGTGACGTACGATCGACTAACCGATGATCGTGTCGCCATCGCCGCAGAGATTATGGAACGCGATGGGCGCGTCTTGGTTCCGCCGTACGATGATCTGACGATCATCGCCGGTCAGGGCACGGCGACGCTCGAGCTACTGCAAGATGTCGCCGACCTGGACGCGATCGTGGCGCCCGTTGGTGGCGGCGGGCTGTTGGCGGGAGCCGCGATAGTCGGAGCCGCCCAAGATCCCCCGGTTCGCGCGTTTGGCGCCGAGCCCGAAGCTGCGGACGACACCGCGCGCTCGCTCGAAGCCGGGGAGCGCATCGGGATCGCGCCACCGGAGACGATCGCCGATGGCGCACGGGTGCAGATACCGGGCGAGCTGACGTTCCCGATCGTGCGTGAGCTTGCAGAAGACGTAGTGCGAGTTCCCGAGGCGGCTATCGTACGCGCCATGACGCTGGTCATGACGCGGATGAAACTGGTCGTCGAGCCCACCGCTGCGCTGGCCGCTGCTGCGGCACTCGAAGGGCTTCTACCCTCCGATGTGCAGCGCGTAGGTATCATCCTGTCGGGCGGCAACCTCGATTTCAGGAGATTGGGTCAGCTCGTCAGCTGACCGTGAGTAGGGGGGGCAGTGGGGCTTTACTCGGGCGTTTCGCGACCGCTTCGGCCTCGGCGCGAGCGTGGCGATCCTCACGCGAACAGCTCACGGTAGTGACGGTACCAGTCACTCTGAAAACGTTCGGCCGGATCGTACACCTGCTTGAGCCCCAGAAACCGAGGGAACAGCGGGTAAGCCGTCTCGACCTGCTCCCGAGTGGCGAACCGGTGGTAGGTCAGAAAAAACGATCCTTCGCGCGCCAGCGCTTCATCGATCAACGCGCGAAACGCCGCTCTCGAGCGCTGCAGACCTTCGGGCGTATGCTCGGTGTGGAGGTTGAACACGATGCACGCGTAGCGCCGCGACGCCCACGGCAGAAACGTCTCGACGTCCGGCTCGATGAACCGCACCGTACCGTAGATCACCGGCACGCCGATCGTACGCAACCGCTGCGCTGCGGCGGCCATGAAACCGGCCAGCTCCTCGGGCGGGACGTAGAGCTCAGAAATCACCTCAGTGGCTGCGGCGGGTGCCGAGAGCAGCTGATCGAGCTCGACGTGGTACCCCTCGCGGTAGTATCCGAGTTGCTGCGTATCGGCCCAGTAGATCTGACCGTTCGTCTTCAGGTAATGATCGACGTACGCTTTCAGCGCTTCCGACGGTCTGGTGTGTGCCAGCACGAGCAGCTCCTCCCAGTCGCGCGGCGCCAGCCGGCGCTGACCGGGCGGGATGAGCCTGGCGAGCGGAACCGGTCGATATGTAGAGAGGATTCCGCGTCGGAGAAACTCGGTCTCTGACGCCTGGTCGATCGCAAACTGGAAATCGCCATAGAGGTGACCGTCATCGATCCGCTCGCGCATCAAGTCGGGCACCTCTTCGATCATCGCTTCGCGGACAAAGCGCTCGACCTTACGCCGCGGTGCAAGCCGCAACGTGACCTGCGTGATGGCGCCGAACAGGCCGTACCCACCGATCGCCAACCGAAACAGATTGCGGTTTTCCTGGCGGCTCACCGTGTGGACCTGGCCGTCGCCGTCGACCAGAATGAATCGCTCGACGTCGGCCACGATCGGTGGCCGGGTGAGCACCCGGCCGTGCGCGTTGGCGGCCAGCGTCCCGCCGATCGAGAGACGATCGGCGCCGGTTTGCTTCTGGACGATGCCCCAGCCCGAGCCATCGCTCTCCCATGTCGTCTCGAGGAACGCAAACACGTCTGGCCAGAACATGCCCGCATCGACGGTGAGCAAACCGCGGTCGGTGTCGAAATCGCGGACCAGGCTGAGCGCACGCATGTCGAGCAGCCATCCGTCACTCACGAACTGCTGGCCGCCCATCGCGTGCCGCCCACCGGCGATCGCCAGATTCTGGCCAGCGTCGCGAGCGGCCACGACCGCTGCCTGTATCTCAGTCGTCGATTGTGGAACGATGACGCGCTCGACCCACGTTTCGTTGAGCCGGGCGTGAATGTCGTTGACGCGTTCTCCGATCGGGACGCGAATCATCTGGTCGGCGGTACCGGAGGCACACGCCCAGGCACCGATCGGAGTGGCGGCCAAGAAGCGGAGAAACTCGCGGCGGGTCCCCATCGTCACGGCCGCAAATTATCATAGGGTCTCGAGCTATGCAGAGTACCGATCAAACCGTGCAGCCGCGCGCTGCAACCGCGTCATCTCGAACAACGCTGATTGGCCTCGCTCTCTTCGGGGTGTTGGCTGTCTTGTTGACACTACCAGCTTTCCAGGGTCATCCGGTCGGCGGCGCGGTGCTGTGGGTGATCGGGTACGCGACGGTGGCGTTGTTGCTGCGTCAGGTCTGGCTGGGGTCGGCGACGATGCGCGAGTGGTGGCGATCGGTGGGGCGTTGGCGGCGCTGGAGCACAACGCTCGTGGTCGTCATTGCCACGCTCGTCATCGGGCTCGTCGTGCGTGAGACCGCGCCCGAACTCTTTCGCCGCTTCTCGCGTGAGAACGGATTGTGGGAGCCCCTGTGTCTGCTCATGTATTGGGGTGGCGCAATCTTGCTGTATCGCCATGTGCGCGGTCTTGAGCCCTCCGACCGCAGGCCGTGGCTGCTGTTGGTCGGCCTTTACGCGTTGCTCGGCCTCGAAGAGATCGATTACTTCGGCATCTTCGGCGGTTTGATCGGCAGGATTGACGGTGTGTACACGGGCAGCCTCCACGATCTGTTCCGGCTCGCTTCGGAGCGGGTGCTGTCACCGACCGGGATGGTGATCGTGGCGGTTATCCTGCTGGTTGTGGCGGCTGCGCTCTGGCGCGCGGGTTACTTGAACCTCACGTTCGTGCGCCAGCGGTTGGCGCAACCCGAAACCGCGTGGCTGGTTCTCGGGTTCGCGATCCTTGGGATCGCGGCCATTCAGGAGGCGCAGTTTTTTGGCTGGGTGTTGGAGCGGCCGAGACCGGAAGAGGTGATCGAGCTGGCGGGTGCCCTGTGTCTCGGTGTCTACGCTCTCGAGCTGGCCGCCGAGCGACTACCGCCCCCCGGCTGAGGGGGTCTCGACGGTGCTCCGGTTGTCGAATCGGTCGCTGGCGGTCACCGTTCCCCCATCGGTCTTCAGGTCGTCGATCGCGTCCTCGACCTCGTCCAACCGATCGTCGATATCGGGATGCGTCTTCGTGAGCAGTGAGCGACGTTCGGCTTCGGCGTTCGGCAGCGCTGCCAGGAAACGGGTCAGACCGTTGGGATCGTACCCGGCGCCGGCGGCGACTTCGACCCCGTAACCATCCGCCTCCAGCTCGTCTTCTCGCGATAGCCCCATGAAGAGCGCGGTCGTGCCGAGCTGAATCGTCTGTTCGAGATACTCTTCGCCGGTCACGTCGATCTGCTCGACGATCCCTTCCAACCCCAGTTCGGTCCGAGCACGAGCTTGGATCTCCTTGACGACGTGGCGGCGATTGACGTGGCCAATCTCGTGACCGAGCACGCCGGCCAACATCGCCTCGTCGTTCATCAATGCCAGTGCGCCGCGGGTCACGAACACGTACCCGCCCGGTGCCGCCAGCGCGTTTACGTCGTCGCTGTCGAGGACCGCGAAGCGATAGATGATGTCGGGTCGCGGATTGACAGAAGCGACCGTCAAACCGACCAGATTGACGTAGCGGGTCAGTTCGGGGTCTTGGACGACTCCGTAGTAGCCGGCGATCGTGGCCGCGATGCCCCGACCGATCTCCACCTCTTGCTCGGTCGAGATGGTGATCACTGCCGGTGCTACGCGTTGCGCGATCCCGGCCGCCTTCTTGATTCGATCGAGGAGTTGGGCCTCGGCCGGCGAGACGGCAGCGATCACGCCGAGCAGGGCCGCAATCGTTGCGATGAGGTGACGGCAACCGATGGTCATGCTTCGGGGCCTTCCGTTTCTGGTTCTGGCAAATCGTTGTACGGTGCTAGCCGAGCCTCGATCCGGAACTCCTCGAACTCCAACGGTGGGACGGACTGCTCCTCCATCCACTGAACCGCTGCAGGGTCAGGTGTGACGTCGACCTTACCATCGGCGGTTTCGATCTCATCAACGCCGCGGGCACCGGCGGACGCGGCGACGTGTCGCTCTTGAGCCGCGCTGAACGAAGACAAGCCTTTCTTTAGCAAGCTCGACTCGATCTGCGGGCTCTTGAGCTCGAACACCTCGTCCTCGTCGAAGTCGGCCTCTCGCGGGTGTCGCAGGACGATCGCCGTTGTTGTCCCGTCGCGGTCGCGTACCGCGCGGTGGGGCTCGATCGTGCCCGGTGGGCTACGGAGTACGCGCTGAACGAAGGGATCACCAATAGGCTCGCTGGAGATCAAATCCGTCGCCCCTACTCGGGTGACCAGGTAATAGCCCCGGCCGTCGCTCACGATGACAAGGGGGTCTTCCAATTCGCCACCCGTTACGCGCCGGATCTCGAGCCGCTCCTTGGGCCGATCTTGAAACACGACCACCCGGCCGGCGAAACTCGGCTCGGCGGTCGGTGCCGCCCCTTCCGCTGGAGTGAGCCAGGTCTCCTCGAAGACTCGCTTCTCCTTGGGAATCGCTTGACGGCGCGCATCGAGTATCGACGCCATATCGTCCTGGGCAGACAGCGAGGCGACGAGCACCAAGCTCGGGACGATTGAGAGCAGGGTCACGATTCGCACGCGTGGCAAATTAAAGCTCGGTCGCTCGGAAACCAAAGAAGTCTCTGATGCGCGACAAGATCTGGCGCTTTTCCTCCTCGACTTGCTCGGCCGCTGCTTCGTGGAGCGCGGCGTGCGTCGCCTCCAGCTCCTGGTTCCGTTCGGCTTGTATTTGGGCGATCCGCTCGGCCAGGCTGGGGTTAGCCTCGAGCGTGTCGCGGAACGCATCACGATCGATGACGAAGAAGTGGGTCGGTTTCAGTGCGACCACGCTGGCTTGCCGCTCGGCACCCGTCAGCAACGCCATCTCGCCAAAGAACGAGCCGTCCCCGAGCTGGGCGATTCGCTCCCGTCTGCCGTTGTGGCTCACGATGACCTCGACCAAGCCGTCTTCGATGATGTACAGCGAGTCTCCGGCGGCACCTTGTTGTAGCACAGTCTCGGAGGCGAAGTAGCGCTCGACGCGCACTCGGGCTGCCAGCGCGCGTGCCTCCTCTTCGCTCAGCACGTCGAACAGGTTGATCCGCTTCAGGTGACAATAGATCTGCTCGTCGTCGGCCTCGGCTTCGGCCTGTTCGCTCTCCGGGGTGACCTCGCGCAGGTAGACGTTCCGGATCGGGAATGGAATCTCGATGCCGCGCCGATTGAACGCGTACCAGACGTGAGTCATGAACGCGTCTTTGATGTCCTCCAGATCGGTGTAATCACGGATCCAATACTTGACGTCGTAGGTGATCGCGAAATCACCGAAATGGTACGTCCGGACGTCGACCCGCGGTCGCTTGAGGATCCCCTCGGTGTGGTCGGCGGCCTCCTCGAGTGCGCCCATGACGTCGGCCGGGGGATGTCGGTAGTGGACCCCGATCGGCTCGGTGATGGCGTGAATCCGAGTCGGAGCGCTGTAGTTGACCACCGTGTCCTTGCTGATGACGGAGTTCGGGATGATGACCAGATCGTTGGTCCGCGTGCGGAGACTCGTCGATCGCCAGGTGATGTCGGTGATCATGCCCTCGAACTCACCGAATTGAACCCAGTCGCCGACGTTGAACGAACGCTCGGTTTGAAGCGCCAGACCGCTGAACACGTTCCCGAGCGTGTCCTGGAGCGCCAAGCCGATCACCACCGAGATGACGGCCGATGTCGTGAACAGCCCGGTGATGTCGAGATCGGTGCGGTAGTAGAGGATCATCAGCACGCCAAAGAAGAACAGCGTGAAGGCGGCCACGTCGCGAAGAATGTTGGGGCTGTCGACCTTGAACTTCCGGACAATCAGGAAGTCGACGATCATCGTGAGAAGCAGCACCAGCGCGAGGAAGCTGACGATGAGCATCGTTACGCTTACCAGCTGGAACGTCGGGTTCGAAACGAGCGTCGACATCTGCTCGCCGCTGGGCAGCGTGACGAAGCCGCTCACGCGCTCCGGGATGCCGGCGAGCTGCGTTTGGATGAGCGCCGATATCGCAAGCAGTGCAACGACGACCAGCCCGCGGCGACGCACGAAGGGATCGTGGCTGAGCTGGCGTAACAGCAGCGCCATGACCGCCAACAGCGCTTTGAGCAGGTAGAGCATGCCGGACCCCGACAGCAGTAACTCGAATATGGGATGGTTCATCGGTATCTAATCATAATCAGTCCGCCCGGCGGACGAAACAAGACCCACCTGCAATCCAGACTGGCGGCGGTGTTCGTAAAGGCAGGGTCGCCGGGTCAATGCCGAGGCCGAGGGGTATCGCCTCTACGACGTCCAGGGTCACGACGATTCGGGCCGGTTTATCGCTGTGTGGGCTAAGCCGTGATCGTGTAGAGCTCGATCGGTTCTGCACGGCCCTTGACGGCGCGTTCGCCGATCGACTTCAACGGCAGCGCGCCGTCGAGTTTTTGAGCCGTCGCGGCGGAAAGCAGGATCGCCGTGCCGATCTCCTTGTTCAGAGCTTCGAGTCGGCTGGCCACGTTTACGGTGTCTCCGATCGCGGTGTAGTCCATGCGCCGGTCCGGGTCGCCGATAAAACCCACCACGGCGGGGCCGGTGTGGATGCCGATCCCGATGTCGAGGCGTGGCCGTCCGGCCGCGGTCCAGTCTTGGTTGAGCCTCTCTAGGCGATCCAGCATTCCGGTTGCCGCGTGGTAGGCTTGCGTGGCGTGCTCAGGTTCGACGATCGGGGCTCCGAAGAAGGCCATCAACCCGTCGCCCAGATATTTGTCGAGTGTGCCACCGTGATTGAACAGCACCTCGACCATCGCGGTGAGGTACTCGTTCAAAGTGTCGACCACGATCTCGGGTTCGACTCCCTCGGATTGAGTGGTGAAGTTCCGGATGTCGCTGAACAACACGGTCACCTCGCGACGCTCGACGGTGCGATGGAGGTCCTCACCCGATTCGGCCAGCTGATTGGCGACCTCAGGTGGGATAAACTTCGCGAACATGCGTCGGATCTGGCGGTGGCGTCTTCCCTCGACCACGTACGACCCAGCCATCGCACCGGCGTAGGCGAGCACGGCGCCGGTGGCCGGTGCCACTACCGGTGCGAGCCAGCCACCGATTAGAAACACAACCAGCGCCAGCACCCCGAGCGTCGCGAGTATGCCCGTCAACGCGACTGCCGACCGTCGAGCCGATTGGACGAGCGCTACCACTACGCCAGTGACACACGCGACGAGCAGCGTCAGGATCACGACCCAACCGATCGGCAGGACGCGCAGAAAGTCGCCCGATCGCAAGGTGTCGAGGATCGTGGCGTGGAGAAACACGCCAGGCTCAGTGGGGCTGAACGGACCCGCCACGAAATCGCCAACCCCGGTAGCGCTGGAACCGATCAGGACGATCCGGTCGGTGAGCTCGGCTGGGTCGAGATCGGGCTCGGCGCCGACCGCGATCTGCGCGTAGCTATTCAGGACTTCGTGTGCCGAGATGACGCGATACGGTTCACCGTAGCGGCCGCGCCAATGGGCTCTCAGCCGGCCCGCCTCGAGCGGTACCGAGCGACCGTCCAGTAACAGCTCACCCTCGACGATCGCCAGGCGATCGTATCCACGCGAACCGCCTGTGACTGCCGCTAGACCCATCGACGGGTAGAGCCGGGTTCCGTACTCGACCAGCAGTGGTTCGAGTCGCTCGACGCCGTCGCGATCGGGAGCGCGGTTTATCGCCCCGACCCCGATCGCGTTGTCGAGCAGCTCGATTACCGGCGGGTTGACGTTTGCAAATAGCGGAACCGAGAGCGAGGTCGCTTCAGGGAGCGCGAATCGCTCGAGTGCGTCGAGCCGACGATCGCGATCGATGAACGCGCGCTCCAGCTCTGCGATCGTTGTCTCACCCTCAGGGTCATCGAACGCGACCGCGTGGACGACCGGCGGGCCTCGTTTGGCTGCAGCGAAAAACAGTGAGTCGGCTTGGGGCCGAGCGAGATCGGGCTCGCTGAACAGAACGTCGTAAGCCACGACCTGCGGGTCGCCGAGCGCGATGAACTCGAGCATCGCGCCGTGGGCGTTTCGAGGCCACGGCCAACGACCCAGATCACTCTCGTAAAGTCGAAGCGAACGGTTGTCGATGTCGATGATGACGAGCGTCGAGTCGGTCACCCCGGCGCCCCGGATTACGCGTTCGAGCCGGAGCCGAGCGTCTCCTGTCTTGCGCTCGACCGTTTGGACCGCGTCGGTCGCCATTAGCGCGAGCACGATCGCCGAGGCTATGGCCCCGGCCTGGAGTCCGATGAGAAGTCGTTGGCGCGAAACAGGGCTCACCACGACGCGAACCTATCGCTGCCGCGCGGGTGGAGCGAGACTGTGTCGCTTGGAGCTAGACCGCCGGGGCGGTTAGAACTTCGGTCGCGGCGAGTGCCTTCTTGGTGACGAAGACGCGCTCGTTGTTCGATGCCCGGTTCAACATCCCCACCGGGAACAGGAAGAACCAATCGGCGGCTGGGTCGTAATCATAGACCACGCCGTCGAGGACCTCTCCCCAGCTAAACCGCAAGCGGATCGTCGTTCCGCCGGACGGATCGGGGAGGTCGGCTTCGACCTCTGGATCGTTCGCGGTCTGGCGGCTGGTCCGATCGAGCGCCAGGTCGCGAACAAAGAACGCCGCCACGACGTCCTTCATCTCGATGTCGAGAAAGCCCAGGACGTGATCTTCGACGTCGACCCTGCGGAGGAGCAGGAACGGTTTCTCGGGGTCGAAGACGTCGGCGGTACCTTTGAGGCGTCGACCGTCCTCGAGTAGGACTACCAGTTTGTGTTTCATGCCCCCGCGGGGCTGCAACTATGACGCCAACCGCCACTCGGCCGGTCAGATTCACGCTATTTGGACAGCAATGGATACCTTGGTATGATCGAGGGGTGTGATTGACTTTGGCGAGCGTCGCGATAGCCGCTCACCGCTCACTGACCGCGGTGCAGATTGCGATCCGTGGCCCGCGTCCTGCGGCCCGACCGTCGCGGCTTGTACTCGAGCGCTGCGAGCGACAGCTTTTCGAGGCACGGTGGTGGGGGCATAGCTCAGTTGGGAGAGCATCGGCTTTGCAAGCCGAAGGTCACCGGTTCGAGCCCGGTTGCCTCCACCACCGTGATTCACCTTATCGGTCGAGTTCGTGGAGACCGTTGCTAATTCCAGTTGTTGCTGGGTACTTTGCTAAGACCGTTTCGACACCAGACGTAGCTTTTGAAACGGAGTCAAGGGGACGATGCTCGATATCACCATTTCCGCACTCGGCCAGGCAGCCGCTGAATACGGCGGTCTCGGGGACGTCGGCTCATTCATCGAGAACTCCCTCCGCAAGACAGCCAAGCTCGCGATGGAGAACAAGTGGTTCCTCCTGATCGCGGTCGCGGCCGTGTGGGGGTTCCTCAAGCTGATCTTCGACACCAACTGAACGTGAGGAGACTAGCCCCGTGGGTCGTTCTCGCCGCGTTGGTGGGAGCGATCGAGTTCGTCGTCGTTCAAGCGTTGGGCGGGTTTTCGCCCAACATCGCCCAGTTTATGGGACGCCAGATCGTCAACCAGGGGGGCTACAGCGAGTCGCTGGCCGGCGCTATCGGGTGGACCATTCACCTCGGCGTTTCGCTGACCTATGCCGCCCTCTACGCCTTCGCGTCTCATCAGCCGATGATGCCCGCCAGTCGGACCGCCCGCTGGTCGGCAGGCCTCGTCCTGGCACTCCTGCTCGGTTGGCTCACGACGCTGGCGACCGCTCCGGCGATCGCCGTCACGATCAGCGTGTTGGCCGGTCAGGGATGGCCAACCGCCCTTCCCGGCCCCAACACGTCGCTCGGCTTCGCGTTTTGGAACCACGTCGGGTTCTTCGCGATCTGCTGGGCGCTGACGCTGGTGTGGCCGGATATCCTCCGGGGCCAACGCCCAGAAACCGCTAACGTCTGATCCCGATTGTCAGTGCTGGTTTACCCCTTACAGGGGTTTCCTGCCCACGGATTGCATGGGTTGCCAGCGCACGGATTGCAGGGGTTTCCTGCGCACGGATTGCACGGGTTGGCTCCGGCCGCCGTAGCCGCCGGGTCGAATCCCGGTCGAATGTGCTCGACGTAGGCGCTCAGCGCCGCGAGTTCCTGTGAATCCCACGCCAGCGGCTCGTTGGCCATCGGCACGATCATGCACAGCTGCACCATCTCCGCGGCGTTGACTTGATCGAGCCCGGCGCGATCCTTGGCCATCGCGACCGGATGCGGGTACGGTTCGGCGAAGGTCGCCTTCATCAGCGCGTAGTTCCCGACGTGGCACGTCGAGCACGCCGAGCCGTTCGTGCTCAAGCTGCTGTCGTCCCAGAGCTCCCCACCGCGCGCGATCAGCGCGGCGTCGTCGAGACCGCCAGGGTTGAGTGCCCGATCACCTTGGGTGACACGTGCGGGATCGATCTCCGTTTCTGTTGCGGCTGCCGCGGGTTCTTCTGGTACTTCAGTTTCCGCAGGCTCCTGCTGACCACAGGCCGACACGGCCACAAGGATCGGCAAAAGCACGCGCGGTAGGGCTTTGTGCATGCTTGAACTCCTTCCAGAGATTCGCTCGGGTCCCTCCGGAAAACAGCATACACGATCATCAAGTCGATCTCAAATCTGGTGACTCGTGCCCGTTGACGCCCGATCCTAGGCGAGCTAATCTCCCTCGACCTTATCGAGGTCGCTTTTTCAACTCGCACACATAATGGCAAAGGCGAAAACGTATCCGTCGGGCCACTAGGCGCGGGCGAGAATCGCTCGCCACCCGACCAGCTACGGTACGCCGTTCGCCAACTCTAGGAGGCAAGCACATGAAGTTCCTTTCCGCGCTCCTGATCGCCGCCCTGGCTCTGCCGGTCGCGGCTCTGGCTCAGGAGGCCGAGCACGAAATGAAGGATCCGAGTCTGGTCCAGGTGATGACTTGGGAGGTCGCGCCCGATCAGACGGACGAATGGGAAGCCGCGATCGTGCAGATCGTCGAGGCGGCCCAGGCGGCCAACCTCACCCATGAGTACGGCTGGACGTTCTACAGCAAGAACAACGACTACACTTTGATCTACCCGATAGCCAGCTTCGGTTACTTCGACGACCCGATGCAGTGGATTCGGCAGTTCGAAGGGACCGAAGGCAACGAGCAACTGCAGGCGGCGATGGCATCGATCAACGCGATCGATCATCGGGTGCTCAACGAACAGATCTCCGTGCACAAGATGGATTGGAGCTACATGCCCGGGGACATGGCGGACTTTCAGCAGAAGATCGAGAACCACACGTACGTCGAGGTGCTGGAGTTCTCGATCCGTCCGGGCAAGAACGAGGAGTTCAGCGGGATCGTCAAGGAGTACATGACGTTCTTCAAGGAGATCGGTTATCCCTACCCGATCATGGGACACGAAATGAAGTTCGGACAGTCGGGCCGCGCGGCGTTCGTGACGGTCATCGACAACCTGTCTGACTTCTACGGCGCAAACAGCTTCCAGGAGACGGTAGCGAATGCCAACGCCACCGAGCGGATGCAGGAGCTGTGGGCCAAGTTTACCCCGACGATCGACGATTGGGATCAGACGATTATGCGGCACCGCCCGGAGCTGCAGTACTGGGGCGAGCCAGCGTTGGCGACGAACTAGATTCAGCCAGTCAACAGGAACACGGAGGGGCGAGGCCTTACGGTCTCGCCCTTTTTGTTTTGCAGGCCTCTACTCGCGGCGCAACCCACCGGTACGAATCAGACCTTGTCGCCCCTCTTCGACCCACAGCTCGAGTTCTGGGTCGGCCTCGTCCCAGTGCTCGACGATCGACCCGTACGCTTCGTGGGCCTGGTCGTACTCCTCCATCATCTCGTACGCGCGAGCGATGTAGAGATCGACCAGCGGGTTGTGTCGAAACACGCGGAAGTTGGGGATCGCCTCTTCGGGTCGGCCCAGCTCCAACAAGATCTGGCCGATCCAGAAATGGACCTCGGTCCACGTCGCTTCCAGCGCGGCTGACTCGAACAGCGATAGCGCACCCTCGAGGTCGCCACGCTTCCAGAGCGCGTACGCTTCCAGAGTATTGCTCGTGCCGCGCTGTGTGCGATACAAGACTGAGTCGCCCCTGCCCAACGCCCACTCGCCGCCGCGACGATGGGTAGCCACGCTCCGTTCGTGGATCGCCCAACGCCCTTTGTCTACGGCGTAAGCGCCCCCACATGCTGTTAGCGCGCTGGGGATCGTGTCCGCCGCCGTGAGTGCGAGCCGCTCCTCGAGCAACTCGTCGGGGATCGGGACCCCCATCGTCCACGAGTTGAACAGCGTGCACACCGGGAACCACTCGGGGCTGCCGGGGTCGTCGATAAACGTCAACGCGCGCTTCAGCTTTCCGCGTTTGAAGAGGTTCCCCCAGTACACAGCGTGAGGACGCGCGATATCGCGCTCGGCGAGCTCGAGAAGCAACGCTTCTGCGGGCTCCCAAAACCGGGGATGGAACAGGTGGGCGACGATCGGGCGCAGCTGTTCCGTGGCCAGCGTGTCGAACGCGGCGATCGTCTGTGCGCGCGCTGTCGAATCTCCGAATGCGATCGCTAGCGCCAGCTGGCCCGCCTGGCCGTGCTCGGACGATGGCGAGATCTCGCGAAACTCGGCCACGAGATTCGCGGCCCGGGCGCTGTCCGGGGGATTGAAGAACGCCATCTCGTCGAGATGGATTCGGTACGGCAGAAAAGCGGGGTCTAGTGCGATCGCGCGCTCAAACACTTGCTGCGCATCGTCGAAGCCGGCTCGGAGCTCGGCCAAGTGGTAGTACATCTCGGCCAGCATGTACCACGCTTCGGCGTCGTCAGGATAGCGTCGTGTCGCTTCGCGGACTGACTCTATGCCGTCGGCGAAGCCGCGGTGGCGTGGGACGTCGGCCTCGACGAGCAGCCGTTTGCGCTCGGGGAGTCGCTCGGAGTATTGGGCCGCCTTGTCGATCGCGGCGACGGTGCGCGGCGTCGAGCTCTCGAGCCATCCCCACGCCTGGCCGATCCGGTACCACGCCAAGGCGAAGGTCGAATCCGCCGCGACCGCTTGCTCGTAGGCTTTGATCGCGTCGCGCAGCTCGGCCGCTCGGAACAACGTCTCACCTTCGAGAAACGCTTTCAGACCCGCGATCGACGATGTCGTCAAGCTGGCGAGATCGATCTCGGGTAGCTCGCCGCCGCCACCGGCTTGAATGATACCGAGCGTTTCCACGGTGAGTTGATCGACCAGCACCAGCACGCTGTCGGGGGCGCCTTCGACCCGTCCCTGGCCTAGGACTTCTCCGCTCTCGACGTCGTAGATGTCGGCCACCAAACGGATGTCCGGACCGATCGCCACCGCCGATCCGACGACGGCGTAGCGAGCTCCCGAGGCACGGGCTACGTCCAACGGCGGCGCGCTATCTAGCCCGCCGGCCGCGTCCCACTGTGCGAGCACGGTTCGGCTGTCGATCGCCCGCAGATCACCGGCTCCGTCCAGATTGGTCGACAGCAGCGTGACCATCCCCTCGCGCCACTCGTCGAGTTCACTTCCGGTGACCTGAAACGGCAAAACGGCGACCCCGGGGGAGGCGTACTCGGCGAGCGCCACACCGGGCGAGATGGCGGGAGTTCGGTCGCGCCCAACGAACACGACCGCCAAGGCGATGATCGCCACCAGCCCGATCCCAGCCGCTATCTGAAGCGGCCGAGCAGGTAGTGTCGAAGTCCAGCGACTGGTTCCCGGCCCGGTACCGGCGGGTAGAGCATCGAGCGCGAACAACTGCCACTTGCCGGGCACGCCCTTGAGCTCTTGGGTACCGCGATCGCTGAAACGGAAACCGGTTCCGGCGACCAGATCACGGACGGTGCTCGAGACGAGTACTTCGCCGGGGTGAGCGGCGGCGGCCACGCGCGCACCGGTGTGAACGGCGATTCCCGATATCTCGCGACCGTGACCTTCGACTTCACCGGCGTGTATGCCGCTCCTGACTTCGAGGCCGAGGTCTTTGAGCGCTTCGCGGATCGCCCACGCACAGTGAATGGCGCGCGCCGGTCGATCGAAGGTCGCGAGGAAGCCATCTCCGGCGGTGTTCGATTCACGCCCGCCAAATCGCCTGAGCTCTGCTCGCACCCGCGTGTGATGCTCGTCGAGCAGCTCGCGCCAGGCTCTATCGCCGAGCTCGGCAGCCCGCTCTGTCGACCTCACGATGTCGGTGAACAGAACGGTCCGGAGGGAACGTTCGTGGCTCATGTCCGCGCCTCGAAAGTCTAGCGCCGAACAGCTAGCGGGGCCGAGCCTACTTCTGTTGAGGCTGACTAGGCCGCGTCGGCGTCGCGGACGACGCCGAGAAAAACTTCCAAAACCTGAGGGTCGAACAGCGAGCCGCTGGCGTCGCTGACCACTGTAGACGCTTCCTGTGGGCTGATCTCGCTTCGGTAGGGGCGGCGGGAGCAGAGCGCGATCCACACGTCGGCGACGGCGAAGATGCGCGCCGACAGCGGGATCTCGGTGCCTTCAATTCCCCTCGGATAGCCGGTTCCGTTCCATCGCTCGTGGTGACAGTAGGGGATGTCGATGGCCGGATAAAGAGCCGGGATGTGCTGGAGCATCTCGTAACTGTAGACCGGGTGAAGCCGCATGATCTCCCACTCGGATTCAGTCAGCTTCCCGGGCTTCTCGAGGATCGATTCCGGGACCCGGGTCAACCCCACGTCGTGAAGCAGCGCCCCGCGACGGGCGTGAACAAGATCCGTTTCCGACAAACCCAGCTCGCGGCCGGTCTCCAGCGTCAACTCAGCTGCCCGAAGCGAATGCTTTCGACGTGTTTCGTCGCGGCAGCTGAGCGTCTGTGACCACGCGTCGACGAACTTGTCGTACGATTCGTCGGCCGCACGAACGCTTTGTTGTAGCGCGTCGAGTTCTTGCGCGCCGCGCAGGGTGGCGGCCGCGTTGGTGGTCAGCACGTCGAGCACGCGTGAGAACCCGGGCACGGAATCGGGCGGGGCGCTCAGGTAGGCCTCGAGTACCCCGCGCACGGTTCCACGGTCGTTGAGCGGATAGACACAGTGGACGCTCATGCTGTCGTCACCAAGCTGCACATCCGAGATGACCGGTCGGCCGGTTGATGCAACCCTGCCGAGGCGCCCCTCACCAGCCGAGATCGAGGGTTCGCGAGCGGAGTCTTCGGGAAGGCCCTTGCACGCCACCTGCTCGAGCGTGCTCTTCCGCTCATCCAACAAGTAGATCGCGCCGGCCGTGATCTCGGGCTGGGCCAACATTCCTTCCAACACGTTGTTGGCGACGGTTGATGATCCTTGGGTCATCGTTCAGCGCGTCCCCAGATGCAGGGAAAAGCCTGACGACTTGTGAACTATTTCACAAACCGATTGTAACCCGGAGTTCCAGGTTTTGATGTCCGGAGAAGGTCGATTCCTCATGCGAGGAAACTCCTCAACAGAGTAGTGTTCTCGTTAGCAAATCTCGGCGTCCAGGCGACACTCGTTAGCCGGTGTCAACGAACGGTCGTTCTCGAGCGGATCGAGCGGTGAGCTGGCTTGGCAACCGATCGTCAGTGCTGAAGCAAGCAGACACAGAGCGATTAAACGGTTCATTTTGGGCTCCTGTTCGGTCTTGTTGAACGGTTGAACACCCTTGCTAGCGGCGCTAAAATCAACAACATAGGTAGTGTCCGTCACTTTTCTGTCATCGCATCGTCACCGGACCTTCGGATGCCAAAAAAAGAACCGATAGTTCGTTTTAGGACGCTGGGTTCGGTCGAGCTGTATCGTCAGAATGGCGGTCGGCGAGAATCGATCCTGACCCAACACAAGCGACTGGCGCTGCTCGCGTATCTGGTGTTGGCGCGACCGGGTGGGTTCCACCACCGGGACACGCTGCTGGGTCTGTTTTGGCCCGAGCACACTCAAGACGCCGGGCGTCACTCCCTCCGCCAGGCGCTCTACCTGTTGCGTTCGAAGATCGGCCGCGGAGTCATCGTGAC
Source organism: uncultured Gemmatimonadales bacterium (assembly GCA_947259315.1). Classification (GTDB taxonomy): domain Bacteria; phylum Gemmatimonadota; class Gemmatimonadetes; order JACCXV01; family JAHWKZ01; genus CAMYLR01. Next base: position 399 of record CAMYLR010000028.1, on the reverse strand, counting down.
CCGTGGTCGCGAGGAGATCGGGATCGCTCCCGGATCGATCTGGTGCGATGCATTGGCGTTTGACGCGGCCCTCGAGGCCGGCGACATGGAAGCCGCGATGGAGCTCTACGGGGACGGCGACTTTCTACCGGGTTTCTTCATCGGTGACGCGTCCCAGGCGTTCGAAGAGTGGTTGGAGCTGCAGCGCGCAAGGTTGGGCCAGGGCGCCATCTCGGCTGTCGCCAAGCTGGCAAAGAAGGCCGAGGAAGCTGATGACTTGCCCCGCTCGGCCGATTGGTTGCGCCACTGGTCGTCGCTCGATCCAGCCGACGAACGCGTGGTCCGAACGCTGATCTCGATGTTGGACCGGCTCGGCGACCGGGCCGGGGCGATCGAAGCGTACGAAAGCCTCGCCAGCTA
>CAMYLR010000027.1 GCA_947259315.1 uncultured Gemmatimonadales bacterium | reverse complement strand
GCTGGCGTTGGTTACCTGACATCGGACGATCTCGGCGACGAGTTTCGCATCCTGAGACGCTGGGGCGAAGAAACGCGCGCTCGGTTGGAGGACGTGCTACACTGAGCCACCGCACCCGCTCGTAGAACCACCCTCTGGAGATTCACGGAGACCCCCTATGGTCATGCCGATTGGCGACGACGACTCGCGCCTCAACATCACGCCGATCGTCACGATTGGGCTCATCATCGCCAACTTGATCGTCTTTGTGATCGAGCTCAGCCAGGGCAACCTCGAAGGGTTTTTTCTCCGCTGGTCGGTGGTCCCGATCGAGTACTCCCAGTTGACCGACTTCCCGCCCACGCACCCGGGTCCAGTCTGGACGACGCTTTTCTCCTCGATGTTCATGCACGCCGGGTTCGCGCACCTCTTTGGCAACATGCTTTTTTTGTGGATCTTCGGCGACAACGTCGAAGAAGCGATGGGACACATGCGCTTCTTGGTGTTCTATCTGGTCTGCGGAGTGGGTGCCGCGTTCGCCCAGATCGGGCTGAACATTGACAGCCAGATCCCGAGCCTGGGCGCGAGCGGCGCGATCGCCGGCGTTCTCGGCGCCTACATCCTGCTCTTTCCGCGTCAACGCGTGCGCGTGTTGGTCGGCTACGCATTGGTTCACATGCCGGCCGTCGTCGTGATCGGCCTGTGGATCGTGTTTCAGCTGATCAGCGGGATCGGACAGCTGGCGCAGGTCGGAGAGACGGGGGGCGTGGCGTACGGAGCCCACGTCGGGGGGTTCGTCGCCGGACTTGTCCTGGTGCGGTTGTTTCGCGACCCTCAGCGACGGTCACCAGCGCGAGTCTGGAGAGGCTAACCCCTCACTGGGCTGGGTTCTATCTCGTACTCGGCTAACAGACGCCTGAACCGGTCTACCGCTTCGAGCTCGGCGTCATCCAAGCGATAATCAAAGTGTTCCAAGTACTGGCGCAACACGTCGGGGTCTCCCAGCGATCCCGAGTGAGTCGTGACGAGCTCGCCAATCTTCAACTGGCCAACCGCCAACGACCCCGCCAAAAAGCCGGCGAAACGATCTCGCTCTCGCTCGGACAGGCTTCTCCGCGCCACCCATACCGCAAACACGAACGGCAACTCGTGCCACGCCCACCACTCGGTCGCCAGGTCGGTCGTCCGCGTCCAACCCAACCGGTCCGGGGCGGCCATCGCCTCGAGTGCGCGGTCGCCGATCAAGAGCAAACCCGCGATCTGTCCCCGCGGGTCGCCGACGATCTCATGTTCAGGGACCCATTCGGCGTCGATCTTCCATCGTGCCCGCGCCAGGAGCTTGAGCAGCTGCGCCGAGGTCGATGATTCCCCGGTGATCCCGATCCGCTGGCCATCCAACCCGCTCAGCGAGTCGTTCGACAGCAGGACCACCGACCGGACGTGACGACTCGCGGCCACGCCCATCTTCGGATCGACGATCTCGAAATCGTTCTCGAGATCGAAGTAATCGGCCGTCGCCATGAGCCCGCCATCGATCTCGCCCGCGCGGGCCGCGCGGCCGAGCGCACTCGGCACCATGTCGACGACCTCGAAAGGCGGGGCTTCGCCCCAGCCGGCGTAGAAAGGCTCGGCGTTCAGATATGGAATCCGGGCGACCTTCACGCTAGGACAGGCGGGCAGCTAGTTGTAGACGCGGACTTCGCGATAGAGTGCGTCGCGCTCGACCGGGACCTTGCCGGCCGCACGGATCATGCGGATCAAGCTCTCGGTCGTGTGACCGGCAGCGCTCTCGGCCAGCGCGAAGTGCGCGATCTTCTCGTCGCCGATCGTCCCGTCGAGGTCGGTGGCCCCGAAGTTGAGCGCCATCTCCGCGGTTTGTTCTCCCAACATCACCCAGTACGACTTGACGTGCGGGATGTTGTCAAACACCAGCCGACTCATCGCGATCGTTCGTAGGTCCTCGATTGCCGAGGCTTGCCGCTCGACGATCTTGGTCGTGCCGACCTGGTACTCGAGCGGGATAAACGCCAGGAAGCCGTTCGTCTTGTCCTGTTGATCGCGGAGCTTGATCAGGTGGTCAACTCGCTCCTCGTGCGTCTCGATGTGGCCATACAGGAGCGTGCAGTTTGAGCGAATGCCCATTCGGTGCGCAGCATCGTGGACGCGGAACCACTCCCGCTCACCGATCTTGTGCTTGAATAGCGCCTCGCGCACTCGCTCGCTGAACACTTCGGCGCCACCACCCGGCAGGACATCGAGGCCAGCCTCGACCATGTCTTCGAGCACCTGCTCGATCGACCGCTTGCCGATCTTGGCGAAGAAATCGATCTCCACCGCTGTCCACGCCTTGATCGTCAGCTCTGGCGCCTTCTCTCGGATGCGGCGCACGATCTCGACGTACTTCTCGTACGGCCACTTGTGGTGCAGGCCGCCGACGATGTGGATCTCATTGATATCGTCGGTAATGTGGGCCAGGATCTCGTCCCAGCTCATCTCGTACCCGCGGGGATCATTCTTTGGGCGCGCCGCAAAGTCGCAGAACACGCAATCGAGCACACAAATGTTGGTCGGGTTGAGCTGGCGATTGAGAACGAAGCACACTTTGTCGCCGTGTCGCCGGCGGGCCGCGTAATCGGCCATCTGTCCGAGGGCCGCCACGTCCCATGTCTGCAAACACGTCATGCCATCAGCATGATCGAGTCGCTCGCCGACCAACACCTTCGTCCACACGCGCTCGAGCCCCGGATCGCGAAAGGCGACCTCCGGCGGCACTATCGCTGCGGCATCGAGGATCGCGGCAGCGTTCGTCTCTAGCGTTGCGCGGAGCGGAGACATGACCGCAAGAAGTTCGTGGAACCTCGCACGGGGGTCAAACGAGATCGGTTTTGCGCTTCTGTACCGGAAGCGCTAGCGTCGCCGACGGGTCACAGTACACCACTACCCCAGCCGAACGAGGACAACGTGAGACACCTGATTCTCTGGTCGGTGGCGGCCGCCATGATCTTGGCGCTGCCGGCTACGACTACCGCTCAAGACGACGACGCCGATCCCTATTGGTACGTCAGCGTGTACAGCGTGCCGTGGTCAATGGTCGACAGCCTGGGCAAGCTGATAGACAAGGACATGGTGCTGGTCGAGGCCGCGATCGAGCGCGGTCACTTCGTCGAGTCAAAAACATTGATTCATCACACGGGCAGTGAGTGGAACGTGGTATTCATGACGAAGTACGCCGATTGGGCATCGATCGATGCCAACCCCGGGTTGGCCGGCATCGCGGAAGAGATGTGGGGCGCGGAGGCTCGGCAGGCGCGCGGGGACGCGTACAATGAGATCTTCGGCGATGGAGCTCATCGCGACTACATCTACAACGAGCGTGCGAGCTCGCCCTAGCGTACGGCCGACTGGTTCAACGTTGGGAAGTTGAAAGCCCCCGCCCCAGGCGGGGGCTTTCGCACATCAGTTCAACCCCGCAAACACGCCCAGCGAGTGGAGGCCTGCGGCACCGATCGCTAGTACGAGGAGTAGGCTCAAAAGTCTTGCTTTCATGCGCATTGGACGGAGTCACCCGGCTTGGCGTTAATCGATCAGGCACCGACTCCGATCCCGTACTCACTCCAGCGTCGATCAACCGATCGGATGACGTCAGGATCCATCTCGATCGGGTTCGGATAGCCCGGTTTCCACGTCGCATCGATCGCCATCCGACCAGCGTACTTGGGCCACGCGCCATCTAGCCGCATCTCGCTAAACACCACGTCGCGTGCAGCGTCAAACCGAGTAAAGATCCCCCACAGCAGCAACGTCTGGTCGTCCAGCGGCACGTCGTCGGAGACCACGGCGAACCACTTGATTCGACCGAGCCGTGAGCTAGCGACGAGCGACTCGGCTACTTGACGGCCGGTTCGGCCGTCCCGCTCCCGTACTTGGACCACGCACATCGTGTCGCCGAGCGTGCGCCACGCAACCACTTTGGGCTCAAGCTCGTCGGGCGGTGTGAACGGTGCTTCGGCGCCGCCAGGCAGTCGCGCGAGTCCGGACGGATCACCGCGCTCGACCGGTGGTTCGTCGCCGGATATACCGCCGGCGCTGCGTGTACAATCGAGGATCAGCTTCGATCCCAGATTCATGGTGAACGACGTGAAGTCGAGCGTGTCTTGTGGAACCCCCGGCAGCACGATCGCATCGTCGGACGCCGACCAGTGCGATCGGAACGCCGCTAGCACGGAGCCCCAATCGTCGATCGCGACGTCGGGGTCGACGACGATCGCGACCTTGGTCAGCGCCAGCTGTCCTTGTCCGCAGAGGGCGAGCGCGGCTTTGACGCCCTCCTTCCCGTATCGCTGGTGGACGGCGATGACCAACAAGTTGTGAAACCCGGCCTCGAACCACGCGTGGACGGCGTCGACTTCGGGTTGCACCAATCGGATCAACGGCCCGGCGATCTTGGCGACCGCTTCGCCCATCGCTTTGTCTTCTTGGGGCGGTTTTCCGACCACCGCCGCTGGATACACAGGGGTCGCGCGATGCGTGATCCGCTTGAGGTGAAACACGGGGAACGGAGCGGCGTGAGAGTAGTGCCCAAAGTGGTCGCCAAACGGACCCTCCGACTCCCGCTCGTGGGGCGGCACGACGCCTTCGAGAACGAACTCGGCCGATGCCGGCGCCCACCCATCGATCGTCTCGCAGCGCTGGATCTCGGTCGGCGCGCCACGCAGGAAGCCGGCGAACGCCAGCTCGTCGATCCCCTCGGGCAGCGGTGCGATCGACGCCAGCAGCGTGATCGGGTCGGCCCCGATGGCGACCGCCACCTCGAGCGCCGTGTCTCTTTCCTCGGCTGCGGCGTAGTGGTATCCGCCGCCCTTCATGATCTGCCAGTGCATCCCGGCGCGCTCGCCATCGTACACGTGCATCCGGTACGTGCCGACGTTGCGAGATCCGGTTTCCGGATGTGCTGTGATGACCAACGGGAACGTAACAAACGGTCCCCCGTCCTCGGGCCAACAAGTCAAGATCGGCAGGTCATCGAGCGACAGGCGATCGGCGCTTGGAGCGGTTGACCCCGATCGGTTGCGCCGAACGCGAAAGTGGCGCACGCCGAGAAGCGTGGATCGTGTCGACCATAGCGCCTTGGGAGAGGGCGGCATGAGCTGCTCGGCGGTCGCCAAGAGCTCATCGCCAATCGACTCGGGCGGCCGCCCGAACACCCACTCACATCGCCGGCTCGAGCCAAGCACGTTGGCAACCACGGGAAAGCGCGAGCCTTTTACGCGCTCGAACCACAGTGCCGGTCCGTCGGCTCGCACGACTCGCGATACGATCTCGGTGATCTCGAAGCGCGGATCGACCTCGACACCGATTCGTGCCAAATCACCGCGCGCTTCGCAATGTTGAAGAAACGATTGTAGATCGGGGAACCCCACGCGAGAAAAGGGCGCGGCTGACTAGTTGCCTGGCTCTGGAACCCGCTCGGACGGCAGCGCGCGCGGGATCCCTTCCAGCTCGCCCGCACGCCAACCACCGGGAATCTCCACGCCGAGGATCTGCAATACGCGGTTTACAAAATCGTCGACGATATCGTCGATGCTGGAGGGTCGATCGTACCAGCCAGGTGAAACCGGCATCACCGTCACGCCGTCACCGGCGAGGGTCGCCAGTTGGCGCAGCGTAACTCCCGAGAGTGGTGTCTCGCGCGGACAGAGTACGAGCCGTCGGCCTTCCTTGAGCGTGACCGCGGCGGTTCGCGTTACAAGGGTGTCGGCGATCCCCGAAGCGATCTTGCCGATCGTCGACGTCGAGCACGGCAGGATCACCATCGTGTCCCACGCATTCGAACCCGAGGCCAGCGGCGCTGACAGGTCGGCGTCGTAGTACAACCGGTCGCAGAGCGACTCCACATCGTCGCGACCGAGATCGGTTTCTTCGTTGAGAACGTGCTGACCCCAGCGAGACAGGATGGCGTACTTCTCGCCTGGGAGGCGCTTGAGCAACTCAAGGCCAAAGATCGAGCCCGAGGCTCCGGTGAGGCCGACTACTGTACGCACGAAACCGCAACCTAGTGGGTTGACTGCGCCAAGTCTAGGCGCCAACTAACCCGGCCACGACGACCGCCAGGGCGGCGAAACCGACCCAGACATTGATGCGAAAGAACGCCAAATCGACATCGTGAGCCTTGCGCTGCTCCCAAACCAGCAGCCCCGCGACGATCAGCAAGAACGGAAGCGCGGCGACGACGTTCAGGCGCCACACCACGAGCGCGGCGAGCAGACCCCACGCTACGCCGTGCATCGCCTGGGAGATAACGAGCGCCCCACGCCGGCCGTGACTCGCCGGCAACGAGTGCACACCAGCCGCGCGATCGTGCACCCGATCCAGGGTCGCGTAGATGACATCGAAACCAGCCACCCAACCGAGCGTGAAACCGGCGAGCAGAAGCGACGGGCCGACGTCGGCGAAGCTCAGTCGAGCCGCGAACCAACCGCCGAGCGGCGCCATCGCCAACCCCAGGCCGACGCCGAGGTGGCACCACGATGTGAAGCGCTTGAGGTAAGGGTAGCCGACAAACACCGCTAACGGGATGGGCGCCAGCGCCAGACAGATCGGCGCGATGACCCACGCTGCGCCGGCGTACACCACCGCGCCCACCATCGCCAGCGCCCACGCCTCGGTCAGCGACATCACGCCGCGTGGCAGCTCGCGCTCGGCCGTCCGTGGGTTCGCCGCATCGAACCGACGATCGATGATCCGATTCAGCGCCAACGCTGCCGTGCGGGCTCCGATCCCGGCCACCAGCACCAGCAACAGCAGTCGGGCGGGTACACCCAGCCCCCCACCCAGGAAGACACCCGCGAACAGCATCGGCAGCGAGAACAACGTGTGCTCGACGCGGAGAAAGCGACCGTAGCTCCGGACCCGGCCGACCTCGGGGTTGGCGGCGGTTTGCGCGTTTACCTCCGGTGGAGCTCGGCAGCGAGCTCGCGATCGGCAACTAAAATCCGGTTGGCGAGCGCGATCCGCATCTCGTTGGGCAGTTGACCGACCAGGTTCGACCAACCGCCCGAACCGGAGTAGCCCCAATCGTTGGCGGCCCGCCGCTTGGCGGTCTCGGCCAGCCGCGGATCGACCGCGTCCTCGACGTTAGAACCGCGTGTGTCGTGTTCGTCGCGATAGTACGCGCGATAGCCATCCACGATCGCCGGAAGATCGCTCGCCGCCAGCGCCAGCCCACCGAATCCTTCGAACAGCGTGTCAGGTGCGATCATCCCGTCGGGTCGAATCGTGTCGGGAGTGAATCCCGGTAACGAGGCCCGTGGGACATTGGCTGACGGCGGGAGCACGATCTCCCCCAGCTCGGAGCTCGAAGCCGGCGCTGTGCGCTCGAGGGGCACTTGATCACTGCATCCGGCAGCGAGCGCAATCGATGCACCGGCGATTGCGCCACTGAAGAGAGACTTACAAAATGATGGGTAGTCGAGGTCTGTCATCACGGGTACTGCCGCTTGGCATTACCCGCTGATGCCAAACGGCAGAATTCGTATACCAATGTCGAGTAGCTGGCCTATGAACCCGACTCGATCGGGTAGCCGGCGCCCCGCCACGCGTCCAACCCGCCTTTGAGGACCACCGCTTTTTCGTATCCATTTTCCATCGCGATTTGCGCCGCCCGGACGCTTGACTCATCAGCGGGTCACGTGCAGTAGAGAACGATCCACTTGTTGAGCGGGAGGCTCCCTACCGACCGCGCCATCGCCTCGGTCGGGATGAGTCGCGCGCCGGCGATTCGCTCGCGCTGAAAGCTGAACGAGTTGCGGTTGTCGACAAAGACGACGTCGTTGCCCGAGTCCACATACCGGCGCACGTCACCGGCATCAACGAAAAGCACCTCGCCTTCGGAGTACGTCTCCAGAGGTGCGTCGGGATCGGCTGCCGCACCACCGCACGCGATCGCGCCGCCCATCAAGACCGCTCCAACAATCCAAGTGATTCGGCGCGTCGTCGCCGATTGTGGTTCCACCATCAAGAGCCTCCTAAGCTGCTACGCCGCCTTGAGCGCGCGTGTACGGTAACACCCCGCCGGCCTTTAGTAACCTGCGCTCGCGCTCGGTGAGGTTGATCACCGTCTCGAACTCGGTGCCGCGGGTCTGGTTGTGAATGGTGATTCGGCCAGCGTCGATTCCGGCATGGACATCACTCACCAGCAGCTCGTCACCGGGCTCGACCGAGTCGTAGTCGGACCGGTCGGCGAACACCAGTGGCACGACGCCGAAGTTGACCAGGTTCGCTTTGTGGATCCGGGCGAATGACTTCGCGATCACGCCCTTTATGCCCATGTACATCGGGGCCATCGCGGCGTGCTCACGCGACGATCCCTGGCCATAGTTCGCTCCACCGACGATCCATCCGCCACCTTTGGCGAAAGTCCGCTCTGGAAAATCGCTGTCGAGACGCTTGAAGATAAACCGCGAAACAGCGTCGATGTTGGCCCAGTTGGAGAGCATCTCGGCGGTGGCCGGAACGATATCATCGGTCGTGATATCGTCACCGGTAACGATCAACACCTCGCCGGCCAGCGTATCGGCGGGTGGACCGGAAAGTGGTATGTCGGTGATGTGCGAGGCGCGCTTGACCGCCGCCGCCGCTGGATCCTCGGCCGGTGCGATCAAACCCGCTTTCGTTCCCGTGAACTTCTCCGGTAAGCGCTTCTCGGGCGCCTGACTGCTCCAATCGCGGGGATCGGTGAGCTCGCCCGTGATCGCCGCTACGGTGCACACCTCGGGGCTCGCCAGGTATACCTGATCGTCTTTGAGCCCGCTGCGTGCCGGGAAGTTGCGATTGAACGATCGCAAGCTGCGTTGGCCCGGCGCGGGGACGTGCCCAACCCCGATGCATGCTCCACAGGTCGACTCGCTCAGATTGGCGCCACTCGCCAGGATGTCGGCGATCAACCCGTCACGAGCGATCATCTCGAGCGCCTGCTTTGATGACGGTGAAATGACGAAGTTCGTGCTCGGGTTCACCTGATGGCCGGCCAGTATTCGCGCCACGGCGACCAGATCCTCGTATCCTCCGTTGGTGCACGATCCCACGATGACCTGATCGATCGCGGTGCCCGCCACCTCTCGCACCGGGACCACGTTGTCCGGCATCGAGGGGCAGGCGACCAACGGCTCGAGCGTGGACAAGTCGATCGTCATCTGCTCGTCGTATTCGGCATCGGGATCGGGCCCGATCGATCGGAAATCGTCACCTCGGCCCAAGCGCTCGAAATAGTCGGCGGTCTTCTCATCGGACGCGAAGATCGACGTCGTAGCGCCGAGCTCGGTCCCCATGTTGCAAATCGTGCATCGCTCGTAAGGCGATAGCGAGGCCGCACCCGAGCCGGTGTACTCGAAGATCTTGTCGCGCCCGCCTTTGACTGTCACCCGCCGCATCATCTCGAGAATGATGTCCTTGGCGGTCACCCACTCCGCCAGCTCACCCTCCAATCGAACCTCGACGACAGCCGGCATCGGGAAGTAGTACGGTCCCCCGCCCATAGCGACAGTGACATCGAGTCCGCCGGCACCGATCGCCAACATCCCGACCCCACCTTGTGTGGGCGTATGCGAATCCGACCCCAGCAGCGTGTCGCCGGGCACGGCAAAGCGTTCCTGATGCACCTGGTGGCACACGCCGTTTCCAGGCAGGCTGAACCACGATCCGTACTTGTGGGCTGCCGTTTCCAGGTATTTGTGATCGGCCGCGTTCTTGGGATCGAAGTGATACACGACATGGTCGGCGTAAGCCACAGCGCGTTTCACCTGCACGCGGTCCAATCCCATCGATTCGAACTGCAAGTAACAAAGGACACCCGTCGCGTCGGGGGTGATCACTTGATCGATCCGTATCCCGATCTCGTTTCCGAGACCCGAGGGATCCCCCTCAGCGAGGTGCTCCTCGATGATCTTTCGCGTCAGATTGAGGCCCATTCTTGCATCCTCTTGAATCGGTGGGGAATGGTATGCATTCGCTATGAATTGGGCGGCAAATCTACCCCGGGCTGATCGACGACGCTAACGATCAGCAGCACCCGTCTCACGGTCATACGGGATGATGTTCTCCCACTCGGTAGCGTCGGAGCGGGCAACGACGGCGACTACGGGCTCCGAATCACTGAGGTTGAACACCTCGTGTGGAACACCGGGTTCGATATAGATGAAGTCGCCAGCCTCATTGTCTACGACGGTGGAGAGTGCGGGCCCGTACTCGTGCCGTACGCGTCCCTCGAGGATAAAGAGCATGACCTCGAAACCGACGTGGATATGAGCCTTGGCCACACCACTCGGCGGAATCGTGGCCACGTTCATCGACAGGCTCGTCGATCCGACATTGTGAGCGGCCATCCCGGTCTTGTAGCGGATTCCGTTCCAGTCGCGACAATCACCGCTGGCACGGATCACCGAGATGCCTGAGAGCGCTTCGACGGGGGTGGTACTGGCGTCGGTCATAGAACCTCCCGGGGTATGGGCGGATTGGTTCGGACGAGCACGCTTGGGGTGAAAATAAAAACCGGGCGGGTTGCCCCGCCCGGTACCCTCACCAGGACCGCTGTTCGGCGCCAGCCATCATCCGATCAGACGGACACCGGCGTGGGAAGATGGTATTCTCCCTCTATGGACAACAAATGGCCCGAGCCCGTTCATCGTTTAACCACTCATCAGGCCCGACTCAGGCTCAGACGCCGGGGTGGGGGGAGGTAATTCCATGACCGCGCTTTTTCACGCCCATTCGGGTATCCGGTACCTGGTGCTTGCCGCCGGCCTGCTCGCCCTGCTGTACTTCCTGGTCGGGACGCTCAGAGGCAAACCGTTCGCCGCACCAGGACCAGCGGTCCTGGCCACGTTCACAGGTCTGGTGGATTTGCAGGTCTTGACCGGGCTTGTGCTCTACGCTGTCGGCGGGCGAGCCGCGGGGATCATCGGCCACCTGACGCTCATGCTGTTGGCTCTGGTGACGCTCCACGTGACGTCGGTCATCCGCAAGCGGCGGCCACAACCCACTGGAAACGGACTCCCGCTGTTAGGTGTCGTGGTGGCGGCCGGGCTGATCGTCCTCGGGATTCTGTCGATCGGGCGCAGCGTGGTGTAACTAGCTCACTCGCCGGCTTCGATTTCCACGTACAGATGAAACAAGCTTCCGGGACCGCAACGCGGTAGCCACAAATCGACGTACGGCTCGGTAGCGAAAGCGTTCACGTAGACCGGGATACCGTCGTACTCGCCGACCAGAACCAGGTTGTCGATCGTGATCGGCTCCGGACGACCAAGCGGGCGCCAGTCACGGTCATCGAACTGTATCGGCGCACCGCTGTCGAACCAGTCCCGGTTGTCGACGCACACCAACGGACCGCGATCCTCTTCGACCGGCGGCTCGGCCTCCAGGAACACGTCCTCGAGCCTTCGTGCCGGTGCGTCCGCCGCATCATCGAGTGGGGGCTCTGCCACGTCCACGGGGGGCCCGTCGGCGGCTGGTTGCACGGGCTCCGGCTGAGTCTCTCGTGTTTCGCCGCCGCCACCGAAGAAGAACGAGATTCCGGCCGACAGCTCCCAGTTGTGACGCGCCTCGTCGTTTTCCGCTCGGGTTATCGGATCTATGACGGTGCGCACGATAATGTTGTCGCGCACGTCGACGCGAAAGGCCCACGAGGGATCGACTTCGCGGTTCAGCAGCTTGACGCCGCCGCCGATCGGAACCAGCGTCCCGGTGCTGTTCTGAACGTCGGAGGCATCGAACTGCACGGTGGCGGCGCCGAGCCCGCCACCAAAGAAGAAGTCGGCCCGCGGCGAAACGCGCGTCACGTAGTCGATCTCGAAGCTGTACATGAGAATATTCGCGCTTAGTTCTTCCAGACCGGATCGGATGAGGATGTTGTCCGCCGTCGCCCAGTCGACATTGCCGCCAAAGGCGAAACCGCTGTTCGTTCGGTAGAGCACCCGGGCGCCAAACTGGAGCGCGGTGCCACTATCCTCGAACAGGTCTCCGACCAACGTCGCTCCGTGGACGTTGACTTCGCCGTAGCCGGTCTGACCGATCGCTTTGACGGGAGCGCCCAGAACGAAGCAAGCGATAGTGAGGTAAACGCAAAAACGCATCGTTTTGATCGAGTGTAGCCGTCTTTCGGAAACGGGTCAATTCCGTGCGCAAACCCCGAAAACCCGCTAAAATCGTGCCAATCATGAGCCCCCCGGCAACCCATCCGCTGGGTCCTCGCCTCCTGGCCGCTGGCGTTGCGACACTGCTCCTGTCGTGGGCCGCACCGGCGGCAGGCCAGACCCCCGACCCGACCACGTCGGAAGTCACCACCGCACCGGCATCAGTACCGGCCGACGGCGCAACAACGTCGACGATCACGGTGACGTTGCGTGACAGCGTGGGCACCCAGATTCCGACCGGCGGCGATACGGTCGAGTTAGCGACCACCCTCGGTGTGTTGTCACCGGTTACCGACAACACCGACGGGACGTATACCGCGACGATCACGTCTCTCGATGGCGGGACGGCGACGGTGAGCGCGAGGGTGAACGGCAACCCGATCAGCGACGATGCGACGGTGGAGTTTACGGCGATCGCACTGCGGTTTGATGTCCAACCGTCAGCCGCCGAAGTCAATGCGACGATCGCGCCACCGGTGCGGGTCGAGGCGATCGACGGAGCTGGGAATCGGGTGACATCGTTTGCCGGCACGGTCCTGATCGCGATCCAGGACGACCCGAGTGGCGGGTCGGCCACGCTGGGAGGGACGACCTCAGATATCGCTAACAACGGCGTGGCGGTGTTTAACAACCTGTCGATCGATGAGGTCGGCGATGGCTACACGCTCCAGGCCACCAGCAGCCCGCTGGCGCCGGTCACCAGCGACCCGTTCAACATCACGACCGCGGCAGCGACCGAGCTCCGGTTCGATGTCCAACCGAGCAACACCCAGGTCGGAGCCACGATCACACCCGCGGTCACCGTACGAGCCACCGACGGAACAGGAACGACCGACACCGGATACAGCGGCACGATCACCGTCGCTATCCTGAACAACCCTGGCGGCGGAAACTTGTCGGGCACGCTGAGCCAGCCGGCGGTCAACGGCGTCGCGACCTTCAGTAACCTTTCGATCGACGCGGTCGGCACCGGCTACACGTTGCAGGCGACCAGCGTCCCGGCGCTCACGCCGGATACCAGCGACGCGTTCAACATCACGTCGGTGCCGGCAACCGAGCTGCGGTTCGGCGTCCAACCGAGTAATACCCAGGTCGGTGGAACGATCACACCCGCGGTCACCGTGCGCGCAACCGACGGCGCGGGGACCACGGATGCCGGCTACAGCGGGACGATCACCGTCGCGATCCTGAACAATCCGGGTGGCGGCACCCTGTCGGGCACGCTGAGCCAGCCGGCCGTCAACGGCGTGGCCACGTTCAACAACCTCTCGATCGACGCAATCGGAAACGGCTACACGTTGCAGGCGACAAGCGTACCGGTACTCACGCCTGATACGAGCGACGGATTCAACATCACATCGATCCCGGCATCAGAGCTCCGTTTCGGTGTCCAGCCGAGCAATACCCAGGTCGGCGCCACCATCAGCCCGCCGGTAACCGTGCGGGCCACCGACGCGGCCGGCACGACCGACACCGGTTTTAGCGGTACGATCACCGTCGCCATCCAGAACAACCCTGGCGGCGGCACGCTGTCGGGCACGTTGAGCCAGCCCGCCGTCAACGGTGTCGCCACATTCAGCAATCTGTCGATCGACGCGGTCGGAAACGGCTACACGCTGCAGGCGACCAGCGTACCGGCGCTCACGCCAGACACGAGCAATGGGTTCAACATCACCGCCGCGCCGGCGACGGAGCTCCGATTCGGCGTACAGCCGAGCGATACCCAGGTCCGGCAGACGATCGCGCCACCGATCACGGTACGGGCGACCGACTCCACCGGGACGACCGACCCCAACTTCATCGGTACGATCACGGTTGCGATTCTGAACAACCCGGGTGGCGGCACTCTGTCGGGAACGTTGACCCGGACGGCCGTCAACGGCGTAGCCACGTTCAACAACCTGTCGATCAACCAGGGCGGTAACGGCTACACGTTGCAGGCGACCAGCTCACCCGCGCTTACGCCGGGCACCAGTCTCGGGTTTGACATCTTCGGGCCATCGACGGCGAACTCGACGATCACCGCCAATCCGATCAGGATTCCAGCTAACGGAACAAGCACATCGACGATCACGGTCCAGTTGATCGACACCAACGGGGATCCGATCACAACCGGTGGCGACCTGGTGAACCTCTTCGCCACCGACGGCACGATGAGCGCCAACCCCGCGACCGACAACGGCAACGGTACGTACACCGGCACGCTGACATCCGGGACGTCGATCGCCAACGCTACGATCAGCGGGACGGTGAACGCACTCGGCAACATCGTCGACACCGCGACGGTCAGGTTTGGCGCCACGCGGCTCATCTTTTTTGTGGGGCCGACGGACACCAATGCCCAAGCGACAATCACACCCGCGATCAGGGTCCGCGCGGTCGATGGGCCGGGCACGCTCGACGGCACGTTCACCGGCAGCGTGACGGTCGCGATCGGGAACAACCCCGGTGGCGGCACGCTATTTGGCTCTACAACGGTGAGTGCGGTCGGCGGGGAGGCCGTGTTCTCGAACCTGTCGATCGACGCGGTCGGGAACGGCTACACGCTGACCGCGAACTCGATCGGCTTGACGGGCGCGACGAGCAGCTCGTTCAACATCACCCTCCCCCCCGCGGTCGCGCTCGAGTTCGTGCAACAGCCGACCGACACGGCCGCCGGCGCATCGATCTCGCCCGTCACGGTCCGCGCAGTCAATGGTCTCGGCGATACCGACACCAACTTCACCGGAACGGTCACGATCACGATCCAGAACAACCCCGGCGGCGGGATACTGTCCGGCACGACTTCGATCGGCGCGGTGAACGGCGTGGCGACGTTCTCGAACCTCTCGATCGATGTGGCCGCCAACGGGTACACGTTGCAGGCAACCGGTGGCGGGCTGACCCCCGACACAAGCGACCCGTTCGACATCAACCCTGGGCCCCCATCCGGTGCAACATCCGAGATCACCGCCGTACCCCCGGACATCACCGCCGATGGCATCAGCACCGCTACGGTGACCGTGCGGCTGAGGGACGCGCTCGGAAACGACCTCACGAGTGGCGGTGACCCAGTCAATCTCTTCACAACGGCTGGAACGCTGACCGCCAACCCGGCAACCGACGTCGGCAACGGCACCTACACGGCCACGCTGACGTCTTCGACGACCGCCGGAACGGCAACGATCACTGGAACCGTAAACGGCAACCCGATCGCCGATGACGCGACGGTCAACTTCCTGCCCGGTGGCGCGGGTGCGCTCGAGTTCGTCCAGCAGCCGACGACCACGGCTTCAGGCTCCACCATCTCGCCCGCGGTCACCGTACGCGCGGTGGACGCCAACATGAACACCGACACCAGCTTCAACGGCAACATCACGCTGACGATCGGGACCAACCCTAGTGGTGGAACACTCTCCGGCACGACGACGGTCGCCGCGGTGAGCGGCGTGGCGACGTTCTCGAATCTGTCGATCGATCTGGCAGGTGCGGGTTACACGTTGATCGCCCAAGCTGCGGGGTTGGGCGGGGACGAGAGCACCCCGTTCGACATCGTGCCTGGGCCTCCCTCCGGTACGACGTCGATCATCAGCGCCAACCCGACCGCCATCCCGGCCGATGGTGCGAGCACGTCGACGATCACCGTCCAGCTGTTCGACGCCGCAGGGAACCCACTGACGTCCGGCGGCGACACCGTCGCGCTATCCACCAACGGGGGTTCACTCGGTAGCGTCCTCGACAACGGGAACGGCACGTACACGGCGACTCTCACGGCGTCGACGACCCCACAGACGGCGACGATCACCGGCACCGTGAACGCGACGCCAATCGCAGATACCGCGGCTGTCGCATTCGTGATCGGCAGCGCCGACCGCCTCGAGATCGTGCAGCAGCCGTCGACGACACCAGCCAGCGCTCAGTTCGTACCACGCATCAGCGTTCGAGTCGTCGATGCCAACGGCAACACGGTGCCGTCGTTTACCGGGCCGATATCGGCCGCCATCGCGACCAACCCTAGCGGGGGTTCGCTCATCGGCACGACGACCGTCAACGCCGTCGGCGGAACGGCCACTTTCACCAGTCTCGCGATCAATCAGGCCGGGAGCGGTTATACACTCGTCTTCTCGGCCGCCGGCTTCACCCCGGTGACGAGCATCCCGTTTACGATCACCGCCGGTGGCGCGTCCGGTGCCACATCGACGATCACCGCCAACCCGACCTCGATCCCGGCCGACGGGACCAGCACATCGACGATCACCGTACAGCTAAAGGACGCGAGCGGTTCGAACCTGACGAGTGGCGGTGACGCGGTGACGCTTTCCACAACCGCGGGCACGTTGAGCAGCGTCACCGACAACAATGACGGGACGTACACCGCGACGCTGACGTCGAGCGCAGCCTCGGGTACGGCCACGATCACGGGCACCGTCAACGGCGGATCGATCGCCGCATCCGCCACCGTCACGTTCTCGCAGGTTGCCGCTGGCACAGCTGACCTGGCGATCACCGCCGCTGTCAGCAATCCCAACCCCACGATCGGGTCGACGGTCGTCTACACGATCACGGTCATCAATCGCGGGCCGGATACCGCGACCGGTGTCCAAGTGACCGACGCGCTGCCGAGCCGACTTTCGTTGGTTTCCGCCGAGGCGAGCCAGGGTACGTTCTCGGTCGCAACCGGCGTGTGGAGCATTGGCGAGCTGGAAGTGGGGGCGAGCGCGACGTTGGCACTCACCGTTAACGTGGGTCCATGATGATGAACGGAAGGGTAACTATGCGCTTTGTCGTATTGCTGCTGCTGCTGACGGTGCCCGCGTGCAGCGGGGTCGGGCCTTTCGCTCCGGTGCCACCCGGAGGAACGATCACTATCACTCCCAGCAACCCTCCGGTGCTCGGAGCGATCGGCGCCACCGTTCAACTGCAGCTGATTGAGTCCGACCTCCAAGCCGCGCAGACGGTCGACGTCACCTGGAGATCGAGCAACCCTTCAGTTGTCAGCGTCACCAATACGGGACTCGCGACCGCGATGGGCGACGGAACGGCCACGGTCACGGCCACCGTCGGCGATCGGACCGGAAACGTGCAGATCACCGTAGCCGCCACGATCGTAAATACAATTCGGATTACCGGCCTCGATCAGGCCGACATCAACACCGTGAACAACACCACCACGGTGTCGATCACGATCATGGCGAACTGAACGGCTAGAAGCGGGAAGCGGTCAAAACGGCATCAGCCGTCGACCACGCCTCTTCGAATCGCTCGCGCGTCGACGCCGCCTCAACGTCCTTTCCCTGCGCTTCGAGACACTGAATCAACCCGAACAGCGACCACCCGTTCTCGGGGAACCTCTTCAGGTCCTCTCGATACGCGGTCTCCCCATCGGCCGGCCGACCGGCTTCGATGAGCGCCCAGCCCAGCGACTGGCGGATCGGATAGTGCCACAGCGGCGGTTCGTCGTACAGCAACTGATCCTCGAGATCGCGGGCGGCTTCGAAGTGCGTCACCGCCCCGTCGGGGTCACCCCCGCGGAGCGCGATCTCGCCCTGGAGCGCGTGTATCGCAATCGGCAAGATCTGCTTGGCCGGCGTGTCGGCACCGGCTGCGCGCTCGGTGTTGAACGTCTCCAGCCGGTCGAGCGCCTCGCGCGCCTTGGCCGGCTGACCCGTAGCGGCGAACGCGACCCCCCGCGTGTACTCCACGAGGCCGGCTGCGGTCGGCAATCCGGGGGGAGGTGCGGGCTCCGCCAACAGCTCCTCCCAACGCCCAAACGTCGACAGCGCCAGGTGTGCGTACGCGGGTGCGCTCTCCAGGAAGTAGACCTCACCGGCGATCTCAGGCGCGACTTTCGCGGCCACCGACCGGGCGGCGGAAACCGCCCGGTCGCCGCGCCCGGCCATCATCGCCGCAAACGCCATGAAGTGGTAGTTGTGCGGGTAGTACGCCTGCGGGTACAGCCCATCGGGGCTCTGATCCTCGATGTACTCCTCATCGGCATGCACCGCATGCACGTTGGCGTCGACCGCGTCACCGTAGCGTCCAACTCGGATATAGATGTGGGCCGGCATATGCACGAGATGACCGGCACCGGGCATGAGGTTCGCCAGCCTTTCGGCGCACTCGACCGCACGTTCGGGATGCGCCGCCTCCACGGCGTGGATGTAGAAGTGACACGCGCCCGGATGGTTCGGCTCGAGCTCGATCGCTAACTCCAGCGTAAACAGTAGCTGCGTGGTTCCCGGGTGCGGTGTCCCGTCAGCCGCCCAGTAATCCCACGGCCGAAGCATCATCCGCGATTCGGCCGCGAGCGTCAGCACGTCGGGATCGTCCCGGTTGCGGTCCGCGATCGCGACCATCTCCCGGGCGTAAGCCAGGTCGAGCGACTCTCGGTCATCGGTTGGCGTCGCGCTGTAGCGGACCGCCAGCGCGTCGATCAACTCGCGCTCGACGTTGCTAGCATGCGCCTTAAGGGCCACCGCCGCCTGGATCGCCTCGTAGGCGGCCACGCCAGCGGTCGAGTCCATCGCCGCGTTGATGTTCGGCCCATACGCCAGCGCGGCGCCCCAGTAGCACATCGCACAGCTCGGATCGAGCCGAGCGGCTTCATCGAAGGCCCGTATCGCCTCGGCGTGGTTGAACGCGTAAACGAGGCGCAGACCCTGGTCGAAGTACTGCTGGGTCATGGGCTCGGATGTGGTGATCTCGCGATGGTAGTCGCCCAGATTTCTGTAGAGCGGCACCGTGTCGGCCGGCGCTCCACTCATCAAGACGATGGCGGTCAACAACTCCGACAGCATGCCACACCCTCCTTGAATCTCACGTGATCGCCTCTTGCAGCGCTTCGGCCAGCCTGGCTACATCGTTTTCGTCGTTGTACAAGTGCGGTGAGACGCGAATCGCAGACCCTCTAAGAGACACCGAAACGTTGCGTTCGGCGAGCGACTCCTGCAGCCGATCGAGCGGTACCTCCGATGGCGTTCGAATCCCGACCAGATGATGCGCTCGCCAACCCTCGTCTTCGACGTCATACCCGAGATCGCGAGCCTGGCCAAGCACATCACCCATCAACCCGCGACAGTAAGCTTGAATCTCGTCTACCCCCCACTCGAGCAGCAGTTCGATCCCCGCTACCAACATCGGACCCAGAATGAAGTGACTTTTTTCGCCAACGTCGTACCGCGTGGCTCCCTGCTGATACGTATCTACGTAGTTGGCGACGGCGCTAAAGTCCTCGCTCCCTTCACGATTGATCCAGTTGTCCTCGATCGGTTGGCCGTCGTCGTAACGTTCGCCGTAATAGGCGACTCCGATACAGTACGGGCCCAGAAGCCACTTGTAGCTGGCGCATATAAGGGCGTCGGGGCGTATCCGCCGCCCATCGAACGGCAGCGCGCCGATTGCCTGCGTCCCGTCGATGATAAACGCCGCACCAACCGCTTGCGCGCGATCACGGATCGACTCGAGCTCGAAGCGCGTTCCGTCCGACCAGTGGACCGGTCCCAGCGCGACGATTGTGGTGTCGGCGTCGATCGACTCGAGCACGCGTCGATTCCAAATCATGCCCCGGTCGTCACCGGAGTCGGGCGCACCGACGGTGCGTAGCTCGGCGCCGGTCTCACCCGCGATGCGCCGCCACGAGTAGACGTTGCTCGGGAACTGCTCTTCGACGATGACGATGTTCTGGTGCGAAGAGACGGGCGTGTTGGCCGCCACGGTGGCGATTCCGTACGACGCGGACGGAATGATCGCCACTCGCTTCGGGTCGGGCAGATGCGCCAGCTCGGCGAACCGATGCCGAATGCGATCGGTCACGCCAAACCAATCGTCGGGGGTGTATTGGGACGGGACCCGGCTCTTCTCGACCGCGGCGATGGCCTGGGCTTCGGCTCGCTTTGGCAACGGTGACATGTACGCGCAATTCAGATAGTGCAAGTCGTTCGGGAGCGAGAACTCCCGCTTCTGGCACTCAAGCACGTCGGTCAGCCTCGCATCGCCTTGGCGATCGTCGCCAACTGCATGTTCGAGGTCCCTTCGTAGATCTTTCCGATCTTGGCGTCGCGGTAGAACTTCTCGACCGGATAGTCCTTAGTGAAGCCGTAACCGCCGTAGATCTCGATCGCCGCGCTGGTGACGCGTTCCGCAACTTGCGACGAGTACAGCTTGGCCATCGCGGCTTCCTTCAAGAACGTCTGGCCGGCGTCTTTCAGCCGCGCGGCGTTATAAACGGTCAACCGTGCGGCCTCTAGCTCGGTCGCCAGCTGCGCCAACTCGAATTGCACACCTTGGAAGCCAAAGATCGCGCGGCCAAACGCCTCCCGCTCATGGCTGTAACCGAGCGCCGCATCGAGAGCGCCCTGAGCACACCCCACCATCTGCGCGCCGATCCCGATCCGCCCCTCGTTCAGCGTTTCGATCGCCACCTTGTACCCCTTGCCCAGCTCGCCGAGCACGTTCTCCGCCGGCACCCGGCAACCATCGAGCAACAGCTCGGTAGTCGACGACGCTCGAATGCCGAGCTTGTCCTCTTTCTTACCGACCGAGAACCCCTCGAACTCGCGCTCCACCAAGAACGCGGTGATGCCCTTGTAGCCCGCGTCCGGGTCGATCGTAGCGAACACGACAAACACACCCGCTTCGGCACCGTTTGTAATCCACAGCTTCGACCCGTTCAACACGTACTCGTCGCCGTCCCGCTCGGCTCGGCTCGACAGGGCGAACGCATCGCTCCCCGACGACGCTTCGCTCAGCGCATACGCGCCGACGGTATCCGTCGCCATGCGCGGCGCGTAGCGTTCAATCTGGCTCTCGGTCCCCCACCTCAGCAGACAGTTATTGAAGAGCGTGTTCTGGACGTCGACGAACACCCCGACCGAGGGATCGACGCTCGAGAGGCGCTCCACCGCGAGGCAGGCCAAGAAGAAAGAAGCCCCACCACCACCGTGCTCTTCGGCGATCTCGATCCCCATCAGCCCAAGCTCGAAGCACGGTGGGATGATCTCGGGATCGAGCTTCCCGGCCGCATCCATATCGTGCACCCGCGGCCCGATCACATCGTTGGCGAACTGTTGGACGGTATCACCAAACAGCGTTTCTTCGTCGGTGAGTTGGGTCAACGGCTCGGTCATGCCGATTGCATCCTCCCGCGCAAGAGTTCCGCTATCACGTTGTGGTCTCGGATATGTTCGATCGCGATCCGCGACGCGTCTGTGGGCCGGACGCGACCGTACCAGACCCCATCCGGGTAGATCAAGACGTTGCCGGCAAACTTGTGCCCACCGACGTGGCTGGTGGCGCGTACGCTCACGTTCTCGAGGTCGGCATCCTGACAGGCCCGACGAAGCGCGGAAACGATCGTCGGTCCGCACTGGCCACACCGATCGTCGCGCGACCCGTGTGTGCAGACGAACACGTGGGTCCCGCTCAGCGCAGTATGCGGAACGGCACTCGGACCGCGACGTCCGTTCACCGCATCGTCCAAGATGATCGGCCAAGACTCCTCATCGACGGCGTGATATCGGACCCCGATCGGGAACGCCAGCAGATCGAGACCGGCGCCACCGCTCGGCTCGTCGGTCGCGGTCAACTTGGGCGGGCAGTCGAGACTCTCGTCCGCTGCACGGACGTCGTGCGCCATGCGACCCAACAGGCCGCCCGCTTCTTCAATCCGTGCCGGCCACTCGATCGGCCCGGTGCACGCAAAAAAGTGCGACGCGTACGGCTTTACCGTATCGGCGAGCGACAACTCATCATGCGATTTCGGGCCCAACGTCATCATCGGTTCGCGGCCAATCATAGGGGCCGGTAGATTGCCGCGCCATGCCGCGGGAACGAGTTGCTACGCTCGCTATCTTCGCGTCGGCCTTCGCGTTCGGCTTCTTATCCGTCCTAACCAAGCTGGCGCTCGAAGCTGGAGCCAGACCGCTGCCGTTGACCGCGTGGCGGTTTACGATCGCAGCCGCGCTCGTCTGGCTGGTGGTCGGCGTCAGTCGCCGACGGCGGCCATCGGGGCGAGCGATCGTCGCGTTGGTCGCGCTGGGTGCGATCTACGCGGTGGATGCGCTGTCTTTCACGTTCGCTCTGCGTTGGGTCCAAGCCAGCACCGCGACACTCATCTTCTACACCTACCCGGTAGTGGTCATCGTGCTCGCGGCGATGCTGCTCGACGAGCGACTGACCTCTCGAAGACTGGTAGCGGTGGCATTGGCCGTCATCGGTTGCGGGTTGTTGGTCGGGATCGGTGCGCAGGGAGTCAACCCCATAGGCGTCGCACTCGTGCTGCTGGCGGTCGCAGCGTTGTCGCTGTACCTGGTGAGCGGCCGCAAGGTGCTCCCCGCGCTACCGGCGGTGGGGAGCGCAGCGGTCATCATCACCGCTACCGCGATCGTCTCGACGGCGGCCGCGACCAGCGCTGGCCAGTGGCAGCTCGGCGGTGGAGGACGCGCCATCGTGTACATGCTGCTGTTGGCCGTCTTCTCGACCGCGTTGCCGATCACGTTGCTGGCGATCGGTCTTCGATACGTCGAAGCCGGTCGGGCATCGATCTACAGCACGATCGAACCGATCATCACCGTCATCGCAGCGAGCTTTATACTCGGCGAGCGGATCGGACCGTTCCAGTACGTGGGTGGCGCACTCATCTTGGCCGCCGTGGTGTGGCTCCGACTGGAGCGCCCCTTACCCCAAAGCGAGTACCCGACGCCCTTCGATTCTCCTTAGCGGCGCGGGGGTTTCGAACGCCGGGGATCATTCGTTAGATTGGTCTTGCCCCGTCTCAGACCAAAAACAAGGATGGTGTCATAATGCGACACTCTTGGGCGATTGCGCTCGCTGCCCTGTCCGTCGCGGTTTCGCCGTCGGTCGCTCGGGGCCAGCATTCTTACACCGAACTCAATCTGCACGGTGGCTCGCTAACGTTCGATCGCGGCGGGAGCTTCTTCGACACGGGCAACGACACCGATGTCTTGGTCGGGTTGCGGCTAGCACGCCACAGCGAGAACGGTTGGGGCATCGGCGGGAACTTCGACTGGGTCTTCGCCGACCAACTCTCGCTGCCGTTGGAGTTGGGTGGCGGCGACATCGATTTTGATGTCCTGCTCTACAGCCTCGAGGTTGACTACACGTTCCCCTCGACTAGTCGAACGAATTTCTTCGTCGGCGCTGGCGCGGGAGCTGCGACCGAACGGTTGAGCGACCTTCCACCGCTGGACGAGGATGAATCCAACACCAACTTCCTGCTCCCGGTGTTTGGAGGATTCAAGGTCCACAACCGTGCCATCGGTCCGACGTGGGCTTTTCGCGTGGATGTCCGCGACAACTTGATCTGGCGCGACGAGTTCAGCCTGTCCGATGTCGACTCCTCGGATGGCGATACCGAAGTACAGAACAATTGGGAGGTCACCGCCGGGCTGTCGTTCTTCTTTGGCGGCGGTCCGCCACCACCTCCGCCTCCTAGTGATTCAGACGGCGACGGTGTCTACGACAACCGCGACCAATGCCCAAATACAGCGGTTGGAATCCGGGTCGACTCGTTTGGTTGCCCGGTCCCGATCGATTCCGATGGCGACGGCGTGCCCGACGATCGCGACCAGTGCCCAGCGACACCGGTTGGCGCGCTGATTGACGCGGAGGGATGTCCGGTCGTTGAGGAGCCGGAGCCAGAACCCGAGCCAGAGCCCGTCATTTCGTGCGCTGACGGTCGCGACTGGTACCGGTACAACGACGCTATCTCGGTCGATGGTCGGAATTGGATCCAGTTTGGCTCAGCGGCCACGTTGCCGATCGAAGACTTGATGCAGATCGGCGAATATGACGGCGTGCCGGTTTACGTGCCGGCCGATGCCCGTCCGCCGTACACCAAGTCGTACGTACCGCTGTGCGCACCCAAGGATGCGTTCCAACCCTATCAGGTCGATCAAGGGGTTCGCGGCACGACTGGGTAGGGGACCAACTCTGCCGTGCTGCACGAAGGGCCCTCGTCGAAGTAGACGAGGGCCCTTCTGTTTTGGCGCGATATCCTGACTCGCCGCTCAGCGGCCTCGCGCGGGGCGAATCTTGGACGGCGTTCGACTGCGGCTTGGGGCCGGTCGCTGCTCCCGCTGAGCCACCGATGATCGCGGGAAGATCTCTTTGACCTGCCCCGCACCCAGAACGGGTTCGTGACCGACCACGACGCCGGAAAAAGGGCGATGCTTGACACCGTGGTGACGGCGGTACGCAAAACCCGGGACGACAACGACGAGCTCGTCATCGCGACGATGACTGTAGACAATCGCCGACTCGCCGCCGATCAATAGTTGTGGTCGAATGCCAAGCGCGATCACCGTTTCGTAGCTCACGCAACTACAGATGCGAAGACCGCGCGCGATTTGGAAGCGCCGCAACTCACGCCGTGTCGACGTGTTGACGATGCCGTTTCGAAACTTGGGGTCGAAGCCGGCTCGCCCCAGCTCGACCTGAACCCGCAGCACTTCAGCTGGCTCGAGGTCTTCGACGACTTGGCGCACGAGCTGTCCGCTGAAGCGGCTTCGGGTTTCAACCACCCGTACGCTCGAGGCGGGCTCGATCGCATCCTGAGCCGGCGCCACAGCGGGCATCGTCAGGGACATCACCACAACACCGAATCCCAACGCACATGGGGCTTTCATCGTTCGCATAGCACCCTCCGGCCAAAAGTTGCGCCCCCGTGAGCGACTTCGCCAACTGTGGCGGGAACACCCCAACAACCCTCCGGGTATCCGCCATACAGGGCGCAACCTGCAACGACGACATACGAGGTGAGCATGAAGATGCGATCGATGTTTGTAATCGTCTGTTCGACTCTTTTCCTGGTCGGGCCGGCGCTGGCGCAGCGACCCTACAACCCGTTTCCACCCTATGAACTCAACATTCACGCCGGGGGATTGTTTCCCGACGAAGGCGACTCCCACGGTCTGCTCGGAACTCGCTTCATGCTTCACAAGTCGAGCGGCTGGGGTTTTGGCGGCAATTTCGACTGGGTGCCGATCAGCGACGACGAGACCCGCTTCGACGAGGACGTCGACGTCAACACGTTCCTGTACAGCTTCGAGGTCGACTACACGTTCCGGTCGAACAACCCATTGCGGTTTTTCGCGGGCGCCGGCTTAGGAGCCGCCTCGACGCGCATCGACGACGCACCCGATGAGGTCGACGATCTGCAGACCGACTTCCTGTTGCCGCTGGCGATCGGACTCAAGTGGTTCAACCGGATGGACAACCCGTCGTGGGCGATCCGCTTGGACGTGCGCGACAACATCATCTGGTTGGAGCGCCTCAACGGCGACACCGACCCGGAAAACAACTGGGAGATTTCGGCCGGGTTCTCGATTCTGTTCGGCGAGTGATCGGCTTGTTATAAGCCTAGTTCGCCTTGATCGGGCGGATAGATGAGACCCGACCCGGCTGGTGTGGCGAGGTCCCAGAGCGGGTGTGATTGCACGTTTTCGTCGTCCATGATGTGCTCGACCTCGCCACCCGCCACGACCAACCGGTCGCTGAGCAACCTTCGATGGCAGCGCCACCACAGGACCTCGGCACACATCAGCGCGGTTCTTCCTTCGGACAGCCAGGCCACCAGCGTGGCGAACGCGGCGTCGAACTCCGGAGTCAACATGTAATCGGCGTAGTGGCGAAAGCCATCGTTGGCGAGACCTCGGTTGAGCGACTCTTTGGCTGGCACACCTCCACGTCGGCCGCCCAGGTCCTCGAACCAGCGGTACTCTTTTCCTCTGGCATCGAGAAACGTTTCCAGTGTCTCGCGATTGAACTGCGGGTGGCGGCGCGAAGCGGGGTAGCGTCTTACGTCGGCTACCTGCTCGATCGAGTGCGAGTTGAGCCGCGCCAGAAATCGATCTGCCGGTAGGGTCGAGTGCCCGATCGTCCAGCACTTGACTGAGACTTGACTCACGCTGCCCGCGTCCGTACGCTCTGCGTTCGATTTCTCATTCACCTCTCGCACTCCTCGGAGACGCGATGTCGCATCCCACTCGAACGATCATCATGGTGCTAATGACGTTGACCCCGTCGGTCGCGTGCGGCAAGGCTCCTGACAGCCCCACGCCTCAGGAACAGATCGCCGACGTCGGGCAGGAACAGCCCGCGGAGGCCGTGGTCGAGACCCTAGCGCCGACTTCGGTCGACCTGCCAGCGGAGTTCTCGGCCGACTTCCCGATCATCCCAGAAAGCACGATCGTCGCGGCCAACGCCATTCCGGCAGATGGGGGCACGCTGAGTGAGGCTACGCTCGTCGTACCGCGCCAGCGGAACGTCGTGGTGAGGTGGTATCGGACGTCGCTACCCGAGAGCGGCTGGGAGGTCGTGAGCGACGACTCGATTGGTCCAGTACGAATACTTCGCGCGACACAAGGCGAGTCGTCGATCGAGCTATCGATCGAGCAACATCCCGACGCGGCGGACTCGAAGTGGGTCCGCGTTCGAACTTCAATCTGGCAGATAGAACGCTGAGGTTTCCGCATGGTTGACCCAACCACCGCTATCGATACGGACCGCGAAGACGAGCTAAAAGAGCGCATCGCCAACGGCTACATCCTCGAGTCGAAGGCTGACATGACGCCGGGCTATCTCAAGGCGATCGTAACCCAGATGTTGGTCCAAGGTGACACCGAGCTGATGAGCGCACCGGCGTACTACATGGCCGCCAAGGATGCGCCGACGATCTCCAGCCGTATCGCGGTTAGCGCCGTCATCCAGGACGAGCTCGGTCACGCGAACATCGCCTACCGACTTCTCGAGGACCTGGGTGAGGACAAGGAGCAGCTGGTGTTTGGCCGCCAGCCCCACGAGTTCAAGAACCCCTACGGGTTCGATCAGCCGCTCGAGAACTGGGCCGAGATGGCGGTCGCCAATGGGCTGTTCGATCGGGCTGGCATCGTATTGCTCTCGGACGTCCATCAGAACACTTCGTACGGCCCGCTCAAGCGAGCGTTGGTCAAGGTCGATAAGGAGGAGTACTTCCACCTCCGCCACGGAGAGTCGTGGATGCGACGGCTATCAAAGGCCGGCGGCGAAGTCAAAGAGATGTTGCAGCGTGCTGTCGACTGGATGTTCCCGACCGGAATCGAGTGGTTTGGGTTGCCAGACGAGCTAAAGCGACACTCCGGACAGCTCGAGTACCGACTCAAAGGCAAGACGAACGACGAGCTGAGGCAGACTTGGATGGATTCAGTGGTGCCGCTGTGTGCCGAGGTCGGCGTGGAGATCCCCGCCCACTACAACGATGACACTGGCCAGTACGATCTCGAGTACGAGCTGCCGTGCGAGTTCGATCCCGAAGAAAAGAGGTGGCTGTTCGAAGAGACGATCACTTGGGAGCAAGTCTGGGAACGGTGGCGTGGACGGGGTCCGATGAACGAGCGCTACACGGAGATGATCCAGGGCCGCGGAACCGATCTGTTCGGCGGCGGCAACGGCAGACCGCGTTAAGGGCCCTCGACCCGGACCAGCACGATCCTAGTGATATTCGCCAAGTCGTTCTGACACGTTAGCACCGAGCTTCCCCTCGCTCGAGCCGAAAAAAGGAACACCATAAACGAACCGTCGAGCGCCTCGTCGAGCTTGAGGACCGCATCCGCGTTCGCGCTAATGCAGTTCGTTCTGATCTGTTCGGGCAGCGGGCGGTCGCGGGAATCGACGGCCTGGACCTTGAGACGAAACTGCTCCCCCTCTGAAATCGTCACCATCCCGCCTTCGGGGATCAAGCTCTCGGCAGTGTCGCCCACCAGGGCGACCATCAGAAAGCCAAACGGCCCTTGAAAGGACGTCGTCGACTCGTCGCACGCGAGGCCCACCCCACTCACAATCAGGAGTGACGCCAAGATGATCGATCGTGCTGCACCCATCGCGCCCCCTTGAAGTGTCGTGAAAGGTGCCCGCTCCGCGTGAACGCCGCAACAGAAAGCACTTTCGCCGCCTCGCGGTTGGTGACCCCCGATCGTCGGGCGTAGATTCGCGGCGTGATTCAAGTCTCGGAAACCACGATCTGGCAAGCCCTTGACGGGATCAACGACCCCGAGATGCCGATCTCGCTGGTTGACATGGGGTTGATCTACGACATCTCGGTCGGCAAGTCGGGCGTGGTCGAGATACAGCTCACTTTTACGTCGATCGGATGCCCCGGCATGGACATGATCCTCGAGGACATCCGCGAGGCGGTCGAATCGATTCCGGGGGTTACAGATGTCGCGATCGAGGTCGTCTGGTCGCCGCCCTGGACCAAGGAGAAGCTCAGCGACCGTGGCCGCATGCTCCTAAAAGCGGTTGGACTCAGCGTATGACGGACCAGGTATTCGAAGTCTTCTGTCGCGTGGCACCCGGCGATCCGATGTCCCATATCGGAACTCTAAATGCGCCACACATCGATCTGGCGCGGGTTTATGCTTGGAAGATCTACGACGAAGAGGACTGGAGTGAGATGTGGGTCATACCACGCGCGTCGATCGCGAGCGCACACCCCGCGCACGACGATGCAGCGAGAGTCGAGGGGTCATGAGCGAAGGTGACGTCAAACTCCAACTGGACGACGCCACCAGGCTTGCACTTCAGACGACGGTCATCGCGCTCAGCGATACCAAACTGTTGCTCGGCTACCACTACGGCGAGTGGACGTTTGGTCCCCCAGCGATCGAGGCCGGGATCGCGGCCTGCTCGATGGCGCAAGAGGAGTTCGGCCACACGCGTTTGTTCAATCGCATTCTCAAGCGCGAGTTCGACATCGAGATCGACCCGCTCAACGACACCCGACCACCAGAGGTGTTCGCGTCGATCGCGTTCCTCGACCGAGCGTTCGAGAACTGGGCGGATCTGGTAGCGGCCAACCTGGTCGTCGATCAAGCGCTCTCTCTGGTGGTGAGCGCGTTCGCTGATCAGCAGTTCGGCCCGATTGCCAGAATCGCTGACAAGATGTTGCTAGAAGAGCGGTTTCATTACGCCCATGCCGAGGGATGGGTACGGCTCATGGAAGAGCAGGGTGGCGCACCACGCGAGGCGTTGCATCAGAGCCTGTCTCGGGCGATCCGCGACACGAGCGCGTTCTTCGGACCCCCTGGCCACGACACGGCGCTCGTAACGGCCGGGCTCAAGCACACCGATGATGACGCCCTGCGTCAGCGGCTGCTCGGACGGCTGGCCAAGCTCCTACCGGAACCGGAAGCTGTCGGTTTGGCAGGCGGAGATCAGGGGTGGACGCTCGCCGAGCCGTTGAGCTGGGAAGACTGGGACTCAGCCCGCCGCCGGCTCGATCACGGTGGTCCGGACGCAGCGATCCTCGATGAGCTACGAGGTACCAAGAATGTCGCCTTCAAGACCGCCTGACCTCGATCCAACCCCCACCCACGCCTGTCCGCACTGTGGGTCGCGCGATGTAGAGATGGAGGCTCCGTTTGGCTCCAGCCTCATGACGCGACAGTACTACTGTCGCGGCTGCCGCACCGTATTTGAGGCGGTCAAGTGGGAGCCAGCGTCTGATCCGACCGACTGGCTAAGCGATTCGCCGACGCCACCCAAACGACGCCGGTAAGTCGCGATCACGATCCCGACCACGATCGCACCCGCACCAAGGAACGTCAGCGGCTCGAGCACCTCGCCCAGGATCAAGAAGCCGAGCGCTACCGCAACAACCGGGAACAAGTAGGCGATCAAGTTCAGGCTCGTGACCGCGACTTTCCTCAGTATCGTGTAGTAGACGACGAAGCCGATGACCGATCCGAAGATCGCCAGGTAGACGATCGAACCGACAGCCGTCGCAGACCACCGCGCCGCCCCGATATCCTCCGTCAAAAACGAAACCGTGAGCAGCGTCAGCGCGCCGTACGTCATCGGCAACGTCGTCAGCATGTACGGGTGGACATGACCGCCCCACCGTTTGATCGCCACCGTGCAGATCGCCGCTACCACGGGTGAGACCAGTATCACCATCGCGGCGGTCAGCCCCTGCGGATTGGCCACCGTCAGATCGGTGCGGAAGATCAAAACGACGCCGGCGAAACCCAGCAGCACACCGATCATTTTTCGGGTCGTGATCCGCTCGCCGGGTATGATGAGGTGAGCGACGAGCAGCGTGAAGAACGGGTACGTGGCAAACAACACCGCCGTCAGACCCGACGGTAAGTACTGCTCGGACCAGTACACAACGCCGTAGTTCACCGAAAAGGAGCCCGTTCCCAGGACGAAGAGCGCCGCGTTTAGACGAGCCGAGCGCGGAATCGAAGCGATGCCCTGCATCCTCGCCACCGCAAAAAGGATCGTCGCCCCGAACGCAAACCGTACCCCGGCCGACAAGAACGGCGGCAGGTCGGTGAGCCCGATCTTGATCACCAGCCAGGTCGAGCCCCAGATAAAGACGAGCAGGGCGATCATCGCGATTCTCACGCAATGGCCCTCACCCGGCGCCGAGTAGCGGCGATATAGACCCCGCTGGCAGCCAGAATCGCACCCGTCACCGCCAACGTCGCCGACGCCGACGAATAACGCGCGATCGTGCCCGCAAGCAGGTTCCCGATCGGGAACGTCCCCATGAACGCCAATCCGTACATGCTGAGTACGCGGCCACGCATTTCGTCGTCGACCAACTCTTGAAGCAGCGTGTTCATGAGCGCGATCGAGGCGGTTGCAGCGAATGAGATCATTACCAACGCGATCACCGCCACGACGAGCGTATTGGCAAGACCAAGAGCGCTGGTCGCGAACCCGGTCGTCGTCACCATCGCCAACAGAAACTCACCGCGCTGACGGAAGAGGTTCCGCACCGCCAGCGACAGCGCCCCGGCGACAGCGCCCAACCCGCCGATCGCGTAGAGGTAGCCGAGCCCCGACGCGTCCTGCCCCAAGACATCGCGTGCGATGATCGGTAGCAGCGTTGCGTACGGCATCGCCAGGATGCTGACCAGGGTCGTCATCAGCAACAGGATCCGCACCCGAGGGTGCTGCCGGACGTACGTCACACCCTCGATCAGGCTTTGCCACACCGGCGGTCCCGCAAAGGCCGGTCGCGGCTTGATACGGATCAGAAACAGAGCCACGATCGCGGCCAAGAACGAAGCCGCGTTCAACCCGAAGCACCCCGCCAGGCCGATCGGCACCACGGCCAAACCGGCCAGACTTGGACCCACCACGCGGGACAGGTTGAACTGGGCCGAGTTGAGCGCGATAGCGTTTTGCAGGTGCCGGTTGCCGACCAGGTCGTGAACAAATGCTTGATAGGCAGGCGCCGCGAGCGCGATGCCGCAACCCGATAAGAACGAGAGCACGAGGATGTGCCAGATCGTGACGACTCCCTGCCACGTCAGGACGGCGAGCGCAGCCGCAAAGACCATCATGCCGGTCATCGTCACCAACAGCAGCCGGCGTCGATCGACGCGGTCAGCAAAGACGCCGCCCAAGAGCAGCAGGATCAGCATCGGGATCGTCGAAGCAAACCCGACGAATCCGAGCATAAACGCCGAATCGGTGAGCTCGAGCACGAGCCACCCTTGAGCGACGTTCTGCATCCACGACCCGATGTTGGAGATCAGCGCGCCGCCCCAGAACAGTCGGAATCCGGGCTCGCGGAACGCGGCCAGTGGGCCGGCTCGATCGCTGTCCGCCGGGACGGACGCCCCGGGTGGAACGACCGGATCGCTCACCGCTCTGCCTGCGGCTCGGCGGTCCAGATCCGGCGCGCGGTGCGCACCGTCTCGAGGTGGATCGCGATCGTGTCCGCAACGTCGATCGCGTAGCCGCCGCCGAATGTGATCGCCACCGGGACTCGCCTCTCATGACACGCGCCGAGCACCGTAGCGTCCCGACGAGCGAGTCCTTCCAGCGTCAACCGAAACCCACCCAGCTGATCGTGCTGATACGGGTCGGCTCCGCACTGATACAACACCAGGTGCGGTCGGAAATCGTCGAGTATGTCGATCACGGCGGGCTCAAGCTCAGCGAGGTAGACCGAGTCGGTGACCGTCGGACCGCCAATCCGGTGTGGATCGAACGACAGGAGCCCGATGTCACGATCACTGCGCTCCTTGATCGGATAGTTGTCTTCCTGGTGGATCGAGAACGTGAACACCGTTGGGTCGCGAGCGAAGATCGCCGCCGTACCGTTGCCTTGGTGCACGTCGACATCGATGATGGCGACTCGCTCCGCGCTTCCATCGGCTTGCACCGCACGCGCTCCAACCGCCAAGTCGTTGAGGTAGCAAAACCCTTCGGCACGAGCTGGAAAGGCGTGATGGAAGCCGCCCCCGAGGTGCGCCGCCCACCCCAGCGCGAGCGCCTGTCGGCACGCCAGCACCGTACCAGCGCAGGAAAGCATGAACCACTCGACGATCTCGCCGGTGATCGGGAGCTCGCTGGCGATCGTGCGCTCCGTATGGCGGCCGCCCTCGAGGTCGCGGAGGTAATCCTCCGTATGGACCCGAAGCAACGCTTCGCGATCCGGTCGCTCCGGCTCGAGCGCTCGCTCGAGTCCGTCCTCAGCGACCAAACGCTCGAACACGCCACGAAACTTCTCGGTCGGGAACACATGAGCCCCGATGTCCGCCTCGTAAGCGGTCGAGTAGACGATATGCTGATCGATCGAAGAGTCCGCGGACACGTCGCGGCATACTAACGGTCGGCGGCCTCCTTGCACACTGACGCGGGTTGCGATCGAACCGGCTCCAGGGTTAGGGTTGCGCGCGCCGGCATGAGCGACCAAGAGATCTCGTGCCCTCCGGGCGAGGGGGTTGAATACCGCGATGGGGTCTTCCGCCCCATCGACGAATCGCGCCTCCCGAACGCACCAGCGTCGGCCGACTATCCGCGGCGCGGGGCCGGACCTCCGCTCTACGAGTTAAACGACGTCCCCCGAGTGCCGCGGCTCAAGAACGTCCTCGGCCCGTCGATGATCGCACTCGGCATGGGGTTGGGAGCTGGCGAGTTCCTGCTGTGGCCGAACCTGATCGCCGCCAACGGCTTCGCGATCTGGTGGCTGTTCTGGGTCGGCGTGCTCACCCAGTTCGTCGTCATCAGCGAGATCGAGCGCTGGAGCCTAGCCACCGGCGAGTCGGTGTTCACCGCCATGGCGCGTCTCGATCGTCGTGCGTTCTGGCCGTGGTTCTTTCTGGCGGCCACGTTGATCTCGTTCTTCTGGCCCGGTTGGGCGGCGGTTTCGGCCGAGTTCGCGAGGACGAGCATCAATACGATCGCCGGCTCCGAGGTCGTCTCCGCGTGGCAACCGATCGCGCTGTTCATGCTGGCCTTTATCTGGTTTGGGCTGGCGTTTTCGCGCGTCGTCTACAACGCACTCGAGAAGTTCGAGATCGGGTTGATCCTGTTCTTCTTCCCGCTCCTGTTTGTGGCGCTACTGGCCGCCGGTGTGACTTTCGGTGACGTATCTGCGCTGGCCAAAGGCGCGGTATCGATCGGGAGTGCGCCCCGATCGTTGCTCTCGGGCGAGCAGTTCCCGACCTTGCTCATCGCTGTCGCCTACGCCGGCAGTGGCGGGACCCTGTTGCTCGCCCAATCGCTGTGGATCCGCGACAAGGGTTTCGGCATGGGCGTCTACCAAGGAAGAATCTGCGGCATCCGGGGTGAAAACGAGCGAGTCACCGATCGCGGGTTCGCGTTCTCGGTTAACAACGAGACAGCGCTGGCACGGTTCCGCGGCTGGATGGGGCTGGCACAGCGCGAGCTGTTGGCCACGTTCGTGGTTCTCATACTGCTGAGCGTCGTCATCACGACGCTGCTG
Source organism: uncultured Gemmatimonadales bacterium (assembly GCA_947259315.1). GTDB lineage: Bacteria > Gemmatimonadota > Gemmatimonadetes > JACCXV01 > JAHWKZ01 > CAMYLR01. Next base: position 16,424 of record CAMYLR010000027.1, on the reverse strand, counting down.
GTGAGCGCCACGATCGGTACCGGAAACCCGGAGCTGGCCGGCGATCAGACCGGGATGGTGTTGGCGCAGGCGGAAGTCCTCCGAGAGCGCAGCGGCGCGTGGTTGGAGATCGTGTTCCTGCTCGGTGGCGGGTTAATCCTCTTCTCGACACAGCTCGGCATCGTCGACACCGTCACCCGCATCACCGGCGACATCGTCTACCATCGCGTCGGCCGCCACAACCACCGCATCACGTTGAGCCGTACGTTTCTGATTCTGTTAACGGTGTTTGTCGGCGCCAGCATGATCGTCATTACCGCTTCGTGGATCGGCGGCGAGAGCTTCGAGGCGCTGCAGCCGAACTTTCTGGTTTTGATCGCCGGGCCGTTCACGATCGCCTCGATGTATTGCTTTGCGCTCGTCATCACGATGCTGAACACGCGCTACTTGCCGGCCGGCGCACGGATGCCGCGCTGGAAGCTGCTCGGCATGTATTGGGCGATCGTCCTGTGGGGCTGGTTTACCGCCGAGCAAGTCTCGCGCGCGATACTGCAACATGGGCTCGGCCAGTCGGGCGACGTGGTAACGACGATCGCCTACCATCCGGTCCGGCTCGTCGTCTACGGTCTATGGATCGGATCGCTGCTGTGGGTCGTGGCCCGCACGGCCGGCCCGGGGTTCGGCAAGGCGGCGCGGGAGTAAGCTCTAGTCGGGCGCGCGCGCGGTCACGATCCGGACAACGGCGGGCATGCGCATCGCCCCGTCCGGGAAATACTGCTCCACTCGGCGCTCGAAGATCGACTTGAGCTCGGCGGCGCGCTCGGCGCCCAAATCCTCCACCAACCCCGCGACTTCCACGCTCAACCCCACCGTCTGATCCCACAGCTCGCTCGCCGAGATCCCCAACTCCATCGTGAACGGCGTCTCGAGCTCGTTCACGTCCACCCAATCGGCAGCTCTCAGCAGGGCCGCGAACTTGTCGCGCGGCGCGTAACGGAAAACGTGAGGGTCGTCCGGGTCGTGGACCGGGAGATCGTCGACGACATCGCGCAAGGCGCCCTCGATCTCGGTGAAGTACGGGTTCCGCTCGCGATCGGCCCAGACGACGAAAGCGCTGCGCCCACCCGGGGTCATCGCGCCACGAATCTCCCCCACCGCGACCGTGGGCTCGGCAAAGAACATCGCCCCAAAGCGACACGTGACGCCGTCGAATACGGGCTTGACCGGCAACGCCTCGGCGGCCGCGGCCACGGCCACGAGACCGCGCGATCGCCCACCGGTCGCAGATGCGATGTTATCGCGGGCTGTACGCAGCATGTCGGGAACGAGATCGGTCATCATGACGCGACCGTTCGGGGCCACGCGATCGACCAGCGACATCGCCGGATCCCCAACGCCGGCGGCGATATCCAGCCACAGCTCGCCCGGCTCGGGCTTGGCGGCCGCCAGCATCGCGTCCGACGCGGCCGCAGTCAGCGCGCGCACGAACTCGCGCTGCTTCCCCCAGCGAGGGGCCGCACGGATCCACCGGTCGCGTTGCTCTATGGCGTGGGTCACGGGGCGAACCTAGGTCCGAAAGTGGGTGTCGGGCGAGGCGTTCGCGGGGGCACTATCTTCTCCGCTGCCGTCCCTCAGAAAAAAAGAATTGAGCGTTACCGAAGCCGGACGGCGTCTTTACGTTTGAAATCCAGCCAACTGTATCCATTCAATGAATCGGAGGAGAAGTTTGAACACTCTCGCACGGTTATCCGTTGCGGTCGGAGTCGCACTTCTGCTTGTGGGATGTGGCCAGCAACAAGAAGCCGGTGAGTACGTCGAGGAAGCGGGCGCCATCGCGGAGATCCCGACCACGACGACATCGGAGGCCGCGCTGGCTCACTTCGAGCAGGGTCAGGCGCTCTTCGACGTCGGCCGCGGCGTTCCTGCGCTCGACCACTTCCGGCTCGCCATCGAGGAAGACCCCACGTTCGTGCGCGGCTACATCGGCATCGCGAACTCGGTCTTCTCGCCTGAAGAGGCACGGACAGCGATCGCTCAGGCTGCCGCGAACTTGGAAGGCGTCAGTGACGGCGAGCGAACGCTGGTCGAGATCGTGCAAGCGGGACAAGACAACAACACCGATCGCCAGCTCGAGCTCGCCAAGGGCCTCGTCCAACAGTATCCGAACAGCCCGCGGGCGTACGTCGTCCTCGCTGGTGTTCAGGGAGCACGTCAGGAAGTCGCCGATGCGCGGGCGTCGATGAAACAGGCGGTCGAGCTCGACCCGGACATGGTCGGGGCGCACGCCGGGCTCTTCTTCTCGACGATGTTCCAGGAGCCTTACGACTTTGACGCCGCCGGGCAGCACGCGTCACACGTGGCTGAATTGGATCCAGAGAACCCGATGGGGTACTCGTTCCAAGGCGACGTCCGGCGTGGTCTCAAGGACTACGAAGGCGCGCGCGACTTCTACACCACCGCGCTCGAGAAGGACCCGGCCCTCGGGCTGGCCGCTCTAAAGCGTGGCATCGTCAACACGTTCCTCGGCAACTACGACGAGGCACGGGCCGACTACGAGCTTTCGGCCGACGTCGACAAGGGAACAAACAAGATCACCAATGCGAACTTCAGCGCTTTTGTTCACGTCTACGAAGGCGATCCAAAGGCGGCGATCGTCGAGCTCGAGAAGATCGATGCCGAGTACTCGGACCTCGACATCCCCGCCGATCAGATGCGGACCGTGCGCCAGTTCACGATGGCTAACGCGGCTACGATCGCGCTCTACAATGAGCTGATCCCCGAAGCCAAAGTGGCGGTCAAGAACCTCACGGCACTGATCCGGGAGAACGCCGAGGCGACCGGCGATGTCGAGTTCACCCGCCGGCAGGAGGCCGCGATCCGGATCTGGGAGAGCCGCCTCGCTGCCCGCAGCGGTGATTTCGAGACCGCGGCGACCAAGGCTGAGGAAAACAAGGCGCTGCTCGAAGGCGACGCCAACCCGCGCAAGCTCGAGCCGTATCACAACGTGCACGGCTTGGTCGCCTTGGGTCAGGGTGACGCCGAAGGGGCGATCGCCCATTACGAGCAAGGCAACGTGCAAAACCCGTTCATCAAGTACCATCTCGGGTTGGCGCACGAAGCGGCGGGCAACGCCGACAAGGCGCGCGAGATCTTCCAGGAGGTCGCGGACTACCAGTTCGTGTCGGCTGGCACGGCGCTGGTGCGTCCGGCGGCAATGGCAAAGCTGCAGTAAACGACTAACCCGACTCCCACATCGTCCCGGGAGGGTCCAGGCGACCTTCCCGGGACTTTCACAGGCGCCATGTCTCGCCAAACCACTATCGCTGAAGCTCGCTGGGCCCAACGCGTCGACTGGGTGCGATGGCTGGGTCCGGGGTTCGTCATGGCGGCTACGGCGATCGGCGCGAGCCATCTAGTACTGGCACCGACCGCTGGAGCGCTCTACGGCTACGGCCTCCTCTGGCTGGTGACGTTCGCCCACCTGTTCAAGTACCCGGCTTTCGACTTCGGGCCCCGTTACGCAGTCGCCACCAACTCGACGCTGCTCGATGGCTACGCCCGCGTTCCCGGGCCTCGCAACTGGGCATTGTGGACGTTTCTGCTGGGAACCGTTGTGCAAGGTGTAACCGTGCTGGCCGGCGTGTTGAGCGTGGCAGCGGTGGTGGCGCGGGCGGTGGTGCCGGAGGTTTCGCTCGTCGCCTGGAGCGCGGCGATCGCCGGGCTCGGTGCCCTGGTTCTCTGGTCGGGGCGCTTCTCGGGCCTCTCCGCGGCCAGCAAGGCGATGCTCACCGTGCTCGCGATCATGACTACGATCGCCTTCTTTGCTCGACCCCCGTCCCCCGCCATCGTGATCGAGCTCGTCCGTCCACACCTACCCGCCGGATCGTTGGTGCTGGCGGCGGCGATGCTGGGTTGGATGCCGACGGGTCTCGACGTCTCAGTGTGGCACTCGATGTGGGCGCTCGAGCGGCGCGACACCTGGACCGAGCGCGCCGGGCCCGGACCAGACCGGACGCACGGGGTGCTCAACATCGCGCTGACTGATATGCGGTTGGGCTATGGGCTCTCGTTTGTCCTTGCGATCATGTTTCTGGCCTTGGGGGTCGCCGTCCTCAAGCCAAGCGGAAGCGTTCCCCAGGGAGGCCAGGTGGCGATCACGATCGCCCGCCTCTACACCGACGTCCTCGGCGGCTGGGCACTCTACCCGTTTCTGGTCGCGGCGTTTTTTGGTATGACCTCGACCAGCTTTGGCGTGCTGGACGGTTTTCCGCGCGCGTTTACCGGGTGCGTGCGTCGAATCGCGCCGGCACCGCCAGGCGAGCGACCGCTCTTCTGGGGGTTTCTGGTGCTTATCGTCTCGCTCGCGCTGCTCGAGATCGCGCTGTTGCCCGACCCCGTCGTCTTGGTGACGATCGCGGCCGTGGCGAGCTTTCTGCTCTCGCCGCTAACGTACGCGCTCAACTATTACTGCGTGACACGCCACATCGAGCAACCCGAGCTTCGGCCGGGGCGATTCCTGCAACGATGGGCTGTGTTTGGTATCGCGTGCGCCACCGTAGCCGCGGGTCTTTTTCTGGGAGTCCGATTCTGAAATCGTCTATTCAAGCATTCGCCGTTCTGTCATTGCTAGCGATCGGTATCGGTTGCTCGAGTTCGGCTGCGCCTCCGAGTTTTGCGGCCGAGCAATCACGCGAGAACGCGCCAGCGAGCCCAGTCCGACTCATCCTGTTCATCGCCGACGGGGCCGGTATAGGCTATTGGAGTGCGCTCTGGAGCACTCGCGAGCCGGCGGTCGCGCAGTTCCCGATCGTTGGTCTGATGCGTTCCGGCAACACGTCGAGCAATCGCCCCGAGAGCGCCTCGGCCGCGACCGCGCTGGCGATCGGTATGCGGACGTTCTACTCCGGTATCGGCGTGGGCCCCGATTCGTTGCCGCGGCCCTCGGTGATCGACGTCGCGGAGGTTGCCGGGCTCGCAACTGGTATCGTTACCACCGCCCAGCTGATCGATGCCACACCGGCAGCGTTTGCGGCGCACACCAGCGACCGCTACGCGTACCCACAGATCGCGCATGAGATGGCGAACCACGGCATCGAAGTACTGTTCGGTGACGGTCAGGGTGTGCTCGAGGCCGATCCGCGATTCGGTGACGGTTACAACGTTATCCGCAACCCGGCACGACTACGCGAGCTACCGGTCGACACGCTCTCGAACGTGCTCGGCCTGTTCAATACGTTGAACGTAAGCGCGGAGGATCGCGATCCATCGTTGGCCACGATGACCGGGGCGGCGCTGGAGATTCTCGACCGCGATCCCGACGGCTTCTTTCTCCTCGTCGAGACGGAGCAAACCGACGAGCGGGGACACGACAACGCACCGTTTGACGTCATCGCCGCCGAGATGGCGCATTTCGATGAGGCGATCCGGCGCGCGCTCGACTATCAGGCGGCCCATCCCGAGACGTTGATCGTCGTCGCCGCCGACCACGAGACGGGTGGGTTTGCGGTTTTTCCCGACGACGATGACGTATTGACCGGCAGCTACACGACCCTCGGCCACACCGCCGAACTGGTGCCGGTCTTCGCCATTGGACCCGGTGCTGAGGTGTTTGGCGGGGTTCAGACTGACGCCGCGATCGGGCAACATCTCATCGAGCACGTCCGGCCGCGGTAGTATAGATTCCGGGTCGAGTTTTTGTGCCCAGCATGTTCGAGTGACACCCCCAGCGGAGGCGATGATGCCGCAAGACTTTCTGACTCGGATCGACGCTCTGATCAAGGAACACCATATCCTCAAGCATCCCTTCTACCGGGCGTGGCAGGATGGAACGCTCTCTCCGGAAGCGCTGCGGACGTACGCCGGTCAGTACTACCAGCACGTCAAGGCGTTCCCGACCTATATCTCAGCGCTCCATTCGCGTTGTGAGGATCTCGAAACGCGACAGGCGCTGCTCAAGAACCTGCGCGATGAGGAAGAAGGCCCCGAGCACCATCCGGGTCTGTGGCTGCGATTCGCCGAGGCTGTGGGTTGCGATGCCGATGAAGCCGAGAGCACCGACTCACTGCCCGAAACGAGCTTCGCGGTCGAAGCGTTCCGCCGGGCGGTCAGGAACGGCCCAGTAACCCGTGGTCTTGCGGCGTTGTACGCCTATGAGGCGATGGTCCCCGCAGTGGCGACCGAGAAGATCGAGGGTTTGGAGAAGCATTATGGCGTCTGCGGTTCGCCGGCGACCGACTACTTCGAGGTGCACCGCACGCTCGACATCGAGCACGCCGAGGAGACCCGCGAGTTGCTCGCCGGTCGCGTCTCGACCCCTGAAGACGAAGCCGACGCCGAGGCCGGCGCCGCGATTGCACTCGATGCCGTCAACCAGCTACTGGACGGGATCTGCCGGGAACACGGGATCGCTCAAGCGGCGTAAAAACCCCGCTCGTCTCGTTTAGAACATGGCGCGCGCCGCGTTAATCGCGGCGCGCGTTCTTGCTTCTATTTCTTGTTGAAGAACGACCCGAAGACAAAGAGCAGCAGCAACGCACCCAGCGTCGCCCACGCCAAGCTCGCCAACGAAAACGTCTCGACGCCGCCGAAGCCCAACAGCTGACCGATAAACCCGCCCACCAGGGCTCCGGCCACACCCAACAGCGTCGTCAAGATGCAGCCCCCACGTTGCCGCCCGGGCTTGATCAGCTTGGCCAGCATGCCGGCCAGAAGACCGAGAATGACCCACGAAAAGAAGCCTGTCATCGTTCCTCCCTAGCTACGAGCCATTGGCGCCTTGCGCCAGTTGCCGCTACTCGGCGTGCGGAAGACCCTCGGTTTCGAGCTGGGCCTGCATGCTTGCGGTGTCGTAATGCACGATCTCATCGGTGATCATGCCGTCCTGGAACCGCAGCATCGTGATCCCCGAAATCTCAATGCTCTTCCCCGTGGCCGGAACGGACCCCTCACCGCTGTGGGTCCCGGTCACTGTCCAGTGAATGAAACCAACGTTCTCCCCGTAAGCGCTCTCGTCGATCACGATGTGGAAATCGGGATAGGCGGCATGAACCTGTCCCACGAACTCCTTCATCGCCTCCAGGCCTTCGACGCTCTGGTCGGGCGCATGCCGCTTGAAATCGGCGGTCATCGCCGTGTCGAGCAGATCGTAGTTCTCAGTATTCCACATCTCGATAAACGTTTTGGCGCCAGCTTCGAGCTCGGCAGTGATGTCCACCGGCTCGGTCGTCTCGGCCTGCTCGGTCACCGGCTGCTGTTGGCAAGCCGCGCCAACAAAGATCAGCGTCGCCAACGCGACTGAATGTGCCAAATGCTTTCTCACAATTACCCCCCTGGGTGAGTCAGTGGATCCTATCGTATGATTGCCTCACAGCGAGTGATACTAGTGGTTTGGGGATCCGAGACAAAGCGTGGTTGGGGCTTCGTCCGGTGAGGCCGTTTGCGCGGGAGCGAGGTGAGACCCCGCAGCAAAGCGAGGAGGCTCGGCGACGCGGAGCGCCGGCCTCGAGGACGAAATCTCAACCACGCACCCAGGCCCCACCAACGAAAAAGGCCCCACTCAATACGAGCGGGGCCTCTCTCAAAAGACCGGCGGTGACCTACTCTCCCACACCCTCTCGAGTGCAGTACCATCAGCGCTGAGAGGCTTAACTTCCGTGTTCGGAATGGGAACGGGTGTTTCCCTCTCGCTATAACCGCCGGAAATCGCGGTGCGTGATCTGATGCGTCACGCTCTTACAATTGAAGTGCCTATCTGGCGGGCTTGCCGAAACCCTCTCAAGAGAAAGTTGGTCAAGCCTCACGGGCTATTAGTACCGCTCGGCTGAAGACATTGCTGTCCTTACACCTGCGGCCTATCAACGTGGTCGTCTCCCACGGCCCTTCAGGCAGCTTATGCTGCGGGACACCTAATCTTGAGGGAGGCTTCCCACTTAGATGCTTTCAGCGGTTATCCCTTCCGCACATAGCTACCCTGCGCTGCGGCTGGCGCCACAACAGGTACACTAGCGGTGCGTCCAATCCGGTCCTCTCGTACTAGGATCGGAGCCTCTCAAGTGTCCTGCGCCCACGACGGATACAGACCGAACTGTCTCACGACGTTCTAAACCCAGCTCGCGTACCGCTTTAATGGGCGAACAGCCCAACCCTTGGGACCTTCTCCAGCCCCAGGATGCGATGAGCCGACATCGAGGTGCCAAACCTCCCCGTCGATGTGAACTCTCGGGGGAGATAAGCCTGTTATCCCTGGCGTACCTTTTATCCGTTGAGCGACGGCATTTCCATTCACAACCGCCGGATCACTAAGGCCTGCTTTCGCATCTGCTCGACCTGTATGTCTCGCAGTCAAGCTCCCTTCTGCCTTTACACTCTACGTGCGATTACCGACCGCACTGAGGGAACCTTTGCGCGCCTCCGTTACCTTTTGGGAGGCGACCGCCCCAGTCAAACTACCCACCTGACACTGTCCCCCGACCGGCTAACGGCCGCGGGTTAGAATCCCAATTGATCAAGGGTGGTATTTCACTGGTGGCTCCACGCGGGCTAGCGCCCACGCTTCAAAGCCTCCCACCTATCCTACACAAAACCAACTAGAACCCAATATCAAGTTGCAGTAAAGCGTTACGCCATTCGTGCAGGTCGGAACTTACCCGACAAGGAATTTCGCTACCTTAGGACCGTTATAGTTACGGCCGCCGTTTACCGGGGCTTCAGTTCACAGCTTCGGACCGAAGTCCTAACCACTCCCCTTAACCTTCCGGCACCGGGCAGGCGTCAGACCCTATACGTCGTCTTGACGACTTAGCAGAGTCCTGTGTTTTTAGTAAACAGTCGCTTGGGCCGATTCTCTGCGGCCCGGACGAGCTACCCACGCGAGGTGTTCACCCTTCCGGGCACCCCTTATCCCGAAGTTACGGGGTGATTTTGCCTAGTTCCTTAGCCAGAGTTCTCTCGAGCGCCTTGGGATACTCTCCCCACCCACCTGCGTCGGTTTACGGTACGGTCAGCCTGTGAACTGGCATAGAGGTTTTTCTTGGCAGTAAGAATTACTCCCCTTTTGCGGGCCTTAATGGCCCTCCGCATCGGCTCTCGGGATTGACCGGGCGGATTTGCCTACCCAGCCTCCGTACAGCCTTGCACCCGGACTTCCATCACCGGATGGGGATTCACCTCTGCGTCACCCCATAGCTCATAACGCGCACAAACTGGTACAGGAATATTGACCTGTTTCCCATCGGCTACGCCTTTCGGCCTCGCCTTAGGATCCGACTAACCCTGAGCGGATTAACCTTCCTCAGGAACCCTTGGGTTTACGGCGTGAGGGTTTCCCACCCTCATTATCGCTACTCGTGCCGGCATCATCACTTCCATACAGTCCACCACTCCTTACGGAATGACTTCGACCCGTATGGAACGCTCCCCTACCGCGACAGCGATCCGCAGATCACCGCCACCCGAAGCTTCGGCGCCTGACTTGAGTCCCGTGAATTATCGGCGCGGATCCACTTGACTGGTGAGCTATTACGCACTCTTTCAAGGAATGGCTGCTTCTAAGCCAACCTCCCAGTTGTCTGGGCAAATCCACATCCTTTGTCACTTAGCCAGGACTTGGGGACCTTAGCTGTCGGTCTGGGTTGTTTCCCTTTCGCCACTGGAGCTTATCCCCCAGCAGCTGACTCCCGCGTAACATGTGACCGGCATTCGGAGTTTGGTTGGGTTTGGTAACCTGGTAGGGCCCCTAGCCCATCCAGTGCTCTACCTCCGGCACACTCTAACGCGAGGCGATACCGAAATATCTTTCGGGGAGAACCAGCTATCAGGTGGTTTGATTGGCCTTTCACCCCTACCCACAGCTCATCCGAGAAGTTTTCAACCTTCAACGGTTCGGTCCTCCACGGAGTGTTACCTCCGCTTCAACCTGGCCATGGGTAGCTCACCACCCTTCGGGTCTGCGCCACGCAACTCAGTCGCCCATTTCGGACTCGCTTTCGCTACGCCTCCGGGGGGCTTCCCCTTAGGCTTGCTACGTAGCAGCAACTCGCCGGCTCATTATGCAAAAGGCACGCAGTCAGTCGTACCGGCTCGAAAGCCGGCCAACCTCCTACCGCTTGTAGGCACACGGTTTCAGGTTCTATTTCACTCTCCGTCAGGAGTCCTTTTCACCTTTCCCTCACGGTACTGGTGCGCTATCGGTCTCAGACGAGTGTTTAGCCTTACGAGATGGTCCTCGCGAATTCATGCAGGATTTCACGGGTCCCGCATTACTTGGGAGACTGCTACGGGAGAGTGAGTCGCTTTCGCCTACGCGACTATCACGCTCTGTGGGTCACCTTTCCAGGATGATTCAGCTAACGATCACTTTTGTGACTCCCGGAGATCGCTGCAACGACCTCATCGCAGTTCCCACGACCCCGCTATGGCAACGCTTGCAGGCTTGACACCATAACGGTTTGGGCTGTTCCGCTTTCGCTCGCCGCTACTAACGGAATCGTGGTTACTTTCTCTTCCACCAGGTACTTAGATGTTTCAATCCCCTGGGTTAGCTTCCGCCGGCCTATGTATTCAGCCAACGGATACTGCACTATGAAGCGCAGTGGGTTGCCCCATTCGGACATCCCCGGATCATCGGTTGTTTGCACCTTCCCGGGGCTTATCGCAGCTTGCCACGTCCTTCATCGCCTGTCTGAGCCAAGGCATTCACCGTGCGCCCTTAGTAGCTTGACCAAAGTTCTCTCGAGAGAGAAAATCGGCTGCCCTACAAGGACAGACACTTCAATTGTCAAAGAGCGTGTTCCCGTGCCCATTTTTTGGGGGGAACGCTAAGATACACCCGGGATTGGGGAGCGTCAATCGCCCCGGAGGCTCAACGATGGTGCTTACGGCACCACCTGAACATTATTAGCCAGCCTTGATCAGCAACTAACTAGGAGGCCCGATGCGCACAGCATGTCTGGTCCTGGCGTGGGTCGTTTTCTCGGCCGGCGCCGCGGGCGCTCAAGACCAACAGAGCAACCCCTGCGAGGAGAACCCGCGATACCAGGAGTTCGACTTTTGGGTCGGTGAGTGGGAGGTGTTCACCCTCGATGGCACCAAGGCCGGCGACAACGAGATTCAGTATGAGGAGAACGGTTGTCTGGTCGTCGAGCGCTGGACGAGTGCCGGCGGCGGCACAGGTCAGAGCTACAACTACTACGATCCTGGCACGGACAAGTGGCGTCAGGTGTGGGTCAGTCAAGCCGCAGTGATCGATTACGAGGGCGGCCTGACCGACGACGGGTCGATGGAGCTACGCGGCGAGATCGTTTATCAGCGCACGGGTCAAACCGCAAAATTCATGGGGTTGTGGACGCCCCAGGAGGACGGCACCGTGCGTCAGCACTTCGAGCAGTACGACGCCGAAAAAGACGAGTGGTCGCCGTGGTTCACCGGCATCTATCAGCGCAAGGAGTGAGTTAGCGAGGCAGCCAGGGGCTATTCCGGCTCGGTGCGGTCGATCTCTCCGAACAGTGCCGCCAACTCGGGGCCGAGCTTTCGCGGCGCGTCGATCTGAGGTAGGCGCCCGCTCTCGTTGATTCGGATCTGCCGCATCCGCGGAAACGCTTGCCGTAGGCGGGGCTCGCCGACAGCGGGCCCGCCGCGATCGCTCCGCACCAGGAGGACTGGGACCGTTACTCGGCGCTCGGTGTCGAGCGCCAGGTCGGTCGACAGCCACCAGCGGATCGACGTGATCAACGCATCCGGCGCCTGGCGCCGGAGCATGAGGTCGTAGAACGGCGTGACCCAAGGTTCGCGATTGGCAAACACCGTTCCGAACCAGCGCTCGATAAACAGCGCCGTGTACTCGCCGAGCGACGGCTCGCCGACCCGATCGTAGGCGTCGAGAAACCGATCCCACCACGAAAGCTCGTCGCGCGTCCACGCCAGGTGTGGGTTTAGCAAGGCCATCGAGCGCACGCGACCCGGTGAACCGTGTGCAAACGCGATCGCGATCCGTGCGTTCAATCCGGCCGCTACGATGTGCACGCGCTCGAGACCGAGCCCGTCGAGGACCCGGCCCAGATCGTCGCGATGCGCCTCCAGCGAGTAGTCGCCATTGGCGGCCGCCTCCGACCGCCCTTGGCCTCGCACGTCGTAGCGAATCAGCTGATGGTGGTCGCGCAGGTAGGGCAAGATGTGGAGCCAGCTCGAAGTGTCGTTGCCCCAATCGGCGATCATTACGATCGCTGTGCCGCGCCCGTCCTGTTCGAAAAAGATCTGCGGCGCCTGCGATTGAGCGGTTGCGTCCCCGGCGAAGAGAAACGCCAACACCCCGACAAAAAACATCGCACGGCCGCGGCTCGACGATACGCTGATCATCGTGCGAATGTGATCGCTCGTTCGCTGCTGGGCAATCAACGCCTACCGCAAAGAGCGTCGCAATGCTGAGCGCGCGGCGTGGTAACCGCACATCCCGTGCACGCCACCCCCGGGCGGTGTCGAGGCGGAACATAGGTAAAGTTCTTCGATCCCCACTCTGTACGGATCGCGGCTCGCCACCGGACGGGCGAACGCTTGCTTGAGATCCATGACGCCACCGGCGATATCACCGCCCACGTAATTGGGGTTGTACGCCTCGAGCTCGAGGGGTCCCATCGTGTGACGCTCGATGATCCGATCGCGAAAACCTGGGGCGAAGCGCTCGACCTGAGCCTCGATCCGGTCCGTCATGTCGACCCGTGAGCCGTGCGGAACGTGGCAGTAAGCCCAAGCGGTATGCTTTCCAGCCGGCGCGCGGGATGGATCGAACAGCGTCGGCTGCGCCAATAGCACGAACGGGTGCTCGGCGATGTCGCCCTGCCACGCGGCCCGCTCGGAGAGCGCGATTTCGGTCGCGGTTCCACCCAGGTGCACCGTGGCGGCGCGGGCGCACTCGGGTGCCGCCCACGGGATCGGCGCGTCGAGCGCCCAATCGACCTTGAACGCGCCGGGGCCGTATCGATAGCGCTCGAGCCGGCGGCGATACCGCGGTCGCATGCGGTCGCCACCGATCGCAACGAGTTGCCGCGGCGTGACGTCGAGCAACACCGCCCGCGCCGCTGGCAGCTCATCGAGCGAACCGATGGCTGTATTGGTCACCACTTCTCCACCGAGCGACTGCAGATGCGCCGTCAACGCGTCGGCGATTCGTTGCGACCCGCCGCGGGGCAGCGGCCAGCCGACGGCGTGGCCGAGAACACTCAGTGTCAGCGCGACACCAGCCGTCAGCTTTCGATCGAGCGGCAGAATCGAGTGCGCAGCCAACCCGGCGAACAACGCCCTCGCGTGCCGCCCTTTGAAGTGGCGGCTGCAGAGCGATTCCACCGACGGGAGCGCACGGGCCCCGAACCGCGCCACCGCGATCGGCCGGCGCGGCAAACCGATGGGTCCAAGGACGTCGTCGACGATCGACTCCCACCGTGCCACAAGTGGACCGACGAGCGCGCGGTAGGGTTCGCCGTCGTCACCCAATCCGGCCGCGGTTTCCTCGACCGAGCGCTCGAGCACGACCGCCGTGCCGCCGTCCAACGGGTGTGCCAGCGGCGCCTCGGGTTGCACCCAGTCGAGTCCATGCTCGGCCAGCGGCAACGTACGAAAGAACGGCGAACCGACGCCGAGCGGGTGGATCGCCGAGCACACGTCGTGCACGAAACCGGGTCGCGTCAGCTCCGCCGATCGCGTCCCGCCGCCGACGGTGGCCGCGGCCTCGTAGGCGCGCACCGCGTACCCTTCCCGCGCCACCGCGATCGCCGCCGCCAAACCGTTTGGCCCGGTGCCCACCACGACCGCGTCAAACCGCTTTCTCTCACCACCGTTGCGCTTCGGGATCAACATTCTCACGAGCAATGGTACTCGCTGTGGTGCACCCGGGCCTGGGCGCCAGTGGTAACAACCTTGGCCGCCGCGGTTAGCGCACTACCTTTTTTCGTATGCAGGCCACCCGCGACCCGAGACACGACCTCCTCGCCTACCTCGGGCGATACCGGCGCGGCCGACGACTCACCGCTCGACGCGCCGACCGGTGGCGGCGAAGAGGTCTGCGCGGGCGCGAGATCGCCAATCGGGCCGAGCGCGTTGCGGGTACGCTCGCCGCGCACGGTGTCCGAGCCGGCGATCGCGTCGCGTTGGCGCTACACGACGGGCCGCTGTGGCACGCTGGGTTCTTCGGCACGCTGCGTGCCGGTGGGGTCGCGGTACCGCTCGATCTGTCGTTCGAGCCCGAACACCTGCGGCAGCTGGCCCTCGACCTCGAGCTGCGCGCCCTGTGTACCGAATCCGAGGTGTCGGACCTCGATCTCGGGTTGCCACAGGTGGTGATCGATTGGCACGACGATCAGGACATCGCGCCGTCAGCGGTCGGGTGGCCATCGGACGACCCGGGCCGCGTCGCCGAGATCGTGACCACCTCGGGCACGACCGGCGCGCCCCAGGCGGTGCCGGTCACGCATCGGAACTTGAGCTCGGTGCTCGATTCGCTCACCAACGAGATCGACAAGTACCGCTGGGCGCTAAGGCTGACTCCCGCGATCCGGATCGCGGTATCGCTTCCGCTCTCTCATCTATACGGTCAAGTGATGGGCGTTTTCCTGCCGCCGCTATTGGGCGCGCGCACGACCCAGCTCGACCCCATGCCGGCTCCCGATCTGGCTCGTGCGCTGCGCGACGAACGGGCGTGGGTGTTGGCCACCGTGCCGCGCACGCTGTCGCTCCTGGGCCGCCACCTCGAGTCGCGGGGTGCCTCCCTGTGGGGCGCGGACGAAATGAGCCGCAAGCTGGAGGTCGCGCGCAGCCGCTCGTGGCCGGTGCGATGGGCGATGTTCGCGCCGCTGCGGCGGCTCGTCGGGCATCGCCTGATCGCAGTCGTGTCGGGCGGTGGACCGCTGGAAACAGCGACCGAGTCGCTGTGGCGAGCGCTCGGGTACGTCGTCGTTCAGGGGTATGGCTTGACCGAAACCGCTCCCTTGGTAACGCTAAACCACCCATTTGACACCGCCTCGGGATCGCTCGGCAAGCCGCTGCCCGGCGTGGAGGTTCGGATCGCCACCGACGGTGAGATCCTGGTGCGCGGCGCCAACGTCGTCGCGGCCCGAGTTGGCGGGCCCGCAGTCGACGATCAGGGATGGCTCCACACCGGTGACATGGGCCGCTGGGACGATCACGGACGACTCACGTTTCTGGGTCGGATGGGTGAGCGCATCGTGACGACCGCCGGGGTCAATGTCGACCCCGAGCCCATCGTCGCCGCGCTCAAGAGGCAATCGGGAGTTCTCGATGCGGTGGTGTTGGAACGGCCGTGGCCGCCACCGGGAGCGGTCAGCGCCGTGCTCGTCGTCCGTCCCGGCGTCGACGCTCAACCCGCCGTCACACAGGCCAACCGCGAGTTGCCCGACGCCGCGCGAGTACGATCGTGGCGCGTCTGGCCGGAGCCCGACTTCCCGCGCACCCGAACCGGCAAGCCGCGACGCGCGGATGTGCGCGAGTGGTTAGCGCGACAAGCCCCGACCTCAGCCGGCGCCCCGGCCGCGCAGACGTCCGTCGATCCGTTCGATACGATCGCCGGGATGGTCGGAGACCTGACCGGTGTCGCGCCACCCGACTTGGCGCGCGACACGCGACTCGAGGACGCGTTGTCGTCACTCGATCGGGTCGAGCTCATGACACAGGTAGAGATGGCGTACGGCGAGGCGGTCGCGGACGAGGTTTTCGCCGGCGACGCGACGCTGGCCGAGGTCGCCGAAGCGATCGCCAGCGAGCCTACAAAAGGCGCACACGCGGAGGAAGATGTGGTGGAGCGTGAGTCGCTCGATGTGCCGTTCGCCCGGTGGCGCTTCTCACCACCGGTTCGCGTTGCGCGCACCGCTCTTCAGACGCTCGTCATGCGGCCGGCGTGGCACACCCTGTTCGATCTCGACGTCGAGGGTCGAGAGCACGTGCGCGCGCTTCCCGGGCCGGCACTCATCGCCAGCAACCATCTCAGCATTCTCGACCCGGGCACGGTATTGTTCGCGCTGTCGGCGCACACCTCGACCCGGATCGCGCCGGCCGCGATGTGGGGCCACTTCACCGCGACACGAGCCGGTCGGCTGCAGTATCGGTTGGCGGTCTTCGGCTTGAATCTGGTGCCGTTGGTTCAATCGGGAGATTGGCGCCCCACACTCTCGATCGCCGGTGCGGTCGTCGATCGCGGCTCGAGTGTGCTCATCTATCCGGAGGGGGAACGATCTCCAGACGGAGAGTTGCTCGAGTTTCGGCGTGGCGTGGCGGTCATGGCGCAGGAGTTACACTTACCGATCGTGCCGTGCGGCATCGCGGGCACGCTGGCGGTCCTACCACGCGGTGCACGGTGGGCTCGCAACTGTTGGCGGCGTTCGGCGCCAGCGGCGATTCGATTCGGCGAACCGCTTCCAGCGCCGGGAGCCGATGACGATCTGCAA
>CAMYLR010000026.1 GCA_947259315.1 uncultured Gemmatimonadales bacterium | reverse complement strand
CACCTCCTTCAAGACCAGGGCCAGCAACCTTGTCGCAACCCGATTCCCGACGCGGCGTGGCGCATCGACGACGGATTCGATGGGTGCACCGGAAACGAAGGACATTGTGAGCACGTCAGCGGTGGTCCGTGTCGTATCCACAGTCGGGAGGTCGAAGTCGGAATCGTCGCCGATGAAGGTACTGAATTCAGTAATACTTTGTGCTTCGGCGCAATAATCCGCTTCCCGGTGGAGTTGCCGCTTGGCTTCCTCGAGCAGCGTCGAAATGTCGTAGTCGCTTGGAACCAGGCGCAACAGTTTGAACAGGGCTGAAACGTTGTCGACGTCGCTGTCGATGCTTTTTCGCACGCCGGGATACTGCACCTTGATCGCGAGATGCCGGGCATCCTTGGTGGTAGCTTCATGCACCTGCCCGATGGAAGCGGCAGCAAGAGGCGTGAAAGAAAACCGTTTAAATGCGTGTTCCCACCCCTTTCCCCAGGCTCCTTCCAGCACGTCCGCTACCTGACCCAGCGGCATTGGGCGGGCGTTCTCACGCAGGGTGGCCAGAATCTGGGTTAGCTCGGGGGGCAGATAATCGCCGGCCTCCATCGAAATCAATTGGCCGACCTTCATCGCCGCACCACGCATTTCCGAAAGCCGATCCGCCACACGCCTGGCATTGGCCGGCGTCAGCAACAAATCGGCTGCCCTCAGTGGTTTCCCGGCGGCTAAAGTCCTCGCACCCTCACTGAGCATCCCCCCGGCGATGCGCCCGGTAAGTCGACCGAGCTGCAGTAAACGGCTCGCCCTATGTATCGGAACCGGCGTCTCTCTAGCCAAAATGTTATCTGACCTCCGGCAGTTTCAGTTGGACATCAAACACCAATCTGTAAAAATCACCTGCTGCGGCGTCGACAAGGATAGTCCTAAGCGGACCAATATCTTCCGCCCAATCTAAGAGGCTCTACCGAAGCCGATAAGTTCCCCACCGTCGGCGAGAATAGCAGCATTGGTCGAACCCGTCTTTTGCCGGATCGGTGGCGACGTTTTCTGAGCAATCCTTGAATCCGTCTAAGCTTGGGTGCCTCCAAGTCCTGATAGACCGTCCAAACATCTTTCGCCGTGACTGCGGGTTGATCCACTTTCCACAAACCGGGGAATCAAGCTAGCACCAGCGCGCTTTTCCGTTTATCTCCGGTCTGAAAGCGCCGCCGTGCTCGTGGATGAGGCGCCGGCAACCCATGACTCAGTGTCAGGAGGCTTTCGATGCCGGTTGCCCGGAAGCTTCCCTGCTGACGGAAATGGCCGGTGCAAAATCGATGGTCACACGATCACCCGCATTGGGGCGGAACCAGGTGTCGGCGTACTTCACGTGCACGGGGTGCTCGCGATATGTGTCAATCACAGCCGGACTGGCAAACTTCACACGCCAGCAGTAATGGAAGCGGTCTGATTCATCGACTGTCTTGCCGGCAAATATTTTCCTGACGCCGGGGATAGTGGCCAGTACGCGTTCGCCTTCGGCGATGAGCTGCGCCGCGTCCCAATCGGAACAGGTGAGGTTATAGAAAATGAGGTGTTCGACGTTCTGCCAGGGGCGACAGTCTGCGGCGACTTCCTCGGCGCGTCCGGCGCATCCCCACAGTTGCATGCAGCGTGCCACTTCCGTGCGGATTTCATGCTGGACATTCTCGACCAACCCGGTATAACCCCTGGCGCCCTGCTGCTGGTTTGCGGCAATCCGGCTGCCGGCGGCATCGGACAGGGCCGTGTAGTAGTTGATCTTGGCGACGCCGTTGGCGATAAGCCGCCGGAACTGATCATCCCCGAGACCGGTGCCACCGTGAATGACCAGGGGCAGGCGCAGCGCTGCATTGATTTGCCCAAGCCGATCAAAATCTAACTGCGGTTCGCCTTGCAAACGTCCATGAACGGTGCCGATCGACACGGCGAGAAAATCGACACCGGTACGTTCGACGTAATCGCTGGCCTCTTCAACGGAGGTATAAACGACCTCGCCCGGATGACGTTCTGCGTCTTCGCCCTCCACGCCGGCGACATAACCGAGCTCACCTTCGACCGGGATATCGCAGGCATGGGCCATGGTAACAATCTCACGCGTGCGGGAAATATTCTCCGCCAATGGCGCCGAAGAGTTATCGACCATGACCCCGTTGCAGCCAAGACGAATGGCGGTCTGAGCGGAGGCCAGCGAGGCCCCATGATCCAGGTGAATGGCAACCGGCACCCTGGCCCGCATGGCCGCGGCCTCCACAGCTGGCATGATCAACTCGAAATCGAAATAATCAAAATGTGACTCGGCAAGGCTGAGAATGACCGGTGAATCGCAGCTGTCGGCTGCATCCATGATCGCCTGCAGGAAATCTAGACTGACCAGGTCAAATGCGCCCACCGCGTAGCCGTTTCGGTAGGCGTGCTGGAGCAGATCTCGCATGTAGATAAGGGCCATGGGCCTCCTCCTTATTGTGTTATTCGTTAGGATTATACGCATCATTCGATGGCTGAAGATGATTTGGCGCGCCGAGCGCCGGCCAGCGAATTCCCTCTGCAGGCTGGAAAACAGCTCTTCGCCAGGAGAATCCGCGCGTCTGACTAATCGCAGCTTGTGAAACCCCTCACGCCGGTTGGCACTGCCTTGCGGGAAACCATCGTACTCATCGGCTGGGCGGGCGCGGGCAGACCGGGCTCTGGTTCCCTATGCACAAAGTGAGGTTAAATAGCGTGCATGGGGATAAAGTCATTTCAACTCAAATTGACCACCGGCGATGATATTTCGCTGCACGATATCACACCGCAGTTAAATGACTGCCTGCGTCAGAGCGGCATCCGCAATGGTTTTGTGGCAGTCACTTCCCGCCATACGACTACGGCGTTGGTAATCAATGAAAACGAGCAACGCCTGATCGAGGATGTCAAAAATTTTCTGAAACGCCTGATCCCGCCGACGGACACATATCTTCACAATGATATACATCTGCGCGACTGCCCACCGGATGAACCCGAGAACGCCCATTCCCATCTGGCAGCCATGCTGCTCGGCAGTTGCGAGGTGATCCCAGTGTGCGACGGCGAGCTGAGCCTCGGTCAGTATCAGTCACTCATGCTATACGAACTGGACGGGCCGCGTGACAGAACGGTTAGCGTTCAGATGTGGGGTGAATGAGAAGAATTTGTCATGTGACCGGCCTGTGAATGCCCACCCGACCGTCCCTCTGCCAGATGGACGAAGCATTGATTGTTCAACGACATATGTCCTTCGGACGTACAATACAATTGACGTTGGAAAACTGAAACAACATTGTTGCCTGTAACAGCATCGACATTGTTATCGTCGCCGTGTTTGAGGGACATGGTGTTAGAAAGACTGGTTATCCGCGGCAGGTTGGCCGAACAAGGAAGTGCGAAATGGCGTTATCAGCGGCGGCGTCCCGAACAGAAATCGGAAAGTTATTGATAGCCCGGCAACAATTTCGTTCCCTGGCGCCACCATTTTTGCGACGCGAAATAGGCATAAATGCACAGTGGTGCACGACTAGCCCGCCTTTGACCATGAGGATTCTTGTTCCTGCAAGCCTTTAGTTTTTGGACAGCTTTGCTGTATGTTTTTGATTCGCCGTGGCCACTACGGCAGATAATCGGCGGTTTGGGCCACAACCCCCAACTAGCGTATCTTCCTTAGCTATCACGACCAGTTTGATTGATACCTAGCATGCCTAAGAAGGGCGTTTACGATGTCGTCATCATCGGCGCTGGACACAACGGCCTGGTATGTGCTTGCTATCTTGCCGCGGCCGGGTTCAAGGTTCGCATACTCGAACGCCGCGAAGTGGTGGGTGGCGCCGCTGTTACCGACGAGTTTCACCCGGGATTTCGCAATTCGGTGGCTAGCTATGCGGTCAGCCTGTTAAATCCCAAGATCATCCGTGACCTGAACCTTAGCGAACACGGGCTCAGTTTCTTGGCTCGGCCGCTCGCCAACTTTGTCCCGCTTCCTGATAACGACTATCTGAAGCTCGCCAGCGAGCTTCAGATCACGCAAAAGGAGTTTGCGCGCTTCTCGCCGCGAGATGCCGAACGCTTACCTGCTTACTACCAAATGCTAGAGCGCGTCGCCGATGCGCTAAGAAATCTCATGTTGGAGACGCCGCCCAACGTCGGTGGCGGCGTGGCCGACATGCTGCGCGCTTTGAAGCTGGGCCGTCGCTTGCACCGTCTTTCGATGAAAAGCCGGCGGGACATGCTCGAGCTCCTGACGCGAAGCGCCGGCGAAGTGCTCGACGCCTGGTTCGAGGCTGCCCCCGTCAAGGCAGTCTTCGCCTTCGATGCCATCGTCGGTACCTTCGCGAGCCCATACACGCCGGGCACTGCATATGTTCTGTTGCACCACATGCTTGGGGAAGTGAACGGTGATAAAGGCGCCTGGGGCCACGCCGTTGGTGGCATGGGCGCGATCGCCGAAGCGATGGCGCAGGAGGCGCGGCGCCGCGGTGTGGAGATCAGCACGGATGCGCCCGTGGCTAAGGTGCGTGTCAGCAAAGGCGCCGTCCGGGGTGTGACGCTCGTGGACGGCACCGACTCGGACAGTCTCCTCGCCTCATTAGTCACCAACGGGATCCGACTCCAGCGCTTCGCTCGTGTCGAACCGTCACTGCAACAGATCTTTGTCGAAAGAGTTGGCGTCAACCCACAGACGGGCACGCGGACCGATGTCTAGAACCTGGGCCATCGTCCGGCGTGAGTTCCTGGTCTTTGCAAAGAGCAAAGCGTACGTGATCGGCACGCTGTTTGGTCCGCTCATGATCGGCGTGTTTTTCGTGTTGCCGATCTACTTCTTGAGCAGTGGCGCCGAGCGAACGATCGCGATCGTGGATGCTTCGGGTCTCGGGATCGGAGAGCGCGTATCCGAGGCACTGTTCTCGGACCCCGGTACCGGGGGGACCGCCCGCTCAAAGACACTTTATACGAGTCAGGTCATCGACCTCTCAGTGCCCGCCAGTACGCGAGGTCTGGCGCTCGCCGGACCCGGCTCGGTTCTCGGCTCTCTGAAACAATCCGTCGAGGCGAGAATGATCGATGGTTACCTCTGGCTGCCGAATGGCTTGCTCGACGGCGCCAAGGCCCAATACGAAGGCAGCAACGCCACGAACTTTGGCGAGATGAGCGAGATCCGAGCTGCCGTGCAGCGCGCCGTGCAGCGTACTCGATTGGAGGTCGCCGGCATCGACCCCGACGCGGTCGGCGAAGCCTTTGAGCAGGTCGGCTTCGAAGCCAAGAAAGCGGGTGACACAGCCCGTGGATCAACCGGACCGCTGGTGGTGCTCGGCCAGTTGATGGGGTTCGTGATCTACTTCCTGGTGATCATCTACGGCTACGCGGTGGCGCGGAGTATTCAGGAGGAGAAGAAGGACCGGATCGTGGAGGTTCTGCTGAGCTCGATCAGACCGGAGAACCTCATGACAGGCAAAGTGCTGGGTATCGCCGCCGCGGGGATCCTCCAGGTCACAGTGTGGGCCGTCTTTGCCGGTATCGCGTTGACGTTTGGCCGAGGATTTCTGCAGCAGTTCGGGGGCCTCGGATTTGAGCTGCCGCAGGTCCCGCTATGGATCGGTCTGGTCTTTCTCTTCTATTTCACCGGGGGATTCTTCCTGTACGCCAGTATGTACGCCGCGGTAGGCGCTGCATCGACTTCCGATCAGGAAGTCCAGCAGATGCAATTCCCGTTGATCCTGCCGCTCATGATGGGGTTTTTCATGGCGTTTGCCGTCCTCAACGACCCGGACGGGCCCACGTCGGTCACCGGATCGCTCATCCCATTTACGTCACCGGTCGTAATGCCGATCCGTGCGACGATGGTCAACGTGCCGGGACTGGAGATAGCGGCATCGATATTGTTCTTGACCTTTGCCTGTGCCGCGTTTCTGTGGATCGGCAGCCGCGTGTATCGTGTGTCGATTCTGGCCACTGGCAAGCGCCCGACAGTGCGCCAGCTGTGGAGCTGGATGCTGAAAGGCTAAGCCGCCGGCCCGCTACTCACCTCGCAGCCGCTCTACGCTCGACTCCTCCCCCATGACTACCAACACGTCGCGGCGCTCGAGCACGGTTTCCGCATGCGGTGCGATCCGCTGCTCGCGTCCGCTCGCATCCATCCGCTGTATAGCGATAACGCTGACGCCGAACTCCTGTCGCAAGTGTAACTCCTGCAGTGACTTGCCCACCATTCTGGTCGGTACCGGCACCTCCGCCATCTGCGACTCTGCCGGCAGCTCGAAGTAGTCAAACCCGGTTCCCTCGACGGTGCGCATCTTCGCCAACAGTGCGTTGCGACGCAGCACCTCGCGATCGAACGCGCCCAACACGCTGCGCCGCGTCACGATTCCCAAGAAACGCCGATCGACCTCATTGTCGATCACGGGAAGCTGGCCCAAGTCCCGTAGCCATAGCTTTTCATTCACTTCGACGAGCGACGTCTCCGGCGTGACGACCGGGATCTCGGAAACGAGATCTGCCGCGATCAGCGGACCCGCCTCCTGTTCGCTGAGGAATCGCTTGACCTCGTGCAGCTCGACGATCCCGACAAACCGCCCGTCCTCATCCCCGATGTAAAGCTGCAGCCAACGCGATTCATTGAAGATCTCGACCAGCTTCTCGAGTGACAGACTCTGTGAATGAAGTTCAACGTTGGGGAGCATGATGTCGCTCACCGACAACGACCGCATCAGTCGTTCCTGCGGTGTTCCCTCCCACTCCATGCCGCGGCGTCGCAGCTCAGCGGTATAAATCGAGGTTCGGCGCAGCGCCTGCGAAGTCCAAAACGCCATCACCGCGGTCAGCATGAGTGGAAGGACGATAGCGTAGTTCTGGGTCAGCTCGAAGATCATGATGATCGCGAGGAAGGGTGCGTGTGTCGTCCCGGCGACCAAACCGCTCATCCCGGCCAGTGCGTAGGCGCCGGCAGATCCAGTCTGATCCGGCAGCCAGGCGTGCAGTACGCCACCAAACACACCGCCGAGCATGGCCCCTAGAAACATCGTCGGCGTAAAGATGCCGCCCGAACCACCGGATGCGAGCGTGGCCGAGGTGGCGATCATTTTTACGAAGAACAAAGTCGCCATGAGCGCGAGGCTCAACTGTCCCGCCAGAACCAGGTTTATGGGCAAGTAGCCGTTGCCCAACACGAATGGCCAGGCGGCTGCCAACAATCCGATAACCGCTCCCCCGAGCGTCATCCGGGCCAATTGCGAAAGCTCGATGCGATCCCACAGACGGTACATGCGCTCCATCGCGATTTGGAACAAGACCGAACCCAACCCAGCCAGAAAACCGAGTACCAAGTACGGTACGATCTCCCAGACCGACACCATCACGTACTCCGATCCCGGCGGATAGATCGGCCCAGGGCCGACAAACACACGCGTCACCAAAGTCGAGATCGCGGCCGCGATCACCGCTGGACCAAAGAACAACATGTTGAAGGAACCGATAATCACTTCCATGACGAACAACGTGGCACCGATCGGGGTGTTGTACGCAGCTGCGAACCCGGCTGCGATACCAGCGGCCATCAAGATGCGAACGCGATCCTCTGAGAATCGGAACGAGCGACCAACGCGGGAGCCGATCGCCGCGGCGATCTGACCCATTGGCCCCTCGCGACCAACGGCGCCTCCGGAAGCCAGTGTCATCAGTGACGAAGAGGCTCGCTCAAGCGCCGCGGACAGCTGAATCGTCTGCCCGCCGATCGAAATGACCTCGAGGATCTCGGGGAACCCCTTCCTGTCTCTCCGGAGGCGGGAGAAGAACATCGCCAACACAGCCGCCGCCCCAGCCCCGAGGATCGGAACCCCCAGCCGGTAGAAACGTGGCGCTCCCAGCGCCGCGACGATCAACTCATCGGGCCGGCCCCAGAGCAACCAAACCGCCATGTCGAGTGACCAGCGGAACGCTGCCCCTGCGAGGCCTCCGAGGAGCCCAACCAGACAGACGGCGATAAAGAAGAGTGCGTTTTCGTTACCGGCGAACTGGGTACGAAGGCGCCGAACGACGAGTTGAACCGGGAGGCCAATCGCGTTTAGTAAGGAGAGGTTCACCCACTACGATAGCGAACGCGCGTTGGAGAACGCTACGGGGTGGTGCTGGCGCTACGTTTGTGTCGTTGGTAGTAGCGCCGCGCTTTGGCTCGGTTCCCACAGTCGCCCATCGTGCACCAGCGACGGCTGTGATTGCGGCTGGTGTCGACAAAAAGCCACGTGCAGTTGTCGCCGTCGCACTCTTCGACCCGCTCGAGCACATCCGAGCTCAAGAGATCCGCGGCGTCGCGGACGATCGGCCAGAGCACTCGATCGAGTTCGTGTTCCCCACCGCCAAAGCGCCACTCAAAGCGGTCACCGCTTGGTGTGAACTTGAGATTCGCCATCGCAGCTGACAGCTCGCGATCGAGGATCGCCAAATCCTCGCCAACAGGCGCCTTGCCCTGACGAAGCGACCGGAGAATCCGGAACAACCCCTCCCGGAGCTTGATCACCCGGTCGAACACCTCGTCAGCCGCCCCAGGTCTCTCTGAGGCCTCGGCCAAGACGTCGGCCGTCTGGTCGGCGGTCAGCAAACCCTCTGCTGCGCACCACCTGACCACATCTGAATAGCTCTCGAGCCAGTCAGGCGGTCCGTTTCGCTCCTCGCCCTCGGTGTTGATGAAGTCGAGGGTGAGCCGCTTACCGACTTGTGGGCGATGCTCGAAATCCTTTGTGCTAACCATCAAACAAGCCTTGACAGGTTAGTGTCCATCGTGTACAATATCACCATCAAAATGATTTTAGCCGGTTAGGGGGATTTCGTCAAGAGTCAAAGCCCCCGGCTGCAGGAAAAGGAGGTCCCAGAATGCTCGGATGGCTTCGGATATCGAATGGAAAGAACCGCCTAAACGGCGCTGGGGCGGGCCCTTACGCCCGTCCGAGCCGACGTAGGTCTTCTCTGGCGATCGCCAACTTGCGGTTTCCGCTGTTCCCAACCGTTGAGCGGCACCAGAACCACGGGGCGCATCGAGCGATCCTCGACGCCGAGAGTGAGCCCCGATCCACGTACCTGCCCCCACCACCGGCGTGAGCCGCGCCTCACGTCCAGTGATCGCGGTTGCCACCGCCTGTGTGTTGTGGGGCCTGGCGTTTCTGTTCGCGAAGGTCGCGTTGGCTGAGCTCAACCCCGCGCACCTGGTGCTATACCGTTTTGCGATCGCTTCGACGGTGCTAGCGGCGGTCACGGCGCACAGGCGCAAGCTCCCTCGCCGGTGCGACGTCCCGCTGCTGCTGCTGACGGGTACTCTGTGCGTGCCGCTCACCATGCTGACTCAGTTCGCCGGGCTCGAGCGAACCAGCGTCGCCAGCGCGTCGCTGATCATCGGCGCGGGACCACCACTTATCGCCTTGGCGGCGTTTATGGTCCATCGCGAACGCCTCGGAGCGTGGGGCTGGGCGGCGATATTCCTCTCGACCCTCGGGGTCGGGATCATGGTCGGATTGCCCGGCCCAGGCCGAGACTGGACCGGCGATGCGTTGGTATTCCTCTCGATGTGCTTCGTGCCGTTATGGGTCTTGCTGAGCCTCCGCTTCATCCGCCGCTACTCGGCCACGCTGGCGACCGCCTACATCCTGATCGGCGGCACCTTGACGTTGGTACCGATAACGATCGGGTGGTCCGGGCTTCCGTCGACAGCCATTTCCGGCCACGCCTGGGGCGCGCTGTTCGCATTGGCGATCGCGTGCACTGTGGCACCGTTTCTGCTCTGGAACTGGGGCGTCGGCCGGATGGAAGCCGGACGCGCCGGGGTGTTCATCAATCTGGAGCCTGTCGTCGGCGCAGCCTCGGGTATCGCCTTGCTCGGCGAATCGCTGACTGGCGGCGCGGTCGCCGGTGGAGCGCTGATCCTGGTCGCTTCTGGGATCGTCACCCGCAGCTAGAAGAGCCCTCTCTTCCCGTCAGAAAACCCCACCGGTTGACTCCCTCTGTTGTGGAGAGCGACCTTAGGGGTCACGATCGCTCCTCGCTCCACCCTCATTACCACCGGTTGGAGGTTCCCCGTGGCCGAGACCGATCGTTACAAAGCGCTCAGCCTGGCTCTCATCGTGTTTGGCTTGATCTTCATCGTCGGCATCTATCCGATGACCCGGATCTGGCCCGAGGGGTGGCGTTGGGTCCCGAATCAGCCCGAGTACGAAGGGATGATCATGGGCGTCTACGCGACACTCGGGGTCTTCATGTTGCTGGCGTCGCGCAATCCCGCCGAGCACCGCAGCCTGATCCTTTTCGCCGCCTGGTCGAGCATCGTCCACGCGTTGATCATGGCGTTCCAGGCGCTTGGCGACGAGGCCGATAGCGGTCACTTGTTTGGCGACGTTCCTGCGCTGGCACTGGTCGGCGTGTTGTTGCTCGTCCTGGCACCAAAAAGAAGGCCCGCATCCTAACGGCAGAGGAGGAAAAAAGGTGAACACGAAACGCTTGCTCATGAGTTTTGTGGCGACTTACATCGTGTACCAGATCCTCGGGTACTTGATCCACCAGGTGTGGCTCGCAGACACCTATCAATCGCTGTCGGCCGTGTGGCGGCCCGAAGCCGAGATGATGTCCAAGATGTGGGTCATGTACGTAAGCAGCGCGTTCTTCTGCTTCTTCTTCTGCTACATCTTCGCTCGCGGCTACGAGAACCGGGGTGTCGGCGAGGGGTTCCGGTTCGGTGTGATCATCACGTTGTTCTACACGCTTCCCGTGGTCTACGACTCGTACGTGATCTACCCGATCCCGTACAGCCTGGTGCTGCAATGGCTCTTCAGTGGCCTGGTTATCTCGATCATCCTCGGGATCGTCGCAGCGATGGTGTACAAACCGCGAGCAGCTGCTTAGAGTCCCCCAAAACTCACGCGTCACTATCGAGCCCGCGCTTCTCGTGCGCGGGCTCGCGGTGGTTGCGATCAGCCTCGTCGTGGCGAGCATCGTCACCCAGGTGTGGGATCATCTTCTCCCCGCGGGGAGATCCCACGGGATCGTGCAGATGCTCGACCTCGATTCGGAGACGAATCTCCCGACTTACTTCACCTCGTTGCTGCTCGTTCTGGCCGGCTTGCTCTCCGCCGGGATCGGGAGCGTCGTTCGCGCCCGAGGCGATAAGTGGAAACGCCATTGGTATGGGCTCGTCGTCGTGCTTCTGTATCTGTCGATCGACGAGATGCTACAGCTCCACGAGCGCGCGATCGAACCCGTTCGCCTCGCGCTTGGGCTAGGAGGTTGGCTGTACTTCGCGTGGATCATACCCGCATCGATCCTGTTGCTCGTTTTTCTGCTCGTCTACTGGCGCTTCTTCCGATCGCAACCGGCGCCACTGCGACGAGGACTCTTGTGGGCGGGGTTTCTCTACGTTGGGGGGGCGATCGGTATCGAGCTCGTGGGTGGCCACCACTTTGAACGGTTTGGTCCAGACAACCTCGGTTACGTCGCGATCACGACCCTCGAAGAAGGCTTGGAGCTGGCCGGTATCGTGGTGTTGATTCACGCCCTCACGCAGTACCTGGTCCGGCTCGGACCGACTTTCGAGCTCAGGTCGAATGGCGGTTGAATCGTGGGGTGGGCATTGATTGTCGCCAGAAAGCCGGCGAAGAAGCATGGATAAGACCGAAGCGCTGGCGGTGCTATCGAACGAGATGGCGCAGTACCGAAAACGCTCCTACGGGGAGCTCTCGGGGCTAATCGGACAGGTCGACGCCCACGAGGTCAAAGCCGCCTCTGGCGTCGCCTACCAGATTGAGATCCAGGTCTACTGGGATTCCAAGAAAGGTGGTGACCTGCGGGTGCTCGGCGCCGTCGACGACGGCGGCTGGAGGGCGTTTGCGCCGTTGACAGACGACTTCATCCTCACGCCGAAGGGCGAGTTTATCGGCGAGTAGCCTAACGTGGCGGACGCTTGACGAACTCGCCGCGGCCGACGGTGCCGACGAACTCGCCCTCCGACGCTGCGAGCTCGCCGCGGACCCACACCTTGGTTGGACCACCCATCGTTTCGAACCCTTCGTACACGTTGTAATCGCAGCGCGAGAAGTGCGTCTCTGCCGAGATCGTGTCGGTCGCCGCTGGATCCCACAGCACGAGATCCGCGTCTGAGCCAACCTCGATCGTCCCCTTGCGTGGGTAGAGACCAAAGATCTTGGCCGGGTTCGTAGAGCACAGCTCGACCCAACGATTGGCGCTGATCCTGCCTTTGGTGACGCCGTGCGTGTACAGCAGCGGCAAGCGCTCCTGGAGCCCCATGAAACCGTTCGGTATCAACCGAAAATCGTCCCGGCCCATCTGCTTCTGCTCGCTAAACGTAAACGCACAGTGGTCGGTGCCCATGACCGAGATCTCGTTGTCGGCCAGCGCCCTCCACAACACGTCCTGGTCCTTTTTCTTTCGCAGCGGCGGCGACAACACGTACTTGGCACCCTCAAAGTCGGGGAGGTCGTACAGCGAGTCATCCAGTAGCAAGTACTGGGGGCACGTCTCGCCCCACACCGGCTCGCCGCGTGCACGTGCCGCCGCGATCCGCTCGACGGCGGGCTCACACGTGACGTGCACGATGTAGACCTGCTGCTCGACGATCGCGCCGAGGTCGATCACGCGACCTGTCGCTTCACCCTCGGCCCGAGGAGGTTGAGCGAGCGCGTGATAACGGGTGTCGGTGTTTCCCTGCTCGGCGAACCGATCCGCCAGCATGAGCTGGATATCGCCGTTCACGGCGTGCACGTTGACGAACCCACCCGCCGCCTTGGTCGCCTCGAGGATATGGAAGATCTGTTCGTCGTTGACGTCGAAGACGCCTTTATAAGCCATGAAGATCTTGAACGAGGTAATGCCGTGATCGCTGACGACCTTGGGAATCTCTTCGGCGATTCGCTCGTCCCAATCGACGACCGCCATGTGAAACGTGTAGTCGTGAGCGGCTTTTCCGGCCGACTTCTCGTACCAGACATCGAGTGTCTCTAGAAGCGACTCGCCTTTGGCAGGAATCGCGAAGTCGATCAGACTCGTCGTACCGCCCATGATCCCGGCGATCGTGCCGCTCTCGAAGTCGTCGATCGAAACCGTACCCATAAATGGCAACGCCATATGAACGTGTGGATCAACTCCACCCGGTATGAGTAGCTGATCAGAGCCGTCGACGATCTCGTCGCCGGACTCGGCGACCACATCCTCGCCAACGGCGGCGATCTTCTCGTGCTCGACTCGCACATTGGTGCGTTTTGTCTCGGTAGCGCTGACGACTTCGGCGTTCTGTATCAGGATCGCCATGGTATTCATCCTCCAACAGAGTCCGTGATCGGCGACGCGCTTCTCGCGCCGTCTAGTCCATTATATCAGAGATCGATCTCGCACCCGTGGCCAGTTTCGAGCGCCTTTTGATAAACGTGATGGGCGGAGGCCAGATCCTCGACCGCCACACCGAGTGACTTGAACAGGGTAATCTGCTCCGGAGCGGTTCGACCCTCGATGCGACCCAAAACGAGTTCTCCGATCTCGCCCACGATGTGGTCGTCGTCGATCGCTCCCTCGGCTTTGGGGATCAAAAAGTCGCCGGACTCGTTCAGCGCCGACTCGCGCCGGTCGACGAACAGCCGGGAGTTAACGATGGCCCGGGTGTCAAACTCGCGAACGGTCGGGAAGCAAGCGCCGACGGCGTTGATGTGCGTGCCAGGCTCCAACCAATCGCCACAGACGATCGGTTCCCGTGCCGAGGTCGTCGTACAGATCAAGTCTGCTCCTTCGATCGCCTCTTGAACCGACACCGCGACATCGATCGAGATGCCACAGCGCTCGGAGTGGTGCTCGGCGAACGCGCGAGCGCGGTCGCCCGATCGACTGCAAACCACTGCCGTCGTGACCGGCCGGACCGCTCGCATCGCGTCGAGATGGCTACGGGCCTGAACACCGGAGCCCAGGATCGCCAACCGACTCGCGTCTTCACGCGCCAGGAGACGGGTCGCGAGACCGCTCGCCGCCGCCGTCCGAATGGCGGTGATCGCGCTTGCATCGACGATCGCCACTGGCCGACCGTGCTCCATCTCGAACAGCATGACCACCCCTTGGTGCGAATCGTACGGGGTCCCTTCGTTGCCCGGCATCACGGTCAGGATCTTTATGCCGCTGACCGGTGGTGACTTCGTCACCGCTGGCATCAGTCCCAGCAACCCGTCACCGCTCGGAAACCGGACCATCGAGCGCAACGGATTGATCGACTCTTCTCGCGACAGATCCGCCAACGCGTCGCCGACGACGTCGATACACTCGTCTATTGGGAGCAGCGCTTCGACGTCGCTTGCACTTAGCGCCAGGACCTTCATGTCAGCTGCCCCCGCTTTTCAAGCGTCTTGGCCAGAGTCGCGAGGTCCACGTTGCCACCCGATACTACGGATACGACTCGGGCCCCGTCACGCAGCACGATCCGACCCGCTAGAATCGCCGCGGTCGCCGCTGCACCCGACCCCTCGACGAGCAACTTGCAGCGCGTCAACAGGAGCTCCATCGCAGCGGCGATTTCGGCCTCGTTCACGACGACGACCTCGTCCACCGCGTGCTGCGCGATTTCGAGCGGTAGTTGGCCGACGAAAGGTGGCGTCATGCCGTCGGCCAACGTTGGCTGGGGCCGTGGGACAGTCACGGGTCGCCCGGCCTCGAGCGCGGGCCCCAGGCCGGGCCCGGCCTCAAGCTCGACCGCAACTACGCGCACCTCAGGTCGAATCGCCTTCACCGCCGAGGCGATACCGCCGAGCAATCCTCCACCGCCGACCGGCACGACGACCATGTCGACGTCGGGGACGTCTTCGACGATCTCGAGTCCGGTCGTTCCCGCCCCGGCCAACACGACCGGATCGTCAAACGGGTGCACAAACGTCGCGCCACGTGCCTGGCGTTCCTCCTCGACGCGCTCGAAGAGGATCGTCCGATCGGCTTCGAGGATCACGTCCGCGCCGTACTCGATCACCGCATTGATCTTCGATTGTGGTGCGTCGGTAGGCATGACCACGGTGCAAGGCGCACCGACCTCTCGCGCTGCCCATGCGACCCCTTGAGCGTGGTTGCCAGCCGACGTTGTGATGAGGCCCGCACTCCGCTCGTCGGGGCCTAGCGACTCGATCTTGTTGAGCGCTCCCCGCGGCTTGAACGAGCCGGTCTTCTGAAACGACTCACATTTGAGATGA
Organism: uncultured Gemmatimonadales bacterium; assembly: GCA_947259315.1. Taxonomy (GTDB): domain Bacteria; phylum Gemmatimonadota; class Gemmatimonadetes; order JACCXV01; family JAHWKZ01; genus CAMYLR01. The sequence goes on along the minus strand of CAMYLR010000026.1, from coordinate 42,259 downwards.
AGCCGGACGCCGACCCGCTGATCGAGCGTCGTGCTGGTCACGATCGGCGTGCGGTGTATCCGTCCGGCGATTCGGTCGGCCGCCGCTCGGATCTCGTTCAGTGCGATCAACCGACTAGGCGGTTTCGTCGATGATCTCGATATGGTCGGGACGATTCGGGACAGCACACAAGAACTCGAACTGCTCGTCTCCCTTCACCGCGTACCAGTGAGGCGTTCCGGCCGGAATGTAGACCACGCTTCCCGGTTCAACGTCAACGACGTCATCGCCGATACCGACTCGGGCCCGGCCGGCCAGCACGTATTGCTCGTGCTCGACGGTGTTGGTGTGCTTCGGCATCCCGCCGCCGGGCTCCATGATAAACCGGCGCAGCGCAAAATTTGGTGCCTCGTCGGGACCGATAAGGACCTGGCGGCGGGTGCCGGTGCCAGCGTCCACGGGCTGTGAGACAACGTCCGCGACGCGCTTGACGTTCATCTCAGTAGAAAAGGCTCTCGCGCTTCTCGCCCGTGTAGTCGATGTACACGGTTTTCCACTCGCTGTAGAAGTCGATCGCGGTCTTCCCCATCTCGCGCATTCCCACGCCAGTCGCTTTCGTGCCACCAAAAGGCAGCTGGGCTTCGCCGCCCATCGTGGGTGAGTTCACGTGCGTGATACCGGTCTCGATACCGCGGATAAAACGGAACGCGCGCGAGTTGTCGGCGGTGTAGATCGACGACGTGAGACCATACCGAGTGTTATTGCAAACCTCTAGACCGGTTTCGAAGTCGGGAACGCGGATGACCGCGAGAACGGGCCCGAAGATCTCCTCTTGTGCGAGCTTGCTGTCGGGGTCGACCCGATCGAACACCGTTGGCTGCACGAAGTATCCATCGGCGTGCTCAGGACCGGTGAGAGGTTCGCCGCCGGCCAAACATTCGGCGCCCTCCTGCTTACCGATCTCGATGTACTCGAGCACGGTGTCGTACTGGGACTGATCGACCGATGGACCCATACCGGTCTCGGCAGTCAAACCGTCGCCGACAACGATTCCCGAGGCGTATTCGACCACGCGCCCGACGAAATCGTCAGCGATATCGTCAACTACCACCGCGCGCGACGTCGCTGTACACCGCTGACCGGTCGAGCCAAAGGCACCTTGGACCGTTCCTTCGACCGCCAGCTCAAGATCGGCGTCCTCGAGCACCAGGACCGGGTTCTTCCCGCCCATCTCGCACTGCACCTTTTTCAAGCGGTGCGCTCCGTCGACGTACAACCCGGCACCGATCTCGTTGGAGCCGGTAAAAGAAAGCGCCTTGACGCGCGGATCCTCGACGATCGTCTGCCCCACCATCGAGCCGCTGCCGTAGACCAGGTTCAGTACGCCTCTTGGCAAGCCAGCCTCGACGAACATTCCGACCACCAGCTCCGCCGTCTCGGGCGTCAACGAGGCCGGCTTGAAAACGACCGTGTTCCCCGCCACCAGCGCCGGGGCGATCTTCCAACCCGGAATCGCAACCGGAAAGTTCCATGGCGTGATCGCGCCGACGACGCCGATCGGTTCACGTACCGTGTAGGCAAACGTATTGGCCAACTCCGACGGCATCGTATCGCCATCGAGCCGCATCCCCTCGCCAGCCATAAACTCGAGGATGTTGAGCGTTTTCTGGACCTCACCTTTGGCCTCGGGCAGGATCTTGCCCTCTTCGCGAGTCAGCGACCGAGCCAGCTCATCGGTCCGCTCGGTCATCAAGCGGTGGGCGCGCGAGATCAATCGACCACGTTCCGGCGCGGGTATAGCTCGCCACCCCGGCAGCGCGCGCTCAGCTGCCGTAATCGCCATTTCGGTCTCACCTTTCGACGATAGCGGCAACTCGCCGATGACATCTTTAGTATTGGCAGGATTGATGTTCGGGGCCCAGTTACCGGTTTCGGTTTCCTGCCACTCACCGTCGATGTAGTTCCGGTACCGGCGTCTCGTACTCATGACGACTCCGCCTCCCCAGCTTCGAAGTTGGCGACGTTTCGGAAACGCCACGAGACCAGTAACAGGCTCAGAACGAGCAACACGTTGAGATAGACGACCGTCTCCAGCGCTTGCCACTCGAGAAGGAGCATCAGGAACATGGAAAAGGTCTGCAGCAGCGCCGCCAACATGAACACGTACGACATCCCCCGGGGCTCTAGACGGACCGCCAACATGCCGATCAACATCACCGCCAGGATCGCGTAGAACATCCAGGCCGCCACGCGGTCGGCGATCGGCAGCGGTGGCTCGAAATCGCCGAGCAGATAGAAGTACAACGCGAAGACTGGAACCGTCAGAAGTAACGCACTCGTCCGGGGGCTCAATGCGGTCTCCCTTCTACCCGATAGCCGCGAAGCTGTCATCGAGGATCTCAACCGCTCGATCAACATCGTCGGCACCGATGTTGAGACACGGCGCGACCCGGACAACGTTGCCGTAGAGCCCACCCTTGCCGATCAAGAGACCGCGTTTCTTCGTCTCTTCCATGAGCTGCATGATCTCCGACACCGCCGGTTCCTTGGTCCGACGATCAGCGACCATCTCGATCCCCTGCATGAGTCCCATGCCACGCACATCGCCGATCAACGCATGCTTCTCCTGAAGCTTCTCCAAACCGTCTCGCAACCGCCGACCTTGAGTCTCCGCGTTCTCGGCCAGGTTGTCCTCTTCGATCACCTGGATCGTCGCACGGGACGCAGCGCACGCCAGCGGGTTGCCGCCAAACGTGGACAGCGTCAGGCCCTCCCACTTGGCGGCGATGTCGGGCGTCGTAACGGTCACGCCCATCGGCATGCCGTTGGCAACGCCCTTAGCCATCGTCATGACGTCCGGCGTGACGCCATACTGTTCGATTCCCCACATCTTGGTGCCGGTTCGGCCCCAACCGGTCTGGACTTCGTCCGCGATCAGCAGCCCTTCGTGGCGGCGCACGATCTCGGCCGCGATCTGAAAGTACTCCGTGGGCGGCGTGACAAAGCCACCGACACCCATGATCGGCTCAGCGATCATGCACGCGACCCGCCCCGGCGTGGTGGTCTTGATCAGCTCCTCCAGATCCTCGGCGCACGCTACCCCGCACGACGGGTATTCGAGCTTGAGCGGACAGCGATAGCAGTAGGGGGCCAGCGCGTGCTTGATGCCGGAGATGTAGTCGACGCTGCGCCAAGGCGCGTGCGCGGTCAGCGTTACCGCCAACATCGAGCGCCCCGCGTAGGCGTGGCGCAGCGCGATCACGGCTTGATTGCCGGTCGCCGCCTTGGCCAGCATGATCGCCGTCTCGTCGGCCTCGGTGCCGCTGTTGGTGAAGAACGTCTTGGACAGATCCCCAGGGGTGAGCGAAGCGATCTTCTCCGCCAGCTCTACGATCGGCCCGGTCGGGTAGAGGGTCGACGTATGAACGAGCGTTTCCGCCTGCTGCTGGATCGCCTGCGTCACGGTGGGGTGACAGTGCCCAACCGGGACGGTCAAGATCCCGCCAAAGAAATCGAGATACTCGTTGCCGTCGTAGTCGTACAAGTGCTGGCCGCGCCCACGAGCCAGCGGCAGCGGCGTTTCGTAGTAGCGCATGACCGCGTCCCACAGATAGCGATCGTGGCCAGCGTTGATCTCGGCTGCCCGGTTGGCGGTCGCGATCGATCCGCCGTTGTTCGGATCCGTCATCTCTGCTCGCTTTCGTCGACGATCGTCACAGCAGCGCGGCGATCTCGTCGTACGTTTCAGGTCGCCGATCCCGGAAAAACTGCCACGTCTGACGGACTTCCTCGATCATGTCGAGGTCGAGGTCAGCGACGACCACCGCGTCACGGTCGCGCGGCGCCTGAGCGATGATCTCCCCGCGCGGATCGGCGAAGTACGACTTGCCATAGAACTCACCGATGTCCCAGGGGTTCTCGTGGCCGACGCGGTTGATCGCGCCGATGAAGTAGCCGTTCGCCACCGCGTGGGCCGGCTGCTCGAGCTCCCACAGGTACTCCGAGAGCCCGGCCACCGTAGCCGATGGGTTGAAGACGATCTCCGCACCGTTCAAACCGAGGATCCGCGCGCCCTCGGGAAAGTGGCGATCGTAGCAGATGTACACCCCGACGTTTCCGAATGCGGTCTCGAACACCGGGTATCCGAGGTTCCCTGGCTTGAAGAAAAACTTCTCCCAGAATCCGGGCGCGCAGTGCGGAATATGGTGTTTGCGGTACTTGCCCAAGTACGACCCGTCGGCGTCATACACCGCCGCGGTGTTGTAATAGACCCCAGCGATCTCCTCTTCATAGACCGGGAGCACAAGTACCACACCGTGCTCGCGTGCCAAGTCTCCGAACTGTCGGCACGTCGGCCCGTCAGGGACCTGTTCGGTGAGCTGATACCACTTCGCGTCCTGATCGGCGCAGAAGTACGGCCCATAGAAGAGCTCCTGTAGACAGACGACCTGCGCACCCCGCTCGGCGGCCTCGGCCAGCAGGACCACGTGTTTGTCGATCATCGATTGTCTGATCTCGTCGATCGGTCGGCTGGCATCCCCGTCAGGGATCGCCGCCTGGATCAGACCACCCTTCACCACTCTCGCCATGATGCCTCCATGCGGGTATCGTGCCGGTTGTATGCCTTTAATCATAGCTGACGCCTGCGCGTCGTGCGACCGACGGCGTTGGCGGGCGGGCACGCTGAACGCGGAGCGCGTCCGGCACTTTCATGCGCCCAGGCACCACTTAGTTTCAGCTTCTCGGTCAGAAAGGAGGACCTGCTTCGGTGAACGCAGTTCAACGAAAGCGCGTTCGGACGGTCGTCACCTTCGCGGTGGTCGGAATGCTGGGCGGTTCCCTTCTCGGTCTCCTCATCGGCCAGATCGACCAACGAATACTGCTCTGGAGCAGTATTCGAGGGCTCTTCGTGGGTCTCCTGATCGGTGTTGCAGTGGGCGTGACCGAGCAGTTTCTGCTCCCCCTGGGGAGCCGCAGGTTCAGGTTCTTCACGCTGAACGCTCTCCGTGTGCTGCTGTACAGCGCGGTGATGCTCTTAGCTCTGGTGCTAGTCAACGGCATCGCTATCGCCATTGGTTCGCGGGTCGGGCTCCTTGAAGGCGCTGGGCGGTACCTCTTCGACGATCGTCTCACCCGCGATTTCATGATGGCCTTCGTCACGGCGGTTGTACTGACCAGCGCTTTGGAGATCCGTACCCTTCACAACCGCGGGGAGATATGGCGGTTTCTCACGGGTCGCTATCGATACCCCGAGGAGGAAGTCAGGCTGTTTCTCTTCGCTGACATGGTTGGATCAACGGCCTTGGCGGAACGGCTCGGCAACCTAGCGTACAGCAGCCTCGTGCGGGAGTTCTTGGGTGACACGTCGGAAGCCATCCTGGCCTGGGGAGGTGACGTATATCAGTTCGTAGGCGACGGGGTGATCGTGACGTGGCGTCAGGATCGCGGCTTCCAGGATGCCGCCTGCCTGCGATGCTTTTTCGAGATGGTGGGGATGCTCGAAGCTCGGACGGACAAGTACTTGAAGCGATATGGAGTAGTGCCGCGACTGCGCGGCGGAGTCCATGGTGGTGACGTGGTTACCACATGGGTCGGTGAAGCCAAGAAAGAGTTGACGTTCCACGGTGACGCGCTCAACGCTGCCTCTCGGATCGAAGCGTTGTGCAAGGAGACGGGCGCTGACTGCCTCGCCTCGCAGTGGGTCCTAGACAGGCTGAAGCTCCCCGGAGAGCTGAAAGCCACCGCCATCGGTGACGTCCGACTACGTGGTAAGCGGGAATCGATCGCACTCTTCGCGATCGAGCACAATACTGATGCCGGTACGATCACGAACGTCCCGCCTAGGGGGATCAGCGCGTCAGACAGCTCCGTCTTGTCGTAGCGCCTCGATCTCGTCGGCATCGTAACCGAGCTCGGTCAGCACCTCATCGGTGTGCTCACCGAGATCGGGGGGGCGGGTTCGCACCTGGCAAGGCGACGCCGACAGCTTGATCGGCACACCGACGAGAGGGAGCGGCTCACCGTCCGAGCCGGAAACCTCGACGATCATCTCGCGGGCTTTGGCCTCGGGCGAATCGAGCGCGGCGGGCACGGTCCGGATTTCGCCGCACGGGATGTCGGCCTCCGACAGAGCTGCGACCCACTCCGCAGTCGATCGGGAACCGAAGATCGACTCCAGCTTCGGGATGAGCTCGTCTCGGTGAACGTTGCGTTGACCGTTGGTAGCATAGCGCGGGTCATCGACCCACTCGGGCTTGCCAATCACCTTGCACAGCCGCGCCCACTGGCGCTCGTTTCCGGCGCCGATGTTGATCCATCCGTCGCTGGCCCCGAAAGTCTGGTACGGAACGATCGACGGGTGAGCGTTGCCAAGCCGTACCGGCTTTTCACCGCCCGACCACCAGTTCTGCGCGTGATACGTCAACAGCGACAGCAATCCGTCGTGAAGAGCGACCTCGACGTGTTGCCCTTCCCCGGTTCGGGCGCGCTCGAGCAGCGCCGCCAAGATCCCCTGGACGACGAGCAGTCCCGCGGTTTCGTCACCGAGCGAGATTCCGACCCGAGTCGGCGGACCCGCCGGGTCACCGGTGACGTCCATAACGCCCGACTCGCCCTGCACGATCACGTCAAACGACGGTTTGTCGGCGCCGGGACCCTCCGCTCCATACCCGTTGATGACGGCGTAGACGATCCCAGGATTCTGTTCGCGGACTGCATCGTACGGGAAACCGAGTCGGTCGAGCACACCTGGGCGGAAGTTTGAGATGACGACGTCGGCGCGCTCGAGCATGCGCCACAGAACACGTTTGCCTCCATCGCTCTTCAGGTCGAGCGTGCAGCTCCGTTTATTGCGGTTGACGGCGGTGAAGTAGGCGCTCGCACCGCCCGCGCCGGCGACCCAAGGTGGACCCCATCCGCGCGTTTCGTCGCCGCCGTCGGGGCGCTCGATCTTGACGATGTCAGCGCCAAAGTCCCCCAGAATCATCGTCGCGTAGGGCCCCGCCAGAATGCGGGTCAGATCCACAACTCGAACGCCTTCAAGCACCATTCGCCTTCTCCGCTGCGAGAGTGGGCCGCTCAGAGGAACCGAGCCCAACGTAGCTCACGAATGCGACCCCGAAGCCGACAAACCAGGCATAGGTGTAGATCGAATGGAAGATCGGCGGGATCTTGTCCGCCGATATCCAGCCGGCGGCGGCCAGGAAACCGGGCACGTTGGGTGCTACCGCGAGCGCCAGGATCGCCACTGTCGTCCAGCGCCAACCGTCGCCATACCAGTACATCCCTTCTTCCGAGAACAACGATTCGGTGTCCAGGCGCTGGCGACGCACAAGCCAGTAGTCGGCGATCATGATGCCGGCCACCGGACCGAGCAACGCGCTGTACCCGATCAGCCAGGTGAAGATGTACCCCTGTGTCGAGGCGATCAGCTTCCACGGCATTATCAGGATCCCGATCACCCCGGTGATGAGCGCACCGACCCGGAACGAGATCCACCGCGGCGCGATGTTGCTGAACCCGATCGCCGGAGCGACGACGTTGGCGGCGATGTTGGTCGTCAATGTCGCGATCGCCAGCGCGGCCATCGACACGATCACTACGACGGGCGCTTCGAAACGAGACAGCAGGACAACCGGGTCCCACGGAGCCGCTTCGACTACCAGGACATCGCTGAACTGCAGCGCAGCTGCGCACGTGGCGGCGATGCCGATAAACGCGAACAGCGTCATGGTGGTCGGCAACCCGAGGATTTGACCCCACGCCTGGTCGGTTTGGCTCCTGGCGTAGCGCGTGAAATCGGGAATGTTGAGCGACAAGGTCGCCCAGAAGCCGACCATCGCGGTCAGGCCAGGCAGGAACAGGAGCCAGAACCCCAGCCGGTTCCCTCCAGGAGTGGCCTGACCGGTCAGCGTCGGGCTCACCACGCCGTCGGCGTCCCGGAGCTGTGCCGCCACGACGCCACCAGAGGCGCCAGGGGTGAGCGCCATCTTTTCTCCGGTGTAGACCATCCAATCAGCCTGCGAAACCGCTTCGCGCGCTTCGTCCTCGGAGGCGGCTGCAGCCATTCGGAATTCGCTCGCTCGTGGCTCGTCATCGTCCGCCAGGCTTGTCAGCCGCACCTCACGGTCCGTGACGACCAACGACGGTTGTGAAAACTGGCGGCTAAACGACAGTGCGCTCCCCAGTCCACCGGGTGAGGTGAACGTCCACGCCAACAGCGCCAGCCCGATCGCCAACAGCATCGGTGCTCCCCACGCCTCGAGCCACTTGATGCGCTCGGTTCCCGACCAAGCGATCCACACGTTGAGCGCCCAGAACGCAAGGAAGGCAAGCAGCTCCCAAACATTGAGACCCAGCCAGCCGATCGCTGGCGCATCGCCAATAGCCGGCACGATGACACGGGTCAGCGCGTACAGTGCGTGGCCACCGATCCATGTCTGGATGCCAAACCAGCCACACGCGACCAACCCTCGAAGCAGGGCTGGGACGTTGGCCCCGAGGATGCCGAAAGGCGCTCGCAAGAGCACCGGAAACGGCACGCCGTACTTCGTCCCGGCGTGGCCGTTGAGGATCATCGGCACGAGCACGACCGCATTGCCCGCGGCGATCGTGAGCAGCGCCTGCCACCACGTCATCCCGCTCGCGATCAGGCTCGAGCCCAGCATGTACGTCGGGACACAGGCGCTCATCCCGATCCACAGCGCAGCGATGTTCCAGCGCGACCAGCGCCGCTCGTCGAGCGTCGTCGGGATCAGGTCGTCGTTGGCATAGGGCGAGGCGGCCAGGGTCGCGCGATCCATGGCCGATGTTCTAACCCGACAGGGGGCGATCCGCAATCTTACCAGAGATCGGCAGTTACTAGGTTAATAATGGCTATATATGGTTAAAAGCTTCGCACTCCGTGGTCGAAGACGGGTTTCTCCTGACTTGACAAAATTTGACGTATCGTTCAAAATTTGAATGTCTAGTAGAATTTTACAGGAAGGTCGCAGCGTGCCCACGACCGGCACCGCACCCACGCCGTCGCCCCGCATCCGAGAGAAGCGGCATCGCCGCCGAACGGAGATTCTCCACGCCGCACTCCGAGCGTTCCGCGAAGAGGGCTATCACGCCACCACGCTAGACGACATCGCCAACCATCTGGGGGTTCAGAAGACGGCGCTCTACCACTACTTCCCTGACAAGGAATCGATCCTCTACCAATGCCATCTCGACTCGCTGGCCGAGGTCGAGCGCTTTTCGAAAGAGGCGCGGCAGCGATATGCGACCGCGGCCGACCGACTCGCCTACATCATCCGCGAGCACGTTCGCGTCATGACCGAGACCCTCGAGGCGTCCCCGCTGGCGTTCGAGGTGACCGCACTTTCATCCGAGCGACAGAAGAAGATCATCGCCGCTCGTGACCGGTACGAGCGACGAATTCGCAGAATCATTAACGAAGGCATCAAGAGCGGGGAGTTCCGCGTCGTCAACTCCAAAATCGCCGTGTTCGGGATCCTCGGAGCGATCAACTGGATCGCTCGTTGGTACCGGCCGGAGGGCCGGGTTCATACGCCCGAGCTTGGAGCTGAGTTCGCGGACCTGCTGGTGGGAGGCCTCACATGCAAGCCACAGAAGTAAAACGACACTTCTCGCCCCGCGAGAGCGACTCGTTCGCTTTCGAGGAAACCGAGTACAGCAAACACGACGGAATCGCGCGCATCACGATAAACCGGCCCAAGAACTACAACGCGTACTCGACGCTGACGCTCGAGGAAATCGCGACCGCCTTTCGGGACGCCAGCTTCGATGATCGCGTCGGCGTCATCGTCTATACCGGCGCCGGCGATCGCGCTTTCTGCACCGGTGGCGACGTCAAGGAGTACGCCGCCAGCTACATCGCGACGCCGCGTGACTACTGGAAGTACATGGCGCTTTTCCGAGCCTACATCGAGAGCATCCTCAACACCGGCAAGCCGGTTGTGGCGAGGCTCAACGGGATGGCCGTCGGTGGCGGCAACGAGAGTCAACTCGCGTGCGACCTGACGGTCATGGCTCAACACACGTTTATCAAGCAAGTAGGCACGCACGTCGGCTCGGTGGCGTGCGGGGGTTCCACGCAGTGGTTGCCGCTGACGGTCGGTGATAAGCGCGCGCGTGAGATCTTGATGCTGAACGAACCGATCCCAGCCTTGAAAGCGCGTGACTGGGGTCTCGTCAACTGGGTCGTGCCGTCCGTGCGCCATGGTGACGAGTGGATCGACGAGGCGGGCCCGGGCGAAATCAAGAAAGCTCAACGCGGCGAGGACGGGTACGCGATCGACCTGAGCAAACTCGACGCTTTCGTAGACGAGATAGCCAAGAAGCTCCTCGCGTCGTTCCCCGAGTGCACTCGCTATACGAAACAACAGGTCAACTTCTGGAAGGACCTCGCGTGGCACTCGACCGTCCGCCACGCCCAGGATTGGTTGGCGCTGCACTACGCCTCATGGGAGCCGTTGGAGGGGATGCGCGCTTTTGTCGAGAAGCGCGATTCTCGCTACGACCTCCTGCGCAGCCGGGCGGCCGAGGGCCGTCCGTCGGAGACTCTGTGGGGACCGCCGCTCGGGACGTGCGACGCTTGCGGCTCGAAGGACCTCCCGTCGGAGCACGAGTTCTGCGGTGTCTGCGGGAATGCGCTCTCAAAGACCGGAGCACCCGCGTGATGGCTGCCACCATCGAGACCCGTGTCAACGGCGGTCTTGGCCGGCTCGTCTTGAACCATCCGCCGCTCAACATCTTGACTCAGGACATGCTCGCCGAAGTGCGCGCAGCAATTAGAGACTTCGAAGCGAATTCGGCGGTACGGGTGCTGCTCGTGTCAGCTCACGGCAAGCACTTCTCTGCCGGTGCGGACGTTGGCGAGCACTTACCGCCGCTCTATCGCCAGATGATTCCCGAGTTTCTCGAAACGGTCGCCGCCATCGACGGGTTCCCGCTCCCGACCGTGGCCGCGGTTCAGGGCAAGTGCCTAGGCGGGGGCTTCGAGGTCGTGCAAGCAGCCGACATCGTCATCGCCGCCGAGGACGCGTCGTTCGGACAACCGGAAATCGTGCTCGGCGTCTTCCCGCCAGCGGCGTGTGTCCTGCTGCCCGAGCGTTGCGACTCCGGGTTGGCCGCGGACCTGGTGCTGTCGGGAGCCGTGATCGAAGCGGTCGAGGCCCTGGAGCACGGTCTAATCCGAAAGATCGTGCCCCCCAGCGAGCTCGAGGATGAAGCCACAGCCACCGCGCAGCGGATCGCGCAACACAGTCGAGCCGCACTCGAGATCACCAAGCGCGCCCTTCGGAACGGCAGCACGCAGCGCCGCGCGGCGGCGTTCCGCGACGTGGGAGCTATCTACGTCGAGGAGCTCATGAATACAGCCGACGCGATCGAAGGCCTGCGCGCGTTTCAAGAGAAGCGCCAGCCCACGTGGAGCCACCGATGACGAGCTCACAAGTGCTGCCAAAGGTGCTCCCGAACTGGAACGACAAACCTCTAGAAGAGATTCTGCGATCGTGCGAGGAGTTACTCGAGGACACCGATTTTCCGACCGTGCACAAGTGGCGTGACAACGGTGGAAAAGTGATCGGTCACTTTCAGGTTTACTTCCCAGAGGAGATCGCCCACGCCGCCGGAATGCTGCCCTTCAAGGTGCGAGGCGCGCCGGTCGAGCCGACGCAGGCGGACTCGCGGTTTGGCTCCTACTTGTGCTCGATCATCAAAACCTCGCTCGAGTTGGCGCTGAGTCAACGCATCGAGCTCGACATGTTCGTCACCCATCCGATCTGTGACGCAGCCAGAAATCTGGCTGGGATCTGGGGCCGCAACTTCGAGTACCCGTGCCAGATTCTCTATCTCCCTCAGAACGCCAATTCAAACCATGCTGTCGACTACCTGCGCGCGGAATACGACCGGCTCATGCGAGAGATCGAAGCCATCGCTGGCAGAGAGATCACCGACGACGATCTGTGTCGTTCGATCGAAGTGTTCAACGAGAACAGAGCGCTGTTGCGGGCGTTGTACGCGGTGAAGCGCGAACGGCCATGGTTATTGTCCGCAGACGAAGCCTATGTCCTCGTCGCGCTGGGTGGGCTCTTGCCGCGAGAAGAACACAATGCGTTGCTACACAAATTGCTGCCGCTCATCGAGGAGCGCGAAGCCCAGCCCCGAGATCGCATCCGGGTCGTCGTAGAGGGTGGATTCTGCGAACAGCTACCGATCGATCTGGTCCGCACGATCAGCAGATCATGCTACGTCGTTGACGATGATCTGCTAATCGGCCTGCGGTGGCTAACCGAAGATGTCCCTGTGAACGGCAATCCGCTGTTGAGCCTGGCCGATTGCTACATCGAGAAATCTTCCCACAGCCCGGTTCAGCATGACCTGCGAAAACCCAAGGAAAAGATGTTGTTGCGACGCATCAAGGATGCGAAGGCCGAGGCGGCGATCGTGCTGGCCGCCAAGATGTGCGAACCCGGCCTCGAGGAGCAGGTCGCATACATACGGACACTGGATCAGGAGAACATTCCGTACTTCGTAAGCGAGTTCGAGGAGAGCATGACGAGTTTTGACAGCCTGGAGATCCAACTCGAGACCTTTCTAGAGAACCTCCTCTTCGACTAACCGAGGATCATCATGTCCCAGATGGCCACCGACACCTCGCTCGTAGGACGCGGCAATCAAGATGGCGCGCAACTCTTTCGCCAGTGGTTCGAAGAGCTGGGACAGGTTGCAGAGAACGACGCCGGCGCCGCTTATGTCTTCGTGATGGGTAGCCTGACGGAGCTGCTTAGAGTGTTTGATCTCCCGATCGTCTTCCCCGAGATCAACTCCCTTCAAACAGCGGTTCGGCGCGTCGCCCACGAGTACCTGAGCGAGGCCGAAGACTACGGTTACTCGCCCGACATCTGCGGGTACGTCAAAGCCGACGTCGCGGTGCAACTCCGCGGCGGTGAACATCCGATGGGACGCATCCCCAAGCCTGCCATCGCGATTTGCACCAACGCCTGCAACACCTACATCAAGTGGGCCGAGATCTGGGAGCGAATGCACGACACCCGTGTTTTCACGCTGGACATCCCAGGCACCCGGGCGGCCGGCGGTCAGACGTGGCCGGGCGACCCTGACTTCGAGAACGATCGCCGGTACGTCGCCGACCAGATCCAGGAGCTGATCACCGTCTGCGAGGAACAGACCGGAATCCCGTTCGACATCGACCGACTGCGCGAGACGATGGGTCACGCCAACACGATGAACCGATCGTGGAAGCGCATCCTGGAGCTCAATCAGACCTGCCCAGCCGTTTTCAACGCACTCACCGAAGGCACGATCTACCTCGGTGTCGCCAACGGGTTCCGCGGTTCGGAGGCCGGCGCCACCTACTTCACGGATCTGGCCGAGGAGATGGAGTACAAGGCCGCCAATGGAATCGGAACGCTATCGGATGAACAGTACCGACTGCTGTTTGTGGGCGTGCCTTGTTACCCGATCTTCCGGCGATTCAACGAGCTGTTCACCGAGTGGGGTGGAACGTTCGTCAATTCGACCTATTTGTGGTTTGCGTCCGGCGGTTCGAACCTCGGCTTCCAATACGACCTCGAGCGGCCACTGGACAGTCTGGCGGAGGGGGTGCTGATCAGCGTCCGCAACGCGATGGACAGCATGTTCTTCCAAGACCTCGTTCTGAGCGAGATGATCGACGATTACCAGGCAGACGGGGTCGTATTCCACCCGATCAAGAGTTGCCGAACGGTCTCAACGGGACTGGCCGACAACCGGCGCGCGCTTATGGAAAGCCGGGACACGGCAAGTCTGTTTTTGGAATCGGACATGATGGATCGACGCGTCGTATCCGAGGCCCAGCTCAAGAACCGGATCGATGCCTTCTTTGAAGGCCTGGCGACGCGCAAGAAGCGAGCGTCCATCGAGCGGGGCGAAACCCTTCAACCAGAATAGAGGGTTGGATGGCATACGCAGCAGGAGTTGACGTCGGTTCCACGCAGACGAAGGCTGTGATCATAGACGAGGCTGGGCGCATCGTCGGCCGCTCGCTGATGGATACCGGCGCCAACGTCACACGAGCAGCCGAAACCGCGTTTCAGGAAGCGCTCCGCGATGCAGACCTTCTCGAGGAGGAAGTGGGGTTCATCGTTGGCACGGGGTACGGTCGCTACAAGGTGACGTTTGGAAACACACAAGTGACTGAAATCAGCTGCCACGGCCGGGGTGCGGTTCACATGTTCCCGGGCACTCGCACCGTCGTTGACATGGGAGGACAGGATACCAAGGCGATCCGGGTCTCTGAGACCGGCGAGATCCTGGACTTCTGCATGAACGACAAATGCGCCGCCGGCACCGGACGGTTTCTGGGCGCCGCCTCGGCTGCGCTCGACATCCCGCTTGACGAGCTGGGCCCCACCGCGCTGCGCGGACAACGCGCGGTGAAGATCAGCACCACGTGTACCGTGTTCGCCGAGTCCGAGATCCTCTCGTGGCTTGGAAAGGGCAAGAAGATCGAGGACATCTTGCTAGGCGTACATGAGTCGATCGGAGCGCGCTCGGCTGGCTTGCTGCGTCGGGTCGGGGTCGAGAGCGAAGTGACATTTACCGGTGGGGTGGCGCGCAACGTGGCGATGATCGAGACGCTCAACGAAAGGTTGGGTGTCGCGGTGAACGTGAGCGAAGAGTCGCATTTCATGGGAGCTATGGGGGCCGCGCTTTTCGCGCTCGATCACATCTTGGCTAGTCGAGCACCTGCGAGCTCGATGGAGCACACGTCATGATCTACACGGCGGGCATCGATATCGGATCGACGTACACCAAGGCTGTCATCTTGAACGATGTAAACGAGATCGTCGGTCGCGTGATGGAACCAACCGGATTCAAGCTCACCGAGATCGCCGAGCGAGCTTACGAGAAGAGCATCGATCAGGCGGGGCTCGAGAAGGCCGACGTTTCGTACGTGATCGCGACCGGGTTCGGACGCCATCAGGCCCAAATCAGCGACGTCCATGTGACCGACCTGACGGCCGCTGCGCGAGGCGCCTCGTTCCTGTTCCCAGAAACCCAGACGATCCTCGATGTCGGCGGCCAGACGATGAAGGCCACGCGTTTGAGCGACGGCGCGAAGGTCAAGTCGTTCCGCTTGAACGACAAGTGCGCCGCCGGAACCGGTGCTTTCTTGGAGAAAACCGCCCGTTACATGGGCTACGAAACGCAGGAGATCGGTCCATTAGTGGAGACATCCAAGACGCCGGTACCGATCTCCGGCGTGTGCGCGGTTTTTGCCGAATCGGAGGTCATCAATCACTTGTCCGAGGGGATGGACCCGGCGGATATCATGCACGGTGCTGTCGTTTCACTGGTCGACAGGTCACTCCAGCTCATGAAGCGGGTGCGTATGGAGCCCGAGTTCACACTGATCGGAGGCATACTGCGTTTCCGGCGCATGGTCGACGTCATCAGCGAGAAGCTCGGCGCGGACGTGAACGTCCCGCCCGGTGATCTCGTGCAGTTCACATCCGCGTTTGGCGCGGCGTTGCTCGGCCAACGGCGGCTCAAGAAACTCGCCGCGTCCGGCGCTGGGACTGAGTACCAGGCGACCGGTAGCTAGAGGCACCAACGATGTCCGATCCAAACCCCGACCGCACTACCGGCAAGCAGCAAGACGCGATCAAGCCTCTATCGATGCTGGTAGAACGAGAGGCCCGCCGAATGCTGTCCGAGGCTCAGTTGGAGCCCGATCCGGAGCGTATCGCCGCCGGCTGGGAGCGGCGATTCATCACCGATGCTGCTCGGAGCAAAGAAATGCTGGAGCTCTACCGCGAGCTCGGGTACGAGGTATGTGCCGACCCGGTGAGGCCAGAAGAGCTGCTCGACGACTGCCAGGGTTGTGCGGTCGTTGCCGAGAGTCAGTTCGTGACGATCTACACGCGCGACAAGCGCCGAAAGGAGCCGTGATCTAAGTGAAGGCAGCCGTCTTCCACAAAGCGGGTCAGCCGCTCGAGATCACCGAGGTGCCCGACCCATCACCGGGTTCGGGCGAGGTGCTGGTCGATGTCGCTGGCTGTGGCATGTGCCACACCGATCTCCATTACCTCGATCACGGTGTCAAAACGTTCAAGTCGCCGCCGATCATTCTCGGCCACGAACCGGCCGGCACGATTGCAGGCGTAGGCGAAGACGTCACTGAATTCGCGGTCGGAGACCGGGTCTTGATCCCAGCGGTCTTGTCATGTGGGCGGTGTTCGTACTGTCGTCAGGGACGAGAAAGCCTCTGCGACCGCATGGTCATGCTGGGGAATCACATCGACGGTGCGTACGCCGAGCGAATCGCGCTGCCGGCGAGCGACCTCGTCGCCGTTCCTGACGAGCTTTCGTTGGAGCACGTTTGCGTGATCGCGGATGCGGTGTCGACACCGTATCATGCGGTCAAGGATCGTGGCCGGGTGCGGCCCGGTGACACGGTAGCCGTCGTCGGCTGCGGCGGCGTCGGGCTGAACGTCGTCCAGTGTGCGGTGCTCGCTGGCGGGCATGTGATCGCCGTGGACCTGAGCGATGAGCGACTCGAACTGGCGCGCACTCTTGGCGCTGCGGAAACGATCAACCCCGATCGTGTGGAACGCGTCGACAAACACGTGAAGAAGGCGACCGGCGGCGGAGTCGATGTCGCCTTTGAAGCGATCGGAACACCCGACACCATGCGGCTCGGTTTTGATCTCCTGCGTCGGGGCGGTCGACTTTGCGTAATCGGTTTCTCGCACAAAGACGTCCCGCTCTCGGCGGCCAAGATCATGTTTTACGAGCTGGAGGTCGTCGGTAGCCTGGGCTGCGGGGGCAGTCTTTACCCAGAGATCATCGATCTCGTGCGCGCGGGGCGGCTAAAACTCGATCCGATCGTGAGCGGTACAGTTCCGCTGTCAGAGATCAACGACGGCTTTGATCGCATGCGCAAAGGCGAGGGGATTCGCTGGGTGGTCACCCCGTAGTAGCGCGTCTCAGATCGGCGCGACCAACCGTATTGCGTTAAGTAGCCGTTCCGGCTCGTCCGTTCCCAACCGCAAGAGTTTGCCACCGCGCAGACGCAGCTCCACTGCTGATCGTCCCGAGACGTTGTAAAGCCAACCACCGCTGACCCGATGGATTCCCCAGCCGTGCCAAAACCGGGTTTGAACGCTCGCAACCGCTTCGATCTCGTCAATCGCAACGCTGTGCGTCCAGAGTCGCCCGCCGAACCACCAGCGAAGCTCGGTCGAGTCAACCTCGATCGTCATAACTCGAAAAATGAACAGTGAGAGGAGAAGGATGGCCGCAACCATTGCGGGCACGACGAAAACGACGCCTGGCACCCACTGTTCTCTGGTCGCGACCAGCCACCACAAGGCTAGGATCAAGGCGCCACCCAGCGCGCCGATGATCACCCAACCCACTTGTGTGTGGCGGTACGACGCCGTCAGTGCAGAGAGCCCGCGCCGGCGGTCCCCTTCGCGACCCTTTCGTTCCAAGACTCGCGCGGCAGACCCGTATCTCGCTCTACCATCGTGATACACCCTTCAACGGGGCAAACGATCTGACACAGGTTGCACCCGACGCACTCTTCTTCGATCACTCGTGGCACACGCGTTCCCTTCGGCAGCTCGATGCACTGATGGGCGCCGTCCTCGCATGCCGCGTAACACAGCTGGCACTCGATGCACGTCCCGGGATCGATCTCCGCGACGATCTTGAAGTTCAGGTTAAGGTCGCCCCACTCCTTGTAGTTCGGGAGTGCCTTACCGACGAACTCGTCGATCCTCGAATACCCCTTCTCGCGCATCCACTCTTCGAGCCCCAAGATCATATCGTCGACAATCTTGAAGCCGTAGTGCATCGCCGCGGTGCAGACCTGGATCGATGACGCGCCAAGAAGCAGGAAGTCGAGTGCGTCCTCCCAAGACTGAACGCCTCCGACCCCCGAGATCGGCAGATGGAACTCGGGCGCCTTTCCGAGTCGCGTTACCATATGGAGAGCGATTGGCTTGATGGCCGGACCGCAATAGCCACCCGACGTTCCCTCTCCGCCGACGGACGGGATCGGGCTAAGCGTGTCGTGGTCGATCCCGATAACGCTCTTGAACGTGTTGACGAGCGAGACACCGTCGACACCGCCTCGCTGCGCGGCCATGGCCGGGTACAGGACATCGGTGATGTTAGGCGTCAGCTTTACCAGCACCGGAATCGACGCGAATTCCATCACCCAACCGGCGATCTCCTCGAGCACTTTGGGCTCCTGCCCCACGGCCGAACCCATGCCGCGCTCACACATCCCGTGGGGGCAACCAAAGTTGAGCTCAAATCCGTCACACCCGGTGTCCTCGCAGCGCTTAATGATGTCTCGCCACTCGTCTTTGGTTTCCACCATCAGCGATACGACGACCGCGTGATTCGGGTACTTCTTCTTGACCTCTGCGATCTCTTTGAGATTCACCTCGAGCGGGCGATCAGTAATCAGCTCGATATTGTTCAATCCCGCCACGTTTCGACCCTGGTACGGGATCGCGCCGTACCGAGACGCCGTGTTCGTGATCGGATCCCCGAGCGTCTTCCAGACCGCACCGCCCCAACCCATGTCGAACGCCCTCATTACTTGCCCCGAACTGTTGGCCGGTGGTCCGCTGGCGAGCCAGAACGGGTTAGGCGAGCGGATCCCGGCGCAATCGATCGATAGATCGATCGGCTCGCCAGTGCGGCCATTCCTCTGAATCATCATCTGCCTCCGTTCTCCCGCAGCCAACCATCGATCCCGTATGCGGCGCGCTTCCCCTCAGCGGCCGCGTTTACGACCTCTTCTCCACCGTTGGCGAGATCGCCACCAGCCCAGTACTTGGGGTTCGACGTCTGGCCAGTATCGGGATCTACGATCACCCGGCCCCAGTCGTGGTCGAGTTTGTCAACCTGATCCAGCAAGTCGATCAAACGGGCCTGGCCGATCGCCAGGGCGACTATGTCCGCCGGTACGGTGTAGGGCTCGCCTGTGGGCTCCAGGTCGTGATCGAGAGCCGTCAGGCGTACCGCTTCGACACGTCGATCGCCTTCGAAGCTCAGCGGCAGTGTCCGGAAGACGAATCGCACACCCTCCTCGACCGCGTGTCCGCGCTCGTGCAAGTAAGCCGGCATCGCATCCTGGTCGCGGCGATAGGCGACCATGACCTCGGGTACACCGAGCAATGACAACTCACGAGCCGCATCGATGGCGGTGTTGCCGCCACCGACCACTACCGCCGCTCCCAGGCTCGCCGGATCGGGCAACGAGCCGGCGCCGGTCTTGATCGCCCGAATGAGGCGGGTGGCGCCCCATACCCCGGGAAGGTCTTCACCTGGGATGCCAAGCCCGGAGTCGGTACCAAGACCCAAGCCGAGAAACACCGCATCGTACTCGGCTTCGAGATCATCCCACGTCACGTCATCTCCGACCGCCGTATCCAAGCGCCACTCGATCCCGATCGCCGAGAGGTACTCGACCTCCTTCAGACTTTCCTCCGCCTGCATCTTGTAGGGCGCCACGCCGTCCGTATTGAGCCCGCCGCGCCACGGATTGCGCTCGTATACAACCGCTCGGTGCCCCATGCGGACGAGCTCGTGCGCACAAGCGATCGATGCCGGTCCCCCGCCGACGCACGCCACCGACCGACCGGTGGACGAACCGGCCTCAAAGAACTGAATGCCACCGTGCACGGCCGGATCCGTGGCATACCGTTGAAGCCGGCCGATCATGATCGGTGGCTCGCCTTTAACATTGTAGACGCAATCCCCCACGCACAGGACTTCGACCGGGCACACGCGCGCGCATGAGTGCCCAAGCGCATTCGCCTCGAGGATCGTTCGTGCGGCGCCGAGGACGTTGTTGGAATGGATCTGTTTAATGAACAGCGGGATGTCGATTCCGGTCGGACAAGCCGCGATGCAAGGAGCATCATGGCAGAAGAGACAGCGTCCGGCTTCAGCCCTCGCCTGAGCGGTGGTCAACGCCGGTTTGTGGTCCGGGAGCAGGGTCTCGAGGCGGTCCGCGGCCAAGGCCATGGTGGTCAGTTTCTGCCAAATGGCGTCATTCGTCAAGCAGCGCCGAGCGGCGCGAGAGTGGAAGCCCAAACGAGGAAGGGCCCCGGTCAGCTTCCGTCGGAAACTGTCCAGGACCCCTCGGGGTCAGTGGGTATGCTTTATTTAGCGGCTCAACGCGGCTGAGAGGGGTCTGCCGATCGCCTCGGTCGGTGCCTCGGCGACGTGACCATTCCCGCCACTTTCTTGCCCACTCTCTTCCCCAACCGAAAAACCGGCCAGGAGCTCGTTCAAGTCGACCCCTTCCTGAGCCCCGAGCCGGGCCAGAAAGAGCCACGAGCGGGGGATCTCGCCGCGCTCATACTTGCTGATCGTCTGTTGCACCGAGTCGACCGCGTCAGCGAACGTTCGCTGATCCCGGGCCCCGCGGATGCCCTGGAGTCGCTGTCCGACGGTGAGCCGGTATTCATCCTTGTAGATCATCGATCCCTCCTAGAAATCGGGGTCCGCCCCCCGGGCGTCCGGGAGTCACTGACTCGAGCGGTAATTCGATACTACAGGTGATGGAGAGGTTTGTTCCCGACCGATTGATACGTGTCGGTTCGGCGGCACCGGCCACGACCGCGCGCCTAGCCCAGCGGCCCGCGTTTCCGGCGCATCCCGCGCACCGCCAAGACGACGCCGGCGAGCATCAGCCCCAAGCCTACGAACAGCAGCACCGAGGATGGCTCAGCGTCTCCACCGCGAATCAGAAGCTGGCGTACGGAGAGGGCGAACGCCCCGAGCGAGGTCAGCAACACCCCGAAAAGCGCGTGCACGACGAACGTGTCTCGCCCAGGTACCTCGGCCGCGTCGTTGGTGTAGGCAAACAGGCCGATCTTGCAGTTCGGGCAGCGCGCCGCTGGGAGGTTGGGCGAGCGAAACAGGAACTCCTTCGACAGCCAGAAGCGCTTCGGCCTGACGGCCAGCGGGACTCCCTGCAGGATCGTGATGCCGGGGTTTTCGGCAGACCAACGCAGGCGACTGTGCTGACCCAACAGAAAGCCGCTCTCGATTGCGCCGCCACAGTTGGGACAGCGCAGCGCTGCCAATTCCACTTCTTGCTCCGGATCGCTGGTCACACTACCCCCTTTCCCGGCTGGTCAGTACGTCACTCCGAGCAAATTCGGGGCCAATTCAATCGATAGGGGTGAACGGGGTTACTGAGCCACTCGCACAATCCGCGAAGGAAGAAGTCCCGAGTACAAGAGACCGATGAACAGCAGAAAGGCGGCTAGTGTCGCCAGCGATAACCACCACCCAACGATGCGCCGCTGGGATCGATATCGCATTTCAATCTCGGCACTCGATGTCAGCCGATCGCCCGGATCGATGATCATGCCCAGATCGGAGGCGCGCTCGACGGAACGCCAATCCCCATTGCCAACTCGATACTGCCAGCCTTCCGACCAGTTCTCGGCAACTCTCAACACGTCTGTGCCGGCTGGCACTTCTACTAGGCGCCGGTTTGGCGTCGCCATAACCGTGCGCGCCGTTGGCAGCGATGGCCCGAACCCGTCGCTCCAGACGTCATCCCCGACCCTGAGCGGCAAGTACTTCGGGATCGCAAGCCGATTCTCCCAGATGCTCAGATGATCGCCACGGTGCTGGAGTGTCCAACCCTCCCCCTCGACCTGGGCGTCGGCATACGTGACGGCGTGCGTCACCGCCAGCCGACCCAGAGTTCGTGCATCGGTATCGAACCCTGTCTTCCACCACATCGTGGGCGGCACAATTCCGCGCTGCTGGATCGTCGCTACGCCGTACATGGACAACGTGTACAGAGGAAGCAGACTTGGCCGACCGGGAGGCTCGGAGACATACACCCTCCCGGGCCCCACCAACCGACGCAGCGTTGAGATGTCCGCGGTCTCCTCATAGGAGGGATACTCGTTCAAATCGGAAACGCTGACCCATTTCACCCCAAAGACTGCCAACTCGGCGATGACTGCCGCTATGACCATCGGAACGGCATAGCGCGCAAGGCGACCGAATCGCAGACGGATCGCAAACAGACCGGCAAATGCAGCCATGAGCGGGATGTACTGTCCCGGGCGCCAAACTCGCAGATCGCCGGGGAGGCGCTCAGCTCTCTGAAGCATCCAATCTTCAAATACCCTGAACTGCCCTTGTCCTTGGGCTATTCGCATGAGCAGTTCGTTTTGAGCAAAGACCACGAGCTGCTCTTCCCACAGCCAACTCGCAATGCTCAGAAGAAGCCAAACACCCGCGAGAATGGCGAGCGTCCATGACAACCAACGATAGATCGTCTCTTCCCGATCATCGCGATAGTTCTCCCAGTACCAGGCGAACGCCCAGATGCCGCCAATGACAAAGAGCAACTGGACCCGATGATAGAGGGGGCCAACCAACGGTGTCAGCGGGATCAGCGCGCCAAACAGAATAAGGGATCGGGCCCCGGGCGGTGCTTCCCTGAGGAATAACGATCGGATCGCCACGATCATCAGCAGGAAACCAAAGAAGGCGATGTCAAAGAGATCGCGACCCAACACCTTGCTTAGATCAATCGATTGGGGGCTTCCGAACAAGGACGGAAAAACTTGACCGATGAAGAAAATTCCGGAGAGAAACGGCTCGAAAACACCCTCTCTGTAGCCGAGCGAGCTCGCACCAGTATCCGTGTTCTCAAAGAGCCCGGCGGTGGTGGGGAGGATTTGAAACGCAGCTAAACCCAAGCCAAAAACCGCCCACAACCCTAAACTCCAACTGGCCTCCAAGAGCTGTCCGCGGGCGCGCCTCAACTCCCACGCCCAACCGACCCACACGGCTCCAAGCAGAAGCACAACATACACGTTGGTTTGGAGCGTCCCGCCGAGGAGCGCCAGGACCGTGAAGCACGGAACGAGTGGCCATGCCCATCGCTTCCCCTCTCGGTAGGCGTACATCGCCCAGAGCATCCAAGGAGCCCAGCAGAACCCACCTAACTGGAATCGATGATAGATCCAAAGAACAAACTGGCTATTTGCAGCAAAGGCGATCGCGCCAACGAGGGCGATCGCAGGGCCGATTCTCCTCGAGCGCAAGAAAACGAACATGCCAAAACCAGCGATGAGGAATTGTGCAGCAAGACCAACGTGCCAAGCGGTCCAAAAAGCCAGAAAGCGGTGGAGCTGGACGGTCCAATCACCAAACGTCGACATGGTATCCGCGTAGACCGGATAACCGCCGTGAACGAGATCGTCCCACCCGATAAAACCGTCTTCTCTGAAAGATCGCGCCGCGACTTGTCGAGGTATGAGGAAGCCCCGTATGGCATCCGACGTGAAGTGGTTGTGAACCTCGACATCTTGATCGCCCTCGGCCCAGGGCTCGTACATCTCGTGCAGGATATCCATCGGCGCGAAGACACGGTCGCCGGCCCACCAGGGTGCAAAAGTCAGCCCCACAAGGAGCAGCAGGCACCCGACTGCGAGACTGTCTTTGCGCCTCATCCGTCTCAGAATCCTCCATCATCGCGGGAACAAGGGATTGAAAGGTAAGTTGTCGCCTTTTCGATCCTTGAGTCCAGCATGTTAGAGGGTCTATGCCCGGACGAGCCAAGTGCACGGCAGCGATCATCCTGGCCGCCGTCGCGGTATCGATCACCGCTCCCGAGTCGGTCGACGGCCGATCGAACATCGCCCTCCATACGGAGCTGATCTCATCCAACCCGGTGGACGGCGACTCGCTTACCACCAGCCCACCGGAAGTGCGGCTCGTCTTCAGCGGTCCGGTCGAACCAGCACTGAGCTTGATTCGGTTGGTCACAGCTGATGGCACACAACTCGAATTCGATCCCGGAAGTGAAGACGAGGGTCGGATCCTAGTCGCGCGACTCCCTGGGCTCGCCAACGGGAACTACACCATCGAGTGGAGCACGGTGTCGGCTGACGGCCACAAGGTCGAAGGTCGGTTGACCTTTGCAGTCGCGCGCGAAGAGGTGTCGATCGATACACCAACTGCAGCTGGCATCGCGCCTCGAAAGGAGACCTCACCACCATCTTCCAACGGCAGCGCTGTGGGGATCGGGCTGCTGAATGGCGTGGCGCTAGGTGTGTTACTCGCCCTCGCGGGCCTGCTCACACACATGACCTTGCTTGGCGCGCATGATCCGGGGAGGACTCGCCGGGTGGCTGGGGTGTTGGTGTTGGTGGCACCGCTCCTACTCTTCGCACATGCCGTCGCGTGGGTCCAGTCGATCGCCCCGTTGGGCAAGATCGACACCACGACGATCACCGCGACCCTCGGTACCACCGCGGGTCGAATCCTGGCGCTCCGTCTGGCGCTCGCGATCGTGGCCGGGGTGGCACTCGTAGTTCTTCGACAAACGGTGCTGGCGGCTGGTCTGGCGATCGTCGCGGTCGCAATCGGTGGCGCCCTCGGGCACGCGGTCGAGTTCTACCCCGTGGTTTCGATCCCGATCAAGGCGATTCACCTGATCGCTATAGCTCTCTGGCTAGGCGGGCTGATCACACTCGCCGCTTGTGGCCTACAGGTGACCGGATTTCAGCACGCTGCCCACCAAACGTCAAGATTGGCTCTTTGGGCCGTGGCGGCGATCGTCGTGACCGGTTTTGCGCAGTCCGTTTTGATCGCTGGATCACCGATCAATCTCCTGGGGACGCGTTACGGGGCGTTGCTCACCGCGAAAACGGTGGGGTTGATCGGGCTGGTGTTGTTCGGTGCTCTCAATCGAAACCGATTACTCCCCAGGCTCGATCTCGACTCGAAGCCCGGGCCTCTGACCCGCAGCGTCGCATGGGAAACGGTTCTCATGATTCTGATTCTGATCGTCGCCGGCGTGCTCGCGGCAACGCCACCACCCAGCGGCTAACGCGAGCGACTAGTTGGCGATCGGGGAGTCCTCGCGGTTTCCGTACTCGACCCACGAACCGTCGTACACGCGCACGTTTTCGTAGCCCAGCAGGTCATTGAGCACAAACCAGGTGTGAGCTGCTCGAACACCGCTCTGACAGAGCGCAAGTGTGACCTGGTCGGACGTCACACCGGCTGTCTCGTAGAGCGCGCGAAGATCGTCTGCCGGCAAAAACGCACCCGTTTCGCCCACAGCTTGACTCCACTCCACAAGGACGCTCCCCGGAACATGACCGCTGCGTGCGGCGCGAACGCTCTGACCCTCGTATTCAGCCGCTGAGCGAGCGTCGCAGACGACCGTTGCCGGGTCGTCAATCGATGCCACCACGTCACTCCACGTGGCCACGATCGATGTGTCGGGTGGACCGCTGAACGCGTAATCCGTGGGACTCTTCGTAGGAACGTTGTCGGTCACTGGTCGTCCCTCGACCTTCCACAGCTTCCAGGCTCCATCCATCAATCGAGCATCGGCGTGCTTGTAGACCGATAACACCCAGATCGCCCGCGCCGACCAGCGACTCTTCTCGTCGTCATAGAGCACCAGCGTCGTTTCGGGCGTGGCGCCAATCGCGCCCAGCGCTCGAGCGATGTGCGCGTCCCCCGGAAGCATACCGGGAACACCACGCGGATCATCGGCCTGGAACGTCTCCTTGGCCGGCAGGTGTACAGCACCTGGAATGTGCCCCGCATCGTACTCCTCCCGTGACCGAAGATCGATCAACAGCACGGTCGGATCTTCGAGGTGCGCTTGGACCCATTCGGTCGTCACGAGTCGGGCGGAGGGGGCGTATCCTCGATCGTCGATAGATGAAACCTCAGCCGCTTCTGGCGTGCCGGTGGTCGTCTCGGGCTCGGTCTCCGCGCCGCCGCAGGCCGGTCCGACACACAGCAGAGCAACCGAGCAGATCGATTTCAAGCGTCGCATCGCTGCCCACCCTAGCTCGCGGTCGGTGGACCGTCAAATGGGGGTTACATTGACGCTGGCTACCACATTTGAAGGCGACGGGTCGGAAATCGTCTAATAGAAAGGGAGCCATGACGAGAAAGCGAATCACCATCGCAGTCGTCATCATCGCGGTGCTCATCGTGGTGGGGTGGTGTGCGACCCGACCCGATCCGGTCAGCGTGACCGTGGCCTCGGTCGAGATCGGATTGGTCGAGGAGACGGTCGCCAACACCCGCGCGGGCACCGTCGACGCTTGTCGACGCGCTGGCCTGGCGCCGCAGGTGGGGGGTCAGATCGCACGTCTCCCGGTTCACGAGGGCGATGACGTCGAGGCGGGCCAGATCTTGCTCGAGTTGTGGAACGAAGACCTGGCTGCCGATGTTCGCTTGGCTGAGCGCGATGCGGACGCTGCGCGCAGCCTGACCGCGGAGGCGTGCGCGCGGGCCGATGTGGCGACAAAGCGTGCCGAGCGTGTGGCGCAGCTTAGAGAACGCGATGCCGCATCAGAAGACGAGTTCGATCTCGCGACTGGCGAGGCCACCGCGACCGCAGCCGCTTGCGAGGCGACCCGCAACACCGTCCAGGCCGCCGACGCCCGCGTCGCGGTCGCCCGCGCAACCCTCGAGCGCACTGTCCTGCGAGCGCCGTTCGACGGCACCGTGGCCGAGATCAACGGCGAGCTGGGCGAGTTTCTCACGCCATCGCCGGTCGGTATCCCGACCCCGCCGGCGGTCGACCTGATCGACAACTCCTGTCTGTTCATCAAGGCGCCGATCGATGAAGTCGATGCGCCCGCCATCCGTGCCGGAATGCCAGCGCGGGTCAGCATGGACGCCTTCCCCGATCGCACTTTCCCCGCCACCGTGCGCCGCGTCGCGCCTTACGTGCTGGACATCGAAAGACAGGCCCGAACGGTGGACATCGAGGCCGAGATAGACGACCCCGAGGCGCTCGCCGCCCTCTTGCCGGGTTACAGCGCCGATGTCGAGGTCATTCTGGCGAATCGCGAAGAAGTGTTGCGCATCCCAAGCCAGACAGTGCTCGAAGGTGATCACGTCCTGATCCTCGTCGATGACACAATCGAAGAGCGCACGATCGAGATCGGGGTCTCGAACTGGCAGCACACCGAAGTCGTGTCGGGGCTCGAGGAGGGCGAGGTCGTAATCGTATCGGTCGACCGCGACGGAGTGGAGCCGGGAGCCCGGGCCGAGGCGGAGTAACGACCACATGATCGAGCTCGCACAAGTTCATCGCGTCTTCCAAGTGGGAGACCAGGAAGTTCACGCGCTGGACGGTGTCGACCTGACCATCGCGGCTGGTGAGTACGTATCGCTCATGGGGCCGTCGGGATCGGGTAAGTCGACGTTGCTCAACATCATCGGCTTGCTCGACCGGCCGACCGCAGGCACGTACCGATTGAACGGTCGTGACACCACTACGCTATCGGACGACGAGCAGGCTCGTGCTCGCAGCGAGAACATCGGCTTCGTGTTTCAGTTCTTTCATCTCGTACCTCGGCTGACTGCAGCCGAGAACGTCGAGTTGCCCTTGGTCCTGGCTGGCCGCGCACCTGTCGATCGCCGGCCGATGGTCGAGACCGCCATCGACCAGATGGGGCTGAACGAGCGCGCCCACCACCGCCCCGACCAACTGTCGGGTGGCGAGCGCCAACGCGTGGCGATCGCCCGCGCGACCGTGATGCGACCCGGCGTGCTGCTGGCCGACGAGCCGACCGGCAACCTCGATACCACCACCGGCAAGGAAGTCGTCCAGATCATCGAGGCGCTACATACCGCCGGGATGGCGGTCATCGTGGTGACCCACGACCCGCAGATCGGAGGACGGGCGGAGCGATCGTTGACGATGATGGATGGGCGGCTCGTCGAGGACGTGCGGAGGCGGGCGTGAGGGTGCGGGACGTGGTCCGTTTGTCGTGGGGGACGCTGATCCGGACACGACTCCGGACGGTGATGCTTCTACTCGCCACCGCTATCGGCGTCGCGGCGGTCGTCATGTTGACCTCGCTTGGTGAGGCCGCCCGACGGTACGTCACTGCCGAGTTCTCCTCGCTCGGCACCAACCTCATCATCGTGCTCCCCGGTCGCAGTGAGACGAGCGGCAGCGGCTTGACGCTGCTGGCCGGTCAGACTCCCCGCGACCTAACGGTACGGGATGCGATCGCGCTGGAGCGAATCTCCGCCATCGACAAGGTCGCTCCAGTCGTGCTGGGCGCGGCCAGCGTCCAGTGGGGCGGCCTCGAACGCGAGGTGCCGGTGTTCGGCTCGACCGCTTCGTTTCTCGAGATCCGCAACTGGTCGATGGAGCGTGGGCAATTCTTGCCCCCGGGCGACCCCGAGCGGCCGTCCAGCGTGGCGGTCCTCGGCATGAAGCTCAAGGCCGAGCTGTTTGGGGATACGCCAGCGATCGGCGAGTGGATCAGGATCGGCGACCGTCGGTTCCGCGTGATCGGGCTCTTGGCCACCGAGGGGCGAACGATCGGTATCGACGTCCAAGACGTCGCGATCATCCCTGTCGCCTCGGCTCAGCAGTTGTTCAACACCGAATCGTTGTTTCGGATCATCACCTCCACACACAGCCGGGAGGATATGGAGCGGGCTCGCGACGAGATCCGCCGGGTGATCACCGAACGCCATCAGGGCGAGGAAGACATCACGGCGGTGACCCAGGACGCCGTATTGGCGACGTTCGATCGGATCTTTGGCGCCTTGACGCTGGCGCTAGCCGGGATCGCGGCGATCAGCCTGGCGGTCGCGGGCATCTTGATCATGAACGTGATGCTAGTCGCGGTAAGCCAGCGAACGGCGGAGATCGGGCTGCTCAAGGCGCTTGGTGCGGCGCGGCGGCAGATCATGACGCTGTTCCTGGCCGAGGCGATCATGCTGTCGTTTATCGGGGCCATGGCTGGGCTTCTCGTCGGCCAGGGGGGGAGTTGGATGATCGGCCGGCTGTATCCTGTTCTCCCGCTGGGGCCCCCCGCATGGGCCCCGATCGCCGCGGTGGCGATCGCCGTGACCAGCGGAGTCGTGTTTGGGATCCTGCCGGCCCGCCGGGCGGCGGCTCTCGATCCGGTCGAAGCGTTGGCCGGCCGGTAGTCCGTGCGTTGGCGCGACTTCCTCCGCTTTACGACGCTATCGATCGTGGCTCACCGAGCGCGGAGCCTGCTCACCGCACTGGGGATCGCGATCGGCATATCGGCGGTTGTCCTGCTTACCTCGATCGGCGAGGGCATCCACCGCTTCGTGCTCGACGAGTTCACACAATTCGGGACGACGATCATCGCTATCAACCCCGGCAAGGCGACCACGTTTGGCGCCTCGATCGGGGTGTTTGGCACTGTCCGCCCGCTGTCGCTCGATGATGCCGAAGCGCTGACTCGGCTGCCGTACGTTCAGGAGGCGGTCCCGTTCGTGTGGGGTAATGCGGCGGTCGAAGGCGCTAACCGTCAACGCCGGACGCTGGTGTACGGCACCGGACCCGGTTTCCCGGACGCCTTTCAGTTTCCCATCGCCATCGGTGAGTTCTTACCGGAAGATGACGTCCGAGCTCCACGTGCCTTCGCCGTTCTCGGGAGCAAGATGCGGGACGAGCTCTTCGGGAGCAAAAACCCGCTCGGCGAACGGATCCGGATCGGTGGCGACCGTTACATCGTTATCGGTGTCATGGAATCGAAGGGGAACATGCTTGGGTTCGACCTCGACGATACCGTGTACATCCCGGTCGCGCGCGGACTCGAGCTCTTCAGGCGCGATGGCCTCCTCGAGATCGATGTCATGTACGACGAAGACGCTCCAACGGAAGAGCTCGTCGCCAGCATCGAGCGGTTATTCGTCGCCCGCCACGGTGGCGAAGACGTCACCATCAGTACACAGGATCAGATGCTCGATGTCCTTGGCAGAGTGCTCAACGTGTTGACCTTTGCGGTCGCCGCGTTGGGTGGCATCTCGCTACTGGTCGGCGCGGTCGGGATCTTCACGATCATGACGATCGCCGTCAACGAGCGCACAAGCGAGATCGGGTTGTTGCGCGCTCTCGGTGCTGATCGTGACCAGATCCTTCGCCTGTTCCTCGGCGAGGCGACGGTTTTGGCCGCGCTGGGCGGACTGGGCGGACTGCTGATCGGGATCGGCATCTCGCGTGTATTGCACTTCTTTGTTCCCGCGCTCCCGGTCCACACGCCGGTGTTGTTTGTTTTCGTCGCCGAGGGCGTGGCGATCGTCATCGGACTCGTGTCGGGCGTGTTGCCGGCCCGCAACGCGGCCGGTCTCGAGCCCGTCGAAGCGATTCGCGCAGAATAACCCGACAGCAGGCGCTCACGTAGATAGATGCCCCCGCGGCGTACCCTCGAACAGTGCGAGCTTGGTGCTCCCGTTATCACTCGAGATCATCAACGGTCCGCGAGGATCACGGGACCAGTGCTCGTACTCTGGAACGACACCAAATCCCAAAACACGCCGGTACCAGTCAACCGCCTCCCTGCGGCGGGGTACGAACAACTCGACATGATCGATCTGATCGACTCGAAACCCGCCGCTCGACGGGTAACCGTTCACTGAAGGACTAGACCTCTTCGATCGCTCCTTTGACTTGCGCCATGAGCTCCGGGGTCACCTCGGTTATGCCGTGATCTTTCGCGTGCACAGCGACCTTCTGCATCAGCTCTTCCTCGGTCTCGGCCTGCACGATGACCGTGCAACCGCTTTCCGGATTTACCTTCCCGCAGTTGACCTGTAGTGTCATTGCAGTTGCCTCCTTTGTCCCTGGCATTGATGGCGACCCCAACGGGATTCGAACCCGTGTTGCCACCTTGAAAGGGTGGAGTCCTAGACCAGACTAGACGATGGGGTCGCGTGCCTCGGTAGGTGAAAAAACGTACGGGCTGACGCCCGCAGGTGTCAACCAGCGCAGCAATTGGCCCGGTCGGGGCGTGCGTGATACGTTGACGCACCGTTTCACATCGCATTCGATCACTCGTCCA
Source organism: uncultured Gemmatimonadales bacterium (assembly GCA_947259315.1). Classification (GTDB taxonomy): domain Bacteria; phylum Gemmatimonadota; class Gemmatimonadetes; order JACCXV01; family JAHWKZ01; genus CAMYLR01. The sequence goes on along the minus strand of CAMYLR010000026.1, from coordinate 11,387 downwards.
CATCTACAAACGAGGACACTTTCATGGCGCACGAGGTTCCTGCTCTCTCGTATCCGTTTGACGCGCTCGAGCCCCACATCGACGCCCAGACGATGGAGATTCATCATGATCGTCACCACGCCGCCTACGTCGGCAACCTGAACGCCGCGCTAGAAAAACACCCCGATCTACAATCAAAGAGCGTCGAGGAGCTGATCGCCGACCTGAGCGCGGTACCAGAGGACATCCGGGGAGCGGTGCGCAACAACGGCGGCGGGCATGCGAACCACACGTTGTTCTGGACGATCATGTCACCAGACGGGGGCGGTGCACCCAGCGGCAGTCTCGCCGACGCGATCGCCGGTGCATTTGGGAGCTTTGACGATCTCAAGTCAAAGCTGTCCGCCGCTGCGGTCGGACAGTTCGGAAGCGGCTGGGGGTGGCTTTCGGTCGATGGCGGCAAGCTCGTCGTCGAGGGCACACCCAATCAGGATTCGCCGCTGTCGCAAGGCCGAACACCGATTCTCGGCGTCGACGTGTGGGAGCACGCCTACTATCTGAACTACCAGAATCGTCGCCCGGACTACGTCACGGCATGGTGGAACGTCGTCAACTGGGACGAGGTCGCACGCTCGACTTTCTCAGGGAGCTCGACCTCAACAACCGGCGTGAATGGTTCAAAGCCAACAAGGACCGCTACGAAGAGCACGTAAAGGCCCCCGCGCTCGAGTTCATCGCCGACGTCGCGCCGCATTTGAAGAAGATCAGCCCGCACTTCAAGGCTGACGCGCGACCGGTCGGCGGGTCGCTGTTCCGGATCTACCGCGACGTCCGGTTTTCTAAAGACAAGAGCCCGTACAAGACGTACGTTGGGATCCGCTTTCCGCACGTCACGTCGAAAGATGTCCACGGTCCGGGCTTCTACCTGCACATCGACACCGAGGGAACGTGGATGGCGTGCGGGATCTGGCGTCCCGACTCGGGGTCGCTCAAAAAGATCCGAACAGCGATCGATCGGGAGCCTACGCGCTGGAAACGCGCCAAGGGCGCCAAGACCTTCCGCCAGCACTACGAATTGTCGGGGGATTCTCTAAAACGCGCGCCGGTCGGAGTCGACCCTGATCATCCGTTAATCGAGGACCTGCGGCGCAAAGACTTCATCGGCGTTTCGAAGCTCAACCAGCGCACGGTGACCGGACGCCAGCTGATTCCGGAGTTCACCGCGCGTTGTCGCGCCGCCAGACCCTTTCAGCGGTTCTTGTGCGATGCATTGGGCGTCGAGTACTAGTTGCGTTTGTGATCACACGTCGCACTGGTAGTCGTGCCTGACTATGGGGCTCGGCTCGTCAGATATCGTCGATCGGTTCATTCCTTGAAGCTGGATCGCTGGCCGAGCTCCTCGACCATGGCCCGCTCCTCGTCGCTCAGCTCCTCAGGCACGGTGATCGTTATCTCGACGAACTGATCGCCGGTCTTACCGCTCTTGGTGATACCCTGTCCTTTGAGCTTGAAGCGCGTTCCACCCTGTGTACCAGCCGGGATGGCGAGCTCGACTTTCTTGTCGTGCACCGTTCGCACCCGGATGCGCGTCCCCAACATCGCCTGCACCGCACTGATCGGAACGGTGCAGTGGATGTCAAGTCCGTCGCGCCGGAAGAAGCGATCCGGCTTGATCTGGATTGACAGGTACAGATCTCCTGGCGGACCGCCCGACACGCCGGGTTCCCCCTTCCCGCGCAGGCGGATCTTCTCGCCGTCCTCGATACCGGCTGGGATCCGGACCTTGACCCGGCGGCGGCGCGTGACGGAGCCATCACCGCCGCACTCCCGGCACGGGTTTTTGATCAGTACTCCGCGGCCGTAACAGCGCGGACAGGGTCGCTGAACTGAAAACCCGCCCTGCACGAGCGAGATCTGTCCGGTACCCGAGCACTGCGGGCATGGCTCGGCAGACGTTCCGGGCTCGGCGCCGCTCCCCTTGCACTCAGGGCACTCCGCTTCCAGTGGCAACGTGACGCTGATCTGTCCGCCGCGCGCCGCGACCGGAAAGGAAACTCCAACCGTGACGTGGCGATCCGGCCCACTCCGGCGCTGGCTCGCCGCCGGACCTCGGGTTCGAGCGGCACCGCCGCCGAAGATCGACGCGAACAGGTCCCCGAGACCGCCCAAGCCACCCAACCCCCCGAAGTCCTCGAGGTCGATCCGCTGCCAGCCACCGGGCTGACCGCCAGGCGCGCCGGTACCGAAACCGCCCATGCCGGTGCCGAAGCGCCGCATTTGATCGTATTGTCGCCGTTTTTCAGGATCTGACAACACCTGATAGGCGGCCGAGATCTCCTTGAAACGATCCTCGGCAACCGGGTCGCCGGGATTCGCGTCGGGATGGAATTGGCGAGCGAGCTTGCGGTAGGCCTTCTTGATGTCGCCGGCGCTCGCTCCCTCGGGAACGCCGAGCGCCTTGTAGTAGTCGGTGGCGGCCAAGACGGCCGGCCTTTAGGTCGTAGCCTCGGCGCCTGCCGCGTCTGCTCCGGTGGCCGGGCTGTCGGGGAGATCCTCTTCGGTGGCTCCCCCTTCGTACACCTGAACCTGAGCCGGTCGCAGAAGTTGACGACCAAACTGGTAACCGCGCATCGTCACCGCGGCAATCGTACCTTGTTGCTCGGGTTTAGGCGCCGGCCACATACCAATCGCCTCGTGGATGTTTGGGTCGAAGGGTTCACCCGGTTCGCCGACTACCTTCAAACCGTCGAGACCCAATGCTCCAAGCATGTTGCGCTCGACCAGGACGACCCCGTCGATGACCGCGTTGCTCTTTGTCTCGTCGGGCTTGAGTGTCGCCACCCGGTGGAGGTCGTCAAGTGAGGGCAGCAGCTTCTTGAGAAGATCGCCCTTGGCGCGCTCCCAAGAAGCTCGCTTATCGCGCGACTCGCGTTTCCGGTAGTTGTCGAACTCCGCCCTCAGCCGCAGCAACCGGTCCTGCATCATCTTGAGGTCCTGGAGCTGGACGGAGGTGAGCTCCTGCTTGTCGGTGGCCTGCGGCGCGGTCTCTTCGTCCGATGCCGCGGCTTCTTCTGCCGGTTCGGTGGGGGTTTCCTCGGCGGGTTCTTTGGTTTCCATGGACCGCAATATAAGATCGGCTCGGAGGGCTGCGTACCCCCCTCTAGCCGGCGTCCTCCCCGAGCAAGGCCCGGAACGCTGATTCGTCGAGCACCTCGACACCCAGCTCCCGGGCGCGAGCCAGCTTGGTCCCCGGCTCGGACCCGGCCACCAGGTACGACGTCTTTCCGGAGACCGAGCTCGTCACCCGGCCGCCGCGCGCCTCGATCGCGGCCTTGGCTTCCGAGCGCGAGAATCCGTCGAGCGAGCCGGTGAGCACGACGGTCACCCCCGCCAGCGGGCCTGCTAACTCCGGCTCCTGGGAACGGGTGAAATCCACGCCGTGGTCGACCAGCCGTTCGACCACGCGACGATTTTCCGGCCGGTCAAAAAACGACGTGACTGACTCAGCCACTACAGGACCGATCCCGTCGATCGCCTCCAGCGAATCTCGATCCGCGCCCATCAAATCATCAATCGAATCGAACGCCCGGGCCAGGACGTCGGCAACCGATCCGCCCACGAAACGGATCCCCAAGCCGAACAACGCGTGACGGAAACCACGGGTCTTCGATCGCTTGAGCGCGGCGATCAAGTTCGACGCCGACACGTCGGCCATTCGATCGAGCGATGCCAGCGTCTCTCGATCCAGCTCGTAGAGATCGGCCAGGTCGTGGACGAGGCCCTCGTTTACGAGCTGCTGCGCGAGCATGACCCCCAACCCGTCGACGTCCATCGCTCCGCGCCCGCCCCAATGCAGAATCCGCTCCCGAAGCTGGCTCGGGCACGACGCGTTGGGGCATCGGTGAGCGACCTCGCCCTCCAACCGGACGACCTTTGTTCCACACGTCGGGCACTTCGTCGGCCATCGAAACGGCTTGGTGCCCCGTGGCCGCTTCTCTGGTACTACTCGTACGATCTGGGGAATGACGTCGCCGCCGCGTGCAACGACTACGGTGTCCCCGATCCGGACGTCTTTGCGCGCCACCTCGTCGGCGTTGTGCAGCCCCGCCATCTGGACCACCGTGCCGCCGATTTGCACCGGTTCCAAGACCGCCGTGGGGGTAAGCTTTCCGGTCCGTCCCACGGTGATCATGATCTTCTTGACGACCGAAAGGGCCTCGGCCGCGGGAAACTTGAACGCTACCGCCCAGCGAGGATGCTTGGTGGTGGAACCGAGATCTGCCTGTTGCTCGAGCGAATCGACCTTGATCACTACACCATCGATCTCGTAGTCGAGATCATCGCGTTTCTCGTGCCACCCTTCACAGTATGCAGTCAACTGATCCAGCGTGGTGTGGCGGCGCCACTCGGTGTTGATCGGAAATCCCCAATCGGCCAGTTGTTCTAGCGCCTCCGATTGGGTGGCTATCCCCTCGGCCCCCAAGACGGTGTAGGCGAAGAAGTGAAGCGGCCGCCGAGCCGTCACCTTTGGGTCGAGCTGCCGCACCGAACCGGCGCCTGCGTTTCTCGGGTTCGCAAAGAGTGGCTCGTCCGAAGATTCGCGCTCGGCGTTCAGACGCTGGAACCCGCTCCGCGTCATGTACACTTCTCCGCGTACCGTCAATCGCGGCTGTGGCTGCGACCCTGCGAGCCGCAGTGGGATCTCGGCGATCGTCTTCAAGTTGGCGGTGACGTCCTCACCGACCCGTCCATCGCCGCGCGTAGCGCCCCGCACGAACACGCCATCTTCATAGGTCAACGAGAGCGATAGCCCGTCGATCTTGAGCTCGGTTACAAACGCCAACGCGTCCGGGTCATCGAGTCCGCGTCGCACACGCGCCACCCACTCGGCCAGATCGTCCTCCCCGCGGGCGTTGTCGAGCGATAACATCGCAACCGAATGCTCGGCTCGCGGAAACGCCGCCAGCGGTTCCCCGCCCACCCGCTGCGTGGGTGAGTCGGGTGTGACCAGTGACGGGTACTCGGCCTCCAGCGTCTGGAGCTCAGCCATCAGCGCGTCGAACTCGGCATCACTGATGATCGGGGCGTCCTCAACGTGGTAGCGCCGATTGTGGACCTCGATCTGCTCCCTCAGCCGGGCCGCGCGATCGGCCTCACGCTTTGGCACTCGTCTCTTCTCCGACACGCTGTGAACCTGATGTGAGCGGTAGACGCGGGCAACCAGACCGCGCCTGTGAAGGTTAGACAGATTTGATGCGGGGAAGTTCGGTTAGGTGCCGGACCAGGCTTGGACCAACTCGTCTGCCGACATGTCGCCCGACGTCAACACCGCCGCGGGCTCGCCCGGCCGCGTATCGATGGTGACGATCGACACGCGCCCGATCGACGCGGTACCGATATTCGGCGCCGGCGAAGCATCGAGCGCCAGATAAGCAGACATCGTCCCGCCGTCTACATCGTAGACGTAGTGTGCGTAGGTGCGGCCTTTGATCGTGCAACGACTGAGCCCCTCGAGGTGACCGTGCGAAATAGCCGGTGCGGTCGGGACTTCAGCATCGGCCGGGAACGGTTCAATACTCGGCCAGATCGACGCATGGCGAACGTGATCCGCGACGAAACCCTCAGCCAGCAATGGCGACACTTGGTCACCGGGTCGCAGCACTAGCAGGAGCAGCACCGCGGCAGCGGCCAGCGGCGCGGCCAGTCGTTTGAGCACCGGTTGACGCAGTCGGTGGACCTCGACGGTCTGCTCCTCGGCGCCGAACAACGCTTCCATCCGCACCCGGAACTCGGCCGGAGCTGTTTCCAGACCGCCTTCAGCTACCAGCTCCAAGAACTGCTCCTCATCGCCAAATCGATCGGCACACGCCTGACATTGCGCCAAGTGCACCTCGACCCATTCGGCTTGCTCCACCGGCAGCTCGCCATCGAGATAAGGGTAGCAAAGACCCCGTATTTCAGAACAATTCTTCACACTTATAAAAACCGCCTCGCGGTCGCGTTTATTCCACCGCTTGTTGTTTTCTCGACGGGCGTGACAGCCATCGGGCTAACGAGTTGATATGAAACCACTTACGAGAAACAATATCGTCGCCCCACTGCCCGCCATCAACGCGTACGGCAGCTGCGTCCGAACGTGCGTGATGTGATCACACGCCGACGCCAACGATGCCACGATCGTCGTGTCTGAGATCGGCGAACAGTGATCGCCGAAGATTCCACCGGACAGGACCGCACCCAGGACCAGCGGGAGCGGGAGCCCGATCACCTCGACCATTGGAACACCGATCGGGATCATGATCGCGAAGGTGCCCCAAGATGTGCCGGTCGAGAACGAGACCAACGCACCCGCCAGGAACAACAATGCCGGCACCAGTGCCGGTGACAACAAGCGCTCGACAACGCTGGCCACGTACAACCCAGTCCCCAATTCGTTGCACGTCGCTCCGAGCGCAATCGCCAGCACGAGCACCACGACCAGCGGTACCAGACCCGAGAACCCTCGCAACGCGTAACGAGTCCCCTCTTCGACGGAGAGGATTCCTTGTGCCCGGTACAGCACGATCATGAGCAGGATCGTGGCCGAGATCGCCCAGAAGACGGAGGTGTTGCCGTCACCCTTGAGCGGATCGCCGTCACCGGTAATGAGCAAACCGGCCACCATCATGGAGATCAGCGTCAGGACGGGCACGATCATGTTGATGGCTCGAGCCGGAGCTCCCGATTTCATCCGCACATCGAGCAGTGAATCCTCTTCGGCCGGCATCGACGGCCCCTCAGACGCGGTCTTTCCAAAGGCCGCCGTTTCTGCCTCCTCGGTGCGCATCGGCCCGACGTTCCAATCGAGCGCCACAACGACGTAAACCAGCGCCAGCGCGAGAATGGCGTAGAAGTTGAACGGAATTCCGGCCACGAAGGCCGCCACCGGGTTCTCCACTTCTTGGGCGCCAAGGAGCCCGATCACGTACGCACCCCAGGCGTTGGCGGCTACCAGGATACAGATCGGCGCCGACGTCGAATCGCAGATATACGCCAGCTTGGCGCGCGATATCCTCAGCCGGTCGAACAGCGGTCGCGCGACCGTGCCGGTAACCAGCGACGTGATGTTCGACTCGATGAACACCACCGTACCGACGATCGCCGCCATAAAGCCCGCCGAACGGCGCGTCTTGCCAACACCGATGCGCCGCAGCGCCTGCACGAACCCTTCTACCCCTCCGGATCGCTGGGTGAGGGTGATGACCGCCCCGATCGCCAGCGAGAACAGAATAAGCTTGGCGTTGCTGGCGTCAGAGACGACGCCGGCGATCGCCTCGAGCGTGTCGCCGGCCGCCGTCAACGGGTTGGCGCTCAGGATCAGCCATCCGCTCCAGATACCGAGCAGAAGCGCGGGATAGACCTGCCGACTGATGATCGCCAGTGTGATCGCCAGCAACGGAGGAACCAGCGACAAAAAGCCGGCGCTCTCTGTCACGATGGCGAGACCGACTGCTCGCAACGAGCCTCGGCCTTGACCCGTTCGATGATCTCGCGCTGCAGGTGGCGCAGGTCATGATCGGCTTCGACCCATCGGGCGCGCTGCCAATCGGTCTCCGGGCCCTCAGCGAGGATGCGATCCAAGCCTTCGATCGCGGCAGCGGTCGTGCCGAGCTCCGCCGCCCACGGCTCAGCGGCGTCACGGAGCGCCTCCATCTCTTGCCGTAGGGTGACAACTTCACCACTCAAGGGATGCGCGATCTCGGCGTCCCAATCGAAGCGTTGAGCTTTGAACCAACCGTCCTCGAGGTATGCCGGCTCCAGCTTCCACTCTGGTCGACCGGCTTCGAAGTCTGCCAACAGACCCGCTGTCAATGCCTGGGACAGCGCGATAAACGTGCGTACCCGCTCGAGATCGATCTGCATGTCGAGCATCCGTAACTCGACGGTTCCGTATGTCATATGCGGTCGAACGTTCCACCACACTTGCCGCGGAGCGGTGATCGCGCCCGAGGCGACCAGCCCTTCGATCACGTCCACGTGGTGCGCCCAGTCTCGAAACCGGGGCGGGAAACCGGTTCGCGGGAAGGACCCAAAAACGTGCATGCGGATCGTCTGAAAACCGGTATCGACGCCCTCGAAGAAGGGCGCGTTGGCCGACAGGGCCAGCAGTGGCGCGCACCAGCGACGGAGTTGATTGGCGATGTACACGCGCGCTTCGACGTCCTCCACGCCGACATGGACGTGAAGCCCGAACGACATGTTGCGGAGCGCCAAATATCGGAGTTGATGGCCGACCCACTGATAGCCCGGGGTGTCGACGAATCCTTGATCTCGCCAGTCTGCGAAGGGGTGTGCGCCGCCGATACCGATCGCAACCCCCTGTGCCTCGGCCAGAGCGATAGTCGAGCACCGCAGCTGTCGCACGCTCTCGACCGCTTCGTCGACGTCCAACGCGACGGGAATGTCACCTTCGAGAACCGTGTGCAGCAGCTCGTATCCCAACTGATCGCGCAACTCGCGCGGGGCCGCCTCGAGCAGCTGGTCCACGGCGGGTACGAGGTCACCAGTTGACGGGTCGCAGATCTGATACTCTTCCTCGACCCCGAGGGTGAGCGGACCTTTCATGACGGACTACGGAAAAGCGGAGATCAGGTAGGCGCGCTCGTTATCGTTGAGCGCATACAAGTCGTAGAGATGGTCGTCGGCTTCGACTTGCAGCTCGTCGATCTGTTTTTGAATGGTCTCGATTTGAGACTCGATCCGAGCCTGGCGTTGAAGGACCTCGACCACGTGGGCGGTCGACATCGGCATACGGACGTACTCCTCCAGATCCTCACGCGTCATGCCATCGAGTTGGTCGAACCGTTGCTCGAGCCAGAACTCCAAGTATGTCGCCGCCTCCTCGGTCGTGGTGACGATCGTCGACCCGCGTCTGAATATCACCACCGGACCGCGCCGCTTTACGCTTGCCACCGAACCCAATGGACGCGGTACGTTGATCTCGCGAATCATACCTTCGGTCTCTCCGATCGGGATCACCTGGATTCCCGCCTCGTCGGCGATCTTCTGAACCTGGTCTACGCTCCCCAACAGAGTCGCGTTCTCGCGTCCGAGCTTGAGGATCTTGTCCCGCACCTTTCGGAACGCAGCACCGTTTGTCTTCGTCAGCATCGGTACGTTGAACTCAGTCAGACGCTCGACTGGAGGCACGGCCGGCTTCCCAGCTTGGCGCGGATAGAAGTACCGCCAGTAGAAATTGAACAATCGTGAGTTGAGTATGACCGCTAGATCTTCGGTCGGGGTCGTCTTGAGCCGCGGGACCATGCCGATCAGCGAACCAACCGGCAGCATGTATTTCGGCACCAAAACAGTTATCGGAGCATCCTTGGCTCTTAACATGAGCTTCTGACTCTTGATCGCTTTTGCGTGATCGGCGTCAAACAGCTCGTTCTTCGGGGTGCGGCTGAAGCAGAGTGGCGGCTTGAGCGAATGTCGCGCCACGAGCGATGTGCGTTCGACGAATCCAACCGCTCGATTGCGCTTGCGGGTGTCGTACGACTCCCACTCGCGTCGACCGATCAGCTGGTCGCGGCCACGCTTGTCCATCGGGTCCGGCGTCCCGGTCAAGAACTCGACCAGCCGAGAGAGAGGCACGGTGCGCACCTTGACACGCTGATAGCGGGACGCCACCGCCTTGGCGACCTTTGTGCTACGCGACCGGCGAGTGTAGACCATGCATGTACGAAAGAGTCAAGTTGTCCTCAGAACTCGGGCGGGATCCATGCGCGCCGCCCGGAGGGCCGGTGAAACTGCTGCGACGACGCTCACCAAAAACCCCAAGCTAAGACCAGCCATAACGATCGGCCACGAAAGCCAGAAGAACGTCTCGGGCAGCAGCGGCAGTGCGGGGAGCGCTCGATCAAGCACCTGATCCGCGACCCGCGACGCCATGATTGCAACGACGACCCCGATCCCCGACCCCACCAATCCGAGCAGCGCCGCCTCGCAGAGGAAGAGCACTCGAATATCGTTGCGGCTAGCGCCAACTGACCGGAAAACGCCAATCTCATGGCGACGCTCCATGATCGACAGGGCTGTCGCATTGGCGATCCCGATACCGGCAACGACCAAGACGACCACCCCGATCAACCCAAACGCTGCTTGCAGGATATTCGTCAATGTGCGAACTCGGCTGGCGATCTCACGACCGGTCGCGACCGTGTAACCAAGCGACTCGACCTGGTCAGCGATCTCGTCCACGTCCTGGGCACGCTCGGCTACGACGTTTAGTTGGATGTAGGTGGGCGATTCCTCGTCCGCGAGGTCGCGGTTCCAACGGTTCACGGTCGACAGTGGCAGACTGACACCAACGAGTGGCACGCGATCGCTAACACCGACGATCCTGATCGGCACTCTGCGCACACCGCTGGAAGTTGTTTCGCAAACCCAGTGTTGTACATGTCGATCAAGTCACTCGAGATGACCGCCGGAATCACGCCCGAGACCTCGGCCTCAAACCCGGCGTCCTCCGCGAGTTGATCGACCACCAGATCGGGTTCGATTCCGAACACACCCGTGTCGGTGACAAACCCCCGGCCGAAGAAATTGGCTCGCATCTGAGCCGGGAGTTTGAGGCCAGCCATCGGCATGACGCGCTCGACACCGCCCAGCGCTGCGATCCGCTCGGCCGCTTGATCGTCCAGGTTCGACAGCGGACTCTCGAATCGCAAGACAGAAAGCGAAAACGCCTTGGGCACGACGACGATGTGCGTGATCGGAATCGACGACACAACCCGATCGAGAAGCGCTCTTCGCGTGCCGCTCACAAACGCCAGCAAGAAGACGAGCAGCGCCACGCCGAGCGCCACGCCGCCAATCAGCAGTGCGCTGCGCGCGCCGTGGCGTCTGAGGTTGAGCACAGCTCGCGTTAGCGCTTGGCCTGTCCTCATTCGACCAACTGTCCAAGTTCCAATCGGAGGACCCTATCGGCGATCGCCGTAATCGCTGGATCGTGGGTCACGATCACGACCCCCAACCCGTTTTGTCGCGCCAGTGCTTCGAGTTGAGCTACGATGTCGGCACCGGTTTCCTCATCGAGATTTCCCGTTGGCTCGTCGGCCAGCACAAAATCGGGGCGATTGACCAGCGCTCGGGCGATCGCGACGCGCTGCCGCTGTCCGGCCGACAGCGTACCGGCTGGCTGATCGATCTGTTCGCTGAGATCCACCGCTTCGAGCGCCTCTCGCCCGCGCGTATCCGGATCCGCTGGCGAGCGACGGGAAAAGAGGAACGGCACGAGTACGTTCTCGAGCGCTGTTTCAGCGCCGTTTAAGTGAAACGACTGGAACACGAAACCGATCCGTTCGTTGCGATAACGCGACAACTCACGATCGCCGCGAGCGTACAGCTCCTCACCGTCGATCAGAACT
>CAMYLR010000025.1 GCA_947259315.1 uncultured Gemmatimonadales bacterium | reverse complement strand
TCACCGGTCATGTGTTCGATGACGTGGATGGTGACGGTGCCCAGGGTGCGGGTGAGCCCGACCTGGCAGGTGTCGATGTTGTGCTGACACCTGCTGGTGGTGGCGCGCCGATCACGGTGACCACGGATGCCAACGGCGATTACTCGAGCGGCATCCCGGCGGGCGATGTCGATGTCGACGTCACCGATCCCGCAGGCGGCACGCTGACGACGGCCAACGATCCACAGACCGTGACCGTACCGGTGGGTGGCACCGGCACCGCCACCGATGTCGGGTTCCAGTTCCAAGGCACGATCAACGGTCACGTGTTCGATGACGTGGATGGTGACGGTGCCCAGGGTGCGGGTGAGCCCGACCTGGCGGGTGTCGATGTCGTCCTGACGCCGGCCGGTGGGGGCGCACCGATCACGGTCACCACCGACGCCAACGGCGACTACTCGAGTGGCATACCGGCCGGCGACGTAGCCGTCGACGTCACCGATCCCGCAGGCGGTACGCTGACGACGGCCAACGATCCGCAGACCGTGACCGTCCCGGTGGGCGGCACGGGTACGGCGACCGATGTCGGGTTCCAGTTCCAGGGTACGATCACCGGGCACGTGTTCGACGATGTGGACGGCGATGGTGTCCAAGGCGCCGGCGAGCCCGACCTGGCCGGCCGGCGACGTAGACGTCGACGTCACCGATCCCGCAGGCGGTACGCTGACGACGGCCAACGATCCGCAGACCGTCACCGTCCCGGTGGGTGGTACGGGCACGGCGACGGACGTCGGGTTCCAGTTCAGTGGCACGATCACCGGCCACGTCTTCGAGGACATCGACGGTGACGGCTTCCAGGGTGCGGGCGAGCCCGATCTGGCTGGCGTTGATGTTGTGCTGACACCGGCTGGCGGTGGTGCACCGATCACGGTGGCCACCGATGTCAACGGCGACTATAGCTCTAGCATCCCGGCCGGCGATGTTGACGCCGATGTCGTCGATCCGGTGGGCGCGATACTCACGACCGCTAATGATCCACAGACCGTCATCGTACCAATCGGCGGTACAGGAACTGCCACTGATGTCGGCTACCAGTTCCCGCCGACCACCGGCACGATCAACGGGCATGTGTTTGGCGACACCGACGGCGACGGCGTTCAGGATCCGGGCGAGCCCGATCTCGCCGGCGTGGATGTCGTGCTGACGCCATCCAGTGGCCCACCGATCACGGTTACTACCGATGCGAACGGCGATTACTCGAGCACGGTTCCAGCCGGCGACGTCGATGTCGATGTTACCGACCCTGCGGGGGGCACGCTCACCACCGGCAACGATCCGCAAACGGTGAGCGTCCCCGCGGGCGGTACTGGCACCGCAACCGATGTCGGGTTCCAGTTCCCGCCGGCGACCGGCACGATCAGCGGTCATGTGTTCGGTGATACCAACGGTAACGGCGTCCAGGATCCAGGCGAGCCCGACCTGGCCGGCGTCGACGTTGTTCTGACGCCGCTATTCAGCTTGCCGATCACGGTTACCACCGATGTGAACGGCGACTACTCGTCCAGCGTTCCAGCCGGCGACATTAATGTCGATGTCACCGATCCGGCGGGCTCGACGCTCACCACCGGCAACGATCCGCAAACGGTGAGCGTCCCCGCCGGCGGTGCAGGTACCGCGACCGACGTGGGCTTCCAGTTCCCGCCGGGCGCCGGCACGATTATCGGTCACGTCTTCCGAGACGTTGACGCTGACGGTATCCAGGATCCGGGCGAGCCCGACCTGGTCGGCGTCACCGTGCTGCTGACGCCTTCGAGCGGGCCTCCATTTACGGTCACGACCGACGTGAACGGCGACTACTCGGCGAGTGTCCCGGCCGGCGACGTAACGGCGGACGTAAACGACCCGGCCAGCTCGACGCTGACTACCGGAAACGATCCGCAGACGGTCACCGTGCCAGCTGGTGGCACCGGCGCTGCGACCGACGTGGGCTTCCAGTTGGCAGTGACGCCACCTCCGCCGCCACCACCAGTGCAGCCGCCGAACCTGGTGGTCGTCAAGACCGGTCCAGCGATGGCCTCGGTCGGCGACACGATCACCTATACGATCACACTGACAAACAGCGGTGGGGGCACGGCGCAGAGCGTCACCGTTACCGACGAGCTGCCGCAAGGAGCTGTGTTCGTTGACGCGGGCAAGGGCGTGCTTTCAAACGGTGTGATCGAATGGCCGACGATCGATCAACTCGCGCCTGGCTCTGCCGCCGTCGTCTACTTCGTGCGTGTGGTGCTGCCAGCGGTTGGGACGTACGAGAATGTGGCGATTGCGACGTGGTCCTCAGATGACAACAACCCCGAGGTGTCCGATTCCGTAATCACAATCGTTGGTTTACCGGCGGATGTTGTAACCACCAAGAGCGGTCCCACGACGGCAGCCGCTGGCGACACGATCACCTACGTCATCACGACCAGGAACCTCGGGCCTGGCGACGCGGCCGATGTCGTCGTAACCGACGATCTGCCCACCGGCATCGATTTCGTATCGGCGTCACGTGGCGGCATGCATGCCGGTGGCATTATCACATGGCCAGCGATCTCGACCTTGGCGGCCGGTGAGTCGGTCGTGGACTCCGTCCGCGCACTCATTACCACGAGTGGTGAGTTCGAGAACGTAGCAACTGCATCATCGCCGTCGCCGGACCCGGCCCCAGATAACAATGACGGCTCAGACCCCGAGAGCCGCGTCGTGACCCGAGTGAGTGACGTCGACTTGTCGATCGAGAAGACAGCCGACGAACAGTTCCAGATCGATACCGAGGGCACGTTCACGATCACGATCACCAATGTGGGGGCAACACCGACGACGAGCCCGATCATGGTTGTCGACACGCTCCCGGTCGGCGTCACGGTGGTAAAGGTCGAGGGCGAAGGATTCGCTCCAACGCCTGGCGCGCTTTGCACTGTCAACGATCAGGTTCTGACGTGTGAGAACCCGGGTCCGATTGAGCCGGGTGAAACGGCAACGCTGATCGTGACCGTCATGATCGATGAGAATGTCGGTGACTCTGTGACCAACGAGGTCAGCGTCTCAAACGACGACGATCAGAATCCCGAGAACGACACCGACGTTTCGGGTCCGACTCCGGTGGTACCGGACTCCACACCGTCAGGCGAGGTGTTGAGAGTCGACAAACAGGTCTCGCGCTCGGAGGCCGCCCTGGGTGACTTCGTCGAGTACAGAATCTCGGTGAGCAATCCGACGGACGCGCCGATCGAGAACGTGGTCGCGCTCGACGTGTTGCCGACCGGGCTCGTGTACCTGGAAGGTTCGACCCGCGTCAACGGCAACGCAGCCGACGATCCAACGACGGACGGCGAGGGAACCCTCGCGTTCCAGGTTGGCACGATTCGCGAGAATGGTTTGACGAACGTCACGTATCGAGTTCAGATCGGTGCCGGCACGCCGCTCGGTGACGCAGTCAACATGGCGAACGCAGTGAGCGTGCTATCCGGCGTGACGTCGAACATCGCGACGGCGACCCTCCGCGTAACGGCTGGGTTGTTCAACGATGAGGGGATCGTCACCGGTAAGGTGTTCCTCCGCTGCGATGATTGTGGCAGCGACGATCCGGCATTGGCGAACGACGGCCTCGGTGTGCCGGGCATCCGGATCTGGATGGAGGACGGCACGTCGGCGGTCACCGACAACGAGGGCAATTTCACATTCGTCGGCGTCAGCCCGCGTCTCCACGTCATCAAGATCGACCCGACGACGCTGCCGGTCGGTGGGGAGCTCATGTTCCTCGACAATCGCCAGCGTGGCGATCTGACGACTCGATTCGCGGACATCAAGAAGGGCGAGCTCTTCCGCGCCGACTTCGGCGTTGGTGTGCGCCACCCGGATGTCATCGCGGCGGTCTACGCGCGCCGGAAGGCGAGCGATGCGAACAACGCTGCGGCCAATGCCGCCCAACAGTTCGAAGGATTGCCGACGCACTCCTCGATCCCGCACATCCGCGATCGTCAACCCATCGAACAGCCGCCGCTGACGTCAGCGGAGGCACGACGCGCGCTGGCGGCTCTTCCGTGGGGTGTGGTTCCAGCGCAGTACACGCCGCGGGTCCCGGTTACGGTCATGGCGACGGCGACACGCTTGGTTGAACATGACCTCGACGCTAGCCAACCGGGCGTCCAGCTCTCCGTCCTCGACAGCGAGGCCGAGCTCGAGCTGATCGTCCCGGTGGAGATGATGAACCGGCCCGCGCTGCGGTTCGCGGCCAGCCAGACTGCGCGGGCCGAAGAGCTGCCACCGATCGTGCCACCGATGCCGTTCATCATCGCTGGCGTGCTCGAGGGCCGGATCGACTTCCGGTCGAACCCGGGTCTGCTTGTGGACGATCGATTCGAGGACCAGCTCTCCGACTTCGCGTTCGGCGACCCGGATGACGCCTGGCAGGGTGGGGCCCGCGGCGCGGTCTTCATGAAGGGCGAGCTGGGCAACGACATCTTGTTGACGCTGCGTTACGACTCCGAGCGGGACGCCCGGACGCGACTGTTCCGCGATATCCGTCCGGATGAGCTCTACCCGGTATACGGCGACGCCTCGATCAAGCGGTTCGACGCCCAAAGCAACAGTCGGTTCTACGCCCGGCTCGAGCGCGGCCCGTCATATGTCCAGTTTGGCGACATCACGACGCCGGCGGCGACCGATGTGCGTACGCTGGGCGCCTACTACCGCTCGCTCAACGGTGTTCAGAGCCACATCGAGTGGGATAGCGGTGCGTTTGACACGTTCGTCAGCCGCGGCTCGTCGGGTCTCATCGTCGACGAGTTCCCGGGTCAGGGGATTTCGGGTCCGTACTCGCTCACTCGTCCGGAAGGTCTGATCAACAGCGAGCGCGTCGAGATCGTGACCCGTGATCGGAACCACCCCGACGTGATTCTCAAGATCGAGCCGATGACGCGCTTCGTCGATTACTCCGTCGAGCCGCTGACCGGTCGATTGATCTTCAAGCAACCCATTCCGAGTATCGACCGCGACCTCAACCCGATCACGATCCGGGTGTCGTACGAGGTCGAGCAGGGTGGCGACAACTTCTGGACGATCGGCAGCGCCGTGACGGTGCGGCCGTTTGACCGCGTCGAGCTGGGCGGCTCGATCACCCGTGACGAGAACCCGTTTGGCGAGCTCGACCTGTGGAGCGTCAACGCCGCAATCGACGTGACCGACAACACGCGGGTGATCGTCGAGTACGCGGCTTCTGACAGCTCCGATCAGCTCGCCGGCGACGCCCAGCGGATCGAGGTCCAGCACCGGACCCCGCGTCTCGATATCAACGCCTTCGCGGCGCGAACCGATGTCGACTTCTTTAACCGCACCGCCGGGTTTGGCGCCGGGCGGAACGAGATCGGGATCCGCGGTCGGGCCGCGCTCGGAGACCGGACGACGCTGGTCGGTGAAGTACTGGCGACCGAGGACCGTCGCACCGGTGGCGATCGTCGCGGCGCGCAGCTGACGCTGCAACAGGCGATCAACAGTCGCTTCGACCTCGAGCTCGGCTATCTCTACGCGCGTGAGACGACGATGCCGGCCAGCTCGTTGACAGAGGGTGTGACGCCCAACGAGACGAATAGCATCAACGCGCGACTGCGTGCTCGCCTTGCCGATCCGCTGTCAGTGTTCGGCGAGCTCAATCAGGATCTCGATCGCATCGATCAGTGGCAGGCGATCGTCGGCGGCGACTACCGATTGAATGAGAATACGGAACTGTATGCGCGCCACGAGTTCATCTCGTCGTTCGCCGGTCCGTACGCGCTCAACCAGGGTCAGCGTCAGAACCAGACCTTGTTCGGATTGCGCAGCGCCCTGTTCAAGACGGCCGATCTGTTCGCCGAGTACCGGGCCGCCGACGCGTTTGACGGTCGTGAGGCGTACGCGGCGATCGGTCTGGCCAACCGGTGGACGATCGGTGACGGGTTGCGGCTCGACCTCTCGTTCGAGCGGTTGAATCCGATCGAGGGCGAGAACCCGAACGAGTCGACGGCGGTCGCGACGGCGCTCGAGTACACGCGGAGCCCGTCGATGAAGGCCACCGGACGGATCGAGTATCGCCTCGGCCGGCTTCAGGATCAGCTGTTCGTGACCGGTGGCTTTGCCCGCAAGCTCGACCGCGACTGGACATTCCTCGGCCAGACGTCGTGGAGCACGTTCTTCGATCAGAGCCTCTACGAGCGGACGCGTCTCGGGTTGGCGTGGCGCCAGACGCAGGGCAACCGTTGGAACGCGCTGGCGCGTTACGAAAACAAGTACGAACGCGACAACGGCGTCGGTCCGACCCGCTTAGCGGCGCGCAGCACGGCGCACATCCTGTCGACTCACGCGAGCTACAAGCCGACCGACCGGTGGACGCTCAACAGCCGTCTGGCGACCAAGTTCAGCACCGATCGCTTGGACGGCGTCGACACGGACACCGATGCAACGCTGTTCTCGATCCGCTCGACGGTCGACCTGTCGAACCGCCTCGACCTCGGCGTCATGGGCCGCTCGCTGTTCACCAGCGGAGTCGGCCAGGCGCAGTGGGGGCTCGGTCTCGAGGCCGGCTTCATCCTGGCCAACAACCTGCGGTTGGCGGCGGGCTACAACCTGTTCGGCTTCAGCGAGGACGACCTGGCCGACACGATCGCCACCGACCACGGTTTCTACTTCCACATCGGCCTCAAGTTCGACGAGCGGCTGTTCGGGATCGGCGAGGAGCAGCCCACCGACTAGCACCCCCGGGGCGACCTCCCCGTGGTACTATCTATATATATGAGCGTCCGTGAAACGGGCTTCCTGTGCGTAGCCTTGGCGGGGCTCCTCGGCCCCGCTTGCGGAGACCTCTTGGCCCAGGGTCGGGTCCCACCCGATGCGCTGGTGATCGCCCACGGCCAGGTGATCGACGGCACGTGTAGCGATCCCATCAGCGACGGCATCGTCGTCATCCGTGGACAACGCATCATCGCGGTGGGTGAAGCCGACGCGTTCGAGATCTCACCCGAGGTAGAGACGATCGACGCCACCGGCATGACGGTGTTGCCCGGCATCATCGATGCCCACGTCCACACGACCGCCTCGCCCACGATCCGCCGACAGTTTCTCGAAGCCGGCGTCACCGCGGTGTGCGACGCGGGCTCACCGCTCCGCGACTTGCCACGGTTCGAACAAGATCGACTCGACGACATGCCCGTCGCGCGTGGCTTGAGCGCCGGGCCGATCATGACCGCTCCCGGCGGCTTGCCCGATGCGGTTCTGCGCCAGAACCTCAATTACGAGGTCGGTACACCCGACGAGGCACGAGAGGGAGTCTTGGACCTCGTCGATCGCGGAGTCGACTTCCTCAAGGTCTACCTGCATCCGAGGCACCGGCAGACGGCGTACCCGATGCTCGTGGGGGAGACCCTTGCAGCACTGGTGAACGCTGCGCACGAGCGTGGGGTCGTTGTGCGCACACACACAACCGAACTCGAGGTGCTGGAAAGAGCGCTCGACGCAAACGTCGACGTCATCGATCACGTTCCCAAACCGCCGCTCGGTCGAGTAACGCTCGCGAGCATGCTGGCTAGCAGCGAGGATCCACTCGCCGACCTGCGCGAGCATGTCCTGGCGCCCGAGTACGAAGTTCTGCTCCCGCGGTTGATCGAGAACGGAGTGGTCCTTGTGCCTACGCTAGGTGCTGACTTGGCGCGGTTCCGAGGTGGCAGCCCCGATGAGGCGCCGTTTATGGCGGTCATCTCGGAGGGTATCCTGGAGATCGTGCGTCGCTTCCACACCAAGGGTGGCGCCATCGCGCGCGGGACCGATTACAACGCCGACAGCGGCGGCCCACCCGGGATGCCGCTCATCGAAATGAAGCGACTCCTCGAAGCCGGTCTTACAACAGCCGAGGTTCTCCAGGCTGGGACCCAGCGCGCCGCCTACGTCTGCGGCCAGGGCGCGGAGCTGGGTACGCTCGAACCCGGGATGCTCGCCGATGTCATCGTCGTCGACGGCGATCCAATCGAAGACATCGAAGCGCTGGGACGCGTCGTCGCGGTCGTCAAGAACGGAGAGATCGCTTTCTCGCAGCCCGAACGGTGAGCCACGCAGCAGGGATCACGCCCGTCGACGGGTCTCGCGGCGAAACGTGGCGTTACACCGGTCCGCTCGGTGATGCCGAGTTCGACGCGCCGGCAAGATCGATCTTCGTGCCGTCGTTGCGCTGGGTCGGAAACCGCAGCGGTGAACCGATGAGCGAACTGGACCGATCGGCACTTATCGCGGAGTTGCGGCGGTTATATCGCGAGCAAGGAGAACCGTTCGAGCTCGTGTTTCCGTCGGGCGAGGTCGAAGATGAGACCGGATCCGTGCGTCCGGGATTCCGATCCGCGCTTCCGCACGCCGAACATTCGGATGGGTGGTCGGTGGCGGATCTCTTTCTCTCTCCTGAATATCCGGACGCCGATGAGTATCCGCCGACGATCGAGTACTCCGATGTGTGCGGCGTGATCGAAATCCCGCGCCAGATCGAGCGCGAGGGCGAAACGCGGCGCTGCGTCTTGCATCTGTCCGGTATGCGGAGGATCGGAGAACGCTCGGGTGACCCGATCGACGACGAGGAGCGGGGCCGCATCGTCGAGCGCGTGCGGATCGTCTACGACCGCTGGGGCTTGCCATACGAGATCCGATAGCGCCGATCCGGGTCGAGGTTCACACCCGACACCCCTCCGTACCACATCGATCCCTCCAGTGTCCACAACCTTGCCGCGGGCTATCAACTCGGTGCCGTTTTGTGGCAAATCATGACCAAAACTGTGCGTTGACTTTTCACCAGATATGGGGTTGAATAGGGAGATTCGACCCCGTTTTGCTATCCGCGGGGCCCGCAGGCCCAACC
>CAMYLR010000024.1:143224-151163 GCA_947259315.1 uncultured Gemmatimonadales bacterium | reverse complement strand
CGCGCCGCCGAGCCGGCCGGAACTGGCGAGCTCGAGTCCCCCGGTGCTAGCAGCCTCGCAATCGAGGAAGAACGGATCGGCCAGCGGCAAGATCTCGATCCCCCCGGGGTTGTCAGGGTCCGGATGCGCCAGTCTCAGCCGATCGACGATCTCTGGGTCGGGCGCGAACGGATCCGGCGGGTCCACCACACACACACCCACAATCGATGGCACCCCCAGCTCGGGGACCTCCGGGAACGTGGAGATCTCGTAGAAGAGCGGGTACTGGTCGAGAGCCGTGGGCAGCGGGCCGTCGCGATCCGCCGGGACCCCCACCTCCGGCAACGGCTCGATCACGACCAGCGTCCGATCCGGCAGAGCCCCGGCCGGGAAGTCGGCTCCAGCGAACTCGGTCTCGGTCACCACCGTGCCGCCACTCTCGTCCACGAACTCGACCGCCCCGTCCTCCCCCAACGCCGCCTCGCTCAAGGGGACGGCACTCAGCCCGGCGGTCTCCGACACCGCCACAACTAGCTCGCTGAACGCATCACCCGGCGTCGGGTCCGCGCCTCCGTTGGGATCGAGCAGCTGACCGCCGTCCAGCTTCGCCATCCCGAACTCGATGAAGTCGAGAAGCTTCTGCTCGGCATCGGCGATCTCGCCGCGGCCCGCCTGCCGGAGGATGTTCCTGACCTGGACAGATGCCGCCTTGTGAAGGCCCGGTGGTGGGAACAGCGCGTCGATCTGATCCTGGAGCTCCGACGGCACTGAGGTTTGCCCGGCGGTCTCAATTGGGAGCAAGAGAAGGACCGCCAACAACAACGGAACAAGCAAGAACTTCGGTGAGATGACGCGCAACTGGGATCGACGCATGGGTCCTCCGCGGATGGTGAAATCGCGTTGCTTGTGGTGCGATGCTCCGCCGGCAGCTCGGCGGTCTTCCGGCCTTCGTGACGCTGGGCCTTTGGCGCCACGGAGGAAGAGAGGATCCGTAGCTTTGCGTCCCCGTCTTTCGGCGGGTTTGCCCTTGTCGGGGTTGTTACCTCAACTGTAGTGCGGCTAAGACGTGGCTGTCTGTGGGGGTGTACTCGTTTGTTTGTGTGGGGAATGCCGTTGTGATGTAGGTGATAACCCCACAAACTGTGCAGTTGATCTGGAATAGCTATATGGTGGGCGACACCGAGCGCTGTGGCCGCTAACGTTGAGCCCTGTAATGGACGATCCAATCGATACTTGGTTCGGAGCGGTCGGAGTCCCTGCATGAAGTTCTTGCCGGCACAGATGGCTTTCTTCCTCGGCGATCGCCGCATGCAGCAGAACCTGCGAGGGTTGTTCAGGTATCTGGCGTTTCTTGCCGTGGTGATCGTGATCTACACGGTCGGATTCCATTGGATCATGTGGACAATCGAGGGCGAACGTCACTCGTGGCTGACTGGGTTCTACTGGACCCTCACCGTGATGAGCACGCTCGGCTTTGGCGACATCACTTTTCACAGCGATATCGGGCGCCTCTTCAGTGTAGTCGTTCTCGTCTCGGGAATCATGCTGCTGCTGATCGTACTACCGTTCGCATTCATTAGCCTCTTCTACGCTCCGTGGCTCGAAGCTCGCCTCCGAACAAGGGCCCCTCGCGAACTGCCGGAAGGCACAAGTGGGCACGTCCTCGTGTGCGGCTACGACGCCGTTGCCGCCGCTCTAGGCCGAAAGCTCGACCTCAGGGGTGTGCCGTGGTTCGTGGTCGAGTCGGACCCGGGACGACTTATGGAACTCTACTCGGACGACATCCCAGTGATGAGCGGCTCCTTGATGAGCGCTGCAACGGTGCGGGCGGCACGGGCGGAACAAGCGCGACTAATACTCGCGAATCGCGACGACAGAATCGATACCAATATCGCAATCACCGTCCGTGAGGTTTCGACCGAGGTCCCGATTGTTGCGATCGCCGAGGGCCCCGACGCGGTTCACATCCTCGAGTTGAGCGGCTGCAACCACGTTCTCGATCTCAAGCGCCAGCTGGGTGAACACCTGGCCGCACGGGTAGCTGCCGGGTCAACGCGAGTCCATGTTGTTGGATCGTTCCGCGATCGGCGCATCGCCGAATTCACGGTGCACGGGACGCCCCTTGCCGGCAGAACGATACGCAGCACGCGACTGCGTGAGGTGACCGGGCTGAACATCGTCGGTATCTGGAGACGCGGTCGGCTCGAACCAGCGCAAGCGGACACCGTTCTCACCGACTACTGCATCCCCGTGGTTGTCGGCACCGAAGATCAGCTTACCGATCTCGAGAGTCTGCTTCTCATCCATCAGGCCAACTTCAATCCCGTAGTTGTCATCGGCGGCGGCCGCGTCGGACGAGCCGCGGCTCGTTCACTCAAGGCGCGCGAAATCCCCGTCTACGTCGTCGAGCGCGATGACAGTCTCGAGCCGCGGCTACTGGAGCTGTGTGATCGAGTGGTTATCGGCGATGCGGCAGACAAGACCATCCTGGCCGAGGCGGGGATCGAGTCGGCTCCGAGCGTTGTGATCACGACCAACGAAGATGCGACGAACATCTACCTCGCTGTTTACTGCCGGCGCACCAACCCCGACGTCAGGATCGTGAGCCGCATCACCGAAGACCGAAGTGTGGAGGCGGTGAGCCGGGCCGGTGCAGACTTTGCACTCAGCTATGCCACTTTGGGCACACAGACGATCTTCGCATTGTTGGATGGTCGAGGACTGGTCGTCGTAGGTGAGAGTGCCGACCTGTATAAGATTCCGGTTCCACCGAGTTTGTCCGGAGGGACGCTCGTGGCGAGTGAAATCGGGTCGCGCACGGGTCTCAACGTCCTGGCTATCGAAAGGGCTGGTGAGACGCTGACGAATCCGGACCCAGCGACAGAGTTCAAGGAGGGCGACGTTCTCATCGCGATCGGCACGATCGAGCAGCGAAAGCGCTTCGCGGAGGAGTTCGAGGAATAGCTACATGGTGGGAGGCACTGGGATTCGAACCAGTGTTCCTGATCAGTCTCGGTTTGATCGCGAACTTGCTAGCGACGCTGACAGCCGCAGCCGCATTCGTTCGAGAAGGGCTCTTCGTCGTCCGCGCATCGAAACCGAAGGCGGGCG
Organism: uncultured Gemmatimonadales bacterium; assembly: GCA_947259315.1. Taxonomy (GTDB): domain Bacteria; phylum Gemmatimonadota; class Gemmatimonadetes; order JACCXV01; family JAHWKZ01; genus CAMYLR01. Next base: position 148,073 of record CAMYLR010000024.1, on the reverse strand, counting down.
CAATCGTTCGGATCGGTGCTCACGTAACGAACGCTTGGGTCACACGCGTTCGGGCAGCCATCGGGCAGGTCCGGGAAAACGAAGCGTATGTCGCCAGTCGCATCGGATATCGATCCCAGCTTTTCGCTTGTGGCATCTGTTCCTACCGACTCGATCAGACCCCAAGCCGCTAGCACCGCCTCCTTGATCCCTTCCGAGAACTTGTCGGTGAGCCCGATGTATTGGATGTCGCAATCACAATCGCTTCCCCCCGCCCAGTAGGGATAGTGGTCCGCTTGATCTGGAACGCCATCTCCGTCGTCGTCCAGGTCCGTCGTATTCGGTGACCCGTCGCCATCAAAATCCCAGGCATCAGGGTCACCGCAAAAGAAATAACACTCCGGCTCATCCACTGGATCGGTGTGCGGAGGAGGTAGGCGCTCGATAACGACGTTATCTGGATCCTGTACGGCAGCGACAAAGACACTTGTGACCTGTGTGTCTTTTTCTTCGATCCATGTGAACGTGCCGACATAGGGTAATGCTAGTGGTTGAGTAAGCGCGGTCGGGGTAAACGCCAGTGCGGTGGGTCTCCCGCCCGAAGTCGAGTCCAGAGTGGCTCTTACGACGGGATCCGCAAACAGACCAAAGAGGTCGATGGGACTTACCCAGTAGCCCTCAGCAAATGCGACGGGCGGGTTCCGACGGATCTGCGCGATCACGTACTCCAGACTTGCGGCCGCAACTGGAGGCTGGCGCAACGCCGCTTGATAAGCGTCAAGCCACCCCTGGTCGGTCGCCGGGACCTGAGCATGTGCCCCAACCGGATTCACCAGAAGGAGCACGACCACGGCCAACCCAAACGTTCCGATACGACCAGGATACACGGTTCTTCTCTCTCAGCTACTCGTTATTTGGGCATTTCGTCGGGATCGTATCGACGCACCTCGTCCTGTCCCATCTCAACAAGGGCCTTCAGACACTCGGGCCCAAGGAAGCTGACATCCACACCCATCCACCGCGCGACCCGCCTTATCTGTCTCAGCACTCCCTCCACGACATGGGTACTGCAGGAACCGACCATAAACAACTGAAGCGAAACGCTCGTACCCTTGTGCGTGATTTGTGCACTGTGCACATCGTCGGGATTGGTGGCAGCGGCGGCAAGTCGCACCAGGTCCCCCGAAGTCGCCACGGTGCTAACAACCACGATGGGTTCCTCTTCAGGACTGATCTCCTCCTGGCGCCAGTGATGGGTTAGCCACTCATCGACGTCTTTGTCGGCACTAGCCTGTTCCGCTGTAGAGATCTCAACACAGTCTCTCGGGGCGAGGCTAACCCCTTCGACCTCGGCCTCGCGCAACGCGAGCGTGATGTCATCCTGCAACTGCTTGCTTGCTTCTACGGAGCAACTTCCGTGGCGGATTACGGTGAGCCTATACTCGGCGACCAGATCTGGATCATTAGCCGACGGTTTCATCAAGATGAGACCGCCCAGTGCTTCTGGGACATCGTCTTGGATCACGTTCGCCAGCCGCAGGCCACCTCCCTGATCGGGGACAGGCTTTATCTGAAGGAACATGCTCACTATCGAGCGTTCGTTCTCAGGTTCTTGTGCTAGCGTCGGTCGAGGGAGGGAGACTGCATTCAGGATGAGCAGCGCCACGATCGTAGTACTGCCAAGAATGCCACGCCTACCCAGCCATCTTGTTGAACCGGGAATCGAACACCGCGCGTCATACGGCTCTTTGTGGGGTTTCATAGGTCTACTCCAGCAACAAGGCCCAGAGGTCCCCGTCTTTCGGGGGTTTGTCTTTGTCGGGGTTGTTACTTCAAGCCTACTCCGACCTCAACACGAGTGTCTGTGGGAGTGTACTCGTTTGTTTGTGTGGGAAAAGCTGCTCTGCTGTAGGTGATAACCCCACGCACGGTACGGTTGGTCTACAATGGTTACATGGTGGGCGGCACTGGATTCGAACCAGTGACCTCCTGCGTGTCAAGCAGGCGTTAAACCGCGCTTTTTCGTCATTATGCCGTAAATCCGTGGAGTTTTCCGCCTATTTGCGGACCGCTTCGCACCCTAGTATGGCAAAATGACGGAACTGAACTAGCACACTTACTAGCGCACCTCTGAGGGCAACACCACGGCACAAAACAGGGGCGGCCCTGATGGACCGCCCCGTGATCTTCACTCCGAACCGTGGCGACGTGTTACTTGTCTAGCACGCTGACGGCGTCACAACCCTCGATCGGAGCACCGCCAAAACTCTCCCCTGTGATGCACGCCTCGGTATCGCCGACCGCCAGCCCGGTTTCCTTCTGACGGTAGTGGGAGACCAAGTCCGTGAAGCCATCACTGTTCACGTCCTGAAGATGGTCCGCATAGGTGGCCGGATTCGACAGGTCATGGCTAGGCGCGGCGCCAGCTGGCCCAAACGCGAGCGTCGTCACATCCACATCGGTCACGTCAAACACATCGCCCCCGAGGATCGCCACCGGCACGACACCCATGCTCTTGGGGTTTATCGAGTTCGGATCGCTGCCCGGTTTGATGTCGACATCGACCTCGATGAGAACATCGGTGATGAACGTGGCGACGATGTTGTCGAGATCGATTCCATTGCTTGCCTGTCCGTTTCGACCGCCGAATGCCAGCCGCATCTCGTATGGCTGCGCACCGGCATCGAGCGGTATGGAGAACGGCGTGATGCTCGCGCCAAGTGCGTCGGTGAGAACAAGCGTCACCGACCGGGGCGGTGTCAGTTGCAGATCGAGGCGCGCGTGCTGGAACTCGCCCCGGGCCTGGCCCAGGCCGGTCGCGATGTCGAAGACCATCGGATCGAGGGGGAATTTCTGTGGAGGACCACTGCCCCGCGTTTGTATCTCGACGTTGTTGTTGGTCTCCCCAGAGCCGTTGTTGAACGTATTGAACGTCAAGATGACGAGGCCACTGGTCAGAGGGATAATCCCTTCATGGGGTGGGTCGTCGTCCAGCACCTGCCGTTCGGTTAATACGGCGGGAATCGGTCCCGTCGGACCCATGTCTGAGGTCGGCAGGAGCGACATCTGAAAGCCGTCGCCACAGCCGCCGCCGCCGAACCCGGTGCGATTGCCTCTGCACGTCAGCCGAAAATCGAATTCGACCGTTGCTGCGATGACCGGGTCCGCGGTGGCCTCGTCGAACCCAACGTTGACCGCGTGGAGAAATGAAAAGTTGAAGAGGCGCAGGTACCGCCCATCAGAAAACCCATCGGGACCGGCCACTATAGGATCAGGCCCTATCGTCGGATGAAACGAAAAGGGGGTCGTTCGGACGAAGAAGGGATCACTCGCGCCATCGAAATCGGCCGACGTTGTGAAGCTGCCTAGAGCACTCGGCGACACCGCGCGCGGAAGGTCAGTATCGATCGGCTGCGTCGGCGTTTCATTGCAGCCGAGCACGAACAGTGCGGCAACAAAGGGAGACAAAAGGAGGTGTCGCATTGGCTGCTCCTTGGTGGGGGGTTACCTGCTTTCTTTCGAGGTGAGGTCTGAGACGGTGCCTTCGGTAGCTCGGCGGTCTTGAAACCTTCGTGGCGTCGGTACGGCGTCGCGGAGGGAGCGAGGACCCGTGGCTTTGCGTCTCCGGCTTTCGCCGGGTTTGCCCTTGTCGGGGTTATTACCTCAACTGTAGTGCGACCAAGACGTGGCTGTCTGTGGGGGAAAACCCGTCGTCGCGTAGGCGAGACTCTTACGCGCGGTGTAACTGATCTGAAACAGACACGGTACAACCAAAGTTTTAGAACTTACACAAGAACGTGTATAGGCAGGAAGCGTTTTGTTTGTTGCTGTGCATGGTGGGCGGCACTGGATTCGAACCAGTGACCTCCTGCATGTCAAGCAGGGGCTAAACAGCTCTTTTTCGGCAATCAGCCGTAAGTCCGCGGAGTTTTCCGCCTATTTGCGGAGCGCTTCGCACCCTGATACGGCAAAAAGACGGAACTGAACTAGCACTCTTACTAGCACAGTCTCGAAACAACGGACGGACGAAAAAGGGGCGGCCTCAGGGACCGCCCCTTCCGTCGATTCGAGAGCAAGGCCGTCTCGCCTCGCCCAAAGAAAGGCTCAGCCGAGCTTGGACGATCAACCGCCCAGGCCGGTAATCATCGTATCGATCAGATCCCGTACCATGAGCTGGCTCGGACAGTCGAGGATCCAGTCATTTCTTTCGGCTGTCGGGCCGCAGCCGTCTACCCTACGTCGCAGGTTTTGAAGCTTGCGGATCGCCTCGGCCGTGTCGCCGTCGGCGATCGCCTGCTCGATGTCGGCCAGGATGCTCTGCATCGCATTGCGGTGACCACCGTCGCCGCTCTTGAAAGCAGAGTCCGGGATCGAGTCGAGCGCTTCGGATAGCACGTCGGGGTCCGATCCGTCGACGATCCCGTCGTCGTCGCTGTCGGGATCGAGCGGGTCGGTGCCGAGGTCAACTTCTTCGCCGTCGTCCAGCCCGTCATCGTCGGTGTCGGGATCGAGCGGGTCCGTCCCGAGAGCGACCTCTTCCCCGTCAGTGAGGCCATCGCCATCGCTGTCCGGATCGAGCGGGTCGGTTCCGAGAGCGACTTCTTCGCCGTCAGTAAGGCCATCATCGTCGGTGTCGGGATCGAACGGATCGGTACCTATCGCGATCTCGTCGTCGTCCGAAAGACCGTCGCCATCGCTATCCAAAGCAAAAGGCGACCAACTCGGCTCACCGTCAAAAGCCGCATTATTGGTGAGGTTCATCGGGTTCGAGCCGTCGGCGTCCATGACGTAGACCTCGAAGTTTCCGTCGCGGTCGGTTGAGAACGCGATCTTTGAGCCGTCGGGCGACCAGCTGTAGGGACGGTCTGTT
>CAMYLR010000024.1:125233-143153 GCA_947259315.1 uncultured Gemmatimonadales bacterium | reverse complement strand
GACCAGCTGTAGGGACGGTCTGTTGCCGGATCAGTGGTGAGTCTGGTCTGGTTCGACCCGTCGGCGTCCATGACGTAGACCTCGGCGTTGCCGTCGCGGAACGCGGTGAACGCGATCTTGGTGCCGTCGGGCGACCAGGTGGGGTTAATGTCTGTTGCCGGATCAGTGGTGAGTCTGGTCTGGCTCGACCCGTCGGCGTCCATGGCGTAGACCTCGATGTTCCCCCCCCCGTCTCGAGCCGAGGTGAACGCGATCTTTGAGCCGTCGGGCGACCAGCTGGCGTCACGTTCCAGTGACGGATGATTGGTGAGATTCGTCTGGTTCGACCCGTCGGCGTCCATGACGTAGATCTCCCCATCCGGAACGCGGAACGCGGTGAACGCGATCTTGGTGCCGTCGGGCGACCAGGTGGGGTCACGGTCTGTTGCCGGATCAGTGGTGAGTCTGGTCTGGTTCGAGCCGTCGGCGTCCATGACGTAGACCTCGGCGTTGCCGTCGCGGGTGGTCCAAAACGCGATCTTGGTGCCGTCGGGCGACCAGGCCGGCCCGAGGTCGCTTGCGGGATTGTTGGTGAGGCGGGTCGGATTCAATCCGTCGGCGTCCATTACATAGATCTCATTGTTCCCGTCGCGGTCCGTTGAGAACGCGATCTTGCCCGAGGCAACCGCCCCGATTAACGGCCCAGAGCCAAAAGGACTCTGGTCGGTTCCCAAGGGGCTCTGTTGACAGGTGACCAGCGCAAGAAACAGTGGGAGAGCGAGTAACCGCGGCACGCGTCTCATGGGACCTCCAGAGTTCGATGAACTGCAGTAACGGGCTGTGCCCGCAACGAGAGTCCGGGATGGCCTGGAAAGACCCGGCTGACCACCGAGCCGAGTGTCCCCGGCTTTGGCCGGGTTTGCCCTTGTCGGGGTTGTTACTTCAACCGTATCCCGACTAAAACAAGGGTGTCTGTGGGGAAGAACCCGTCGTACCGTGGGTGAAAGCCTTACGCACGGTGTAACTGGTCTGAAACAAACAGGGTACAACTAAAAGTTTTAGATCCTACAGAGGAACATCTATCAGCAGGAAGCGAACGACACGCGGTTGTACATGGTGGGCGGCACTGGATTCGAACCAGTGAGTACGCGAGTGTCTCGACCGGTCGGGTGCGATAGACTCGTTAGACGATGATTCCTCTTTTCGGTGCCACGGGGTCAGTGTATGCGACGGCGGTGTCGATCGGCCTATTGCACGGTCTAGAACCCGGACATGGCTGGCCGGTGGCCGCCGTTTATGCCCTCAACCGTCATCGGCGTTGGGCGCATGGGGTTCTTGCGGGCCTGATCATCGGCGGCGCTCATCTGGTCAGTTCTTTCGCCGTCGTAGCGGGCTTCGTTCTGGTGAATCGTTGGCTCAGCGTGACCGAGCTCCCTTACGCCATGCAAGCCGCCGGGCTCGTTCTCATCGCTATGGGAGCGTACCAGTGGTTCCAGCCTGCTCACGGTCACGGCCATAGGCACACCGGCTCTGTTGACCATCCTGGTCATCGCCGGAAGAGCGGCGCTGGCGATTCGGAGCTCCAGCACCGAGGTGGCCTTTGGGCGATCACCGTCTTTGCGTTTGCCCTCGGGTTCGCCCACGAGGAAGAGTTTGCGATTATCGCGTTGTGCGCCGGTCGCTTAAGCTGCTGGACGGTGATGGGGATCTATGCGCTCGCTGTTGCTGGAAGTATCCTCGCGCTGACGCTGCTTTCGATTCTGACGTTAACCCGTTTCGAAAATCGGATCCAAGAGTTGCTCCCCTATCTGCCCCGGGTGAGCGCCGTGATCTTGGTGCTCATGGGCACCGCCTTTTTCTTGGAGCTGCTGTAGAAATCGTCATGGTGGGCGGCACTGGATTCGAACCAGTGACCTCCTGCATGTCAAGCAGGCACTCTAACCAACTGAGCTAGCCGCCCACGCAGTCGGTAGGATAGAAACGATACCGCGGCGGGGGCGGCCAGACAACCGGCGTTTTACCCCCGGCCGTGCGCGATCTGGGCGGCTTCGGGCGCGCGCTTTAGCGCGAGCATCGCCACGACGCCCAGCGCGGGGCCAGGCGCCAACATCGCGAACGCCAGCCACCAGCCGGCGACGTCGCGCACCAGCGGCACCAGCCAGATCGTAGCGCCAGACAGCACGAACCCTGTGGCCAACTGCACGGTCAGCGCGGTGCCGACGTACCGCTGATCGGTGATCTCGGTCACCATCGTCGAGAACTGGGCCGAGTCCGCGACCACCGTGAACCCCCACAAGAGACCAACCGCAAGAACGATCCCCGGCCCGAGCGAAATCAACCCGCCGATCGTCAACGCGCAACCGCCCGAGATCGTCATCGCGACGGCGGTCGTTCGCGTTCGTCCCCATTGGTCGCCCAAGACACCACCCAACCAGCACCCGACAGCGCCGATCCCGATCACACCGAACGTCGCAAACGCCGCCGTCCGCTCGGCGTCCACCGTCGCCCAACCGTGCGACGCGAGGACCGCGGTGTAAAAAGCCGCAAACCACGCCCACATGGCGTAGAGCTCCCACATGTGCCCGAAGTAACCGAAGCTGGCCAGCCGGACGCCGCGGTCGACCATGACGCGCCGGACTTGATGCGGATCAAACACTGCGCGCGGGAACGGGAACGGTCCTTCGCGACCCGCCAGCTCGGCGAGCAAGCCACCGGCTGCGGTCAGAACGGACGTCGCCACGATGACCAACTGCCAATCGAGACCGCCCAACCCCTTGACGAGATGCGGCGTCGCCGAGCCGATCGTGAGCGCGCCCACGAGAACGCCCAATGCGACCCCTCTCCCGCGTCGGAACCAGGTGGCCATCGACTTGAGGGCGGGTGGGTAAACGCCGGCTAGAAAGAAGCCAGTCGCGAAACGGAGCGGGATCGCCTCGGCCGCGCCGTCGGCGGTCAGCAAGAGCGCGTTGGCCGCAGCCGCTCCGGTGGCGCCGATCAAAAACAACCGCCGCGGTGGCACGACATCGGGCAGTGTCAGCAGCGCCGACGTCAGGGCACCGACGACAAACCCGAGCTGGACGGCGATCGTGAGCCAGGCCCCTGCGCTGGGCGACAGCGCCCACTGCTCGGCCAGCTGCGGCAGAACCGCCGATGCCGAGAACCACGTCGTCTTGCCCAGCACGAGAGCCGCCGCCAGGATGGCGAGCGCTGACCAGCGACCGGGCGGATCGGTGATCACCCCCGACGACGCGTTCTGATCGGTTTCTGACACCGCTCAAAGTGGTGTCCGCTCGATGCGCGCGCTAGCCTGCCCCGATGTCCGGAAGAGATCGTAAGGACCGAGTCCTAGTATTGGGCGGGACGGGCTTTATCGGCCGCGAGATCGCGCTCGCGGTGGCGCAGGCCGGTCATCCGGTGACGGTATTTCATCGCGGTCATACGCTTGGTGACCTGCCGGCGACCGTCGATCGGGTGCTCGGCGACCGCCGCCATCTCAGCCAACACGCCGACCAGCTCCGCGCCGCAGAGCCTCGTGTCGTCATCGATGTGATCGCCTACACCGAGTCGGACGCTGTAACGTGCGTCGACGTCTTCGGTGGTGTCGCCGAGCGGCTGGTCGTGATCTCGAGTCAGGACGTCTACCGAGCTTACGAGCGATTTCTCGGCGTCGGCAACGGAACGCTGGAGGCGGTTCCCTACACCGAGGAGGCTGCGCTCCGAGACCACCTCTACCCGTATCGAGATCGCGTCACCGGCGGCAACTCGTGGATCACCGACTACGACAAGATCTTGGTCGAGCGCGCAGCGATGAGCGACGAACGGCTCGCCACGACCGTGCTTCGGCTACCGATGGTGTACGGCCCCGGCGACCGTCAACAGCGGCTCGCGCCATACGTCCACCGTATGAGCGACGAGCGCGATGCGATCCCGCTCGAGGCGGGCCATGCCGACTGGCGCTGGACCCGCGGCTACGTCACCAACGTCGCCCAAGCAGTGGCACTGGTGTGCGGTGACGATCGAGCCGCCGGCCGGGTGTACAACGTGGGCGAGTCCGACGCGCTTTCCGAAGCGGAGTGGGTCACCGCGGTCGGTCGAGCGGCGGGCTGGAGCGGTCGAGTCGTACCGATTGAGCGCTCGCAATGGCCAGCCGAGCGCCAACTGCCGTACGACTGGAGCCAGGACCTGGTCGCCGACACGACACGCTTACGGGATGAGCTCGGCTACACGGAGCAAATCGATCGCGACGAGGCGTTACGCCGCACCGTCGAGTGGCAACGCGACCAAGATCGTCACGCTGACCCGAGCGAGGAGTATGGGGCCGAGGATCGGTGTCTCGAGGGCTAGGAGCGCACCCGCGTCCGGACGAAGTGGTCGACGAAGTTGGTGAGCACGCGCGTCGAGAGCGGGGCGTCGGTAACCACCGGCGTGGGGTTCACCAGGTGTACGCGCCGGGCGACGAAATCGCGCGAGATGTCGGTCGTGACCTCAGGATGAAACTGAACCCCGCGACAACTCTCGCCGACCGCTAGCGCCTGGACCATCGTGTGCCCGTTCGAGGCCAGCGACACTCCACCAGGTGGCAGCTCGACGACGTAATCCTCATGCGTAGCCTGGACCTGAAACCGGTCCGGGTAGCCCGCAAACAAGGGATCTTCCCGACCCTCGTCGGTTAGCTCGACCTCCACCGTGCCGAGCTCCCAACCTCCGGGGTGAACCTCGACGCGGCCGCCCAACGCGGCGACGATCGCCTGGTGGCCGTAGCAGACGCCGAGCAGCGGTTTCTGGTGCTCGACGACTGTCCGGATCCAAGCCAGTAGGTCCTCGACTCGCGGGTCGTCGTCCACGACCGAGCTCCGCGCACCGGTGACGACCCATCCGTCGACCGCATCTGGATTGGGGGGTGGCGCATCGGATAACGCAAAAACTCGACAGTCGACCCCGATCGGCTCGAGCACGCGCCGAAACCAAACGTCGTAATCGCCGAACCGCTCGATCATGCCGGCGTAGGTCGAACCGGGCTTCAATATCCCGATCGATCCGTTGGCCACGCTCACGACGCGTTACCGCTCATGCCGGCCGGAACCGCGCCGGCCTCGCGGGCCAGCCGCAGCTGACCGCACGCGCCCTCGATGTCGAGGCCGCGGCTCGCACGGATCGTGACCGACGAGCGAGTGAGCTCCGCAACGGCTTCACGAAACGCCATCGTCTCGGCTTCGGTCGGACGGCGGAAGCCCAACCCTTCGACCGGGTTGTAACGCATCAGATTGACCTTGGCCGGGACGCGCTTGAGGAGCTCGGCCAACGCCAATGCGTCCACCTCCCCGTCGTTGACACCCGGCAGGTGGACGTACTCGAACGTCAGACGCTTGCCGGTCGTTCTCGCCCACACCCGGCAGGCGGCGGTCAACTCGCAGAGCGGGTGACGCCGGTTGAGCGGCACGATCTCGTCTCGGACCTCGTCCCGCGCGGCGTGGAGCGACACCGCCAGCCGCACCTGTGGAAACCGCTCACCGAGCGCGACGATCTCCTCCGGCACGCCGACCGTCGATACGGTGATGCGCCGGGCGCCGAGGTCGAGCCCGCGCGAATCGATCAGTATGTCGAGTGCGGTTGCGACCTGTTTCCAGTTGAGCAGCGGCTCGCCCATCCCCATGAAGACGACGTTCATGCCGACGTCACTGCGGCCCCGCAAGACGTGGAGACGGCGCGCCTGATCGACGATCTCGCCGGCCGTCAGGTTGCGCCGGTAACCAAAAACTCCGGTGGCGCAAAACGCGCACGCCAGCGGACAGCCGACTTGGCTCGAGATGCAGACCGTGTCGCGGCGTCGCGTCGGAATGAGCACCGACTCGACCAGCTCGTCGTCGACCAGCTTCCACAGAAACTTGCGCGTTCCGTCAGCCGATTCGCGTTCCTCGTGTGGCGCGATCGATGGAAACCGGTAGTGGGTGTCGAGTTGGGCTCGCAGATCGGTCGGCAACGTCGTCATCGACGCCCAACCGGTGGCGCCATGGCGGTAAACGGCCTCGAGGATCTGAGCCACTCGGTAGCGCGGCTCCCCGCACTTCGTGAGCCAGCTCTCGAGCGACGACTTGAGCTCCGCCGGCCCCAAGCTCAGCAGCTCGACTCGGGGATCGAGTTCGATCAGACGTTCCAACCGCCGGTCGGCCATAGCGACTACGCGGCCTCGATCTCACGCCCCAGGTAACCGAGAGCGGCCTCGATGCGCTCGACGACCAGTGACTTCCCCATCGCGGCCATCGTCTCGAAGATCCCGGGGCTCACGCGGGTGCCGGTCAGCGCCACCCGCAGTGCCTGCATAAGCTTCCCGGCGCTGACGCTGCGCTCTTCGCAGAGCGCCCGCAGCCGGGCCTCCATCCCTTCCAAATCGTCGAACGCGGTTTCGCCGTCGACGTAGCTGGCCGCCACCCCCAGCAGCTCGCGGGCCATTTTGCGGTCCTTCCAGAACTTCGCCACCGCATCGGGCTGGTACTCGATCGCGCCACCGAAGAACGGACGGGCCTGAACGACGAGATCGTCGAGCGTCCGCGATCGGGTCTTGACCATCGCCATCAGCTCGCCAAACCAGATCGCACGCTCGGCCAGCTCGATCTCGGTGGCGATCCCGGCGGTGATAAACCGCGGCCGAACGAGGTCGGCGACCGCCAGCCCCGACATCATCGACAGGTGCTGGCCGTTCAACCACTCGAGTTTCTGGACGTCGAACACCGCGCTCTTGCCGGTGATACGCTCGAGCGAGAACGCCTCGATCAGCTCGGCCTGCGACATCACCTCGCGATCGTCACCAGGCGACCAACCGAGCAACGCCAAGAAGTTGGTGAACGCTTGCGGCAGGTACCCCTGCTCCTGGTAGGCGGACACGCCGAGCGCGCCATGGCGCTTGGACAGCTTGCGCTTGTCGGGGCCCAAGATCAGCGGTACGTGCGCGAATCGCGGTACCGTCGCCCTCAATGCCTGATAGAGGAGTATTTGCTTGGGCGTGTTCGATATGTGATCGTCGCCGCGAATCACATCGGTGATCTGCATGTCGCGATCGTCGACGGTCACCGCCAGGTTGTAGACCGGGGCGCCATCGGAGCGCAGCACGATGAAGTCGCCGATCGTCCGATTGTCGAACCGCGTTGGACCGTGGACCGCATCGACCCACGACGTTTGCCCGGAGGGAACGCGAAACCGAATCGTGTGTGGCTCGCCTTTGTCGCGACGCTCGTTCGCACGCGCGGGAGGAATCGCCCGGCACTTCCCGCTGTACACGTACGACTCCTTCCGGGAGATCGCGGCCTTGCGCTCGGCGGCCAGCTCCTCGACCGTGCAGAAACACGCATAGGCGGCGTCGGCCTCGAGCAGATCGAGCGCCGCGGCCCGGTGGTTATCCCGGCTCTCCGATTGAAAGTGCGGCCCCTCATCCCAATCGATCCCCATCCACTCGAGACCGTCGAGGATGGCGGTCGTCATCTCCTCCGTCGAGCGTTCCAGATCGGTATCCTCGATACGGAGTACGAGCTCACCACCGCTGTGACGTGCCCAGAGCCAGTTGAACAACGCTGTGCGGGCCCCACCGACGTGGAGAAAGCCGGTCGGACTGGGCGCGAAGCGTACCCTGACCGGCGCGCTCATCGGTCTATGTCCAGCGTTGTCACTGCGTTTGACCCTCCTGCGATGGTGACACGATATTGCGTTTGTGCTCGAGCTTTTTCTGATCGCGATTCTGGCGCTCCACGGGCTCGCCAGCACGGCGATCCTGATCGTCATGTTATGGCACGTCAGCCGTCGCCACGAGCCGCGGTGGAGCGAGTTGGGGGTGAGCTGCCCGACCCCCGACAAGCTCGATCCACCAGACCTATCCTATCCGCTCCTCGAACGCTATCCGACGACCGAGATCTTCCCCATCATGGCCGAGCATTTTCCCGAGCATTATGAACGGTACCGCCGCGGCCAGCTCTCGTACGTCGAGCGGCAGCGAGCGTGGGAGAACTGCTGCACCATACACGACGCCCGCGCCGAGATCGAGGAACTCTGCTCCTGACCCCCGCGCGGGCGTTCGCTCTTCAGATGGCGGAGAGGGAGGGATTCGAACCCTCGATACGGGGACTACCCGTATAACACCTTAGCAGGGTGCCGCCTTCAACCACTCGGCCACCTCTCCGCGCGGATTCTCAAACGGCTACTTCTTCGGCCGCCTCCCGCGGCTGAGACACGCTGCGCACCAGCGCGCCTAGCATCCGGCTGCTGTCGATCAACAACCCTCGCAGGTCGTCGTCGATCGGATCACCGCGACGCGTCAACTGATCGACGATCGCCGCGGCAGCGTGCAGCGCTCCCCGCGCCTGCTCCAACTCGGTGCCAAAGCTCCCGTTAGAGCGCGAACGCGCGGTCGCTCGCGCGATCCCGAGCGCCGCGTTTCGAGTTTCCTTCTCCAGCCGAACCCAAAGCGGATCCGCACCACCGGCGGTGAGCGCCCTACCCCATGCGTCTTGGGCCCGCTGGTAGACGTGCAACCCCTCGAAGGGAAGGGTTGGCCGGGTTTCTTGTTGATCGTCTCGGTCCACAGATTCCTCCCGCGCTGCAGCCGATCGCTCGGGAGGAAGCGCCTCGACGTGGTTTCAAAGGTACCGTTCGAATCGGGGGATTGTCAAAGCAGCTCAGCAAGAAATGTGCGTCCCGCAGCAGCCCCCGAGAATACCGCGTCCGGGCCATTTGTGGTGCTTGGATCGTCGAGATTTCGACACACCGCGGCGTCGGTTTGCGACCGCTCCGACCGGATCGGTAGACTGAACGCAATGCCTTGGATCGCCTACAAACCTCGCGCCTTGGGCTGGGATCCTGTGTTTTCCGGCGCCGTCGCTGGGGCGGCGCTAATGCTCTTCTGGGTGGTGCTGGGGACGCTCGTCTACTCGTCGCTTGACGAGTGGTCGCTCCTCGATGGGTTCTACATGACCATCATCACAATCTCGACGGTCGGTTTTCACGAGATCTACCCGCTTTCCCCGCTCCTCCGGCTATTCACGATCTTCCTGATCATGGCAGGTTTGACGACGCTACTCTATACGCTCACGCGCGTCGGGCAGACCGTGTTCGAAGGCGAGCTGCTCGACGTACTCGGAAGGAGAAGCATGAAACGCGACATCGCGACATTGAAGAACCACTTCATCGTGTGCGGGTTCGGCAAGGTCGGCAGGCCGGTCGCCGAGGGGTTGGCCCGCGAGGGCGTCCCCTTCTGCATCGTCGAGAGCGAAGCTGACCTCGAGCCCGCGCTGCGCGAAAAGGGTTTTCTGTACGTCCTCGGGGACGCGACCGACGAACACGTGCTCGAGCACGTCGGTTTGGAACGCGCCAACACGCTGCTGGCGCTGCTGTCGTCGGATGCCGACAACTTGTACCTCACGATGGCCGCCCGCGACGCCAACCCCGAGATCAAGATCATCGCGCGCGCCTATGACCAAGCGGGCGAGATGCGGATCAAACGCGGCGGTGCGGATGAGGTGATATCGCCGACCCGGATCGCGGGCCTGCGCGTGCTCCAGGCGGCTGTCAACCCTACGGCGCTCGAGTTCATGGAGATCGTGACCCAGCACGAAGCACTGCAGCTCAGTCTCGCCGATATCGAGGTGTCAGAGGACTCGACCCTCCAGGACTTATCGATCGCCGAGGCCGGTATCCGTAGTCGCTTTGGCGTCATCGTCGTGGCGATCAAGAGCGTTGACGGCGACACGGTGTTCAACCCCGACCCAGCCAAACAAATCACCGCCGGCGACACGCTGGTGGTGCTGGGTGAGGATCTCGATATCGCAGAGCTGCAGACGGCTTGCGCGTAGTGGCGGAGGGGGTGGGATTCGAACCCACGATGGGGGGTTACCCCATGCTGGTTTTCAAGACCAGTGCCTTAAACCGCTCGGCCACCCCTCCCGATGGTCAGATATAAAAAGTAACCAGCGCCGTAACGCCGTCGCCAATAGCGTCTAGTCGGGGTCGCCTTTCCATTCCTCATCGTCGTCTTCCCAGTACCGTTCCCAACGTTCAACCCCCAGCGAGTGATCGTCCGGCGGACCGAGCGCGACGTCCTCGGCATGACGGCGGCGCGCGATCTCGCGCCTGAGAGCACGGCGGCGAACCAGATACCCGCCCAGCACGAGCAACGCGGCCGCGATCCAGAGCGCCCGTTCGTCCGTTAGCGCCACGCCCCAGCCAAACTCGCGACCGAGCTCCGAGTTCCAGTCAGCGTAGAACTGCCCCAGCGTCAGACCGTACGTTGCGCGCAGTGCAGAGTCGAACGTCGCTCCGTCGCGAATGCGATCCAACAAAAGGCGCACCGAGTCATCGCCCCCGCGGCGGCGCAAGCTTCGCACCGCAGCCATGCTCTGGATGTAGGACAGCCGCGGCGCGGGCAGCTCGGGGAACGTCGCATCGAGCTCGGCCAAGGGCACCAGCGAACCGATCAGCCGACCCCAAGCCAGCCGAGCTGGATCGACCCATCGCCACTCGTCGGCGTAAAACGCCGAGAACCCTTCGTTGAACCAACGCGGCACCCGCTCGCTCCCGCCAACCGCCAGGTCGAGGTACAGATGTCCGAGCTCGTGGCGCAGGATCGTCGCCGGATCGGCGCCATCGCCACCGGTCAAGCGGGGTGAACGGACGATGACCCGGCGCAACTTCGGGAACGCGACGGCCAGCCCCCAATCCGGTGCCCGCCCACCGGTCAACTCGACGAACGCGCCTTCGGTCGGGGCGACGATGACGTGCAGCGTATCGGGTGGCAGCCCATCCGCGATGAGCGGCCGCGGCACATACGTGACGGCGAGCTCGGCGAGTGCCGTGGCCACGGTCGAATCACGAGCCGCGTAATGGAAAACGATCGGTCGGGCGGCGGGTCCGGTAACCTCGCGGGTCACGAGTTGGCCATGCGCCGGAGGCGGCAGGCTTGCACCGGCCAACCCCAAGAGGAGCACCAGCAGCAGCCGAAGCCGGGCGCTCACGCGATCGGATGCTGCCGGAGCAGCGCTCGAAGCTCGATCAGGTCAGCCGGCAGCGGCGCTTCGGCCTCAACCCGGGAACCGTCCGAGAGCCGGTCAAACGCCAACCGATGGGCGTGGAGCGCCTGACGGCGAGCCATCGCCGCCACCTGACGGGCCACCGCCTGCTGGGCGCCGTGGAACCCTCGTGCGCGCGCTGGGCCGCCCCCGTAGCGCGTATCGCCCAGGACCGGGTGGCCGGCGTCCGACAGGTGAACGCGGACTTGATGCGTGCGGCCGGTCTCAAGCGTCAGCTCGACGCAGTCACCAACCAGGTACCGCTCGATCACGCGCCACGCGGTGCGCGCGGAGCGGCCCTTACGTGCGCGGGTCGACATCCGCTGACGATCTTGCTGCGCACGCCCGATCGGGGCATCGAAGACGCCCTCCGCGTTGCTCAAGTGACCCCAGATAAACGCCCAATACCGTTTCGTCACGGTGCGGGCGGCGAACTGGTCGGCCAGGTAGTGATGGGCGCGGTCGTTCTTGGCGACGAGCAAGCAACCCGAGGTGTCCTTATCGAGCCGGTGGACGAGACCAGCCTTCCGCTCGCCCCCAACACCGGCCACTTCCGGCCGGTGATAGAGGAGCGCGTTGACGAGCGTGCCGGTTGGGTGTCCGGGAGCGGGGTGGACGACCAAACCAGCCGGCTTATCGACTACGATGCAATCGTCGTCCTCGTAAACCCAACCGAGTGGGATCGATTCGGGCGCGAGCGACGGTTCCCGCTTGGGCGGCTCATCGACGGTCACCACCGAGCCGGCCACAACCTCCTGGCTCGCGCGCCGAACCACCACCCCGTCGACCGCCACCCGCCCACCATCGATGAGCGCCTGGATCCGGGTCCGGGAAAGCGGCAACACCTCCGCGAGGGCGCGATCGATCCGCGGTGACGCCGCGTTGAGCGTTACCTCGTGCCGGCGTCCGGCTGATTCGTTCTGTGTCGACAAATCGGTAGAGAGGATAGCGCGGCCCTACCCGGTCCTTGCATCGCCCCGTCGCAAGTACGTAAAGGCCAGTAGCGCTGCACCGACGGTGACCGCGCTGTCGGCCACATTGAAGATCGGCCAATAATGTCCCGACACACCGACCTGGATGAAATCCACGACGCGTTCGAAGCGTACCCGATCGACGATGTTCCCCAACGCTCCACCCAGGATCAGACCCAGCGCCAGTCGCTGCATGCGATCGCCCTTGGGCGAGGTGAGCAGCAGATAGAGGACCAACAGCGACGCCAGGCTGGCGAGCACCAAGAAAACCACCGAAGAGTACTCTCCGACCGACAGGCCAAAGGCAGCCCCTTCGTTCTGGATATAGAGCAATCGCACGTTGTCGCCGACCACGCGGACCGGATGATTCAGCGTCAGCTCAGCTCGGACCCAGGCTTTGGTCAGTTGGTCGACGAGAAGAACAAAAGGCGGGACGAGCAGGTGCGTCCAGCTCAGGTGTTGCCGCCGTTCTCTTCGCGTTCCTGGCACTCGATGCACTGCGTGGCGTAGGGCAGGGCCTCCAACCGTTCCCACTGAATCGTATCGCCACACAAGATGCAACGGTCGAAACCCGCAGGTTCGCGGTACAAACGACGCAAGGCGTCGTCTATGCGGTACAGTTGCCGACCCTCCTTGGACGCGAAAAGGAACGCTTTCTCGCGCTCCATCGCGTCGGTCCCCTGGTCGGCCATATGAAATGAGTATGCGCTCAAGTCTCCCGACGCGGTCCGGGTCGTCTCGTGATAGTTCTCGTCGAAGAAACCGAGCTCCTTGAGGACTTGTTCGCGCTCCTCCAGAAGCCGCTGTTCGATGTGATTCAATTTCTCTTTATCCAAATCATCCTCCTCTATGACGATAGAATGGCCGTGCACTCAGCGCAAAGCCCCGGGTGCTCCGGGGAATGCCCGACATCTTCTCGATATCGCCAGCACCGGTCGCACTTCTCGTCCGGCGACGGCTCGACCACCACCCGGAACCCCTCCTCGACTGGCTCCACACCCGACATCACCTCTGGGGGCCGGACTTGGACGGCCGACACGATGAATGCCTCTTCGAGCGCAGTCGCGTGGTGCTCGAGGATCCCCTGTTCGGCTGGATCTTCTGCCGAAACTTCGACTTGGGCCCCAAGGGACGACCCGATGACCTTGCCCTCACGCAGTCCTTCCAGCTCCCGGGTTACCGCCTGGCGGGCACGCAGAATCGTCCTCCAGTCGGCCTCGAGCGCCGCATCGATACGCTCCGGCTGGGCGGGGCGGAACTCCTCGAGGTGAACGCTGTCACTCTGATTCGCGTCGCTCGTGGTCCATACCTCGTCGGTGGTGAAAGGCAAAACCGGGGCCGCCAGTCGAACCAACGTGTCCAGGATGGTGTGCAGCGCCGTCTGGGCGCTCCTGCGCTCGGTCCCACCAGCCGGCTGGATGTAGAGCCGCACCTTGATGCCGTCGAGATAGATCGCCGAAAGATTGACGGTACAGTAGTTGACCAGGAGCTGATAGACGGCGTGGAACTCGAACCGCTCGTACGCCTCTCGCACCTCGGTCGCAAGCCGCTCGAGATCGCCGATCGCCCAGCGATCGAAATCGAGCAGCTCCGCCAACGGAACCGCGTCTTTTTCGGGATCGAAATCCGCCAGATTGCCGAGCAAGAACCGGAAAGTGTTCCGAATCCGCCGATACGCCTCCGATACCTGATCGATCGCCTCCCAGGAGAAACGACCGTCGCGGGTGAAGTCGTTGGCCGCAGTCCAGAGCCGCAGGATGTCCGCGCCGCGCTTCTCGGTGATCTGGTCGGGTGCGATCACGTTGCCGCGCGACTTGTGCATCGCGCGACCCTGGGCATCGACCATCCAGCCGTGGGTCAGCACCGTCCGGTAGGGCGCTGCGTCACGCGTCGCGACCGCCAACATCAGCGACGAGTTGAACCAGCCGCGGTGTTGGTCGGGGCCCTCTTTGTACATGTCGGCCGGCCACGCGAGGTCTTCGCGACGCTCCAGCACCGCGCGCTGGGACGATCCCGAGTCGAACCACACGTCGAGGATCTCGACCTCACGCCGGAAGCTCGTGGCGTCGGGCCCGCAATGTTGGCAGCTCGTACCTTCCGGCACGATCGCCTCGATCGGCGCGACAAACCAGAAGTCCGCGCCTTCTCGGCGAACGAGCTCGGCCACGTGGCGCACGAACGCCACATCGAAGAGCGGCTCATCGCACGCCTCGCAATACACCGCCGGGATCCCGATACCCCATGCACGCTGCCTCGATAGACACCAGTCGGGGCGCTGCTCGACCATCGTCCGGATCCGATTGATCGTCGACGATGGAATCCACTCCACGTCATCGATCGCCCCGAGCGCTCGCTGACGCAGCTGATCGTGTTCGATCGCCAGAAACCACTGCACGGTTGCACGGAAGATGACCGGGTTCTGACATCTCCAGCAGTGGGGATACGAGTGAGTTACGTCCTCGCGGGCGATGAGCCGACCGGCGCGATCGAGGTCGTCGACGATCTGCTCGTTGGTTTCCCAGATGTGGCGCCCCGCGTAGCGCGGTGTGGTGTCGACGAATACGCCGTCGCGCTGGACGGGGTTGTAGATCTCGAGATCGTATTCGCGACCGACGGCGAAATCCTCAGCGCCGTGTCCGGGCGCGGTGTGAACGACGCCGGTTCCCTCCTCCAGCGTCACATGATCGGCCACGAACAAGGGGCTCGGCCGCTCTTCCAGCGGGTGCGAGAACACCAACCCCTCGAGCTCCGAGCCGGGCAAGGTCCGCACGACCTCGGCATGCTCGAACAGACCCGCCAGTGCCTCGTGCCGTCCATGCGCGTAGAGCAGATGCCCACGATCGGTTTCGACGATCGCGTACTCGAGCTCGGGGTGTACAACGACCGCACGGTTGGCGGGGATCGTCCACGGCGTCGTCGTCCAGATCAGCACACCGGCCGGTTCCGCGCCCGCAAACACCTGGTTTGGATCCTCGAGCACCCCCATCACGACGGTGATCGATGGCGAATCCTTGTCGTCGTATTCGATTTCGGCTTCGGCCAGCGCCGTCTGGCACGAGACGCACCAGTGGATCGGCCGCAGGCCGCGGTAGATGAATCCTTTCTCGACGAGATCGGCGAACGTCTCGACGATGTCGGCTTCGTAATCCTTCGACATCGTGAGGTACGGGTCGTCCCACGCCCCCCAGCCACCCAACCGCTCGAACTCTCCGCGCTGGATCGCGACCCACTCACCGGCGAACTCGCGGCAACGGCGTCTCAGCTCGGCGAGCCCGGGCTCTTCGCCACGCTCGCGAAACTCACGCTGAACGTAGATCTCGATCGGCATCCCGTGACAGTCCCATCCCGGGACGTACGGCGCGTCAAACCCCATCATCGAGCGGCTGCGGACAATCATGTCCTTCTGGATCTTGTCGACCGCCGTTCCGAGGTGGATGTGGTTGTTGGCGTACGGCGGCCCGTCGTGGAGGACATAACGAGTCCGGCCCTGTCGATCGGCTCGCAATCGCTCATATAGACGCTTCTCCTTCCAGCCAGCCAGGATCTCCGGCTCCCGTGCGGGCAGCTTGGCGCGCATCGGGAACGGGGTCCGGGGCAGGTTGAGCGTCTCCTTGTAGTCCTTCTGCTGTGTTTCCTTCGCCATCGGACTCCGTCAGCTCGCTTTCACCGGTGCATCGGCCTTATCCAGCTCGCTCACGGTGCGACGGATCAGCTCGGTGAGCTTGGGCTCGGCCTCACCCGCGACGCGGATGATCGTCTCCACGTCGACCGGCTCGAGCGTGTCGGGAAAACACTCGTCGGTAACGATCGATATCCCCAACACGCGAGTATCCCCGTGTCGCGCCGCGATTACCTCCGGTACCGTGCTCATGCCAACAACATCGGCGCCGATGGCGCGCAGAAACCGGTACTCGGCGCGCGTCTCGAGGTTTGGCCCGGCGACGGAAACGTAGACGCCGACATGCAGATCGATGCCAGCCTCGAGCGCCACCCGATCCGCGAGCGCGCCCAACTGCCGATCGTAGGGTTCGCTCATGTCCGGGAACCGGGGGCCAAACTCGTCCAGGTTCGGCCCGCACAGAGGGTTGTCACCCAACAGGTTGATATGATCGTCGATCCGCATCAGATCCCCGCGCCGGTAACTCGGGTTCATTCCTCCGCACGCATTGGAGACGATCAGCGTCTCGATGCCGAGTCGTTGCATGACCCGGATCGGAAACGTGATCTGCTGCATCGTGTAGCCTTCGTAGTAATGAAACCGCCCCTGCATCGCGACCACCGATCGACCTTCGAGCGAACCCAGGATCAGCCGCCCGCTATGGCTCTCGACGGTCGAGGTCGGGAAATGAGGGAGGTGTTCGTAATCGAGCGAAGCATCGATCTCGATGTCGCCGACGAGAGCGCCCAATCCGGTGCCGAGCACAATCCCCAGTAATGGCCGCTGGTCCGAATGGGTCCGGATGTAGTCGGTCGCCTCGTCGATGCGCGCCAACTGCACGCTGGCTTCCGTTTGATGATCGGTCACAACTCCGCCTCGTTCGGATTATCGATTCAAGCGTCGGTGGGACGGGGTCCAAAGAGAACCGTGCCGAGCCGCACCATGGTCGAGCCCTCCTCGACCGCTATCTCGTAGTCGTTCGTCATGCCCATCGAAAGCGTATCCGGTATCTCACCGGTCGATTGGCTCTGCAAAGCCTCGAACAACCGCCGCAGATCCTGAAACAACTTGCGAATCACTGCCGTGTCTTCGGTCCACGGCGCCATCGTCATCAATCCCCGGAGTCGAATACCATCGAGCTCGGCGATCTCGAGCGCGGCCTCGACCGCCACCCCCGGTGCAAAGCCGTACTTCTGAGTCTCTCCAGCGACATTTACCTGAACCAGGGCGTTCACGCTCTGGCCTTCGGCTCGAGTCGAAATCGTCCGCGCCAAGCGAATCGAATCGACAGATTGGATCCAATCGAACAACGCGACCGCGTCGCGAACCTTGTTGCGCTGGAGATGGCCCACCATGTGCCGCTCGATCCCGGCCGCCGAGAGCGCGTCCTTGGCCTCGTCGAACTTGACGATCGCTTCGTGGACCCGGTTCTCTCCGATGTCCGTAAGCCCGAGGCCCACGGCCGTTCCCAAAACCGCCGCCGAATGCCCCTTAGTGATGGCGACGATCCGCACGTTGCACGGATCCCTGCCTGCCCTTTCGCAAGCCTCGCTGATGGCTCCACGAACGGTCGCGAGGCGATCGGCCGGACCCTCTGCCGGCCGCGAGCGGGTCGGCTGAGCGGCATGCATCGAAGACAGAGGAATTTATTGGTGGCGGACGTGGCAAGCAAGCAGAATGGGTCCGCGAACACGCCTAAACCGCCTCCGTGGTTTGCCGGTTTACTTTGGACAGACATATACTGAGGCTGGTTTCAGGAGGACAGCGATGCTCCAAAAAGCACGCCTTTTTGGCCCGATTCTCACCATGGGCCTCGGGTTGATTTTCCTACCGCCACTCGCCAACTCTCAATCCATCGACCAACACTTCGATCCGATCGTCACCGTGCCGCATGCGGCCACTTATCCGGAAGGGGTTCAACAACGGATCGAGGAGGGGTATCGGCAGCTAGACGAGGCCACAGGGCCGGATGACGACCTACACCTCGACGCTGCCAAGCGGGCCTTCGATGCGGCGCTGGAGATCGACCCGCGGGCGGTCCACGCGCTCAACGGCGCCGGCCTCTACGAGCTGACAAAGGACGAGCAGTGGCTGGTGATCCTGGAAAGCCTCAAGAAGCTGTTCAACCGTGATCATATCTCGATGGCGATCAAGGCGTTCGAGAAGGCGCTCGACATCCAGCCCGACTTCCACCCCGCCCGCTACAACCTGGCGCTCGCACATCGACAGCGACGTGGAAAGAAGAGTTACAAGCGAGCGATCGC
>CAMYLR010000024.1:29708-125225 GCA_947259315.1 uncultured Gemmatimonadales bacterium | reverse complement strand
GGTGTTGCTGCTGGTGGCCACCTATCGGGATGCGGGCGAGCTCGAGTCGATGGTCGACGCGATCGAGAACACACCCGAGGGCTCCACGTTCACTCCGGCCAGTCGGCACCTGTTGTTGACGTACGCGCTCGTCAACCTGGACCGGCCACTCGAGGGTGCGGCTTCGTACGACGCGGGCATCGAGGCGATCCAGACCGAACAGGAGACGGATCTGTACTGGCACGACATCAAACCGATCGCATCACCAGCCAGAGATGCTGAGTTCAACCGGCTGGACGTCGCCGGACGCAAGGCGTACCTGCCGGCTTTCTGGGAGCAGCTGGCTGACCAGTCGTTCGTGACGACCGGCGATCGGGTCGCCGAGCACTACCGTCGACTCCACTATGCCTACGAGAACTACCGTATCGACCTGCCGGAGCGGCGACATTACTCGGCCGCTTCGGCGTACACCCCACCCTGGCAGACCGGATTCGATGATCGCGGCGCGATCTATTTGCGACACGGAGAGCCAGACGACACGGCGACTCATGCCGGCCCCGACTACGAGAAGAACATCTCTTGGAAGTACGATCGCGCCGGTGGGGATCCGCTCGTCTTTCACTTTGTGAGCGACGAGGATGTCAACGACTTCAAGCTCGTCCGCCACTTGAGCGACGCCGTCATAACCGGCAGCTCCAAGCTGACCGGTCAACAGCTCTACGGTCGAACGTGCGGCGCGGGCGGCGGCTGCGACAGCTACGACATACGCATCTTGGCTGAGAACCAGGTCGCACTCAGGGATCTCTACTCCTCGCGTGGCCATCTCGATCCGTTCTACGATCGGGCCGCCATGCGACTCGACGAGCGACTCCTCGAGACCGAGGAATCGGACCTCGCCCGCGACATCGCCGTCGCCACTACCACCCAGTCTTACGTGCCGGAGCTGCCCGAGGCGCCGTTACCGTTGCCGGTCCATCCGGTCGCGTTCAAGAACGTCAGCGGCGGCGCGGAGGTGTTGTTCTACTATGCGGTGCCAACCTCGGAGGTCAGCGTGCTCCCGTACGGCGGCGGGGGAAGCGAGATCGACTACCGATATCAACTGGTGGTGGGCGCGCCCGACGATCAGCAACCGGTGGCGCGTCAGGAAGATGACGTCAGGATCGCGACCGTAAAACCGATCCCGCGTGATGCCGGAGTGATGCTGCCGGGCGTCCGTCCGGTCGCGATCGGCCCTGGCGATTACGAGTACGGGATGAAGCTAACGGATCTCAACTCGGGCCGTTTCAACGTTCGGCGGGGTGCCGTGCACGTTGACGATTTCACCAAGCCCGGGCTGTCGATCTCCGGGATCGTGCTCGCCAACCGAATCAACCCGGCGAGCGATCCCTCTAACCCCTTTGTCCGCTGGGGACAGCTCAAGGTCCTGCCGTTGCCGTCGCGTGTTTTCCGCCAGACGCAACCGGTGTTTGTGTACTACGAGGTGTATGGCCTGACCGAGGACGATGCCGGCACGGTGAACTACCGCACGACATACACGTTCGAGTCCCGCCAGCCAGATCGAAACGTGATCGCGCGGTTCTTCTCATCGGTCGGCGAGCTACTGACGCGCGGCGAAGACGAGGGGTCGATCACATACTCGTTTGAGCGCTCGCAGGTGGGGGTCGACCCGCTACTCGAGTACTTCTCGCTCGATGTGTCGAAGTCGCCGCCCGGCGACTACGTGTTGACGGTGGAACTCGAGGACCACGAGACAGGTGCCTCGCTGAAGCGTCAGGTGGAGTTGTCGCTGGTCGACTGACCTTCCTCCAAGCGAACCTCGTAGGCGAAGATCTGCAAATCAGTATCGGTCTCACCGGAGGCGATCACATAAAGTACGCCGGCACGATCGAATGTCGCGCGCACAACGTTACCGGGGATGTCGACCCGAGCGAGATAATCTCCGGCCTCGTTGAACACGTCGAACGGGGTCGTGTCGACGGTCTCGAGTCGGTTCGTCCGTACCCAAAGTCGACCCAGCGGATCGACGATCAGCTCCTCGATGATCGGGAGCACGGAGTCTGGCTGAGCCGCTTCCACGAGCACCATCTCGTCGATATCCGGCGCCCGATCGCGCAGCGTCTCCAGGTTCTCCTCGACCTCGCGCGCGATCTCATCCGCGCTCTTTGGGATCGGCTCGCGATCCAGATCGACTAACCCCACCGTCTGGCCGTTGGGCTCCAGGATGCGCACCGGATACCCGTCGTAGAAAGCGACGTAGAGCCGACCCTGACGATCGACCGTGGTGTGAAAATTGACGCCCCGCGCCTCTCTGCGGACTGAAAGGCCACCCGGTATCTGAACCTCGTATGTCGTCGCCAGCGAATCCGCCGGCGCCCGCATGTGAACGACGACTGCTCGGCTTCGCTCGGGCGACCACTTGTGAAGATAAAACTCGCCAAACTCCGGCAGCGGATGAACGTCGAGCGCGTACCCGGGCTTGATGTCGAGCGAGGAGGCGAACGTTCCGAGCGTCAGGTAGGTAAGTAACTTGTTTTGCGACCGATCGACCGTCAGCAGCGTGTTCCACGGTGCCAGCGCGAACTCGAGGGCGCCAACCGGCTGCTCCGATTCGGCATCCACGTCGCCCATACGGCGCACGAACTGACCTGTCGAATCGTACTTTACGATCCCCGGTGGGCCGGCCAGATCGAGCACGTACAGGTTGCCTTCGTCGTCGACCGCCAGATCGTTCGGACGTTCGACGCGACCATCTGTCGCCAATCTGGCACGTTCAACGACCGACACGCTGCCCGGCGTCATCAGCGGCCGGTCCGGCGGCCGAGCGATCTCCGGCTCATCGACCGCCTCGCTGCCACTCTGCGGGCTACAGCTCCCCAGCGCGACGAGCGAAAGGGCAACTACCTGAAGAGTGCGGCTGGACATCACGTCCGGGACTCGCAAACCGCGGCACCACGTCTCAATTCGACGCTCAGATTCCGAATCGCGCGCGCCGGGTCAGTGGCGTGCTGGATCGCGGACCCGACCGCCACGCCTGTGACGACCGGAACTTCAAGCACGGCCGGGATCCGCTTGGCGGTGATCCCACCGATCGCCAGCACCGGTATCGTCAGGGCTGGAACCCGGTCTTCGAGGCCCGCGGCTCGGAGCTCCAGCTGAGTCGTATCATGCTTGGTCGAGCTGGGGTAGAAGGCTCCCAGCCCAGCGTAGTCAGCACCCACCTTCTGAGCTTCCAATAGCTCCTCGCGGTCGTGAGTCGAAGCCCCCAAGATAAACCCCTCGCCAACCACTTCACGCGCTCGTTGGATCGCCAAATCGGCGCGACCCAAATGTGCACCATCGGCGCCAGCTGCCAGCGCAACGTCGACGCGATCGTCAACGATCACGAGCGTCGGCAGGTCGCGCAACCGCCGCACCCAGCGGCGTGCGGCACTCTCCAATTCCCCAGCGGAAAGTGTCTTGCCGCGGACCTGGACGATGTCCACGTGCGACCACGTCTTATCGGTTAGGGTGCGCAACCGGTCGGGTAACTCGATCGCACTTACGTCACACACAAAACACAGGAGCGTGCGTCGACGATCGAGGCTCACTGTCTCTCTAGACCCTTTGAATTGGCGGCTTACGCGCGGAGGGCGATCCGAGTCGGCCGGGCCTTAGCGCTGGAAGCTCCGGGTAGTAACCCGGTTCTGAAGAATGTCCTCGATGATCGTCTCGTAACCACGGCCAAACGGGATCGTCGTTTGCCGGACGGAGGCCTGGCCTCCATCGACCTGGGTCTGGATGTTCGGATCACCGACAAACCGGCGGTTCGTCGAGTAGATCAAGCGGTACCTGCCGTCACGTGCGAAATCCCCAAAAGCGAAGGTCTCTCCGTGACCCGTGTAGTTCCAGATCTCGTACGGCCCGACCGTCGCCTCGTACGGACGGTCAAAGCGCTCCGTCGGCTCGCCGTACAAGATGTAGATCTGGCCACGGTCGGTGTCCCGGCCGAGCCTCTGGCTGCTCGAGAATACCTGGTCCGCATAGGCGATTCGCTGTTCGAACACGACCTTTGGCTCGTTCTCCTCGGTATCCGGGTCGCCGATCGACGGATCGGCGTCGAGACTGGCCCAGAAACGGTTCAGGAACTCGATCTTGCCGTCGTTATTGAGGGTCTTGAAGAGCTGCCGCTGTTGATTCGAGAACCACACGTCCATCGCCTTGGCGACGCTATCGACCTGAACCGGCGTGAACCCAGCGTAGTACTTGGGGGCCGGTCGTTCCGTCGGCGCGGGGCGTCCCAACAGCTGGGTGCGTGCCAATTGAGCGAGCGGCTCGCGTACCTCGAAGCCAGCATTGAGCTGTTCGCCCGCCTCACACGTCGAGCACCGGACCTCCAGGACGTACTCACCCGGCAATAAACCGGCGATGTTGAACGCGCCCAAGTCGAAGTTCTGGCCTTCGCTGACCTTGATCGCGCGATCACCCAGGTTCTTGACGATCTCACCGTCTGCGCCAAGGACCAGCATCTGCAACTCGTGCGAGCCTCCCTCGCCACCCGCTACTTCGGGGTTTATCTCGTAGTAGAAGTAGAGCAGCGGCGAATCTTTGTAGAAGACATGTCGCGGGTTCGGATTGAACATCGTCGTGCCGATGAGATACGGGAGGTAGCTGCCCTCCTCGAGTTGGACGTTCTTCAGAACCCGATTCGAGAGCAGAGCATCGCTGAAGAAGGGCCGCTCAGCGGGGACCACCAGCGGGGTCGTCATCTCGTAACTCTGCTGGGACGTCAGGTCGGTAATGCGACCGGTGGCGACATAATCTCCGGGTGGTGCGTAGATCGCGAACGTCTCGATCGTCGAGACCCGGTCCGACCTCGCCATCGCCTCGTTGGCCGCCTCGGGCTGGATATCACGCTCGGTGTGATAGACCTGCTCGCCACCCTTCTTCACGATCTCGACCTCGACCTTGGCGTTCGCCCGCAGGCTCTCTCCGCCCGACGTAAAGGTCATAAGCGTGAACGGCACCTCTACGGCGCCCTCTACGAGCGCTCGTTCATGGTCTCCGTAATAGCGGTTGACTTCGAGGGCCAAGCTCGCTTGACCCTGCGCCGCCGCAATACCCGGTCCTCCGGCGATGACGGCGATTGGAATCAAGAGTCGGCTGGCGACAGACTTCGGCATGCGAGGTGTTCTCCTGGGGTTTGACAGTATGCTGCGCAAATCACGACCCACGAATCGAGTCGTCGCTTCCTTCCGTCAAATATACGGGAATTGTTCAGAGTTTAATGTCGTTATCGGGCCCGCAAGCGGCAAGGGTGGGCGCGCGCTGGCCACCGTCCCCAATAGAGAGCGCCCGGGCAAATGTCCTTGCCCGGGCGCTTCTTTTCAGCCCTCTAGCTGTTCCTAGCGATGGCTGGGTGCCCGCTAGAACAACACCGAGACGCTGAAGTTGTTCGTACCACCGAGGCGACCCCAATCGCGGAACGCGTAGTCAAACGCCGCTCCGAACGTCGTGAAGTCGAACTGCAGACCGGCGCCAAACCCGAGACCGCGCAGCGTGTCGCTGTCGTTCGGGCTGGAATCCAGTTCTTCCTCGTCCTGCTGGTACGTGTAACCACCACGCGCCGACACCGTCGTCGCCACTGCGCCGCCGTTGTTCGCCGGCGTCAACACCTGCGACCACTCACCACCCACAGACACCGTTGTTTGTAGCTGACGCGGAGCCGAGAACTCGCCGTTGACGATGAACGACGACGACTCGCTCTCCACCAAGTAGTACGCCAGCGCCGTCTTCAACGTCGTCGGCGGTCGGAAGTCCTCCGTCTTGAACTCCAACGCCAGGTTACCCGAGTTCGGGAACGTGGGGAACTCCGGCGGACGGGCCGCGATCTGCAGTCGCGAACCCTCGCTCTTGAAGTTCGTGCCGATGTTCTGAACCACGAACGCCAGACGGATGCCACGACCCGCAAACGTCGTGTGGTAGTTCGTACCAAAGTCAAACTGGAACGCGTCTGACGTCAGACCAAAGATGTTCTCGTGTACCCACTTGAAGCTCATACCGGCCGTAAACCGGTCGCTCAAGTTGTGGGCATACGACATCTGCGTCGACGAACTCCAGCTGTCAAACTGCTCGGGCGCGCCCGTCGGCTGTGCGATCGTCGTCACTTGCATCTCGTTCATCGTCAAGACGCCAAAAGCCGCGCCGATCACGCCGTTGCCTTCAAACACCGGCGCACCTACGCCCGCATAGTTGTACTGTAGGTCCAAGGGCATGTTGATGTTGGTAAAGAACGCCGCCGGGCTGCGCATAAAGCCCAACCCCGCCGGGTTCCACCACAATGCGCTCACGTCGTCCACTACCGCCGTAAACGCCTGGCCCATCGCCACGCCGCGAGCCCCCACGGGGATCGTCAAAAACTCCCCGCCGGCGTTCCCGATAAACGAGAACCCTTCCTCCCGACCCTGCAGGATCGGCGGAAGATCGCCCGTCGTCTGCGCGCGAACCGGGGTAAACGCGGCGAGCAGCAGCACGCCCATGAAGCTCCCCAGCCCAACGCTTCTCCAGAGCTTCTTCATGTCCAGACTACCTCCAAAGTCAAAGGGCTGCGTCGAGGGACGGCCCGCCCTACGGCGAGCCGCGCCCTCTGCGCCGCGTCTAATTGATAACCGCAAAACGTCCCAAACTGGTCCGACCGTCCGGCGTCGTTACGTGGAAGTAGTAGTTCCCACTCGCCACAAACAGATCGAACCGCGTGCGTACATCCCACTCCAACGTTCCGCTACCGTCGGAGTGCTCGAGCACGCGCACCAGGTTGCCGCTGATCGTGTAGATCCGCAACGTCGCCTGGGGCGGCATCTGGGTGAACAGGATCCGCTGCAACCCGCGACCGCGCGTGATCTCGTTCTGCGCGATAAACGGGTTCGGGACCACCAGGATCTCCGACAGATCGGCGTTCACCAGGTCGTTCGAGCCACCGGCTAGCGGGATGCTCACGATCGACCCTGGGACCGGCGGACGAGAGGTCCCCGCTGAGGCGCTACTCAGCTGGAGGATCCACGTCTCGCCGTCGGCCGGCAGCTGGTTGAACGACATGTCGAGCCATGTCCCGGCTACGTACAGCCGGGTGCCCTGCAACCCCGCCGCACCGGCGCAGCCGAAGCCGCCACCTGCCGGACAGGTGAACAGCGCAGCGTTCTGCTGGTACGCATCGGGCTGCCCGAAATCACCCCGGAACTGCGGGAAGCCGGGCGACAGGATCATCCGGTCGAAGATCGTCGGATCGGACTGCAAGTCGGTCCAGTGCGCAGCACCTTGGATCCCGCCCGCGAAGCTGCAGTTCTGGCCACCGAGAAACTGGAACAGCGGGTCCGGATAGAGGACCTTGCCCGAGGCCGTACGCGGCACGGCACCGATCAAGCCGGCGGCCGCTTCCTCGTTGGCCCCCAGACCGGTCTCAGCGGCGAAGCCCCAACCCTCGTTGCCGAACTTCGGGCTGAAGGCGAGGTCGACGCCGTTCGAGAGGTCGCGCACCGAGCTCAAGCTCAGCACACCACCCGTGTTGCTCCACACCAGCTCGATGTCGCCGTACCGGTACTGACCGTACGCGCCGACCTCGAAGTCGACCACGGCGATCGAAGCCGGCGGACCGGAGCGGGTCGCATCCAGCAGGCCGCAGCTGTTCTGCCGTCCGCACTGGTTGGCCCGGTTCCCGACCGACGATGAGAACGCCGTCGTGAACGCGATCTCGTCCGGTGCGTCCGCGAACACGATCGCGAACGTCGGCGATTCGTAGTTCGTCAGCCCGTTGAACGAGATGAAGTCGGTGAACAACGAGCCCGCCGCTGGCGAGCCGTCGAGCGTCTGGAGCGTCGTGCCGGAGGCGTCCGTGATTCGGAACTCCACCTCGCGGCCACGCACGTCGACGCCGACCAACCGGTCGAATGCTGCGCCAAGGCCGAGGCCGCCAAACTCGGCGTCCAGGTTGAAGCACCCACCCGGTGCGCTCAGACAGTGCATCCGGGCTTCTGCGTCGTCGATCCGCAGCTGAAGCTGTCCGAAATCGGACGGGATCAAAAGCGCGTTAGCGACCGTGACGCTCAAGTCGATCGTTCGCGCGCCCGGGATCGGAGCCGCCGGAACGTTGTTCTCGTCCAGCGTCATGTTGGCGTCGTTGCCGACCAACGCGGTTCCCGCCGCATCGAGGATCGACACGGTCCCTGGGATCGCGTCGATAAACGCGCTCGAGTTCGAGCGCGGAGTCGAGCTCCCTAGCGGCGACAGACCGGATTCGAGTACCAGCGGCGCGGCCGGGGTCGGGCCGGAGTTCAGCACGTCCAGCGCCTCCTGCGTCGGCAACGTCACCGGGGACTGCCCCGGGTTCACCGCGAACGCCGTCACCGCGTACGAGATCGGGATCCCGTTGAGCAACCCCGGACCGGTCGACGGATCGGGGAAGTTCCCCCCGCGATCGACGATCGCGAAGTTGAGACCCGTGTCGCCGCCGATATCCAGATCCGCGGTCTCCGTGCAGACGGTCGTCACAAACTCGGCGTCCGCGTCGAAGATCGCCTGCGCCCCGGTGCAGAACGTCCCCGCCGTTATACCGTCGGAGACGTCGAACTGGGCGATCAGCTCGGCGTCATCGGCGATGCCGGTGAACGCCCTGTAAACGTTGAACCCCTGGAAGTCCTGGATTAGGAAGTCGAGGTTGAACGCCGCGTTCGTCGCCTCGGCGCCGGTCAAACCGGCGGTCGCGGCATCCACGAATCCAGTCGTCCCGCCAATATCACGGCTCGGATCGAAGATCACGTCCTCCGCGTCCAGGATAATCCCCAGCCCGGGCGCATCCGGGTCGGGCGTACCGTCACCCAGCCGAGAGAACGGATCGCGGGCTACCTTCGCGAACGGGTTCACGCTCTCGACAGGGCTGGGCTCCCAGACCACTGCGACTTGCCCGTCGCCGGGTATGAGCGTCACATCCGGCTTGGGCGGTGCCGTCGGCACCACGAACCCGGCGTCAAACGTCGCCTGGGCCGTCTGCTGCACCAACCGGAAGTTGTCGAAGATCGGGTCGTCGTTGGCGTCCGGGACCAGCTCGCCGGTGGCCAGGTTCTTGTAAGCTTCGGCCAACAGCTGCGCTGGCGGCGAACCCGAGATGTCGGCGTAGAAGATCGCGGCGTAGATCTCCACGAACTCCCCCGCCGGCAGCGGGAACAGAGCCGAAGACGCCATGCCGCGGATGTCACGCGGATCGACTTCCAGCACGACCTCTGACGGGTCGCCGATCATCAGCGCGTACCACGTCTCCTTATCCGACGGGTCGGGGCGCGGGTTCCCGTTCGTGAACACGGTGAACTCCGCCAGACCGACCTCTTCGCCCGTCGCCGGATCGACCGGAGTCTTCAGGTACGTGACGCCGCCGATGCCGGGCGGGTTCTGGAACTGTGGCTCGCTGAAGTCGGAGTCCCACCACGTCATCGTCTGGACGCCAGGGAAGAACGCGATCTGGTCATCGCCGGCCTCGCCGAGGTCGGGATCGATCGCGTACGCCACCGACACATCCTGCAGGTCGTAGGGACCGGCCGGCTGTAGTGGCGAGTTCCCGGCGTTCAGGAACTCCGTGCGGTTAAACACCCGGAAGATGAAGAACGTGAAGTCCTGCACCGCCGGAACGCTGAACTGGAATGCGACCTCGACGATCTCAACGCCGACGCGCAAGCCACCACACGTCCCGCACGTGCCGATCGTGATGTCGTTCGACGCCGTGCACACCGTGATATCGGCGAAACCGGGGAACGGCTCGCCGGCGAACGACGCCAGCGACGGGAACTGTTCTTGCCGGAACGAGTCCACTGTGCAGACCTCCGGGAAGTTCCCAACGTCGGCGGGGTCGGTGCTGACGAAGAAGTCGTCCAGCCCCTGACCGCTAAAGACCGGGCCGCCCGTTCCTGTCTCTGTAAACGGACCACCCTTGAAGAACACGATCTGCCCGTCGGGGATAATCGCTCCCACATTGGGACCCGACGAGAAGATGTACTGGTCGGTCGTCGTCCTCCAAAATCCACCGCCGCCGACCGACGATCCCGACGCGATATCGCCGGTGTCAATCAAGATCAAGATCATGCGGTTGCGGTCGATCGTGATCAGGGTCGGCGTAGTCGCCCCCGTCAGATCCCGGCCGTTGTTTGGCCGGTCCTTGGGCGGCTCGCCGACGGCCGTCACCGCGACCGCCAACAGCAGTACTGCGGCCGTAAAGCCCGTAAACTGGCTCCGCAGCCGCGAGCTCTCAAACCACCTTCTTAACACCATGCAACCTCCTGATGGATTTGGTCCGGCGAGGGGCGCCACATAAAGGCACCCCTCACCGAGCTAAGCAGCTGCTTAGAAACGGAACTCAACACCAAAACGGTACCGACGCGGGGTGCCGTAATTGAGCGGCGAGTCGCCGGTGTTGCTGCCGACGATGAAGTCCGCCCCGTCACCCGACGCCTGCTTCGCGTTCCGAAGCGCCTGCTGCGCCTCGTCGAACGAGATCGAGCCGTCGCGGTTGAAGTCCTGGAGCGCATACTCGTCCTGGAACTCTTCAACCAGATCGGAGATCGCGATCGGGAAGTCCTGCGGACCGCTCCCGTCCGTACGGTCGCTGACCGGGATCAGCGGCGTCGCGGAAATCTGGTCCTCAAAACCGGTGACGTTCGGCAGACCCGAGCTCTCGTTTATCTCGAGAACGTTCTCGATATCCAGGAAGTTCAGGATACCAGCGAACAGCTCCAGATCCATTCCGGAACCCAGCGCGAACGCCTTGGTGAACCGGATGTCGGCCTGGTGCACCCATGGCAGGCGGCTGGCGTTGATGTCCTCCAGCGCCTCGCCCTGGCCCTCGGTCGAGCGCCGCGTGAACGGCTCACCCGAGTGCGCGTTGTACACCAGGAACACGCCGAGATTGTTCAAGATCTGGCCCGCAGGCGTGCCCTCCTTGAAGTCCTCCGGGAAGCGCAACGTCCACGTCCAGTTGATCGTGTGCAGACGGTCGAACGTCTCGTTCTGAAGCTCCGAGGGCGGCACCAGCAGCCTGCCCGGGAACAGCGGGTCGAACAGACGACCCAGACCGCCACCCGTCGCGAACTCCGTCGGTGACGACGTCGTACCACGGGCCCACTGCAGCGACCACGCAACGTTCGTCGACCAGTAGTCCGAGTAACGCTTCTGGACCGTGATGTCCAAACCCTTCACGTTCCCGTTGTCCGCGTTCAAGTACACGCGACGCTCCAACACGCCCTCGAAGATGTCGTTCGTCTGGAATACATCGAGACGCACGGCACCGCGACGGTCACGGTTATAACCCACGATGTCGAGCACCATGTTGTCGCTCAACAGGTGTGTGATACCGGCCTCGAACGCCGTCGTCGAGACGAAGTCGAGGTTCGGGTTGCCGTACGTGATGTTCGGGTTCTGCTGAGCGGCCACGAAGTCCGTGAATACGCTCGAGAAGTAGTGCCTAAGCTGCGGGAGCTGATGGAACACACCGTACGACAAACGCACCTGCGTGTCGTCGGTGATCGGGTGCGCCACGCCCAACCGCGGCGAGACCTCGGTGTGGGTCACGCCCTCGACCGCCACCGCATCCTCGGTGCACTGTTCAAACGCCGAGATTTCGCATGGTACGACACCTGGCAACAGCGGGATCATCGCGTTCGGATCCCAGTGATCGACACGGAGACCCAGGTCGATCACAAGGTCGCCGTAATCCAACCGATCCTGAGCGTAGAACGCCGCGATCCGCGGGTCCACGATCGCCTCGTCGGCGAACTGACCGCTGGTGAACTGCGACGAGTGGTCGTCGTAGTTGATCCAGTTGAACTCGCCGCCAACCTTGATCCGGTGGACACGGTTGAGCTGGCTGTCCACATCCACGCGGATACCGTAACGCCGCTCGTTGCGACGCCGGAACACGTTCCCGAAGCCGGTGTTGCCAAAGATCTGCGGCACACCAAACACCGCGTCCGGATCGCTCGTGCGAACCGTCGGGATGTTCGGGATCGAAGCCGCGGTCATGAAGTCCTCGAAGAAGAACTCCACGTCGTCCCACTTCCAGTTCAAGAAGTCGGGATCGAACGAGTCCACGACGTCGAGCGCACGCTCACACGCGTTGCCGAACTCGGCGCAGACTTCGGCGCCAAAGTCCGGGTCATCCAACAGGATCTGTGCCGTCTGGGCGTTCAGCGGCGTGCCAAGGACAAACTTCGACTGGTGGAAGTTCCCCCGAACCTGGAGGTTCAGGCTCTTCTCCGCCGTCTGGAAGATCTGCTGGTCGTAACCGACGATGATGTCGTGGGTCTTCCGCCGCGTCCCCAACCAGCTCAGGTTCTGGTTCAAACCGAGCGCGACGCCCGAGCTCGACAGGTCGTGAAAGTTCTCGCGCTGCTCGCGGTTGAACAGATACGTACCCGTCAGCTTCGCGTTCGACGGCAGGAACGCCGTCATCTTTGCTTGCACCCGCGTGTCGCTACCGCGGTCACCGGGAAGGATCGTCTCTGTGGAACCGCTCGAGTTGAAACCGCCCGCCGCCGGGTTGAAGCCGGCGATGTTCGGGAAGAAGTTGGCCGCACCGGTTATCTCCATCGAGCCAAACGCGGTCAAACGGTCGGGGACGATGGGACCACCCAGCGACCCCGTGATCTGATTGTAGCCGCAGCAATCCTGTGGCTCAGGAATGCCCGCCGTCGTTGCCGCGCGCTCGATCTCCTCGAAGCTGTAGCCATCGGTGCTCAGCTCGCCGTCGGTGGTAAACCGAACGTTGCCGCTGAAATCGCGTGCGCCTTCGCGCGTCACGATGTTCACGACACCCGACTGCGCGTGGCCGAACTCGGCCGAGAACCCGCCCGTGATCACGTCCACCTCTTCGATCGCGAACGTATTGATCTCGGTCGAGTTGGACTGTGTGCCAAAGTCGGTGATCAGGACACCGTCGATGAACGTCGCCGACTCGGATGCGCGACCGCCGCGGATCACGAACCCGTTGCCGTCCTGGGTCGTGCCGCTGCGGTAGATCCCGGCCGACAATGTCACCAGCTGATCGACGTTGCCGATCGGCAGGTTCTGCGCATCCTCCGACGTAAACCGCGTCTTCGACACGGTGTTGTCACGGGCCACCAACGGCTCGCGCTCGATCACCGCCACGATCGCTTGATCGGCTTGGACGATCTCGCTCGATAGGCGGAAGTCGACGGTCATCGTCTGACCGGCCAAGATCCGCTGCTCGTTGGTCGTCGTCTGATAGCCCAGGTACTGGGCCGTCAGCGACTGCACGCCGACCGCGATGTTGTTGATGAAGTAGTAGCCGTCCTCGTTGGACACGTTCCCCAGGTTCGTCCCTTCGACGACGATTTGGGCGCCGACCAACGGCTGCCCCGTATCGCCATCGGTGACCGTTCCGATCACCTTTCCCGTCACCTGAGCAAATGCTGCCCCGCCGCTTAACAGCAGCAGGAACGACACGCCCACGACGAGGGACGACCACCTAGCGAACGTTCTAAACTCACCAGGCTGCCTCATTGAGTACCCTCCGTTCGAGTCACTACAGAATCAAAACGCACGGGAGCTAGCTCGCGTCCACGGCGTACGAATACATCGTCGCTTGGTCGCGAGGTTTCCCCAGTGTGTGGCTGGAATCGTTGAGGGGCGCGTAAAGCGCCATGAAAAGCAAACGAAAGTTCGTCCGAAACGCCCTCCTTATTTCGGGGTTCACAGGGGGGACGCTGTGGCTGGAGCAGCGTTCCAGTAAGTGAGTATAGAGGCGGTCAATGGTGCTGTCAACCGATTGCATCAGACGTTTCGACCGCTCTCTGCCGTATATGAAGATATTTGAATACATTACAGCGCTATCGAGCACAAAAAGGGCCCCCACCTGATCGGTGGGAGCCCTTCATCTCACCAGGTAGATCGAAGTTACTTCGTCTCGATGCTCACCGGCTGGCTGATCCAGACGACGACCGGTTGATCGCGATTGTAGGCTGTCGACCACTTGGTGGTTTTGGCCCACTTCTCGGTCGCCGAATCGCACCCCTGGTTGCCGCTCGACTTCAAGATCTGAGTGGCGGTCACTTTGCCGCCGGTATCGATCCGGAGGCCGACCGCCAAGCTGCACTGGACGCCGCTCTTCTGAAGCAGCGGCGGCACGTGGCGCAGGATGTCCTTGGCGGTGCAGTTCGTCGTGCACTTCGGCTTGACCGTGTAAGGCGTGAACGTGAACGTGTTGCCCACATCGTCAGACGGTGGGGGCGGCGCCTCGGGGACCTCTTGATCCTCGACGATGTCGGTCTCGGCGATCGTGATATCCTCCTCGATCGGCTCCTCCGAGATCACCGGCGTAGCCGGGCGAGCGATCTCCTCAGGCGGCGGGGGGATCTTGATCTCGGGTGGGATGTCGATGACCTCCATCTCCTCGGCCCGAGCCTCGAAGCCAGCCCCACGGGGTGCTACGAAGAAGAAGATCATAATCCCGTGGATGACCGTCGCGGCGATCGCAAACGCCTTGAAATACCGGCCGTAGGCGCTGTGCAGCCGTGAATTCGCGGTCGAGTACGTGGTGCTTGCGGCTGGCTTGGCTTGGGGTTCGTTCATCCGCTCGTTTCCTCCTTTTGACCTATCTACCCCGCCTCGAGGTCTCGCGTTCGAGGTTGGTCGTGAAGTTCACCCTCACCGCACCGGCGTCCCTTAGCTCCTCCTGCACATCGTTGACCAGATCGTAGGCCACGTCGACGTCACCGCGGATCGAAACGACCAGCCGTACACGCTCGAGTCGGATCGGGGCGATCACGTCCGAGATCTGGGACACGGGCACGTTCTGATCGTTTATATACACCGCACCGCTCTGTTCGATGAACAGGTTTTGGATGTCTTTCCGCTTTTCGGGGATCTTCTCCTGCGCCGTCGCCTCGGGCATGGTGACGTCCCGCGGCTGCTCGGAGCGGAAAGTGGTCGAGACCATGAAGAAGATGAGCAACAGGAAGGCGATGTCGGCCATCGACGAAGAGGGGATCTCGCTGCTCGCCTTGTGCTTCTTGTCGAACCCCTTTTGTCTCACCGCCATCTTCGTTTCACCTCGTCAAAATTGTAGTCGAATCTACCGCGGTCCACCAGCGGGAGGTCCGCTTGATACCGGTTGATTGTCGCCAGCCCACAGCATGTCTTGGATCGACTGCACGCCTTGTCGCATGTCGACGATCAGATCGTCTATCTGAGATACAAACCAGTTGTGAGCGATGTTCACCGGGATCGCGATCGCCAACCCGGTGGCCGTCGTGATGAGCGCGACCTTTATGCCGCCCGCGACCAGCGTCGCCTCTACCTCGCCTGCCGATTCAATCGCTCCAAAAGCCATGATCATTCCCGCTACCGTGCCCAGGAAGCCGATCAGCGGGGCGACGTTGGAGATCGTCGCCAGAACCACCAGCCCTTTTTCGAGGAACGCCATCTCGATTCGACCGGCATGCGTGATCGCCTGCTCGGCTCGGGTCGAGCTCCGCTCCGCGTACAGGTGGAGGCCGGTCAACACGATCGACGCCACCGGCCCGCGCGTGTTGGCGCACAACTCCATGGCTTGATCGACGCGACCGCTGCGGACCATCGCGTGGACCCGATCCAGCAGTCGACCGGTTTGGATCTTGGCCAAGCGAAGGGTTACGAACTTGACCAGGATGACGGCCAACCCGAGGATTGAGCAGAGCAGCAGCGGGTACATGAACAAGCCGCCGTCTCGGAACATCTGAAGTAAGGTCACGCGGCCTCCTCGAGGGGTGAGGAAGGGGGAGCGGAATCGACTCGCGGCGAGTCTATTCGCCCCTCGGAGCGGTGTCAACCGCAGCCGATGGCGCCCGCACTACGCTCTCCCACCGCAGCTCTTCCGGGAAATCGCCGTTTTCCAGAAACTCTTCGTACATACGACCGGTGGAGGTGTCTGCGGGATGGGTCCGTACCCACTGATAAAGGAACGTCTTGGTCAGGACGTCATTCCCGATCGCGTCAGCCAAATTGATGTAGCGAAGGAACGCGCGACGGTTGTTGGCGTCGACCCGGATCGCACGCGTGAGGAGCTTCATCCCCTGCTCGGTGTCGGCCGCGGCGATCGCCATTTCGGCCATGTCGATCCAGAGCTCGGGCTCAACCGCGGTCGGATCCTCGCGGAAGTACTTCTCGAGCAACCGGTCCGCGACTTCGTAGTGGCCGACCACGGCCGCGTTGTAGGCAGCGGTCTTGTAGTACCGATCGTCGAGTCGCCCGCCGCGACGATCCTCAGCGTCTTGTAGCAGGCTGTCGATTTGCGCATATGAGCCGCTCACCGCGAAGACGTTCAGCAGGCTGGTCAGATACGCATCGTGATCCGTATCGCGGCCCAGGATCGAGTGTCCACGGCTGAGCGATGGTATCGCCGACTCGGTGTCACCCTGCCGGGCCTGAGCCGCGGCGAGCTGCAAAAACGTAGCCCCGTAGTTCCCGATCAGCGCGCGCGCGGTCGCGTCCTTATAGATGTCTGGGTCTTCGATCCCCTCGTAGCGGTACACGCTGTCCAGCAGCAGCTCGGTTCTTGGCACGTTTATCCAAGACCGCTCCGGTGGTTGCATCGGCACGACGCGCTCACCGCTCCGGGCGAGATCAGAAGCGCGCGTTTCACGTACACGGTCGACGATCCCCTCCCGTAGCAGATTGTCAAACAGGTTCACCTTCCCGTCGTCGGGTACGGTCACCGAGAAGTAGATCGGCCGCCGGCCGAGGTTCTTGCGAATCACCTGCAGCACGCCGATGTCCTGGCGCCGCAAGATCGAGTTGGCTGGCAGATTGACTTCGATCCCCGCCACATCGAGGCTCGTCTCCTCGTCGAGGACGAACCCGATACGCGCCAAGGGGTCCTCCCGACCGCCGGTGTAGTCGATCAGCTCGTCGTCCGGCCTCGGACCCATCGCCACTCCGTGCTCGACCAGCATGACGTCGTCCGCGCCGGCAGGCGTATCACCGGCGGTGAACACCTTCTCGCTCAGTTGACGCAAGTACCAATGGGTGTTCATCAGCGCCAGGTTGACGACCGACACGTCACGCCGGACGCCTTCGACCTCCTGCAAGTACCAGAGCGGGAACGTGTCGTTGTCGCCGTTGGTGAACAGGATCGCCCACGGCTCTACCGATTGCAGGACGTTGTAGGCGAAATCGCGTGGGATCGTGTTGCCGCGGCGATCGCTCTGGTGGTAGTTGAGCGCAAATACGATGGCTGGAAGCAGCAAAAGCACAACGGTTGCCAATACGATTTCGAAACCACCAAACGCCGGTCGCCGTGCACGTCGCCACGCTTCGCCGGCCAGCGAGAAGAGCCCCACTCCCGCCCAGAGCGCCAGGAACACGTACGAGACGACGAAGAAGTAGTCGCGCTCGCGGACCTCGCGCATGACCCCTGTCAGATCCAACGCCTGGCTGTTCCCGAGCGGGAAGTTCAGGTATACGATCAACCCCAACGAAGTCGTCAGATAGACACCCAGGAAGAAGACCCACGTCTTGCGGTCGGCGATGAAATGGTAGGCGGAACCGACGATCGCCAGGCCGAACGTCAGAATCGACAGCGCTGGGTGACCAAACTGGCCCGGCACGCGAGACTCAAATGGTCCGATCCGGCCAAACAGGTAGTCGAAGTAGAGTGGGATCTGGTAGCGCAAGAAATCGACCGACCGCGGAAAGATCGGTCGCAACTCGTACTGTCGCCGGGCCAGAACCGCGAGCAATTCTTGCCACGTTTCGGGATTGGCCTCGTTGATCGCCGGATCGAGCCCGGCGCGAATCTTCAGATAGAAGATCACCGAGGCCCCAGCGGCAAAGCACGCGATCGCAGCGACAAAGAAAGTCAGCGCCCCGGTCTTGAGCATCCAGTAGATGCCAGCCCCAAGAACCACCAACCCGACCAGCATCATACCCGGGTTGATCACCGACTCACCGGCCAAAATGCCGTCCACCGACAAGCCCCGCATGACGACCAGGTAAAGGCCCAGTGCGCCCACCAACAGGCTCAGCACGTATTCGCGCTGCGTGTCCCAAACGGTCAGAACGACGAACACAACTACAGCCGGCATGACCAACAGCGCCATCAAGTGATTGCCGACCGACAGACCCATCAGGAAAACGACCAGCAAGAGCAAGTTCCAGTCCTTGCCCTCGGCCAAGTGATCCGCCCAGTAGAAGACCAGGAACGTCACCAAGGCGATCGTCATCAGCGCTACCGTGTAGACCTCGGTTTCGGTCGAGTTGTACCACACAGTCAATCCCCACGCCGATAGCAGCACCGCCGCCGCTGCGGCCACGTTGATAACCGACGCCGGCAGCCGCCATTCGAACCGCCGATCGATACGACCCACGACTTGCGCCAACACGAGGAAGTAGAAAAAACCTCCGACCGAAGAAGCCAACGCGCTCATGAGGTTCAACTTGACGGCGTAAGCGAGCCCCAGCGGCAGGAGTCCAAACACGTGGCCCAGCAACACAAACAGTGGAGTGCCTGGCGGGTGCGGGATGCCGAGGATGTAAGACGTGGTGATGAACTCGCCCGCATCCCAGAAGGTGAGCGTGGGCGCCAGCGTCCAGATGTACGACACAAAGATGACCAGGAATGTCAGACCGGCGTAGATCAGCCGGTCGCGGCTAAGCCTCCGCATCGAAGCTCGTGTCCCTCCGAGTTCTGTGGCTGGGATCCGTTCGGCCGTCGGCCGTCGGCAATCATCGGTAGCGGTCGAGCCAAAAAGCTAGGCGTCGCGCTGGTGGTCGGGCAACCGTTCTCGATCGGCGCGTTAGATGAGCGAGCGGGCAGCGGTCAGATGCTCGAGCCGCTCGGTCAACTGCTCGGGCGACAGGTTCTTCACCAACCGACCCTCCACAGCGAGCGAGATGTTGCCACTCTCCTCGCTGACCACGACGACGATCGCATCGGTTTCCTCGGATAGCCCGATCGCCGCCCGGTGGCGAGTGCCGATCGATGAGTCGTAAACCGGGAACTGGGTCAGCGGCAGGATGCACGCAGCGGCCACGATGTCGTTGCCGTCGATGATCACCGCACCATCGTGGAGCGGAGTGTAGGGCGCGAAGATGGTGCTCAATAGCTCCGCCGAGACCTCGGCGTGAAGTGGCTTGCCGCTCTCGACATACTCCATCAACCCGGCCTCGCGCTGGATGGCGATCAACGCGCCACGCTTGTCCTTGCTGAGCTGGTTGGCGGCCTTGACGACCTCGCTCACGACCGGGCTCTCCTCGCCCTTGACGAGCAGCTTGAGCACCGGTGTCCGCCCGAGTCTGGCCAACCCCGACCGGAGCTCTGGCTGGAAGATCACCAGAATAGCGATCACCCAGACCAGCTGGCCGGCCTGGAAGATCTCGTTGAGCGCCTCGAGCCGGAGGAGCTTGGTCGCATAGGCGGCGATCACCAGCACCACGAAACCCATCATCATCTGCAGTGCGCGCGTGCCCTGGGCCAGGGTGAAGAGCTTATAAATGATGAACGCTACGACCGCGATGTCGATAACGTCCGCGATACCGGGCCGCAGGAAGAGCATGCGCGACCAGTGCTCGATCATGGCCTGGCCTCCAACCAGCGACGGTATACAACCAGCGCGCGCGCGTGAGCGGCAACGTCGTGGACGCGCAGGAGACGCGCCCCACCGAGCGCTGCCATGAGCCCCGCGGCCACCGACTCCGCCAACCGTTCAGCCGGGGCGTAGCGCCCTTCGGGATCGAGAAACGTCTTGCGTGAGTGACCGATCATGAGTGGATAACCGAGTCTTGCAAGCACCTCCAAGTGGGCCAAGATGCGATAGTTGTCGACCAACGCCTTGCCAAAACCGATACCCGGATCGAGCACGATCGCGCGGTGGTCGACACCCGTCGACTCTGCCAACGCGGCGGCGGTCTCGAGCTCACCACTTATCTCGCCAAACAGATCGGTGTAACGAGGATCGTGCTGCATGGTACGCGGCTCGCCACGCATGTGCATCAACACTAGCCCCGCTTCCTCCTCCGCCGCCAAGCCCGCGAGCGTGGGTGTGAAGCGAAGTGCACTAACGTCGTTCACGATGCT
This sequence comes from uncultured Gemmatimonadales bacterium, assembly GCA_947259315.1. GTDB lineage: Bacteria > Gemmatimonadota > Gemmatimonadetes > JACCXV01 > JAHWKZ01 > CAMYLR01. The sequence continues at coordinate 105,163 of CAMYLR010000024.1, read as the reverse complement.
GGCGCCAGCTTCGAGCGCCGCCTGTGCCACCTCGAGCTTAGTCGTGTCAATCGACAGCGGTACGTCGACCCGCTTGGCGATCGCTCGAATCACGGGCACGACGCGGGCGATCTCCTCATCGACCGAAACCGGCTGCGCCCCCGGCCGTGTGGACTCACCTCCGATGTCGAGCAGCGCGGCGCCCGCCTCGATCAAGCTCAATCCGTGAGCGATAGCTTGATCGTGGCCGAGGAACAGGCCGCCGTCCGAGAATGAATCCGGGGTCACGTTGACGATCCCCATCAGCAGCGGGATCGACCCTAGCACGAGCTCCCGATCGCGCACCCGCCAGATCACCGGCTCGGAGGCGACCACTGGGCTCACCACACGAGCGCTACGTGTCGCTGGTTAGAGGGGTCTCCTCACGAGCGCGAGCCGACTCGGCTGCCGCCGGTCTTGATTCGTCGGTCGGCTCTGGCACTTCGTCGCCGGCGCCCGGTTCCTCAACGGTCGTTTCGGTGTCTTCCTCGGATTCGACCGCGGCCGGTCCGACCTCTGTGAGAGCGGGGGCTTCCGAGTCGAGCGGTCGCAGTTCGTGGCCGTCGAGAATCCTCCCTATCTCTTCACTGTCGAGGATCTCCCGATCGAGCAACGCTTCAGCCAATCGGCGCAGCGTATCCTCGTTCTCCCGGAGGATCGAGATCGCTCGGTCGAACGCAATCGACACGATCCCCTTCACCTCCTTGTCGATCAGTCGTGCGGTCTCCTCTGAATAGTCGCGGTGCTGGGCGATCTCGCGACCCAGGAACACCTGTTCCTGTTCGTCGCCGTAGGTGAGCGGACCCAACACGTCACTCATGCCCCACTTGGTCACCATGCGACGTGCCAAATCGGTGGCCCGCTGGAGATCGTCCCCGGCACCGGTTGTCGTCGCGTGCAGGATGAACACCTCGGCCGCCCGCCCGCCGAGCAATGCGCTCAGCTGGTTCTCACACCACTTGCGTGTGTAGATGTGGCGCTCGTCCTCGGGTAGGAAGTGGGTCACACCGAGGGCACGGCCGCGCGGAATGATCGTCACTTTGTGTACCGGATCCGCTTCCGGGGTCAACATGCGGACGAGCGCATGTCCGGCCTCGTGGAAAGCGATCGAGCGCCGCTCGTCGTCCGAGATGACGAGGCTCTTTCGTTCGGCGCCCATCATGATCTTGTCCTTGGCGGCCTCAAAGTCGGGCATCGTCACATGCGTACGGTTGTTGCGCGCCGCCAACAGCGCTGACTCGTTGACGATGTTCTCGATGTCGGCCCCGGACAGGCCCGGAGTGCCTTTGGCCAGCACCTTTAGATCGACGTCGTCGGAGAGTGGGATGTCGCGAGTGTGGACCTCAAAGATCCCCTCACGTCCGCGGACATCGGGGCGATCCACGACGACCGTACGGTCGAATCTTCCCGGGCGCAACAGCGCCGGATCGAGCACATCCGGCCGGTTCGTCGCAGCGATCAAGATCACGCCTTCGTTGGATTCGAAGCCATCCATCTCGACCAATAACTGGTTTAGCGTTTGCTCGCGCTCATCGTGGCCACCACCCAACCCCGCGCCGCGGTGCCGGCCGACCGCATCGATCTCGTCAATAAAGATGATGCACGGCGCGTGCGCCTTACCCTGCTCAAAGAGATCGCGGACTCGCGACGCGCCAACGCCGACAAACATCTCTACGAAGTCAGAGCCCGACATCGAAAAGAACGGCACTCCGGCTTCGCCGGCCACCGCACGTGCGAGCAGCGTCTTCCCCGTTCCCGGCGGTCCGAGCAGCAACACGCCCTTGGGGATGCGTCCACCCAGGCGCTGGAACTTCTTCGGATCGCGAAGAAACTCGATGATCTCTTCGAGCTCTTCCTTTGCCTCATCCGCGCCGGCGACGTCATCGAACGTCACTTTGGGTGCGTCCGCAGAGAGAAGCCGAGCGCGCGATTTCCCGAAAGAGAAAGCCCGCGAGCCACCGCCTTGCATCTGACGAAGGAGGAAGATCCAAATGCCGATGATGAGGATCCACGGCAGCGAAGTCAGTAGTATCGATCCCCAATTCATGCCCGCTTGCCGAGCCTCCACTGCCACGCCACGGACTTCGAGGCGCCGCACGAGCTCCGGGTCCTCGAACGGCAGTACGGTATGGAACTCGGTGTAACTGCGGGTATCACCGCCGGAAGTCGTGGTGGCGGACTTGATGAGCTTGCCGGAGATCTCCTTATCAGTGATCGTCACCGACTGGATGTTCTCACTGACCAACTGCTCGGCAAACTCCGAGTACTTGATATCGACCCGCTGCTGCTCCTTGGGCATGAAGAACTGAAGCAGCAGACCGACCCCGATGAGGATCAGGGCCCACAGCGCAATGCTCCGGTAGAGACTGGAGAGTTGAGTGCGTCGCGGAGGACGACGACCGGGGCCGCTCGAGCGGCGCGGCCGGCGTGGGCGGTTTTGCTTTTCGCTCATGGGGGATTCAGCAAACCTGTTGGTTCGTCGCGATCGGCATCGTCGGGATGAAACACCGCGATGTGCGGCAGGTTCCGGTACTGCTCCTCAAGGTCCAGACCGTAACCGACCACGAACACATCTTCAATTGTGAAGCCAATATAGCGGAGCGGAAAGGGTTGAGCGAGGTGCTTTTCCTTGTACAGCAGCGTGCAGATGTCGAGGGTGGCCGGGTTCTGCGCCTCGAGTGCCTTCCAGATTTCGACCAGCGTGAGACCAGTATCCACGATGTCTTCGACGATCAACACATCGCGATTCGAGATGTCGAGTCCGTCGATCCACGACAGCTTGACCTCCCCGGTCGACTCCGTGCCGGCGTATGAGCGAGCGCGCACGAACTCGAGAGTGATCGGGAGATCGATCGATCGACTGAGGTCCGACGTGAAGTAGATCCCACCCTTGAGCAGGCAGAGCAACACCAGATCGCGCTCGGCATAGTCGGAAGTGATCTCGTGGCCCAACTCACGGATCCGAGCCTGCAGACGCTCCTCATCGATCAGCACCGTAGTCACGTTGCCCGTCATTACGGCCTGGGCCTCACTCATCGCCTCCTCCTCTGCCATTGGCACGACGCTCGAACTCGATCCAACCGGTCGACCGGCGAATCTCGCCTCCGCCGGGAACCGGGACGCTTCCACCGCGACCCCGTCTCAGGAACGCTACCGCTCCGGCGATCCATTCGCCGCTCGGCGGGGTCGCCCCGTGGGGCGCACACCACGCCCACCCCTGGATCACGACCCGTGACAGCAGCGCCGTCGGGGCCTCGACCAACGGCCCGGCCTCGAGCCTCCAGATCGACTCGGCTCTGCTCTCGGTCGCGGTGTCCAGCAGGTCGGCGGCGGCCGCGCTCAGATAAGCGCTGTCCGTCCCGGCGAGCGCGCTCAACCGAACGATCGCCTCGTCCACTCGGGGATTGAACTCGGCTAGCAGTGGCAGCACTTCGTGTCGCATCCGATTGCGGGGGTAGCGAGCCTCCAGGTTCGAAGGGTCTTCGCGAAAAGGCACTCCGGTGGCCTCCGCCCAGGCCAGAATCGAAGCCCGGGAAAACGCCAACAGCGGTCGCACGATGAGGACGCCGCGCAGCTCCTCGATCGGGCTTAGGGCAGCCAGCCCTTCGGGGCTGGTACCACGCACCAGCCGCAAAAGGACGGTCTCCACCCGATCGTCGCGGTGATGACCCGTCGCGACCGACGCTGCTGCGTGCTCAGCGGCGATCTGAGTTAGGTAGCGATAACGCAATTCGCGCGCCGCAGCCTGCGGTCCGCGGCCGCCGGGCGTCGCCCCGGCAACCACATCGGCCTCGCCGAGCTCGACGTCAACGCCCCATTGCGAGGCCGTCTCGGCCACAAATCGACCGTCTTCAGCGCTTTCCAATCCTCGAGTGCGATGATCGAAATGGGCCGCTACGACACGCAGCTCCGAGCCCGCCACCCGATCCCGCGCGAGCAACGCCAACAACACCATGGAGTCGACACCACCCGAAGCCGCAACCACAACCACACCTCCGGCTTGGGGGGCGAAGTAACGGTTCCAATGATCGCCAAAGGCGACCGCGAGATCGTGGCTCGACGTCGTCATGAGAGATGGTGGCGGCGGCAGGATTTGAACCTGCGACCCAGGGCTTATGAGTCCCTTGCTCTACCAGGCTGAGCTACGCCGCCATGAGAATAGCGAAGGGGTGGTCGCCGACCGACCACCCCTTCTCCAATTTGGTGGCGGGGGCGGGATTTGAACCCGCGACCTTTGGGTTATGAGCCCAACGAGCTACCAGACTGCTCCACCCCGCGATGTAAAAACGAATGTATTCGGGGTCTGGCTAGCTGTCAAACGTCAAACTAGCCATGGATCACGCTAGCGTTAGGGCCGGTTCTGCTGCGCGATCGAGTCAGCTTGGAGCGAATTTAGCGCCGCTAGAGAGTCGGTTTCGGCGGGCACCGGAACGATCCGATAGACGAGATCCCCGGGACGGATCATACCCTTACGCCGAGCCAGCGTTTCGAGCGTGAACGGGTCGTTTTCCAGGGCCTCGCGTTGGCTCGACAACTCCGCATGATCGCGGCGCAACTCGGCGATCCGCTCCTCAGTCCGGCGCTGTTCGAGGTACAGCAACCCGAGGTGGTGCGGACGATGGTCACCGACGAACAGCGCGTACCCGACAAGCGCTGCGATCGCGACCAGAAAGGCGCGCTTCTGACGCCGGCGTTGCCGTCGGCCGGCGAGCGGCCGACTCACGACCCCGCCTCGATGTAATCGCGATACGGGTCTCGACCGGCATACCGTGCTCGGTCTCCCAGTTCAGCCTCGAGCCGCAGCAACCGATTGTATTTGGCGGTGCGCTCGCCGCGCGCCGGCGCACCGGACTTGATCTGTCCGCCGCCGGTGGCAACGGAAAGGTCGGCAATGAATGTGTCTTCCGTCTCCCCCGATCGATGCGAGATGATCCACCCGTAATCAGCTCCACGCGCGGCTTCGATCGCGGCCAGCGTTTCGGTCACCGTGCCGATCTGATTGAGCTTGATCAAGATGGCGTTGGCCGCTTTCTCGGCGATCCCGCGGCTCAATCGCTTCGGGTTGGTCACGAAGAGGTCGTCGCCAACCACCTGGACGCGCTCACCGAGTGTCGCGGTCATCGACTTCCAACCGTCCCAATCGTCCTCGGCTAAGCCGTCCTCGATCGACACGATCGGGTAACGACCACAGAGGTCGGCGTAGAACTCGATCAGGTCCGCAGCGGTCATCGGCGGTCCGCCCTGCTTCTTCCATCGGTAGTGGCCATCTGCGAACAACTCACTGGCGGCCACGTCGAGCGCGATAGCGATCTCCTCGCCGGGCACGTAACCGGCTTCGCCGATCGCTTCGACGACGCAGTCGAGCGCCTCCGAGTCTGACGCCAGATCGGGAGCGAACCCGCCCTCGTCACCAACAGTCGTGGCGAGACCCCTACCCGTCAGCACGCGCTTGAGCGCGCTGTACACCTCGGCTCCCATCCGCAACGCATTGCTGAACGTCGATGCGCCAATCGGAGCGACCATGAACTCCTGTATGTCAACCGTATTGTCGGCATGCTCGCCACCATTCAGGATGTTGAGCAGCGGCACCGGTAAGACATCGGCCTCATCGCCGCCGAGCGATCGAGCGAGCGGTTGACCCGCAACGTTGGCTGCCGCCACTGCAGTCGACATCGAAACCGCCAGAATCGCGTTGGCGCCAAGTCGTGATTTGTCGGGGGTTGGATCCAGCTCCAGCAGTCGCGCATCGATCGCGCCCTGATCGCTGATCGTCATTCCGGCCACCGCCGGTGCGATCATCTCCTCCACGTGAAGCACCGCCTTTTGCGTGCCCGCGCCGTGGTACCGATCGCGATCGCCATCACGCAGCTCCAGCGCTTCATGTTCGCCGGTCGATGCGCCAGAAGGCACAGCCGCGCGACCCATGATCCCGGATTCGGTCCAGCAGTCGACCTCCACGGTCGGCCGACCTCGCGAGTCCAGGATCTCCCGAGCGTTGAGGCGCGCGATCGTCGTCATCGTATGCGATCTGGCAATGGTTGCGGTCGACTTTCGGATGGGTAGTGAATGCTAACCGACGACGTCGGTTCGAGGCAAACGGATCGTCGGCTAGACGCCCGAGTCGGGCGGCGTGGCGAAGTGGTCCCACGACTTGGTGTCGAGCGGCTTGGCGACCTCGTTCTCGACCTTCTGCACACCAGCGCCTTCGACCGCTGTTCCGATCGCGGTCAGCGAGATACCGAACGTCGCTTCGAACTCCTCGACAAGCGGCCCGATCGATCCGGGGCGAGCGGTGAGCAGAACCTCGAACTCCTCACCCCCGTGGAGCGCCCATTCGATCGGGTCGGCGTTCAGTCGGCGACCGACGTCACCCGCGCCGGCATCGACCGGCAACCGCCCGACATCGATCGTGATCGCAACGCCACTCGCGTCGGCCACGTGGCCCGCGTCACCCGACAAGCCGTCCGAGATGTCGATCACGGCGCCGAGTTGGGCGCGGGTCTGCAGCCATCGCACCTCATCGATTCGGGCGGCAGGGCGGGCCAACCGATCGTACGCCGCGTGGGCCAGCACATCGGGCTTTGGACCCTCGCGCGCCAGCAACGCCAGTGCCGCCGCAGGCCCACCTAGCGCACCGGTGACCCACACCTCGTCTTCCGGCCGGGCGCCACCCCGAGTCAGCGCTCGACCCTCGCACCGACCGAGCGCGGTCACGGTCAATTGGACCTCGGCCGCCCGCGACAAGTCACCACCGACGACCGGGCAACCGGCGTGTCGGGCGGTCGCAGCCAACCCCTCGTAGAGTCGCTCGACCCGATCAGCTAGCCAATCAGGGGGCGCGGCCAATGCGGTCAGCACCGCCACCGGTTCGGCACCCATCGCCGCCAAGTCGCTCAAGCTCGCGACCAGTCCGCGGTGGCCAACCGCCTCGGGCTCCAGCCAGTCAAACCGGAAGTGCACACGCTCGACCAACGTGTCGATCGTCCACACCCACGTTTCGCCATCCGGGCCTGTCAGCACCGCCGCGTCATCGCCGATCCCCGAGCCGCTGGGCCCCAGACAGCTCACGATGCGCTCGATCCAATCGAACTCGCCGGTCATTATCGACGCCTCAACGCCGCGCCTGGCGCCAGCCGAAACGACTGACCCCTTCGGGCGTCGAGGCCCAGACCGCATCCTCAGTAGCCCAAAGGTGTCGCACCGGGAGCCCGGCCAATCCGTCGGCGGGGCGATAGACGTCCCACTCACCGGTTGTCAGCCGCCACCGAACGAGCCCGCGATCGGTGCCGACCCATACTTGTTGGTCGTCGATCGCTAGCGCCAGCGGCGGGCTTTCGAGCCGGCCTTCGACGGCGGCCACAAACCGCCACTCACCGCTCGAGCGATTGAAGACCCCAAGCCCGACGCCGGTGCCCACGACGAGCAAGGTGTCGCGCAACGCCAACGCTCGGATCCGACTTCCACGGCTTTCGGTCCTCACAAACGAATCCGGCGCGAAGCCAGCCCCCCCGTTTGGATCGCGCTGACCCACGTACAAGCCGCGGTTCGTTCCGACGAAAATCGCATCGTCCGAAACAGCAAGTGCGCTGATCGATCGACCGCGCAGGAACTGCGCCGTGGGCTGATCGGTTTCGCGATCCCACAGCGTCAGGCCGCGCGGCGTCCCGACCCAAAGCCGGGGACCATCGACGTGAAGCGCCGTGACCGTATCGATGGGCGGATCGGCGGTCCACCCGTGGGTTTTCCACTCACCCTCCGCATAGCGCGTCAAACCGTAATCCGATCCCAGGTATAAGGTGTCGCCGGCAGCCGCGGCGCTCGTCGCCAACGCGGTCGGAAGCTCGGGCTCGGTTCGTGGGACCACATGCGACCAACTTCCGTCGCGATCGACAAAAGCGATCGCCACCGGCGCGAGTCTCGTGCTGGCGCGCGAACGGTCGATGGGGACGAACCACATACCATCGGTGGTCTCCACGATCGGTCCCCCACCGCGCCCCCCCAGACCAAACAGCAATGGCTCCCACTCGAACCGCGCGCCCCCCCAGCGGCGCCCGTTATCGCCCCACGTCCCGACGTAGAAGTCACCGCGCAGATCCTGAAAGAGTTCGGTCAGCCGAACGCTCTGGAAGTGGTCGGCCTGACTTTCAACGTGCAGCGGATCGGTCCACGGCAGATCGAACGGATCGACGAGATCGACATCAATCGAGCCACGTGCGTCGTGTGGCGGAGGCGGACCCCGTTGCATCGACGGCGAAGCGACCCGCGCACGCCACCAGCCTCCCGCAACCCATGCGAAAACGGTCCCCGCTTTCGGATCGATCTTGAGCTCCTCCACGAACGTCGGCGGTGGTCCAAACACGTGTTCGACCTCGCCGATAAACTCGGTGTAACGCGACACCCCGCGCGCGGTACCGATCCACAACTCGCCGCCCGTCGGATCCACGACCAGCGCGGTCACGCGTTCGTGAGGCAACCCATCGGCCGTGGTGATCGGTGCCAGCCACCGATCGCGGAGCGTGTCGAACCGTTCGACCCCGGCCGTCGTCCCGAAGTAGGCGATCTCGTTTGAAACCGCCACCGAGGTGACAAACCGAAAGTCGTGCAGGGTGATCCAATCGTCGGGGTCGAAGCGGTCGAATCGCTGAGCGATGACGGAGCCGGGTCCGAGAAGCGCCAACGCGAACATGATGACGGAGAGAGCGGCGGGCAGTATGCGAGTCACGCCCCCGTGTCGCCGATCGTCAACAATGCGGCATAAGGATGAGCGATGCGATCGAGCAGCGCTTGACCACGTCCAGCTGTCAGCTCTCGGATCGTCAGCGGCAAATAGCGAAAGAGGTCGCTCGGGACGAGGCCGCGTTCCCCCAAATCGTGGGCCGCCCAATCGGCGGCTAACCCGTGGATCAGAGGCGCTGCGCGAGCCGCCAGTGGCGGCGCCACGCCTTGAGCCAACAGAGCTCCCAGCAAGCCGGTAAGCACGTCGCCGCTACCGCCGGTCGCCAAACCCGGGTTGCCGGTCAGGTTGAGCGCGGCACGCCGATCCGGATCGGCGATGACGGTCGGCGCACCTTTCAGCACGACGTGGAGCCCCCAACGATCGGCTGCACGCGGCGCCGCTTCGATACGATCGGTGTCGACCGTCTCCGGCTCGCTTTTCAGCCATCGTGCAAGCTCGCCGGGGTGCGGCGTGATGATGGTGGGCGGGTCGCGTTGAATCATCGCCGGTGCGTCGGCGAGTGCATTGAGACCATCGGCATCGACGAGCAGCGGCGCGTCGGCAGCGACTACGGCCTCGACCACCGACCGCACCCCCGCGCCAGCACCGAGTCCAGGGCCGATCGCGATCGCGTCGACACCCTCCGCCAACCGAGCGACTCGCTCGGCCGCCGTTGACGAGAGCTCTCCGGAGTCGGTGACGGGTAGCGACTCGACGATCACTTCGGGGACGGTACCGACGATGAACTCCGCAATCGATGCCGGCGTAGCGACCTTGCACAAGCCGACGCCGGATCGGAGCGCGGCCGTCGCCGCGAGCACCGCCGCACCCCGGTACTCTTCGGATCCGGCCACCAGCAACAATTGTCCGACAGATCCCTTATGTGCGTCCGAGGCCAGCGGCGGCAGTGCCGCGCACGCACTCTCGAGCCCGCTCCACTCCAGCGGCGCGGGCCCGGCGGCCTCTAGCGCACCGGGCGGATACCCCAGAGGAGCCACCATCAGGTCACCGGTGTGGGTTGGGCCGGCACCGAGAAACAGTCCCGGCTTGGGGAAACCGAAGGTGACGGTCAGCACGGCGCGAACCGCGATCCCGTGCGGGCGACCGGTTGAGCCGTCGAGTCCAGATGGCGCGTCGACAGCGACGACCGGCAGCGATCCCTCGTTTAACGCGCCAATCGCGGTTCGCATCGGCTCCCGCACATCGCCCTGGAGACCGGTGCCCAGAAGCGCGTCAACACAACACGTGAAACCGTGCGACCGATCGAGAGCGGCAGCTTGCGAAGCGCTCTCGATGCGCTCGATGACCAAACCCATCGGCTCGACCAGCGCCCACTGTGCGCCGGCGTCACCGATCAGCTCCGCCGGATCGCAGAAAAGAGCGAGCTCGACCTCCCATCCGGCCCCAACCAACGTGCGCGCCACGACGAGACCGTCGCCACCGTTGTTCCCCTTGCCCACCAGAATCCGCGCCCGCCCCGTCTCTGCCCATCGACCGAGGATCGCTGCTGTCACCGCGCGTCCAGCCGTTTCCATGAGTGCCAACCCGGGCAGTCCGGCGTCGATCGCCGCTGCATCGACGGCCGCCATCGCCGCGGGTGGAAGACACCAGCGCCTCACTCTGTATCGTCCGGCGCGGCAAACCATCCGCTCCACCAGACATCTCCAAATGTGGGATCGGGGTCTTGGCGCTGATCGAGCAATGTGAGTCCGAGTTGCCGCGCGGCGTCGATCAACGGCTCGTGCTCGGTGAGCAACAGCCCGGCCACGCCGACGCGGCCACCGGGCGAGCAGAGATCAGCGATGCGCGGCAACTCATCGACCAGCGTCGGGCCGTCGAGATTGGCCAGCACGCACTCGAAACGGTGGCCGGGACGGAGGCTCGCCGTCGAACCGCGAACCAGCATCAACTCGCCCGGTTGAACGTTGCGAGCCCGGTTGTCGATCGCGCCGACGATCGCATCGGGGTCGATGTCGAGCCCGACGACCCGACGGGCGCCCAACGCCGCCGCAGCCAACGCAAGCACGCCACTCCCGGTGCCGACATCAAGGACCGAGCGAAACGGTGATTCCCGGTCCAGCCATCGCAGCAACGCCTGCGTCGTGGCGTGACTGCCGGTGCCAAACCCGAGCCCGGGTTGGATCCACACCACCTTCGATTCGGTCGCATTCTCGGGGCCGGCCCCCGGGGGTGCGATCCAGAGTTTGGGAGTGATCGCGATCGGTCGTGCGGTGGCGCGCCAGGCAGCGAGCCAATCACGAGCCGGAAGTTCTCGTACGACAATCGGGTAAGCGCACGCTTCACCGGCGAGATCACACCAGGCGCCGCGGAAGCGCTCGGGCAGGTCGGCCGCGGGTGCAGAAAAGTAGCCACGGAAGAGACCCGGCTTTTCGACCCAACCGCCAAGCGTTTCGCACGCCGCCAGTGCCGCCGTGACCGTCTCCTCGGCAGCGACCGGGGCCGCCACCGTGAGCTCGACGTAGCTCACGTCGTGAAGGTTTCCTTCACCTTTCGCCAGAAACCCTTCTCTCCTTCCGGCGGCGCGAAGTTCTCTGACTCGGAAAGCGCCTCGAGCTGCTCCCGTTCAGTCGATGTTAAACAGGTCGGAACCCAGACCGCGACGCGCACGAGCTGGTCACCACGCCGATCGCTGTTGAGTCGCGGCAGACCTTCACCCGGCAACTCGAGGATCGTGCCGGTCTGGGTGCCGGCTGGAATCTCGAGCGTCGCTTCACCATGCAACGTCGGTACCTCGACTTCGGTTCCCAACGCGGCCATCGGGAACGACAACGCGAGTTCCATCCGTACATCATCACCGTCCCTGTGAAAGCGTTCGTGCGGCCGGACCTCGAGCACGACGATAAGATCGCCGAGCGGCCCCCCACGGGGGCCGGCGTTTCCCTCTCCGCGCAACGTCAGGTAGTTACCGGTCTCTACACCCGCCGGGATGCGGACCTTGATCCTGCGGTCCTCACGCACGCGTCCGTTGCCGCTGCAGTCACGACACGGGTCCTTCACCACCTGGCCCTCACCGTGACAATCCGAGCACGGCTCGATGCTTACAAACTGACCAAAGATCGATCGCTGGGCGCGTCGCACCTCCCCCTGTCCATCGCATGTTGGGCACGGTGTACGCTCACCGCTTTCGCTGCCGTTGCCGTCGCACCTTTCGCAGCGTTGATACAGCTTCACGCGAATCGTTTTCTCGACGCCTGACGCCACCTCCTCGAGCGTGACGTGCATCCGCATCTGAACGTCACTCCCACGGAGCGGCCCCTGGCGTCGGCGCTGCCTACGGGGCGCGCCAAAGAAGTCCTCGAAACCGCCAAAATCCCGCATAAAGGCACGCAACGCATCGGCCAGGTCAAAATCCTGAAAACCACCGGCCCCCGCTGCCTGACCGACTCCAGCATGTCCGAACCGATCGTACCGCGCCCTTAGATCTCCATCGCGTAAAACGGAGTACGCTTCGGACGCTTCTTTGAAACGCTCCTCAGCCCCGGGGTCGTTCGGATTGCGATCGGGATGGTTTTCCATCGCCACCTTGCGATAGGCCCGCTTGATCGCTTCGTCCGATGCGTCCGTCGAGACGCCCAGGATCTCGTAGTAATCTCGTCTCGTCATTGGTTTGGTGGTCGGCTAGGCGCTCCGGTCAGGAAGCGACGAGAGGAGTCTGGCAGTGTATTCGACCAGCGCGACGACGCGCTCGTATGGCATCCTAGTCGGCCCTATGACGCCGATCGTGCCTCGCACCCCAGCCATCTCGTACTGCGTGGTGACCAAGCTGAAGTCGAGCAGCGGCTCTTGAGCGTGCTCGCCACCGATCGAGATGACGATCCCTTCGGCGCGACGTTTTTCGAGCGCCCGCGCCAGCAGCTCTTTCTGCTCGGTCAGCTCGATCAGCGTGCGCAGACCTTCGCGATCGGCAAACTCCGGCTGATCGGCGAGGCTCGACGCAGGACCAAGCACCACGCTTTCGATCGATGGCTCGGTAGCAAACGCGGTATCGGCCTGTTCGAGAAAGATGTTCAGCAGATCAGCATGCTCGCTGGGGCCATCCGACAATCGATCGCGATAGGTTTCGCGGATCTCTTGTAGCTTTCGGCCCGCCAAGCGTTCGTTGAGGAACTGTGCCAACGACGAAAGAACGTCGTCGGTCACCGGTCGCGGAGCTTCGACGTAGATCGTTCTTACCGGTCCCGAGTCGACAGCGAGCACGATGAGCATTCGTTCGCTCGAAAGCCCGACCAGCTCGATACGCTCGAGCACTCCACCGCCAATCTGTGGGCCGAGCCCCAGTCCGAGCTCGTGAGATAGAACCGAAAGCGCTAACACCGCACGCGAGAGCAACTCCTGCTCGGCATTCGTCTCAGCGACCGTCGCCTGAACCTGCGCCACCTCGTCAGCGGAGAGCTGTTGGATCTTCATCAGCGTGTCGACGTAGTAGCGATACGCCTTATCGGTTGGAGTACGTCCAGCGCTTGGGTGGGTCTGGGTTAGGTACCCCTTGCGTGCCAGATCGCTCATGGTGTTGCGAATCGTAGCCGGGCTGACGCCGAGATTGAAATCCAGCGCTACCGCGCGAGACGCAGCCGGGGCGGCGGTATCCACAAAGGTGTGAATGACAGCCTCGAGAACCCGCCGCTCGCGGAGTGTCAGTTCCTGTTCGTCCGTGTGCATGACGCTTAAAAGCTACCTGCCGTTGAGAGCCATATCAATTCACCGTGGTGGCGGCCGGCGTCGATTCAGGAGGACGAGCGATGCCAACCAGCCGGTCGAGTATCGCGTCGTACACCAGAAACCCCCGCTCGGTGCATGCCAACCGATCTGCTGAGAGCCGGCACAGACCCTCGGCGACCAGCTCTGCTACCACTGGCTTGACGTTTATCGAGCCGAGCAGCGGGTGATCGACCCCGACGCCGTCCGCGGTGCGCAATCCGAGGTACAAGGTCTCAAGCGCGCGCTGAGACGGATCCAATCTCTCCACGAATGCGCGCGGGTCAGCGCCGATCGCGAACGCCTCAGCCCACTTCGTCAGCGAAGACGCGTTGGCCCAGCGTCGCTGGCCATCGAACGAGTGCGCCGAAGGACCCAAGCCGAGGTAGGGACGACCCGACCAGTAGGCCGGATCGAAGCCGACCACGCTCGCGGGAACTCTGGTCTCGTCGTCGAACGTCACGTGCAGCTCGCTCGCGCCCTCGATGACGTGATCCGTACGGCCGTCGTCGTCGAGGACCGGCGCGGTCACGAACCCCGAACGGGGTACCCGACTCGATGGTGAGCCCATACAAGGAGAGATGGGTGATCGGCAGATCAAACGCCGACCCCAGATCGGTTACCCACGATCTCCGGCGCCCAGACACCGCGAGGTTGAACATCAGATCTATCGAGATGTCGTCGAACCCCGCCTGAACCGCGGCCAACACGGCCCGCCGCGATTCTGCACCAGAGTGGCCCCGCTCGAGAAACGTCAGCCGTTCGACATCGAAGGACTGCGCTCCGATCGAGAGGCGGTTGACGCCACGGGCCCGGTAGTCAGACAGCTTGCCGGCTTCGGCGTCCGCCGGGTTTAGCTCGATCGTCCACTCGAACTCGTGCGCCATCGGTCCTATGTCGAGACACAAATCGGCCAACCTCGAGAATCCGGCCTCGGATAGAATCGACGGCGTGCCGCCGCCCCAGTAGAGCGTCGCCAGCTCGACACCCTCGAGCGCGCTCTGTCGACGTGACGTGTCGATCTCGCGCGCCAAGGCGTCGACGAAGAGTGCTTCGCGGCCGGCATCGTGGCGGAGGTTGTAGAAATGACAGTAGGGACACTTGCGGGCGCAAAAAGGGACGTGGACGTACACGTGGAGAGGACGGCGCACCTGATCAGCCCTGCGTCGACGGGTGGTTGCGCGTGAACCGACTCCCGGGAAGCGCACGAGCGAGCCCCAGGATCTCGAGCTGAGTCAGATCCGCCAGCACCTTGGGGAGCTCCAAGCCAGCACTGGTTGCCAGCTCCTCCGGGGTAGCCGGCCGTTGGGAGAGAACGTCGAGTAGCCTTGGGGCAGCGGCGGTCTGGGTCGAGGGACGGCTTGGCGGTGCGACCGGTGGCAGCGGCTCGACCCCGACCATCGGCGGCAGAGCAGCCAGCTCGTCGAGCACGTCCTGGAGCTCAAAAACCGCTTGCGCGCCGTCCCCGAGCAACCGATTCGCGCCCGCCGACGTCGGCAACAGTGGGTGGGCAGGCACCGCCATGACCTCTCTTCCAGCCGCCAATGCGAGGCGCGCCGTAATCAGCGCACCGGAGCGATCACCAGCTTCAACCACGATCACGATTCTGACGAGTCCGGCGATGATCCGGTTGCGGCGTGGAAAGTGGTGCTTGAGTGGCGCCACACCCGCCGGATACTCGCTAACCAGACAGCCCCGCGCAGCGATGTCAGCGGCCAGAGCGCGATTGCTGGCTGGTGCCGAGACATCCAACCCGCCGCCCAACACGGCGACCGTCTCGCCGCCGACTTCGAGTGCACCGCGGTGGGCCGCGGCGTCGACCCCGACGGCACACCCGCTGACCACGATCACTCCAGCAGCCGCTAGCCCAGCGCCTAGCTGCTCGCCCATGGCGATCCCCAGCTCGGTCGTTCTGCGAGCCCCGACGATAGCCACCGAGGTTCGCGTTAGAAGCCGTGTATCACCCTGATAGTAGAGGCACTGCGGGGGGTCGGGCGCGATCGCCAGCTGCGCCGGGTAACGCTCATCACCCAGCACCAACCGTCGAGCGCCCTTCTCAGCTCTCGTCATCCGCCGCCGCGACCGCTTCCCGGACGACTCGCCACATCGTCTCGACCAAACCGTCCAGACCCGCACTCGTCACCGCACTCACCGTGTGCACGGCGACGACATCGTCGAAGCTCGCGTCTGGAGGGTCACCCAGATCACCCTTCGACCACACGACGACCTGCGGCAACTCGAGCAGCGCCGCGGACCACGTCCCGAGCTCGGCTCGCAGCGCGTCCAGCTCCTCTTCGGGATTGATCGTATCTACGGGAATGAGAAAACAGAGCACCCGGGTGCGCTCGATGTGGCGCAGGAAACGAGCCCCCAGCCCCTTCCCCTCGGCGGCCCCCTCAACCAGACCCGGGATGTCGGCTACGACAAATGACCGCCCGGGTTCAATCGACACGACCCCGAGGTTGGGCTGCAGCGTCGTAAACGGATAGTCAGCGATCTTTGGGCGCGCGGCGCTGATTCGGGAGAGCAACGTCGACTTGCCCGCATTTGGCGCACCGACCAGCCCCACATCCGCTAGCAGCTTGAGCTCGAGCAACAGCTCGCGCGTTTCGCCCGGGGCCCCCGGGTCGGCCCGTCGCGGTGCTCGGCGGGTGGGGCTGGCAAACGCCGCGTTGCCGCGTCCGCCGCGGCCACCCGCAGCCACCACCGCGCTCGTCCCCGGAGTCGTCAGATCCGCCAACACCTCCCCCGTCGCCTGGTCTCGAACGATCGTCCCCGGAGGTACTCGCAGCTGTACGTCGTCACCGTCAGCACCGGTGCGGTTGTTCCCCGAGCCGTGCTTTCCGCGACCGGCGCGATACTGTTTCCGATATCGAAAGTCTTGAAGCGTCGATAGTTGCGCGTCGACCACCAGCACCACGTCACCACCCCGCCCGCCATTGCCACCATCGGGCCCGCCACGTGGCACAAACTTCTCCCGACGAAACGAGACGCATCCATTACCGCCGGCTCCGGCGTCGACGGTGATCGTGGCTTCGTCAACAAACTGCACGCCTTGTCCACCGCTTCACTTTCTACATGCGGTCAATAATCGCGGTCGCGAACTCTGAGCACTTGACCTCGGTGGCACCCTCCATCTGACGAGCCAAATCGTAGGTCACCACCTTGTCACCGATCGCCGCCTCGAGGCCGTGCTCGATCTTCGACTTGACCTCACCCCATCCCAGGAAATCGAACATGAACGCCCCCGACAGGATGAGACTCGCGGGATTGACCTTGTCGAGCCCGGTGTACTTGGGCGCTGAGCCGTGGGTCGCTTCGAACACCGCCCCCGTGTCTCCGATGTTGGCTCCAGGCGCCATCCCCAGACCGCCGACCTGGGCGGCCGCCGCGTCTGACAGGTAATCGCCATTCAGGTTCGGCAGCGCGATCACGTCGTATTCGTCGGGCCGCAGCAACAGTTGCTGGAACATCGCGTCGGCGATTCGATCCTTCATGATCATGCGATCGCCGCGATCTCCTTTCAGGTCGGCCTCGGTCACGGTCCGATCGCCAAACTCTTGGGCTGCCACCTCGTAGCCCCATCGCCGAAACGCCCCTTCGGTGAACTTCATGATGTTGCCTTTGTGAACCAGCGTCACCGAGGCCCGCTTCTTGTCCAGCGCATAGCGAATCGCTGCGGCAACCAGCCGCTTGGTATTGCGCTCGCTGATCGGCTTTACCCCGATACCCGCGTCGGTCGGGATCTCCGTCCCCATCTCGCCGTTTAGGAACTCGCGCACGCGCTGCTGTTCTGGGCTGCCGACCTCCCACTCGATGCCGGCATACACATCCTCGGTGTTCTCGCGAAACACGACGACATCGAGCTTGTGCGGTTCGCGCATCGGAGACGGCGTACCGGCGTAGTATCGTGCGGGTCGGACACAGCAATACAGATCGAGCCGTTGCCTCAGGGTGACGTTGAGTGACCGAATGCCGCCACCGACAGGTGTTGTCAGCGGGCCCTTGATCGCGACGCGATAATCGCGAATCGCTTGCAGCGTGTCGTCGGGCAGGACCAACCCGTCGCCATACTCCGCCACCGCCTTGTCACCGGCGAAGATCTCGAACCAACACACCGATCGCTCCGTGCCGTATGCCGATTTGACCGCGGCGTCAAAAACCTGACGCGCGGCGGCCCAGATGTCGGGTCCGATCCCATCACCCTCGATAAACGGGATAATCGGCCGGTCCGGGGTCGTTACCCGAAACGCCCCGTCGTAGCCTATGATCTCGCCACCCGAAGGGGGCGTCAAACGTTCGTATGTCATCTACTTGCTCCTTTCACGCACGCAAGATTTGAGCTTAGCACAAGGTTCACCGCGGAAACGGTGGATGGATTTTCGGGACTGACCGGAGACTACCGCTTTTCGATCGGGACGTACGTCAGATCTCGCGGTCCAACGTAGTTCGCGCGCGGTCGTATCAGCCGGTTGTGTCGGTATTGAGCCTCGACATGAGTAGACCAGCCGCTGACGCGAGAGATCGCGAAAATCGGCGTAAAAAGATCGGCCGGAATCCCCAGCGCGTGGTACGTGGAAGCTGAGAAGAAGTCTACGTTTGGATCGATCCCCTTTTCGGCCGCCATCGTCTCCAGGATTTGCTCGCTTATCGTGAACCATTTTTGCTGTCCAGCGCGGGCGGTCAGGTCCCGAGAGAATCGCCTCAGTATCGGTGCCCGCGGGTCCATTGTTTTGTATACGCGATGCCCAAAGCCCATCACTCGCTCTTTGCGATCCAGCATCGCCCGCACGAAATCGGCCGGCTCGATCCCGCGTTGATCGATTTCGAGAAGCATCTTCATCACTTCTTGATTCGCGCCGCCGTGCAACGCCCCCTTGAGTGTCCCGATCGCGGATGTTACCGCCGAGTGGATGTCCGAGAGCGTGGCTGCGGTCACCCGAGCCGAAAACGTCGAGGCGTTCATCCCGTGCTCGGCGTGCAGAATGAGACACACGTCCATGACGCGAGCGTCTTCGGGATCGGGATCGGAACCGGTAAGCATGTAGAGGAAGTTCGCCGCATGAGCCAAGTCATCACGCGGGTCAATCGGATCGTGGCCATTCCGATGGCGCTCGAACGCGGCCACGATGACGGGGAACTTGGCCACCAACCGAATCGCCTTGCGGCGCGTTGCATCGGGTCCGATGTCTTCGCTGTCGGGATCGAACAACCCGAGCGCGGAAACAGCCGTTCTCAGCACCGCCATCGGTTGGGCGTCCGTCGGGTAGGCGCGAATCAGGTCGATGATCTCGCTATCTAGAACCCTGGCCCCACTCAGTTCGGCCTCAAACTGGTCCAACTCGGACCGGCTGGGAAGCGCGCCGTCAAGCAAGAGCTTTGTCGTCTCTTCGAACGTCGAGTTCGCAGCCAGATCCTCGATCGAATAGCCGCGATAGACGAGTTTTCCGGCCTGCCCGTCGACATATGAGATCTCGGAGTCGGCGACCACGACGCCCTGTAAACCGGCGATCGGCTTCTTTGCTGCAGCGATATCAGCCATGAAAAGCGAAGCTATCCGAGGGTTCTAGAGCCGTCAAACGGGCCTCAAGAATCGTCTTCGCTATCTCCCAGGCGCGGTTTGTCACCGATCCGATGCACCTTCATGAGGTTGGTTCGACCCGCGATATCGAGCGGTGCTCCACACACGATCACGATGACCTCGCCCTCCTGGGCCAGATTCTCGACCACCAATCGCCTCTCGAGCTCCGAGATCAAGCGATCGATCGTGTCGGCGATCTCAGCGACCAACGGTTTGACCCCCCAGTGGATCGCCAATCGATTGCGGATTCGCTGGTTTGGCGTGAACGCGATCAGTGGGACCGAGGGCCGGTACTTCGCCAATAACCCTGCGGTCGAACCGGACTGGGTAAAAGCCACGACGTACTTCGCCCCGACCGCTGCGGCAACGACCGTCGCGGCGTCCCCGATAGCCTCGCCAAAGTCCTCGGTCCGCTGGGGGTCCCGTCGACGGCGCCAAGGGGTGCGCTCGATCTCGAGCTCGGCGGCGACGATGATCCGCTCCATCATCTCGATCGTCTCCACGGGATGGTCTCCGGTCGCGGTCTCGGCCGACAGCATGACCGCATCGGTTCCGTCGAAGATCGCATTCGCCACGTCAGAAGCTTCGGCCCGGGTCGGTCTCAAGCTCTTGGTCATCGACTCCAGCATCTGAGTGGCGACGATCACCAACCGCTTGGAACGATTGGCGCGACGAATGATCTCCTTCTGCAAGATCGGCACACGTTCCGGTGGCAGCTCGACCCCAAGATCACCGCGCGCGACCATGACGCCCGCGGCTTCGGCCAAGATCTCGTCCAGGTTGTCCAAGGCCAGCGGCCGTTCGAGCTTCGCGATCACCGGAACCTCGCTGCCGTATCTCCGCATCTCTTGCTTTAACATCCGTAGGTCATGGCCGCTGCGAACAAACGACAAGGCCACGTAGTCGACTCCGTGCTCGCACCCGAACGCGATGTCTTGACGGTCTTTCTCGGTTAGCACCGGCGCGCTGATCTGCACCCCCGGCAGGTTGATCCCCTTCTTCTCCTTGAGCACGCCGCCTTCAACCACGCGGCCAATCACGATATCGCCCTCGATCTCTTCGACCACCAACACCAGCCGCCCGTCATCCAGGAGGATCCGATCACCTGGTGTGACGTCTTGCGGCAACTCACGGTACGTGGTCGTCAACAAGTCCCGTGTACCGACTTCATCACTGGCCTGCAGATGGACCGTCTCTCCGACCGCCAGCTCGACCGAATCACCCTCGATACTGCCGATCCGGATCTTGGGCCCTTGCAGATCCTGCAAGATCGCTATCGGGCGATCGAGCCGCTCCGCTGTCTCGCGCACCAATGCGATCGTACGAGCATACTCGTCATAATCCCCGTGCGAGAAGTTGAGCCGGGCACAGTCCATTCCCGCGAGGATCATCGCCTCGAGTCGTTCAGGCGTGTCGCTCGCGGGTCCGAGAGTCGCCAAGATTTTGGTTCGGGTGGGTCGAGTCATCGCCACGAAGCTATCCGAATCGGGTTGACGATCCAGAGGCTCGCGATCTACCTTGGATTTCGATTTTTGGGGCTGTAGCTCAGCTGGGAGAGCGCCTGAATGGCATTCAGGAGGTCGTCGGTTCGATCCCGATCAGCTCCACCAACATCCCCTCTCTACTCATTGACACAACGCTGACCATCGACGCTCGCGAGACGTGGCTGTGATCCCGCAAGCCCAAACCGGGTCGGCCGAGCGCCGCGCGTTGGCGGCGGTTACGGCCCCGTCTTCCGATCGCGCCCACGCGCGCAGGTGGAAGTGGGCAGCCGCTGGGGCCGGACTGGTGGCGCTGGCGGCGATCGCCTTCGCGGTCCGCGAGAACCAACGCGTTACCGAGCTGGCTGCGGTCGGTGCGGCGGCCGACGCGCGCGCCGATTCGCTCGCTGCCCAGCTGGTGGTTCGAGACTCGCTGCTGACCGTGGCCGCCAAGACGGATGAGCTGCTGACGGTCCTGGCCGCACCCGACCGTCACGAGGTACCGCTGTTTGGTCAAGAGCCGGCCCGCGGACGATTGATCGCGAGTCAGGGCCGGGCGGTCATTACCGCCGCCGGTTTGGCGTCGCTGAGCGGTGATTCGACGTACGCGTTCTGGCTCGAGAACGACCTTGGGTTCCACCCGCTGGCCGATCTCGGGAACGCGCTCGATGGTCGGGTTCTCGCCGGCTTGCCTAGCGACTCCTTCCTGGTTGGCTGGGCTGCGCTATTGGTGACCGTCGAGCGGAAACCACCCGACTCGCTCCCGCGGGGGAGGGTACTGCTCGAGTACCGAGGTTGGGTGCGATAACGCATTCCGGAGCTCGCGGGACCCTAGCACTGCTCCAGACGTCGCTCTAGCTTTTCGTTTTCGGCCGGGGTGGCGGAACTGGTAGACGCGCCGGACTCAAAATCCGGTGGCCGCGAGGCCGTGTGGGTTCGATTCCCTCCCCCGGCACCAACCCCCCAACGCACCAGATCCACGCGTGACTAGTTCGAACGCGGATCGTCCGGGCGACGATCGGTGAATCGATCGATCACTGCGTGCGATTGGATCTGCTCTACCATTTTGTAGGTCACGATCTCGGCTCGCGTTCCGACGTCGTCGAGTGCCAACAACTCCTGCTTCGCGTCGACGCTTACCTGTAGCAGGCTGGCGCATCGATTCACCAGCGTGGCGTACGGTAGCGCCTCGCTCAAGAAATCGATCGGCACCCGACCCCGCAACACCTGCTCGCCGTACTGACGGGCGGTCATTACCAGCCCCGCCTTTTCCTCCGCCACTCGGGGGTCTTGCAGGTCGGGCAGCGCCTCACCCAAGATCTCCAGCCGGGCGGTAAAGTACTCGCCGGGCGCGACCTCAAACTCGTCGAGCGCCACTCGCGCCAAGCCGTCGAGGACGATGTTGTACCGCCCGTCGTCCAATTCGTCGGCAACCACCACCCGGCCGACCGATCCGACACGGTAGACCGCGAGATCTTGACCAGCGGGCCGCTCCTCGCGAGCTAGGACCATGGCGATCAACCCGTCCCCGGACAGGGCGACCGAGACCATCTCCACGTAGCGGGGCTCGAAGACGTGGAGCGGCAGGAACGTGTGCGGAAAAAAGACTACGTTCGCGAGCGGGAACACCGGGGCTTTCAGCGTCGCTTTCCAGCCTTCCTCGGGTCGGCTATGTTCGCCGCCCGCAGACTATGGGTGTCTTGCTTGCAATCGTCGCTGGCGTCGGCAACCTGATCGGTGGCCTGCTGGTCAGTGTAGGCCGCCGCTGGAGCCGCGTCATGCTGCAGCTCTTCGTCGCTGTCGGTGCCGGGTTTCTGCTATCGGTCGCACTGCTCAGGATGTTGCCGGAGGCGCTGGCACTCGAGCCCACGCGGGCGTTGCCGCTCGTCGTCACCGGGTACTTCTTGACCCACGTCTTCGAGCACGCAGCCGTCCCCCACTTCCACTTCGGCGAGGAGACACACCACGAGGTCGTTCACGGTCGATCGAGCTTTGCCGCGGTGTTCGGTCTGGGGCTCCACTCGTTGTTTGACGGTGTCTCGATTGCGGCCGGCTATGCGGTATCACCGGTCCTCGGATGGCTCGTGTTCGTGGCGATCGCGCTCCACAAGCTGCCGGAGGGCTTCACCATCGCATCGATCGTCTTGGCCAGCGGGCAGTCGCGTCGACACGCGGTGGGCGCCGCTACGCTGGTCGGCGCGATGTGCGTCCTCGGCGCTTTGATGTTGGCCGAGCGGCCCGATTTGGCTGGGGTCGGCTTGTCGCTCGCCACAGGCGTGACGCTGTATGTCGCGGCCACGGATCTCCTGCCGGAAGTCAACAAAGAGGTCGGCCACAATCTCGCGCTTACGGTTCTGGCGGGGGTGGTGCTCTATCTGTTGGCGAGCTGGACTCTTCAGCAGTGGGTTCCCGGTTAGCCTCCCCGGTTTGATCACCGCCGGCCGCTCGCGTCAGGTGGACCAGCCGATCGACCGCGGTCAGCGCCAGCGTCAATCGATCGACGAAGTTCAACTCCTCAGGTCCTAGCTCGGCACGTGGTAGCGAGTCCGCCTCACCAACGGCCACCCCGGCTGGAACGGTGACCGCGGTATTGCCGGTAACCAGCGTCCGCTCCTCGGACGGCGTGTTGAGTTGTTCACCGACCACTCTCTCGGGCGTCTCGGGAGCCTCGCCCAATAGCGAATCGGCCTCGCCGAGGATCGCGAGGAGCTCCTCCAGCGTCGCTCGGACGCTGTCAGCCGCCTCCCCGGAGAAGAAGGGCGGCAAGGGCTGGGCAGCCAACGAGTCGGCACGGACTCGGAACTCCTCGAACATCTCGGTCGACAGCGTGTCTGCTTCCTGGGCCACGCTCTCCTCGAGCGCCGCGGACCAGGCGACCAGGCGCGAGAGGGCAGGCCAGTCGCGCAGCAGGATCTTCTGGTCCCGATAGGGTTCGACGTCGAGGTACTGAAGGCGAAAACCGGGCCGATCTTCGGGTTCCTGGCCGTGAATCTGGGGGACGAAGATCAGGCTGATCAGCATCGCCAGCAGGAGGCACAAACCTTTGTCGCTCATCGGTGTATCTATCCTACGTCCGGTCCGAGGCCTAGTCAAAACGGTTAGAAACGCCTATCTAATACCCTGTTGACAGGATCGAGGTCCGTCGGATATAATACTGCGATTTCTATATTTACGCGGTTTTCCACGCGCACCCCGGAAGTGTTGGAGAGCAGGCACCCAAAACATGGCAAATAAGCGCAGAAAGACCACCAGCATGTCTCTCGGAGCGAGCGCCGACAAGGTCGACGAAGGGGCCTTGGCGCTCTATCTGGAGGACATCAAGAACCACCCGCTGCTGACGCGGGCGGAGGAGGCGGAGCTCGCGCGGCGTATCCGCGACGGCGACCAGTTGGCGCTCGAGAAACTCGTCCGATCCAACCTCCGTTTCGTGGTTTCAGTAGCCAAGAAATACCAGAATCTGGGCATGAGCCTGCCCGACCTGATCTGCGAGGGCAACGTCGG
The DNA here is from genome assembly GCA_947259315.1 of uncultured Gemmatimonadales bacterium. Classification (GTDB taxonomy): domain Bacteria; phylum Gemmatimonadota; class Gemmatimonadetes; order JACCXV01; family JAHWKZ01; genus CAMYLR01. Next base: position 81,150 of record CAMYLR010000024.1, on the reverse strand, counting down.
TCTGGTGCGGGCGGCACAGAAGTTCGATGAAACCAAGGGCGTAAAGTTCATCTCGTACGCCGTGTGGTGGATCCGGCAGGCGATCTTGAAAGCGTTGGCCGAGAACTCGAAGACGTTCCGGCTGCCGATCAATCGGGCGACGACGCTCAACAAGATCTCCAAGAAGGAAGCCGAGCTGACGCAGAAGCTCGGCCGGGAGCCCAAGCCCGAGGAAGTGGCCGAGGCGATGGACATGGACGTCGACGAGGTACGGAAGTTGATGAACGTCTCGCGTCGTTCGCTATCGCTCGACGCCCCGCTGTTCGAGGGCGAGGAGAAGACGCTCTTCAGCTATCTCTCGGATGACGAGACGATGGATCCCGAAGAGCAGACCTTCGAGAGCGCCCGGGAGAAGGAGATCCGGGAAACGCTGGGCTCGCTACAGCCGCGGGAAGCGAAGATCGTCAAGCTCTATTACGGGCTAGACGGTAACGAGCCGCTCACGCTCCGCGAGATCGGTTCGATCTTCAATCTCTCCCGTGAGCGGATCCGGCAGATCAAGGAACGCGCGATCGAGCGTCTGCGCCACACGTCGCGATCGCGACGCCTGGAGCCCTACCACTAGAACGGGACTGCCGCTAGTGGGGTCAAAAACCCCCGATCCTCGAAGCGAGGGTCGGGGGTTTTGCCATGGCCGAAGTATCACGCTGTCGACCACCGGCGGTAAAAAGTCATCGCACCCAACACCACGAAACCGAGCTCTCGCGCTGGACGTTGCACCCCGCGGTCCGACGTAACAACCCAGGTTCGGGCAGCGCGCTTCGCATAACCACCCCGACACAGTTCGAGCAGCTTGCTGTCGGCACTTCTCGATCGGCCCGAGTAGATCACATCGAGCGGCTGGATGGGTGGGGCTTCGTTCGGAGCGATCACGCCATCCCACACCACAACGCAGTCGGTCACGCCTTGTTGCATCGCCGCATTTGCGAGCCAGCGCTCAAACGCCGCGCGCTTCGGGGCGGGGTCACCGCCTCGGGGCGCGAATCTCCGGATGGCGTGAAGGATGTTGTAGCCGTCCACCAGGACGGCCACCGGCCGCGAGTCGGCTACGGCTGGGTTATCGCTGCCGGCTTGCGCGACGCGGTGGTCATCGTCTCGCTTTCATCGAGCGATGCCTGGCGCTCCCGGTCGGCTAGCCGGAACAGGTCGGCAAGGGTGTCCGCCTCGGTCAGCAAGTCGACCGCCTTCGCGAGCGCCAGATCGGCGCGCAGCACCGCTTGGCGGGCCGCGCCCTCACCATGGTACTGGCTGATCAGCGTGAACTGCATCGAGTCGCGGATGTACTCGAGCTCTCCCAGGAACGCCTCATCCGAGAAGTCGATCCCCTGCTCTTGGCGGAGATACGCCTTGAACTCGTCCAGCAACGCTTGATTCGGCTTGAAGTCCCTGGGAATCGCGTCGTGTGTCGATCGGTACGTCACCGCGAACAGGAAGAACGCGTTCTGGATCGCGATGTCTTCGATGAGCTGCTGCGAAACTTCTGCCAGACGGTCACCACGCACGACCACATCCGGCATAACTCCGCCACCACCGTAGATGGTCCGTCCCATATCCGTGTGGAACACCAGGCTGTCCGGGAACGTGTCGCCTTCACCTTCGAACATCGACGGGATCTCTTCCCCTGTTCTGGTCGTCGGCAAACCGGGTTCGCCCGCGCGTTGGATGCTGCGCCCGCTTGGCGTGTAATAGCGGGCCGTCGTCAGCTTGAGGAAGTACCCGTCGTCGAGAGAAAACAAGCTCTGGACGAGGCCTTTCCCCCACGAGGACTCGCCGACCAGCAACGCGCGATCGTGATCCTGCAGCGCTCCAGCAAGGATCTCGCTGGCCGAGGCCGAGGAGCCGTTGATCAATACGATCATCGGGTGGACCGAAAAATCGTCGTTGTCGCGAGCGTGATAAGCGCGGTCTGATTCCGCAGCGCGACCTCGCGTGGCCACGATCTCAACGCCTTTCGGCAGGAAGAGATCCGAAACTTCGATCGCCTGGTCAAGCAGCCCGCCGGGGTTGCCCCTAACATCGAGGACGAGCGCCCGCATCCCGCTGCGCTCGAGCTTACGGATCGCATCACGAAGCTCGTCGCGGCCCCGCTCGGCGAACTGCGTGAAGCGAACGTATCCGATGCCGTCCCGCATCAAGAAGGAGTACGGAACCGCGGATAGTTTTATCGGACGCCGCGTGACGTCGGTGTCAAACGGCTCGGTGAGCCCCGAACGCCCGATCAACAGAGTGACCGTCGATCCGCGCGGCCCACGAAGTTGCTGGACCGCCTTCTCCTCGCTCCATCCCTTGGTCGAGGCACCGTCGACGGCGAGGATCTTGTCACCCGCCTGGAGTCCAGCCCGATAGGCCGGCGTGCCTTCGATTGGCGCGATTACGGTCAGTATCTGATCGACGATGTCGATCCGAATCCCGAGGCCCTCGTAATTGCCTTGGGTGTGGATCCTCAGATCATTGTATTCGGTCGGGCTCAATAGCTGCGAATAGGGATCGAGTGATCCCAGCATGCCCTCGAGAGCGCGCATGTACAAGCTGTCAGATTCGATTTCGTCGACGTACTTCTCCGAGACCTGGTGGATCGCTTCGTTGAGGAGCTTGATTGCGGCGTAGGGATCCTCGCTGTCCGACGCCGAAAGATCGTCGTAGATGATCCCGCCGGTTAGAACCGCGAGGAAGAACAACAATATGAAGAAAGTGCCGAATCGCTTTCTGATCATCTAGGTGCCATCCTTTGCGAGCCCCGTGTCTCGAGTAACTCTCCGACCCGACTGCGGATCGCGCTTTGCAGCTCGTCGATCGGTTGCCTACCGTCTAGTACGCAGAATCTAAACGGTTCATTCGCAGCTAGCCTCTCATACCCCGCTCGGACCCGTTCGTGGAACTCATCCCCAGCGCGCTCCAGTCGATCCGGGGGCTTGTCTCCGCGTCTCTCGACGGCATCGCTGACCGGAACGTCGATCAGAATCGTCAGATCGGGGACCAAACCCCCGGTGGCCCAACGATTCCACTCCGCGATCCGCTCCGGCTCGAGGCCCCGACCGTAGCCCTGGTAGGCCACTGACGAATCGCCGAACCGGTCGAGCAGCACGATCTTGCCTGCGGTCAGCGCGGGTGTGACCACAGTCGCTGCCAACTGAGCGCGAGCGGCGATGAATAGCGCCAGCTCCGCGTGGGGCGCGAGCTCGTCGTCGACATCCAGCAATGCGCGTCGCGCCGCCAAACCAACCTCGGTCGTGCCCGGCTCGCGCGCGGTGACTACCGAGTAACCCCGATCCGTCAGCCAAGCGGCGAGCAACTCGACCTGAGTCGACTTCCCGCTAGCCTCGCCGCCCTCGAAGGTAATGAGGGCGCCAACACCAGCTCCCGGTGACCGCTCGTCGCTCACCAAACCCAATATTGCGGCCGCCTGGTTTATACTCAAGCTCGGCGCCTAGCCCTGCACCTGATCCGGTGTCGCGTACAGCAGCCAACCGTCGGGATCGATCTCGACGCCGGTCACCGCACCAAACGGCTCGAGGTCGACCTCGACCTCGCTCGTCTTCATCTCCACCTCGAGTCGTCGTTCGCCGGTATCGGTCGTCAACCCCAACTCGAGATCCAGCCGATACGGATCGCCGGGTTGCAGTTGACGCACGATCAGTCGATCGCCCCGCCGATCGACGACCAAAACGGGCACCCCTGGACGCCCCACCCACTGAGCGAAAAACCACCCCAGATCCATCCCTGACACGCGTTCCGAGACACGCTCGAAGTCGGCGGTCCAAGCCGTTTGACCGCGCAGTTCACCGTAGAAGCTGCGAACTGCATCAAAAAAGGCCTGATCGCCCACTCTTCGACGCAACATATGCAAGACCCAGGCCCCCTTCTGGTAGTTATTTGGGGTCAGGAGGCTCTCGTACTCGCGGCGGTTCTGGACGTAGATCGGCTCCGGGTTCTGCAGATGATAGGCGAGGATCCTCTCGGTCATGGCGCGCATGCGACGCGCCAACTCTGACGGCCCGTTTCCGGTTGAGCTTCCGTGAAACTCGAAGAAGACCGCCGCGAAGTACGAAGCGAACCCTTCCGATAACCAAAGATGATGCCAATCGTTTTCAGTGACTGCGTCGCCAAACCATTGGTGAACGGTTTCGTGTGCGACCAGAGAAGTCAATCCATCGGCTGCTTGGCCCGGATCCCCGGCACCGGCCGTGAGTGCGTCACCGATCGTCGACTCACCGTAGAAGATCGCGCTCGCGTTCTCCATCCCGCCGTACCGCGTCGATGATTGGACGTGAGCCAGCTTCTCGTAGGGAAACGGACCGAACAACGAATCATAAAACGACAGGATCTCGGTCGACCGCGAAAACGCGGCCTCACCCGCTAACGAGTCGGCCCGGTACGTCCAGTGCGTGACCTCGACGCCGTTGACGACACCGGCGTTCGTGATACTGAACGGCGCTGCACCCAACACCATGCAGTACGTCGGGATGCTCGCCGTTTCGATCCAACGCGTTCGCACGCGCCCGTCTCCGAGCTTCGTCTGCTCGTGCCGATAACCGTTCGCCACGACCTGCCATTCCTCTGGCGCGACGATCTCGAACGCCACCGTCGCCTTGTCTGACGGGTGGTCAATCGATGGGAACCAGTAGCGTGCCCGATCGGGCCAGTTGTCAGCGAAAACGACCACGTCGCCGTGACGATTCGGTTGGATTATCAGGCCATCTTGGGGCTCGCCGTGGTACCAGACGCTGGTGGTATGCCGGGTAGCGATCGGCTCGCGGGGGGCGCGCACGGTGAGCGTTTCGTCCTCGTGCAGAAACTGCGCGCGTTGGCCGTCGACGCGCACGCTGTCGACGGTCATGGCTCCAAAGTCGAGGTCTAGCGTGGGATGCAGGGACGAGTGCTCGGCTTCATACAGAATCGTAGTGCGACCGGTGATCTCGCGCCCGTTGGTTGGCAATTCGAGAGATATGTCGTAATGAAGCACGTCAACCCCCGAACGCCGCTCGTAACCATCGACTTCGCCGCTTGGGATCCCGACTTCGATCGCATCTTGGGCTAACAACGAACCGGCTGTCAAAAGGAGACACACGACCGAGAGCACCACAGTCCGGTCGCGCGTAGTCACTGGGCTCACGGCGAGGGAGGTTGGTAGTACTCGAGTCCGAGGTGGGTAATCTGCTCTTCGCCCATCAGGAAACGGAGCGTGTTCTTCAGCTTTGTCAGCTGAATGAAGAGGTCATGCTCCGGGTAGAGCTGGGGTGCGTGCATCGGACTTTTCCAGTAGAAAGACAACCACTCCTGAACCCCCTTCATGCCGGCCCGAGCGGCGAGGTCAAGGAACAACACGAGATCGAGGACGATCGGCGCTGCGAGGATCGAGTCGCGACAAAGGAAGTCGATCTTGATTTGCATCGGGTAGCCGAGCCACCCGAAGATGTCGACGTTGTCCCAACCTTCCTTGTTGTCGCCACGCGGCGGGTAGTAGTTGATCCGCACGACGTGTGAGATGTCGCCGTACAACTCCGGATAGAGATCCGGCTGAAGGATGTAGTCGAGCACACCGAGCTTCGATTCCTCCTTGGTCTTGAACGACTCAGGGTCGTCGAGCACCTCTCCGTCCCGGTTCCCGAGGATGTTGGTCGAGTACCAGCCACGAATACCCAACATGCGGGCTTTGAACCCCGGTGCGAGGATCGTCTTCATCAAGGTCTGGCCGGTCTTGAAGTCTTTTCCACTGACCGGAACGGTGTTTTGGGCGGCCAGATCGAGCAACGCGGGTACGTCGGCCGACAGGTTGGGCGCTCCGTTCGCATAGGGTATCCCGCACTTTATCGCCGCATAGGCATAGACCATGGACGGGGGGATGGAGTCGTCGTTCGCGTCGAGCCCCTTCTCGAACGCGTCCAGGTCCTGGTGTACTGCCGCCGGTTCGAGGAAGACCTCCGTCGAGCCGCACCAAACCATCACCATTCGATCGCATCCGTTCTCTTCCCGGAAACGCTCGATGTCATCGATCAACTGGTCTGCCCACGCCCGCTTTGAGCGACTCTCGATGATGTGTGTACCGTTCAGCTTCTTGACGTAGCGTTGGTCAAAGGCGCCACGCATGGGCTGAATCGTGCGCAAGAAATCGCCCAGTTCCTCGACCTGGTTCTCTCCCAGGACGCCGGCGTTACGAGCTGATTCGTAGGCATCGTCCGGGAAGACATCCCAGGCGCCAAACACCAACTGGTCGAGCCGTGCGATAGGCGCAAAGTCGTTGATCCGCGGGGTCCGCCTTTCGGGTCTTCCGCCGAGCCGGATCGTGCCCATCTGTGTCAATGAGCCAAACGGCTGAGCTATTCCCCGCCGAACAGCCTCGACCCCGGCCATGAAAGTCGTCGCGACAGCGCCCATCCCGGGAAGCAGCACCCCGAGAGTCCCGTCCGGCGACGAAATGGGAGCGGGCTGGGTCATCGGCTCATCGTTCATCGGTTTCTCTCATCCGGTTTTTATGGTCCGCTCAATCCTGTGGGGTCAATGGAACCCCGTGGGCGACTTTGTAAACGCTGTAGATGCGCTCGACCGCGGTCAGGTTTGCCAATATGGCGATCAGCACCAGCGCGACCAACAGCGGGGTGTATTGCCAGGCCGGATCTACGAAGCGGATCACACCCACGAGCAATCCGCCAACTCCGAGCGCAACGACTCGCTCTGGACGCTGCATCAATCCAACAGCGCACTCGATCCCGAGCGCCTCAGCCCGAGCCCGAGTGTACGAGACCATCAACGACCCGACCATCGCCAGGATTACGACGTAGCCGACCCACCAAAAGCTGGGCAACGGCCGGAAGTACGCGTACAGCGAGAAGTAGACGGCGATCTCAGAGATACGATCCAACGTCGAATCGTAGAACGAACCAAACTTAGACGCCAATCCGGATTCTCGGGCGACCCTCCCGTCGAGAGTATCCATCATCCCGCCGGCCAGGAAGATCATAATGCCCAGCACTAGATAACGAGAGAATATGACGCCCGCCGCCGCCAAAGTGACCAGGAAACCGACCGTGCTGATCAGATTCGGGTGCACGCCTCTGCGAACCAGCCCAAAGACGATCGGGTCAAGCAACCGAACGAAACCGTTCTTCAGCCAATCGGGCATGTCTATCGTCGCAGCCGGAAGCGGCTCTTAAGTGCCAGCGTTACAAAACAACGGGGCTCATCGTCGATCGACTCGACAATGAGCCCCGAGCGCTCAGCGGGATCGCGCTATTCAGGCGGCCCCAAGCGCCAACTTAGAGATGCGCTTCGATGACTTCTTCGAGGCGCTGCTTGGGCACAGCACCGACGACCGTCTCGATGACCTCCCCACCTTTGAAAAACAACAGGCTCGGGATCGAGCGCACGGCGTACTCCTGGGCGGTGCGCTGATTCGAATCGACGTCCATCTTGCAGACTTTGAGTTGGTCGTTGTACTGCTCCGCCAACTCGTCGATCGTTGGGGCGATCATCTTACAGGGGCCGCACCACTCGGCCCAAAAGTCGACCAGGGTCAGCTTGTCTGACTGCTTGACCTCGGCATCAAAGTTGTCGTCGGTTACAGCGTGAGTACCATTCGATGTCATTTATCTCCGTCTCCCTTTCTTCTCGCCAACGGGCCGAAACTGGCTCGACGGCGGCCCGATCGAGCGGCTATAATAGCCACCGTTAATTCCGAGTGCCAACCGAGTACACGTGTTGAACCGGGGGCCTGTTCCCGATGCGAATCCACACCGAATGAGTGTCCGCCTCGCCCATATCGGTATCGCCGTTCGATCGATCGTCGATGCGCGGATCTTCTACGAAGAGGTGTTGGGCCTCAAAGTCGAGAAGATCGAGGAGATCGCGAGCGAGGGCGTGCGCGTCGCCCTCTTGCCGTTTCCCGGCGGTGAGATAGAGCTGCTCGAGGCGCTAGACCCAGACACTCCGGTGGGACGCTTCGTGGCCAAGCATGGCGAGGGGCTACACCATATCTCGTTCGACGTGCCAGACGTCAGAAAAGCGATCCTAGCGGGTATCGAGCACGGTGTGGAAACGGTTGGCGAGGCGCCCCGACCCGGTGCTGAGGGCCGGGAGATCGCGTTCTTTCACCCGCTGTTCACCCACGGTGTCCTGATCGAAGTGGCGGGCCCGAAGAACGACGCACCGGTCTCACACGTCCACGAACAGGACTAGGCCGGCGGTTCCTCGGCATCTGCCGGCTCGCGTTCGAAGGCAAGACCCTCTCCGCCCTCGTCTACATCGACCGTCACGTGATCACCCTCTGACAATCGACCCTCGAGAAGCGCGACCGCGAGCTGGTTCATGAGATGGGCTTGGATCGCCCGTTTTAGCGGGCGCGCTCCGTAGGCGGGATCAAAGCCCCGCTCGGCGAGAAAAGCCTTGGCCCCGTCCGTCACGCCGATCGAAAGACCGCGTGTCGCCAGCACGCCGGCGATCCGCTCGAGCTGAATGTCGACGATCTGACCGAGTTGGGCTGGATCGAGTCGATGGAAGATCACCGTCTCGTCGACGCGGTTGAGAAACTCGGGCCGGAAGTGGCTGCGAAGAGCCTCGGTGACACGCGCCTCGATCGTGGGTGCGTCCGCATCCTCCGTAATGTGCTGGCTTCCGATGTTCGAGGTCATAATGATCACCGTGTGCTTGAAATCGACCGTGCGACCCTGGCCATCCGTCAGCCGGCCATCGTCCAATACCTGAAGCAGGATGTTGAACACCTCGGGGTGGGCTTTCTCGATCTCGTCCATGAGCAACACCGCGTAGGGTCGTCGACGCACAGCCTCGGTTAACTGCCCTCCCTCCTCGAACCCCACGTATCCCGGCGGGGCGCCGATCAATCGAGCGACCGCGTGACGCTCCATGTACTCCGACATGTCGATCCGTACCATCGCGTCTTCGTCGTCAAACAAAAACTCCGCCAGGGCGCGCGCCAGCTCGGTCTTGCCGACACCCGTCGGGCCCAGGAACAGGAACGCTCCGATCGGACGGTTCGGGTCCTGAAGCCCGGCGCGAGCCCGGCGCACCGCATCGGATACCGCGCGGATCGCCGGATCCTGTCCCACCACGCGGCGGTGCAATCGATCCTCCATCCGGAGCAGCTTCTCGCGCTCGCCCTCGACCAACCGAGCGACTGGAATGCCGGTCCAATTCGAGACCACCTCAGCGATGTCCTCCTCGTCGACTTCTTCCTTCAAGATGCGCTGTGTGGCCTGTTTCTTTGACAACTCTGCCTCGCGCTGCTCGAGGTCGTCGGTGAGCTCGGCCAGCTTGCCGTACTGAAGCTCGGCGGCCTTCTCGAGCTCGCCCGCGCGTTGAGCCTTCTCGGCCGCGATTCGGGTGTTCTCGATGCGTTGCTTGAGCTCGCGGATCGCCTGGATCCCCTCCTTTTCGGCCTGCCAGTGGACCTTCAGGCGATCGGCCTCCTCGTTTAGGTCCGCGAGATCCGACTCGATCCGCGCCAACCGCTGACGGGACGCCGCATCGTCTTCTTTGGCCAAGGCTTGTTTCTCGATCTCCAACTGGATGATCCGCCGCTGGATGACATCGATCTCGATCGGCACCGAGTCGATCTCCATCTTCAGTCGGCTGGCGGCTTCGTCGACCAGGTCGATCGCCTTGTCGGGTAGGAATCGATCGGCGATGTAACGATGAGAAAGCGTCGCCGCCGCGACCAGAGCGCCATCGGTGATGCGAACACCATGATGGACTTCATAGCGTTCCTTTAACCCGCGCAGGATCGCGATTGTGTCTTCTACCGTGGGCTCGCCCACGAACACTGGCTGAAAGCGGCGTTCGAGCGCGGCGTCTTTCTCGATGTGCTTGCGATACTCGTCAAGCGTCGTGGCCCCGATCATTCTCAACTCACCGCGTGCGAGCGGTGGCTTGATCATGTTCGACGCGTCGACCGCGCCCTCAGCTGCTCCCGCGCCAACCAGCGTGTGGAGCTCGTCGATGAACGTGACGACCTCGCCTTCAGATGCGGTGATCTCCTTTAGCACCGCCTTGAACCGTTCCTCGAACTCGCCCCGGTACTTGGCTCCCGCGACCATCGCCCCGACGTCGAGCTCGATCAGACGCTTTTCCATCAAGCTCTCGGGGACGTCGCCGGCCACGATCCGCTGTGCCAACCCTTCAACGATGGCCGTCTTCCCGACACCCGGTTCACCGATCAGCACCGGGTTGTTCTTGGTCCGCCGTGACAGGACTTGGACCACCCGGCGGATCTCCTCGTCGCGGCCGATCACCGGATCGATCTTTCCGCGCCGAGCCTGCTCGACCAGATCGTTGCCATACCGTTCGAGCGCCTGATACTTGTCCTCGGGATTTGGGTCGGTTACTCGTTGAGAACCACGAACGTCTTTAAGGACCGCCAATACGTCGTCACGTGTGAGCCCCGCTGTATCCAGGATGCGACCCATCGCGCCGGCTTTCGTCTCGACCCACGCCAGCAGCAGGTGCTCGATCGATGTGTACTCATCGTCGAGACCGCGAGCTTCGTCTTCTGCCTCGTCCAACAATCGGATGAGCTCACGCGACAACCGCGGCTCGGCCCCACCGGTGACCCTCGCCAGACGACCGACGGCCTCTTCGATCCGTTCGGTGGTGGTGCGAGCGTCGATCCCGAGCCTCGATAGGAGCGTCGGGAAAAGCCCCTCGCTCTGCGCGAGCAGCTCCCGGGCTACGTGCTCAGTGTGAACCTCGGGATGATCGGCCCGTCGGGCCGCTGACTGGGCGGCCACGAGCGCTTCCTGGAGGCGCTGGGTCAATCGCTCGAGTTGCATGAGGCGGGAAAAATACGAAGAACGAGGAGCCGGGTCATGCGCGATTTTGGCATCGACCTTGTATATTGATCAGCTGCATGGAGTACGCCCTCTGGAACACGATCGCGCTCTGGATCATCGCTTCGTTCTTCCTGGTGCTAACCCTGCTCCTGATCTTCGTCGGGATCCCGGTAGCGCTGGACATCAAGCGGTCCGCCAAGCGCTTGCAGGGAACCGTCGATGAGGTACGGGTCAAGATGGACCCGATCCTCTTCAGCGCGCAGTCGATGGCCGACGACCTCCAGGAGATGACGTCGACCGCCAAGCGCGAGGTCAATCGGATGGGTTCCTCAGTCGATCGCGTGAGCTCTCGCATCGATGATCTGGCCTCATTGATCGAAGTAGTCCAGGACGAGATTCAGCAACCGCTGCTCAAGTCAGTGGCGACGCTGTCGGGAGCGCGTCGTTTTCTGTCGCGTTACTTGTGATGCGTCATTGTCGTACGATGTGTTATCAACAAAACCGGGCCGCTAGCTAGGAGAACCGATGAACGATCGTGATACGAGCGCCATCGATTTTGGCGCGGCATTCATACTCGGCGCCTTGTTCGGAGCCGGAATCATCATGCTCGTGACGCCACGTCCACGTCGGAAAACTGCGAAAGACGTGCGCAAGCGGGTCAACAAGCAGGGCAAGCGTCTCAAGAAGGACGCCCGCAAACACCTCGACGAGGCCAGTCAGTTGGCCCGTGAAGCAGGCGAGGAGTGGCTGGGTGAGGCCGAGGATCGTTTCGGGACGCTGAGCGAGGAACTCTCGGCAGTCGTCGAGGACGGCATGCGATCGATCCGGAAGACGGTCGCCGAAGAGCTCCACGACATGGAGCGCAGATTGACCAAGAAAAGAAAGCGGAAACTCTTCCACTAACTCGATGGTCGCTGCGATCCTAACGATCGCCCTGCTGCTGCTGCTCGTTACCCCTGAGGCGGCATGGGCTTGGGGCCCACCGACGCACGCCTTCCTGGGGTCCCAGATTCTCGGTGATTTGGCGCTTTTGCCACCGCTTGTGCGTGAACTGTTGTCGGCCCATCCACAACGGTTTCTGTACGGCAACCTCTCGGCCGACATCACCCAGGCCAAGGAGTACGCCGAGTACAACCGCCACTGTCACAACTGGGCGGTCGGTTTCGAGGTCCTCGAAGAAGCCGACACACCCGAATTGCAGGCGTTCGGACTGGGCTACCTGAGCCATCTGGCGGCGGACACAATCGCCCACAACGTTTTTGTCCCCCGGCAGCTGGTATCGACCCCGCACGTCAAGAAGCTCGGCCACACGTATTGGGAGTACCGCTTCGACACACACCTCGGGGACGAGTACCTACGTCTGGCGCGTGAGATCGTGACCGATGATCACACCGAGCCCGACGCGCTGCTCGAACAGGTGCTAACCCAACCGTTCTTCTCGTTTCAAACCAACAAGCGGATCTTCCAGCACATTATCCATCTCTCCAATCGCGATCGCTGGAACAGCTTGTGGATCCGGATGGCGGATGGTTCGCGGTGGGGGCTGGCCCCAGAAACCGTGGATCGGCATATCGAGCTGACGCTTGCCTACGTGCGGGACCTTCTGACGTTGGGCGGATCGAGCTTGTCACAGCAACTCGATCCGATCGGACGCGAGCGATTGGCTCTGGCGAAGCGGTTGCGGCGCGGACACTTTCGCGCCGCGCGCCGTGAGACGACGCGCGATCTGGCCAACGCACCGATCTCGACGCTAACCCTGAACGACGCAACCCGGTTCTTCGCAAACCGCGCCAAGACGCAGGCAATGATAGAGCGTCGCGTCGAAGAGCATTTCCCCGAGCCGCCGTGGCCCGCATCGTCAGCGAGCGGTCTCGATGCCAGTGACATCGACCGTTTCTGGTCAGCGTTCGCTTACTCGCTAGCCTAGCTTTTCACGCAGGATCTTGTTGACCAGCTCGGGGTTCGCTTGGCCCTTGGTCCGTTTCATCACCTGACCTACAAAGAAACCCAGCAACCCCGCCTTGCCTCCGCGGTAGGCTTCGACCTCATCGGGGTGAGCCTCGATCACGGCTTCGATCTCGGTTTCCAGCGCGGTCGCGTCGGAGATCTGCTCGAGGCCGCGGTCTTCGATAATGGCAAGAGGATCACCGCCGCCTTCGTCGACCATGATCGCTAAGACTTCCTTGGCCGCACTGCCTGAGATCCTCCCTTCTTGTTTGTTCTCGAGGAGTCGCGCCAGATCTGTGGGCGCAATTGGCTGTGGGGTCGGCTCGAGCCGAACCGATTGACCGCGCTCGTTGGCCAGCCGCAAGACCTCTCCCATGACCCAATTCGATACTTCTTTGGGTTCATTGAATAGCTCGACTGCCGCCTCGTAGTAATCGGCAAGCGCGCGGGTCGCCGTCAGCACCTCGGCGTCGTACGCTGGCAGCCCGTGTTCGGATACCAACCTGGCGGCGCGGACCCGGGGCATCTCCGGCAATCTTGACCGAATCCCTTCGCTCATCGCGGCGTCAACCGCCAAAGACTCGAGGTCGGGCTCGGGGAAGTAGCGGTAGTCGTGTGACTCCTCCTTGGAGCGCATCGGTCGAGCCTCCCCGCGCCCACTATCCCAGAGGCGCGTCTCGTGAACGACCTGCTCGCCGGCTTCCAACAGCCCTGCCTGACGCTCGATCTCAAACATCAGCGCATCCTCTACATAGCGGAACGAGTTGACGTTCTTGACCTCGGTCTTGGTGCCAAACTCAGACCTCCCCACCGGGCGAAGCGATACGTTGGCGTCACACCTCAGGCTGCCCTCCTCCATGTTGCAATCGGATACCTCGAGATACTCGAGGACTTGCTTGAGACACCGTAGATACAAGTACGCCTCGCGCGGGCTCCGCAGATCGGGCTCGCTCACGATCTCGATCAAAGGGGTTCCGCAACGATTGAAATCGACCAACGTGCCCGACCCGGTGTGCGTCGACTTACCGGCGTCTTCTTCGAGGTGAACCCTGGTGATGCCGATCGACTTTTCCGTATCGTCATCGAGCACGATCGCCAGCGAGCCGCCGGTCGCCAACGGTCGATCGAACTGCGAGATCTGGTACCCCTTCGGAAGATCGGGGTAGAAGTAGTGCTTGCGAGCGAAGAGCGATGTCTCGTGCACGACACAGCCGAGCGCCAGCGCGGCGGTAATCGCCAACTCAACGGCACCAGCGTTCAGGACCGGCAGAACACCTGGATAGCCCAAACATACGGGGCAAACCTGAGTGTTGGGCGGCGCCCCGTACGTCGTCGCGCACCCACAGAAGATCTTGCTCGCGGTCTTGAGTTGGGCGTGCACCTCCAGGCCGATCACCGGCTCGTAGCGGTCGAGCACCAAGTCCAGCTCAGCCGCCTTCACGGGCTCGATCCAGAACCGACGTCGCGCTCGAGGAATCGAGCGACCTCGAACAACCGGCGCTCACTCAGCGGTGGCCCCATGAGCTGTACGCCGATCGGTAATCCATCGATCGCCCCGTATGGGATAGAGATCGCTGGTACCCCCGCCAAGTTGGCGCTAACGGTGTAGATATCGTTCAAGTACATCTCGAGCGGATCCTCGATCTTCGCGCCGATCCTGAACGCTGGCGTCGGTGTCGTCGGTGCGAGCAGCGCATCGACCTGTTCCCACGCAGCATCGAAATCGGACCTGATCCGAGCGCGCACCGCCGTGCCCTTGCTGTAGAACGCCTCGTAGTACCCGGCCGATAACACATAGGTACCGAGCATTATGCGGCGCTTGACCTCGGCGCCAAACGCGGCCCGAGTGCGGAAGTACATCGACTGCAGGTCGTCGGCTGGTGCCCGAAAGCCATACCGCACGCCGTCGTACCGAGCCAGGTTCGACGACGCCTCGGCGATGGCGACGATGTAATAGGCCGCGATGCCGTAGTCTGAGTGCGGCAGTGACACCTCGACGATCTCCGCACCACCAGCCGCCAGTCGTTCGAGCGCTGTTTCGCACGCGCGACGGATCTTCGAGTCCAATCCGGCGGCAAAGTACTCCTTGGGCCACCCGATTCGAGCCCCGCGCGGCTCCCAATCGTCGATACCGGCGGCTAGTTCTCCAACCGGCTCGGGACGCGTGGTGGCGTCCGACGGATCCGAACCGGCCACGACTTCCAGTAGCTGGGCCGCGTCCTCGACTGACGTCGCTAACGTTCCTATCTGGTCGAAGCTCGATCCAAACGCGACCAACCCGTAACGCGAGACGCGTCCGTACGTCGGTTTGATGCCGACGACCCCGCAGAACGCCGCCGGCTGTCGCACCGAGCCACCGGTCGAGCTGCCCAGCGCGACGGGAACCGCCCCCGCTGCGACGGCGGCCGCCGACCCACCCGATGAACCACCCGCCACGCGATCCCGATCGTGTGGATTACAAGTCGGTCCGTACGCCGAGTTCTCGGTCGACGATCCCATTGCGAACTCGTCCAGGTTCGTCTTGCCAACGACGACCGCACCTGCCGCTTTGAGGCGCGTCACTACGGTGGCGTCATACGGAGAGACGTACGGCTCCAGAAGACGCGAGCCACAAGTGGTCGGGCCATCCTTCAACGCGATGTTGTCTTTTACGGCGATCGGCACGCCAGCCAGCGCCAGCGATTCGCCTTCGGCGACTCGACGATCGACTTCCGCAGCTTCGGTCTGCGCCGCTTCGGTACGCACCGAAAGAAAAGCGTTCAGGTCGAGGGTTGCCACGCGCTGTAAAGCAGCATCGACGACGTCGACTGCGCTCGTTTCACCGCTCCCGACGTCGCCCGAGATCGCGGTCGCAGAAACGGTGGGGGTCATTCGACGACCCTCGGGACGCGGAACAGACCATCCACGAAATCGGGCGCCTGGCGATGCAGCGCTGACGGATCGGCGCAGGGCTCGACGACATCCTGTCGCAGCGGTTGATCGGGACGTGGTGGCTCAGCCGATACACCGCTTTCGATGTCCTCCAGCTGGGCCACGTAGTCCAAGATCTGCGACAACTCGACCTGAAACCGAGTGACTTCATCGGCGGTTAGCTCGAGCCGCACCAGGCGCGCTATATGACGTACCTCTTCAGGTGTGATCTTCATGGCAGACGCCAAGATACAGGCCCCCACCGCGGCTGGCAGCGCGCTGGCTAGCTAGAGCTGATTTGTGGGTTGATTACCGGGGCTCGCCGGTCGGTGCTTCGGTCGCCTCGGTGACGACTGTGGGATCGCTACCATCGAGGGGTTGATAGACGACCACCGGGCGGCACTCGATGCGCTGATTGCCACATATGAGCTGCCCGACTGTGGCTTGCATCTGCCACTTTCCGTTCACGATGTACGAGCCATGCACGATCACCGGTGCGCGACACGTCTCCTCTGGCAGTGCATCCGGCACGTTGACTTGGATCTCTGAGGTCATCGTGTACGACTTGTCGATGTTCTCGCTGATCGGGATCGGCTCGCGCTCGACCACCGCTAGGATCGCATCGGCGAGCACGACCTCGCTGGGCAAGCCAAAGTCGACGGTCAGCGTCTCTCCGGACGGAATCTCGAGCTCTCGTGAGATCGAAGCGTAGCCGAGGTACTCGGCCCGAATCGTAACCACACCGCTCGGTACATCGGTGATGAAGTAGTAGCCGTCGTTGTTGGTCACGTTGCCCAGTCCGGTACCGTCGATCATCACCATGCCGCCGATCAGCGGCTCGCGACTTTCGCTGTCGAACACGGTGCCGATGATCTTGGCGCTCGCCGCCGGGGCTGTGTTGTGGGTCGAGCCCGATTGGGCGAACGCATCGACGACGCCGATACCGAAAAGAAAGGCACCCAAAAGGGTGCAAATGGCATGCTTAGCGGTCATTTGGACAGGGCCCTAGTTTGAGAATATCGACGTTAACGCTCCCCGATTATCCTGCAATATCCAAGCCGTTTCAAGGGGGGTTCTCCGTACCGGGACATCGGTGCGCGCGGCTCCAAGCCTCATACCTTCGACTCGCTTGCAGAGTGCCCTTTCCCCTCGTGGATCGCCCGGTGGACGCTCACCACTCCTTCTCGAGTCGCGCGAAACGAGCCACTAGCCGCTTCTCACCCCCACGATCAAAACGCACGGTGACCTTCAGATCACGGCCCGCGCCATTCACTCCCAAAATCGTGCCAGCGCCAAACTCGTTGTGCTGGACGCGCTCTCCGGGTCGGTAATCGGGCGCCAAGTCCGACACGTCCTGGGCGGTCACTTCAGCCTCCACATCGTCAACCGCGAGCGTCTCCCAGGCCGACGCCGCTCCCCCGGTCCCATCGTGCGCTGACGCTCGCCGGCCATACGAACCGCCCCAACCGGATAGCGGCTCTTCCTCCCACTCGATCAGCTGCTCGGGCAACTCGAGCAAAAAGGGTGACGGCCCGCCGGCCGAGGCCTGGCCCCAGCGATATCGCTCGTAGGCGTAGACCAGAAAGACTCTGTCCTTCGCGCGAGTCAGGCCGACGTAAAACAACCTCCGCTCCTCCTCGAACTCGCGGGGCGAGTCGATGGCGCGAGCGAGCGGGAAGAGCCCCTCCTCGCATCCGGTCAGAAAGACGATCGGAAACTCCAACCCCTTCGCGTTGTGCAGCGTCATGAGCGTCACCACGCCGCCGCTGAGGTTGGCTTGATCGATATCGGTCAAGAGGCTCACCTCTTCCAGAAACGCGCCGAGGTCGCGCCCCTGTTCCCCGTGCTCACCGCTAAACGTCTGCACACCAGCCACCAGCTCATGGAGGTTCTCGAGTCGCTCCTCGCGCCGCGGGTCGCTGGACGCCCGATAGTGAGCGAAGAGCCCAGCGCGCTCGAAGTACTCGGCCACCCAAACCCCGGCCGGCTCCTCGGCCGCACGGGCCCGAAACTCCCGCAGCAGGTCGGCCAGGGCGCGCAGCGCCTCAACCGTGGGTGCGTTGACCCCAAGGCCCGTCATCGGATCGCCGATCGCGACCGACAGCGGTACGCCCCGCTCGGCGGCAACGTCCTCCAGCAACTGCAGCGTGGCGGGGCCGACTCCGCGCTTGGGCACCCTCAAGACACGTGTCATCGACCAGTCGTCCTCGGGGTTCGACAAGACGCGCAGGTAGGCGATCGCGTCCTTTATCTCGAGCCGCTCATAGAACCGTGTCCCGCCGACGATTACGTACGGCAGCCCGCGCCGACGCATCCCTTCTTCCAAAGCCCGCGACTGAGCATTTGTGCGGTAGAGAACGGCGACATCGTTGGCGCGATATCCATCTCTCTCCAACTGGCGAATCGTCTTTCCCACCCAACTCGCCTCACTGCCAGCATCCGCCGCGGCGCGGACGTGGAGAGGGTCACCGCCTTCGCGATCGGTCCACAGTTTCTTGGCCTTGCGCTCGCGGTTCTTAACGACGACCGCGTGGGCAGCCTCGAGGATCGTTTGGGTGGAGCGGTAATTCTGCTCGAGTCGAACGGCGGTGGCTTCGGGGTAATCGTCCTCGAACGACAAGATGTTCGTGATGTCCGCTCCTCTCCACCCGTAGATCGATTGATCATCGTCGCCAACAACGGTGATCGAGCGATGCTCGGCGGTCAACAGTCGAACCAATTGGTATTGGGCATGATTGGTGTCTTGGTACTCGTCCACCAGCACGTGCCGGAACTTGCGGCGATACCCGGCCAACAGCCGTTCGTCATCGCGTAGCGCGACCACAGTCTCCATCAACAAGTCATCAAAGTCGAACGCCCGGTTGGCTCGCAACGCGCGGCGGTATTCGCGATACGCTTCTGCTATCGCCTCTTCAACGTGTCCACGATGGGTGGCGGCGTACTCGTCGGGCGACAACAGTTGATTCTTGGCATCCGATATTCGACGCCGAACTCCGTAGGCATCAACAGAACCGATCGACCAACTCATGCCGTCCATCACGCGCTTGATGAGCTGTAGCGTGTCGTCGCCGTCGTATATCGTGAACGAGCGCGGGTAGTCGAAGCGATCGGCGATGATGCGGAGCACGCGCGCACACACCGAGTGGAACGTTCCGACCCAGACGCCCTGGATGCCATCCGGGCGGGCGGTCAGAAGACGCACGATCCGTTCGCGCATCTCCTGGGCCGCCTTGTTGGTGAATGTGACCGCCAGGATGTTGCCCGGGTCGACGTCGTGAGCGTCGATCATGTACGCGACGCGATGCGTGAGTACGCGAGTCTTGCCGCTACCGGCACCAGCAAGAATGAGGAGCGGCCCCGGTCCGTGCTCGACGGCCGCTCGCTGGGTCGGGTTGAGTCCTTCGAGTAGCGAGTGGGTCACGATTTGGCCACTGGCAGGGTGATTCGGAACGTCGTGCCCTGCGCATCATCCGCCGTCACCAGGTCCAGGCTTCCGCCGTGATAGTCCTCGACGATACGACGGGATAGCGAGAGCCCGACGCCCCAGCCCTGAGGCTTGGTCGACACGCCGGTTTCGAAGATCCTCTTCCGCAACGCGCGTGGAATACCAGGCCCATCGTCGGACACTTCGACTTCGACGGTTTCACTCACCACATCGCGAGCGGTTCTGAGCGTGATCTCCCCGCCTCGATCCTCGAGCGCGTCGACCGCGTTCTTGACCAAGTTCTCCAACGCCCACTCGAGCAACGTCAAGTTGGCGGCTACCGGAGGCACAACCTCGAACTGAGTGATCAGTCGGATCGATTTGCCGCGGTGTGGCAACCGAGCGCGGCAGTACTGTTCCAGATCGCGCATCACGTCGGTCACGTCGATGCGGGTCAACTGTGGCTGTCGGCCGATGAGTTCGAAACGGTTGGCGACCTTCGATAACCGGTCGACATCCTGTTGCATGGCGTCAAGCGCCATCGCGGCGTCGACTTCCGGTTGACCACCGCTGGTTCCCGGGAGAGCGACCGCCTTGCGCTCGGCACGCAAGAGTTCGACCCAGCCATACAGTGACGAAATCGGGGTCCCCAGCTGGTGCGCACTCTCACGAGCCATGGCGACCCAGATCTGTCCGCGTTGTACCCGCAAGTTGTACCGGATCAGCCAGAACGCGATCAAACCGATCGTCGCCAACCCGAGACCTTGGATGTAAGGCAGGTATCTGAGCAACGTAATGGTGCCGGCCTCGCTCACGTGGATCTGCTGAATGATCGCACCCGTCTCATCGGTGACTGGGTAGGGATCGGCGATGCGATCCATACGCGCCGTCTCCTGGCGCAACGCAAGTCGTTCAGCAGGTGACCATGGACCGGTCTCATTCGCGATCTCGAGCTTGGCCAGATTACGGAACGCAAGCGGGTTGCCTTCCGGATCGGTGAGAACGACCGGGTAGGGAAACTCTTGTATGACTTCTTCGAAGACGAGGATCTGAGCGTCCTCAGGCGACGAGATCCTCAACGCCCTCGCGTACAAAGTCGCCAGGCGCTCGGTGTCCAGGCGGATGTCGGACACCAACGCCCGTGTATACCACACGTATCCGCCGAACAGCGCGATCGTGGCCACGATGGCGACGATCGGCCAGATCCGCGGCCGATGCTGGGGGCCGCGGTCGAGATTCATCCGCCCGGAGCCAAGGTCTCGCTCCCCCCGAGGTAGGGACGCAACACGGTCGGCACCGTCAAAGTGCCGTCGGCGTTCTGATAGTTCTCGAGGATCGCGATCAACGTGCGCGGCAGCGCAACCGCAGATCCATTGAGAGTGTGTGGAAACTGAACTCCGTCATTCGATTCAGATCGATACCGCAGGTTGCCACGCCGCGCCTGATACGCCTCACAGTTGGAGCACGACGACACCTCGAGCCACTTCTCGACGCCGGGCGACCACACCTCGAGGTCATACGTCTTGGCGGCGGCGTTCCCCATGTCACCAGCGGCCAGCAACACGACGCGGTATGGCAGATCGAGCGCCTGCAGGACCCACTCTGCATCCGTAGTCAGCGATTCGAGCTCATCGTACGAGTCATCGGGACGCGTGATCTTGACGAGCTCCACCTTGTCAAACTGATGGACGCGAATCAGGCCACGTGTGTCACTCCCGTGCGCACCGGCTTCGCGTCGAAAACAGGGCGTGTAAGAGCAGTAGCGAAGCGGCAGCACGTCGGCGGACAGGATCTCATCCCGGTGCCAGCCCATGATCGGTACCTCCGCCGTCGGGATGAGGTACAGCTCGTCGCGCTCGACCGCGTAGAGCTGATCCTCGAACTTTGGCAGGTGCCCGGTCGCGGTGGCGGTCGCCGGGTTTACCAACACCGGCGGCGCGATCTCTAGATAGCCGGTCTCGCGATGGCGGTCGAGCATGAAAGCGATCAACGCTCTCGATAACGCCGCTCCGTCGCCGATCAGCCCGACGAACCCCGAGCCCGAGATCTTGGCCGCCCGCCCCAGATCGAGCACCCCCAATCCGTCACCGAGATCCCAATGCGGCTGGGGTGCGAAGTCCAGCTCGCGAGGCTTTCCCCACGTGCGGACGATTTCATTCTGCTCGACACCGCCCGCGGGAACCGTTTCGTGCGGCAGGTTGGGTATCTCGAGCCACCATCCATCGAGGTTCCCCTTGAGCGTTTCCGAGCGCTCGTCGAGCTCCTTGATGCGCTCGCTGACTTGGCGCATGGTCGACTTCAGCGACTCGGCGTCATCCTGCTCCCCCGCCGCCAGCAGTTTGCCGATCTCCTTCGAGCGCGCGTTGCGCTCAGCCTTCAGCTTCTCAACCTCACTGAGAGCCCGCCTGTGCTCGGCGTCGAGCGCCACCAACCGATCGATGTCGATCTTCTCGCCCCGCTTGGCGATCCCGCTTCGCAGTCGATCGGCATCGGTTCTTAGCAGCCGTAGATCGAGCATTACAAGTCCGCTACGAGTTGGCGATTGAGAGGTTGAACTTGGTAGGCCCACTCGAAACGTATGAACCGTGAGCTCGGGTCCCCGGCGAATTCCTCGCCTACGTCGATCACCGAGAGCTTGGCGTAGTTGATCGGCACAATGGTGCCGGTGTTGATGAAGCTGATTCGAAAAGCGTAGGTATGACCCTCGATCACCGGCACACCGGCTGAATCGTTGACCGAGCTGTATCCACCCGCCGGCGCGCTCTCAACAGCATCGAACGGCACCGTGCCGAGATCGATGATTCCGGTTCGGATAAAGGACAGGTTGGGTGCGAGCGTCGAAAACGGCCGAAAGATCAACGTGCCATCGGCGCGCGAGTCGAGAACCCATGTCCCAAAGGTGCTCCCAGTCTCGCTGGTCCCGACAAAGAACCGTTCGCCAGAAGGGAAATCCCAACCACTCGGGAACCCCGGCAGTGCGATCTCCCACACCTGGTCGTCGCCCTCGTTGATGACCGGTTCTACGGTGCGAAACGGGTTTTCTTCGTCGCACGCGGTAGTCCCGAAGAACACCGTCCCGGCGACCAGGAGAAACCTCATGGTTGCTTGCCTAAACATCGCGCTTCACCGCCTCGATCGGAGCGTCAGCGTCGATTCTCGCGCGCATGTCCGAGAGCAGATCTCGCATCGTCTGTTCCCAGCGGACGCGGGGTCGCCAACCGGTAGCCGCCTTCAGCTCGGTGGGGTCACCCACCATCCACGCAAAATCAGCCGGCCGGCGCTGTCCCGAATCGACCTCGATTCGCACCGGCGTCTCCGCGAGCTCACATAGTACGTCAAGAGCTTCAACCAATCGATGCTCCTTTCCGGAACACACGTTGTACACCGCACCAGGCTCACCGGTCTCGATCAAACCGACATACGCCTCGACCACGTCGCGAACATCCAGCAAGTCGCGAATGGTCGCGACGTTTCCGACGCTGACGGTCGCCGCCCCGCGACCCGTTTCGGCCAGCGCGATCCGTCGCGCCACCGATGGAAACAAGTACTGGCTGGCCTGCCCCGGCCCGGTGTGTGGAAACGGCCGCGCGCGGATCACCGGGACCCCAAACCCGTGCCAATACTGATACCCGAGGACATCCTGGGCGACCTTGCTCGCACCATACGGATTGATCGGTACCAAGGGAGCGGTTTCAACGATCAAGCCCTGACTCGGATCCGGATCGCCGTACACTTCGCATGACGTCACCAGCAGAACCCGCCCCACGGATGCCTCACGGCACGCCTCCAAAACGTTCATCGCACCTACCGCGTTGATATCGAACGTCGTTGCGGGGTCGCGGAAAGACTCACCAACGCTCGTCTCCCCGGCCAGATGCACGACGACGTCAGGTCGCGCGTCGGTGATCACGGCGCTCACGCTGCTGCGGTCGCGGATGTCGAGCCGAGCCACCCCTTCGGCCTCACTGATCGTCAACGCGGACTGATAGGCCGACCCGACCACGGTGTGACCGTCGGCCGCCAACCGGGTGGCCAAGTGCCGCCCGACGAAACCCTCGATGCCGGTTATGAGAATACGCATGCGTTCAGTGATTTCGCGTGGTGTGGGAGGGGCGCCAAGCGTTTTGATAAGGCGCACAAAAAGAAAATTTAGCGATTGTTGGAGGTGAGCAGCAACCTACCTTGTGGGATCTCAGCCGGGCGTTGTCCTCAGGCGGTGCAAGGTCTCGAGCATCACTCGTTCATCCTCGGTCAGCACTTGATCGCGTCGACCCATCACCTTTTCCGCCGTACGCAAGAACGGTTCTAACCGCACCACCTGTTGCTCGTCGCCATCGAACCAGCAGAACTCCGGCAAAAAAGTGGGCGAGACGCGACGCCCGCCAAAGAAATGCGTACCGACCCCGAACCGAGCGCCGGTCGTCAACAGCGAACCGATTCCTGTCTTGACGTGATCGCCGAGAAAGGCGCCCAGCTTGAGAACACCGGTGTCGATCGCGCCATCGGGTCCGGTTAACCGGACCGGTCCGTAGGTGTTCTTGAGATCACTGGTGGTCGTGCCGGCGCCGAGGTTGACCCACGCGCCCAAAACCGAGTGGCCAACGAAACCGTCGTGTGCCTTGTTGGAATACTCCTGAACGATCGACGCCTCGACCTCGCCTCGGATACGGCAACCCGCTCCGATCGAAGTCCCACTGCCGACCCGGCCACCCAGGATGACGCTGCCGGGACCGACGTACAGCGGGCCCTCGAGCAAGGTGTGCGGCGCGACTTTGACTCCGGTGCCGAGCACGATCGGACCGGGCTCTGTGTCGAGCGCGACAAAGGGACCGATCGTCACGTCCCGCTGGACCTTGAGACCGTCACCGAGCAGCGCCACAGGATCGACCCCGGTAACTGTCTCCGCGGTCGTGAACTCCTCGGCGTCGCGCTGGATCAACTCGGCGTTGGCCTCGACAATCGCCCAGAGCGAGTCGAAGACTCGACCGCCGGCTTCCTCGGGCGGGAGATTCAGGGCCGACAACCACTCCACCAGAGCGACCGGGCCACCGTTGAGCTCCGCAGCCTCTCGAGCGGCCGTCGGGTCGAGCTGCCACGCCACGGGTCGTTTTCCGACGCGATACTCGGCTACCTCGACCCCAAACCCCCAATCGCGAGGCGGGACCCAACTGGCGATCGCGACCCGCAGGCCGCGATCGGTTTCGGGCCATGAATTCAACCCCGGCCGCTCGTCTGCGTGGAAGGCACATCCGGTGACTTCCGTATCACAAAAGACCATGGCAACGGGACCGGCGTGCGCTTCCCACCGCCGCCGAAAGGAGCGCGTTCCAGCCAGCAACTCGGCCACCGGTCGCGTCTCGGCAAGCGGCCAGAACAGCGAGCGCTCCGGATCGCAAAGGACTAGCGGGGCGGCGCTCAACGGGTGGTCCGAATCGTCGTGCGTACGATCCACGCCTCGGGGAATCCAAGCTCGACCAGCCGGTCGCGCAGCCGCTCGGCCGACTCGCGATCGGTGAAGTCGCCGACCCGCACCTTGTACCAAGGGTCGACCCACTCCATATAAACTGGATCGGCGACCTGCTGTTCCCGCAGGCGACCGACGGCATCGGCCGCCACGTCTCGATCGCGGGCGGCAAATACCTGTACGCGGTAACCGGTGGCCAAAGGACCGACGCCGATCGTCGAGCGGATCGCACCGGTTACGACTGTTTCGCGCACCACTCGCGACGTATCGGACTGGGCACCCGCCAGTGTATCCGCATGTAGTGTCCCATCCGCCGAGACGGAGCCGACCAATGTCTGCTCCGACGCGTCGGCAACAGGTGTCGGTTGGTCGTCGACCTCACGGAGGGTGGGCTGGGGCTCCAGTGTCGGCTCATCTTCAATGGGAGTCGGACGTTCAGCGGTCGGGCGTCGAGCGGTGGTCTCGGGCGGAGCGTCACGATAGGGAGACGCGCACGCCACGGCCGCAATCAGGATAGATGACACGAAAGGGGTCAGCTTCATCGGTCCGGGCGGTCGGTCGTTGCCGCTCGCACAAAGGGCTTCAGCTTGTCGAGCATGTCACGACTGACGACAAGTGTCGCCTCCTCGGTGCGCACGATGACGCAGTCTGAAACGCCGAGCGCTGCCACCTGTCCGTGACGGCAGAACGCGATGACGTCTCGACACTCCTCGAGAAGGCAATCTCCTAGCTGGGTGTTGCCCTCGGGCGTCGTCTTAACCCAACGGGCGAGCGCCTCCCACGAACCGACGTCGTCCCAGCCCCAGTCAGCCGCCGGAACAACGACCGCGCGATCGGTCTTCTGCATGATTCCATAATCGATCGAGGTTGACTCGACGGTCGCGTAGTACCGCTCGCAAGCGGTTACCGGGTCATCAATCCAATCCCCAACGGCGACCTCGATCGCCCGGTGCATCAGCGGCAAGTGCTTCTCGTACTCGGCGAGAAAAACTCGTGCCTGACCGCAGAACAACCCGCTGTTCCAATAGTGACGTCCACCAGCGTGGAAATCCCGAGCCGTCTTGGCGTCCGGCTTTTCCAGAAACGCCGCTACCTCAAAGCCCTCTCCCGCCCCAGGGCCAAGGGTCGATCCGCGCTCCACGTATCCGTAACCCACTTCGGGCCGGTCCGGCACCACCCCAAAGAGCACCAACACGTCGTTTTCGGCAGCGATTTGGAAAGCCGTCTGGACGCTCTCTCGGAACGCTTCCACGTTTGCGACCGCATGGTCAGCGGGCAAAGCGAGCAACACCCCATCAGAATCACTCGCGGCTACCAAACCCGCCGCCAGCCCGATCGCGGGTGCGGTGTTCTTGCCCTCGGGCTCACCGACCAACATCGCTGCAGGCACGGCGGGACACTCCGCAGACACGGCATCCAGCAGCGCGGCGTTGGTGAAGACGTATTGGTGGTCGGCCGCGACTACGCCGTCCAGTCGTTCGGCCGTTTCCAGCAGCATCGACTTGTCGGAGATGAGCGCAAGGAGCTGTTTGGGCATTTCGGGCGTCGACGCCGGCCAGAATCGCTCCCCCACCCCGCCGGCGAGGATTACGGCGTAGTTCACATGAGCAAAACTAGCCGACGGATTGCAAATCGGTCAAGCGAAGGCGCTCTCTTTCAGCCCTGACGAGCGAGCTCTCGATCCCGCGTCTCGAGCTCGGTCAGCCACCGCCGCAGGCAGTCATGCTCCGGGCGCACAAGCTCGGGGTCGGAGTCGACGACATCGAATGCGGTGTCACGGGCAACTGCCAGCAGCTCCACATCGCGATCGATGTCAGCAATGGCGAAGTCCGGCACTCCATGTTGACGGGTCCCGAAGACATCGCCTTGGCCACGCAATCGCAGGTCCTCCTCGGCGATCACGAAACCATCGTTCTGGCTGGTCAATACCCGAACTCGCTCGCGAGCCGTTCGACCCGCTCCCGGAGACAGCAACAAGAAGCAACGCGACTGCTGATCGCCGCGCCCAATGCGACCGCGGAGCTGGTGGAGCTGCGAGAGACCAAAGCGTTCGGCGTGTTCGACGACGAGAAACGTCGCGTTGGCGACGTCGACCCCGACCTCGATGACGGTCGTCGCCACCAAAAGATCGATGTGACCGTCGCCAAACTCACGCATCACGCGTTCCTTGTCTTCGCTGCTCAAGCGACCGTGAACGAGGGCCACCTTGCTGCCCTCGAACCGTCGGGCCAGGCTCTCGTACCCGCTGGTGGCGTCCTTCAGGTCCATCGCCTCCGATTCCTCGACCAGCGGATAGACGACGTAACCTTGCTGCCCGACCTCGAGACAGCGCTCGATGAACTGGTACATCTCAGCACGACGGTTCTCCGGTACCAATCGCGTCGTGACCGGTTGTCGGCCGGGCGGCATCTCGTCGAGCCTCGAAACGTCCAGGTCACCGTAGAACGTAAGCGCGAGCGAGCGCGGAATCGGCGTGGCGGTCATGACGAGCACATCGGGGTGGCCGCCCTTGTGTGTCAACGCGAGGCGCTGCGCCACGCCGAATCGGTGTTGCTCGTCGACGATCGCCAAACCGAGCCGCCCGAACTCCACACCCTCCTGGATGAGCGCGTGGGTCCCAATCGCGACATCCAGCTCACCGGTCGCCAATCGGGCCAGTACCGTTTCACGCTCGCGTCCGGTGACGGCACCAGTCAGCAGCGCCGTTTGAACCGGCAACGGTTCGAGCAGTGCACCCAACTTCCTGGCGTGCTGCTCGGCCAGGATCTCGGTCGGCGCCATGAGCGCCCCTTGGTACCCGTTCTCGACCGCTCGGAGGAGCGCCAACAGCGCCACGATCGTCTTACCCGACCCTACGTCACCCTGTAGCAAGCGGTTCATGGGGCGCGCCGAGCGCATGTCGCGGAAGATGTCTGACAACACCCGGCGCTGAGCTCGGGTGAGCTCGAAAGGCAGACTCTTGCCAAGAAGCGGGACGAGCTGGCCTTCGTCGCCCATCGCGATGCCGGTGTCGGGTCGGCGTCGCAACACCGCCTTGAGCGCGAGCCGAAGTTCCCACCAGAAGAACTCCTCCCAGATAAAGCGACGCCGGGCTCGGTCTCGGTCAGCAGGGGTTTCGGGGTAATGGAGGTCGGCCAAGGCATCGCCGAGCGGCGGCAAGTCATGCTGATCGAGCAGTCCGTTCGGCAACGGGTCGTCGATCTCGCCCAAACGATCGAGCGCGGTTCTGGTCCAGCGCCGCAACATGCGTTGGGATACGCCCTGAGTCAGCGGGTAGACCGGCAGAATGGGCGCGCTCGGCCCCTCGCTCGCATCGAGTTGTTCGAACTCGCTGGGTGCGATGTTGACCCGTTTGCCAAATCGGTTCACAGAACCGATGATCCGAAGCTCGTCGCCGCGCTGGATCCGGTCGGCGACCCAGGGCTGATTGAACCACACGACTTCGACCGCGGCCGTGCCATCGTCGAGCAGTGCCGTCACGAGTGTCCGGCGGCCCTTGAGACGCCGCTTGCCGATCGCTTGCACGTGGCCCTCGACGCTGACCGTCTCCCCGACCGTTAGCTGTGACAACGGAACGACTTCCCGGGCATCGAAGTAGTCGCGTGGATAGTGGTGCAGGAGCTCACCGATGTTGGTGATCTCGAGACGCGCGAGCTCTTCCGCCCGCCGCGGCCCAACGCCCGGCAGAAACCGAACCGCCGTATCGAGACTCAGGTCGTCGCTCAGCTGATTAACCCTTCAGCGAAGCGATGCGGGTCAAACGGGATGAGATCATCAGGCCCCTCGCCGAGACCTACAAACTTGATCGGCACCCCGAGATCGCGCTGGACCGCCACCACTACGCCACCGCGCGCGGTGCCATCCAGCTTGCACACCACAAGCCCAGTGACGGGCAGCCGGCTTCCAAACACCCTCGCCTGAGCGACCGCGTTCTGGCCAGTGGTGGCGTCGAGACACAACAGCACCTCGTGTGGCGCGTCGTCGATACGGGATGCCGCAACCCTGACGACCTTCTCGAGTTCGGCCATCAAGTCTCCCTGGGTGTGGAGCCGTCCAGCGGTGTCGGCTATCACGTGCGACAGCTTGCGACTCGACGCCGCTTCGATCGCGTCAAATACCACCGCCGCCGGGTCACCGCCGGCCGCACCCGAAACAACCGGCACGTCGAGCTTCGTGCCCCACGCTTCCACCTGCTCGATAGCACCAGCGCGAAACGTGTCGGCGGCCACCAACAGCACGCTCTCACCCGCCGCCTGAAGCCTGCGTGCCAGCCGAGCGGCGGTGGTCGTCTTGCCAACCCCGTTGACGCCAACCAGCAACACGACGGTGGGTGGGCTGGCAGCAACCGCTAGATGCCGATCGCGCTCGGTAGCCAACAGTTGTTCGACGCGAGCCGCGAGAAACGCTCGAAAATCTTCCGCGCTCCTCAGCTTTCCCTTTCTTGACTCAGTGTTGAGCTCATCCACCAGATAGAGCGTCGCCGAGACCCCAAAGTCAGCGCCCAACAGCCGCTCCTCGAACTGCTCGAGCGCGGCGTCGTCGACGCCCTTGACGAGCACTGCGACGTCCATCAGGGCGACGTCTTTGATCCGTTGCCACAGGCCGCGCCGCGGTCCGAACTCACGATCGCTATCGGAACGATCGAGCTGCTGGCTCACGGCCCGCCCACGCGATTGCTAAGTTGCGGTCCGATGTCGGTCATCTACTTCCTCTCCGATGCCCACCTCGGCGGCGACGACGAGTCGATCGAGTCGCAAAAGAGACAGGACCTGGTGGCGTTTATCGATCAACTGCGCCACGGTGATCGATTGTACCTGCTGGGTGATGTCTTCGATTTCTGGTTCGATTTCGGCACCCCGCCCCCGGCCAATCACGGCCCCGTACTCGCGGCGCTCGCCGCGGCGACTGACCGCGGAGCGAGTATCGCCTTTATGGGCGGAAACCACGATTACTGGGCCCGCACCGCTCGCCACCCGGGATACCTCGAAACGATCGTCGGGCTCGAGCTGATCGACGACCCCCACACGCTCGTCGTCGAAGGAATGCGGCTTCTGTTATGCCACGGCGACGCGCTGGGTGGCACGCGCGGAACATACCGCGTCGTTCGCGCGGTGCTACACCATCCGGCGGCGATCTTCGGCTTTCGGCTCCTGGGACCCCGAATCGGACACTGGCTAGCGGCGCGCATGAGCGCCCTGAGCCGTCGCTCACATCGGCCCGAAGCACAGGTCATCCACGAAGATCGACTCCGATCCGCTGCGCGTGCAGTGTTGTCCAGCGACCGATACGATGTCGTCGTCGCGGGCCATGTCCACCGCCCGGAGCTCTTGACTACCGACGACGGGATCTATCTCAATCTCGGTGATTGGATCGAGCACCGCACTTACGGTCGACTCGAAGGCGGAAAGTTGACGCTCGAAAAGTTTAACTGATCGACTCATCGAGACGACGTTTGACGACCCAGGCGGACGACCCGCGATAGGCGGGCTCTGTTCAGCGGCGGGTTCGGAACGCCAACGTGACGACTATAGACAAACCGATCAACAGAGTGGCGGACTTCCCCGGGTGCATCTGGACCATCCACTACGCCTTTTGGTAGACCCGGTTGTGCTCATCGTGCGCAATGAAACCCTCCGCGCCTTCTGGCAGCGTCTCGTGCTTGCCAAGGACGAGGAAACCGTTCGGGAACAACCGGTCAGCGATCCGCGTCAGGCACTCGCGCTGCAGCGGTTCGACAAAATACGTAAAGACGAGGTTGCGGCAGAGAACGAGATCGAACAGCCCAGTCGGCATTGCGTGGCGGACGTCCTGCTGCACCCATTCGATCCCATCGCGATAAGGGTCGTGGATGCGGTACTCGTCATCTGACGCGTCAAACGCATCCTCGATCAAATCGTTTGGAAGCTCGGCGAGCGAACTGCGCGAGTAGCAGCCGCTTCGCGCTCGTTTGAGCATGTGGGGCTCGACATCCGATGCTGTTATCTGGAAATCGATCGCCGGAAAGTCGTGCTGACCCTCACGCACCCAGAGGATCGCAAGCGAGTACGCTTCCTCACCAGAGCCACAACCGACCGACCAGCAGCGCAGCGCAGTATCGCCACGGTCGATCGCATTCCGCGCGAGCTCGGGAAGCAGTTCCCCACGGATGAGGTCGAAGACGCCGCGGTCGCGATGGAACCGAGAGATCGTAATCCGGCACATCGCGTCGAGCTCGCCCCACTCGTCGGGGTGAGTCGCGAGGTAGGCTCGGTAGGCGTCGATGTCGTCGAGCTCGAGAGTTCGCAGTCGGCGCCCGATACGCTTGCACACCTGGCGCCGGACTTTGCGATAGCCCGGCCAGCGCAGCTTCAGCCTCGGCAGCGCCCACTGAAGGAGATTGACGCATTCAGTGTCTTTCACGAAGAGGGAATATGAGACTTCTGACGAGTGCGGCAGCTTTAGACGGCGCCGGCGGAGACGACCTCGACGGCGCCGATCTCGCGGCCCAAGAATCGCTGCCCGATCTTGAGGAACTGGTCGGGCAGATCGCTCACCAGGAAACGGTACGCAGGTTCCCCCGCCGCGCGCGCGAGCTCGCGCTCAGCGAGCAGGGCAGCCACCTCGCTGGCGGTCTCGTCGGCCGAATCGATCAGCGTTACGCCTTCCCCGACCGTCGCGGCGATCACCGCCTTGAGCAACGGGTAGTGCGTGCAACCGAGAATCAGCGTATCGATCCCGTCGTCCTTGAACGGAGCTAGATAGTCGGTCGCAATCAGTCGAGCCGCTGGGTGATCGGTCATCCCCTCTTCCGCTAACGGGACAAACAGTGGGCACGCTCGCGCCACGACGACGAGATCTCCGTTTATGGTCTGAAGTGCCTTCTGATAGGCTCCACTTCCGACCGTGCCGTGAGTGCCGATGACGCCCACGCGCCGGCTCGCAGTTTTCCTCTCCGCGGCTCGCGCGCCAGGCCCGATCACACCGACAATGGGCAGTTCGAAGCGCTCGCGAAGCGGGCCCAGCGCGTGCGCCGTGGCGGTGTTGCATGCGACGACGACGGCCTTGACGTCACACGTTGTCAACAGATCAACGTTTTCGAATGCAAATCGGCTGACGGTGGCCGGTGACTTTGGGCCGTACGGTACGCGCGCGGTATCACCGAAGTACACCAAGGACTCGTGTGGCAGACGCGTCATCAACGCGTGCATCACGGTGAGACCGCCGATACCGGAGTCGAACACCCCGATTGGGCGATCGTTACCGCTCACCGCTTCCCACTCGTACTTCGTCGGCGACCGATCGGAAACTCGACACCGGCGCGAATCCGCCCCGTTGCCGGGTCGAGATCGAGCGTAACCGGGTCGAGTTGTGCGGAAACGTACGCGTCAACCGCCGCAAAGATGACGCTGGCCGCGAAGTACGCGTAGAAGTCCTCACGCCGCTCCTCGATCTCGTCAATGTCACCTCGGATCGCAACCGCCTCGGGCGTCACCTCAAAAGCCTCTTCAGCCGCTAACGAGTCAGCGAGCAGACTGTCGGGTGCGGTAGCGAAGAACTCCTCACGCGCCTCCCGCAGGTCGGACTTCCGGTCGAGCGCTTCACGCTGCTTTGAATAGCCAAGCGCAAAGAACCCAATTTCCGCGCTGGCAAACAACACCGCCCGCCACGGGTGCCCAGCGTAAACCTGGCCCCAGCCCGGTAGAAGGAAGGCCCGGATCGCCGCGTTGCGAGGATTTTTCGGAAGCGCGTCCACGCTCGGGACCGCAGATAGCTCTTCGGGTCCCCCGGCTTCGCGGAACCGCGGTGCAAGCAACGGGATCGTATCCACCGGAGCGGCAACGAAGTCCATCGAGTCGATCGGAACCGGTTCGGACGGTCGAATCTCTTGTGCGGTCGCCGATCTCGCTGCCATGACTGCCAGCAGACCCGTCGTCGCGATCAACCAACGCCTAGTGCTTGCACTCGAAATCATTCTTCCCCGCTCAGCGGTCGTGATGGGACGCTTGCAAGATCGGAAACCACAGTTCAGGGTACAACCCGAGACCAATACCATCTGTTCCGGGACCCGCGAGCAACCCCGACTGCTGACGATGGCGGGAACGTGTGGGAATCGAACCCACCTCGGACGCGGCACGCGCGCCCGATAACGGTTTTGAAGACCGCAGGGGCCACCAGACCCCATCCGCTCCCCAGTACGACCAATGCGAGCCCGGTCCATCGCAACGCTCGATGGTTAAGGTACGAGCCGGTCGATCATCAGCAACCGGTTGTCCAACTCATACCACGGGGCTAGTTTCGCCCCACGTCGATTGTGCTTTGAACAGAATCGAACAGGGGGGATGCAGACACGATGGAACCAAAAACGCTGCGCGATATGGAAACAGGAGATACGCTCATGCTGGCGAGCGAGATCCAAGAGCGGACGATCGTCAGCCAGGTGTACGCAAAGGTCGACGACACATCTGTCAGGCATGTCGAGAACGAAAGCGTGAGACAACTTCCCGCCGACGAGCTCGTCTATCCCTTCGAGCCCGGCTACGCGGCCAAACTGCTGTAGTTCCCGCGGACGCCGGTCGCGAGCCGGCGTCCCGAGCCCGACTTACAAATACTGATCCAAGTAGCGTAGAACGCGACGCACGGTAATCGCGTTGAACGGGAACACGCCGCTCGTGTAGTGCCCCCACGGCACCACGACAACTTGGTGTGGCAATCCGTATTGTCGGAAAGCGCGGTGGAAGCGCTGCGATAGATCGTACGGAAACGTGAGATCGTAGCGACCGGTGAGGAGCAGCGTGTGGGTCTGTTTAGTGACCTGACCCACGAAATGGATGGGGCTGATCGGCGCCCAGAAACGGCGCACGGCGGCCTGCGAGCAATGGGCCTGCAGTTCGGCCCTCACATGTCGAGTCGAGATCCCGCGCCATACGACATCCCCGAAGTAGCTCGAGACGTGGTGCAAGACGCCGACCTTGAACGCAGGCTCCTGCGCCAGCGCTAAGAAGCCGATGCACGACCCCAGGCTGGTACCGACGATGCCGATCCGATCGTGGCCGCGCTGTTCGAGCCATGCCCGCGCGCGTCGAACATCACTGACCGCTTGCTGGCTCACTCGCAACGTGCGACCGATGTTGGCACTGACCGCCATATCGGCTCGAATGCTATCGTGCGGACTCCGCTCCTCGTGGTACGGCAACGTCAGCCGAGCCGCCGTGATCCCACGTTCGGCCAACATCCGGCACAACCCGACATGGCTCTCAGCGTCGGCATTCCATTGCGGCAAGACGAGCATTGCGCGCTGTGTCGGCTGCTGGCTCGTGAACAGCCGCAGTGACGCCCAGTTGGCGCTCGCGTGCGGCATACGCACCGCGCTCGGAAAGCGAACTCGATCATCGCCGCACTCCTCGACGAACGGCGGTGCACCGGGGTCGACGTAAAAACGAGCGGGGGCTTCGACGACGTCACGCGCCCACTGGAAAAGAGCCCTGGCCGGATCGCGCGCGGGCGGGGGCGACGGATCGAGGTGCTCCAACCCCCAATCGAAGTCGTACGGTCGTCGCTCCGTATCGCGCGCCGCCAAGCGTCGTTCGAGCTGGTGCATGAGCGAACCGATCACGACTTTGGCATCGATCTAGCTTACGGGCATCGTTTGGCCGCGGCAGGCCAACAGACGTTCGATCGTTTCGCCAACCTTGTTGTTTGGGGTCGACGCACCCGCGGTCATCCCGATCTCGATCGGACCCGGTGGGAGCCACTCTTCGGTGCGTGTCTCCTCGTCCTGGTCAACCGGTTTGTGCCGGATCGAGTTCGGTCCCTCGATGCACGACGAGTCATCGATGTGATAGGTCGGTACAACGGCTTGGCAGATCTCTGTTAAGTTGTTGGTATTACTTGAGTTATAGCCCCCCAGGACAATCATCAGCTGGGGTGGGGTGAGAAGCAGCTCCTCGACCGCGTCCTGGCGTTCTTGGGTCGCGGAACAAATGGTGTCAAGCGCCCGATAATGATCATCGAGGTCGGCTTCGCCGTAACTGTCGATCATCGCCGACCGGAACATCTCGGCGACGGCCTCGGTCTCGCGCATCAGCATCGTCGTCTGGTTGGCGATGCCAACGCGCTCGAGGTCAACCTCAAAATCGAACCCCGGGCTGGTGGCGTTCACGAATCGTTCCCGGAGCGCGGTCGCATCGCCCCCATGACGAACGAAGTCGGTCACCAATCCGGCTTCTTCGAGATCGCGAACCACCAAGTACGCCCCATCGGCGTACTCCAACGCCCGCGAGGCTGTCGCCTGCGTCTCTTCGTGGTAGTACTTGCCGTGAATAATCGCCGTGTAACCGTCCTGCGCGAACCGCTCAACGGTTTTCCAGACGAGTAGCACCGACCCACAGGTGGTGTCTACGAGAACACACCCGATGTCTCGGAGCTTGCGCATGACGTCAGTAGGCGCACCAAACGCTGGTAGCAGGACGACGTCTTCTTCGGTCAGATCTTCGTACGACACATCTTCGGCATAGCTGCCGGTGAGGAACCCGATTCCGTTAGCCAACATCTCTTTGTTGACGTGCGGGTTGTGAATCAGCTCGCCGGTCAGGAACAAGCGCCGGTCCGGAAATCGCTGCCGCGTCTCGTACGCGTATTGAACCGCCCGGTCCACGCCGTAACAGTTGCCGAACTCCTGCGCCAAGCGAATCGTCATGCCCTCGACATCCAAGCGATGGCCTGCCGCGACGATTCGTTCGACCAGATCGGAGTGGTAGGCATGGGCCAGGTCGCCCGCCACTTCCTGCTTGAGGCCAAACCCCTTGCGATAATAGAGCTGCTCTTCACCAATCAATTCGGTCATGATTGGCGAAAGCTAGGATCGCGGGGACGGTCGCGCACCACCGCCAGCTGGGCCGACCCCCTCCCTGGCCGACCCCAACATCCACTACAGGCGTGCGATCCGCCCCCGCAAAGATCGGCGCCCAGCCGCTCCGCTCCCCCGGTGGGTCCGAGCGCCTGACGAACCCCTTCGCAGGTGTCGAGCCACTGCCACGCCGGGGCGCTTTTTCAAGCCCTCAAGACTTTATCATGTAACGGCTTACGGACTTTGACAGCAGAGCCGGGCACGACGCCCAGAGCGTCGCGCGCGGCCAGAATCGTCAATCGGCCGACAGTGCACCGTCAGTGGGCGCCACCAGCTCGGGGAGCCGCGCGCACGGAAACGACCACTTAGAGAGTCGAGCATCATGAGTCAAGAGAATGATCTGATGGGTGGCACCGACCCGCTCGAGCAGTCGTTCGACCCGAGCCAATCGGCGATCGTCGAAATGCAGGAACGGATCATCGAGGATGAGTGGCAACGCCCGATCGGCGGCCATTATCTCGACTACCGCCACGCGCATGGCGAAGTACAGTTGGTCCCGTGCACCACGACTCAGGCTGGCGGCCGGCACCGCGACCTTTTCGACCCCGGCGACGGTTACCTCGAACGATCGTGGGTCGATCGTTACGCCGCCGTAACGGCCGTCGGTCAGCTGGCCGAACAACTCTCCGATCCGGCCCTCGAGGCGACCAGTCATTATCGTCACGAACTCGTCTCGACACGTGGCCAGCGTTGTATAGGCGAGGCGATGCGCGTCGCGCTCGATCGCCACTCGTTGGGTGACTTCATCGAGCTCCTGGACGCGTGCTTCCAACTCTCGTGGATCGTCCGGCGCGGGCGGAAGATCGGCCAGCTTTCGCCGCAGCTCGAGCTCGCGCTCGACAAGCTCGCGCCTTTCATCCTCGAGTCGTCGTCTATCAGCGGCGAACCGCGGCTCGAGCTGCTCGTCTTGGTCTAGAAACGGGTGCTCCTCGACGATCTTCCGTCGCTCCAGACGCAGGACATCGAGCGTCTTCTCTCCAATCTCACGGCGCTCCTGGTCGAGCGCTTGATGGTCCCCAAGCGCGGCCCGTGCTTGTTGCATTCCGCTTGATCGCTCGCTCGCTTTCCTCGAGTTCGTGGATCTTCGCCCTTTGATATCGTGCGCTCCAGCCGTAGGCGCTCAGCACGAGCAACCCAGCCACGGTCACCGCACCGAACAAGCCGATCGACCCCCCAGCCAGGATCCCGACCACACCACCGATCAGGACCGCTCCACCGGCACCACCCAAAAACTTCAGTTGACGGGCTCGTGGCGACGTATCGCTCTGCGCTGCTCGCAACTCCTCGAGTGCGCGATCGCGTTCCTTGGCTAGCCTGCGCAGATCACCCAACTGGGTGGCAAAGTCAGCTTCCTGGCGCAGATAACTGACCAACGGTTGCAGCTCTTTGGTCTTCTCTCGGACCCCCGCTTCCCAATCCGTGATCCGACCAATGGCTTGCTCCAGTTCGTCACGGCGCTGTTGTGCCCGCTCTTCTTCCTGCCGGATCTCATGCAGCCGGCGGATCGCTTTCTCGACGACCGCTCGCGATTCGCGTTCGGCGTCGATCTCTGCCAGTAGTGATCGGTTCGTCGTCAACTCCGTCTCGAGCCGATCCCGCCCCACCCGCGCGCGTTTCACCTCGGCTTGACGGCGCATCGTTTCACGGCGATCGGTTGCCAGCGCTTCCAGCTCGCGGGGTTTCTGTTTGGCCATCTTCGAGGGGTCGGTGATGTCAGCTTGAGTGAGGCGATAGTAGCCGGCTTCGAGCGCTTCCATTGCGGCTCGGAAGTCAGCCCGCTCGCTACCCGAGAGGATTCTCAACAACTCGGTCTCGATCGGCCGCACGGTGAGTCCACCCGGCCCGACGTAAGCTGTTTGCAGGAACACCCCCGGACTCGCAAAACCGAGTAGCCGCCGCAACTCCGTTTCGTACCGTTCCCGGTCAACGGATCGCCCCCGCGGGTTGGGTTGCCCCTCCCAGCGGCCCTCGATCGAGATCTGACCTGTCGCTTCGTCCAGCTGGTGCCACTCGACGACCACTGACTGAGTCTCGAAGTTGCGTGCGATGACGCATCGCGTGTGGCCACCGAGCACCCACTCCTGTTGGACCCGAAACGGCCCACCACCCCATGGACTCCGCGCCGTTTCATCCTCCTTGTCCCGAAAACCGAACAGGCCCCGGACGATGGCTGACGCCAACGTCGACTTGCCGGCTTCGTTGGGAGCCAAGACGATGCTTCCCGGGTGCGAGGCGGGCTCGAACGAGAAATCTCGCAACCGGCCAAAGCCCTCGACCCGCAATCGGACCAGCCTGAGATCGAGTCGCTCGGTCATCCGAACACCTCGACCCCGAGCTTGATCGCACGATCAATGACCGCTCGAGATCGTTCATCTTCGGCTCGCTCGCGCGCATCGAGCAGGCGTCGGAAAAACTCTCCGCGAACCGTTTCCTCTTCGCGCCTCTCAGTTAACAACTGGCTCGTTACGAGGGTCGTCGCATCCTGGACCTCGATGTAGCCATAACGAGCCTCGAGCTCGGCGACGATCTCTTCCGCGCGCGGAACAAAGCCCGGGTCGCCGGTCAGAGTGACCCGCCAGATCGAACTTGCCTCGCAAGCATCCCGGACCGCCGCCGCAATGGCTAGCGAATCGGCAAGACCGCTGACATCGATCTCGATCGTCTCGAGCGTGCGCGCCTGAATCGGCAACGGAGTCACCACCGGCGGGCTTCCTGCACCCTCCCATTCGACCAGCACGACATGGCGTTCCCCGGCCTCCTTCCAGTTTCGTCCTTCTATCGAGCCACTGTAGGCGCCGATCACGCGTTCGCCGTGGTGAAAGAACCGCAGGTTGTGATAGTGACCTAACGCGACGTAATCGACCTCCAGACGCGCCAAATCGTCCGACGTAAACGGCAAATCGTCGGCGGGTATCGACCAGCTGGGATTGTCCTGGCAAGCAGCGTGAGCGATCGCGATATGAATACCGCTGGCCTCGCGTCGAGCGAACGAGCGCCAACTGTCTGACGTGTGGTCGCGATCATAGGCGATGCCATAGACGGTGACCGAGTGACCACCGACATCGAGCGTCACCGGGTTCGCGAAGTCGGGATCGACAAAGAAATGGTCGAAGGGGAGGTCCTCACGTCGGTAGACGCTGTCCGCGAAGCCCAGACTATCGTGAGTCCCTGGCACGCCAAACGAGCGAATGCCGGCTTCTCTCAGTCGGGCCAGTTCGCGACGGGCTACATTTACCGCCTCGCGTGCGGGATGGTGCGAATCGAAGAGATCACCAGCGAATAAAGTCAAATCGACGTCGCGTTCGATCGCGACGTCTATGGCGCGGCGGAACGCGACCTCGACGTCCTCCCGACGCTGGTCGGCATAACGACCAAAGTTCGACAGTCGCGCTCCCAAATGAACGTCCGCCAGGTGAAGGACCTTGAGGCTCACTCTATGCGGCCGCTCAATTCGTAACGCGCCAACGGGGTGTGGCGCGCCCCATCAGACAGCAGGTCGCTGCGGTAGAGGACGATCTCAGAGACCAGTTCAGCACCAATCGATGGTCGCCAACCGCGAACCGCGCGTGCCACGCCGCGCGCTGCCTGCGGCCGTTTCACACGCGCCAACGTCAGGTGTGGTGAGAAGGATCGTTGCTCGGGCTCGAAGCCGACGTCGCGGGAGGCTGCCTCGACCGCTTCCGCCAACGCCACGATCGGCTCTGCCCCTACCAGTCCGAGCCACAATACCCGCGGACGCTTCCAGTTCGGAAACGCGCCGGTTTCGCCGGCATGGAACTCGACCGGCCCAGTAGTCGTCGCGATCGTCCGCAACCGCTCGTCGAGCCGATCCAGCTGATCGGCGCTGGCGTCTCCGAGGAACTTGAGCGTGAGGTGACTGTTGCCGGGGTCGACCCAGCGAACCCCTTGGCTCGACACCTTCCACGTTTCGAAGGCGCGAGCGATCGAGGCGCGAAGTTGGGACGGACAGGGGAGAGCGACGAAAGAGCGGACCCGGTCAGCTGACGTGACCATCGAACCAAGTGCAGATCCGATCAAACACCGCTCGTCGACCGAGATCGTTGAGCAGCTCGTGGTAGGCGCCCGGGTACTGCTCGATCGACACGTCCTTGGAGGCTACAAAATGCGCGTACGCAAGCACGTCTGCACCGCTGACAACGGTATCCGCGCGAGCAACGAGGAACAACAACGGGATCGATACTTTCTCGGGTGTCATGCGGACCGTCTCCATCGCTTCGGCGATCCCTAGCATCGCACGAGGTGTGATCACGCGATGGAAGTACGGATCCCTCCGGAACGCCTCCAGCCGATCTGGATCACGGGTCAGTCGTGAGGGGTCGGTGCCGCGAGGTAACGGCACCCACGGAGCCACTCGCGCCAGCCCGCGAATGAGCCATGGATACCATGGCGGATGACGGCGGACGAGTACGAGCGGCGGTCCGGAAAGAGCCATCCCCGCGAGCGCCGGATGAGTCGCACCCGCAGCGTACTTGAGCGCCACCAATCCACCTAGGCTGTGGGCCAATACAAACAGCGGCAAGTCGGGATAGCGATCGGCGGTCACGGTCACGAACCGATCGAGATCTGCAACCAAGTCAGCAAACTCGAAATCACCCCGTCGACCGCGCGTCAAGCCGTGACCGCGTTGATCGTAGGACGTGATGTTGTACCCGCGCTCCACTGCGTAGCGAGCCCACTCATCGTACTTCTCCAGATGCTCTCCCATGCCGTGAAGCGTCACACAAACGCCGCGCGCCTCGGGCTCTGCGTCCCGAGCGTCAAAGTGGACCAGCGCGCCATCGCTAGCGCGGAAGTAGCACTCTGCTGCGCGCAGTGTCACGCGGTGACCTCCGCCGGGCCATCATCCGCCCGAGTCATAGAAAGCAACAACCCCATCGTGGACAACGTCGCTCGTTCGCGCACGGCGTCGCGGGTACCTGGATAGTCGAGGCGACGGATCTTCGCGTCGAGCGGCGTCTCCACGCCACAATAGACGAGTCCAACCGGCTTCTCGGGTGTGCCGCCGCCGGGTCCAGCCACACCGGTGATCGCGCAACCCACGGCAGCCCCGAAACGCTCGCGAATCGCCGTCGCCATCGATCGGCACACCGGTTCGCTCACCGCGCCGTGCTCCTCCAGTAGGTCCTGAGCAACACCGAGAGCCGCGATCTTGACATCGTTTGAGTAGGCCACGATTCCACCGAGAAACACGTCACTCGATCCGGGCGCTTCAGTAAGGGCGGCACCCAAGCCACCCCCCGTGCACGACTCCGCCACCGCCACCGTCCAGCCACGATCCCGCAGTTTCTCGAGGATCGCGTCGGGCAACGTGGTGCCGTCCTCTCCATAGTACCAACGAGAGGCCCGAGCGGCGATCGCAGACGCCAACTCGGCGAGCCGTGGCTCGGCATCGCTGACGGACAACCCAGTCGCGGTCAAGCGAACGTCGACCCTACCCAGATGCGGCAGGAACGCGACTTCGAGCGGAGCGGCTTCGGCCACCACGTCGGCCAACATCTCAGCCAGCGCCGACTCCCCGATGCCCACCGTCCGCACTACCCGTGACTGAACCACCGGCTCCCGCCCGTCGCTCGCAGCGAGTATCCCCGGCAGTACGGCGTCATCGAGCAACGCTTTCATCTCGGTCGGGACACCTGGGAGGACGTAGAAAGTCGTCCGCCCGTCGTCGATGATCAAACCGGGCGCCGTCCCGTGAGGGTTGGGAATCACCCTCGCGCCCTCGGGCACTTCTGCCTGCGATCGGTTACCGGGCGGCATCTCGTAACCAAACCGTCGAAATCTCTCGTTGAGCTCTGACAGCAACTGCTCATCCAGGACAAGTCGACGATCGAAAACCTCGGCCACGACCTCGCGCGTGATGTCATCGTGTGTCGGGCCCAACCCGCCCATCGTGACCACCAAACGCGACCGGTCGCGCACCTCCGTCAGCACCGATCGAAGTCGCTCACGATCATCACCGACCACGGTCGTCCGGTGGACCCGGACGCCTATTCGAGCCAGACATCGAGCCACGTGCGCACTATTGGTGTCAACCGTTTCGCCGAGCAGGAGCTCGTTTCCGATGGCGACGATCTCGGCTCCCATGGTCTCTCTATCGCTACGAGTAAGAGCCCAGCAACCCACGTCCGGCGAGCGCCAGTGCCGCGGCGCCCAATCCGGCCACGAGGTCGTCCAGCATGACACCCCAGCCACCGGTCACCGATTGTACCTGGCGGATTGGAGGTGGCTTTCCGATATCGAGCAGCCTGAACAGAAGAAACGCCACAAACGCACCGGCAAGAGTGTGCGGTACCATCAGCACTGCCAACCCCATGCCGGCGATCTCGTCGATGACGATGCGACCGTCATCGGGTCCGAGCCGCTTTTCTGCGCGATCAGCAGACACAACCCCCACGATGGTCACAGCGGCAAGCGCAACCAACCAGGCGGCCAAGTCGATCGGGACCAGCCACCACGCGATCGCGACGATCGCGGACGCGAGCGTCCCCGGTCCCCACGGCCAGTAGCCGACCGGTCCCAGCGTGGCGATCAGTACCGCGGCCCGGCTCAAGGTCCACGACCGATCGACACGTCTCGATGCCGAATCAGGTAGTCGAGCATCGACAACAGAGTCAACCCGACGACGAGCCACAGCGAGACCTCGACCACCCCCCGGGTAAACGTCTCCCAACGACCCCAGCCAACGCCACTAAAGCCTCGCGACTCAGTGTACATCTGGTTGATCCTCAGCACGAGCAACGAGCCGACGAACCAGTTCTGACTCAATGCCTTCGATTTGCCCCAGCGGGTCGCCGGGATCACATGCCCTTCACGATAGTTGTACGCTCGGAACACGGTGATGATGACCTCGCGCGCCAAGATCAGGATGACCAACCAAAGTGGCACCAGCCCGAGCCCGAATAACGGAAGGATCGTGACCAGCACCAACATCTTGTCGGCGATCGGGTCCAGCAATTGACCGAAGCGAGTGACCTCTCCTTTGTCCCTGGCGAGACTGCCATCGACAACATCGCTCACGGCGGCGGTGATAAAGACGATGAACGCCGCCCAGCGCTCGACGAGCCCGTCTTGATAGATCAACCACGCGATCAACGGTGTTACCGCGATCCGGGCCACGGTGATCTTGTTGGGTGTGTTCACAGGGGATCGAGAAAGGGTCTGACTTACAGCTCGCGTCGACCGGTCAACGCTTCACCCACCGTCAGCTCGTCGAGGAACTCGAGGCTTCCACCCATCGGGACTCCACGAGCGATGCGGGTCACCCGCACCCCCAGTGGGTTCAGAGTCCGCTGCAGATACAACGCGGTGGCCTCCCCGTCCACATCCGGGTTCGTCGCTAGAATAACCTCCTCGACGTCACCGTTCTGGATACGACCCAGCAGTCGGTCGACCGTCAGTGACTCGGGCCCCACCCCGTCGAGTGGCGAGAGGTGACCGTGGAGCACGTGATACCGCCCGCGGAAGGTCGCGCTGCGTTCGATTACCTGAATGTCGCTGGGTTCTTCGACCACGCAGATCAACGCGTCGTCACGTCTTGGATCGCGGCAATAAACACACTGTGGCCCCTCGGAGATATTGGCGCACGTTTCACAAAAAACGATCCGATCCTTGACCTGGAGAATCGCCTCCGACAGGCGAGACGCAGCCTCGCGCGGCTGCTTCAACATGTAAAACGTGAGCCGGCTCGCGGTCTTCCGTCCGATACCCGGGAGCTTCGCCAGTTCCTCGATTAGCGTCTCGACCGCATCCGCCACGCGCGCCTCCCCAGTCTTCCGACCGCGCTACTCGAGGAGACCAGGCAGAGGGAGTCCGCCAGTGAGCTTCTGCATCTCTTCCGTCGCCATTTCGCTTGCCCTCCGCGTGGCCTCGTTTACCGCCGCTACGATCAAGTCCTCCAGCATCTCCACGTCATCCCGGTCTACCGCGCTCGGGTCGATCTCAAG
Organism: uncultured Gemmatimonadales bacterium; assembly: GCA_947259315.1. Lineage (GTDB taxonomy): Bacteria > Gemmatimonadota > Gemmatimonadetes > JACCXV01 > JAHWKZ01 > CAMYLR01. Next base: position 37,739 of record CAMYLR010000024.1, on the reverse strand, counting down.
AGAGATCAGCTCCTGTCGCCCGTTGACGACGGCAACCACCATTCCGCCACCTGAAGACGCCTCGATACGGCGCTTCCCCAGCTCGGTCTGTATTTCCGATACCTGGCTCTGAATCTTCTGAGCCTGCTTCAAGAGATTCCCGAGATTGTTCATCAAATATCGAGTGTTCTCCTTTCGATCACGATTGAGCGGGAGAGGATCGATGTACGCGAACCACGTTGGCATCAAAAAGATCTACCGCTTGCTGCAACTTCGGATCGCCCTTGACCCGCGACTCAATATCGCGGGCGGTGAGCTCATGACCGCTCGGTCGCGGGTTCTTCTCGGCGGACTTGGCGTCGGGCTTCGCGTCCGCGGTCTCGGTGACAGAAACACGACCACCGAAGCTCCATCGCTGGCCGAGGATCTCCACCAGCGGTTCCAGCATGTCACCTCGCGACAACTGCTCCAAACGAAACTCCGCGTCGGCCGGAGCGGCAAGCACGATCTCATCAGCCGTGCACCGACTCGGTGCCACGCCCTGAAGCAGCGCCGCGACCGTTGGTCGACGCGCGTGAACGGCCTCCAAGACCTCGTCCCACGCCGCGAGGAGGTGATCGAGGGTCAGCGACGCCCCGTCACTCACCGGTTGAGCGTCATCAGCCCGCTTTCTTTGCTTGGTCGAGCGTTTCTTGGTCGCTCTGGGCAATGGTTGATGTCCACCCTTTCCGAGTGATCTCAGGACGACCTCGAGATCGACGCTACGATCCAACAGCGCCAAGCGCACGAGCAACACCTCGAGCACCAGAGACTGCCGGCTCGATCTCCGGAACGGCTGTTCCTCCTCGGTCGCGAGCGTGAGCATGCGCAGTAGATCTTCGGCCCCCAGCTCGTCCGCCGTCTCTTGATAGCGAGCGTACAATCGTTCGGGGACTTCAGCTAGCGAACTGCCATCACCGATGGCGAACAGCAGACAATTCCGAAGATGTTCGAGAAGCCCGACGTAGAACTCCTCCAGATCGTACCCTTCGCCGCGTAGCTGCCGCACAAAGCTCAGGGTCTGGCCGCTATCGCCAGCCGCCAGCAGCGTTGTCAACTCGAGGTAACGCTCTTCGTCCGGCATCCCGATCAGTCGATGGATCGCATCGAGGCTTACGTCGTCCCCGCCGAACGCCACCACCTGGTCGAGCAAAGACAACGCGTCCCTCAGACTGCCATCGGCCTTCTTCGCGATCGCGAAAGCAGCTTCTGCTTCGAGGCCGATCTTCTCGCGCTCGGCGATCCAAACCAGCCGATCACGTATCTCGGCTAGCGGGATGGGTCGAAAATCGAACCGCTGACAGCGGGACAGGATCGTCGCCAAGATCCGGTGTGGCTCGGTGGTCGCTAGCACAAACACCACGCCGGGCGGCGGCTCCTCTAGCGTCTTTAGAAACGCGTTGAACGCGTCCTTTGAGAGCTGGTGGACCTCGTCCACGATATAGACTTTGAATCGGCCTTGCGCGGGTGCGTACTTGACCGTTTCCCGAAGCTCTTTGATGTCATCGATTCCACGATTCGAAGCGGCATCGATCTCCATCACATCGAGTGATCGACCGGTCGCGATCGCTATGCAATTGTCGCACTCACCGCACGGCTCGCCGCTGATACCGCGGTCACAGTTGAGTGCTCTGGCGAGAATCCGCGCCGTGGATGTCTTCCCGCTTCCGCGCGGTCCGGCGAACAGATACGCCTGAGCGATCCGCTGACCATCCAGCGCGTTTCTCAGTGTGCGGGTGACGTGCTCCTGGCTGATAACGTCCGCGAACGTCGTCGGACGGTACTTCAGCGCCAGCGGCTGATGGGACATCGGGGCGGTCGTCGACTCTCTAGCTAGGTGGCCAGGGAACTTGCGAACAAGCAGATACCCCAGGCTGACCACAGCCACCCGAGCTTCTACGTACCGCTGCTACCTTCCGGTCCTGACGGGGTTGGTAGGGTCGAGCCCTGTGAGCCTGGGGCAAGACCAAACCTATGCCGCCGATGGACGGATTGCAACGCCCGGTCGGGGCCCGAATCGGGGGCTTTTGCGGTCTACGATCGACCTATGTGAGGAAGTACGACTCGCACGCCTCCTCGAGCCTTCCATCCGCCATCGTCGGCTCACTCCGCTCGTACCGTGCCAGATCGCAAAGGTGCAGCACGATGTCGCGTGGATGACAACCACGGGGCGGGATGCCGTGACGATCGTAGTAGTTGTCGAAGATCGTCCCGACGCTGCTCGGGTCAAAACCGATCGACTTCTCCTCACAGCAACGCTGTAGGATCTGGGCGTACTCCTCCCTCGACGGGCTCCGCATGTTGATCTTGTAGTGGATCCGGCGCAGGAACGCTTCGTCAACCAGCTCGGACGGTTCCAAGTTGGTCGAGAAGATGAGCAGACAATCGAACGGCACCGGGAACGAGTGCCCGGTGTGAAGCGTGAGAAAGTCGGTCCGTTTTTCCAGTGGGACCATCCACCGGTTGAGGAGCTCGTCTGGACGAACCAGCTGGCGACCCAAGTCGTCGATGATCAGCACACCGCCATTGGCTTTCATTTGTAGCGGCGCCCGGTAGAACCGGGCATGGGGATCGAACCGAAGATCCATCTGTTCGAGGCTCAGCTCGCCGCCGGTAAAGACCACCGGCCGAGGCACGTGAGCAAACCGGATATCAAAGGTGGCCTCCTCGGCCAGCCAGCCTTCTGATTCGCTCTGCCTGATCTCCTCGCCAAGATCGAAGTCCTGAACCGCGACGATGACGCGGCCCTCGACCTCGATCGCGTATGGAGCATAGATGTAGCCGCTGATCATCTTGGAGATCGACTGGGCGACCTCGGTCTTACCGTTGCCGGCATGGCCGTAGAGGAACATCGATCGACCGGAGTTGATCGCTGGCCCCAGCTGCCTCAGGATCTCCTTCCCCAGGACGAGGTGACTGAGTCCGGCGTCGATCTCTTCGGGCTCGATCGTCACGTTCAGCATCGACTGCTTCTCCACCCACTCGTGATACACCTTGAGCGGAACGGGTGCTGGTCCGACGTAATGGCTGGCTTGAAAAAGCTCCCGCGCACGGTCTCGACCGGCGGTCGTGAGATCGAACACGTACCCGCCGCGGCTGTGACCACGGACGCCTGAAACTTCGACCATGTGCCGTTGCTGGATATCGAAAAGCACTTCGTCCAAGACTTCGAATGGGAGCCGGATGTACCGGGCGAGGTCGCGGCCGCTCCTAGCGCCCGCTACGTACAGCGTCTTTAGGGCTAACGACGTGATCGTCTCCGGCGAAAGGCCAGTGTCGCGAATCGTACGCGGTACGGGGGGAACGCTCGATTCGGTTGCCGGCTGCCCGGAGCCGGCCATAACCCGCTCTTGCAGCGTCATTGAGAACTCCTTTGCATGGGCTCTAAACCAATCCCCCCATCTGACGGATGATGTGGAGAACCGCTGGCGCCAGGATCACCACGAACATGGCTGGGAAAACGAAGAACACCAGCGGAAAGACGAGCTTGATCGTCGTCTTAGCGGCCGCCTCTTCGGCACGTTGCCTGCGCTTCGTGCGCAGCGACTTCGAGTGCACACGCAACGCGCGCGCGATCGATGTGCCGAATCGGTCGGTTTGAATCAACATCGCCACCAACGAGTGGAGGTCTTCATTGTCGGAACGTTCAGCGAGGTTACGCAACGCGTCCTCACGCGGCGTGCCGGTCTCCATCTCGAGATTGACGATTCTCAGCTCGTCGCTCAAGATCCGGCTCAGTTGCGTCAGCTCGGAAGCCACGCGGTCCATCGCTTGGTTGAGGCCCAGCCCCGCCTCGACACAGACGACCATCATGTCGAGCATGTCGGGCAGCGCGATCTGGATCTCAAACGACCGCTTGCGCTTGCGTCGTGACACGACGACCTGCGGCAGGAGCCAGCCGAACACGGCGAACACCAACATGCCAAGGATCGAGCCAAATGCCGGCGCACCGGCGACCGTCGCCAGCACAGTGGCGCCAAAAGCGAAGCCTGCGCTCAACAAGATGCGCAGCGTGTAGTAAACCGGAACCGCGTTGGGGCTTCTGAATCCCGCCCGCAGTAGCGACAACCGGGTCTCACTCACATCCGAGCGACGGGTAACGACACGATCGCCCAACGCCTGGGCGAGGGCTTCCAGCTGCTCACGCTTTTGCCGGTTCCTGCGTTGCCGTCGCGGCGTCGAGCGGTCTCGCTGGTCGTCGATCGCCGCCAGCCGACGACGAATCGTCCTCGGACGCGCGGGTACCGTCACCGCCGCGACAAACACCGTCATCGTGACGGCGGCCATGATGAGAGCTGCGATTACGTAGACCATGGGGCCCCCTTATACCTTGATATCCACGATCCGACGGATCGTGAAGAACCCGAGGATCTGCATGACCGCAGCCATGGCGATCAGCACCCTGCCGATCGGTTCCTCGACCAGGATGGTGATGTACTCGGCGTTGAAAGTGTAGATCACGAACGCGAGCGCGAGTGGAAGAACCGCCAGCAGGTACCCGGTCAGCCTCCCCTGCGCGGTGTAGACGCGAACCTGGCGCTCGATCACGAACCGCTCGCGAATCGTATCCGCCAACGTGTCGAGAATCTCTGCCAAGTTTCCGCCAACTTCGCGTTGGATCAGCACCGCAGTAACGAAAATCTGGACATCGACCAGATCGATCCGGTCAGCCAATCCGAACAGTGTCTCATCAAGCGGGAGCCCGAACTTCTGCTCCTCAAAGACGCGACGGAACTCTCCGGCCACCGGTTCACCCGTCTCCTCGGCCACCATCTGGAGGCCGGTCGAGAACGCGTGTCCGGCCCGAATCGAGCGTCCCAGCAGATCGATCGCATCGGGGAACCGCTCAAGGAACGCCGTCATCCGCTTGCGCTTCTTCCAGCGAACGAAAAGGTACGGGAACGTTCCACCGAGCAGCCCGGTACCGATCGCGACGAGCGAGAACTTGGTAAAGAGCCAGCCCGCGGTGCCAAAAGCGGCAACGGCGCCGATCGTGAGGATAATGAACGTCCCGAAATGCCAACGGAGATCCGCCTGATCGAGCAGGATCTGGAGGTCGTAGATGTGCGGCAGCCGTTCCGTGAACGATCCAAACAAACCACCACCGCGGTCATCGGAGCGTTTGAAGAGATCGTCGATCGTCTCGCCTCCCGAGCTCTTTCTCCCCGGGTCCATGCGGCGTTTGAGCTCCCGATGTCGACTGCGCTCCCGTACCCACTCCCACAGCAACGCCAGCGTCAGCACCATCAACGCGACCGCGGCGAACGCCAGTAGGACTGGAATCCACTGTCCTGGCTGAATCTCCATTAGCGCATCCCTCCGGCGGCCACGTAATCGGTGTTCGAGAACAGCGTCACGGGGAGGTCGACTCCGGCCGTCTTCAACCGGTCGGTGAACCGCGGACGGATACCGGTCGCATGGAAGTGACCGACGACGATGCCGTCCTCGCTGATCCCCTCGCGCTCGAACAGGAAGATGTCCTGCATCGTGATCACGTCACCCTCCATCCCCACTACCGCGGAGATCGACGATATGCGGCGCGTGCCGTCGGCCAGGCGGCTGACCTGGATGACGACGTCGATGGCACTCGCGATCTGCTGTCGCATCGCCTTCTCTGGGAGGTTCAGGTTGGCCATTCCGATCATCGTCTCGAGACGACGCAGACCATCGCGCGGGGAGTTCGCATGCAACGTGGTAAGCGAACCATCGTGACCCGTGTTCATCGCCTGCAGCATGTCTACCGCTTCCGAACCACGGACCTCGCCGACGATGATCCTGTCGGGCCGCATGCGCAGGGCGTTGATCACGAGCTGGCGCGCGGGCACCTCGCCCAAGCCTTCCACGTTTGGCGGCCGCGTCTCCATCCGCACCACATGCGGCTGCCGCATCTGCAGCTCGGCGGAGTCCTCGATCGTGACGATCCGCTCGGTGACGGGAATCGACGCCGACAGCACGTTCAGCAGCGTCGTTTTACCGGCACCCGTACCGCCCGAGATTAAGACGTTGAGCCGAGCTTTCACGATGCCTTCGAGCAGCTCCAGCATCTCGGGCGTCACCGTCTCAAAGCGCAGCAGATCCTCGGCTGACAACGCGTCCTTCTTGAACTTACGAATCGACAAATGGGGGCCGTCGATCGCCAGCGGTGGGATCACCGCGTTGACGCGCGAGCCGTCGGCCAGTCGTGCGTCGACCATCGGGCTCGAGTCGTCGATCCGCCGCCCGACCGCCGACACGATGCGGTCGATGACCTGCATCAGGTGACGGTCGTCCTTGAAGCGCACGTCGGTTTTCTCGAGCCGTCCGTCGCGTTCGATGTACACCTGCCGATAGGTGTTGACGAGGATGTCCGAGATCGTCGGATCGTTTACGAGGGGCTCGAGTGGACCCAGCCCGAAGATCTCGTCGATGACCTGTTCGATCAACGACTCCCGCTCGTCGTAGTTCAGCGGGGTGGACTCTTCGTCCAGCAGGTCGTGGACGACCTTTCGGATCTCGACTACGACCTCGTCGCGTGCGTACGCCTCGAGGTTCGAGAGGTTGAGCCGTTCCAACAACCGCCGGTGGATTCGGCTCTTGATTTCAATCGCGTCTCCCGTCTCTTCTTCATGGCGAACGGGCAGGGTTTCCATCCCCTCGACCCCATTCTGGCCCTCGTGATCGAAGAGGGGGACGGCGTAAGGATCTTGCCGTCGGTTCATGATCCCTCACTTTCAGCCGCGGTCGGCGGCATTAAGTACGCTTCTGATGTCTTCGATCCGGGGGAAGATCCGAGGCGGCCACGAAGCCGCCCAAAGACGGAGCCCAGGATCCGGCTCTTCGAGTCGGAACCACCGGTGACGCCAGCGATGCGGGCCGCTAGGCCCTCCAGCTCGCGTGCGCACACCGATCCCGGCCGCATGATCAGTGGCTTGCCGGAATTGGTCGAGTACGACACCGAATCGTAGTCGTTGGCCACCGTCCAAAAAACTTCCATCTCGACGGAGTGCTCGAGATCGTCGATCGTGATTTCGCTGTTGGGATCGTACCGGTTGACGATCAACCGCACCGGTCGACCCCGGCTCATATGGGCGAAAAGAGGTTGAGAGCGCTGGATGTTCTGGATCGACGGCACATCGACCTGCGACACGATGTACACGCCGTCAGCTCGCTCGAATGCCCGCACTGTCCGATTGGTGAGCGCCTTTGGGCAATCGACGATCACGTAATCGTAGTGGCGCTTGAGAAACTTCAGGATCTCAGTCACCTGTTGATCCGAGACGGCCTCGGCCTTGCGCGGATCGTAGGGCGCAGAAAGCAGGTCGATGCCCGACTCGTGAGTCGCCATATAGGAGCTGAGTAGGTCCTTGTCGACGCGGTGCAGGTTACCCGCCAGGTCGATCAGGCTGTAGCGCGGCTCGAGCGCTAGAAACAGTGCCGCTCCACCGAGCTCGAGATCGAGATCGACGAGTGCGGTTCGCCGCCCCGTCAATCGGTGCAGCTGGATCGCCAGATTGGTGGCGATCGTCGTCGCTCCGCCCCCACCCTTGGGGCTAAAGAACGCGTACAGCTCTCCGTGGTGCTCGGCTGCCTCACGTGGGGCAAGTGCGCGGCGTGAGCGCTCGACCGCGGCAACGATCTGATCGGCGGTGACCGGCTTGCTCAAGTAGTCGGCGATCCCCGACTGCATCGCAGCCAGGAGAAACTCGGGCGACTGCAAGGGGCCAACGCCGATCAGGCGACGCCCGATCCCGGCGTCGGTAATCGCCTGCGCCAGCTCACACCCCAGATCCGGCTCGTCGGCCAGATCGACGAAGATCAGGTCTGGCGCCCGCTTCTTGAGGTCCCGGGTATGCCCCTCGCTGACGTCGGGGATCGGGACCGGCAGATCGAGCACGACCTCCAAGGCGGCCTCGGCCGCGGCTTCGCGGAATACGGTCCGGAACTCCTCGTCGGTCGAGATGATCGCGCTGGTAATCGGCGCGTTTCGTGTCTTTTCGTTTGCCACGTAGCTCCTTACCGGGGGTTACTCAACCA
>CAMYLR010000024.1:14278-29700 GCA_947259315.1 uncultured Gemmatimonadales bacterium | reverse complement strand
CTGGACAACTTTGGGAGCGGCACCTGGAGCGCCTCCACCGGGGACACCGGTCGCGTACATGATCCGGACCTGGACCTCCTGGTTCTGACCGGTGCCGGTCACGCCCTCGAAGAACATCGCGATAAAGTTCGAGAACTCGATTGGCTGTTTGCCGGGATCGAACGGACGGCCGGGATGCCACACCGGTACGATGCCGACGCGTGGGCTCGACTCCCAGTTGGGAGCACGGTTGCTGTCCTTTACGGTGTTCTCGGTCGTGTCCCAGTATGCATCGGGGTCCTGGGCGATCAGATCGAGGACGCCCTGAGCGGTGGGGCCGATCATGTTGCCGTTCTCGACCCAGTATTCATCACCGATCGTGACCACCGTGGGGTTGCAGTTGGCGATGTTCCAACGGTACTTGTCGCCGCCGACCGCAGGACTGCCGTCGACCTGCGGGATGTCCCACGGGTAGTACCAGCCCGGTTGTGGCGGATCAGACGGTCCGCCCTGTTTAAGCTGCGCCGGTCGGCCGAAGTCCTCGATGTAATCAAGCCCATCATCTCCGTAGTTGCCGGGATCTCTCCAGTCGCTTCCGTACCCGTGGGTCAGCGGATCGTAGTTATCGACGCCAAAGTCGAAGACACCGTTTCCGTTGACGTCCTCGAACGCATCCGGGATCGCAAACGGCTTGAGACACCGGGCCGATCCAGCGGGTACAACTTGGGCCGCCGCCCGAGCCTCGACATCGACCTCGTTGATGCCAAAGACTCTCGCGAACCACGTGGGCACCGCCGTGCCCCGGTCCCCTCGCCGACGTACGGTGACGGTGACCTTCTGTTGCGGCAGGTCGACATCGACGTCCTGGGGCAACAGCGTGACCGCCATATCGGTCACCGTGTTGAGCGCCCCATAGTTGATCGCTTCGGTCTCGGCCCCGACATCGTCGTTGGGGTTGGGTATGAGCCAACCTGCGCCGGCCAGCGCGGCCGAGTCGGCCGCCCGCTGAGCCTCGGTCCTGGCGTTCAACAGCATGCCGACGTCGATCGCCAACGCCACAGCCGCCATCGAGGCGACGATCGAGATCGCTACAAAAACGATCGACACGCCGCGCGTCTCTCTCATAGGTCCCTCACTTCGCCTGCCCATCCTCTGTCTCCCTCTGGCCTGCCCTCTGATCTCGTTACTCGACCAACTGAATGAACTTGACTGTCGAGCCTGGGTCGCTTCCTCCGCCAACACCTGTCGCGTAGAGGATTCGACCGTGGACCTGCTGGTTGTTCCCGCCACCGGTGACGCCTTCGATAAACACAGCCATGAAATTGGTGAACTCGTACTCCTTCTTACCGGGCTCGAACGCCAACCCCGGGTCGAACGTCGGAACGATCCCGATCCGTGGGCTCGCCTCCCAGTTGTCTCCCCACGCACTCCCTGCTACGTAACCGTCCTCCTCGCCCACCCAATGGGCGCCTGGGTCCTTAGCGATGAGATCCTCGATACCTTGTATCGTGGGTCCCCACATGTTGCCGTTCTCTTTGTCGTACGGCGTGTAGGTATAGACCGTCGACGGGTTGCAGTTGGCGATGTTCCAGCGGTAGCGATTGGCACCGCTCGCCGGTCCGCCGCTGATCTGCGGGATGTCCCACGGATAGTACCAACTGGGTCCGGTCCCCGGGCAACACGGGTCGCCTTTCTTGCTGTTGCCCTTGATCGTGATCGGACGGCCCCAGTCGTTCACGTAGTTGGGCGGTCCCTCATAGCCGGGTTGGCCGAAATTCCGCCAGTCGGAACCATAGCCATGGATCGCCGGATCGTACTCGTCGATGCCGTCGTCCCACTCGCCGTTTTCGTTGACGTCGTCGAAATAGTCGTAGATCGAGAACGGCTTCACGCACCGCGCTGCGCCGGACGGCTGTGCCTCCGCAGCGGCTCGCGCCTCGACGTCGACCTCGCTGACGCCAAAGACATTGGCGAACCACGTGCCAACAGCCGTGCCGCGCACACCGATCCGCCGCACCGTCACTGTGACTCGCTCCTGCGCTAAATCAACGTCGACATCCTCCGGCAAGAGGGTAACGGGGATATCGGTCACGGTGTTCAGTGCGCCGTACTCGATGGCCTTGTTCTCGGCCCTGGCCTCAGCATCCGCGAAAACGGTTTGCGGGAACGTGACGAGGGACCCGGCACCCGCCAATGCCGCCGCATCGGCAGCCCGCTGGGCTTCGGTGCGAGCGTTCAACAACATCCCGATGTCGATCGCGAGCGCGGTCGCAGACAAGAGTGCGACCATGGTGATCGCCACGAGAACCATGGAAACACCCCGCGAATCTCCCAGTATTCCTTCGTTCCGCTGGCAGTCGGGCATCTTCTCTCCTCGTGTCACTAGAACGTGGTTACGCTACGCTTCGCACCGTTGTAAACCTCTACCTGTGGCCGCACGCGACGCTTCCCGGTCTTCTTGACCACCGGCCGGTCGGCCTTTTGGATCAAGTTCCCGGCTCGGATCGCCGTCGTATCGACCTCTTCCATGTCGAGCGTGTTGCGGAGCGCGAGCTGGATTCTCCCCTTGGTTGAGGCGAGCGTCAGCTTCTGCGCCTGGTCCGGCGTGACCAACAGCGTGATCACGGTGACCGTCTGTGGCGTGCCATCCTGGTCACGCTGAATCGTCTGGCCGGCGGCCAACGTCTGGACGTTCTGCAGGATCACCCGCGTCGCCGCTAACTCGGGCTCGGCGCTCGGGTTGAGCGTCACCAGGACATCGACCCGGGTGCCCGGCAACACAAAACCCGCCACGCCGATCACCTCGTCGACTTTGACGCTCACCGCGCGCATCCCCTCCGGAATGACGATCGGCAAACCCCCACCGGCCTCCTTGCTGGCCAGCTTGGACGTGAGCAGAGGCTCACCCGCGCTGACCGTGGTGATCAACCCCCTGCCGACGACTTCGTCGGCGGACCGGGCGTAACCGACCGGCACCGAAGCGGTCGGCCAATCGACGATCTCGACGTCGGCCGGGTCCAACACGGTACCCATCGCCAAGTCCCGCGCGGCGACCGCTACCAAGGTGCCGGAGGAAGCCACCGCCGGTGTCGGCACGATGTTCGTTCGCTGCAAATAGCCAAGCGCCAAGTACGCTGCGGCGATACCCGAGACTACCGCCAGTACCAACGCGATGAGGATTCGTCTACGTCGCATCTGTCACCACCTATTCGTGTCGCATGGTCGAGGTCGTCGTCATGTTGATCGAGCCGGGGATCGAGCCTCCGCCGCCGAGCAAATCGACGATCGGCCCGATAAACGTGAACTGAACCGGGTAGTCGACTTGAACCGAAACCGGCTGACCGACACACCCCCCCCCGGCACACATGCCACTGATATTGATTGTGGCGAGGCCGGGGTCGAGGCCGGCATCACTCATCCGACCTTCGATCTGCGATTCGACAACCAGCTGGTCGGCGCCCTGAATGACCGCCAAACGCGAGCCCTCGCGGGCCGCATTGGTCGTCACCTGACGGATGTTCCAGGCGCGGCCAAACTCGAAGATCCCGATCACCAGCCCGAGCAGAATCGGCATCGCGATCGCCACCTCGACGATCGACTGGCCCACGTTGGAGCGCAGCCAGCGACGCCGCGCGACCGTTGTTCTAGAGAAACGATTGATCATGAGCACCCCCCGTGCGAGCTCGAGCTATCCGTAGATGAGGCCTGCCAAAGCGCCAATAGCGATCGGCACCGCGTACGGAATCGTCAAAGCTCCAGCGGTACCGAGCGTTCGGCGCGGTTCAGTTTCAGAGCCCAATCCGACCAACTGGCCGGTGAGCCGCCATGTGTGACGAAGCGTCTCGTACATAACCCCGCGGCGGGTTGCGACCGCCACCGTCAGCACACCCCCGACGAGCGCCATCGCCAAGAGTGCGACGATCAATTTTCCCGGTCCCAGAAACGCACCCACCGCCGCCAACAGCTTGGCATCACCACCACCCAGCCCACCTGCGAAGACCAGCGGCAACGACATCGCCAAACCCAGCGCCAGCCCTAGCACGCCCAATCCCAACGGCTCGAAACCTTGAACCGCGCGCAGACCGAGCGCGGCACCAACCGCCCCGACGGTCAACCAATTCGGGATGCGACGCGTGCGCAGATCCCACACCACGGCAACTGCCAAGACGAGAACGAGCGCGATCAGACTAGGGTTTGCAGTCAATAGGACCTCTCGACCAGGCGGGGGTCCTGGAGCGTTAAAGGGTTACGCGACGCGAGTGTCATGGTCTCGGGGCTCCGGCCAAGCCGGACGCCCCGATTCCACGTCTTTCAGCCGTGGTTACGACCCACCACCACCCGAACCTGCCAGGGCGTTGGTGATGTTCGTGAACACGGTGTTGATCTGGGTGCCGAGCAGTGTGACTGCACCGATCACGACCAGCGCGATCAGCGCGATCAACAGCGCGTATTCGGCTAGGTCCTGGCCGGAGTCGTCGGCCCAGAAGCGAGTCCAGAGGCTCATTGGATGGGTCCTCCTCCGGTTTGGGTTGCGTGGTCTACGATCCACCACCGGAGCCCGCGAGGGCGTTGGTGATGTTCGTGAACACGGTGTTGATCTGCGTGCCGAGCAGCGTAACAGCACCGATCACTACTAGAGCGATCAGCGAGATCAGGAGCGCGTACTCCGCTAGGTCCTGACCCGAGTCGTCGGCCCAAAAACGAGTCCAGAGGCTCATTGGGATGGGTCCCTCCGAGTTGAGTTGCGTTTTGCTTCGCGAGTTAAGAACCACCACCGCCGAAATTCAGCGTCGCGGTGATGTTGTTGTACGCCGCGATGAGCTGAGTTCCGAGCAGTGTGACCGCCCCGATGACGACGAGCGCGATGAGCGAGATCAGGAGCGCATACTCCGCGAGATCCTGTCCGCTTTCGTCCAAGCCGCACCCGTCTTCGGGGGTCGGGCTCTCTCGGTCGTCTCTTGGCCCCCAAAGGAGCCGGCTGGCCTGCAGTAGCAAAAAAGTCACGAACACCAGCCTTTCCGGGTTCGGTTTGTTACTGCCCTCTGCGGGACGATCCCGTCGCCTCGCGGGCCTGGCGCGGAGACCAGAGGACAATTCGGTGAACACACGCTACCACGTCGAGAAAAAAGAGTCAACGAATTAGCTTGGTAATTCCCATCGATAGCAATTCTCTTCCAAAAAAGTGGAAACAAGTTGCCGCCGCGGGAGGCCGAGGCCAGTGGCAAGATGGGGGCAGCCCCGGCTCCGCGACGGCCGGGGGTAGTCGAAAACCCCACGGTCATCTAGCTCCCACCGCCGGCAACGCCGGTCATGGCGCTGGCGACGGTATTCAACGTGTTGGCCAGTGTGCCACCGACCAGGGTGACGGCAGCGATCACGACGATCGCGATCAGCGACGCGAGAAGCGCGTACTCCGCCAAGTCCTGACCTAATTCGTTGTTGTGAATTGACTTACATGATTTTATGAGGTGCTTGATTCCAAAATGCCCCATCTGTTGCTACCCCCGTAGAGTACACTAGTTTCTCTATGCAGGCTCCAGCCTACCATTTATCTATCGGGATTGTCAACGAAAATGAACCGCTATTCTCAATTATGGAAAAACAGTTCACAGCAGCGGCAATCGGCGCCACTTTCGGGCCGGCCGGCGGCTGGAGGGCAGGTTGACTCCTAAGGCCTCGGCGCGTCGTCCTCGAGCGGGACAGATGGCAGACGGACGTGGATCGCCGTGCCTCCCTCGGAGCGGCGCTCGTACTCGATCCTGCCATCCCACGCTTCGACGATCCGGCGCGTGATCGCCAAGCCGAGACCCGTGCCACGCGTTTTGGTCGAGAACGATGGCTCGAAGAGCCGATCGATCCCGTCCGTGGGTAGCCCGACTCCGTCGTCGACGACCGAGATCCACGCCCAACCGCTTTCACGCTTCCAGTCGAGTCGCAGGCTTACGCTCCCGCCGTCTCCAGCCAGCACCGCTTCGCGGCTGTTCTGGAGCAGGTTGACCAGGATGCGGCGGAACCCCTCGGGGTCACCGAGCAGATGTTGTGGCTGCCCGACGACGTCGAGCGAGTAAACCACGTTATCCTCGCCGGGCTCGAACAACGCTACCACCTCCCGCGCCACCGACTCGGCATCAAACGGTTCTCTTACGGCCGGGTCGGGCACCGCGAAGCGAGCGAAGTTGCTGGCGATTCGTTCGAGTCGTTCGACCTCGGCCAAGATCAAGTCCAGGTTGGAGTGAAACACCTGATGGAAATCGTCCGGCCGATCTTCGACCGTGCGCTCGAGGTGTTGCAGCGACAGCTTCATCGGCGTGAGTGGGTTCTTGATCTCGTGCGCGACCTGTCGGGCCATCTCACCCCACGCCAGCACGCGCTGCGACTGTACGTTGGCCGTAATGTCCTCGAACGCCACGACCAATCCCCGCTCTCGCCCGACGGCGTCGCGCAACGCCGTTCCCACCATGTGATAATGCCGCTCCTCCCCGTTTCGGCGAACGACCAAATCGTGATCGTCTCCCCCTCCTCGGTCGAACTCTATTCCCACCGCGCGCCAGAACGAGCTCGCTTCACCGTCGTCATCGACGAGCTCTTCAACGGGGCGGTCGACGACATCACGCGGGTCCAGACCAAGTAGACTGGCGGCACGATCGTTGAGCAGCCGGATCTTCCCGCGCTCGTCGAGCGCCACTACTCCGGCGCCGACCGAAGCCAGAATCGCCTGAACCCTGGACTTTTCTTGCTCCAGCGCGCGCTGACCGACGTCCAGCTGTTCAGCCATCGCGTTGAACGCACCCTGCAGGCGTCCGAATTCGTCTCGTCGAGCGGGTGCCGGAAGACGGTAGGAGAGCCTTCCGGCGGCGATCTGCCGGGTGCCACGCTCGAGCGCCGATAGCGGCCGCGCCATGTACCTCGAGAGCCCGCCACTTACGATCAATAGGAATCCCAGGGAGAACGCCGACAGCAGGAACACGCCCTCCCCCAATCGCTGCAAGTCAGCGCGCGCACGGTCCTCACGGATCAACAACGGCGTAGCCAGCACATAGCCCGCTGGCGCATCGGGTTCAACCAATGGTTGGTAGGCAACCAGGAAGGACCGCTGGCCGAGCACCATCGAGTCGAAAGCCAGTGGACGGCGAACACCGAACAAATCCGCATACACTTCGCCCGGCATACGATCGGCAAACAGTCGTGACGCAAAAATCTCGGGTCGACTGGACGCCACCGTTCGACCGCGCCAATAGAGAACCAAATCCTGCTGCAGAACCTCCGCGATCTCTCGCAACCGGTCGGTCAGGAGGCGCGGTGTTCCACGTTCGAGCGATGGGTCGTCGACGACCATGCGGCTGGCGGCAGCCAGCGCCTCGGCAGCCGCACCCCGGGTTGCCTCTTGCAGTTCGATCCGCGTCGCGCGGTAACCAAATACCGCGTACAACGTCAGCGGCACGGTGGCTACCGCGAGAAACGCCAGCAACAATTGCAAGCGAAAGGAGTGCAACGGATTCTCAGCCCTGATGCTAGCCCACCAGCGACCTCGCGTGCGCACGTCTCCCCACCGCTCGACCAGCCCCAGCAACATGCCGCAGATAACCCCGACGAAGGCGAATACGGCGTACGAACGTGCAGTCGGCAACAGTGGCTCGAGCGCCATCGCGAGCTGAACCGGCTCCTCACCCTCGCGAACGACCGTCGTCAGCAACGTTCCCGGCGGCGGTACCTCATCGGAACTGAGCGCCGTGATTTGTGGCGCGTTGGCGGGCGGGCCGGAACCCGCCAGGAGATCCGTCAGGACGAACGCCGACCCGGTTGCCGGCTCCCGGAGCTCGAGCGCGCCGGTGGTCATTGCGACCGCGGCGCCGACGCGTTCCTCGACGTCATCAACGACTTCGTTCACGGGAACGATCGCCCACCAGATGCCGCGGTCGCGCGGCGCGCCTTCGATCTCAACTCTTGGAACTGGTGTTTCGCGCGCGTAGCGCCGCGCCCGACCGGACAAATCGACGGCTGACAGCGCGAATTGACTGACCGTCGATCCTTCCGCATCGAACAAGTACAACCCAGACGCAAAATCGAGCGTGCGGAGCGGGCTCTGGTTCCACAGGAGCAGTGCGGCGTCGCGATTCGAGTCTTGGATCGCTCGCTTGACCTCGGGAGACGTGGCCAGATACTCGATCGTCCGCGTCATGTTGTACTGAAGCCACTGGGTCGAGGCTTCGCCGATCCGCTCGGCACGCTCCACCAGTAACTCGTGCGCCGCCTGGACCCGGGCAAAAGCCACGACCGGAAACGTGAGCACACACGCCAACCCCACCGCCACCAGCGAGAAACGGACGCTGGATGCGGGGTGAGCATCATCTCGCCGCCGGCCGGCAGCATCGATCAGCACCGCGGCACCGACCGCACCCAGGCCGAGCAACGGTCCGATAGCCGAGAATCGGCCCGCCATTGCAGCGCTCTGGAGATTGAAAGCGGCGAGAGCGAGCATCGTCGCGGTCACGCTCGCCGCACCCAGCACCCATCCCTTGCCGGTTGGCATGTTGAGCCACCGAAAGACGATCGCCAGCGCTCCGATCGCCGCCGCGCCCAACAGGGCGAAGCTCAGCAACACCAGCAGATAGGGCGGCGAGAACAAAAGCGTCGAGCTAAAAAAGACGGTCGGGCTCATGCTTTGTAGCGCCCGCTCGACGACCATCCCGGTAGCCGGCGCGACCTCGAGTGCCAACGCCGCGGCTCCAACCACCGCCGGTACCACCCACAGCGGAGACAGCCGTCGGCGGGATTCTGGGATGAGCGTATAAGCGGACAACACGATCAGAAACACGATCGAGGCGGTGAACATCAGGTCTCCGGGCGAACGACCACCGGGTCCCAAGAAGTCGGTCGCAAACGTCAGCGGGCTAAACCACGCCTCGGGCAACAATCGCGCCGCGAAACGGGACTCCATCACGAACGCCCAGAGCCCGATCAAGACGATCGTCTGTCCGGTGAAACCCGTCGCCCAGCGCGTCAAGCTCGATCCCCCACGACGTCGCCGCGCCAACTGCCAGATCGCACCCGTCGCCCACAACAGCGGCCACAGATAGAGACCGGCCAGCATCCGCCGTGCGTCGCGTCTCCGTTCGGCCAGATAACGCCGCAGCATAAACCGCTCGCTCACGACCGACGCAACCGCTTCTCCATCCGACCCACGAATGGCCGCCGACGGGGAGGGCTGCTCGGGCTCGTCGCCCGGCGTCAGAACACGGAACGCGAGATCTTCGCCCCGCTCCAGCGTCGTCAGCATCAGATCGGTCTCGCCGACGCCTCGCCGCAACGGAGTTTCGACCGCCCAGAGGTCCTTCACAGCGACGACAAAGCTGTCCGACTCGACGCTCCACGGAACGGCGGCGTAAGCCAGCGTATAGCCGGGCGGACGGCGCACTACGCCACCGGCTATCGGCGCCATCACCGAGTCGGCTGGTAGCCGACCACCCCGCGGCTCACCCCACCATGCACGCAAGCTGCCTGCCGCGTCGTATACCTCGACCCCGACGCCGGTCGGCAGCAGCGGTGGCACCGCACGGCCCAACGCGACGAAGAGCTCAGGGTCTTGCACCATGTCGCGCCCGCCGGTCGCGCTTTCGGCAGCCAGCGCACCGGCTACGCGAACCGCCAGCGCGCGATCGGTTTGGAGCCGGCCGCCGAGGACCGCCGCCACGCGCTCGAGCTTGGCGGTCTCCAGGCGCGTCGAAGTCGCAGCGCCACCGCGGGCAAGTCGCCAATCATCGAAGTGCGTATAGGCCCATGCCGCGAGGTACGCGAACAGCAGCACGTGGGCGACGCGAAGCCCCCATCGCCGAGGCCACCGCCGAGCGAGGCCGACCACCAGTGCGACCAGCGCAGCGACCAGCAGTCCTACCGCCAGCGGCCCCGGTGATGTGATAAACAAGACGCCCCCCAACACCGCCGCCGCGACGAAGGTTCGCGCCGGTTGGTTCACGGCTCCCGGAGGGTTTCTTCGGGCGGACGCGTCGCTACGAGCAGCGCCCCGGCACCGGCCCGGCGGGCGGCGTCCATTAGCGCCACGACGCGACCGTGCGAAACCCGCGAGTCAGCCTCGAGCAGCACGCGTTCGGTTTCCGCTCGTTCGAGTGCCTGCTCGATTCGATCCGCCAATCCTTCGAGCACGACCGGATCACCATTAAGAAAGATCTCGCCGTCTGCGTCGACACCGAGCGTGACCTGCTCGCGCACGGTCAGCTCAGCCGATCCGGCCTCGGGTAGTGTCAGATCGATTCCGGGCTGCTCGAGAAACGTGGATGTCACAACGAAGAAGATGAGCAACAAGAAGACGACGTCGATCAGCGACGTGACGTTGATCAGCGTCTTGCGACGACGACCCGGATCAAGACGCATCGGTATCTTCCGCTTCGCGGAAAAGCATCACCGATTGAATCAGCCGGTCGGTGTGGTCCTCGATGTCGAGCACCAGCCGCTCGGCTTTGCCGACGAAGTAGTTGTACGCCACCAAGGCGGGGATGCCAATCGAGAGGCCGGTCGCGGTAGTGATCAGCGCCTGGGAGATTCCACCGGATAACTCTTGGGCCTGGCCGGCGCCCTGCTGCGCCACGACGTCGAAGACCTCGATCATGCCCAACACGGTGCCCAACAGACCCAACAACGGGGCGATTGCCGCGATCGTCTCCAACAACCCCAAACCACGCTCCAAGTGTACGATCTCCTGCCGGCCTTGGTGCTCTACCCGCTCACGGATCTCGTGTTTGGATCGGCCCTTGTGATCGAGAGCTGCCTGGACGATCGTCGAAAACGGTCCTGGATTGCGGTCGCAAATCAGCTTCGCCAGCGGAATATCGGATGGCCCCCGTAGACTCTCGAGCACGCTCACGATCTCCGGTACCAGCACTCGCCGGCGCTGAAGTCGCCAGGCTCGATCCAGGATTACCCATAGCGCAAGCACCGAGCTCAGCGCTAACGGGATCATCACGATGCCCCCTTGACCCAGCGTCTCCAACATGCGTCCTTCGCCGAGCGCTAACGGCCCGGTGGAGCCACGTTGAAGTAGAAATTGCCGGTGATCTCCAGCAGCGGTTCTGGGAAACCCGGTGGCAGCGGCTCATAATCGGCGGCCGCTTCGATCGAGGATGTCGCCACGTACTGAAGGTTGGGAACACCGCGGTGGTCGAGGAGCTCCAGCGACATGAGCCGACCGTCGGGTGCGATCCGGAATCGCACCCGCGTCGCCCACGCGGCGGTGCCGTAGTAAAACGCCGGCGGCGGGAAAATGTGCTCCTCGATCTGGGCTTTGAGGCGCGCCATATACGGCCCATACTCCCACGCGGTGGTATTCAAGCTGAACGTGCTGCCGGCCCGAGCTCGCGTGAGCCTCTGATCGACTTCCGGCGCCGGGAGTCTGGCCCCACTTCCGGGGTTCGACGAACGACCCGCGGGGAGTCCAATCGGCTTTTCACGAACCGCCAACCGCGCATCACCGGAAGGGGACATCGGACCCTCGCCAACCGGTCGCTCGACCGACTCGGCGCCCAACGTCCGGGAGTTGCTCGACCGTGACTGCGGAACCGTCGAACCCGCGTTGGCCATCGAGCCCGGTGCCCGCGGGACGACCGGCACGGGCGTTTGCCCCAACTGGAACGCCGAGCCCTCCGGCAACTCAGAGGGAGCGCTCTCCTGCGCCGCCCGCTGATCTCGTGTCGAGAGGAGCGGGGTCGGCACATCGGGCGGCTCTTCTGGAGCGTCTCGGGGCTCTACAAAGGTGAACCGCATCGGCGGGGCATCGGCTTCGGCTGCCACTGGTTGAACGCTCACCAACCAGCCCCAGACCGGAGCCACCAACAGCGCGTGCACAAGCACCGAAAAGAGCAGCGCAAAGCGCGACGAATCATCTTCGAGCATCGACATCGAATAATCCAATATAGTGGGACGCCCAGAGGTCGCCTTTTGCTTCCCCTGGGCAAAAAAACACCCGACTCGCGGTCGGGTTGGGTGTCGGAATCAGTGTCGGCGGGTGTCGCCCACCAGATGTTGCTGAAACGAGCGGCTAGAGGCTCCGGACGAAGGCCTCTACGCGGCCAAACGCGCGGTGATCCCGCAGCGGATTGTCCTCGCCTGTGACGCGACTGGCGATATCGGTTGATAGCATGATCAAGAGCGAAAGCCCGACCCACCACTTGAAGAGTGGTGGCGCGATCCCAGACCCCTCCACGAGCATGAACAGGACGAGTGCCATCACATGTGGTCCGACGACGAGCCACCCCTCACGAGACGGCGTCATGTCTTGCTGATCTGGGGCCGTATCGCTCGTATCCACGTCGGCCTTTTCGTCTTGAACCGATCCGTCCTGCTCGTCCTGCTGGTCCTCCTCGTCCTCCTCGTCCTCAAAGCTAAACCGGTCGAGCAGCGCCGCCGGCACTGCAGCCAACACGGTGGTGAGGGAGTAGACGGCCGCGATCGGGAACAGAAGCACCTCGAACAACGGGTTCATTGGACCAGTTTGACCGGGTGGCATGTGATGGCGCGCGATGCGTCCCTGTGACTTCTCGAACGTCGCGTAGAAGTGGATTACGTACTCATGGGCGGCGTTCAGCTTCTGGATGCGGTGCGTGGCCTCATCGTAGCCACCGTTCGCGGCAAACCGATCGGGATGAATCTGTTTGGCGCGCGATCGATAGGCACGGTGGATGTCGTCGAGCAATACCGGAGCGAATAGGCCGAGCGACCGCAACGCCTCACGATAGACGACTTCGTCGTATTCGCCCCGCCGATCCGAGACCCGGGGCTTACGCTCGTTCATAGCGCCGGCGCGCTACCGGGTGGCTGCCCGGGCCCTCGCTCCTCGTCGGTTGTTACCGCCGGTTCGCCTTCCGTCGCCGGCATTTCTTCAATACCACCCGCATCGGCGGACTCGGTCGCGGGCGCTGCTTCCTCGTCCCCGGAACCACCGTGGGTCACGGTCATCGCCATAGCGGCGGTTGCTTGGGCCCGCTGGTCTCCCATGAACTCCGACGGATCGACGATGTAATCTTCATCCGGCATGTCGAGGAAGTACGACTTGCAGGCGTGATCCAGCAGATCAACGGTCAACTCCGGTTTGGTCCCCAGGTACCGAGCCGAGTCACACAAGTGATCGACGATATCCCGCGGGTGACAGTTCCGTGGAGAGATACCGTTCGGCTCGTAGTACTGGCGGTAGATGTAGGCGACCCGGCCGGCCACAAACGGTATCTGTCTCGAAACGCAGACGCGTCGAAAAATCTGAACGAACTGCTCGTAGTCCGGGCTCGGCACATGGATCTTGTAGTGAATCCGACGCAGGAACGCCTCGTCCACGAGATCGAGCGGGTTCAAGTTCGTCGCAAAAATGAGCAGGCAATCGAACGGCACCGGGAACTTGTGACCGGTGTGCAGCGTCATGAAATCGATCCGCTTTTCGAGCGGGACGATCCAGCGGTTGAGGAGATCGCGCGGTCGTACCTGCTGCCGGCCAAAGTCATCGATAATGAGCACCCCGCCGTTGGCCTTCACCTGGAACGGTGCTTGGTACACCTTGGCCGTCGGATCGTACTGTAGATCGAGCTGCTCGAGCGTGAGCTCGCCGCCGGTGAACACCACTGGACGCGCGACACGGGCGAATCGTCGATCGTACGTTGGCGCCGACTCCAGCAGCGTCGACTCCTCTCCGTCCACGGATACGGTTACCGCTTCATCGGGTTTTGGCCGATGGTAGACCGGATCGTGGGTGATCATGATCTGCCCCTCGATGTCGACCGCGTAGGGGACGTACATGTCACCACCCAACATCCGGGCGATCGACTCCGCCATGTTGGTCTTGCCGTTGCCGGAGTCACCGTAGAGAAACATTGATTTCGCCGAGTTGATCGCTGGACCGAGGTGCTCGACAAACTCCGGGTCCAGCACCAAGTGCCCAAACCCAGATTGGATTCGATCCACGGTGATGTGCACCTTGCGAATCGTCTGAGCCTCGACCCAGGTTCGATACACGTCGATCGGGACCGGAGCCGGTCCGACGTACTGATTCGAAACCATCGCCTCGCGCGCCCGATCCCGCCCCTGAGTGGTGAGATCGTACACGTACCCGCCGCGGCCATGACCTTGCGTCCCGCGAACCTCGATGAACTGGCGGTGCTGCAGATCGTGATAGAGATCGTCGAGCAGTCGGAATGGCAAGCACACCGCTTCGCTCAGTTCCTGCCCGGTGTGAGCGCCCTTGGTATAGAGCGTTTTGATGATTAGATCGCTGATCGCTTCATCGAGCAGGCCGGTCTCCTCGATCGACTCGGGAATTGGCGGTTTGCGTGATCCCGCCTTGGGAGTGGCGGTTTTGACTCCGAATCCAGCGTTCATTAGACGGCCTCCGCAAATTGACAAGTCAGAACGTCACCGATCTCGGTCCCGGTCGCGGAGAGCGTCCCAACCGGCAGCTCGATCGCCTTTCGCGCGGGCTTGTGCCAGGGCGTCCGCTTGCCGGGGTCCAGCTTGGGGTACATCGCGACGACTTCCCCTTCTGCGTTCACGAACACCACATCGAGCGAGTATTTCATCCCGAACATGTGAACCGACTTGCACGGTTCCAGGACCATGCCCGATCCCGGCTCTAATGGTCCACGGCCCAATAGCCCTCGAAGACGTGGCCACCAGCGATTCGCCAGCCAGACGCGATTGCCCAGCTCGCGGTCACGGGTTGCATTGACGACGCGCAACATCTTCACATCAGTCCCTTCATCTGCTCGGTGATGTGAATGATCGCCGGACCGAGAATCACCACGAACATCGCCGGGAAGATGAACAGCACGAGCGGGAACACGAGCTTGATCGTCGTCTTGGCCGCGGCCTCCTCGGCTCGTTGCCGACGCTTGATGCGCAGCGTGTCTGAGTGAACGCGCAACGCCTTAGCGATCGAGGTCCCGAATCGATCCGTTTGGATAAGCATGGCGGTCAACGATTTGAGGTCGGGAACACCGGTCCGTTCACCGAGATTGCGCATCGCTTCTTCGCGTGGCGTGCCGGCTCGGATCTCGAAGTTGAGCAGCATCAATTCTTGGCTCATGATCTTGCTCACGTATTCGATCTCGTCCGACACTCTGAGCAGCGCTTGGTTCAACCCGAGACCGGCTTCCACGCAGACGACCAGCAGATCGAGCGTATCCGCCAACGCCAGCTGGATGTCTTTCTGCCGCTTGCGAATCTTGCGCTTGACGGTCATCGACGGGAGAACCCAACCGATCATTGCAGTCACCAGGACGGCGATCATCATGCTCGGCCCGGCGCTCGTGATAGTCCCCGCGAACAGTGCGCCCGCAGCGAGAGCGGTTGCGGCGACGATCCGGACACCGAAGTAGATCGGCAACGCGCCGGGACCCCGGTAGCCGGCTTGAATCAGCAGCGTTTGGGTCTTCCCCCAATCGATCTCGCGG
>CAMYLR010000024.1:0-14236 GCA_947259315.1 uncultured Gemmatimonadales bacterium | reverse complement strand
ACGATTCGAGGATGCCCTGCATCTTCTCCCGCTTTTCTTGGCGGCGACGACGCTGTATGGCGTGTTGAATCGCGAACTGATCACCGCCTCCGGCTTGCAGCTCGCTCAGACGTCGCGAAATCGAGCGTGACCGTGCTGGGGCCATTGAAGCCAAGCCCCACACCAGCGCGATGACGGAGAACATGATTAGGCCGACGACGAGGTATAACAGCATCGCTCTCTACCTACACTTCGATGTTGATGATTTTTCGGATCACGAAGAAACCGATGACTTGAAGCACGGCGGCAATAGAGATCAGCATGCGGCCGATGTCCCTCTCCCAGAGCACAGTCATGTACTCGCCGTTCAACAGGAAGATCAAGAAGCCAACGGCGATGGGCAGGATACCCAACAGGTATCCGGTGAAACGGCCCTGGGCGGTGTAGACCCGGACCTGTCGCTCAATCGTGAACCGCTCGCGAATCGTATACGAGATCTTGTCGAGGATCTCAGCCAGATTACCACCCACCTCGCGTTGGATAAGAACCGCCGTAACGAAGATTCGCATATCGACGAGCTCGATCCGATCCGCCAGTGCGAGCAGCGAATCGTCTATGCTCAAACCGAACTTCTGCTCCTCAAAAACCCGACGAAACTCTCCGGCGATCGGCTCTGGCGATTCGTCGGCCACCATCTGCAGTCCAGTCGAGAAGGCGTGACCGGCTCGGATCGCTCGCCCCAGCAGGTCGATCGACTCCGGGAAGCACTCCTCAAAAGCCCGCAATCGCTTGGTCTTGCGACGCCGCACGTAGACATATGGCAACGCCGCCGCGAGCGCGGCTGCCGCGATCGCTACCATCGTGTTGTTCGTGATCAGCAGCGCCATCGTACCAAAGGCCATCGCCGCGCCGATCGTGATGAGCAAGAAAGTCCCTACCTGCCACGGCATGTCGGCCTGGTCGAGCAGATGCTGCAGGTCTCTCGTATGGGGGACTCGGGCTACAACCGGCTGCAGCCACTTGACATCAGCGCTCGTCGCCTCCTTGAAGAGATCACCGAACGGGTCGCTGCCTTGCCCCTCAGCGCTGGGTTCAACGCCCGCCAAGCGTCGGGCTAGGTCGCGCTGACGCTTCCGGTCACCCCACCACTCCCACAACACAGCGAGGACGATGACCGCGCACGCCACCG
Organism: uncultured Gemmatimonadales bacterium; assembly: GCA_947259315.1. GTDB lineage: Bacteria > Gemmatimonadota > Gemmatimonadetes > JACCXV01 > JAHWKZ01 > CAMYLR01. Next base: position 13,068 of record CAMYLR010000024.1, on the reverse strand, counting down.
CTGCGAACACGAGGATCGCCAGCATCACGTTGGGGGGAAGTTGGTCCATTACGCGATCCATTAGGCTTCCTCTTGGGTCGAGTGGCCGTACTCGAGGTTCGAGAACATGGCGGTCGGCAGGTCGATGCCGCAGGTCTTTAGCTGTTCGGCGAATCGGGGCCGAATCCCGGTGGCCTTGAACTGTCCGATGACTTTGCCGTTCTCATCGATCCCCTGACGCTCGAACACGAAGATGTCTTGCATCGTGATCACGTCGCCTTCCATCCCCACGACCTCGGAGATCGAGATCAATCGGCGTGTTCCGTCGGCCATGCGGTTGACCTGGATGATCACATCCATTGCGCTGGCGATCTGCTGCCGCATCGCTTTGTCGGGCAGGTTCAGGTTCGCCATCGCGATCATCGTCTCGAGCCGGCTCATCGCGTCGCGCGGAGCGTTCGCGTGAAGCGTGGTCAGCGAGCCGTCATGTCCGGTGTTCATCGCCTGCAACATGTCGACCGCCTCTGCACCACGAACCTCACCAACGATGATGCGGTCGGGTCGCATACGCAGCGCGTTGATCACCAGCTGACGCGCCGGGACCTCGCCCAAACCCTCGACGTTTGGCGGCCGCGTCTCCAACCGCACGACGTGGGGCTGACGAAGCTGCAGCTCGGCCGAGTCCTCGATCGTCACGATGCGCTCGTTGACCGGGATCGCGGACGACAACACGTTGAGCAGAGTCGTCTTACCCGAGCCGGTACCGCCCGAGATCAACGTGTTCAGGCGAGCCTTGATGATACCCTGAAGGAGCTCCAGCATTTGAGGCGTCATCGTGTCGTACCGCAGCAGGTCCTCCGCCGACAACGCATCTTTCTTGAACTTACGAATCGAAACGTGTGGTCCATCAATCGCCAGCGGCGGAATCACCGCGTTGACACGTGACCCGTCGGCCAGCCGCGCGTCCACCATCGGGCTCGAGTCATCGATTCGACGTCCCACTGCGGACACGATGCGGTCGATGACCTGCAACAAGTGCCGATCGTCCTTGAACCGGACGTCCGTCTTTTCGAGCTTGCCGTCGCGCTCGATAAAAACGTCATCGTACGTATTGACGAGGATGTCGGAAACCGTCGGGTCTTGGAGCAACGGCTCGAGCGGTCCGAGACCGAAGATCTCGTGCAAGACCTGCTCGACCAACGCCTCGCGCTCGTCGTAGTTGAGCGGCGCCGATTCCTGATCGAGCAAGGTTTGGACGACCTTCCGGATTTCGGCCACCACCTGATCCTGATCGTACTGGTCGAGGTTGGTCAGGTTCAGCCTCTCGAGCAGCAGCTTGTGAATCCGGCTCTTGATCTCGTGCGTGGTGTCATCGCCCCGCTGTATGCCGTCGGGCGATATGGAAACCATCTCCGGATCAAACTCGTCCGGATCGAACCCCGCAGGCTCGATGGGTTCCGTAGCTGTGGTGCCTGTCTCGGCTCCGCCGTCCTCGGCGCCGTCCCAGGGCAGCTTCTCCCTGTTCACCGCGCCCTCTTCAGAGAACAGCGGGATCGTGTACGGGTCTTTGTTGTCGCTCACGCGCGTTCACCTCCGACTACGGCCGGCGGCAGCATGAGGGCCTCTTCCTCATCGGCCTCCGTACCAAGGAAACTCTTCAAGGGATCCACCACCTTGCGGGAGAACCACCCCTTGCGATGCGCGCTCGCACTCGGCAGGCCGGTCATTTTTGCGGCCAGCGCTTCGAGCTCGTGCGTATAGGGGCTGCTGTCATCGAGGATGACCGGCTGACCCGTGTTGATAGCGTAGATGACCGACTGATAGTCGTTCGGCAGGGCCCAGTAGATCTCCATCCCGATCGACTTTTCGACATCCTCGAGCGTGATGTCGCAGTCGGGGTGATACCTGTTTACCACCAACCGCAGCTCACCGATGTTGGACAACCGACCGATCAGATGTTGGCAGCGCTGGATGTTGCGCAGCGATGGCAGGTCGGCGGTGGCGATGAGGTACACTTCGTCGGCCTTTTCAAAAGCCGCCAACGTTCGCGCCGAAAATGAGTTCGAGACGTCAACGAAGACGTACTCGTAGTGCTGTTTCAAGAACTGGATGATCTGTTTGGCGTGATCCGCGGTCACCGATTCCGCCCGCTCCGGATGATACGGAGCAGACAGCAGGTGTACGCCGGAGTCGTGACACTCGATAAACGAGGCCAGCAGACCGGCGTCCATGCGGTGAAAGTTCTTGGCCAAGTCAACGAAGTTGAACCGCGGCTCTACACCGAGATAGAGCGCGATCTCACCGAGCTCGAGGTCGAGGTCGACGAGCACCGTTCGCTTGCCGGTCATGCGGTGGACCTGGATCGCCAGGTTCGTGGCGACCGTCGTGGAACCAGACCCGCCCTTGGTGCCAAAGAAAGCCAACAGCTTGCCGGGCTCGCGTCGAGCCGGACCCGCGGCCTGGGTGACCTTGGCGCCGAGCTTACGACTGACGCGGCCGATCGCCGCCACCAGTGCATCTTCGGTGACCGGCTTCGGCAAGTACTCGCTGATGCCGGCCTGCATCACCGTCATCAGGAACTCGGGTGACCCATCCGTGCCCGCCGCGACCAACCGCAGCGCCGGGTTTGTCTCGACCAGGAACTGCGCCAGCTTGCAGCCGAGGATCGGGTCGTCCTCGAGGTCGATGAACACGATCGAGGGTTGGACGACCCTCAGCTCCTCGAGGTGGCCGTGGCTGACTTCGGCGAAGGGGACGATGATCTCGAACGCCACCTCGACCGGTTGTGTCTCACCATCGCCGTTGCCGTGAAAGACGGCCCGGAACTTGGGGTCCGTCGATATGACGGCGCCGCTGATGGGGGTGTTATCGGTCACGGGGTACCTCGCTTAGCTACTCGACCAGTTGCACGAATCTGATGCCCGGAGCGGTGCCGCCATTGCCGCCACCGATACCGGACGCATACATGATCCGTCCAATGACCTGCTGGTTTTGACCGCCTCCCTGAATGTCCTCGAAGAAGACGGCGAGAAAATTCGTGAACTCAATCGGTTGCTTGCCCGGATCAAACTCGCGTGACGGGTTAAACACCGGGATGATGCCGACCCGAGGACTGCCCTCCCAGTTGGGAGCCCAGTCACTGCCCTCGACCGCGTTTGAGAACGTGTCCCAGTACGCACCCGAGTCGAGGTCCATCAAGTCGTGCACGCCCTGACGGGTCGGGCCGTTCATGTTTCCACCCTCGATCCAGTACTCCTCGCCGAGCGAGATGACGGCCGTGTTGCAGTTGGCGATGTTCCAACGGTAGCGCGCACCACCAGTGGATGGTGCGCCCTCGGCATCGGGCACATCCCAGGGGTAGTACCAGCTGGGCTGGAAATTCACCGGCCCACCCTGCTTCAGGTCGACCTGTCGCCCAAAGTCATTGATGAAGCCCTCGAGATCGTCGCCGGGACTCCCGGGGTTGCGCCAGTCGGAGCCGTAGCCGTGGACGTTGGGGTCGTACTGGTCGATCCCCTCGTCGAACTCACCGTCTCCGTCCATGTCCAGGAATTGATCCGGAATGGCGAACGGCTTGACACACGTCGCCCGGCCGGCTGGCTGCACCTGGGCCGTGGCGGTCGCGGCGATGTCGACCTCGTCGACACCAAACACATTGGCAAACCACGTCGCGACCGCACTGCCACGATCTTCCGTCCGGCGCACCCGCGCGGTGACGCGGGCCAACGCCAGATCGACGTCGACGTCTTCGGGTAGAACCGTAACCGCGTCCTTTCGGACCGTGTTCATGCCCCCATACTGAATGGCGGTATTGCGCGCTCGAGGCTCATTGTCCTCGTCGATCAGCAGCGAACCGGCACCGGCCAGCGCGGCCGAGTCGGCCGCACGTTGAGCCTCGCTCCTCGAGTTGAGCAGCATGCCCACGTCGACCGCCAGCGCGACCGCTGACAACAGCGCGGTCATCGTAATCGCCACCAGGATCGCGGAGCTCCCGCGCTCGCTGTTAAGGGGGTTGGTCTTTCGGCCCGAAAGTGTACGCGTCATTTGCTAGACACCTCCGTCTCTTCCGGTTTGACCGGGGGACTCCTTGAGCGAACGCTTCCACTTCCAATCCTCGGGCTCGCCGGTCGGAATCGGCGGCGCGTCATCCGATGGCTGTACCAGGCGCGGGGTCACCAGCACGAGCAGCTCGCTCCGGTTCTGTCGCAGGTCCTGCGACTGGAAGAGCTTGCCCAGGATCGGGATGTGTCCGAGCACCGGGACCTTGGACAGGTTCTCGGCGATCGAGTTGTCGATCAGGCCAGCGATGGCGAAGGTCTGCCCGTCCTTGAGCTCGACCTCGGTCGTCGCCCGCCGCGACAGGATCGTCGGGATCTGGAAGCCAAACGCCTGCAAGCCGCTCGCGAAATCGAGCGTCGATACTTCAGGCTCGACCTTCAGCTTGATGTTGCCGCTGTTCTGCACCTTGGGTGTGAACACCAGCCGGATCCCGAACTCCTTGAAGATGAGCGTGATGGCGTCAGACTGTCCCTGCGAGACCGGGAACGGGAACTCACCCCCGGCCAGGAACGACGCTTCAACACCGTCGAGCGCCAACAAGTTGGGCTCAGCCAGGCTCTTGAAGTCACCCTGGCTTTGAAGCGCGCGAATGAACGCGCTAAACCGCTCGTTATCGTGGAACAAGAACAGATTGATCTTGTCGGAGAACGCCGACTCGGGACCGCGCCGCGAGTTGACGAAGTTCTCGCTGAACGGATTGAACTGACCCGTCGAGATTAGACCTTCGTCGTCACCCCGCGGGTTGTTCGGATCGAGCAACAAGAAGTTCACCGACAACTCCTGCATCGCTGTACGGCTCACCTCGGCGAACCTTACCTGCAGCAGGATCTGGTGCGGCCTGGGCACCGACATGTTGTTGACCACCATCGCTTCGCTGGCTTCGGCGATTTCGACCGCCCGTTCAGCCGTTGTCGAGTTGGTCACATTGCCTGACAGGATGTACGTGTTGCCGCTGGCCGACACTTCGATCTGCTCGTCGGGGAACAGGGCTCGGAAGTGGGTCTCCAGAGCGGCCGCATCGAGGGTGACCTCGACCGGGTAGAGCGTGCGCCCTCCCTCGGCATCCCATATCACCAGACTCGTGGTGCCGATCTCGCGCCCGTGAATGAGCAACTCGTTGGGCGACACGACGACGGCTTCCGCCACGTCCGCGCTCGCCACTGACACTCGACGCATCGCGGCCGGATGGGTAACCAACTGCGCGGTACCCTTGGCCAGGTTGACCGTCCGACCCTCTTGGGATCCGGCGGCCTGTCCCGCTGCCGCGACGGGCTGCGTCAGGCCATACACAGCGATGCCGACGACGAGCGGGAGCAGGCGCGCCGAGAAGTGCCAACGGCGGTTGATGAGTTTGGGGGTTTTGGCTCTCATGATTGGCCTCCGCCTAGAAGGTGGTTTCGGTACGCTGAGTTCCGTTGAACGTCACGATTCTCTGTCCGGCGCGACGTGGGGTCGAGGCACGGCGGACGGGGCGAGCGGAACGCACGAGCGTGCCGGCCCGAACTCCATCGGTCTCAACCTCTTCCATGTCGAGCATGTTGCGCAGCGCAAGATGGATCCGGCCCTCGGTCGATGCCAACGTCAGCTTCTCTGACTGCTCAGGTGTAACGAGAAGCGTGATAACGGTGACCGTTTGCGGCGTACCCTCTTCGTCGCGCTGAATCGTCTGGCCCGCGGCCAGCGTCTGGACGTTCTGCAAAATCACTCGCGTCGTCGCCGCTTCGCGCTCGGAGGTCGGGTTCAGCGTCACCAACACGTCGACTCTGGTGCTCGGCAGGACAAAACCGGCCACACCGATCACCTCGTCGACCTTGACGCTGACCGCACGCATCCCCTCCGGGATCACGATCGGCAGGCCACCACCGGATTCCTTGCTGGCCATCTTGGCTGATAGCAGCGGCTCGTTCAGGCTGACCGCTTGAATCAAACCATGACCCACGATCTTTTGGGCGTCTCTGGCGTAGCCCGGCGGCACGTTGTTGCTCGGCCAATCGACCATCTTGATGTCAGCGGAGCTCAGCACCGATCCAACCGGCATGTCGCGCGCAGCTACCGCCACCTGAGTGGCGCTGGGCTGACTTCTGACTGCCGTTTGCACTGGCTCACGCAAGTAATTCATCGCGAGATAGCCCGCCGTGCCGCCCGAAACGAGCGCCAGCACGAGCGCCATCCATTTTCTACGCTTGCGGTTCATTGGTTTCCTCCCGTGCCTGGTAGCAGGCCTGTCCCTCGTTTACTAGCTACTACTTGCTTACTCGCTACTACTGGTTGAGCGTTTACTACTCGTTACGCATGATGACGGTCGTCGACAGGGTGATCGCCCCGTTCATGTCGTCATCGGGCCCGTCCAGGAACGCAACTATCGGGCCTATGAACTGAAACTGGTACGGATAATCGAGCTGTACTGTCGTCGGGGTCCCGGTCCCGCCTCCAAGCCCGGTGATCGTCACCACGCTCTGGCCGGGATCGAGCGCGGCCGCCGTGAGACCTTGATCGATAGCGGTCCGTACCCCGGTTTCGTCACTGCTCGGTATGACTGCAAGGCGCGCGCCCTCCCGAGCGGTATTGGTGATTACCTGATAGACGTTCCACGCTCGCCCGAACTCGAAGATCCCGATGACAAGTGCCAAAAGGATAGGAATAACTAGGGCGAACTCGACTAAGGTCTGGCCTGTTTCCTTTTCGGGGGTGGGGCGGCACAAGCGCCGGGTAAAGCGACGAATTTCGCAATTCATAGGATCCATCCTGCGATTGCCCCGGCCCCAATCGCGACCCCATACGGGATCGCCACCGCGCCAGGAGTTCCAAGGGTCCGAAGAGGTTCAGGGGCGCGTGGGGTCCAAAGCCGGCTAGTCAGCTGCCAGCAGTGCAGCAGAGTCGCGCCGAGCACTCCACGGTACACGACCAACCCCAGTGCCATGGCGCCACCGACCAGCGCGGTGACGAGCAGGGCCATGGGGAGGCCTGTGGGACCGAGAAACGCTCCGACCGCGACGAGCAGCTTTGAATCGCCACCACCCAACCCGCCGAGCATCACCAACGGCAGGGTTAGACCAAGCGCGATCGCTCCGCCAAGCAACCCCGCGACAAGAGCATCGACGCCGGTCATCGCCCGCAGCGCGAGCGCGACGCCCAAGCCGGAAACCGTCAGTACGTTCGGGATGCGACGGGTGCGAAGATCAGACGCCACAGCCAACACCACGACGACCGTTAACGCGAGAGTGCTGAGCGTGTGAATCATGACCTGATTGTTAGAACCATCGGCCTGGGCCCGACCCGGGGGGATCTTGAGTTCTCTAACAAGGAAGGCCGGGGCCCGTTCCCCCGTGCTTCGGACCCCGGCTCCTCGGTGGAGAGTCGTAGTGACTACGACCCGCCAGCAGCTCCAGTCAGAGCGTTGGCGATGTTGGTGAACACCGTGTTGATGTTCTGACCCAACAGCGTGACTGCGGCGATCACGACCAGCGCGATCAGCGCAATCAACAGCGCGTACTCAGCCAGGTCCTGACCCGACTCATCGTTCCAGAAAGCGTTCCAAAGTGCTACCATCAGTTGTTTCCTCCCGGCCCACTCAGGGCCACGTGGGGTTTTCGACTTACGATCCACCGACAAACGGCAATTGGTTTGTGATGTTGTTGTAAGCCGCTACTAGTTGTGTTCCGAACAGCGTGACCGCCCCAATCACGACGAGCGCGATAAGTCCGATGAGGATCGCGTACTCCGCGAGGTCCTGTCCTTCATCAGCCCGCAGCGCACTGCCGAGAGTTCGCGGGACTGCCGCTTCCCCAGTTTGCCCGGGCGTTTCTGCGACTCTTGCGATCATCCTTCCTCTGTTCGTGAGGTTGGTCGTTACACGCTACTCGCCCCCTGGAAATGCACTTCGCGTGCCACAACGCCCCCGGGGCGGTGATCCTGGCGTTTTGGCGGCCCGATGCGCCCCGGTGGAACACCACCGTGGAACACGCTTTCCACAATCATGGAATCGAGTACCGTCGAGGGGGTCCGAGAAGCCCTTCCTGGCCCCAGAGAAACCCGGCTAACGAATTGAGGGATATGCAGTTACGGCGGACTTTTCGGGGAATTGCAACCGCGGTTGCAAAACGAGAGCCGAAACCCGGCTCCTACGTCTCGATCTCGTACTGCTTGATCTTGTTGAGGAGGGACTTGTAGCTGATCCCCAAGTCTGCCGCCGCGCGCTTCTTGTTCCAGCGTGCGCGCTCCAATGCGCGTGCGATCTCGCGGCTCTCGACCCGGCTCACCGCGCGGGCGACCATCGCCTTGAGCGAGCCCCCCGTCTCGGCTTCGTCGTCGAAGGTGTCCTGCACCGGCTGCTTGCTGCCCAACTCGGCACGGATCACCTCTTCGTCTTCGATCACCAGAAAGCGTCTCAGGACCCGCTCGAGTTCGCGCGTGTTTCCAGGCCACTGGTAGGCCTGCAAGAAGCGCAGGAAGCTACCGCGGAGAACTCGGATGCTGGAGCCGTAGAAGGGTCCATACTTCTGGACGATGTGGGTCGCTAACAGCGGAATGTCCTCGGGTCGCTCGCGCAGCGGGGGGATCTCGACCCGCACGGCGCCACCGGCCGGCGCCCACATCCGCTCGAGCTCCGTCAGTCCGTCGGCGGTCATCGACGGCGCTTCGCAGCTCAGGATGATCCGCGCACTCGGTTCGGATGAGCTCTCACGATCGCGCTTCCACTCCACCAACCGCTCGCGAATGTCCTGGGAGAGCGACTCGATACCGTGGATGTACATCGTCCCATCTTCGCCGCCGTCAAGCTTTCCGCCGTATCCGTTACCAAACAGCTCGCGATCGATCGAAGCTCTCGGGACTGCGTAGGCGTTGAGCGCTGTGAAGCTCTTCTCGGCGCGGCTCGAGAGACTGTGGACTCCGTGCGCCAGGACTTCCTTCCCCACCCCACGTTCGCCGTACAGAATGACCGTCAGCGAGGTGTCGGAAACCTGCGACAACCGGTCTCGCGCCCCGACAACGTCCTCGTTCACGCTGAGCAGGTAATTCGGGTGTGCGCCGATCTCCCAGTAGTCAGATGCGACACTTTCGGGGGGGAGATCGGGCAGAACCAGAGCGAGGTCCTTTTCGGTCTTCATGACGCGACCGGAAGCTGCAAGTCCTGTACCGTTTTGGGGGGATCGCTTCCGCGATCGGGTCGGTCAGCGTCCGCTCGGGTAGCCTAGCGGGGACCTCGGGACATCAAGTGGACAGCGTGGGGGTCGTCCGGGAGCCCGCTTAGCAGTTCGCGTCCCAGAGTGGGATCGTCACCGAACATGTGCAAAACGCCAGCCACAAACTGACTGTTGGACGACCCGCTCTCGGCACGTCGGTCGGCGGCGGCTTGAACCGCCTCGAGCCGGTCCCGGCGGCCATAGAGGAGCGACCAATCAACGGCCAGCCCGAGCCACGCCGGGTAGCGATCGAGGCTCTGCCGAAACGCCTGTGCCGCGCCGAGGTCGTCGCCGAGCTCTGCCAGCGCCGCGCCGAGACCGAGATAACCCAGCGGAAAATCGGGAACTACAAGCGTCACGTGGCGGTAGGCGGTGGCCGCCTCGGTCGCGCTTCGCTCGGCCATCGCCCGATCCCCGAGCTGCAACCAGTGACCGGCCTCAGCGAATCGCTCCGGTGGCTGGGCCGAGGCCCAGACCTGGCGGTAGCGGTCGAGGATCCAGCCATCGTAGCTGAGCACCCCCCACGGCCCAAAAAACGGATGCGCTGTCAGCACCGGGGCCAACGCCGACGACGCGAAGTAGGGTATCCAGCGATGCAAGCCGAAGCCGTTCGGTGACAGGATCCCGATCCACAGCGGTTGGTAACTGGCCACGACACCACTCCACGACGCCGGCAGCACCGTCGTCACGCGGATCCGATCTCTGGACGCTGCCGTGTTTCGGTTGGGTGCTTCGGGTAACGGGATAAGCTCGGGCCCGTCGGGGCTGGGTGTCTCGACGCCGTCCTCTGGCTCTTCGCGGTCGTTCGGTTCCAGTACCGGGGCCAGCGGCTGAATGTCCTGCGCTTGCAACTCGATACCGAGCACGGGCGTAAAAACGACCGCCGCTACGATGAGCGTGCAAAGCCGCCTGGATCGCTTTGGCATGTCCATTCGTCGAATCCTTATCTTATCGCTTCGATGCGTCGTAATCCACTGTTCAACATAGCCGCCACCCTGCTTCTCCTCGGGCTGTTGGCTTGCGGCCCCGGTGATGGATCGAAGGCCGGAACCGGAGCCATACCGCAGCTGCCGTTCGCAGATCGACCGTTGGCGGAGGGTGAGTTCACCCTCGTCAGCGCCGCCGGTGACACGCTCCTTTTCGCTGTCACCTCGGGGCGCCGGGACTTGCGGCTCGCTCGCTACCGCCGCACCAGTACCGGGCTCGACAGTCTGGTCGCAATAATCGATCCGCGCTCGCACACTCCTGTCTCTAGTTTCCAGCGCGTACATCGGGACGACGGGAACTTGACTGCCGAGGTCAACTACGGTCGCGGCTTCGACGGCCAAGCACGGCTCGCGATCACCACCCCGACCGGCAGCCGCGAAACCAATGTGCGAACCCCGCCGCCGACCCTCGACCAAGCGCAGCTCCCGCTGACTCTCACGGCGCTCGACTTCGAAGCTGGCCGGGTCGCGAGCTTCAACTTCGTGCTCGCGTTCGAGCAACGGGCGATCCCTGCGCGTCTCGAGATCGGAGCTCCGAGTTTGGTCACGCGCGGCGGCGCGAGCGTGCGTGCGTACCCTGTGCACCTGCGCGTCTCGTGGCTCGAGGAGCGATACTGGTTTGCCGCCGATCCACCTCATGACCTTCTCCGTATAGAAGAAGTGACGCGCAACGTCACTTGGTCTCGCCCATGAACCCAGCGCGCCGACTCACGATCACCGTGCTGGTCGCCGGCGCGTTGATGTCGTCCCCAAACCCGGTGGCCGCTCAGCGCGAGGCGCCGTCAGCACTCGTCGTCGCGGCCCGCGCAGTCGGCCAAGAACTGGCCGACATCCGCCAACTCGACTGGCGGGGCCCGGTCGACTTCCAGGTCAGCGACCGGGAAACGATCCGGCAGTATGCGACCCAGTCGCTCGAGCGCCAGATGTCGCCTGCGGACTGGATCGCACAAAGCGCGCTGCTATCGCACTGCGGCCTGCTCCCCGTCGGGGCCGACCTCAAGGATCTCGTCGTCCGCCTGTATACCGAACAGGTGGCGGGCTACTATGATCCGCACAGGAAAACGTTCTATCTGGCCGATTGGTTGCCCCAGCTTCTCCAGCGGGCGGTCGTGGCTCACGAGGTGACCCACGCCCTCCAGGACCAACACTTCGACCTGGGGGCCTGGCTGGGTGAGCTCGGGCCTAGCGAGGACGCCGCGCTGGCTCGCGTGGCGGTGGCAGAGGGCGACGCGATGGCGGCGATGCTCGCCTTCATGCTGGCTCCGACCGGCGCTTCGATCGAGCAGCTCCCCGACCCCGCCGATCTGCTGACCGGAAACTCGGGCGCCATCGCCCAAGCCTATCCGGCCTTCGATCAGGCACCCGAGGCGCTGCAACGGTTGCTGCTGTTCCCGTACGTCGAGGGGGCGAGCTTCGTCATCGCCGCGCTGCGCGAGGGTGGGTGGGAGTCGGTCGACGCGCTGTATCGTGACCCGCCGGCGTCAACCGAACAGATACTGCATCCCGATCGCTACTGGCAAACGCGCGATCAACCCCGGACGCCAAACCCTCCCCGGCGAGCCGAGCTCGGTCGCGAGCTAACCGATGGCAGTTGGGGCGAGTTCGGCACGGGCCTCATCTTGGCCGCCGTGCTGGGCGACTCTGTGGCGGCGAACGGGGCAGCCGGCTGGGACGGCGATCGCTATGTGCTCTACGAAAAACCGTCGGGCGAGCTGGCGTACGGGTGGACGCTCGTCTGGGACTCGCCAGACGCTGCCGAGCGCTTTGCCAACGCTTACGCGGAAGCTACCGCGCAGCGCTTTCGTGGCTCGGCACGGATGACAACGGGCGCTGGCCGGTTCCGGTTCGAGGCCGAGCAACGGACGCTAGAGATGACGTGGGGTGGTGATCGGGTACAGATTCTAGAGAACTACTGACGCAGGCCCCATCCCACGTGTCGCGCACAATTGAACGATAGACCGCGCGGCAGCGTCGCATCACGAATCAAACGCACGATTGTCGATGAAGCGAGGCCATATGTTTTCCCCGAACCGATACCGGCGCGCGTACCATCAGCTGGCATTGACCCTCGTTTGTCTCGTGGCGACGCCGGGCGCCGCGTTGGCCCAAGCGCAGGCCAGCGACACGTTGCGACTGTCATTGGCGGCCGCGCTCGAGGCCGGACAGCGAGAGAACCCGGTCGTTCTTCAATCGGCTTTCAATCGATCCGCCGCCGGCGCAGGATTATGGGACGCGTACGGCAACCTGATGCCGCAGGTAGGCTTTCAAGGCCTAGCTCAGCGTACAGAATCTGGCAATTTCAATCTCGGTGGGTCGCAGTTCACGGCTCCGCTCACGTACACCACGATCTACCAGTGGGATTTCACCCACTCCCTGCTCGATGCGGGTCGCGACATTTTCCGAGTCCGTGGCGCAAAAGCCGAAGCGGAACGCGCGGTAGCGGCCTACGATTCCCAGTGGTGGCAGACGCGCGCCGACATCAAGCAGATATATTCGACAGGCAACGGCACCTTGCGCTTGCGTGCGGCGTACAAGGTGGAGAAGAGCGACATCATCATCCACGAGCTGCCACACCAGATCTCGGGCTCGAAAATCCTCGAGCAAATTGCGTCGCAGATGCGCGCCAAGAAGTTGCCTCAAGTCGACGAGCTGCGCGATGAATCCGATCACGAGGAGCCGACGCGCATTGTTATCAGCAAGAAGCGCGGCGTCGATCCTGAGCAGCTGATGTCGCACTTGTTCTCGACGACGTCACTCGAGCGTACCGTGCGCGTCAACATGAACGTGATTGGTCTCGATGGACGGCCACGCACCTTCGACCTGGTTGAACTGCTCAGGGAATGGATCAAATTCCGCAAGGA
>CAMYLR010000023.1 GCA_947259315.1 uncultured Gemmatimonadales bacterium | reverse complement strand
CAGCTCGGCAAGCACTGGAAGATCGTCATTGCGGCGATCGTCGGTGTGACCATCGTGCTCGGCATCGGCCTCACCCGCACCGAGTTCGCCACCGGGCAGGACTCGTATCTCAACCCCGACTCGCAGATCGCGATCGATCCAGTCGCGAACGTGACCGCGCGAAGCGATCAGTTTGCGTGCCATCGATGGGGTGACGATTCGCGGGATGCCGTCGGCATCGTCGCCCGACAACGCCAGAAAATCGACCACGTAGGCCGGCGTAACGCCGAGGATCGGCTTGACGTCGGAGAAGCGGACCGTTCCGCGTACGCGCCCTTGCATGCGTGTCGAGCCGGATAGGAGCTGCATGAAATCCTTGTCGTCGGAGCGGATGACGATCGGTTCGGTGCCCTCGAAAGAGTGGCAGACCGCCGCCAGCAGCTCATCCGCCTCACGTCCGTCGGACCGGTACTGGACGGCGCCCAACCCCGACAGCACCGCCAACATCGACTCGAAGTCGTCGCGTCCGGCGTGATCCCAGATCTCGGGGCGATCTCGATAGGCGGGCCAGCGCTCGCACTTCCACAGTCGCTCCGCATTCCAGAACAACGCGTACGGGCCCTCCACGTCGTTGATAGCCTTGCGCAACATGCGTGGCACCTGGAAAGTGAGTGGCCACTCGACACGTCCCTTGAGCGCGTGCCAGGCAGCGAAGGCGATCATGCCAGCGTCAATTAGTTGCAAATCAACACCTCGCTTTGGATCGGTGGCCCTGCGGAGCGACCGCGACGAGATTTCGTCCCATGCTGGAGACGTTACGAGCCAAGATCGCGGCGGGCGAGCGACTGGCCCCGAGCGACGGGGAGGCGATGCTCACGACGATGGGGCTGACCGAGCTCGGCGCGCTGGCAAACAGCGAGCGGTTTCGCCGCTACCCATCGCGCGAGGTGACGTACGTCATCGACTCCAACCCCAACTACACCAATGTCTGCAACGTCGATTGCGTGTTTTGCGCCTTCTACCGACACGAGGACGAGCCGGGCGCGTATACGCATGCGGTCGACGAAGTGCTCGAGCAGATCGGGTGGGCGGTGGAGCAGGGTGCCACGACGGCGCTATTGCAGGGCGGCGTAAACCCGGCGCTCCCGTTCGAGTACTACCTCGACGTCGTGCGCGAGACCGTGGCCCGCTTTCCCGCGTTGACGCCCCACTTTTGGAGCGCGGTCGAGATCGAGGGGATGGCCAACGTCTCCGGTCGTTCAATTCGTGACGTGCTGGAAGCGTTGTGGGACGCCGGGCAGCGGACGATCCCAGGCGGTGGCGCCGAGATCCTCGCGCCCCGAGTGCGGAAGAAACTCGGGATCAAGAAGGGCGGCCCCGAGGCGTGGCTGGATGTTCACGCTACGGCGCACCAGGTGGGGTTCTGGACCACCGCCACCATGATGTACGGCTCGATCGAGACGCCGGGTGAGATCGTCGAGCACCTCGATCGAGTGCGTGCGCTACAGGACCAGTCGCTGGCACTGGAAGAAGCGACCCGAGCCGACCTGCCCGGCGCGTTTACGGCGTTCATCCCGTGGTCGTTCAAGCCCGGGAACACACCGCTGGAGAAGATTCGGCCGATACCGGAGGGGCCAGCGACTTATCTGCGGGTGCTCGCGAGCAGCCGCTTGTACCTGGACAACGTTGACCACATTCAGGCGTCGTGGTTTTCAGAAGGCAAGAAAACGGGTCAGGTCGCACTCCACTGGGGTGCCGACGACTTTGGCGGCACGCTGTTCGAAGAGTCGGTCCACGCCGAAGCCGATTTTGTGAACACCGTGACCGTTGCCGAGATCCGTGAGCTCATCGAGGAAGCCGGTTTCGCACCGGTTCAGCGAACAACGCTCTACGAGCGGTTGCCAGAAACCCCACTCGAAGCGATCACCCAACACACCCCCCGTCGCGTGGCGCGCGGCGACTCGAGCGCGCTACCGATCGTCAAGTGAGCGGTTCTCTGAAGTCTCGCCAACGATGGTGCGCCCCGTAATCTCGCGCGGGACAATGCGGACTACGAGGGCGGCTGCAAGACGCGAGATGTCTTGCGGTCCCACTTTGACGTCGAGCCCAGTTTGACCGCGTAACGCGCGCAGGGCATCGAGCTGTCCGTCGCTGTCGTCGACGAACTCTGCATCGCCCGTGACGACGACCGAGCTCCACTCCGCGTTGGTTCGCTCGACCTCGGTGACGCACAAACAGACCCCCGAGTGAGCCTCGATGTTTGACGTCTTGCGGCCGATCTTGTTCGCGATGTAGAAGTGGTCGCCATCGTATCCGTAAACAACGGGGACCGCGTACGGGAAGTGTTCTTCGAGGGTCGACAGCACGCCCCACCAGTTCCGATCGAGAAACCGCTTGATCTCATCATTGCCGAGGGCCCGGGACTCCCTGAACCCGGCTCGATGGGTCGTCACGGTATTGGGTCTTACTGACAACTCTGCTGCTCGCTTCGCTCGACGAACGTCACCGGATCGTCCTTGGCCTCGACCTTGATCGCGGTGGCAGGTGCGGTCAGCGCCTGAGTCGTCATACAGCCGGCCCCAGGCGACACCTCCACCACCTCGACGAAGAGCTTGCCTTCGTGCTCGTACACAGCGGGAATCGTTACCAGGTGCCCGCCGGTCGTTTGCCGGCCCATCGTGGCGACGATGACCATCTGACGGTCGAAGTCGATGATCGGGGCATCCTGTGGCGGTTGTTGGAGAACGGTGAACTCCGTCCAAAACGCGCGCCAATCTTCCGGGTTACGGATCACTACTCGACGTTGATCCTGGATGCCCGAGTAGAAACGGTTCGCAATTTCCTCGACGGCTTCTACGGTCAGTTCGGTCGCTCCCTCGGGGACGGTTTGAGGTGGGGCGCCGTCGGTCGGTGTCTGCGCTCTGGCACAGGCGGTCGTCACAAACAAAGCCACCGCGAGCACGAGAAGCAGCGAGCGCATCAAATCAGTTCGATCGAGCCCACCGGCTCAATCAACCCTCGTTCCACACCGCGATCGAACAAAGTGCGGAGCGCACGGCACCCCTCGTCGCCCATATCGCGGGTGTAGTCATTGACGTACATCTTGACGAAGGTTCTCGCTTGCTCGGTGTCGAGCCCGCGACCGAAGTCGAGCGCGTAGGCCACCGCGTCGTCTTCGTGGTCAAACGCGTAACCGATCGAGTCCGACAAGCCGCGCGCGACCTCCCCGGCCAGCTCAGGCCCCAGGTTCTTGCTGACGACATCGAGTCCCAACGGCAGCGGCAATCCCGTATCGTCGAGCCACAGCGCACCGAGATCGCCGAGCTTGACGAGACCCTGGTCACTGTATGTGATCTGGCCCTCATGGATCACCAGGCCCGCATCGACTTGGCCGTCCGCAACGGCCGCTGGGATCTGGTCAAACGGGTAGACAACCGCTTCGAAGTCGGGGAGGTAGAGTTGGGCCACCAAGTACGCTGTTGTCAGCGGGCCAGGGATCGCGACCCGGCGCCCACCCAGTGCGTTTAGCGACTCCGGACCGTCGGGTAACGCGACGATGATCGGTCCGTACCCCCTTCCCATCGACGCACCGCAGTGCATGATCCAGTAGTTGTCCTGTACCGCTGGGAACGCGTGTGCGCTGATCGCGGTGATCTCGATCTCGTTTGCGATCGCCATCTCGTTCAAGGTCTGGATGTCCTCGAGCACGTGCTCGACTCCAAAGTCGCGGATCTTGACGGCACCCATGGCGAGCCCGAAGAACATGAAGGCGTCGTCCGGGTCGGGGCTGTGACCGAACTTGAGAACGCGCGACGGGGTCTCTGTCGAGGAGTGTTTCATGGCTCGGCGAACCTACCCGGCCTACGGTGCGATGAGCAATGCGACCGAGCTATGGTTGCGATCCGTTTTCGGTATATATTCGGTCCAGGCCTGCGTTGACAGGCGATCGATGCCGGTCTACGATATCTCGTCGTCGTCTTGAGTCGAACCCCAATCGGTAGGGTCCCGCCGCGTTGAGAACCGTCCGCTACCTGGCCGTCGAGGGCATCATCGGGGTCGGGAAGACGTCACTCGTCCACCGCCTCCATTCCGACATGGGCGGGCTGCGGGTGCTCGAGCTGGTCGAGGAGAACCCATTCCTGGTCGGCGGCTTCTACCAGGACATGGAACGGTACGCGTTCAACACCGAGATGTTTTTTCTGCTGGCCCGATTTCGTCAGCAGCGCGAAGTAGCGCGGGTCGTCCGCGAGACCGACGAGCCTATCCACTCCGACTACGTCTTCCAAAAGAACCGCATTTTCGCCGAGCTCACGCTGTCGGGCGACGATTTCCAGATCTGGCGTCGCCTTTTCGAAACGCTAACGGACGAGATCGTGACGCCCGATCTAGTGGTCTACTTGCGCGCTGACACCGATGCGGTGATGGAACGGATACGGCAGCGCAACCGGCCTTTTGAGCGCGACCTGTCGCGTGACTACTTGTCGCGTCTCAACGACGCCTACGAACGATACTTCGACGCTTATTCACACGACTTGCTGACGATCGACGTGACGCGGCTCGACTTCGTGCGGAGTGATGCCGACTATGCGGCGGTGCGTGCGCTCATCGACTACCGGGTCGGAGCGATCGAGGCCGGCCAGCAAGAGCTCGAGCTTGTGACCGGAACGGCGGGCCGATGAAGACGTTCTGCGCGGTTGCCGGCAACATCGGTTCGGGGAAGTCGACCCTTACCCGTCTGTTGGCCGACCGTCTCGCTTGGCGGCCGTACTACGAGCACGTCGATGGGAATCCGTACCTGGCGGATTTCTACGCCCGGATGGACCGCTGGTCGTTTCATCTCCAGATCTACTTCCTTTCAAAGCGGTTCCAGCACCATCAGGAGATCATGGCGATTCCCGAATCGGTGATCCAGGATCGCACGATCTATGAAGACGCAGAGATCTTCGCCCGCAACCTGCATGAGAACGGTTACCTCGATGACCGTGACTTCGAGAACTACTGCGAGTTGTTTGGCATCATGACGCAGTTTCTCGAGCCACCCGATCTGCTCATCTACTTGCGGACCTCCGTCCCAGTGCTCGAGGACCGCATCCGCACGCGGGGCCGCGATTACGAGCAGACGATTCCCACCGCGTACCTGGAGCAACTCGACGGCCACTACGAGGATTGGATCGCGCGGTACGATCTATCCCCGGTACTGATCGTTGAGACCGACGCCCGGAACCTGGTCGACGAGGAAGCCGAGCTGATAAAAGTCGCCGACCGGGTCCAACGCAAGCTCGAAGCGACCCGTGGGTACGCACTGCCGATCTAGCTACGCTTTTCGCTTGATCACCACTCGCCGATTCTGAGCACGCCCTTCAGGGGTGGCGTTGTCCGCGACTGGCTCAGACTCCCCCATGCCCGTTGCCGACATTTGCTCGCCGGGCACGCCGCGATCCACCAGCCACCCGACCACCGCCTGCGCTCGCCGCTCGGACAAGTCCTGGTTGTACTCATCACCGCCCTCGGCATCGGTGTGACCGACGATCTCTACGGCGAGATCAGGATGCGTGGTGAGCATCTCCAACATCTGCTCCAGGACGTCGGCCGAGTCGTCGGTGATGTCAGCGCTGGCGGTCTCGAAGTTGATGCCGTAGGTGGTGAACTCGCCCGTCTCCATGATCGTGCCGTACATGTCCTCGACACCGCCCGCGACCATGATGTTGCTGATGTAGGCGAAGAATCTGGGGTTGGCGCTCAGCTGGAACTCGATCATGTCACCGGTCATGAAGTTGGTGACAGGCATGTTGGCGATCCGGTTCGGTCCGGCGTAGAGGATCGCGTACTCGCCGTCGACCTGGAGCGCGAAGTGAACCATCTCGGTGGTGATCTCGTCGACGCCGCCAAACGAGATCGCTTCGGCTTTCCGATAGATCCCGGCTCGTGAACGGTAGAGCTGTAAGTAGTCGCTCTCGTACCGGCTGTACGAGGTTTCGAGCGGTGTGAACAACACCCGAGCGATCATGTTCGGGGCCCCGATCTGGAGGTCGAACTCGACCGTGAAGTCGTCGGGGAGCGGCTCTGGCAGTTGGACCCGGAAGGTGGTGTTAGCCGAGGCTTCCAAGATCTTCTTACCGTCCTTTTCAACGGTCTGCGCGTTGCCCTTCTCGTAAACGAGCTGGCTGGCCGGGAACCGACCGATCGGTTCGTCTGAGAAATCGCTCTCGAACAGGATCTTCTCGCCACGGGTGAAGTCGGGATTGCGCTTGACGGCGACCTTTTTTTGCGCTTCGTCGGGGTCAGTGATCGGGTTTCCGTCGTCATCGGTGATGACATTGCCGTCCTGATCGACGAGCACGACTTCTTGGTCGTCTTGCTTCGCTTTCTCGATGCACTGGATATCGCCAAACGCACATCGGATCGCCTTGCTCGTCTCCTGTCGGGCCTTGCGTCTCACCTCATACTCTGCCTGGTTCTTGATCGCCCGGCCGACGTCGACCTGAGCTTCGGCTCGCGATGGCGCGGCGATCGTAACGACGACCGCGATAAGGAACACAACGGTCAACTTGAAGTTGCGCATCTGCCTCTCCCTGGTGGGGTCAGGATCGCTGACTTTGATCATGGTAGCGATAACACGGGTGAGGGAAAACTATTCGCGCGAGGACGGTCAGCCAACGATGGATCGTGGCTTGACGACACCAGGATCGGGTGGAACTTGATCATCCATGGTGACTCCCAGGATTCTCATACTCGCGGTGGGTTTGCAGCTCGTCGCTTCGACGTTCGCGGATGCGCAAACGAGCGGCAGACAGGTTTCGGTCGTCCTGGGTGACAGCCTCATGACGGCCGGTATGACGGTAGACGCGATCGAAGCCTATCGCGCAGGTCTCGAGCAGCACCCCGACGACGCGGTCCTCCTCTCGAAGCTCTCGATCGCACTCGCCAGTTGGGCCCAGGAAACGCCGGGGCGCGAGGGCGACGAGGAGGTCCTGGTCGAGGCTGTGAACGTCGCCAGCGCGGCGGTTCGGAGCGATCCGGATCTGTCGCGCGCTTACACGGCGCTCTCGATCGCTGTCGGTCGTTACGGCCAACATCTCGCGCACGTCCATCGGATAAGGCGTGCCCGGCAGGTGATCGATCTCGCCAAGCAGGCCAAGGCGGCGGTCGAGTACGCTGTCGTGCTGGACCCCTACGACTTTGCTCCGCACACGATTTTGGGCGTGTGGCACCGCGAGCTGACGATCGTTCATCCGGCGGCCAAGGCGGTTGCGCGGCTCTTTCTCGGCGGGTATCCGGATGTGTCGTTGGAGGAGAGCGAACGGTTTCTCAACCGCGCCGTCGAACTGGCCCCGGACCGGGTGACGGTCCGGATGCAGCTGGCTCTCACCTACTTGGCGATGGACGACATCGACGTGGCGCTCGAAGAGCTTCGGATGGCGGTCGAGTTCGATCCTCGGAGCGGATACGAACGCCTCGAGCAAGAGGACGCACGCGAGCTGATCGAAGAGCTCGAGCGCGAGCTGGAGTAGGGAGGGGATTTGCGGAACGCGATCCTGCACCTCCGGTTTCCGTTCGTCTACGTGCTGTCGCCGATCTACGTGTGGGGAGCGTACTCAGCGCCCGGCCCGTGGATGGGACGCACCACGCTCGGGTTTGCACTCGTTCATCTGCTCTTGTACCCGGGCGCAAACGCGTTCAACTCGGCTTACGATCGCGACGAGGGGCCGATCGGCGGGTTGGCGAATCCGCCTGAGGTCCCGGTCGGCATGGCGCGGTGGAGCACCATGCTCCAGGCCGTGGGTGCGGCATTGGCGCCGCTAGTCGGCTGGACGTTTGCGTTCGCGTATGTCGGGTTGTGGCTCGTCTTTACCGCTTATTCCCATCCCAGGGTCCGATGGAAGCGATCGCACGTCGTCGCACTGATTGCGATCGCGATCGGCCAGGGAGGTCTCGGTTGGACGCTCGGTTGGAGCGCCGCCGGCGGTAGTTGGCCGCTCGATGTGGCTGGTCACTGGTCGCTTGGCGCGGCGGTCGCGGTCGTGGCGGCGATGTACCCGCTGACCCAGGTGTATCAGCTCGAAGCCGATGCCGCTCGCGGCGAGCGCACTTTGGCCGCGCGGCTCGGCGTGCGTGGCACGCTCGTGTGGGGCGGTGCCGGATTCTTGGTCCTGGCAGCCGCCGGCTGGTTTATCGGTCACCACGGCCTGACGGTCTACGGATTGGCGGTGGCGCTCGGTGCAGCCGTGGTCGGCGTCGATCGTCCCGGGGGTTGGATCCCGTCCCATCGGTGGGTGATGACCGTGGCGTACATGAACGCGACGTTTCTGTTGCTGTTCATGATCGCGACGTGGGGATGAGCCGCGAAAACGGATTCCGGCCGGCGCGATGGCTGCCTGGTGGGCACCTGCAGACGATGTGGGGACGCGTGCTCCGTCGTGGCCCCAAGGTCCCGATGCGTCGCGAACCGTGGACCACGCCCGACGGCGACGAGCTATTGCTCGATTGGGTCGACGGTCCGGACGGGGCGCCCCTGGTGGTCGTGTTGCACGGTCTCGAGGGCAGCTCGAACTCGCTCTACGTCCACGGCCTCCTGGACGGCGCCCGCCGCAGAGGGTGGCGTGGGCTGGCGCTCAACTTCCGATCGTGTGCCAAGCCACTCGGTGACCCTGACGGCGAGCCCATTCTGAATCACGGCGATCGGATGTACCACTCCGGCGAGACGAGTGATCTCGATTGGGTGGTCGGCGAGTTGGAACGAAGGCAATCTGGGGTGGGGCTGGGGCTTGTCGGTGTTTCATTGGGCGGCAACGTGCTACTCAAGTGGCTTGGGGAGCGCGGTGACGACGCTCCCCAAGCTGTGCGAGCCGCAGCCACGATCTCGGTGCCGTACGACCTGGCGGCCGCGTCACGCCACCTCGAGTCAGGTTTTGGACCCTACTACGTCCGGTACTTTCTCGACAGCCTGAAGCCCAAGGCGCTGGCGTTCGCCGAGCGTCATCCCGACAAAGTCGACGTCGCCGGTGTCCGCGCCGCCAAGACGTTCTGGGCGTATGACGACGCCGCGGTGGCGCCGGTTCACGGCTTCAAGAACGCCGCCGACTACTACGCCCACTGTTCCTCGATCGACTTCGTCGACCGGATCGGCGTGCCGACGCTGCTTCTGAGTGCTGTCGACGACCCATTCTTGCCGCCCGAGGTGTTGCCCCGGGTCGAGAACCGCGCCGCCCCGCGCGTCGAATGTCGGTTTACGACCAAGGGTGGCCACACCGGGTTCGTCACCGGCCCACCCTGGGCTCCGCGGTGTTGGGCCGAAGAGCAAGCGGTCGAGTTTCTGGCCGGTCCGCTTAGTGGATCTTGATGTTCCCCGACTCGAGATCGAAGAAAAGCCCAGGCACGTTTGGTAGCATCGCTTCGCAGTAGTCCGCCGCGGTCGCGCCGCCCTGCAGCGGCAATGTGTTGCTCAAGACATCCGGAAGACTGTTCGAGCCCGACCCGTTGTCGATTGCGAAGAAGCCGAAATCGACCCCATCGAAGTCGCCAAAGGGTGACGAAGTGTTGGTGAAGGTGCCTCCGATCCAGGCTTGATTACCCACGATGGCCAAGCACGTCACGACGCCATGGATCAGTGTGTCCAGCGACCGGTTCTTGAGCTGGATCTGCCCATCGACTGAACCGTCTGGCTTCACTCGCGCGTTAAACGCAAAGTTCCGCCAACCATCCTGGGTTCCTTGGACATCGTCGACGTAGTGACCGCCTCCTGTGACTTTGTCGTTGCTGCTGACCGTGATTCCGACCGTAGATCCATCAATGGAAGACGGTGCCTGCAACCCGGTGGACGACTCGCAAGCTGCGAGCACGAGAATGGCCACCAGGGGGACAAACGGGGCTCGACGGAGTAAACCCGGCATGCTGGTCTCCTTTGATTTGAAGGGGGCCTGAAGGGGCGAGATTATGCAGGGTCCGGGGGAGCCGGGCAAGTCGGCAGCGACCGATCGGTGCACGATGTTGCCCCCCGCCGGGCCGGGTTGTAGAGTGACGTAAAGCATCATCCTTCGGATCAGGCAAGCGAAGCATAATCGATCTTTGGTCGAGGAGGTTCTCGCATGAGGGAGGTCCGTATGTGGCGCACAGTATTGTCGTGCGCCTTTTTCTTTGCCCTGATCGCTGCACCTGTATCGCTGTTCGCGCAGGCGCAGGCGACAACGGGCATCATCCGAGGCACGGTCTACGATCCCGACGGGTCGCTCGTGACCGATGCCAGGATCGTGATCACGAACCGTGGGACCGGGTTCACCAGAACGGTCCAGACGAACGACATCGGCACATTTGCGGCGCCGCAGCTGCCAACGGGGCGTTACGACGTCCTCGTCCAGTCGCCGTCAGTGATCGGCGACGTTGCAGCCGAGAACATCGCGGTTCGACTCGGAGAGGCGGTAAACCTCGATCTCCGATTCCAAGCCCTTCAAGTGCAGGAGATCGTTGCCGTCTTGGAGGCCCCCGTCATCGACCCGTCAGACATCAGCTCATCTCAACGGTTCGATGAAGACGTGGTCGAGGGGCTTCCGAACAACGGTCGAAACTTCATCGACTTCACGCTGTTGACGCCGGGGGCGGCGGTCGTTCAGGGTCCTGACGGCGAAGAGCTCTCGTTCAATGGACAACGGGGGATCTTCAACAACGTCTCGGTGGATGGCGCCGACTTCAACAACCCGTTCTTTGGTGAGCAACGGGGCGGCCAGCGGCCGGCGTTCACGTTCAACCAGGACGCGGTCGAGGAGATCGTCGTCGTGAGCTCGGGCGCTCCGGCCGAGTTTGGCCGTTCAGCCGGCGGGTTCGTCAACGTGCTGACCAAGTCAGGCACCAACGAAGTAGAGGGGTCGGTTCACTACTTTGGCCAATCCGATGCGCTATCGTCGGACTTCGCGCGTGGGGGAGGCAATCCCGATTTCAGTCAGCACCAGTTCGGGTTCACGCTCGGTGGCCCGATCCAGCGCGACAAGGCGTTCTTCTTCCTGTCGTACGATCAGCAGGAGTTCGAGCAGACGAAACAGACAAACCGCGCGAGCCAGGTGAATAGCCCGAGCGAGCTCGCGAAGCTGGACAATTTCCTGCAGAACCGCTTCCCGCAGCTCGTTGATGAGTTCGGCCCGATCGATCGGACCGACGACGCCAAGGCGTTCTTTGGCAAGCTCGACGTGCTCCTGAACGAGAACAACAACTTCGAGGTGAAGTACAACTACACCGAGTCCGAACAGCTCAACGGCACGTTCGATGCCGATGCGTGGGGGCGCAGCGCGAACGGGGTCGAGACCGACGAGAGCCATGCGGTGAACCTGGCGCTCCACAGCCAGGTGTCACCGACGCTATCGAACGAGTTCCGGTTCCAGTGGGCGCGCGAGGATCGGGACCGGCCTTACGCCGGACCGGAGATCAACCCCGGCCAGCCGTTCCCGGACACGGGGGCCGACTTCGTAGATGGCTTCCGGATCGGGTTGCCGTTCTTCCTCCCGATCGAGCCCGCGTTCGACACGCGGTTTCAGATCAACGAGAACATGACGCTCTCTCGGGGGAATCACCTCTACAAGTTCGGTGCTGAGTGGAACCGAACGAAGGTCGAGCAGACGTTCATCGGGTTCGCCTCGGGGAGGTACATCTTCGGGAGCGTCGACGGGTTCATCAATTACGTCGAGCAGGGACCGATGTTCGTCGAGTGCTCCGACGGTTCGACCAGCAACGTTGGAACGTGCCCAGCGGGTACGGACATCACCGGGCCGCTGCAGCTGTTCTTGCAGTTCGCTCCTGTGCCGCCGCTCACAACTGCGGAAGAGGCGGGCACGCAAGACTTCACGATCAACGAGGTCGCGTTCTACGTGCAGGACTCATGGAACGCCAGCCCGAACCTGACGCTCAACTACGGCCTCCGGTGGGAGGGGACGTGGCACCCGGAGAACGTCCCGCCCAGGGACCAGCTCTTCTACGAGCCGTTCATCGGCGAGACGAAGCTGGGCCAGAGGTTCCCGGCGGACGGCGAGTCGGCTGCCGACGACCTGAACAACTTCCAGCCGCGGTTCGGTTTCACGTACGACGTCGGTGGCGAGGGCCGCCGAGTCGTGCGCGGCAACGCGGGCCTCTACTACGCGCGGATCCCGATGCTCGTCTTCGCCCAGCACCGGTCGTCGAGTGGCGCGGTTGGACAGACGATCTTCTTTAATAGCACGTTCAACGGTTTTGGCGCCACGCCCCCAGCGTACGGGGAGCTGATCAATACTGTTGGTGTCGAGCCGTTCCTGCCGAGCATCCAGGTGCCGGAGGAGGATCTCGAGCTCCCACGGACGTTCTCGACGTCGATCGAGTACGAGCAGGAAGTTGCTCCCGGGCTCGCGGCGTATTTCGAGTACGCGTTCTCACGCACCGAAAACATGTTCCGTTTCCAGAACGCGAACGACGGGGTGTTTGGGAGCCCATGGGGCACCGGACTGCCGGCGGTCCGCGGCCAGTCGGCCGGACCCGCGGACACGCTGAATGGGATTATCGACCTGACGGTGCTCAGGAGCGATGCTCATTCGATCTACAACGGGCTCACCTTCGGTATGAAGGGTGGGGTCAGCGACTGGCTCAACATGGCGGCGAACTACACGTTGTCGTGGGACAAGTCGGACGATGATAATGAGCGCGATCCGTTCACGTTCCGGCACGCGCGCGCTGACGACCTCGACGCCGAGTGGGGGTACAGCGATCGCGACCAGCGTCACCGGTTCAACGCCTACGCGTTGGTCAAGCTCCCGTACGACCTCTACTGGAACAACGTCTTCCGGGCGCAGTCGGCACAGCCGATCTCGGAGAGCTGTGGGTCGAACAACCGGGGAACCGGCGAACGAGCCGCCGCACCGTCCGATCGGATCTGCCCAGACGGTTCGATCCTCGAGCGGAACACCCTCAGGAAGGACAACGAGTTCTTCTCTTGGGACATCCGCCTGTCCAAGATCGTGCCGTTCCAGGGTGGAGCCGGCATGGAGTTGATCTTCGAGGTGTTCAACCTGTTGGACACCGACAACTTCCAGGATCCTTCGATCGGATCGCTGCTGTTCAACTTCGACGGAACGTTCCAGAGCGGTCTCGGTGACCCACGCCGTGTCCAGCTGGGAGCGAAACTGTTGTACTAGGTAACCTTCAACGTTCTGCGTAGTTAGCGAGCCCCGTCGCATTTCGCGGCGGGGCTCGTTGTTTTTAGATCGCGGCCCGAGCCAGCTGATAGCCAAAACCGAGTCGCCAGGCATGATTGGCGGGTGTGAGATCTCCGGTGACGGCGGCCAGCGTGGTGGCGAGCTCGCGGTTACGGCGCAGCCCGCGGATGACACGCCGGCTGAGCCAGGGACGGTTGATGATGCCCTGGATCGCGACGCTCATGCGTTCTTTGGCGGCGAAATCACGGGCTCGCAACCGGTCATACTCGGCCAGCGCTGTGTGGTCGACGATGCCGGTTGAAAACGCGCGTGCGACGACGCCCGCGGCGAGGCGTCCACTCGCCAACGCCAGGTAGATACCCTGGCCGGTGAATGGATCCAGAAACAGCGCGCTATCCCCGACCAGCAACGCACCATCTGTCGTGGCGGATGTGGTCGTGAGTGACGTGATATCGGTCGCCACGACGGGCTCGGCTCGTTGACCGGTGGTCCAGCGAGCGAGCGCTGGGCTGCGCCGCAACATGTCGTCGTAGACGAGCGTCGGGTCGGGGGAGCGCTGGAGGGCGGCTTGGGACACGACGCAGTTGACGTTGAGGCGCGTGCCCTCGACCGGAGCGGCGGCGACGTAACCCGATCGACCGACGTGGAGCTCACATTGCGAATCAGCCGGGTCGCCGTTGGTGGTCCAATGGGCCAACAGATCGATCCGGCGGCGACGCGACCGGCGCTGAAGTCCCAACCCGCGGGCGACCGGGCAGTTGCGACCCCCGGCGCCGACCACGAGCCGGGCCCGGATCGAACCGCGCTCTCCGTCCTGGCCGCGAGTGGTCACACCGATGACCCGACCTCGGTCGAAAACGAGGTCGTCGACGCTGGTGCCCTCTCGGACTTCGGCTCCGGCCGATCTGGCACCGTCCAGTAGGATCGCGTCGAGCGTTCGGCGTGAGAGCGCGTACCCCCACGGAGGGGCTCCCCTGTCGTTGGGGAACACCAGGTCGAGCCGCTGATCGTCACCAAAGATGGTTACCTGGTCGAGCCGCTTCGCCCCCGCCGCGTCGATCGCGTCACGCACGCCGAGGTCCTCTAGCAGCGGCGTCGCCGCAGGGCTCAGAAACTCGCCACACGCTTTGTCGCGCGGGAACCGCGCCCGATCGAGCACGCAGACATCGAGCCCCGCGCGCGCCAGGTGGATCGCCGTCGCCGCTCCGGCTGGTCCGCCACCGACGATGACGATATCGCGGTTCATCGATCAGTCCCCGATAGACGCGCACCAACCAACGTCATCCGATACGGAAACGTGCGCGTTATCTGCCACCGGAGGTCGGTGTGCCCCCTCTGCTCCATGGTGCGGGCGATCGCTTCCAGCTCACGTGGAACGAACGACTTGGAAACCGACAGCGGCCCGTCATGACGGATCAGTCGGTTCGTGCTGAGCCCGCGGGTCAGCGCCCAGATCGAAGCCTGGGCCAGGCGCGAGCGAACGAGGTCGTTGACGATCACCAACCGCCGGCTGACGCGACACATCTCGGCCAACAGATCGCACGCTCGGCCGATCGACAGGTGGTGGAAAAACGCCGCTGAGTGCACGAGATCGAAGCTCCGATCCTGAAACGGCAACGCGAGTGCATCACCTCGGATCGAGATCAGAGCGTCCAGCCGACGGTTTCGTGCCAACCGCACCGTGACCGGGTGGTAGTCGAGCATGTAGACGTGGGATTGGGTGCCACGCGATCCGGCCCAATCGAGAAACTGCTCGGCGTAATCCCCGTCACCGCCGGCGACGTCGAGGATCGTTGTTGGGCCGGATCTGTCGGTCCAACGGTCGAGTGGCTCGAACGTCGCTCGGAACCCGCCTAACCAGCGGTTGACCAATCCCAACTCGTGATAGCACTCGACGATCTCCTCTTCTGATCCGTGGCCGTCATCCAACAGCTCGACCGCTTCTTCACCGCGCCGGCCCAAAACCCAACCTTTCATTGTTGATTGCTGGGAGGCACCGGGCGGAGAGCGGCCACCGGGCGACCGATCCACATCTCGCCACGGGCCGCGGCGAGACCGAACAACGGGCGCCAGATCCCGAACCACGTTGCCGGCACAGCCACCATCTGCCGCGGGCGGACGGTCCACGAGCTCGGGTCACAGGCCGGCTCCACACACGCCGGCTGAAACGTGATGTCGAAGATCTCGTCGATCGCGTGCGGCGCCCGGTAGTCGATCGCGTACTCTGTTCTGCGCTTGGTGTCGATCGTTCGGAAGAGCAGGAACTCCGGGGTCAGGTCGGCGTCAATGTCGAACAGCATCGCCACGTACTCCATGTTGTATGCGTGGCGAATCGAGAACCACAGGTAGCGGCGATCACCGGGATCGACTCCAAACCCGATCGACCTGGGCTGTCCGCTCAGTTCTCCGGTGATGTACACGCCGGTGATCGTGTCGTTCGCAAACGCCTCGAGTCGGACCCCACCATTCGGTGAAGTGAGAATTGAGTCCACGGCGGCGGCGGCATAACGAATCTCGAACGGAATCGTGTGCAGCCCCTCGGGCTGGTCTTGAGCTGTGACTGGCGTCGACGTAAGAGGAATCGACGCCACCGCGAGCACCCATCGCCATCTCATGATCGAACTGCCGCCTGTTGCGGTACTGGTGTCTGCGACCGCCAGCCGAGCCCGGCCAGAAACAGTGCGATCGCGACGAATGGGACCACCGCCATTCCGTTCATGAGCGCCGGTATGCTGGCCCAGGCCACGATCGGGCCCGACACGAGCCCGCCGAGCCCCATCCCGAGATCGAATGCCGCCAGAAAGAAGTTGAGCACCATGCCGCGTGCGGCCTCTGAGACATCGTTGGCAACCAGCCCGTAGAGCGCCGGCCAGAGGATCGCGAACCCCATCCCGAAGAGCACCGCCGCACCGAGCATCGAAGCCCGTCCCTGGATAGGCGGCAATGACGCGATTCCTAATGCGTGGATCATCAGCCCACCCCATACCATCGGCCGGTCGCCAACCGATCGCGCTACGCGCGCGATGACTACCCGCACGACGACCGAAGTGATCGCGTGAACGATGAAAAAAAGGCTGAAATCGCCGGGACGTCGTTGTTCCAGCAAGATCGGCAAGAACGCGAATACCGCACCGACGGTCAGCGTTGTGAGCAGCAGCGTCGCGGTAGGCACCACGACTTGACGACGCGAGATCGCAGCGCGGTAGTGCCCGGGTTGAGGCATCGTCGATGACCGCTCCGGTTCTCGCAGCGCGGCGGCGAGCACGGCCGACGCCACCGCCGTTCCAGCGACCGTCCAGAAAAGCGCTGCGTACCCGAACCGGTTCGCGATCTCGATACCGACCGGCGCGCCGATGGCAAAAGCGAGTGTGGTCGCGGCCGAGAGATACCCCATGAACTCGGTCCGTCGCTCGGGCGGTGCTAGGTCGGTCGCCAGCGTTACCCAACCACCGGTAAAGGCTGAGAGACCGACGCCATGGATGACACGCACCGCGACCAACAGTGCAACCGCAGTGAGCCACAAGTAGAGCGGCGCCATCGCTGCCGCCAGCGCGCCCCCGATGATCAGCACCACGCGCCGGCCGCGCGTGTCGAGCAGCCGCCCGACCACCGGGCGCACGACCAACACGCCAAACGAGAAGACACCGACGATCAACCCGACGTCGACCGGCGAGCCGCCCAGATCGCGGACGTAGAGCGGCAACGTCGGTATCAGCAGGCCGATCGATACGAAGAACCCCACCATCGAGCCGAGCAGTAGGCCCAGCTCGCGGAGTTCTAGCGGCGGATGCGGGTCTGGCTGCGTCGCCCTAGGCGGTCTTCTGCCGCGCGATCGTCTTGGGCTGGAGGAACAGCAACAAGTAGTCGCGGCCACCGGCTTTGGAATCCGTGCCCGACATGTTGAACCCGCCGAACGGGTGCACACCGACCAAGGCGCCGGTGCACTTGCGATTGATGTACAGGTTACCGACGTGAAACTCCTCTTCCGCCTGGGCGATTTTCTGCTCGTCGGTAGTGTACACAGCGCCGGTCAGCCCAAAGTCGGTGTCGTTGGCGATTTCCAACGCATGGTCGTAGTCACGGGCCTTGGTAATCGCCAGCACCGGGCCGAAGATCTCCTCCTTCGAGAGCCGCGCGTTGGGCTCGATGTCAGCGAAGATCGTCGGCGGAATGAAAAAGCCGGTCGAGTCGTCGGGCTCGCCGCCCAGCACGAGCCGGCCTTCGCTCTTTCCGACCTCGATGTACTCACTCACGGTGCGGAACTGGCTGGCGCTAACCACCGGGCCCATCCACGCACCGTCGACGACCGAGCCAGGGTCAATCTTGCTCGTGCGCTCGACGACCCGGCCGACGAAATCGTCGTAGACATCCTCGACCACGATGGCGCGCGAGCACGCCGAGCACTTCTGGCCCTGATAGCCAAAGGCGGATGTCACGACCCCCTCGGCGGCGGCGTCCAGATCGGCGTCAGCGGCGACAACGATCGCATCCTTGCCGCCCATCTCGGCGACGATCCGCTTGAGCCAGATCTGGCCAGGTCGGACCTCGGAGGCGCGCTCGTTGATCTCGATGCCGACTTCCTTCGATCCGGTGAATGCTACGAAACGCGTCTTGGGGTGATCCACGAGTCGACGGCCGATCACACTCCCGGAACCAAACGTGAGGTTCAACACTCCAGGCGGCAGCCCCGCTTCGTCCATCACCTCGACGAACTTCCAGGCGATCGCCATCGATTCGCTGGCCGGCTTGATGATCACCGTGTTGCCGCTCACGATCGCAGCCGACGCCATCCCGGCCAGGATCGCCAGTGGGAAGTTCCACGGCGGGATGATGGCTCCGACACCAAGTGGTAAGTACACGACTTGGTTGTCTTCGGGTTCGTGCTCGGCGAGTGGGTACTCATCGTAGCCGTAGTGGAGCATGAGCCGGGCGTAGTAGTCGCAGAAGTCGATCGCTTCCGCAACGTCGCCGTCGGCCTCGCCCCAGCTCTTGCCGACCTCGTAAACCATCCAGGCGGCAAGCTCGAGCCGGCGCCGCCGCATGACGTCAGCCGCCTTGAACACGTAATCCGCACGCTCGGCCGGCGATACCCGCTTCCAATCCTCGAACGCCTTGCTGGCCGCTTCGACAGCGCGCTCGCCCACGGCCTCGTCACCACGCGGAAAGTGGCCGATCACCTGCTTTGGGTTGGCAGGATTGGTCGACGCGTACGTCTCATCCATCGTGACGTCTTTGCCGCCGATCCGGTTGGGATAGGTGCGACCGAGCTCGCTTTCGACTTGCTCGAGCGCCGCCCGCATCTGCGCCGCGGCATCCGGATCGTTGAAATCGTAGTACGTCTCGGGCTGGAAATCCGCCAGCCGCTCGGCCAGCGTCGACGGTGCCGCCGGGTCGGCGGTCATCGTGGGATTTGCCATCGGTTTCGTCCTCACGGTCGGGAATCAAGAAAATCACGGCATGCGCGATGTGGATGCCCCAAAAGCTCCGCGAACGGGCCGAAGCCGTCAACCGGACGGGTGCCTGGCGACCCGCCGGGCGCTACGTTCCGATCCATCTTTTTCGCGTGAAAAACCTTGAGTGGGGTGCTCTTGGGCAGAGATCTCGCCGATCGGGTAGTTGCGATCACCGGCGCGTCGAGCGGCATCGGTGCGGCGACCGCCGTGGCGTGCGCCCGTAGAGGGATGCGGGTGGGGCTCTTCGCTCGTCGTGAGGTGCGGCTCGAGAAGCTCGCCAAAGAGATTCGCGAGCAAGGTGGGGAGGTCGAGACGGTCGTCGGCGATGTCCGCGATCGCGACGCGGTGGCCGGGCTCGTGACCGCGGTTACGCGCCGCTGGGGGAGCCTCGACGCGATCATCGCCAACGCCGGTTTTGGCATCGTTGCGCCGGTCGCCACCACACCTCCCGAGCAGGCACGCGAGATCTTT
The DNA here is from genome assembly GCA_947259315.1 of uncultured Gemmatimonadales bacterium. GTDB lineage: Bacteria > Gemmatimonadota > Gemmatimonadetes > JACCXV01 > JAHWKZ01 > CAMYLR01. The sequence continues at coordinate 63,367 of CAMYLR010000023.1, read as the reverse complement.
GACGTCAACGTGTTGGGCACGGTGTGGGCGATCCAGGCGGCGTGGCCAGTGTTCGAGGTCCAGCGACAGGGACACATCATCATCGTCTCGTCGGTGTTGGCACAGCACGGGTTGCCGGCCAACTCGCTGTACAGCGCGACAAAGGCGGCTCAATCGGTGATGGCTGATGGACTTCGCGTGGAGGCTGAGACGGTCGGGATCGATGTCTCGGTCGTGTATCCCGTCGGCACCGATACAGAGTTTTTCGAGTCGATCCGCAAGAGCCCGGACCGCGAGAGGAAGCTCGGCTCGGCGCTTCCGAGTGGACCGCGCCAGACCGCCGACCAGGTCGCGCACGCGATCGTCGATTGTTTGGAGCGCCCACGGTTCGAGGTGTATCCGTACCGGGCGGCGCGGCTCGTGCCATGGGCGGACGCCTTGTCGCCAAAGTTGATCGCCAAGATGTTGCGGTTCCCCGAGTACTATCGACGCCAGATGGGCATCGAGGGCGAAACTGGGACCAAACCTGAAGGGGAGGCATGATGAGTTCTTCGCGTTTGTCGGTTGGAACGGTGCTGCTTGTACTCTCATCTCTCGTTGGAGTCCAGACCTTGCTTGGCCAGGACATGGCGAGCGCGGTGATCGAGACCCGCGAGGTCGCAGGCAACGTCTACGCGTTGTTCGGTCCCGGTGGAAACATCGGTGTGTCGGTGGGCGACGACGGCATGCTGATCGTCGATGACCTGATGGCACCGTTGACCGAACGCGTACGTGGGGCGTTGGGCGAGCTAGGCGAGGGCAAGGTGAAGTTTCTGCTCAATACTCATTGGCATCCGGATCACACCGGGGCCAACCAGGATTGGGGCGGTTCGGCGCCGATCGTGGCGCATCACAACGTTCGTCATCGGCTCTCCACGCAGCAGGAAGTCCTCGGCATGACCTACGGCCCGCTGCCCGCCGAGGGGTTGCCGGTGGTGACGTTTACCGACTCGCTGTCGATCCACTTCAACGGCGAGGAGATCCGTGCGATCCACCTACCGGGAGGTCACACCGATGGCGACATCGTGGTGTGGTTCTCGCAGTCGAACGTCGTCCACATGGGGGATCTCTTCTTCAACGGCATGTTCCCGTTTATCGATCTCGGCAGCGGTGGCGACGTCCTGCAGTTCACCGGGAACGTGAGCGCGGTGCTCGATCGGATCCCGGAGAACGTCCGCATCATCCCCGGGCATGGACCGGTCGGAGACATCGAGGACTTGCGTCGCTTCCACACCATGCTGACCGAGACGACGGCGATCGTGCGCGCTCACATCGAGACCGGAAAGAGCCTCGAAGAGATCCAGGCCGAGGAGACTTTCGACGACTACCCCGGATGGGGCGACGTCTTCATCACCGCGCCGCAGTGGAGCGCCATGATCCACGCCAGCCTGACCCGCGAGGACGCTTAACGCCGGACCGCCGGCGCGCGTCCCAACCACAAGCGACGTGACTTCTTCGTGTCGGAGGTGGGATGCGCGTTCTCGTGGTCTTCGGAATCGTCTTGGTGTTTGCGTGCAACGGTGTCACGACGCCGGAGGTGTCGGACGCGCCGTCGCCGGGTGATCTACCCGACGTTGATGTTGTCGCACCGCTGACCGAGCTAACAGGGGCGACGTACCAAGGGTTTCTCGGTGGGCTCTATCCGGGTGGCGCGAACACGATACCGAGCGACCACGCCGCGGTGGGGAAGAACCGAGCCGCGCAGATCCAACCACTGGGCGAGGATGGTGATCCCGACCCCGATGGCGTGTACGCATTGCTGTCAGTCGGCATGTCGAACACGACCCGTGAGTTTTGCAGGGGACGCGTTACCGACTGTGCGCCGTGGAGCTTTGTCGGGCAAGCGATGGCCGACCCGACGGTCGAGCACGAGCACCTGGTGTTGGTCGACGGCGCGGTCGGCGGCCACCCCGCCACCGAGTGGGACTCGCCCGACGACCCGGTCTACGATCGCGTACGCGATCAGCGGCTGGCGCCATTGGGGCTAACCGAAGCTCAGGTTCAAATCGCGTGGATCAAGCAGGCCAACCCGCGGCCGACGGTTTCTTTACCGGCCGCCGATGCGGATGCGTTGCAGCTCGAAGCGAGCTTGGGCGACATCATCCGTGCGCTCATGGCTCACTATCCCAACCTGCAACAAGTTTTTGTCTCGAGCCGCACGTACGCTGGCTACGCCACCACCACGCTCAACCCCGAGCCGTACGCGTTTGAGACCGGCTTTTCGGTCAAGTGGCTCATCGAAGCCCAGATCATGCAATCGCGAACCGGGGTCATCGATTCCGAGGCTGGCGATCTGAGCCTCGACTTCGGTGCGCCGTGGTTGGCGTGGGGGCCGTATCTGTGGGCTGACGGCGAGAACCCGCGCTCCGACGGCTTGATCTGGGTGCGCGACGACTTTGTCGGCGACGGTACACATCCCTCGCCACTAGGTGAGCAAAAGGTCGGCGCGATGCTGCTCGAGTTCCTTAAGACAAGCGCGCAGACGCGATGCTGGTTCCTGGCTGGCGAGGTCTGCTGAAGCTTGAGTGATGAGGATCCGCCCCCCGGTTTGCTCCCGGGGGGGCGGGGTGAACGCTGAAGGGTTCGAATTTGTTGCTACGGCCGTCCCGCCTGCCTGATTTGGTCTAGGTACGGCGCAGGCAAATTCAATCGGGTTGCCAGTTTGAGTAACGAATCTGCATAAATCTTATTGGTCCCGGTGACCTTGTTGTCGGGTAGGTTGTAGCAACTGGCTTCGGCGTTACTTCCGTCCGCGAATTCGATGGTGACCGATTCTGGTACAAGTCCGCGACACTACTGTCCGCATACAGACGAATCCGACGACCGGATTGCTTGCAGTAATTCCTTTCTCGGCGAGCAGGTTTTCATCCATGAAAAGACCATAGAAGAAAACGTTCATGAGCTCGTCAACCTTAAAGGCCCCCAACCCAGATAGCGTGGCGTTCGACGGCAGAACTCGACGTATTGTGAGCCAAAAATACGGCGCAGATGCTCTTCTTCTATCAATACAAGAAAGTGCAAGCTGATCAGAACAACGAGCAACGCTCCAAGACACCATATCGACCAGTCATTGAGAGCGAAACCCAGTAGGAACAGAAACCAGCCGACGTATTGCGGGTTCCTGCTCCAACGGTATGGTCCGGCCTCCGCAAGCTCGCCTGGATCTAAACAGAGAACCTTGGGCAGCGAGCGAAACGCGATGACGCCACGCAGGCACAAGACGATACCGACAATACCAACCATGACACCCATGCCGTCCAGCAATGTGGTTGGCATCGCATACGTAGTCGCGAATTCAATCACCAGATTCGGGACGAATAACATCGCACAAAGCAGCGCCAGCCCAAGAAACGTCAATTTGCCTCGCTTGCGATACTCGTATCGGGCATATAGCAGCGCAGTTGCTGCAACTGGCAGCGTCAAAGCGAGCAAGTAAGTCAGCATAATTCGCATCCCCACGGTGGGGCACATGGTGTCGAGTGCGGCGTCGTAATTGGCTGAGAGACCGGCCGGGGTGTGGTCTCGCCAGGGTGACCACGAGGGTTCCAAGCGCCCGGAATCGGTTCGACCCACTCGTGTCTAATCGTAACCGGCTGACTGTCAGCTGTCTGTGGGGAAGAAGCCCCTGGGACGGTAGGTAGTGGCCCCTCAGCCGGAGCCGCTAGCGTGCCACCTCGGCCGTGGCCGTCTTCTCCAGGAAGCGCTTGTGCAATCGATCGTCGGCGGTGAGCTCGGGGTGGAAGGCGGCGACCAACGCGCGGTCGCTCTCGGCCAGGACGATCTCGCCATCGACGGTCGCCAGCACGTCGATCCCGGGACCGACCCGCTCGATGATCGGTGCGCGGATGAACACCGCTCTCAGCGGCCCGCCGTCCAACCCGGCGACGTCGAGATCGGTGACGAACGATTCGCGCTGACGGCCGAACGCGTTTCGCCGTACGGTGATGTCGACCAGCGAGAGGTGGGGCGTCGGCGCGCCGAGAACCTCGGTCGCCAACAGGATCGCCCCAGCGCACGTGCCAAAGACCGCCATCCCGTCGCGGTAACGATCGGTGATCGCCGATAGCAGATCTTCGTAGTCGAGCAATCGACGGTGGGTCGTCGACTCGCCGCCAGGGAGTATGAGGCCGGCGACGTCAGTTAATTCATCGGGACGCTTGACCTTGCGTGCGGTACCACCGGCTCGCTCGACCGCCGCCATGTGCTCGGAAACGTCGCCCTGCACGCCGAGCACGCCGATCGTGGGGCGGGCGCTCAAGTCGAGCGGATCTGCATGAGCTCTTCTTCGGTCAGTCGCTCGAGCCCCACCATCGCCGCGTCGGTGCCCAGCTCTTCGGAGACGCGGGCCAGGATGTCGGGATCATCGTAGTGCGTGGTCGCGAGCACGATCGCGCGCGCGAAAGCAGCTGGGTTCTCGGACTTGAAGATGCCCGAGCCAACGAATACTCCGTCGGCGCCGAGTTGCATCATGAGCGCGGCGTCAGCAGGGATGGCGACCCCGCCGGCGGCGAAGTTGACCACCGGCAACCGCTCGGTCCGCGCGGTCTCCTCCACCAGATCGAGTGGTGCGCGCAGTTCCTTGGCGGCTACCAGCAGCTCCTCGGCCGGACGCGTCGCAAGGTCTCTGATCTGCGCCCGGATCATCCGCAGGTGCCGCACCGCTTCGACGATGTTGCCAGTGCCGGGCTCGCCCTTGGTGCGGATCATCGCCGCGCCTTCACCGATCCGGCGCAACGCCTCACCCAGGTCGCGCGCCCCACACACGAACGGGATCGTGAACTCGTGCTTGTCGATGTGGTGCGCCTCGTCGGCGGGCGTTAGCACCTCGGATTCGTCGAGGTAGTCGACGCCCAACGCTTCCTCGATCTGCGCTTCGACAAAATGACCGATGCGGCACTTGGCCATGACCGGGATCGACACCCCGGCAACGATCTCCTTGATCTTGCTGACTGGGGCCATTCGAGCCACGCCACCGCCGGCGCGGATGTCCGACGGGACACGCTCGAGCGCCATCACCGCGACCGCGCCGGCCTGCTCGGCGACCTTCGCCATGTCGACCGTGGTCACGTCCATGATGACTCCGCCCTTGAGCATCTGGGCGAGACCGCGTTTGACCTCGATCGTTCCCGTTTCGCGCTGGTTCATGCAGTGCCTCCTGGCCACAAAGATACACGTCCTTCAGAGTGCCAAGTACCTTCCCGCCATGCTTCGTGCGCTACCCGCGGATCCGCGCCGCATCCTGATCGTCCGGCTGGGCTCGATCGGTGACGTGGCGCGCGTGCTGCCGATGCTGAACGGCCTGCGGCAGAAGTTTCCCGACGCCGAGATCGACTGGGTGGTGCAGTCGAAGGCCGCCGATGTGCTCCGCGGTCACCCCCAGATCGACGAGCTCTTTGTCGTCCCGTTCAGACGCTGGCGAGAGATACTGTCGCGTGATCCGTGGCAATTACGGTCGCGTATGCGCGCGCGGGGTTACGATCTCGTGCTCGACTTCCAGGGGATGTTGAAGGGGGCGGTGTGGGCGGTCGCGGCGGGTGGCCGAGGGGTGCGCGTCGGTTGGGGTCCCGGTCACGCGCGTAACCTCGCCTGGCTTTGGTATCACGGTCTGCGCTACCCGGCGGCGAAAGACGTCAACCGCCATCTTCGACACCGCTCGCTGGTGGAGTGGCTCGACGTGCCGGATGTCGTCGCCGCCCGCCCTGAGTTTGATTCCGAGGAGAGGTCGCGCATTGATGAGTTCCTCGAGACGATCCGTGACCGAACGCGACCCTGGTTGTTGGCGTATCCCGGGTCGAGCGTCAGTGGCAGCCACAAGCGGTGGGACCCGGCTCGGCTGGAAGCGGCGCTGCGCGAAATCAAACAGCGCTCCGGCGGCACGTTGCTGATCGGCTGGGGCCCAGCGGAAGAACAAGAGGCCCAGGCGCTCGCCGACGCACTCGGCGACGCGCACCTGATCCCGCCGACGACGATTCGGGAGCTCACATACCTGCTCTCCCGGTGTGACTTGTTCATCGGGATGGATACCGGCCCGATGCACCTCGCGGGGTTGGTCGGAACACCCGTGGTAGCGGTCTTTGGACGCTCGAGCGCCGCTGTTCACGGCCCGGCGGAACACCTGCCGGGAGTGGCCGTCGCTGGCGCCGAGGCTCGCCATTGGCCGCGGCGGACCCGGGCCGGTCTCGATCCCTTCACCGACCCGGAGCCCGCAGCGGTGATCGACGCGGCGCTCGAAGTGTTGGCTTCGCGCCGCGGCGGCTAGCCCTCTTCGGACTCGCGCAGCGCAGCTAGAACCGAGTAATCCTCGAGCGTCGTGGTGTCGCCGACCTCTTCGGCGCCCGACGCGATGTCCTTGAGCAACCGGCGCATGATCTTGCCGCTGCGCGTCTTGGGGACGGCCTCGGCGAACCGGATCTCGGCCGGTCTGGCGATCGGGCCGATCTGCTCGCCGACGAAGGCCTTGAGCTCGCCCTTGAGCGCGTCGGTCGGCTTGGAGTCTGACTCGAGCGTGCAAAAGGCGACCACCGCTTGGCCCTTGATCTCGTCTGGCCGGCCCACGACGGCGGCTTCGACGACCGAATCGTGAGCAACCAGCGCGCTTTCGACCTCGGCGGTTCCCAATCGATGCCCGGCGACGTTCAACACATCGTCGACGCGTCCCACGATCCACAAGTACCCGTCCTCATCGATGCGCGCGCCGTCACCGGTGAAGTACCAGTTACGATCCCCGTACTTCGCCCAGTACTGATCCCGGTACCGGTCGTCGTCACCGTAGATCGTCCGCAGCATCGATGGCCACGGTCGCTTGATCACGAGGAGACCACCGGCGCCCGGTCCGACGGACTCGCCAGCCTCGTCGACGACATCCGTCTCGATGCCAAAGAACGGCTTGGTCGCCGATCCGGGTTTGGTCACCGTGGCGCCGGGCAACGGCGTGATCAGGATCGATCCGGTCTCGGTCTGCCACCACGTGTCGACGATCGGACACTGTTCCTTGCCGATCGTCCGGTGGTACCACATCCACGCTTCGGGGTTGATCGGTTCACCGACGGTACCCAGTAACCGCAACGACGAAAGGTCGTGCTGCTCGGGCCACTCGTCGCCCCACTTCATGAATGCGCGAATCGCGGTCGGCGCGGTGTAGAAGATCGTGACCTTGTGCCGCTCGACGATGTCCCAGAATCGATCCGGCTCGGGATAATCGGGGGCGCCCTCATAAATCACCGTCGTCGCTCCCATCGCCAGCGGACCGTACACGATGTACGAATGGCCGGTGACCCAGCCGACATCGGCCGTGCACCAGTAGATGTCTTCGTCGCGTAGATCAAAAACGTATTTGGTGGTCAACGCGGCTCCGAGCAGGTAGCCGCCAGTCGTATGGAGGATGCCTTTGGGTTTCCCGGTCGTGCCCGACGTGTACAGAATGAACAGCGGATGCTCGGCGTCCAACGCCACCGGCTCGCACTCCGCCGGCGCGTCACGGATGACGTCGTTCCACCAATGATCCCGACCCTCGTTCCAGTCGACCTCGGTTCCAGTCCGACGCAAGACGATCACGTGTTCGACCGACGGGCAATCAGCGACCGCGCGATCGACGTTACCCTTCAAGTCGAGCACCTTGCCGCGCCGCCATCCGCCATCCGACGTGATGACAGCCCGAACCTCGGAGTCGTTGACCCGATCCTTGATCGCTTCGGCACTAAAGCCGGCGAAAATCACCGAGTGCACCAGACCCAACCGCGCACAGGCGAGGCATGCGATTACGAGCTCTGGAACCATCGGCATGTAGATCGCCACTCGGTCGCCGGTCTCGAGGCCCAACTCACGGAGTCCGGCGGCGAAGCGGCAGACAGCGGCGTGGAGCTCGGCATACGTCAACTCGCGTTGTTCGTTCGGCGGCTCGCCCTCCCAACGGATCGCGACCTTGTCACTTCGTGACCCGAGGTGCCGATCGAGACAGTTGACGGAAGCGTTGAGCTTGGCGCCCACGAACCAGCGGGAGAACGGTGGATCCCATTCGAGCACTTTTTCCCATGGTTCGATCCAATCGAGTTCTTCGGCCATCTGGCTCCAGAACGTTTCCGGATCATCGAGTGACTGTCGATAAAGGCGCTCGTACTCTTCGATCGAGCCGATGTGGGATCGGCTGGAAAACTCGGTGGGCGGCGGGAACCGCCGCTCCTCTTGCAGCATAGTATCGATGTTTGACATTGCCCTCGATCTCGTTTTGAGCTACCAAAAAAAAGCGGCCGTCCCGAAAAGGACGGCCGCTCGAACGTTACGCGATAATCGCGCGCCTCCGCGTTAGGGCGAGTCGTCGCCCGCACAGGGGTTAGTCGCGTCCGGGCTGCACGGATTGCCCGCGCACGGATTGCACGGATTGGCCGCGTCCATGGCGTCGTCGGCCATGCCTTCCATCTCGTCCATGGCTTCGTCCGCCATGCCTTCCATCTCGTCCATGGCTTCGTCCGCCATGCCTTCCATCTCGTCCATGCCCTCATCGGCCATGCCTTCGACCTCAGCGGCCGCGTCGTCCATGGCGTCGGTGGCGCTGTCGGCTGCGTCCTGAGCCTGCTGACAGGCGCCGACCGTTAACAGCGCAACAAACGCAAAAACGGGAAAGAGCTTCAAAAACCGCATGCGGGAGACCTCCGGGGTCCGGGTTCGAAAAAAGAGTCGTCGTCGAGCCGGTCGTCCAGGAACACACAGGGGGGGCGCCTGAACGGGTAATGAATGTCGCCGTCTACCCGGTCTGGCGTCAACCTGCGTCAAATGGGCCTCATCTCAGCCCGTTGGCGTCCATCCAGTCGAGCGTCATCTCCATGAGCTCGACCACGATCTCCGTTTGAGTGCGGTGAACATGACCGCTTTCGTGCCAGATGACCCGTTTTGGCTGGCGCACCGCCTGTTGTAGCCGATCGCCGCTCTGCGGGTCGACGCGCTTGTCGTCGGTGGCGTTCACGACCAACGTCGGGCGCGGCGCGATTTCACCGGCGTACTTGGTGGGCTCGAGCGGCGCCACCATCCACGCCGTCACGAGCGCCAAACCGTTCATCACCCAGGCGGGTCCTTCATCGGCATAGGCGTAGTACGCCATGCGGCGAATGTCGGCACCGCCGTGCAGCAGCGCGGCACCTGCTAGCCGGCGGTCGGTCGCTGCCGTAGCGGCCGCGAACGGGACCCCAAGGCTGACACCGATAATCGACACCCGCTCGGGGTCGACGTCATCTCGGGTGTACAGGTATTGCGCCGCCAGAAGCAACGCCGGGGGCGTCTCCAGAAACCCGCGCCGAAGCGGAATGAGATACCGCACCCACTGCCATCCCTCAGGCCAAATCGGGCCGTCGTATGGGTAGTCAACGCTGGCCAGGACCAAGTTCTCAGTCTCGAGGGGGACATCGACCGTCTCGCGACCGGTCCTCATCCCACCAACCATCAGCGCAGCCGGGTAGCGCGTACCGGTGCGTTCGCCGGTAGCGCGAACACGTACCCGCACCTCGAGACCGGTGTCGCTGACCAACGTAACCTCGGTCAACTGCTTGCCGTCTTCGGCGCGGCCGAAGCCGGTCGAATCGCGGACCTGAATGAGCTCCCCAGCGGCGCGACTGAACACAGGTCGATAATCGCGGGTGCTATAGCGCCAGAGCGCGACCACCAGCACGAGCAGCGCCGCGAGCAGGATTAGTGTCGTCTTGCGTCTCACGTTTGGCCGCCGGCGGTGGGCTCGGCTATCGTCACCGTCCCTCGATGAAATCGCGATCTGACTATGGACGTCGCCGTGTGCATGACCGCCAAAGCTTGCTGACTCCACGTGGACCGACAAGCGGGCTTGTGAGGGGGTGGATCGCGTTGGGGATTGTCTGCATGGCGATCGGCGTGGGGTGTTTTGGTGTCCGGCCCCAGCCCGAGCCTGAAGTCGTTCCCGCCGAACCGGTTCGTTTGCCACCCGATCTCGACAGCTTGTCGAACGTTTTCGCCGCCGCCGCTGATTCATTGCCATCAAGCGAGCTACCCGCGCTCGAAACACAAATACAGCAATGGTTGGCCCGACTCGAATTCGAGGACCGAGAGTTATTGCCAGAGGGTGAGACATCCGGCCGGTATTTTCGCGCCTACCGCGGACGGCTGTTGGACTCGCTCGGATGGGTCGCTTTCCGTCAGCAGGACCTGAGGCAGGCGGAGGCCGCCCTCGTGTCGGCGGTTGCCGAGATCAACAGCCGTGGCACGACGACCGGCTACGCCGAGCACTTCTTACACCTCGGACGCGTGTACGCCGCCCGCCGGCTGTGGAATGACGCGATCGACGCGTTCCTCGATGCCGAGGTTCGCGGTGTTGGAGAGCGCGCCACGCTGCCGCTCGAGACGGTGTATCGGAGGCGTCACGGCTCGCTGCGGGGGCTCGACGATCTGCGCGCGGCAGAGCGTGCCCGGATCGAAGACGAGCGCCAGCAACTGCTGGTGGCTCGACCGCTCCGCGACCCGCTGCCCGATATCGCTTACCCGCGGCGTACCGGCCCGCCGCTTGCGACCGGAGCTCTGATCGGTCGCCCGCTGGTGCTTGCGCTTTGGGACGCGGCGTGCACCGGTTGCCCGGGCTACGCCACCCGGCTCGGAGAACTGGCGACCGCGATGCGGCGCCGCGATGGGGCGCTAGTCGGGGTGTGGTTGGGGGGTGATCCCGCCGCCGCCGGCCCGCCACAGTCGTTCGCGATCCTCGTCCCCCCTGACAGGGATCAAGCCCGCGCCGACTTTGGGGGTGGCGGTACGCCCCAGATCCTGGTCGTGGACGAGTCCGGCCGGATTCGGTACCGTTGGGCCGGCGCTAACGCTGCGCCGCCGCCGATCGACGACATCCTCGTCCAGGTGGATCATCTTCGGAAGCGAGCGGCAACCATCCGCTCCAGCTCCAACAGACCCCAATCCGGGGAGGCTCGATGAGCGAAGACGTCGTCACGAAGCCGGAATCAACGACCCGTCAAGGCAAGGGCTTGCCGCCCGAGGCTTACGAGGAGATCCCCGGCAGCGATTACCGACCGTATGTGCCGGCCGAAGCCACACTGCGCGAGTTCACGCTGCGCGCGGTGATCATCGGCATCGGCGTCGGCGTCGTGTTTGGCGCCGCCAACGCGTATCTGGGTCTCAAGGTCGGTCTGACCGTGAGCGCGTCGATCCCGGCGGCGGTCATGGGCGTGGCGTTCTTCCGCGCGCTCAAGGGCGGTACGATCCTCGAGGGCAACATGGTCCAGACCGTCGGTTCGGCGGGGGAGTCGCTGGCGGCTGGAGTGATCTTCACGCTGCCCGCGCTTTTCATCTTCGGATTGTCACCCAGCCAATTGCTGATCTTTACGCTGGCTGCGCTCGGCGGGTTACTGGGCGTTCTGTTCATGATCCCGCTGCGCCGTTACTTGATCCGCGACGAGCACGGCAGGCTGCCCTACCCGGAGGGGACGGCGTGCGCCGAGGTGCTGGCCGCCGGCGACACCGGTGGCGCCAAGGCGCGGCTTCTGTTTGCCGGCCTCGGTGTGGGGGCGATCTATCAGTATTTCGTGAACAACAACGCGCTCTCGCTTTGGCGCGGTGACCCGGCGTTTCGGATCCGTGGCTATCCCAAAGCCGAGTTCGGCATCGACGCCACCCCCGAGCTACTCGGAGTCGGTTACATCATCGGACCACGGATCTCCGCGATCCTGTTCATGGGCAGCGCCGTTTCGTGGCTCGTCCTGATTCCACTGATTGCGACTTTCGGGGCGTCCGCCGGCGCACCGCTCTATCCCGAGACCGAAGCGTTGATTCGCGACATGGAACCGGGCGAAATTTGGAACCGCTACATCCGGTACGTCGGTGCGGGCGCGGTCGCGTTTGGCGGCATCATCACGCTCGTACGGGCGTTGCCGACGATCGTCGGCTCTTTCCGCATGGGCATGCGCGGGATCCGTGAGAGCACCGACCAGGGTTCGATTAAGCGCACCGAGAGGGACCTCCCGTTCACGACCGTAATCGCCGGAGCGCTTGGGATCGCCCTGATCCTGGCTCTTCTGCCGGCTTCGTTCGCGCCCGCCGGAGCGCTCGGGGCGATCCTGATGGTCATCTTCTCGTTCTTCTTTGTCACCGTCTCGTCGCGCATCGTCGGACTGGTCGGCACCTCGTCCAATCCGGTCAGCGGCATGACGATCGCCACGTTGCTGCTGACTGCGTTGCTCTTTGTCGCGCTGGGCCGGACCGAGAACACGGTCGTTGATCCACGCATGGCGATCCTGCTCGTCGGTGCGATCATCGCGATCAGTGCGGCGATCGCCGGTGACACGTCACAGGACCTCAAGACCGGCTTCCTGATCGGGGCGACGCCGCGGCGTCAGCAGATCGGCGAGATGATCGGCGTGCTGACGGCGGCCACCGTAATGGGTTCAGTCTTGATGGTGCTGCATGGCGGGATCGGGATCGGCTCGGAAGAGCTGCCCGCCCCACAGGCGACGCTGATGGCGCTGGTGATCGACGGCGTGGTCAACGCCGACTTGCCGTGGGCGCTCGTCGTGGCGGGGATATTTTTGGCGGCGATGTTCGAGATGGTTGGGTTGCCGTCGCTGGTGGTGGCGGTAGGTCTCTACCTGCCGCTCTCGCTCATGTCGCCGATCTTGGTCGGTGGGATCGTCCGATTGGCGATCGAGAAGCGTCACGCCGCCCGGATCGATGTCTTGCGGGAGAAGCGGGAAAACGGGGTGCTGTTCGCGTCGGGGTTGATCGCCGGGGCCGCTCTCGTCGGCGTCATCATCGCCGGCCTGGTGTTCTTCGGTGAGCAATCGGCGCTGATCAGCGCCTTCCAGACCGCGGTTACCGGTGTCACCGAGGGCGCCGGCACGGCCGTCTCGTTGATCGTGTTTGGTGGGTTGGCGGGGTTGCTCTGGTATGTCGCCGAACGCGCGCATTCCGGTGGCGAGGTGACAGAGGATCTTCGGCGAGCCGAGGAGATGTAGGCACGCGATAACATAGAGAAAGGAGATGTTGTGGACGTCTACGATAGCGCTCACATAAGGAATCTCGCCGTGATTGGACACGGCGCGTCGGGCAAAACCACGCTGGTAAACGCGATGGCGTGGTTGGCCGGCTCGTGCTCTCGCATGGGTTCGGTCGAGGATGGCACTTCGCTGACCGATTTCACGCCCGACGAGACGGAGCATCAGATATCGGTCAGCCTGGCGATGGCTTACGCCGAGTTCATGGATACCAAGGTCAACCTGATCGACACGCCCGGTTATCTCGATTTCGCCGGTGAGGTCGTGTCCGGTTTGCGAGTGGCCGATAGCGCGTGCCTGGTGGTCAACGCGGTCGCTGGCGTTGAGGTCGGTACCGAGCGCGTGTGGGAGTACGCCGAAGCCGAGAAGCTGCCGCGGTTGATCTTCATCAACATGATGGACAAAGAGCACGCCGATTTCGAGAAGGTCTATCGACAGATTCGCGATGGGTTGTCCCCACGTGCTATTCCGGTCGAGATCCCGATCGGACAGGGCACCGATTTTCATGGCATCTGCAATTTGTTCAACGAAAACGCGCACCTCTACGAGGATGGCGCGACCGGGAAGCGAAAAGTCGGGGAGATCCCGGATGAAGTGCGCGCCGACTACGATCGCTACCGACGGGAATTGGTCGAGACGGTTGCCGAGACCGACGACACGTTGATCGAGCGCTATCTGGAAGGCGAGGAGTTCAATCGTGACGAGGTAATAGGAGCGATGAAAGCGGGGATGGCGAGAGGGGAGCTGTTCCCGGTTTTCTGCGGCGCGCCCGAGCAGCTCAAGGGCGTACGTTCGCTGCTCAAAGAGGTCGTGGAGCTATGCCCGAGCCCGGCCGAGCGTCCGGAGATTCGGGCCACGCGTCCGGGCGACAGCGAGAAGGTGTTCGTGGCCCGCGAGAACAGTGCGCCGTTGTCGGCGCTCGTCTTCAAGACTACGACCGAGCCGCATGTCGGCGAGCTGTCCTACTTCCGCGTCTTCAGCGGCCAGGTCAAGAGCGGTCAGGACGTCTACAACTCGACGCAACAACACGACGAGCGATTGGCGCACGTCGGTGTCATGCAAGGCCGTGATCGAACCGAGGTCAAAAGTATCAACAGCGGCGACATCGGAGTCGTTCCCAAGCTCAAGGATTCACACACCGGGGACTCGTTCTGCAGCCGCAACGACCAGGTTCTTCTTCGCGGCATCGATTTTCCGAAACCGGTCATATCCGTGGCGATCGAACCGATGCATGAAGGCGAGGAGGAGAAGATCGGGAGCGCGCTGTCGAAGCTCCACGAGGAAGATCCGACGTTCATCCACGCCTACAATCCGGAGCTCGGTCAGACGATCATCCGCGGGATGGGTGAGCTGCACCTGCAGGTCGTGCTCGAACGCATGAAGCGCAAATTCCACGTCGAAGCGAAGATGCTGCAGCCAAAGATCGCCTACCGTGAAACGATCAAGCGGCGAGGCGAGGCGCAGGGACGTTACAAGAAGCAGACCGGCGGCCGGGGTCAGTTCGGCGACTGCAAGGTGCGGCTGATCCCGAAGGGCCGCGGCGAGGGGTACGAGTTCGTGGATCAGATAACTGGCGGCGTCATTCCCAACAAGTTCATCCCGGCGGTGAACAAGGGGATCCAAGAGACGATGAGCAAGGGCGTGCTAGCCGGCTACCCGGTGGTCGACCTCCAGGTCGAGTTGATCGATGGCTCACACCACTCGGTTGATTCAAGCGAGATGGCGTTCAAGGTCGCCGGCTCGATGGCGTTCCAGAACGCAATCGGACACTGCGACGCTGTCTTGCTCGAGCCGATCATGGAAGTGACGGTTGTGACGCCGGACGAGTACCTGGGTGACGTGATCGGCGATCTGAATCAGCGCCGCGGGCGGGTGCTGGGAATGGAACCGAGCGGGAACGGAAAACAGAAGATCAGCGCTCACGTTCCGCAAGCCGAGCTGTACCGCTACTCGACGAGTCTGAGATCGATCACCCAGGGTCGGGGAGATCACGCGCGTGCCTTCCACGGGTACGAAGAGGTGCCGCACGATATCGCGCAGAAGGTGATCGCGGAGGCGGAGAAGGAGCGCGAGGGGGCAGGGATTAGGCACTAAGGTCTGCCGGAGGGATTCGCCGCTGAGGACGGATCCCTCCGGCAAGTTCGCCACCAATCCCTAGCCGCGTTTTACATCCTTTAAGATTTCGCGGGCGGCGTTGTAGCCGGGCCGGCCGGTGACGCCACCACCCGGGTGCGTTCCGGCGCCACACAAATAGAGATTCTCGATCGGCGTGCGGTAGCGGGCCCAGCCTGGGACCGGACGCATGAAGAAGAGCTGATCGAGCGTCATCTCGCCGTGATAGATGTTCCCCTCGGTCAAGCCGAAATCCGTTTCGAGGTCGCGCGGGCTCAAGACGTGCCGAGCGAGCACGATCTGTTCGAGGTTGGGCGCGTACTGAGCCAATGTTTTCACTACCCGATCGCCGAGCTCGGAGGTTCTCGACTCATCCCACGTGCCATCGTTGAGATGATAGGGCGCGTACTGGACGAGGATCGACATGACGTGTTTTCCGTCAGGAGCCAATGATGGGTCGGCCAGCGAGGGGATGACCGCCTCCAGATACGGCTCACGGGAGATGTCTCCGTACTTGGCGTCGTCGTAGGCGCGCTCCAGATAGTCGAGGCTTGGGCTGATCGACACGACACCGCCGAGGAGGGCCGGATCGCTAACGGCGAAGCTCGGAAGCGTATCGAGTGCCAAGTTCACTTTGGCACAGGCGCCCCGGTACTTGATGTTCTGAACCTGACGGACGAATCGCGGGGCGAGATCGAGCGGGTCGACGAGATCCAGAAACGTGCGTCGCGGGTCAGCGTTCGAGATGACGCGCTCGGCTTCCAACTCGTCGCCGTTCGCGAGCACCACACCAATCGCTCGACCGTCCTTGACGGTGATCCGAGTGACGCGTGCGTTGGTCCTGATCTCCACGCCACACGACCGTGCCAGATCGCGCAATGCGTGTGACAGAACACCAACCCCGCCTCGCACTCGGTCCGCCGACCGGACGGTACCGTTCTCCGTCCCGACGTGATTGTGGAGCAGCATGTACGCCGTCCCGGCCGCCATCGGGCCCTGAAACATGCCCGTGACACCAGTGGCACCGAGCGTTCCTTTGAGCAGATCGTTCTCGAACCACTCGTCGAGCAACTCGACGGCGGTCATGGTGAGGAGCCGAGCCACCTCCATCATGTCGCGCTTCCCGAGCCGGCGGGCCCGACCTCCGAGGCGCACCAGCGACCACAGATCACTCGCATCAACCGATAAGAGATCGGGTGGGGTCCTTTCGTAGGCCGCCTCGAGCAAACCGGCAGCCTTGCTGATCAACTCGACAAACGCACTCCAGCTCTCGGCGTCACGCTTCGAGAACGTCGCGATCGCCTCGGCGGTGGCTATCGGGTCACGCCACAGGAGCAGCGGATGACCATCGATGAGCGGCGCGAATACGACCGGGTCAGAACGCACGATGTCGGGTGTGACCCCGAGCGCTTGATCGAGATCGCCGACCACGCCGGGGTGTAAAGCCCCGATCTGGTGGCATGCGGCATCGACCTTGAAGCCGGGGTGGATCTCCTCAGTCACCAGAGCGCCGCCGACCGTGTCCCGTCCCTCCAGCGCCAGTACGCGTAAGCCCGCCTTGGCTAGGCGCGCCGCGGTCGTGAGCCCATTGTGCCCGGCACCGATGACGATCGCGTCGTAGGGTCGGCTCACGTCACATATCCTCGAGCATCGTCAGTGCGGCCAGCCGCCCCGAGGCTCCCGATATCCCGCCACCGGGATGGGTGCCCGATCCACACTGATAGAAATCCTTGATCGGAGTGTGGTAATCCGTCCACGGCGCTGCCGGCCGCATGAAGAACAGCTGGTGCAGCGAGAGCTCGCCGTGGAAGATGTTGCCCTCGGTCAAGCCAAAATCGCGTTCCATGTCCCACGGCGTCAGAACTTGGCGATGGAGGATGATCTCTTTCAGGTTCGGCATGTACTCCGACAGCGTGTCGATCACGGCATCGCCAAACTCTTCGCGCTGCGCGTCGTTCCAACCGCCATTCAACTCGTATGGCGCGTACTGGACAAAGATCGACATCACGTGCTTGCCCGGTGGCGCCATGTCGGGATCGATCATCGATGGGAGGACGATGTCCATGTAGGGATGGCGTGAGAAGCTTCCGTACTTGGCGTCGTCATAGGCTCGTTCCAGGTACTCGATGCTGGGGCTGATCGAGACCGCGCCGCGCAGGTGGGGCCCGACGCCGGGGAGGCAAGCCAGGTTCGGGAGCGCGTCCAACGCGAGGTTCACCTTGCCCGACGATCCGCGAATCCTGAATCGTTTGATCGCCTGGACAAACTCGCTCGGCAGCTCGTCGGGTTCGATCAGGCCGAGAAACGTGAGCCTGGGGTCGACTCCGGATACGACGACGTTGGCCCGGATCTCCTCGCCCGATTCGAGCGCGACACCGGCCGCTCGACCGTTCTCGATGATGACCCGCGCAACCGACGCCTCGGTGCGAATCTCGGCACCCAACCCTCGCGCCGCACTGGCGATCGCCTCGCTCACGCTGCCGGTCCCGCCCTTCGCGAAACCCCACGCCCGAAAAGCGCCATCGATCTCGCCCATGTAGTGGTGCAGCAGCACGTATGCGGTTCCCGGTGAGCGTGGTCCGAGGAAAGTGCCGATGACGCCGCTGGCGGACATCGTCGCTTTCAGTGCTTCGGTTTCGAACCACTCATCGAGATAATCGGCCGAGCTCATCGTCATGAGCTTGATTAGCGGGTACAGCTTCTCTTCGCCGAGCCCGCGAAAGTGATTGGCGAGTTTCAGCAGCGATCGCAGATCAGCAGGGCTCAACGACGTGGGATCGGGCGGCACCATCGAAAGGATCGGCTTGACCGCAAACGCGAGGTGGTACATCAGCGTGCCAAACTCATCGTACGCTTCGGCGTCTCTGGGTGAGTGGCGGTAGAGCTCGCGACGGGTCTGATCGTGATCCGCCCATCGGGCTAAGTAGTCGCCGTTTGGCAGCGGCGTAACGGTGCTCTCGAGCGGGAGGAGGTCGAGCCCGTGTGCGGAGAGGTCCAGCTCGCGGATGATCTCGGGACGGAGCAGGCTCACCACGTAAGAGCAGACCGAGTACTTGAAGCCTGGGTAGATCTCTTCGGTGACGGCGGAGCCGCCGACCAGGTGACGCCGCTCGAGAACCAGCACTTTCTTCCCGGCCCGGGCGAGGTAGGCCGCTGCGACCAGGCCATTGTGGCCACCGCCGATTACCACTGCGTCGTAACGATTCGCAGCCATCAGGCGCGCTTCCGTTCGGGGTCGAAGAACGGCGTCGTTACGACCCTTGCTAGCGCCGATTTGCGCTGATGCTCGGCGGTAACCTCCATCGCCAGCTTGGTGCCCAGTTCCGCGTGTTGGGCACGCAAGTGTGCCAGCGCGATGTACCTCTTGAGCGTCGGCGACCAGGCTCCGCTGGTTGCGTAGCCGATCTGCTTGCTGTTCGAGTACACCGGCACGCTCGTTCGCCAGGCGATCGTCGGAAGCTCGGGCGGGAGGCCAAACTCGGCGTATATCTCCTCCAGCGACTCCCACTCGATTTCTAGCCCCCTCAGGTGCGACGCCGGACCTCGGCGCTGTTCCTCGACCAGCGATGCTCGGCCGACGAATTGATCCTTGCCGAGTGCGACCGTCCACCCCAGGCTGAGTTCGAACGGCGACGACTTGCGCGTCTCGAGAAGCGCCTTATTGGCCGGGATGTAATCGACTTGATTCAACAGCAGGCCAGCTTCGATTCTCGAGACGTCGAGCGCCAGCATACCGGCAGGGGTGATTCCGTACGGTTCACCGGCCGCCATGAGCGCGTCCCAGAGTGACACCGCCCGCTCCGCGTCGACCCAGACCTCGTAGCCCAGATCGCCGGTGTATCCGGTGCGTGAGATCGTCACCGGAACCTCTTGAACTCGCGCCGGTGTCAATCGGAAGAACCGAAGGTCGTCCAGTTCGGCATCCGAAGCGTGCTTGAGGATCTCGCGTGAGTTGGGCCCCTGCAACGCCACGGCCGCGATCGAGTCGGTGACGTCGTCGATCGTCACGTTTAGGCCGAGCGCGTTGTCGCGGAGCCAGCGCAAGTTCGGCTCGGCGGCGGTCAGTCGAAACGTCTCTTCGCCCAGTCGCGACAACGTGCCGTCGTCGATCACCTTTCCGTCCTCGTCACACCACGGGGTGTACATCACCTGATTGACCGCACACTTGTCGACGTCGCGTGTAACGACGCGGTTTAGCAGCCGCCCGGCATCCGGTCCGCGCACCGAATATTTGTAGAGGGGGGACACATCGATCAGGGCCGCCGCGCTGCGGATCGCGTGGTATTCACGTTCGTGGGTGAGCTCATACGAGCTGGCAGCCACGTAGCCGGCCCAGCGGCGCCAATTCTTCGCTTGGCACAACGGACCCGTGCGGGGGTGGAAGGGCGTCGTTCTGAGCATCCGTGACCCGCTGGTTGGCGAGGGCTCGTTCCTATCGCTTGATAGACTCTAGCCGCACGCGTCGGCGTTCGTCACCCGAGACGCGTTCATGTAGATCCAGCCGTTACGATCGTCCATAGTCTGAACGCGAACCCACCAATGGGGATCGGGTTCGGCGACAACGGTCCATGCCGGACCGTCGGCTCCAGGATCGTCAACGGTCCCATGTTCGTCGGGGTCTTCGAACATCCAAAACGCCTCGACTTCCGCCATCCGCCCACTCAGCCAGGCGGTGAAAAACCCTTCACCCAGGTAGTCGAGCACGACGAGCGTGTCTCCCGATTCGTAGTGGTAGGTGTCATAGATGGTGTCGGTTACTGCTCGATGTACCGCCACGAGCCCCAATCGATCGAGGTGCACGTTGCCCTCGATCGCGGTGAACGGCTCGCCATCCACGATCGTGAACGCGACCGCAGTCGTGTCGCCTTCCGTTGCGTACACCGGTATCTCACCGATCGCCGTCCACTCTCGGTACACGCAGCATTCGAACGGGCAGACGTTCTTGCGAACGACCGGGGCCACCGGGCGGGCGACGAGGGAGTCTGCTTCTTGGGCGATGAGCGGCGTGGTCGGGGAGAGTGCGATGAGTGCCAGGAGAGTCGATCGCATACCGGAATCTTTCGTCCGATGGTGTTCTGCCGCAATGGTTGGGGTGATCCCACCGGCGACAACCCGGGATTCCTCCGTATATTGATGATCATGTCCGGTCACTCGAAATGGTCGACGATCAAGCGCAAGAAGGCCGCCGCCGACGCCAAGCGCGGCAAGATCTTTTCCAGGCTGATCAAGGAAATCACCGTCGCGGCACGGGATGGCGGGGGTGATACCGGCATGAACCCTCGCCTGCGCACTGCGGTCGAGAACGCCAAGGCGCAGAACATGCCCGCCGACAACATCGATCGGGCGATCAAACGTGGCACAGGTGAGCTTCCCGGCGTCAACTACGTGCCCGTCACCTACGAGGCTTACGGGCCTGGCGGGGTGGCGATCTTTATCGAGGCTCTGACTGATAACGAAAAACGGACCGTTGCCTCGGTGCGTCACATACTGACCAAGTACGGGGGCAACCTCGGGAAGGATGGTTCGGTGGCGTGGATGTTCGATCAGAAGGGCCAGATCTTGATCGATGCGTCCAAGTTCGACGAAGAGTCGGTCTTCCTGCCGGCGATCGAAGCCGGCGCCGAAGACGTTATCTCCGATGGCGACTACTACCGCGTGATGACCTCGTTTAGTGATCTGCACGCGGTGCAGGAGGCTTTGCGCGACGCCGGGGTCGAGAGCGAGGAAGCCGAGCTGACGATGATCGCCAAGAGCGCCGTCGCCGTCGAGGGCGGTGACGCCGAGAGGCTTCTCAAGCTCCTCGACGCTCTCGAGGACGACGACGATATCCAGCGCGTGGCGGCCAACTTCGACATCGACGAGGAGATTCTGGCCCGCGCCAGTTGAGGGGAGGCAGGCAGTGCGCGTTCTGGGCATCGACCCGGGCAGCACGGTAACCGGTTACGGCGTGATCGAGCAGCGATCCGGATCCACGGTCTGCATCGACTGCGGTACGATCCGCGGCGGTAAGGGATCGCTCCCCGACCGATTGGTCGCGATCGACGACGGTTTTCGAGCGTTGGTCGAAGAGTTCTCGCCGGCCGCGATCGCGATCGAAAACGCGTTCCTGGGTCAAAACGTCAAGGCGTTGGCGGTTATGAGTCAGACGCGCGGTGTGTTGCTGCTGGCCGCTAGGCGCGCGAACCTGCCAATCCACGAGTATGCGCCGCGTCAGGTCAAGCGATCGGTTGTCGGCAATGGCGGTGCCAGCAAGAGTCAGGTCGCGTACATGGTGTGCTCATTGTTAGGGTTGGGCGAGGCGGAGCTGCCGCCCGACGCCACCGATAGTCTGGCGGTGGCACTGTGCCACCTTCATCGGGACGCCGTCCCAGCGGTGAAGTCGACATGATCGGATCGTTGAACGGGGAGCTCGTGAGCAAGGCGATCGACGAGTTGATCGTCGATGTCGGTGGAGTCGGGTACCGGGTGGCGATCCCGTTGTCGACGTACGAAGCTATGCCCGCCGAGGGCGAAACAGCGCGCGTCGTCACCTATCTGCACGTGCGCGCCGAGGAGCTAACACTGTACGGTTTTGCCACCACGCGCGAGCGGCGCCTCTTCGAGACGCTGATCACCGTTAGCGGCATCGGTCCGCGGCTCGCGCTCCACGTGCTGTCCCGGCTGACCCCGGAGCGGTTCGTGACCGCCGTTCGGCGCCAGGACCTGGCGACGCTGACCGGCATCAGTGGTGTGGGAAAGAAAACCGCCGAGCGAATGGTGCTCGAGCTCAAGGACAAGGTCGCCGATCTGGCCGAGTCGGAGGTGGACGAGGAGCCGATCGAGCTGACGACCGAGGGTGAAGATGCGGTCAAGGCGTTGATCGCACTCGGGATTCGGCGCTCAGCTGCCGAGCGAGCGGTGCAGCACACGCTCAACGATCACCCCGATGCGGAGGCACCCGAGATCACCCGTCACGCGTTGACCACGATAAACGAGTAGCCGATGACAGAAACCGACAAGCCGTTTCGATCGTACCTGACGGGGAGCGCCACGCGCCCCGAGCCGGCGGCGCCCGAGGAGGAAGTGTTCGAGCAGACGCTCCGCCCGCGCACGTTGGCCGAGTTCGCGGGACAGGAGAAGCTCAAACAAAACCTGGCGATCTCGATCGAAGCCGCCAAGCAACGCGGGGAACCGCTCGGTCACTGCTTGTTCTCCGGTCCGCCGGGGCTCGGCAAGACGACGCTGGCCCATATCCTGGCCCACGAGCTGGGCGGCAAGATCCGCGTCACTAGCGGCCCGGTGCTCGAGAAACCGGGCGATCTGGCCGGATTGTTGACCGGTCTCGAGCGCGGCGACGTCTTGTTCATCGACGAGATCCATCGTCTGCGAACGGTCGTCGAGGAGTACTTGTACCCGGCCATGGAAGAGTTTCAACTTGACATCTTGATCGATTCCGGACCGGCGGCGCGATCGGTATCGCTGCCGCTCGAGCACTTCACGCTGGTCGGCGCGACTACCAAACGTGGACTGTTGACCGGTCCGCTACGTTCCCGGTTCGAACACGCCGCGCGACTCGATTTCTACACCTCGGACGAGTTGGCGCAGATCGTCGAGCGATCGGGCCGAATCCTCGACGTCGCGATCGATGCGGACGGCATCGGCGTCATCGCTGAGCGCTCGAGGGGTACGGCGCGGGTCGCCAATCGTCTGCTCAAGTGGAGCCGTGACTTTGCACTCGTAAAGGGTGATGGTCGGATTACCGGCGAGATCGCGGGTGCCGCGCTGGAGGCGCTCGATGTCGACGACGTCGGCCTCGACGAGATGGACACCCGGATCTTGACCGCACTGATCGACAAGTTTGGCGGCGGTCCGGTGGGCGTGAACTCGCTGGCGGTAGCCGTCGGCGAGGACGCCGACACGCTCGAGGAAGTGCACGAGCCGTTCTTGATCCAGAGTGGGTTCTTGCATCGCACGCCGCGGGGTCGAGTGGCGACCGCCCGCGCCTACACACACCTCGGGATCGCGGGTTCGCCACCCAGCGCCGACAACCCGCAGGAACACCTGTTCGATAGCTGAGCAGCCAACCCGAGTCTGACTCAAATCGATGGTGCACACGTCTCCGCCGACCGGAACCGTCACCTTCCTCTTTACCGACATCGAGGGCAGCACCCGGCTTTGGGAGCAAGACCCTGTCGGCATGGAGAAGGCGCTCGCCGATCACGATGCTTTGTTGCGACGTGCGATCGAAACCCATTCCGGGCACATCTTCAAGACGATCGGCGACGCTTTTTGCACCGCGTTCTCGACACCGTCTGACGCATTGGCCGCCGCGCTCGAGGCTCAGCGGGGACTCGAAACCTCCGTTCAGGCGGGTAGCGAGCTCCGCGTGCGGATGGCGCTCCACACCGGTCAACCCGAACACCGCGATGGAGACTACTTCGGTCGCGATTTGAACCGGATCGCCCGGCTGGTCTCGATCGGACACGGCGGCCAGGTCTTGGTTTCCGGACCCACCCGCGATTTGATCGGGGAGCACGCGCCCGAGGGGGCCGGGTTCCTCGATCTCGGTGAGCACCAGCTGCGCGATGTTGAGCGACAGGAGCGTGTGTTCCAGCTCCTGCACGCCAGCCTGCAGGGCGACTTTCCCCCGCTCGAGTCATCCGACCAGCCCCGGCACAATCTGCCCCATCGGCTGACACGCTTTGTCGATCGCGAACGTGCGATCGAGACGGTCAACGCGCTGCTCGAACGGCATCGCATGGTGACGCTCACCGGGCTTGGCGGTACCGGTAAGACGCGACTCGCAACTCGAGTGGCACGCGGGCTGTTGGATCAGTTCGAGGACGGCGTTTGGTTGGTTGAGCTGGGTGCGGTAACCGACCCGGCGCGAGTTCCACAAGCGGTCGCTTCAGCGGTCGGAATCCGGGAGGCCGGTGGGCGACCGCTGCTCGATACGCTGACTGACGGGCTGCGATCGAAGCACGTGTTGTTGCTTCTCGACAACTGTGAGCACGCCCGGGATGCATGCGCGGAGCTGGCTGCGTTGTTGCTTCACTCCAGCCCGGGTGTTCGAATTCTGGCTACCAGTCGTGAGAGCCTGGGACTCGAAGGCGAGCAAGTATGGCAGGTGCCGGTGCTCGACACCCCGAATCCGGATCAGCTGCCGTCGACCGCCGTCGCTGAGGCCGCTCACGCGTTCGATGCTGTACAGCTGTTTGTCGATCGCGCGCGGTTGGCACGCAGCGACTTCACGATCAACGAACAAAACGCGGCTACCGTAGCCAGGCTGTGCCACGGGTTGGATGGGATCCCGCTGGCGATCGAGCTCGCGGCCGCCCGCATCGCTGTGCTATCGGTCGATGAGATCGCGGATCGTCTCGACGATCGGTTTCGGCTCTTGCGGAGCGGCTCGAGAGCGAAAGGCGCCAGACACGACACGTTGGAGGCGACGATAGAGTGGAGCTACGAGCTCTTGGAACCGGACGAGCAAGCGCTGTTTCGCAGCCTGTCCGTGTTTGCCAGTGGTTGGACCTTGCGCGCCGCCGAGAGTGTCTGCGGGCCGGCGGCCAACGTGATCGATTCACTGGGTGCGCTGGTCGACAAGTCGCTGGTGCTCGTCGAGCGAGAACCGGCTGGAGAGTCGCGTTACCGGATGCTCGAGACGACCCGCGACTACGCTGCGCAACGACTGGCGGAAACGGGCGATGCGAACGCGGTTCACGATCGTCACCTGAGTTGGTTCGAAGAGCTCACCGAACGCGCCGAGGATGGGTTGAGTGGTCCCGACTCGGCGGATTGGATGGATCGCCTGCGAGCGGACAACGACAATCTGCGCGCCGCACTCGAGTGGAGTCTCCGAGGGGAAGAGTCGGCGTCGGCGCTGCGGATGGTGAGCACGCTTTGGCGCTATTGGCGTCGCGCCGGGGCGCTGACCGAAGGGATCGAATGGGCTACGCGAGCGGTCAACGCCGAGGCTCAAACGGATGCGCGCGACCGCGGAAAGGCGTTGTACGGACTGAGCTCGCTGCTGTTTTTTCATGGTTCACTGGAGCGCTCGCGAAAGGTCGCGGACCAGGCGCTAGCGCTTGGCGAGGCCGAGAACGATCCGGTGATCATGGTCCGCGCGTTGGCTGCCCAAGGACGGATCGACGTCACTGAGGACACGCTCGATGCAGCGATCGAGCGGCACGAGCGCGCTCTCGCGATCGCCCGCGATTTTGACGCTGCATGGGCCCACCGTGCGGTATCGCTGTTGCTCGGGAACTTGGCCGAAGCCTACCGGGCGCAGGGCGATTTCGAGCACGCCCGGTCGCTCTACCTCGAGGGACTCGAGGTCTCGCGTGCGCAGGGCAACGTCACCGCCGAGGATGTGTTGCATTTCAACTTGGGCCAGGCTGAGCTCGAATTGGGCAATACGGGTCGGGCACGCGAGCATTACAGCGAGGGACTAACTCTGGCGCTTCGGTTCGATAACCGGCTGACGAAGATGTACGGATTGGTCGGCCTCGCTCAGGTCGCTTCCACGGAAAACGACCACCTGCGCGCCGCGCGTCTATTTGGGGCCGCGGAGGCTTTGCGAAAGCCGATGGGCGCGGTCCTCGACGACGTCGATCGTGATCTGTTTGACCGCCATGTGGCAGCCACGAAGAGCGCGCTCGGCAACCAGCCGTTCGACGCCGCGTGGACGGAAGGACTCGCGATGGACCTCGAAGCCGCCAGCCAGCTCGCGCTCTCAGATCCGGGAAGCGTCGGTTAGGTCGCGAGCCAGTTCCGGAGCTGGCTCGGGTGCCACACCGTAGTAACGGCGCTCGAAGTAGAGCGCGACGTTCACCAACCCGATCAGAACCGGGACCTCGACCAGCGGCCCGATCACGGTAGCGAAAGCAACGCCCGACCCGACACCAAAGACCGCCACCGCGACCGCGATCGCCAACTCGAAGTCGTTGCTCGCAGCGGTGAGCGAGATGGTAGCGTTCTCCGCGTAGCCGGCCCGGATGCGGCGGCTCCGACCCGCAAAGAAAGTGACCAGAAACATGAATACAAAGTAGATAGCGAGCGGAATCGCTATCCGCACCGCATCGAGCGGCAGCTGGACGATGAAATTGCCCTTGAGCGAGAACATCACCACGATCGTGAACAGCAGCGCCACCAGCGTTACCGGGCTGATTCTCGGAATAAAGACCCGCTCGTACCACTCGCGTCCCTTCCGCTTGACGAGCATCAGCCGGGTCAACACCCCAGCGAGAAAGGGAATCCCCAGATAGATGAGGACGCTCTGCGCGATCTCTCCGATCGTGACGTCGACGATCCTCCCTTCCATACCAAACAACGGCGGCAAGAGAGTGATGAAGACGTAGGCGTAAAAGCCGTAGAAGAGCACTTGGAAGATGGCGTTGAGCGCGACCAGGCCGCCGACGAGGTCGCGATCACCACGCGCCAGGTCGTTCCAAACGAGAACCATGGCGATGCAGCGGGCGAGACCTACGAGGATCAACCCCACCGCGTACTCTGGCAGGTCGGCCAGGAACATCATCGCCAGCGCGAACATCACGATCGGTCCGACGACCCAGTTCTGAAAGAGCGACAGGGCCAACACCCGCTTGTGCCGGAAAACATTCCCCAGCGCCTCGTAGCGGACCTTGGCGAGCGGCGGATACATCATCAGGATCAGGCCGACCGCGATGGGGATGTTGGTGGTGCCGACCTGAAAGCGGTCGATGAAGGACTCGACTTCCGGGATCAAATACCCGAGGCCGACCCCCACCGCTATCGCCAGGAAGATCCAGACCGTCAGGTAGCGATCCAACAACGAGAGCCGGCGTGCGACGCCTTCACTCATGACACGACCTCAATTCGTTATCGCCTCCAGCTGACGGCGAGACGTCTCTTTGAGGATCACGCTTGCACAAGAAGCGAAATCGAGCGCGCAGTCCATGCGCAGACGGTAGAAGACCTGTTTGCCTCGCTTTTCGTCCCGCACGATCCCAGCTTCGCGGAGGACGGCCAGGTGTTTGGAAACTGTCGAAACGTCCGCGCCGACCATCTCAGCCAGTTCGCAGACACAGCGTTCCTCCCGGCAGAGCTCCTCGACGAGAAACAGGCGCGTCGGGTGGGCCAACGCCTTGATCACTCGGGCCTGCGCCTCCAGCCTGCGTTTGGTGTTCCCTTCGAGCCTTCGCATGCGTGGTATTTTAGCCAAATAACCAAACAAGTCCACCTCCGGTGAGGACATTCTTTTTTCAGCGGTATATTGCCGACCGACCTATGCACTTCATCGTTCTGACCTCCGATCAAGCCGAGACAGCGGCCGAACGGTACCGTGTCCACGACAACTCACCGGCCCGGATGGCGCAGCAACTAGAGATCATCGGTGACATCGCGAAGCTCAGACTTTGTCGCACGATACGCCGCCTCGAGCGACGGTTCGAGATCGATCTGGGGGCGGTGTGCCAAAAGTTTCTCGAGACCGAGCGCGGTCCGACGCCGGATGTTCAGCGGCAGGTCATGGAGTACGTCGCGCGATGGCGCGAACTGGACAGTGGCCGTCGCGATCTCGTCGTGTCGGTTGATCGTGTACGCCAGATCGGTCGATTGGCCGAGGGAGATCCGGAGTGGGCGAGCTCGCACGACTCCTGATCCTGTTCGGCCTGGTATGTATCGTTCTTGGGGTCCTGTTTCTGCTGGGAC
Source organism: uncultured Gemmatimonadales bacterium (assembly GCA_947259315.1). Taxonomy (GTDB): domain Bacteria; phylum Gemmatimonadota; class Gemmatimonadetes; order JACCXV01; family JAHWKZ01; genus CAMYLR01. Next base: position 35,564 of record CAMYLR010000023.1, on the reverse strand, counting down.
CCAAGATCCCCGGAGCGGGAAAGCTCCCCGGCGACATCCTGATCCGGCGCGAAGAAACAACGATCTACATCCCGCTCGCCACATCGCTCGTCGTTTCGATCGTCCTCACGTTGTTGATCAACTTCCTGGTGCGTTAGCAAACGGTCGCGTCGATGTCTGAGGGCGGTGCAGTGTCAATGGACGCCTTCGACTACGAGTTGCCGGCCGACCGAATCGCGCAGTACCCAACACAACGTCGCGAACAAAGCCGGTTGTTGATCGTCGATCGACAAACCGGGAGCTGGCGTGACGCCGAATTCCCGGACTTGGTCGAGGCGCTTGCTCCGGGTGACGTATTGGTCGTCAACGACACGCGCGTCTTTCCGGCGCGGTTGTTCGCACGCCGAAGCTCGGGCGCTGTGGTCGAACTGCTGTTAGCCCGGCCGCTGGATGACGGGGATCCCGAGCGAGCGTCGGGCCAAGTGTGGGAGGCGCTCGCAAGACCGGCGAAAAAGGCTCGGCCCGGCGAGCGGTTGACGCTTTTGTCGCACGATGGCACTCCGGCACCCGATGCGGTGGTTGAGATCACCGGCACCCGTGAGGAGTCTGGCGCGCGCGAGCTCGAGCTCGATCTCCCCGGGCCACCTTGGGAGTGGATTCTCGCGCACGGGCACGTGCCGTTGCCACCATACATCGATCGCGATGACGAGTCGAGTGATCGCGAACGGTATCAGACCGTTTACGCGGCCCGCCGCGGTGCGATCGCCGCGCCGACCGCCGGGCTCCACTTCACCCCCGAGTTGCTGGCTCGGCTCGAGGAGCGCGGCATCGAACGCGCGACGCTCACGCTTCACGTCGGGCCGGGCACGTTTCGACCGGTGACCGCCGAACGCGCGGAGGATCACACGATGGATTCCGAGTGGGTCGCTGTGCCCCAAGCGACCGCTGACGCTGTGGCGCGAGCTCGCCAACGCGGCAACCGCGTGGTGGCGGTCGGGACGACCACCGTCCGAGCGCTCGAATCGGCGACCCATCAAGGTTGGACCGACCTCTACATCCGGCCCGGCCACGAGTTTCGATCCGTCGACGCGCTGGTCACCAACTTTCACCTGCCGCGGTCGACGTTGCTGCTCTTGGTAGCCGCGTTCGCCGGCACCGAGCTCATCCTCGACGCCTACCGTCACGCCGTCGAATCCGGTTACCGGTTTTACTCCTACGGCGACGCGATGCTGATCGTATAGTTTCCGCGTCCATGGCGACGATCGAGTTTATCGGTGCGGCCAAGGTCGTGACCGGCTCCAAGCACTTGTTGGAGGCCGCTGGACGTCGGATCCTGATCGACTGCGGTCTCTTTCAGGGGTCGAAGAAACTGCGTCAGCGAAACGATCCAGTAGCGGCCCGTCGGGGCGTCGATATGCAGCTCGGCGACGCGACCCCGGCGACCGTCGATCTGCTCCGCGTGCTGCTCGAAGACTCGGGCGGGCTGCAGGAGGAGGAGGCGCGCTACCGCAATCGCAAGGGAATCACGTCGCACAAGCCGGCGCTGCCGCTGTACACGGCTGACGAGGGCCGTGCCGCCGCCAAACGCGCTACGTCGATCATGCACGGTGAGCCGATCGATCTCGGTGACGGCCTGACCGCGACGTACCATCGCGCCGGCCACATCATTGGGGCTGCATTCGTCGCCTTCGACATCGAGGAGAACGGTGACCGGTCGAGGATCGTCTTCTCGGGTGACATCGGGCGGTTCGGGGTGCCGATCCTCCCCGATCCGGATCCGATCGGTGACGCCGACTACGTGGTCACGGAATCGACCTATGGCGATCGCGTCCACGATCACGAGCCGGTCGCCGACCAACTCGAACGCGTCGTGCTGGCGGCGGTAGAGCGCGGGGGAGCGCTGATCGTGCCGGCGTTTGCCATCGGCCGCACCCAGGCGCTGATGGTTCAGCTGAACGAGCTCGAGCGCGCCAATCGGATCCCTTGCTTGCCGACGTTCGTCGACAGCCCGATGGCGCTCGACGCAGTGGATATCTACAGCCGTCACCGCGAGGAGTTCGATGACAAGACATGGGAGCGCGTGATCGCCGAGGACACACCGCTGCGCTGCACGGACTTTCGCCTTGCTCGCAGCCGCAAGCAATCGAAGGCGATCAATGAGATCGACGAGCCGATCATCATCATCTCGGCCAGCGGCATGGTGACCGGTGGTCGCGTGCTGCACCACATGCGAAAGCGGTTGCCGGATCCGCGGACGACGGTGCTCATGGTCGGCTACCAGGCGCACGGGACGCGCGGCCATCAGCTCGCTTCCGGCGATCGTACTGTCTACATCTTCCATGACGAGGTTCCGGTGCGCGCGACCGTCGAGACGTTGCACGGCATGTCGGCGCACGCCGGAGGCAACGAGCTGATGCAGTGGCTTGGCACAACGACCCGGCCGCCCCAGGCCGCTTACGCCGTGCACGGCGAACCCGACGCAGCGGCGGCGCTGGTCACCCGTCTCGGCGACGAGCTGGGCTGGCGCGCGTCGGTGCCCGATCCAGGGGATCGCGTCGACCTCGAGTCCAACGGACGGGCCGCCGAGTAGCGGGTATCTTCAGGTCATGCACTGGAAAGCGGGCGCTCTCGACGGTCGTGCGCGTACGGGGGTGCTTCACACCGATCACGGCGTCGTCCGCACGCCGGCCTTTATGCCGGTCGGGACGCTGGCCACCGTCAAGGCGCTCACGCCCAGCGATCTCAGGGAGCTCGGGGTCGAGATCGTGCTCGCCAACGCGTACCACCTTCATCTGCGACCGGGAGCAGATATCGTTGTCGAGCTGGGCGGGCTGCACGGGTTCATGGGGTGGGACGGGCCGATTCTGACCGATAGCGGCGGGTATCAGGTGTTCAGCCTGGCGGCCCTCAGACAGATCGACGACGACGGGGTCACGTTCCGCTCACACCTCGACGGTACCACTCACCGCTTTACACCCGAGAGTGTGATGGAGCTCGAAGCCAAGCTCGGCGCCGACATCGTGATGGCGTTCGACGAGTGCGCACCGTATCCGTGCGAGCCCAACGAAGCGCAGGTCGCGGCCGAGCGGACGCTGCGCTGGGCGGAGCGGTGCTTGACCGCTCACCGCGCGCTGGAGGGTGAGCCGTGGGTGCACCGCCGGTTCCTGTACGGCATCGTGCAGGGGTCGGTAGACGGTGGGCTGCGGCGCCAGAACGCACGCGCGATGACGTCACTCGATTTCGATGGGTTCGCGATCGGCGGGCTGTCGGTTGGCGAGTCAAAACCGCTCATGTACGAGATGCTCGACGTAACCGTGCCCGAGTTACCGGCGGACAAGCCGAGGTACTTGATGGGAGTCGGTTTCCCGGAGGATGTTGTAACGGCGATCGGTCGCGGCGTCGACCTGTTCGATTGTGTCGCTCCCACGCGTCACGGACGCACCGGCGCGGCGTACACACGCGACGGCCGGATCAATATCGAGAACGCGCGTTTTGCCGCCGACGATCGCCCGCTCGACGAAGCTTGCGATTGCACGGTTTGCACGACGTGGAGCCGGGGCTATATCCGACACCTATTTCGATCCGACGAGATGCTGGGTCCGCGGCTTCTTTCATACCACAACGTGGCGTTCCTGATCGATCTCGTGGAGCAGGCCCGGCGTGCGATCGAAGCCGGAGATTTTGAACAGTGGTCGAGTGCGTGGAGCGATCGATACTTGCTCGCATCAGCAATGGAGGCGCAATGCATTATGTGATACCCGTGCTCATGGGATCGCCCGGCGGCCAGGGCGGAGCCGAGGGGTTCTTCGTTTCGCTGTTGCCGATCGCGGCGATGGTCGCGATTCTGTGGTTCCTGCTCATCCGCCCGCAACAGAAGGAGCAGCAGCGACACGGCGCGCTCGTAAAAGGCCTGAAAAAGGGCGACGAAGTGGTTACGGTGGGTGGTCTCTACGGCCGCATCATGTCGCTCAACGAAGAAAAGGTCTCGCTAAAGGTCACCGATGGAGTCAAGGTCGACGTTGAACGCAGCAAAGTCGTGCGCGTGCTAAGTAAGCCGGCCGAACCGGAAACGTCGTAATGGCGGTTTGCGAGCTCCGTTATCTCGGAGATGGTGTGTTGCGGCAGAGAACCGAGCCCGTGGAGCGGTTCGACGCCGGGCTCGGAACGTTGCTCGACGACCTCGTGGAGACGATGTACGAAAATGCCGGGGTTGGGCTCGCAGCACCTCAGGTTGGTGACACACGGCGCGCCACGGTCGTCGACGTGAGCGAGGCGCGCGACGGAACCGAGGTCCTCGAGCTGGTCAACCCGGTCGTCGTATCGAAGTCCGGGACGGTCGACAGCGAAGAGGGGTGTTTGTCGATCCCAGGCGTCGTCGAGACGATCGAGAGATCAGCCGAGATTGAGGTCGAGTACCAGGACCGTCACGGCGAGCCACACAGAGTCTTTGGTGTCGATCTCTTGTCGCGCGTTCTCCAACACGAGCTCGATCACCTGGATGGGATCCTGTTCATCGATCACCTGGGCACGCTCCGTCGTGACCTCGCGGTGCGTGAGTTCAAGAGCGCGATGGCGGAAAAGGGCCTTCCGGTCGGCCCGGGGTAGCGGGCGAGTTCGTGCAGGTCGTCTTCTGGGGCAGCCCCCGATTCGCGGTACCCACGTTGAAAGCGTTGATCGACAGCCCTCACTCGGTGGCGGCGGTCGTGACGCAACCCGACCGTCGTCGCGGCCGCGGTGGAAGCACGTCGCCCACCCCAGTCGCACAAGTCGCCGCGACCGCCGACATCCCGCTGCTCAAGCCTGACAAACCACGCGGCGAGAGTTTTGTCGCTCGCTTGACCGATGCCGAGCCAGACGTGTTCGTGGTAGCCGCGTACGGCGAGATCTTGCGCCCCGAGGTGCTTGCGCTGCCGGCTCGCGGGGCGTTCAACGTGCACGCGTCGCTCTTACCCGCCTATCGCGGCGCGGCCCCGGTTACTCGCGCCATACTCGACGGCTGCGATTCGACCGGCATCACGATCATGCGCATGGAGGCCGGGCTCGACACCGGCCCGATCTGTCTTCAGGCCGAGGAGCCGATTCACGCCGACGACTCGGCGGGTTCGGTCACCGAGCGTTTGGCAACCCTCGGCGCGACGCTGATGATCGACGCGCTGGGTCGCCTCGAGTCCGATACCCTGACGGAAACGCCGCAGGACGACACGCTGGCCTCGTACGCCATCAAAGTCGCGGCCGAGGAGGCGCACCTCGATTGGTCCGCCGGCGTCACGTCGCTCGAGCGCGCGGTACGGGCCTACGACCCTTGGCCGGGCGCGTGGACGACGTGGCGTGGCGAGCGACTCAAGGTGTTCCGGCTGCGACCGATCGCCGGGGCTGAGAGTGCGCCGTCGGGCGCGGTGGTGGGTGTCGACCCCGAGCCGGTCGTTGTCGCGGGTGACGGACTGGTCGTGCTCGATGTCGTGCAACCGGCGGGTAGAGAACGGATGTCTGGCGCGGACTGGGCTCGGGGCCGGATGCTGGCCGCCGGTGAGCGGCTGGGTGAGGATGCGTGAAGACCCGCTCCCCGCGTTGGTCGCCGCGACCGACGATCGACGACTGGAGCGACCCGATTTCGCAACCACGCTCGAGACGATGCTCGAAGCCGGACTGCCGGCTGTCTGGCTGCGATCGCGAGCGCTCGACGACCGCGCGTTCTCGGAGCTAATCGCGGAGGTTCGTGAGCGCACCGATCGTCGCGGGGCCGAGCTCTGGATCGGTGACCGGGCCGATTTGACGCGCGCATTCCACGCCGACGGTGTGCAGTTGCCCGAGTGCGGCCTGTCGATCGCCGGCGCGCGCCGGGTCGTTGACCCGACAACCCGTGTCGGCCGATCGGTGCACTCGGCGGAGGCGGCGATCACCGCTGCCCGAGACGGCGCCGACCATCTGGTCGTGGGTGCGATCTACGCGACCCGGAGTCACCCCGACGCGGAGCCGGTGGGCGTCGAACTGCTCGAAGAGATCCAGTCGACACTCGAAGCCGAGAGTCTGGTGCCACTGCCACGGCTCGCGGTCGGCGGGATAACCCCTAACCGTGCGTCCGAAGTCGCCGTCGCCGGCGCGTCCGGGGTCGTCGCGATCCGGGCCCTTTGGGCAGCCTCCGATCCTGGTCGGGCGGTGCGAGAATTCCTCGCTGCCATCGGTCAGAACCCCACCGAGACGTTACATTAGCCACGTGTCAAACCCGACTGTCGCCAACAACACGGTCGAGATCGTCGTCAACGGCGAACCGCGGCTCGTCGCCGACGGGGCGACCGTTGAGATGTTTCTTACCGCTCATGAGATCGATCCCGATACCGTCGTGGTCGAAGCCAACGGTGTCATCTTGCCCCGAGATCGGTTTGGCGTGACAGCGCTATCGGCAGGTGACACGCTCGAGGTCGTTCACTTCGTGGGCGGTGGCTGAGCAAAGGAGGGTGATATGACCGAGGCGACCACGACACAATCGATGCCGAGCGACGCGGTGGCAGATCTGCCGACCGGGTGGCAGCTGGGTGGACGAACGTTCCGTTCCCGGCTCATCATCGGCAGCGGCAAGTACGACTCTCCCGAAACGATGGTTCGGTGTCTCGAGGCGTCGGGCGCCGAGGTCATTACGGTTGCGGTGCGACGCGTCAAGCTCGACGCGTCGGACGAAGCCAGCCTGCTCCACTATCTCGATCCAGACAAGGTCCTGATCCTTCCGAATACCGCTGGCTGCTACTCAGCGGACGACGCCATACGTGTCGCTCGCCTCGGTCGGGCCGCGGGGCTGAGCGATTTTATCAAGCTCGAGGTCATCGGGGACGAGCGGACGTTGTACCCCGACGTCGAAGGGCTCGTGGCGGCGACTCGAACCCTCGTCGACGAGGGGTTCACCGTGTTGCCGTACACAAACGATGACGTCGTGATCGCGCGGCGCCTCGAAGAAGCGGGCGCGGCGGCGGTCATGCCGCTCGCCTCGCCGATCGGTTCCGGTCTCGGGGTGACCAATCCGCTCAACATCCAGTTCATACTGGAAGCGGTTTCGGTTCCGGTCATCGTCGATGCCGGTGTTGGGACGGCGTCGGACGCGGCGGTCGCGATGGAGCTCGGCGTCGACGGCATCCTCATGAATACGGCTATCGCCACGGCCGACGATCCGGTGTTGATGGCCACCGCGATGCGGCACGCGGTCGAAGCCGGGCGGTTGGCATTCGAAGCCGGTCGGATGCCCCGTCGCCAGTGGGCCAGCGCGTCGAGTCCGACGGAGGGCCGGGTCGGCGACTGAATGGGTGCGCGCCCCAGCGTTGAGCGGCGGCGGGCGCTCGAGATCCTACGCGATGTGCGAAACGGGAAACGCGCAGACGAGAGTTTCGAGCGACGCGCTGCCGGGCTTGACGATCGTCAGCGGGCGTTCACGATGGAGCTGGCGTACGGCGCGATCCGATGGCGCGACCGGCTCGACTACCATCTGGATGCGTTGCTGAAGCGCGGGATCGACACGCTCCCGCCCGACGTCGTATCGATCCTCGAGTTGGGAGCCTACCAGATCGTGTTTCTGGATCGCGTGCCGGTCTGGTCGGCGGTCGACGAGAGCGTCGAGCTGGTGAACCACGCGCTCCCGAACGGTGGAGCGCGGTGGGCGTCGGGGCTCGTCAACGCGGTTCTTAGAAACGTCGATCGGCAACGTCAGGAACTGCCGCTGCCGGACCCGAACGACCGAGTCTTCTATTTGGCGGTCAAATACAGTCATCCCAAATGGATGGTGGCTCGGTGGATCGAAGCGTACGGTGCGGAGACGGCCGAGGCGCTGCTCGAGAGCAACAATCGGCCACCGAATCTGCACTTGGCGGTAAACGTGCGGCGGGCAACGACCGGGACGGTCCTCGAGCGGTTGATCGAAGCCGGTATCGAGGCCCACCCGCACCCCGACAAACCGGACGCCCTGGTCGTCGGTCGCGGCACGCCGCCGACCGCCTTGCCGGGTTGGGTCGATGGGTGGTTCTGGATCCAGGACGCGGGTTCGCAGTGGGTCACGGATATGGTCGATGCGGGGCCCCACGACCGCGTGCTCGACGCGTGTGCAGCACCCGGGACCAAGCTGTGCGGACTGTTGGCCAAAGCACCGACGGTTCGCGCGTTGGCGATCGACATCGATGTCGCGAGGTTGCGGCGGGTTCGCGAGAACGTTCACCGTCTAGGGCTGACCGAGCCGTGGCTCGTGGCCGCCGACGCGCGCTCGGTGCCGACCGAGGCGCAGTTTTCACTGGTGATCGCCGACGTTCCGTGCAGCGGTACCGGCGTGTTGCGTCGGCGGGTGGACGCGCGATGGCGGCGCTCGCCCGAAGACGTGACGACGTTTGCAGCGTTTCAACGCGAGCTCTTGTCGCAGCTCGCTGATCGAGTCGCGCCTGGCGGCACGCTCGTTTACGCTACCTGCTCGCTCGAACCCGAGGAGAACGATCGAGTGGTAACCACGTTTCTCTCCGATCGCCAAGAGTTCCGAAGCGTTCCGGTGGGCGGGGCTGTGCCCGCTCACTATCGCGACGGCAACTATATGATTACCCGACCCTGGAGCGGCGACCTGGATGGCTTCTTCGCTGCTCGACTGGTGCGCGAGGCGGCGTGAGCGCGCTGCCACCCCGCGTCGGGAGCGCAACCTGGCAGATCCCGCTGGCGATCGTGGCGACCGTGATCGGCGCACTATTGGTCGGTTACATCGCGGCGCAACTCTTCTTTTTGCCTGACACTCTGGTTCAGGGTCGCATCAACCGGGTGCCGAACCTGGGTCAAATGGAGCTCGATCGGGCGCGTGACAAAGCCGAGGCCGAGGGGTACGTCGTCACACCGGGTGGCGAGCGCCGGAGCGCTGATGTCGAAGCAGGTCGGGTGCTCTACCAGCTGCCGCCGCCGGGTTTCTATCGTCCCCGCGGTGATACGGTGTGGGTGCTCGTCAGTCGCGGCACTGAGCCAACCGTGCTGCCCGATCTGGCCGGCGTCGAGCCCGAGCTGGGGGAGGAGATCTTGTCCCGACTCGGTCTCGCGATCACACCCACTCGACAAAGACCGAGCGAGTTGCACCCGTGGGGGACGATCGTCGAGACGGTGCCACCGGCGGGTACTGAAATCGAACCCGGCGTCGAGGTCACGATGGTCATAAGCCAGGGTGGCACGCTGGTCGAGATGCCCGACGTCCGCGGTCTGGGGTTGAGGGCCGCTCGTGACACGCTGCTCGCCTACGGGATCACGGTCGGCCAAGTGGGCTCATCGAGTCCCGACCAACAGGGTGTCGCGGGACCGACCGTCGTAACCGGTCAACAGCCGCGGCCGGGCCAACACGTCCACACCGGCTCGGCGGCGCGGCTCGAGCTCGGTCGGGTGGATCCGTGAGCGGGGTCATGATCGCACCGTCCGTGCTGGCTGCGGACTTTGATCGGTTGGCGGATGAGATCGTCGCCGTCGTCGAGGGCGGGGCCGATTGGATCCACGTCGATGTCATGGACGGCCACTTCGTCCCCAACTTGACGTTCGGCGCGGCGATGATAAAGACCGCCGAACGGACGGTCGACGTCCCGATCGATGTTCACCTGATGGTTGAACGACCGGAGCAGTACTTCGACGAATATGTCGACGCCGGTGCCGACATCTTGACCGTTCACGCCGAGGCCACGACCCACCTCCACCGCCAGCTTCAACGCGTTCGCGAGTTGGGTGTCAAAGCGGGTGTGGCGATCAACCCGGGTACGCCGCTGAGCGCGGTCGACGCGGTGTGGGGAGCGTTCGACTTGTTGCTCGTCATGAGCGTCAATCCCGGTTGGTCAGGACAGCGGTTCATCTCCGAGTCGTTGGACCGGCTGCGGATCGCTCGCCAGCGGATCGATCGGTTGCCCGAGGACAGCCGCCCGTGGCTCGAGGTCGATGGCGGCATAACCGCCGACAACGCGGCCGACGTCGTGCGAGCGGGAGCCGACGTGCTCGTCAGCGGCTCTGGCGTTTACGGCGGCGACGACCCGGCGGCGCGTACGCGCGCGCTACGTCAAGCGACAGTCGATTGACGCCCCCGGCGTGACGGATAAACGGTCCGGCCGTGGGTTTCGGTGGCGGGTCTTACTGCTTGGGGTCGCGCTCGTCGCGATCGGTGTCACTCTCACCGGTCGGTTTCCCACCAATGGAGTGCACTACGGCGCGTGGTCGGTCGTCCCCCCGCTGGTCACGCTGGTGCTCGCCTTCGCGTTGCGCGAGGTCATTACGGCCTTGTTTGTCGGCATCGTGCTGGGCGGCGTCATCAGCGGCGAGCTCAACATCGTCCAAGGGTTCCTCATCCCATCGGTCGGATCGGAGAACTACGCGCTCATTCTGCTCGTGTATCTGTGGTCGTTGGGCGGGCTGATCGGGTTGTGGACCAAAACCGGTGGCGCTCAGCGGTTCGCATCATGGGCTGGCAAGCGGGTCGCGACTGGACCGCGGTCGGCCAAGCTTTTTGCCTGGGTCATGGGACTCGTCTTCCATCAAGGTGGCACGATCAGCACGGTGTTGACCGGGACGACCGTGCGCCCGGTCTCCGACCGGCACCGGGTGGCCCACGAGGAGCTGGCTTATGTCGTCGACTCGACGGCGTCGCCGGCGGCGACGCTGATCCCGTTCAACGTGTGGCCGATCTACGTCGGCGGGCTGGTCGCCGGTAGCGTCCCGGTGCTGGCCACTCAGTCTGATGCGATCGCGTTCTTCTTCCGTGCGCTGCCGTTCAACTTCTATGCGATCTTCGCGATCTTGTTCACCCTGCTGTTCGCGGGTGACAAAATGGGCCGGCTTACCGGGCGTCGAATGGCAACCGCGCGCCAGCGAGCGCGCGAGACGGGGGTGCTCGATCGACCCGGTGCCACTCCGATGGCGGCCGACGATTTGACGCGCATCGATCCGCCCTACGACTACCACCCCGGACTGATCGACTTCTTCGCGCCGATCGGGACACTGCTCGGCGTGGCGATCGGCCCGTTTGTAATCAGCTACTTCGTGCTCGGCCAGCGAGAGTCGTCGGCGCTGTCGTTGCCGATCGCCGAGGCGTTCGTGTTGGCGGTTCTGGTCGGCGTGGCGGTAGCGCTCATCAAGGGGATGCGGCTTCACGCCGTGATCGAAGGACTGCTATCGGGTTGGCGCGGCGTCACGATCGGGGCGGTGGTGCTGGCGCTCGCGGTAACGCTCAAGTCGGTCGCCGATGCGGTCGGTACGGCACCCTACATCGTCGAGACGTTTGGCGCGGTTCCGCCGGTCATCTTGCCCGCGGCGTTGCTCTTTCTCTGCATGGTCGTCGCGTTCTCGACCGGAACGTCGTGGGGGACCTACGCGGTCATCTTCCCGGTCGCGATACCGCTAGCGTGGGCGGTACAACCGGACCCCACCTACCTGGCGCTCTGCTTTGGCGCGGTCACCGGTGGGAGCGTGTTCGGCGACCAATGCTCGCCGATCTCGGATACCACCATCCTGTCGTCGCTGGCCACCGGTTGTGATTTGATGGATCACGTCTTGACCCAACTCCCGCTGGCGATAGCCGCCGCGACGCTCGGCGGCCTGCTCTACATTCTGGTGGCTGCGATTCTGATCTAGGGCTAGATTGGTTCGCCTATTCGCTTTCCTTCGTTCTCCGGGACGGCCCGGACTACGAGGGCGGCGCCGAACGCCGGCGCACGATCCGCGACCGTTTTATCACGGGAAACGATGTTCGACGAGCTGAGTGCCAAACTCGATGGCGCGCTGGCGCGCTTTCGGAGCCGCGGAGTTCTCGACGAAGAGGTCATCACCGAGGGGATGCGCGAGGTCCGACGCGCGCTCCTCGAGGCCGATGTCCACTACCGGGTGGCTAAGGATTTCTGCGCCCGGGTAGCCGAGCGCGCCCGCGGAAAAGAGATCACCCGGTCGGTCACTCCGGCACAGCAAGTCATCAAGATCGTGCACGACGAGTTGGTCGATCTATTGGGCGGCGCCAACGCGCCGCTCGAAGAGTCACGGCAACCGCCCACGGTGATCGCCCTGGTCGGGTTGCAAGGATCCGGCAAGACGACGACCGCGGCCAAGCTCGCCCACCGCATGGCGAAGCGCGGGCGGCGACCGCTACTGGTGGCGGCCGATGTCTACCGACCGGCGGCGATCGATCAGCTCGAGACGTTGGCGCGCCAGCTCGATTTGCCGGTGGTATCGGATCGCAACGAGACTCAGGTTGAGCGCTTGGCCCAGGCGGGCGTCGAGCGAGCGCGGGCCGACAAGCGCAACGTCGTCATCGTCGATACCGCAGGTCGGCTGCACATCGACGACGCGATGATGGATGAGCTCGATCGTGTCGTCCAGATGGTCACGCCTCACGAGCTGCTCCTGGTCGCCGACGGGATGACCGGTCACGACGCAGTGCAGATCGCCGAAACGTTTGGCGCCAGGCTGCCGCTGACGGGCGTGATTCTGACCAAGCTCGACGGCGATGCGCGTGGCGGTGCGGCGCTATCGATCCATGCGGTGACCGGTTTGCCGATCAAGTTCATCGGCGTCGGGGAGCGAACCGACGGCCTGGAACCGTTTCATCCCGACCGCATGGCAGGGCGGATCCTCGATCGTGGCGACGTCGTATCGCTGGTCGAGAAAGCCCAGGAAGCGATCGATGTCGAGGACGCTAGCCAACTCGAGAAAAAGGTCGGCCGCGGAAAACTCGATCTGGAAGACTTCCTCACCGCGTTGCGGCAGTTGGAGCGGATGGGACCCCTGCAGGGGTTGATCGGGATGATCCCCGGCGTCGGTAAGCAGCTGCGGGATGTCGATGTCGACCCGAGCCGACTAAAGCGCATCGAGGCGATCATCCTGTCGATGACACCGGCTGAGCGGCGCAACCCGAAGCTGCTCGATGGCAGCCGTCGGAAGCGGATCGCGAACGGCAGCGGCACTTCGGTTCAAGAGGTCAACCAGCTCATGAAGCAGTTTGGCGAGATGAACAAGATGATGAAGACACTCAAGACGACGCTGGGATCTCAGCGTCAAAGGAGGTAACGGGTGGCAGTACGCATTCGATTGCGGCGCATGGGCGCCAAGAAGCAACCTCATTATCGCCTCGTGGTGGCGGATTCCAGGAGCCCCCGTGACGGTCGGTTCCTGGACACGATCGGGACGTACAATCCGCGCGTTGACCCGGCCGATATCAACATCGACCGCGACAAAGCGCTGGAGTGGTTGGAGATGGGCGCCAAGCCGAGCGACAGCGCTCGCTCGCTGCTCGCCCAGGTCGGCGTTTGGCAGCGATTCAAAACCGGCGAGTGGCCGGTGGAAGCGCCGCGGCCAGAGCCTGTAGCGGCGCCGGCGCCTGAGCCCGCGCCAACGCTCGAACCCGAACCCCCATCCGAACCGGTACCAGCACCCGAACCGGCGCCAGCACCCGAACCCGTCGTCGAGCCGGCTACCGAGATCGCGGACGACGCAGAGCAGACAACGGAGGGGTAGCCTGACGACGCCGGAGACGCTGGTGGTGGTGGGCCGGATCGTGAAAGCCCACGGGATCAAGGGCGAGGTCCAGGTCGAACCGATGACCGAGCACGAAGAGCGGTTCGCCGTCGGGCGCACCCTCGTACTGGCGCCCGACGCGGATGCGGACGGCGTGTCGGTGTCGATCGTGGCCAGCCGGCGTCACAAGCAACGCTGGTTACTCAAGCTCGATCGGATCGATGACCGCACGCACGCCGAGCAGCGGAGCGGTTATTACCTGCTGATACCGCACGACGAAGCGGTCCAGGCGCAAGCCGAGGACGAGTTTTTTCTGCACGCGTTGGTGGGGTGCGAGGTGAAGGATGAAACCGGTCGCTCGTTTGGCGATGTGATATCGGTGATCGAGTCCGAGGGACCGGTGTTGTTGGAGATCGGCGAGCCCGGCGGTCAGCGTCGGTTCTTGCCGTTTGTAGAGGCCTTCGTTCGTCACGTCGATGCGACGACGATCGTCGTGAGCCCGCCCGAAGGGTGGGAGGAGCTGTAATCGTGCACGTCAACATCGTGACCCTGTTTCCGGACTACTTCACCCAGCCGCTCAAGCAGTCGATCACGGGTCGGGCGCGCTCGAAGGGGTCGTTCTCGTACGAGGTGATCGATCTGCGGGAGTTCGTGCCCGAAGGTGAGCAGGTCGATGATTACCCGTACGGCGGCGGCGGCGGCATGGTGCTCAAGCCGGAGCCGGTTTTCCACGCGTACGAAGCGCTCGAAGAGCCGGATCCGTTCATTCTGCTGTCGGCTCGCGGCCGGCCGTTCACGCATCAGGTGGCGGTCAAGCTGGCGGTCGCACCGGAGCTGACGTTTCTGTGTGGGCACTACAAGGATGTCGACGAGCGGGTTCGTGAAACGCTGGTGACCGACGAGATCTCACTCGGTGACTTCGTGTTGTCGGGTGGCGAGATCGCGGCGCTGGCGGTTATCGACTCCGTGGTCCGGCTGTTGCCCGGCGTGTTGGGCGACTTCGACAGTGCGCAGGGCGACTCGTTTCACGACGACTGGGCGCTGGGACCGCCATCGTATACTCGGCCGGCAACGTTTCGCGGGCTCGATGTGCCCGAGGTATTGCGCTCGGGCGACCACGCCGCGGTGGCCCGATGGCGACGTGAGGCCGCTGAGCGGATTACGCGCGAGCGACGCCCCGATCTGGTGCGGCGGACAAGTGGTGAAGAGGATAGTGACACGGCCGAACAAGCAAAAAGTGAGTGACGGTCAAAGTGGTGAGCAGTATACTATAAGGATGATGAATCTCGACCTCGGATTAGAGCCAAAGCGGGAGGACATTCCCGACTTTCGACCCGGCGACACGGTGCGCGTAAATGTGCGCGTGGTTGAGGGTCAGAAAGAGCGCCTCCAAGCGTTCGAAGGCGTAGTGATTCGTCGTAAGGGCGATGGTCCGAGCGAGACCTTTACCGTTCGCAAGGTCTCGAACGGAGTCGGTGTCGAGCGCATTTTTCCACTCAACTCACCTGTCGTGACCGAGATCAACGTCATTCGCGAAGGGCGCGTCCGCCGAGCCAAGCTCTACTATTTGCGCGAGCTGTCCGGCAAGGCCGCTCGCATCCGCGAACGGCGACGACGCTAGCGTACAGCCGGCTCCGACCCTGACCCGCCTCGAGGACCGGCTCTCTCAACTCTCCGTAACTGAAATCTCTGACACATTGTCCCGCCGGCGTGCGGTTGGACGGTGCACGGTTCGCTATCTGCTCGATGACCCCCGCGCAGGCGTGCAAGCGCTCGGGCGGCGGTACCTGGCGGTCATCCGGGCCCGTGAGCGTGAGCGCCACCGGCTCACCAAGCTGGTCGAGACCGAACGCGAGCTCGCTGGCGACCGGAGCGTGGTTGCCGGGGTCGATGAGGCCGGCGTCTCGCCGATCGCGGGGCCGGTGGTGGCCGCTGCGGTGGTGCTACCGGAGGACTGGATCGTCGACGGGCTCGATGATTCCAAGCGTCTCGACCCGGGTCAACGGGAGCGTCTCGACCGCGCGATCCGCGCGGACGCGACCGCGGTGGGCGTGGGCGCAGTCAGCGAGCGGATGATCGATCGGATCAACATCTACCAAGCGAGCTTGATGGCGATGCGGTTGGCGCTCGAGCAGCTCGATCGTCAAGTCGACCTGGCACTTCTGGACGGACGGCCCCCGCGGGCGTTTCCGGTGCCGCATCGGGCGATCGTGGGTGGCGATGGCCGCGTGCGGTCGATCGCCGCGGCGTCGATCATCGCCAAGGTGGCCCGCGATCGGTTGCTAATCGAGGCCGATCGGCGCTGGCCCGAGTACGGGTTCGCGCGCCACAAGGGGTACATGACCCCGGAGCACATTCGGGCGCTTAGAGAACACGGCGTCACGCCGATCCATCGGTTATCTTTTCCACGGGTCTGGGCCGAGGCCGACGCCATGGGTCCACTGTACCGCGACATCGAAGCACAGCTGGCGAAAGCCGATACGACCTCGACTCTAGAAGCCGCCGAGTTTGCGCTGGACGCCGCCCGCGCATCGCTTCACGCCTCGGAGGAACGGCTTCTTCAGAGGCTGCTCGAATCACGACGAGAGAAGGTCCTTTTCTTGCAAGGGAATGAGTAGCGTGAGGCGTCCTGTTTACCTCGATTACCACTCCACTACGCCGTGCGATCCGCGGGTCGTAAAGGCGATGCTACCCTGTTTTACCGAGAACTTTGGCAACTCGTCGAGCCGGGGTCACGTCTTTGGACGAGCGGCTGAGGAGTTGGTCGAGGATTCGCGTCGCAGAATAGCCGAGCTGCTGGGTGCCAAGGCTTCCGAGATCGTCTTTACCGGTGGCTCGACCGAATCGAACAACCTGGCGGTAACCGGCGCGGCGTGCGCAAGACGAGAGGCGGGCGACGGTAATCACGTCGTGAGCTGCGTAACCGAGCACAAGTCCGTGATTTGCCCTATGGAACGGTTGGACGAAGAGGGCTTCGACGTCACGATGCTGTCGGTGGACGAGCGCGGCCGGATCGATATCGACGCGCTATCGGCGGCGCTCACCGAGAATACAGTTCTGGTTTCACTGATGCTGGCCAGCAACGAGATCGGGAACATCCATCCGATCGGCGAGATCGCGCGCCGCGCGCACGAGATCGGCGCTTGGGTGCACACCGATGCGACGCAAGCGATCGGAAAAGTCCCGGTCGACGTTAACGAGCTGGATGTCGACATGCTTTCGCTGTCGGCGCACAAGTTCTACGGCCCCAAGGGCATTGGTGCACTCTACCAGCGCGAGAGCCCGCGACGCATCAAGCTCAAGCCGTGTATCATCGGTGGCGGGCACGAGCGCGGGGTCCGGTCGGGGACACACAACGTGCCCGGTATCGTCGGCATGGCGGCCGCACTCGAGTTGGCGGTTCAGGAGCGCGAGGAAGAGAGTCAGCGCGTGTCAGCGCTTCGCGATCGATTGGAGAGCCGGCTCATGGAAGAGATCGAGGGTCTCGTCGTCAACGGCGATCGGGAGCACCGGCTACCCAACAACCTGAGCGTCACGATTCCTCACATCGACGGGGAAGCGTTACTGCTTTCATTGGATGACGTCGCCGTCTCCAGCGGCTCGGCGTGCAAATCGGACACGGCCAGCACGTCACACGTCATCAAGGCGCTCGGCTGGGGCGACGAAGACGGCCGCGGTACGCTGCGCTTTGGGTTGGGGCGGTGGACGACCGAGGAGGAGATTGAGTTTGCGGTTGGGCGTTTGGCAGAGACCGTCAACCACCTCCGCGCCCTCTCCACCTTATAGGCTTCACAAGAAAGCACATATCCGCGTTGCACTCCTCGTGCCGCCCTGCGGCGTACCTTTCAGTACGCCTCGGTCATCCCTCGTCGCGCGCCTTGATCTGAGCTTCCCTGTGAAGCCTATCGGAAAAGGAGTGGAGCGTTAGGTTCCGCGCACCGACCCGGACCCTGTTATCCGTGAGGTGACGCTGGGGTCGCCGGTGTACTCGACGTCGCCGCTACCGGTGACGGTGGCGCTCAGCTTCTCCGAGACATCCAATCCGACTTCACCGCTCCCGGTCACCGTCACGTCTGCTGTGCTCGCGGGGACGCTAAACAGGTCGAGTTCGCCCGAGCCCGAGACGTTGGCGTCGATGTCATTGGCGGTGCCGGCCATCGTGATCTCTCCGGATCCGGAGACATTCGCCTCGAGGTCGCCAAAGTCGCCTTCAACCCAGAGTTCGCTCGATCCCGATACGGCAGCATCAAACGTGGAGCTGCGAACGCCCGTGACGTTGACGTCGGAGCTTCCGCTCGAGTGGATCGCCGACAGACGCGGGACGGTGATTGCGATCTTGATGTCGTCACGCGAGCGATACGAGCCGTCGTAATCGATCTCGAGCTCGCCGTGGCGGACTTTGGTTTCGACCTGCGGGAGCAGGTTGTCGTCGCCGGTCAACCGGATCGATTGCGCCTCGCCGACTTCCACCTCGACGTCGAAGTTGCCGCCGACTTCGATACGGTCGAACTCGGCCACTGTACGGTACTTGCTGACGATGTTTCCCGAACCGGCGACGGCGGGTCCGTCCCAGTTCACCGAAATGCCGCACCCGGCGAACGAGACGATCGCCACGAGGGGTGCGAGGGCTAGGCTTCGCATCGGTACCTCCGCATGGTGTGATCACGTGATGAGCTCTGCTACTCCCTACGACGCCGGCCGGCTCCGGGTTTCGCCTCTCAAGCCCCGGTCAACGGCGGCTCACCGGGTTACGTTAGACCCATGAGCCGGGGTCGAATGACGGCGTGGTTGGCGATCGTGGCCCTGGGGTGCGGATCCCCGCCCCCCAAGGTCGAGGTTCCGACGACCCCCTGGCGATCGATGGCTCCTTTGCCGCTCCCCAGGACCGAGGTCGGTGTGGCCGCGGTGGCGGGGAAGATCTACGTCGTCGGGGGCCTCACGCTGGAACGCGAGGGGTCGGCTCAGGTCGATGTCTACGATCCGGCGACCGATATGTGGACCGCCGGGCCCGCATTGCCAGAGCCGCTCCATCACGTCGCCGTCACCGCAGCCGGTGGGCGACTGTACGCGGTCGGTGGCCATCGCGGCGTCCCATTCCGGCCAGTAGCCAGCGTCTACGTGCTCACTCCAGGCGAAGAGGTTTGGCGGCGGGTAGAGCCGCTGCCACGCGCGCGGGGCGCGCTGGCCGCTACCGCGATCGGTGACGTCGTCTATGCGATCGGCGGCCGGACTACCGACGAGACGGCGGTTCGCAACGTCGAGCGCTACGACCCCGACGTGGGTCGTTGGGAGCCGCTGCCACCGCTCCCGACTCCGCGCGAGCACCTGACCGCGGCGGCCTCGGACGGGATCGTGTACGTCGCCGGGGGTCGCGTCGGCGGCCTGTCGACGAACCTGGGTGCACTCGAGGCCTTCGACGCCAGCGCGATGCGGTGGGAGACGTTGCCCTCGATGCCGACGCCGCGTGGCGGAATCGCCTCCGTCGTGTACGGCGGCCGCATCCACGTGCTCGGCGGAGAGTCGACCGCGACCACCTTTGATGCCAACGAGGCGTACGATCCCCGGTCGCGACGTTGGCTGTCGATGGAACCGCTTCTGACCGCCCGACACGGCTTGGGAGCGGCGGTCGTCGACGGCCGATTGTTCGTAATCGGTGGAGGACCAGAACCAGGTCTCTCAGTAACCGGAGCAAACGAAGTCCTGCTGCCTTTGGCGCCGGTTCTCGATTGACAGTCGCGCGCGGCATTCCTAAGCTTTCGAGCCAATCCCCTTCTGATATCGGACGATCGTTGAAAGGAGCTCATAGCATGATTTGGAACCGGTCGCGTGATCGGCTGGCGGTCATTCTCGCGCTGTGCGTCATCGGAATGACTTGCGGCAAAGAGGGCGCGGTCGAGACCGACGTACCCGCCGGCGTGGAGACGAAAGCGGTAGCGATGGCGCTCCCCGCGGGCGCGCAGGTAGTCGTCTCCGGCCACGACCTCGAGGGGTTCTGGTCGCGCCTCAAGACAACCCAGCTCTACGCCGAGCTGACCGCGATCGAGGGTGCCGCCGACGGGTTGGCCGAGATGCAGAGCAAGTTCTTGGAGGAGACCGGGTTGCCGCTCGACGAGACGACCGTCCTGTCGGTGTTTGGCCGCAAGTTCGATCTCGGTTACTACGGCCAATTGTCCGAGGACCGCGGGGACCTGGCGCTCATCGCCGAGGTCCAGGACGATGGTCGGGTCAGGGAGATCTTAGCGGCCGTCGAGCAGCAGGTAACCGAGGAAGAGGGAGCGACGTTCCGCGATATCGACTACGAGGGAGCGACCGTTCGCGTTGCGACCAGCCCAGAACAAGAAGACGTCTTTTTCCACACGCTGGTTGACGAACGGCTCGTCATGAGCACCACCGAGAGCCGTCTCAAGGAAACGCTCGACCTGACCGCCAATCGGGGCGCAGGGTCGACGATGGGCGACAACCAGGACTACATGACCGTGCTCGGCAAGCTGCCGGCCTCGGATATCGTCGTGTTCATCGACCAGCGGGCGATGCAGGAGACCGCGATTCGCGCCGCCGAGGAGCAGGCTGACATGGACCCCGGGGAGGCCGAACGGGTCCGCGCCGCGACGACAGCGTTTGAGAACTTCAACTATGCGCGGGCCTTCGCCGGCGGCGCCTACTGGACAGACGCGGGCATCCGATCTACCACGTACACGCTACTCGATCCGGGACCCCGACGCGGTTTCGCGCGCATCATGGAGACCTCGTCTGAGCCGGCCCGAACGCTCGACCTCCAGCCCACCGCCACGCTGCTCTATTTTGCGCTCAATACGATCGTTCCGGACGCGGTCTACGAGGAGCTGCTGAGCTTCGCGATCGATGCGACTCGCGTTCAGATGGACGTGGTCGGGAAGCCCGATTCGTTACGCGCCAACGAGGCGGTGGCGAACAAGATCGCGGAGTTCGAGAACAACGTCGGGATCAGCATCGAGGAAGACATTCTCTCCTGGTTCGACGATGAAGCATCGCTGTCGATCACCGGTGTCGATCGCACCGGGTTCTTCCCGTTGCCTGAAGTGTCGATCGTGTTCACCTCCAAAGACGCGGTTCGCGCACGGACGTTGTTCGCCAAGCTCGAGACGTTGCTAGCGGACGCCGCTCGCGCCCGGGCCTCGATCCCCGTCGTATGGCAAAGCGAGGATTACGCGGGCAACACGATCCGCTACGCGCCAACGCCGGTCGCCCAGGTGGCGTACGTCGTGACCGACGAGTTCGCGATCATCGGTTCGAGCAACGGACTCGTCAAGCGGATGTTGGATGCACAGAACGGACAAGCTGAAGCGCTGCCCGCCAGCCCCCCGTACCAGGCGTTGGGTGACTTCTATGTTGAGGACGTAAGCGGGATCGGCTACATCGATCTCGAGCGCACGCTGACCGAGGTCGAGAGCCTGTTGGAGACGTTTGGCCCGATGGCCGGCGGCGCGGTCGCCGACTCGACGTCCACCGGCCGGCAGGTTCTGAGAGCGTTCAAGAACGTGCCCCGGATGGGGTTCTACAACGAGGCCGAGGAGGAAGGTTTCCGCGGCCATGTACTGCTAGAGGTGCAGTAGCGGCGTCAACGGGCGTCTCTGGCGCATGTCGGGCGGTATCGAAGACCGGATCGAAGCGTGGGAAGGGGAAGCGGTCGTAACCCGCTTCGATCGGGTCACGTCGACCTGGATCTTCATCGCCATCCACAACACGAAGCTTGGCTCGGCTGTAGGCGGCACGCGCATGCGCACCTACGCGGAACCGGCCGCCGGTCTCACCGACGCGATGCGACTCGCGGCCGGCATGACCGCCAAGTGGGCGGTGATCGGACTGCCATACGGTGGGGGCAAAGCGGTGCTGGCGGTTCCCGAGCCGCTGTCGGGCGAGGCGCGGGCGGGATTGCTGCGCAGCTACGGCCAGCTCCTGGAGTCGCTCAAGGGCGCGTTTCAAACCGGCGTCGATCTGGGGACGACACCCGAGGACATGCAAGTCATCGCCGGCGAAACGCGCTACGTCCACGGCGTCGACCCGGTTACGGGGGCGACCCAGGACCCGGGGCCGTTCACCGCGCGGGGCGTCGTGCGCGGGATCGAGGCCGCGCTCGCGGCGAGTTTTGGAAGCGACGACATCGACGGTCGAAGCGTGGTGATCCAGGGTGTGGGTGACGTGGGCCATCCGTTGGCCCGGATGCTCGCCGACGTCGGAGCCCGAGTCTCGGTGAGTGACATCGATGGCGACCGCGCGCGGCGTGTGGCGGCCGAAGTCGGTGGTGAGCTCGTCGAACCGGCGGCGGTTTTCAGCACACCGTGTGATGTCTTCGCGCCGTGCGCGGTGACCGGTGTGCTCAATCGCGAGACGATCCCACAGCTCGCGTGTCGGGTGGTGGCCGGCTCGGCCAACGCCCAGCTCGGCGAGCCCGACGATGCCGATCGACTCCACGAGCGCAACATCCTTTACGCGCCCGACTACGTCGTCAACGCCGGCGGGGCGACTGCGTTCGGTTTGATGTCCACCGGCGTCGATGACGTCGAGGAGTTGAACGCTCGGGTGGACGACATCCGCCCGACGCTCGAAGCGATCTTCGCCGAGGCCGGTGAGCGCGATGAGTCACCGTTCGCCGCTTCGCGGCGGCGAGTCCAAGCGCTGCTAGCCCAGGGCTAGGTCCTACCTGCCGAGTTGGCGCCGCTTGCGGTTGTGCTCGGCGAACGTTTTGCTGAAGGTGTGTTGCCCGCCGACGCCGGTAGCGAAGAAGTAGAGATACGGCACCGAATCGGGGTATAGCGTCGCTTCCAGCGCGGCTGCGCCGGGACTCGAGATCGGACCCGGCGGAAGACCGACGTTGCGATACGTGTTGTACGGCGAATCGACCTCGAGATCGCGATACAGGACGCGCGCGCGATGGCCGCCGAGCGAGTACTGCACGGTCGGGTCGGCTTCGAGCTTCATCCCGCGGTCCAATCGGTTCCAGAAGACGCCCGCGATCACCGTGCGCTCGCTCGCCACTTGCGCTTCTTCCTCGACGATCGAGGCCAGCGTCACGATCTCGTGCACCGAGCGACCGAGCGAGTCGGCCCGCGCCCGCCACGCAGGCGTGAACACCTGGTTGAATTGGCCCACCAGGTGAAGCGCGAGCTCGCGCGGGCCGGTCGTCGGATCGACGTGATACGTCTCGGGAAACAGGTAGCCTTCGAGCGTGGCGGTCGGCAGCCCGAGCGAATCCGCCAGCAGGGAGTCGGTCGCGACGGCGGCGAACGCCGCCGAATCGATCCCGAGCCCGCGCGCCACCGCCCCCGCTGTCTCCTCGAGCCGCAACCCTTCGGGCACCGTCACCGTGACCAACAGCGTCCGGCCCTCGATCAACATGTCGATGATCTCGTCGAGCGGTTCGTTGCGCGGCAGATCGTAGGTGCCGGCCTGAATGCGGTTCGCATCGCCGCGGGCCCGCAGCCGGAGCTCGAACAGCAACGGACTTCGGATGACGCCGCGATCGGCGAGCTGGTGACCCAGCGCGCGGACCGTCGTCCCGCGCTCGACATCGAGCAACACCGATGTGGTCGCCGCGCTGGGCGCGCGGTTGGCCGACAGCGCCCACGTTCCGGCGATCGCCAACGCACCGAGCGCAACGATTGCCAGGCCGATGACCACCATCCGCCGGCGCCGACCGATCATTCGGATGCTTCCTCCCGATGGGCGCGCAAACGCAGGTACCCTTCGAGCATTAGGACAGCACTCAGCTGGTCGACCTTGGTGCGGATGGCGCGCTCGTCGTGGCCCGCCTCGCGCAGCGCTCGCCGGGCGGCTTCGGACGTCAACCGCTCGTCCCACTCGTCGATCGGCACGTCGATCTGGTTGGCGAGGTCGCCGGCGAAGCTCCGCACCTGGCGCGCCGCTTTGCCCTCCGTGCCGTCGAGCGTATAGGGGATGCCGATCACGATGCGGCCGATCTCCTCCTGGCCCACCACGTCGGCGATCGCCTCGAACAGCGATGAAGTCAGCTCGCGGCGGTCGATCGTCGGCAACCCGCGCACGTAGCCGTACGTCGGGTCCGACACCGCCATCCCCACGCGCCGCTCACCGTAGTCGATCGCTAAAACACGTTCATCCATTTGCAACGCTACTCTCGGCAGGTCTTGGTTTTAGGCCGTTATTGGTGGTGCAGATCAAGGCGCGGGAGGAGGGTAAGCGAGGCGTACTGATAGGTACGCCGCAGCGAAGCCCGACGAGCGCAACGCAGAGATGCACCTCCAGGAGCGGCCGTCAATCTCCGGACATGGAGGCGAGGAACTCGGTATTCGTGTCTGTCCTCTTCATCTTCTCAATCAAAAACTCCATCGCCTCGGCAGGGTTCATATCGTTCAAGAACTTCCGCAGCAGCCAAATCCGCTGCAGCTGATCCTCGGGGATCAGCAGCTCCTCATGGCGCGTTCCCGACCGGTTGATATCGATGGCCGGGTAGATCCGGCGATCGGACAGTGAGCGGTCGAGCACCAGCTCCATGTTACCGGTGCCCTTGAACTCCTCGAAGATGACCTCGTCCATCCGGCTGCCGGTGTCGATCAACGCCGTGGCGACGATCGTCAGCGAGCCGCCCTCCTCGATGTTGCGCGCGGCGCCAAAGAACCGCTTGGGCTTGTGCAGCGCGTGGGCGTAATCGAGTCGAGCAGGATCACGACGTCGTGACCGTTCTCGACCAGTCGCTTGGCTTTCTCGATCACCATGTCGGCGACCTGGACGTGACGATCGGCTGGCTCATCGAACGTCGAGGCGATGACCTCACCGTCGACCGAGCGCTCCATGTCGGTCACCTCTTCGGGCCGCTCGTCGATCAGCAGTACGATCAGCTTGATGTCGGGCTCATTCTCGGTGATCGAGTTGGCGATCTTCTGGAGCAGAATCGTCTTACCCGCCTTGGGCGGCGAGACGATCAGCCCGCGTTGGCCCTTCCCGATCGGAGAGAACAGGTCCATGATCCGCATCGACAGATCGCCGTCCTTGCGCTCGAGCTGGATATCTTGCTCGGGGTAGAGCGGTCGCAAGTTGTCGAAAAAGACGGTGTGCTTGGCTTTGTCGGGATCGGTGTAGTTGACCGCCTCGACCTTGAGCAGCGCCAAGTACCGTTCGCCTTCCTTTGGCGGACGCACTTGCCCCTGGATCGTATCGCCGGTCTTGAGATCGAATCGCTTGATCTGACTCGGCGAGACGTAGATGTCGTCGGGCCCGTACAGGTAGTTCCAATCCGGGCTCCGAAGGAAGCCGTACCCCTCGGGTAGGATCTCGAGCACACCCTCGCCGCGCAGAACGGTTTCGTTGTCGAGCAGGTTCTGCTCGATCTTGAAGATCAGGTCTTGCTTGCGCAGGCCGGCGAAGTTCTGGATGCTGAGTTTCTCGGCCATTTCGTGGAGCTCGGGGATCGACTTGGACTTGATTTCGCCGATGTCCATAACGATTGCGTTTGGACCGGGCGTCGGCGGGCGCTTGTGATGTCGTGCGCGAGGAGCGCGGGAACGGGAACGATTCAAGTGGGTTACCTCTGTGCGGTGAGCGAAGGGAACGGCGGTTGGGCCGTGTCCGGTTGCGTTGTAAAAGGATTACGGGGACTCGAGGCGTAGAATTGCTCTCGATTGAGCATATTACCACAGCCAGCGTGGGGTGTCAAGCCGGCGCCGGGAGTCGGTACATTTCTATCTCTATGAAGCAGGCGACCTTGCTGCAACCAACGCGCGGACTGCGGGCGGTCGTGGAACGGCTCGTCGGGGCCGGTCACCCGGCCTACGCCGTGGGTGGCGCCGTGCGCGACAGCCTGCGTGGCGAGCGGGTCGGCGACTGGGACGTCGCTACCGCGGCGCACCCCGAGGTCGTCCAGTCGCTCTTCCCGGTCACCTTCCCGATCGGGGTCGAGCACGGCACCGTCGGCGTGCGAGCCGAGGACGAGACGATCGAGGTCACGACCTTTCGGACCGACGTCGCGACCGACGGGCGACACGCCGAGGTCCGGTTTGGGGCCACGCTCGAGGAGGACCTGGAGCGGCGCGACTTCACGATCAATGCGATCGCCTGGGATCTCGAGAGCGACGCCGTTATCGATCCGTTCGATGGCCGCGGCGATCTCGAAACTGGCGTCCTTCGCGCCGTCGGCGAACCCGATCAACGGTTCCCGGAGGATTATCTGCGCGTCTTGCGCGCGTTTCGGTTCGCGGTGCGGTTTGGGCTCGAGATCGAACCCGAGACCGAGCGCGCACTGGGGCGCCACGCCGCGGGCGTCATTCACCTCTCGGGAGAGCGGGTGCGGGACGAGCTCTTGAAGACGCTGGCCGAATGTCGCTCCGTGTCGTCGGTCATGGGCCTGTGGCGCCAGTACGGCGCAGTGCCGCTCCTGTTCCCCGAGCTGGCGGTGTGCTTTGGCGTCGAGCAGAACGTCTACCACGCGGATGACGTTGGGGTGCATACGCTGTTGGTGGCCGACAACGTGCACCCCCGGCGACCGTTCCTGCGGGTGGTCGCCCTGTGTCACGATCTGGGGAAGCCGATGGCGCGCGAGGTTCACCCCGAGACGGGGGACTGGACGTTCCCGCAACACGAGGTGCCGAGCGCGCGGTTGACCCGGCAGGCGCTGCGGCGGCTCAAGTTCTCGCGCCGCGAGGTCGCTCGAGCCTCGCATCTGGTGCGGGTGCACATGGACCTGCCCCCGCCGGACGTATCGGACGCTGCGATTCGGCGCTGGATCCGGCGCGTAGGCGAGGAGCACTTGTGGGATCTGTATCGTCTCCAGCTCGCCGACTGGCGCGGGAATCGCAAACGCGCCGAGCGACCGCCCACGCCGATCGTCGACCTGTACCATCACGCGCGCCGGGTGCTCAAGCAGCAGACCGCGTTGCGCGTCGAGGATCTGGCGATCGATGGCAACGATCTAGCGGCGATGGGGCTCGCGCCGGGGCCCGAGTTCGGTCAGACGCTGGAGTGGTTGCTCGAACAAGTCATCGAGCAACCGGCGCTCAACACCAGGGAGACGCTGTTGGAGATGGTCCGCGACCAGACCGGACTCCAGCCGGTGAATCACACGTGAGCCGATTGGGGCGCGACCATTACGCTCGCGACACGCTCGAGGTCGCACCGGCGCTCTTGGGGTGCACGTTGGTCCACGCTGGACCCGACGGCGTGACCAGCGGTCGGATCGTCGAGGTCGAGGCGTATCAGGGCGAGGACGACCCGGCGTGTCACGCGGCTGCCGGTCGCACCGGGCGCACCGAAGTGCTTTACGGCCAACCGGGACACGCGTACATCTATCTTATCTACGGGATGTACTATTGTTTGAACGCAGTGACCCGAGCCCAGGGGCTGCCGTCGGCGGTTTTGATCCGTGCGCTGGAGCCGCTCGAAGGGCTGGATCGCATGCGCGGCCGTCGCTTCGCGCGGGCCAGGCGTCGTACACCGGTCGTCGATCGCGACCTGGCCAACGGTCCCGGCAAGCTCTGCGACGCGCTGGGGCTCACGCTCGAGCACAACCGTCTCGACCTGACCGGCGATACGTTGTGGATCGAAGCCGGGGTGCCGCCGGCCGAGATCGCGTGGAGCCCGCGGGTCGGGATCAAGGTCGGCACGGAACGGTTGTGGCGGTGCTTCGACCCCGAATCGCCTTATGTTTCTAGGACCCGGCTCAACCATGAAGTGGCATCCGAGCCGAGCCCCGTAATGAGCTGACGATACCGAATGGAGACGAAATACCGATGAGCAAGAGTTTTGTCGATCATTTGCAGTTTCTGCCGATGCCGTCGCGCGATGGTGTGCGACAGCCCGACGGAGATCATCGCCCCGGCGGGCTCGGGTTGCGCACGCTGGCCGATCTTCTGGGCCCCTTGGGGTGGACGGCGCGACTCGAGGACTTCGGCTTCGAGAAGCCGGTAGCGGAAGCGCGGATTACCGAGGCGTACGCGCGCGCGATCGGCGATGCGGTGCTGTCGGCGTGGGACCGCAGCCGTTTCCCGGTCGTGTTTAGCCTCGTCAACGGTTGCGCGCTGGGGGTCGTCGACGGGTTTGGACCGCGCACCGGCGTGTTGTGGTTTTCGCCGCGCGGGGATTACGCGACGACCAGTTTCTTCCGCCGTCCAAAGCGCGACCGGACGACGCTGGCGATGATGACCGGTCGCCAACAGCGCGACAGCATGGCCGTCAAGCCGTGCAAGCTGTCGGGCCGCAACGTGATCGTGATCGGCGGTCAAAGGCTGGACGGTGACGAGTCCCGAGCGTTGGACGACGACGGGATCCGCGTCATCGGCCCGGATACGCTGTCGGGGTTGACCGCAGCCGTGGCCGATACCGACGTCGACGGTTGGTACGTGCACATCGACGCTTCGGTGCTCGAGCCTGAGGGCGTACCCGCGGCGGACGAGACGGTCGAGAACGCGTTAACGCCCGCCGATCTCGTGGCGGCGATCGAGAACGCGCTCGGGGACCAACCGATTCGGTGCTTGGGGTTGGCGCGCTACGATCTCAATCGGGACGCCAGCGGGGCCACGGCTAAGACTTTGGCCGGGCTTCTCGATCGCACCATCGTTCTCGCCGGTGGCCAACCCGATCCCAAAGCGAGGGAGACGGCGCGGGCCAGTTAATGGACCTCTTCGAGCAGCTGGCTGGCGAGCGGTTGGATGCCGCCGCGCCGCTGGCGGATCGACTGCGCCCCAGATCGTTGGACGAGTTTGTCGGCCAGGACCACCTGGTCGGACCGGGCGCGGTATTGCGCCGCATGATCGAGGCCGACGAGATCCACTCGCTCGTCTTCTGGGGTCCTCCGGGCACCGGAAAAACGACGCTGGCGTGGATCATCGCCGAGGCCACCGGGTCGCGGTTCGTGTGGTTCAGCGCCGTCACGATGGGTGTCGCCGACGTCAAGCGGATCGTCGCCCAAGCCCGCGAGACGATCGGTACCACCGGTCAGCGCACGATCCTCTTCTGCGACGAGATCCATCGTTTCAACAAGGCGCAGCAGGACGCGTTCCTGCCCCACGTCGAGAAGGGCGTCGTCACGTTGATCGGCGCCACCACGGAGAACCCGTCGTTCGAGATCAACGCCGCGCTCTTGTCGCGACTCCGCGTGTACACGCTCGAGTCGCTGACGCCGGAACAGATCGGGGTGTTGGTCGATCGCGCGATGGACGACTCGGACGTCGGTCTCGCCGCTCGGGATATGGCACTCGACGACGCCGCCCGCGAGTTCGTCTGCGAGTCCGCTCAGGGCGACGCCCGGGTGGCGCTGTCGACGCTGGAGTTGGCGGCGTCGCTGGCGGCCGATGGGGCGACGATCACCCGCGACCAGGTCGAGGCCGCATTGCAGAAGAAAGCGCTCCGCTACGACAAGGCGGGGGAAGAGCACTACAACATCATCTCCGCGCTCCACAAGTCGCTGCGCGATTCCGATCCGCACGCGGGGTTGTACTGGCTGGCGCGGATGTTGGAGGCGGGCGAAGATCCGCTGTACATCGCGCGGAGGCTGGTGCGGTTCGCTTCCGAGGACGTCGGGTTGGCCGATCCGCGCGCGCTGCCACAGGCGGTCGCCGCCCAGCAGGCGGTCCACTTCATCGGCATGCCCGAGGGCGCGTTGGCGCTGGCCCAAGCGGCGGTTTATCTGGCGATCGCCCCCAAGTCGAACGCGATCTACAGCGGTTATCAGCGCGCTGCCGCCGATGCCCGCGAGACCGAGCGCGAGCCGGTCCCGTTACACCTGAGAAACGCCCCGACTCAGCTTATGAAGGACCTGGGCTACGGTGCGGGGTATCAGTACGCGCACGACTACGAAGGCGCGGTGGTCGACCAGCAGCATCTCCCCGACAGCTTGCGCGGCCGCGTCTACTACGAAGGGCCAAACCCTTTCAAGAAGGACGAGGAGCAAGAATGATCGCTGCACTGAATCGCGGTAGTGAGCTACTTCTCGCCGCAACGCTGATCGCATGGGCGCCGGGTCAGGCGCTCTCCCAGACCGGCAGTAACGTCTCGGCATCGGACACGAGCGCTGTGGTCGACACGCTTGGCGCTACCGTGGACACACTCAGCATCGACGCCGCCGATCGCGTGCCGGTCGTCGTCGGCGGGGACACGCTGTTCTACATCGCCGAGCGGATCGGTGCATTCCCACCCGCAGCCCGGGTACGCGCCCTGGAGAGCCGTTTCCGGAGTCTGACGCGCGATCCCATACGCCGACCGGGTGAGATCTCTGTCTTCCATGGGGAGAAGACGTCAGATCTCATGATCGGTGACTTGGTCGTTATGACGGTCACACCCGGCGACGCGGCCGCAGTCGGTCTGACGCGTCAGGAGGCTGCCGAGCGGTACGCTCGTATCGTAGATGAGGCGCTCCGCGAACAGGCCATCGCCACCAACTGGCGGGCGATTCTGATGGGTGTGGGGCTGACCGCGCTGGCGACGGCGATCCTCGTCTTTTTGCTCCGGTTCCTGCAGCGGTTTTTCCGACGGCTCTACACGACGATTCGCGAACGCGGCCCCGAGCGCCTGCCCTCATTGCGGATCCAAAACCTCGATCTGTTGCCAAAGGGTCAAGTTGTCGAGACGCTGCTGCTTGGGGCCAGGGCGACGCGAGTTCTGATCACGCTCGCACTGCTGTACTTCTACGTGCCGCTCGTGCTGAGCTTCTTTCCGTGGACGCGGTCGCTCGCCACTCATTGGCTCGATTACGTCCTGACGCCGGTGGACGTCGTGACGTCGGCCATCGTGTCATACCTGCCGAACCTCCTGTTTATCGCAGTCATCATTCTGGCGACCCGGTACCTGCTTCGGCTCGTCCATCTTGTATTTCAAGGACTGGAACACGAGCGGATTCGGTTTCAAGGCTTCCATCCTGAATGGGCCGAGCCAACGTACAAGCTCACCCGCATCTTGATCGTCGCCCTCGCAGTGATTGTCACGATTCCGTACATGCCACAAAGCGAGTCAACTGCGTTCAAGGGAGTGGGGGCGTTTCTAGCGCTCCTGATCTCGCTCGGCTCCGCGTCGGCGGTGGCCAACGTGATGGCCGGCACGGTGATGGTTTACATGCGGCCATTCAATGTCGGGGATCGGGTCAAGATTGCCGACACGGTTGGTGATGTGATCGAGAAGACGTTGCTTGTGACCCGGGTGCGAACGAACAAGAACGAGGAGATCGCGATCCCCAACTCGCTCGTTGTGGGAAGTCACCTCATCAACTATTCGAACAGTGCGCGCGAGGGCAAGCTTATCCTTCATACGACGGTGACGATTGGGTACGACGTTGATTGGCGCAGGGTGCACGAGGCACTGATCTCGGCGGCTACAGAGACCGACTTTATTAAGGAGGATCCGACGCCATTCGTGCTTCAGAAGAGCCTTGATGACTACTCGGTGGTGTATGAACTCAACGCTTACACGGATAATGCGAAGAGGATGGCGCGCACGTACTCGGAGTTGCACCAGAACATTCAGGATCGGTGTGCGGAAGCGGGGATAGAGATCTTGTCGCCGCTCTATGCCGCGACACGGGACGGAAACGCAACGACGATTCCCAAGGCCCACCCTAAGTCCGAGAAGGTGGAAGCTTGACGTACGAGGTTTCACCAAGCGACGTGGCCGAGCGCGTCGTACTAGTAGCGGTCGGCGGTCCGGTCGCCAACGAGGACGGCGTTCAATGGTCGGAGCGGACATTGTTGGAGGAGCTGCGGGCGCTCGCTGTATCCGCCGGCGGCGCCGTCGTGGGCGAGCTCGTTCAGCGCCGTCAAGCGCCGGACAAGCGCTACTACATCGGAGCCGGCAAGGCGAACGAGCTAAAGGAAGAGGTGCTCGCCGCCGATGCCGAGCTGGTGCTGTTCGACAACGATCTATCGCCGGCGCAGGGGAAGAACCTGGAAGACCTGGTCGGCGTTCGGGTGCTCGATCGCTCCGAGCTGATCCTCGACATCTTTGCCGATCACGCCCGAACCAACGAGGCCAAGCTCCAGGTCGAGTTGGCGCAATTGCAGTACCTCTTGCCGCGGTTGCGGCGGATGTGGACCCACTTGTCGCGGATCCGCGGCGGCATCGGCTTGCGCGGACCCGGCGAGACGCAGCTCGAGGTCGACCGGCGGGTGATCCGTCACCGGATCGGTGTGCTCAAGGAGAAGCTGACGCACATCGAGGAGCGCCGGAGCCTCCAGCGCAAGAGCCGTCACGACGCGTGGAATCGAACACCTCCGGGTCGAGGACAAGGTGTTCGCCACGCTGGACGCCACCACTCGGCGGATCGATCTGGATGACGACGAGGAGGTCCTGCTGACCGATACGGTTGGTTTTATCCGCAACCTGCCGCACCACCTGGTGGCATCGTTCCGGGCCACGCTCGAAGAGGTGCTCCACGCCGATCTGTTGTTGCACGTTGTCGACGTTTCCGATCCCCACTACGCCGATCAGATGCGCGTCGTCGGCGACGTGCTGGTCGAACTCGAAGCCGAGGACGCGCCGATGATCCACGTCTTCAACAAGTTCGATCGCGTTCCGGCGGGCGAACGGGCGAGCTTGCGGGCGCAGGTCGTGGCCGACTACCCGAACGCGGTCATGGCCTCGGCGATCGAGTCGCGCGGCTTGGAAGCGCTGACCGACGCGCTCACCCAGTTTCTCAAGGCGCGAAAGGCGCGCGTGATCGTTACGTTACCGCTCAACGACACGCGTTCGCTGGCACGGCTCCACGAGCTGGGCGACGTGCTCGACCGCCGCTACACGGACTCCGTCGTCGAGGTCGAGCTCGAGACGCGACCCGAAGTCGTGGCTCGGATCGAGCAAAGCGGGTTTCGGGTCGAGGAGGTTGGGTGACGACAAAGGCACCGTCGGTGTTCATCTATGGCGCCGGTCGCGTCGGGTTGGCGATCGCCAATCTGGCGCGCAAGCGAGGCGTCGACGTCGTCGGGCTCTGGAACCCGCACCCGCTCAAGCCGCGGCGGGCCGCGCTGGCCGAGGGGTTCGATGTGGCGATCAACGCGCAGCCGCCGGCAATCCGCGCCGATCTGTGGCTGATCGCGGTGCCCGACGACGCGATCTGCGCCACCGCCGAGCGGCTGGGTCGAGCCACCGGGCCGCGCCCCGCCGTCGTGGCGCACTGCGCGGGCGCCCATCCGGCGAGCCTCTTGCAGTCACTGTCCAAGGGCGGGGTGGCGTGCGGCTCGTGGCACCCGGCGATGACGCTCCGTGGCGCAGAGAGCGACCCGGATGCGCTGGCCGGTGCGATCGTCGTGATCGAGGGCGACGAGGCGGCGGTCACCGTGCTCGAAGCGTTTACCGAAACGCTCGATTTGCGCTTTATACACGTCGCGGCGGAGAACAAGCCGCTGTATCATGCGGCGCTCGTGTTCGTCGCCAACGGTCGGGTGGCACTCGATGCGGCCGCGGCGGTGCTGTTGCTACAGGCCGGGATCGACGCCGAGACGGCGCGTGATTTGATCGCTCCGCTGGCGGGCCAAACCGACGCGAATCTGGCCACGAAGTTGCCCGACCAAGCGTTGACCGGACCGGTGGCTCGGGGCGACGTCAAAACCGTTCGGGAACAGCTGGATGCCTTGGCGCCATATCCAAAGGTGTGTCAGCTGTACCGTGCACTGGGTGCGATCGCGCTGGAATTGGTCCCCGATCGCGTGCGCGGTGAGGGCCACAAGAAGGTGGCCGAGCTCATTGAAGATCATAGGAACGAGAGAGAGGAAGTACATGCTAACGCTAGCCGACATTCGAGAGAACGCTGAGGTCACCCACTACTTGGATCGTGCCGATGGCGTTCTCGAGTCGATCGGTTACACCGAGCACGGCCGGCGTCACGCCAGCGTCACGGCGCAGCGCGCCAAGGCGGTAGTCGAAGCCCTGGAACGGCCCGAGAGGCAGTGCGAGCTGGCCGGGATCGCCGCGTACCTGCACGACATCGGCAACATCGTGAACCGTGATCATCACGCGCAGTCGGGGGCGGCGATCGCCCACGGGCTGCTGCGCGACGCCGGGTTGTCGATCGAGGAGACGATCGAGGTCGTGACCGCGATCGGTCACCATCACGAGACCGACGGCGCGCCGGTCAGCGACATCGCCGCGGCGCTGATCCTGGCCGACAAGTCCGACGTCCACCGCTCGCGCGTCCGCGACAAGGCGATGATCCATCTCGACATCCACGATCGCGTCAACTACGCGGTCACGCGCTCGTCGCTCAAGGTCGTCGGGCCACACGAAGCCAAGGAGCTGAAGGGTGAGCGCGGGAACGGGAACGACTCGAACGGGCAAAACTCGAACCCCACCGCCACCCCGCAGGACATCGCGCAGTTCACCGCGTCGGACTACGACGAGGGCGAGACCTCCGAAACGAAGCCGACCATCACGCTGGCGTTGGCGATCGATACCAAGATCTCGCCGGTCATGGAGTACTTCGAGATCTTCCTGCCGCGGATGATCTTGTCGAATCGCGCCGCAGACCGCCTGGGGGCCGTTTACAAGCTGGTGATCAACGAAACCCCTCTGATGTAGTCCCACTTGAATTCCTGAGCTCCGTCGGACGGTATTGCTAGCATGGCCAAGCAGTGGAAGACGTGGATCGGGGTCGCCATCTCGGTGGCGGCGATCATCTATGTAGTGCGGGGCGTCCACTGGAACGAGGTCGGCTGGTCGCTGAGACGCGCCGATCTTGGCCTCCTCGCGCTCATCTTCGTGATCAACCCCGTCATCAACGTCGTCATGCGCGCCATCCGCTGGAAGATCCTGCTCAAGCCCTACGGCTCCGTGCCACTGGCGGGGTGTACCAGCGCGACCGCGATCGGGCTGATGGCAAACAACGTCTTGCCGGTACGAATCGGGGAGTTCGTGCGCGCCTACGCGCTCAGTCGTCGCGAGAAGGTCCCCACCGGAACCGCGTTCGGAGGTTTGTTCGTCGAGCGGATGCTCGACGGGTTCGCGCTGCTCACGATCCTGTTCTTTCTCACGCTCAGCTTTCCGTTTCCCGATTGGGTCGACACCGTAGTGCGGATCACGCTCTACATCTTTGTCGGTTTTCTGGTCTTCCAGGCGGTGCTCGCGTTCCACCCGCAGGCGTTCCTTCGGGCATCGAGATGGCTGACGCGCAACTTGCTCGGTGGTCGGTTCGAGGAGTCGATCGAACGCGCCCTGGTAACGTTCGCCGACGGGTTTCAGCTCCTGCGCCGGCCCGATATGGTCGTCTTGAGCTTCATCCTTGCGTTCGTTCAGTGGGTGTTGATCTCGTCGGTTTACGTGTTCGGTTTGCAGGCGTTCGAGCTAGGACACGTGGGGTGGATCGGGGCGTTCTTCACCAGTTGCGTCGCTACGCTAGGCGTCGCCGCGCCTTCGGCGCCCGGCTTCGTGGGTACCTATCAGGCGCTGATCGTCAAAAGCCTCGAGGTGTTCGCCGTCGATCGGACCACCGCGTTCTCGTTCTCGGCCGGGTTTCATGCCGTGACGTGGGCGGGGGTCACGCTGTTGGGCCTTCTCTTCTTCTTCCGCGAAGGGCTCTCGTGGCGCGAGATCGAGCACTCCGAGGAAGAGATGGGCAAGGAGCTCGAAGCCGAGTTTGAAACGGTGATCGAGCCCGAGATCGAAGCCTCGGATCTGTGATGTCCAGGGAGATCTGGCAGGCGCCCGCCAAGATCAATCTGTACCTGGAGATCACCGGCCGTCGTGACGACGGCTACCACACCGTAGACACCGGTTATCAATCGATCGATCTAGCGGATACCGTAACCTTAGAGCCTGCGCCGGCAGGTTCTGATGTGACGTGCGAGGTGGTGGGGGAGTGGGCCGAGCACGTGCCGCAGGGCGACGAGAACCTGGCCGCGCACGCCGCCCGGCTGATCGCTGAGCACACCGGTCGCGACCCGCGCGTCGCGATCACGATCGAGAAGCGGATCCCAGTTGGTGCCGGCCTCGGCGGCGGGTCCAGTGATGCAGCTGCCGTGTTGATGGCGCTCGCGCGCCGTTTCGCCGTGCCCGACCCCGAGAACACGCTTGTCGATGTCGCACGCGAGTTGGGCGCCGACGTCCACTTCTTCTTGCAGGGCGGAACGCGGAGGGGAACTGGCGTCGGCGAGCAGTTGGAAGCGATCGACCCGCCGGCCGAGCGGTGG
>CAMYLR010000022.1 GCA_947259315.1 uncultured Gemmatimonadales bacterium | reverse complement strand
TGGAGGAGGGCGACGGTGAGAAAGTCGAGCGCTCCCAGCGCAAGCGTGAGTACGTCTGGATCGGCCCCGGTGACGAACCAACATTTGAGTTCGATGTCGTTGTTCCGCCGTTTGAGCATCTAGCGGAGCAGTTGGAGGGGCTCGAGGAGTGGGTGGAGGAACTCAAACCGCTCGAGATGGAAGATTTCCAGATGCCGGACATCGAGATCATGGAGGGTCTCGAGGAGCTCAAGGAGCTTGGCTTCGCGTTCCGGGCGCCGGGCGGTGGAGCGCTGCAAGTCTTCTCCGGTCTCGGCAAGCACCTCCGGATCAAGATCCAAGGCGACGTCGAGTTCGAAGACGGGCAGGTCAAGTCGATCTCACCCGAGGGTCGTTTCGAGGTCGAAGACGATCGCGGCGAGATCAAGCGCCGGATCGAGGTGACCGCGACCCGTGAAAGCGAGCTGGTTTACGAGTACGAGGTCGATGATGAGCCGCACGCGTTCGACGATGCGGGGCGCGAATGGCTGGCCGAAATCGTCGAGATGGTCGAAAAGGCCGAGCATCGTGCCGTACCCGGCAGGATACGGATCCGTCGCTACGATGGGGACGACGAGCGGATCGAGCACGATTTCGAGATCCGGGGTCCGGATCGGAAAGAGATCGAGAAGCGAATCGAGATCCATCGTCGCCGACTCGATGACCACCGTCGTGAGCTCGACGAAAAACTGCGCGAGATGGAGCCGCGCATCGAGCGTGAGCTCGAACACGCGGAAGAGCACCTGAGGGATCGCTTGGAGATGCTCGAACAGGAGGTCGAACGGCTGCGGCAGCAGTTGCAGGAGCTCGAGCGAGATTCAGAAGAAGGATCCTAGCGGTTGGGCCCGGCGCCAGGCGCGCCGGGCCAACCCGACTTCCGTTCTTTCCTACACGCGAATTCCAGAATCTCCCCACATTCGGAACTACACAAACCGCTGTGAACGCGATAGACTGGGGACAGGCGGAACTACGATTTGTGTCCCCTTCGAGGAGGAAGCGATGACGAGTGTTGCGCGAGTGGCGTGGGCGTTGTTGTTGGTGATGCTCGTCTCCGGCGGTTGTTCGCCGCCAGAACCTTCGGAACCGTCGTTGGATCTGGCGCTCGTGGACAGCTTGTTGAGTGAGCTCGGGGGGACGCCGACCGCCGATCTCGGCCGCGGACAGCGGTGGCGAATGATCAGCTCGATCGGAACGGGCCTGCCACCGTCGAGCTTTAAGCCGGAGAACCTTCCCGAACCGAACTCGCGGGGCGCCCAGCTCGTCAAGGCTTACTGCGTTCAGTGCCACTGGATCCCGGTGCCGCAGATGCACACGGCAGCCGAGTGGCCGGTCCTGGTGCGCGGCATGCTGATGCGCGCTCGGACGCTGGAGAATCGGATGGGCGGCCCGCTCACGGAGGGACTGGTGGGCGAGATCTTGTTGGACGGGATGACCTCGACCCAGCTTCCGTCTCCACAAGATGCCGATACGCTGCTGGCCTACATGCAGCGACATTCGATTCGGGCCGCCTCTCCGGGCGAGCTGACAGATGCGCCCGGCCGCGACCTGTTTATCGAGCAGTGCTCGTTCTGTCACGACACGCCGTCGCCCGCGGTTCACACCGCCGCTGAGTGGAACGGCGTCGTCGTCCGGATGCAGGCCCACATGGAACCCATGGGCGCCGAGCCGCTGACCGATGAGCAGGCGGAGGAGATCGCCGCTTACCTGAGAAGCCAGGTTTCAAACGAATGAAGCCCACGCCCAGGAGGTTCACGTGAGTGTTTCCAATCGAGTGAAACAGCTGCTCGACGAGCAGAAGGTGGGTTACACCCATCACACCCACGCGCCAGCGTACACGGCGCAAGAGGTGGCTGGCGCCGAGCACGTTCCAGGACGTGAGTTCGCCAAGACGGTGATGCTCACCGACGGCGACGAGTTCGTCATGGCCGTGCTCCCGGCGACTCGCAAGATCGACCTCTCCAGCTTCAAGAAGATCGTCGGCAACGACAAGTTGAGGCTGGCGACCGAAGAGGAGTTCAAGGGACTGTTCCCGAATTGCGAGACCGGGGCGATGGCGCCTTTTGGCAACCTGTACGATCTCCCAGTGTACGTCGATCACTCGCTCACGGAAGACGAGCAGATCACGTTCAACGCGGGCTCGCATCAGGACACGATTCAGATTTCGTACGCCGACTACGAGCGACTCGTCGAGCCAAATAAGGCGGAATTCTCGGAATCGCTCTGAGACCGCCTGCGGATCGCGAGACGCCTCCCTTGACACTGCGGGGCGACTGCGCATATTTGCGCAAGTTTTGACCCCTAGGGCTATTTGCGTCGGCAGCTCTCGACGCATCGTTACCATCGATTTTTCGCGACGTCGTTGAACCCCTGACCGGGAGCTCAGGGACTCCGTGCAAACAGCCGCGATCCGAATCCTCCTTGCGCTCCCGGTGCTCGCCGTCCTCTCCGCTTGTGGTCGGGCACAAGCCGAAGGCCCCACCCAACCAATCGAGTTCATGCACGACGTCCACGTCACGGACAACGAGATGGAGTGCGTGTATTGCCATTTCACGGTCGATCGATCAGAAGAGGCGGGCATCCCATCGACCGAGACGTGCATGGGTTGTCACCGTTTCATCCGCGGCTCGACGCCCGAGTATCAAGAGCAGATCCAGCTTCTGCAGGGCTTCTGGACCGACTCGCTGCCGATCCCTTGGGTGCGGGTCCACAGCGTGCCGGAGTTCGTGCAGTTCAGCCACAAACCACACACCCGAGCCGAGGTGGAGTGTGTCGAGTGCCACGGCGAGGTGGAAACGATGGAGCAGGTGAGACAGGTCGAGTCGTTGTCGATGGGGTGGTGCCTGGAGTGTCATCGCGATGAAGAAGCCGAGGACGATTGTGCGGTTTGTCACTATTAGACGCAAGACAGTAGGCGGCGCGTGGAACGACGCGAGTTTCTAAAGCTGGTCGGAGTCACCGGGGCGGGAACGATGACCGCCTGCGATCAGAAGGTCGGACCGCAGGCCCTGATCCCGTACTTGGTGCCGCCCGAGGACGTCACGCCCGGAATACCGACGTGGTACGCGTCGACATGTCGCGAGTGCCCGGCGGGTTGTGGAGTGCACGTCAAGACTCGTGACGGTCGCGTCATAAAGCTCGAGGGCAACCCCGACAACCCGGTCAACGAAGGCAAGCTGTGCGCCCGCGGTCAGATGGCGACGCAGCGGCTCTACGATCCCGATCGGCTGCGCGGGCCGCGCCGGATCGAGAACGGGGAGCAGGCCGAGGTCGATTGGGCTGCGGGGATCGAGCAGCTGGCCGAAGGGCTCCGCGGTGCGGGAGCCGAGCCGGGATCGATCGTTCTCCTGACCGGTCTCGAGACGGGCACCCGTGACCGGTTCTACGATGAGTGGGCGACGGCCGTCGGTGCGACCCGTGTGGTCTACGAGCCGTTTGCGCACGAAGCCGTGTTGGAGGCCAACCGCCGCGTGTTTGGCCGCGCAGCCGTGCCCGATTATGACATCGCAGGCGCCGAGTTCGTGATCTCCTTCGGCGCCGATTTCCTGGGCACTTGGGTGTCGCCGGTTCGGTACGGGCGAGCGTGGTCCGAAATGCACGCATTCCGTGGCGTGGAATCCGTGCGACCCGACGGCGAGGGCGTCTTTGTAGCGGTCGAGCCGCGGCTGTCGATGACCGCTTCGAACGCCGATGAGTGGGTAGCCGCGCGACCCGGTACCGAGCACGTGGTGGCGCTGGCGATGGCCAATGCGCTTGGCGCGAATGGCCCCGCCGCTGGCTGGACTCCGGCACGGGCGGCGGAGGTGAGTGGCGTAGACGCCGGTACGATCGAACACCTGGCCGAGATCTTCGAGGCGAAGCGCAGCCTGGCCCTGCCGGGTGGAATCGGCGCTGCGCACCGCGGGGCGACCGCGGCTGCGGTGGCCGTCAACCTACTGAACCAGGCCGGCGGCGCAGTGGGCGACACCGTTCAGGTAGACACCGCGATCACCGGTGGCGTTTCTGGTGCATACCGATCGATGATCGAGCTCACCGAGCGCATGAGTGGCGGCCAGGTGAAGGCGCTCCTAGTGGCCCACACCAACCCAGTGTACTCGTTGCCACCGGGCGTCGGGTTCGAAGACGCCTTGGACGAGGTGCCTTTCCGGGTATCGTTCAGCTCGGGGCTCGACGAGACCGCATCCCACTGTCATCTGCTGTTGCCCGATCACACACCGCTCGAGTCGTGGGGCGACTGGGTGCCCGAGGACGGTGTCATGAGCCTGATTCAGCCGGCGATGCGTCCAGTTTTCGATACCCGCCCAACGCCCGATGTCATGCTCGATGTCGGACGCGTGATGGTGGGGGACGAGGGAACCCCGACGATCGAGGCCGAGACCTGGTACGACTACCTGCGGTCGGCGTGGAGCGATGTCGCCGGCAGCGAGCAGGCGTGGGCCGAAGCGCTCAGGGCCGGCGGCGTGTGGCAGGCCGCGACGACCGTGCCGACGGTGACAACACCGGCCGCTGCTGACGACGGACTCGATTTTGGCCCGGTCTCCTTTGACGGCCCCCAAGACGATGGCGCGTTCGACCTCGTCGTGCAGCCGCAACTGGCGATGTACGACGGTCGGTCGGCCAACAGCCCGACGCTTCAAGAGCTGGCGGATCCCGTCACGACGAGCTGTTGGCAGACGTGGATCGAAGTGCATCCGGATGTAGCCACCGGTTTGGGTGTCAAGGACGGTGACGTGGTGACCGTCACCTCGCCCCACGGCAGCGTCACCGCACCGGTGATCACGTACGCCGGCATCCGGCGCGATACGGTCTCGATGCCGCTCGGCCGCGGTCACACGGCGATGGGTCGTTTTGCGAAGGGTGGCGTCAATCCGGTCGAGCTGCTGCCGGCCGATGTCGAACCAAACGGCGGTGGGCCGATTTACCAGGGTGTTCAGGTTACGCTGACACCCACCGGTGCGTGGGTGCCGCCGCTCAAGCACCAGGGGTCGGATACCCAGCACGATCGCGAGATCGCTCAGGCGATACCGATGGCCGAGGCGCTCCACGCCGAGCCGGGTCACCACGGCAACGGACACGGTGAACCCCTTACCGTAGCCCGTGCCGCCGAGGACTCCGGAGACGACAGCCCGTACCGCTGGGGCATGGCGATCAGCCTGGATGCTTGCACCGGGTGCAACGCCTGCGTGGCGGCGTGTGCGGCCGAGAACAACATCCCGTTCGTCGGGCCGGAGCGAGTCGCGAAGAGCCGGCAGATGTCGTGGATTCGGATCGAACGGTTCTTGGAGCACGAAGAGAGCGGACACGTGAAGACCCGTCACATACCGATGATGTGTCAGCACTGTGGCGCTGCTCCGTGCGAGCCGGTGTGCCCCGTGTATGCGGCCTATCACAACGACGAAGGGCTCAATGTTCAGGTATACAATCGATGCGTCGGGACCCGCTACTGTTCGAACAACTGCCCGTACAAGGTCCGATACTTCAACTACTTCACCTACGAATGGCCAGAGCCGATGAGCTGGGCCCTCAATCCCGACGTCACGCTGCGCGAGAAAGGCGTGATGGAGAAGTGCACGTACTGCGTGCAGCGCATCAACGCCGCCAAGAACACGGTCCGTGACGAGGATCTAGAAGCGGTCGTGCCGGACGGGTTCTTCCAGACCGCGTGTCAGCAGACGTGTCCCACCGAGGCGATCGTGTTTGGCAATCTGAAGGATCCCGACAGCCAGGTGTCGAAGCTCTCTCGGGGGCCGCTCGCCTACAGCGTGCTCGAAGAGCTGAACACACGACCGGCAAACTTCTATTTGAAGAAGGTGACCAACCGCACGTCCAGCGAGGTAGCGCTAGAGGCCGCTGGGTTGGGGACAGAGGTGTAGAGGATGTCGGAGTCGACCTCCACCGTGAACCGCCGCGCTTCGGGTCTCGCCCAGG
Organism: uncultured Gemmatimonadales bacterium; assembly: GCA_947259315.1. Lineage (GTDB taxonomy): Bacteria > Gemmatimonadota > Gemmatimonadetes > JACCXV01 > JAHWKZ01 > CAMYLR01. The sequence goes on along the minus strand of CAMYLR010000022.1, from coordinate 48,923 downwards.
CGACCGTTTTTCGGCGCGTCAACGACGACGTGCTGGCGACGTTGCAGCGACCCGGTGTCGGGTGGGCGGCGCTCATGGCGGTCGTGTTGACGGTCCTCGGGGTGGCGATCGCCGCCTGGGTGTACCAGATCAAGACCGGCCTCGGCGTGGCCGGCTACGTGCCTCCGGTCATGTGGGGTGTGTACATCACGGACTTCGTGTTCTGGGTCGGTATCGCCCACTCGGGCACCCTGATCTCTGCCATTCTGTTCCTGTTCCGGGCGCAGTTCCGAACCGCGGTCTACCGCGTCTCGGAAACGATGACCGTCTTCGCGGTGATGACGGCCGGGCTCTTTCCGCTCATTCATTTGGGTCGAGTTTGGTATTTCTACTACCTGATCCCTTATCCCAACGAGCGGCTCTTATGGCCCAACTTCAGGAGCCCGTTGCTGTGGGACTTTTTCGCCATCTCGACGTACTTCACGATCAGCTCGCTATTCCTTTACCTGGGCCTCATTCCCGATATCGCGGCGGCTCGCGACCGGGCCGAGCCCCGGTCCTTTCGCCACCGGCTCTACTCGCTCCTCTCGCTGGGGTGGCAGGGGACCGACAGCCAGTGGCGTCACTACAACCGCGCCTATCTGTTCATGGCTGGTTTGGCCACGCCACTCGTGCTTTCCGTGCACTCGGTCGTGTCGTGGGACTTCGCGATGGCGATCGTGCCGGGTTGGCACTCGACGATCTTCGCACCCTACTTCGTGGCCGGCGCCATCTTCAGCGGAGTGGCGATGGTGATCACGTTGGTGGTGCCGTTGAGAAAGGCGTTCCACCTCGAGGACTACATCGAGGAGTACCACCTGAACAATCTCGCCAAGCTCCTCCTGTTGACGTCGCTCATCGTGTTCTACGCGTACTTGGTGGAGTTTTTCATCGCGTGGTACTCAGGCTCCGAGTTCGAGAAGGCGATCTTCTGGGATCGGTTGACCGGCAAGTACGCGTGGGCGTGCTGGATCATGTACATCTGCAACTGCTTCATACCGATGTCGTTGTGGTCGAAGCGCATCCGCACGTCGTGGTTCTGGATGTTCGTCGTATCGATCTTCGTCAACATCGGGATGTGGTTCGAGCGCTTCTCGATCATCATCCAGTCGCTGGCACGCGAGTTCATGCCGTACCAGTGGGATTACTACAGCGCGAGCTGGGTCGAGTGGTCGATCACTGCGGGTTCGTTTGCGTGGTTCTTCATGTGGTTCCTGTTGTTTGTGAAGTTCCTCCCATCGATGGCGATCGCCGAGTTGAAGGAGCTGTTGCCGCCGAAGCTCAGGCATCAGCAGGAAGAACTGGAGAGGGCCTCATGAGCGCCGAGCTGCTGGAAGGCGGGGTGCGCGGGGTCTTCCTGACCTTGGATGAGGTTGCAGATGCCGTCAACACGCTCGAGAACGAGGGCGTCGCGGCCGATGACATCACCGTCTACTCGCCGATCCCCACACCACATCTCGAGGATGCGATCGATCGTCCGGTTAGCCCGGTTCGGCTCATGACTCTGATCGGCGGGCTCATGGGAACGTTGACCGGTTTCACCCTGACGCTCTGGACATTCTTCGCGTGGGGATTACAAGTAGGCGGAAAGTCGATCGCTTCGTTGCCAGTAACGGTCATAATCATGTTCGAGCTCACGGTCTTGCTGGGCGGCCTGTTTACGCTGGCGGGTGTTTTCATCTTCAGTCGCATCCCCGCCATGAGTACCAAGCCGGGATACCATCCACGGTTCTCGAATGATCTGTTCGGAGTGTTTGTGCACACCGAAGATGACAGCGCGGTGCAACGAGCGCGCGCGATCCTCGACCGCGTCGGGGCGGAGGCGATCGAGAGTGTCACGTAGCGGTTGTAGAGTCGCGCTGTTCTTGTCGGTCGTCGCGCTGACGGGCTGTGATTGGTTCAGCACCATGAGCCGGACGCCCTCGATACAACCGTACGAGGCTGAACCACTTCCACCACCAGAGCGATCGGTAGCGCTGGACGGGATGGGCGAGTTCAACCTCGCCACCGCTGACGATCTCGTGAACCCGGCTCCGTCAACTGTGGCGTCGACTGGAAACGGCGAAGCGGCATTTAGGGATTTTTGCATCGTGTGCCATGGCGAGGGGGGCCGAGGTGGTGGACCGATCGAAGATCAGTATCCGGCGATCCCGACGCTCACTACAGGACGGCTGAATGACTTCTCGGATGGCTACCTGTTCGCCCTCATCACTCAAGGTCGAGGGCTGATGCCAGGCTACAGCAGGATCGAACAACGGACGCGTTGGGACCTCGTCAACTACCTGCGGTCGCTGCCGATCCAAGCCGCGGCGTCCGGAGCGCCAGCGGAGCAAACAGGGGGATCGTGAGCCACGGGCAGAAGTTCATCAACGTGCAGGACCTGCTCGACCGGATGGTCGAGCGTCCCGGGGGACGCCTGTACCCGTTGGCTGTCGGGCTCACGGTGGTCGGCGTGGTCGGGTTCATCGTCGGGGTGATGAGCGATCCGTCGCGCGCGTGGGCGGCGCTGGTGTGGAACTGGGCGCTGTGGAGCGGCGTCTCGACGGGTGGAGCGATCCTGGTGGCCGCGTCGACGATCGCCAGCGGTCACTGGATTCGGTCGTTGCGGCGGTTGGCCGAGTCGCTGACCGCATTCATGCCGGTTTCGTATGTGATCATGATCGTGCTGTTTTTCGGCTTGGGACACGTCTACTCGTGGGTCGAGCACCCGCCGGAGGCGAAGGCGGCGTACTTGAATCCGGGGTTCTTCGTTCTGCGTCAAGTAGTCGCCGTCGGCGCTGTCTACGCATTGAGTCTGTTGCTGGTGTACTGGTCCCTGCGCCCCGATCTGGGTCGGCTGAAGGAGCGCGTCGGAGGTTGGCGGCGTGGTCTGTACGATCGACTGACGAGAAACTGGCAGGGTTTGGACATCGAGCTCGAACGCTCGATCTACAAGCGTGAGCGGTTGGCTCCGGCGGTGGTGCTCGTGTGGGCTGCCGGCTGGACGGTCTGGGCGTGGGATTGGTTGATGTCGATCGATCCGCATTGGTTCTCGACGTTGTTCGGTGCATGGATCTTCATGACGTACTTCCTGGCGGCGATCGGTGTTACAGCGGTGCTGGCGACTTTCGTCCGCCGTTACCGTTCGTTTGTGGACATCATCGATCGTAGATCACTCCACGACATCGGTAAGATGCTGTTCGCGTTCACGATCTTCTGGACGTACCTGTTCTTCGCCCAGTATCTGGTGATCTGGTACGGCCGGCTGCCAGAGGAGACTCACTTTATCGAACAGCGGTTGTGGACCGTCTATCAACCGATCGCGATCATCGTGCTCGCGGGTGTGTTCTTAATCCCGTTCATCGGCCTCCTCGGCGTCAAACCCAAGCGAACTCCGGCCTTGTTACGGACCTTCGCCACGATAAGCCTGATCGGGATCTGGTTTTTCCATCTATTGATCATCGGCCCTGGCGTGCTCCCCGATGCGGTCGCGCTGGGACCCATCGAATTGGCGGTAGCGGTGGGTGTGCTGGGCGCATTCATGCTGACTACGATGACGTTCTTCCGCGCCATCCCGAGCATCGCGATCGCCGCAGGTCTCCCACCCGACCCCGAGACCGAGAAGCTGGCCGAGCTGACCGAGCCACACCACCACTGAGACCGGGCTACTCGGTTCGGCCGCGGTGATGGCCGAGGCTAGATTCACAACCATGTCAAACGTTCAACTGCGTCGCTATACCAAATTCGTGGCTGCGGCCACGTTTGTGCTGTTGCTGGCTGGCGGGATGGTGACGAGCACCGGTTCGGGTCTCGCGGTGCCCGATTGGCCGCTCAGCTTCGGACGCCTGATGCCCCCGATGCAGGGTGGAGTTCTGTACGAGCATGGCCACCGGATGGTAGCCACTTTCGTGGGGCTACTGATCGTGATCGAGGCGGTCTGGCTGTGGCGGTCCGAGCCGCGCCGATGGGTGAAGCGTCTGGGCGCGATCGCCTTGGTGGGGGTCGTCTTCCAGGGGCTGTTGGGTGGGTTGACGGTGCTGCTGCGGCTACCGGACTTGGTGTCGATCGGTCATGCTGTCGTCGCCGAGCTGGTGTTTGGGCTCACCGTGGCGATCGCGGTAGCGTGTTCGGCCGGGTGGGAACGCACCCCGGGGGAAGAACAGCTACCCGACCGTTCGGTAAGAGCGATTCGCAAGCTTGCGTCGATCACGGCTGGTCTGGTCCTGGTTCAGATCGCGCTCGGCGCTGCGGTGCGACACACCGGCGCTGGTCTGGCGATCCCCGACTTCCCGCTCGCCTATGGTCAGCTCGTGCCGCCGCTCGGCTCTCACCCCGTAGCCCTCCACTTCGCACACCGTGTGGGAGCGCTGGTCGTGACCGCAGCGGTCGTTTGGACCGCTTTTCGGATCTTCCGATCGAATCCGGCCGCGTCGTATCTCACCCGTCCGACGATCGCCATGCTCGTGCTCGTCGGTACCCAGATCGCGCTCGGCGGCTGGACCGTCCTGTCGCTCAAGGCGGCCGGTGTGGCCACCGCCCACCTCGGAGTCGGGGCATTGCTGTGGGCTACTGCGGTCGTACTGGCGATGCGGGCCAGACGCGTGTGAACGACTATCTGATCCTCACCAAAGCACGCATCACCGGGCTCGTTCTGGTCACCACCACGGTGGGGTTCGTGCTGGCTTCATCGCAGAGCGTCGATTTGGGTCGGCTGGCGGTTCTGCTGGTCGGGGTGGCTCTCGCGACCGGCGGTTCAGCTGCCTTGAACCAGTACCTCGAGCACGAAATCGACGCCCGGATGCGACGCACGGAGTCACGTCCGCTGCCGGCTGGTCGCATGGAGCGCGGCCACGTGTTCGCGGTCGGTGTTCTGTTGTCTGTCGTTGGCGTGATCTGGCTCGTCGTCAGGATCAACCCGCTGACCGGTTTGCTCGCGCTGGCGTCGAGCCTGCTCTATCTGGCGGTGTACACACCGCTCAAGACACGCACGCCGCTCAACACGCTCGTCGGAGCGGTACCCGGAGCGATCCCACCCGTGATGGGGTGGACGGCGGTCACCGGCAGGATCGACGTCGCGGCGTGGGCGCTGTTTGGCATTCTCTACTTGTGGCAATTTCCGCACTTTTTGGCGATCGCGTGGATGTACCGCGATGACTACGCCCGGGCGCGACTGCCGATGTTGCCGGTGGTCGACCCGAACGGCGGTTCGACCGGACGTCAGGTGGCGCTGTACTCGCTGGCCCTTCTCCCGGTGAGCCTGATTCCGACGGTCTTGGGGTTGGCCGGATCGGTCTATTTCTTCGGTGCGCTCGTCGCGGGCCTCGTCTTTCTCGGCTTTGGTTTGGCGATGACGGTCAACCGTGGGCGGGCCTCGGCGCGACGGCTCTTGTTGGCTTCGATCACGTATCTGCCGATTCTGCTGGTGCTGCTGCTTGTCGATCGGGCGGGTGGACGATGAGAGCCGAATCGCTGCCCGCTGCGGTTGAGGTCGCGGGTCTCGGACATCGCTTTGGCTCCAAAGTCGCAATCGCCGACATATCACTCAGTGTCGAACGCGGCGAGCTCTTCGGCCTCGTTGGCCCCAACGGTGGTGGCAAGACGACGCTGCTCAAGGTGTTGTCGACGCTCATCCAGCCGTCCGCCGGTGACGCCCGCATAGCAGGTGTCGATGTGCTTGCCGACCCAGCCCGCGCGCGGTGCCAGATCGGTGTGGTGTTTCAGCACCCGAGTCTCGACGAACAATTGACATCACGCGAGAACCTGCGCCATCAGGGTCACCTGCACGGTCTCACCGGTCGGCTGCTGGGCGAGCGGATTGACCATGAATTGTCGCTGGTTGGCGTCGCTGATCGAGCCGAGGATCTGGTTCGGATCCTGTCCGGTGGTTTGAAGCGACGGGTCGAGCTGGCAAAGGGATTGCTCCACCAGCCCTCGGTGCTGCTTCTCGATGAGCCGACAGTGGGGCTCGATCCCGGTGGGCGACGCGAGTTTTGGGGTCACCTGAGAAGGCTCAGAGCCACGCACGATGTGACGGTCGTCGTCGCCACGCACTTGATGGCCGAAGCGGAGGGTTGTGATCGCATCGCGATCGTGGACCGCGGACGGCTGGTCGCGTTGGGCGCTCCCGATCAGTTACGCGCCGAAATCCAGGGCGATGTGATCACGCTGGAGACTGACGACGCTGGTTGGCTGGCGACGACCGTTACCGAAAGATTTAAAGCCGCAGCGACCGTAGTCGATGGTCGGGTGAGGATCGAGCGCCCCGACGGGGCAGCGTTTGTGCCCCGACTCGCCGAAGCGTTCCCCGGCCGTATCCGGTCGATCACCGTCGGTAAGCCGACCCTCGAGGACGTATTTGTGCACCGCACCGGTCGCCAATTCGTGGACAAGCACGATGACTAGCCTCGTTCTGCCGACGACGACTTTGTGGTGGCGGGAGTGCGTCCGGTTCACTCGCGATCGCTCCCGGGCGCTTAGTACGATCGCCACGGCGCTAGTGTTTTGGACGCTGATCGGGTTCGGTCTGCGCGGATCGTTCGCTCCGGCCGGCATGCCGATCGATGTCGGCGCGGTGGAATACCTCTTCCCGGGAACGGTCATTTTCGTGGTTCTGCTGACCGCGATCGTGAGCACGTTCTCGCTGATCGAGGATCGGCGGGCGGGTTTTTTGCAGGGGGTCCTCGTGGCGCCCGTGTCGCGGGTGGCGATCGTGTTGGGGAAGGTGCTCGGCGGCTCGACCGTCGCGCTGTTTCAGGGCGCCCTGGTTCTACCGTTAGCGCTGATCGTTGGCATTCCCATCACGGTAGGTGGCGTGGCGCTCGCCTTGGCAGCGCTCTTCTGCCTCGCGTTCGCGCTCACTTCGCTGGGGTTCGTGCTGGCGTGGCGCATGGAGTCGATTCACGGGTTTCACGGCATAGTCAACTTGATCCTCATGCCGATGTGGTTTCTGTCTGGTGCCATATTTCCGATCGCCGGGGCGGTTGGTTGGCTTCAGACGATCATGCGGTTGAATCCGGTCGCATACGGCCTGGTCTCGTTTCGTAACGCGCTCTACGGGACCTCGACCGTCGAGTGGGTCGGACCCGGTCTCGCTTGGCTGCTCACGATCGCGTTCGCTGTCGTGATGTTCACGATCGCGACACGCTCCATTGGGCGATGATCGACGCTCACCAACTGCCGCTCGTTAACGCCATGCTCAACGCGACCGCTGCGACGCTCGTTGCGACGGGTTACGTATCGATCCGCCGACGTTGGGTCGCCGTGCATCGGGCATGCATGGTCGGGGCGCTGATCGTGTCGACACTGTTCCTGGCATCCTACACCACTTACCATTGGAGCGCCGGATCGGTACCGTTTACCGCCCAGGGGTGGCCACGATGGGTATACTATGCGATTCTGGTAACGCACATTCCGCTGGCGGCAGCGATCGTTCCGATGGCTTTGATTACCGCTGCACGGGCGGTTCGCGGACGGTTTGCGGCGCACGTCCGATTAGCGCGTTGGACGGTGCCGGTTTGGCTCTATGTTTCGGCAACAGGGGTGCTGGTGTATATGATGCTTTATCAATGGTTTCCATCCTCACAGTTGAAGTGATATCGAGATGAGTGAACCGGTATTCGCAGTGATCTACGCCGCCCTGTGGGCGGTTCTGTTCGGCTTCCTCTTCCGACTGGGGCGACAGTCGGGTGAGCTCCAGCGCACGATTCGTCGCATCAAGCGCCATCTCCACAGCGGTTGGCCCGATCCGGAAGCGTGAGAATCGGGTATATTCGCGTCACCCGCCGGGTGCGCCCTTAGCTCAACTGGATAGAGCGCCAGACTACGGATCTGGAGGTTGGGGGTTCGACTCCTCCAGGGCGCACCATTCTGTCCGATTCCGGACCAATCAAGAGAATGGATGACGCACACGACACATGGATGGGGTTGGCGCTGGCGGTGGCGCGTGACGCTGGCGAGCGCGGTGAGGTGCCCGTCGGTGCGGTGGTTGTGCACGACGATCGAGTGGTCAGCGAGGGAGGTAACAGGACCGAAGAGCTACAGGACCCAACCGCCCACGCCGAGATGCTGGCGTTGCGTGCGGCTGCCGCTCAATTGGGTTCTTGGCGGCTATCTGGCGCCACTTTGTACGTGACCCTCGAGCCCTGCGCGATGTGCGCCGGGGCCGCGGTGCTGGCGAGGATCGATCGGTTGGTTTTCGGGGTTGACGATCCGAAGGCCGGGATGTGTGGAAGCTTGGCGAACCTGGCCCATGATCCCCGACTCAATCACCGGATCGAGATCGTACGGAACGTGCGATCAGCCGAATGTGGGGAGCTTCTGAAAACGTTCTTCCGAGGTCGTCGATAGCCCCGGGAGCCACCTAACGGCGGCGCGTGATCCCAGTCAGACGGTAGAAAACCAGCAGCCCCATCGCTACCGGGAGGGCGTGGATCCACCCCCCGCCCACCGACAGCATGAGCCCGATCAGGTAGAGGATCGCCAGCACGAGAAGGGTGGTCCACAGCACGTCCTGGAAGCTGAAACGAGCGCCTTGGTAATGCAACGGTGTGGTTGAAATCCAGCTTCCCGGGTGCGAGGTTTCGAGCGCTGTGGGAGGGGTGGCCGAGTGGTTGAAGGCGCCGGTCTCGAAAACCGGTATACGTTCATAGCGTATCGTGGGTTCGAATCCCACCCCCTCCGCCAATGCGCACGTTCGTCCACAGTGGGGAGGAGACCCCCCTGCGAGAGGACGGTTTGTCAGGCTTGATCTCTGGATTACTGCACCGCGATGGTTCCGCCGGCGAAGATCTTGATCCGATCCGTGACGAGATCCTGGGCGTCGAGCGTCTGGAACAGAAGGCGATGTCACTGGCTGCCCTGCACGATGTCAGGCGTGGCTTCCGCCGGGGTTATCCTTTACTGGCGCGGCTTGACGCGAACTTCAAGACGCTCCGTTCTACATACGCTCTCCTAACCGACGCCGTTCAGCGGGATCAAGCGATCTCGCCCGCTGCCGAGTGGTTGATCGACAATTTCTTCATCGTCGACGAGCAGGTCCGCGTCATTCGTGACGCTCTGCCCGGGGGTTATTACCGGCAGCTGCCCAAGCTGGCTTCCGGGGACCTTCGGGGTCATCCACGCAGCTACGGGCTGGTACAGTTCTTCGTGGCCCATACCGATAGTCGGTTCGATCCACACTTGCTCGAATGCTCGACGCGCGGCTACCAGCGCCAATCTCCGTTGACGATGGGTGAGTTGTGGGCGATACCGATCATGCTGCGGTTGGTGCTGATCGAGAACCTGCGACGAATCTCGGAACAGATCGTGGGTTCGAGGCGCGCGAGAACGCGGGCCAACCGGTTAGCCGATCAACTGCTGGTGGCAGCGGATCGAAGTGCGGACGAATTGACCGCAGTCTTGCGCCGCCACGAACGGGAGCCTCTCGATGCACCGTTTGCCGTGGCTCTCGTGCAGCGCCTTCGCGACAGCGACCCGGCAGTGATGCCGGTCCTGGGGTGGCTGGAGGAGCGGCTCGGCAAGAAGGGCCTCACGCCTGACGACGTTGTGCGCCAGGAGCACCTGAAACAACTCGCCGCTCACGCGACGACGGTAAACCTGATTACGTCGATGCGACGGATCGCAGCCCACGATTGGAACGAGTTTTTCGAGCGTGTGAGCCCGGTCGAGAGCATCCTCCGACGGGACCCTGCCCGGATCTATCCACAAATGGACTTCGCGACCCGTGATACGTATCGGCACGCGGTCGAAGAGCTCGCACGAGGCAGCAATTTGAACGAGCTGACGGTGGCCGAGCGGGTGCTCGAAAGAGCGAATCGCGCAAACCTCCGTGGGTCGCAGTCACCGACCGAAGACGGAGGCGTGGATCGCTATTTGGGTTACCACTTGATACGCGGTGGGCGGGGCGACTTCGAGGAGGAACTCGGTTTTCGAGCTCCTATCACGCGGTGGTTGAGGCGTCTGTTTATAAGGTTCGCGACGCCAGCTTACCTCGGCATCGTGACGATCGTCACCGGGTTGTTGATATCGCTGCTGGTCGTGTACGGGATGCAGCTTGGTGTCAGCACGGTAGCATTGGCTTTGTTGGCCGCGTTGTCGGCGATCCCAGCGAGTGATCTCGCTGTTGCGGTTCTGCACCGTGACATAAGCGAATTCTTGACTCCCAGGCGGTTGCCAAAACTGAACTTCCGCTCCGGCATTCCGGAGCAGTTCAGCTCGCTGATCGTAGTTCCGACTATGCTGTCAAGCGAGTCTGATGCTTACAAAGAGGTCGAGCAGCTCGAGCGCCACTACCTGGTAAGTCCACCTGGCCACGTCGGGTTCGCGCTGCTGTCGGATTGGCGCGACGCCGAGGAAGAAACGCTGCGTGACGACGATCTGGTATTGGCCGCCGCCGCTGCAGAGATCACCGAGCTGAACACCAAGTACGGCCCCCGGCCGGATGGTGGACCGAGGTTCTTGCTCCTCCACCGGAAACGGGTATGGAATCCCGGCGAGAATCGGTGGATGGGGTGGGAACGCAAGCGTGGCAAAATCCACGAGCTGAATCGTTTCCTACGCGCGGCGCGCGACACCACGTTCATCGAACGACGCGACGGGCTCACCGACGTACCCGAGAACGTCAAGTTCGTGATCACGCTGGACTCCGATACGAGGCTCCCCCCGGGCTCTGCGCAGCGGTTGATCGGCGCGATGGCGCACCCACTCAACCGACCCCGTTTTGATGCCACTACCGGGCGCGTCGAGGCCGGGTATGGAATTCTCCAGCCACGGATCACGCCTATCCTCCCGGGCGCCGGGGAGGTTTCCTGGTACCATCGGATCTTCTCCGGGCCGACCGGGATCGATCCGTATTCGGCAGCCGTTTCAGACGTGTATCAAGATCTCTTCAACGAAGCATCCTACGTCGGCAAGGGCATCTACGATGTCGATGCTTTCGAGGCTGCGTTGACGGAGCGGGTTCCCGAGAACTCTTTGCTGTCTCACGATTTGTTCGAGGGCTCACTGGCTCGCACTGGGCTGGTCAGCGACATCGAGTTGTTCGATGACTTCCCGACCCACTACGAAACCAACGTCAGTCGTGCGCACCGGTGGGCAAGAGGCGACTGGCAGCTACTGCCATGGATCATGGGGCGGCATCCGACCGTGAATGGTCAGCGGCGAGACCTTTCCATGCCCGTCATCAATCGGTGGAAGATGGTCGACAACTTGCGCCGGACGCTATCCGCGCCATCGACGCTCGCGCTCTTGTTCGTGGGATGGGCGCTGCTTCCACTTTCGCCGCTGCTTTGGACTGGTGTTGTCGTGGCCGCGATCGGTATGCCACAGGCAGTACCAGTGGTGAGCGGGTTGTTGCCGCGACGGCGCGGAATCGCGAAACGGTCACATGTTCGGGGCATCATGAGCGATGCGGTGATGGCAGCGGCTCGAGTGGGATTGGCGGTTGTTTTTGTCGCCAATCGTGCAGTCGTCATGGTCGACGCGATCGTCCGCACGTTGTTTCGACTGGCAACGCGCCGCCGTTTGCTCGAATGGGTGACCGCCGCGCAAGCCGGGCACGGGGTAGCGACAACGCGGACGGAGATTTATCGCGCGATGTGGAGACCGGTCGCGCTCGTCGTTGTCGCAGCGATCGTACTGGGGCTGGTGCGGCCGATGGCCCTGCAGCTGGCTTTGCCTGTCATTCTGCTGTGGGTCTTGTCGCCCGCAATCGCGTTGCGTCTGAGCCAACCCCGTCAGAAGAAGAAGGTCGAAACGATCGGTAGGTCGGAGGCGCACACCCTGCGAACGGTAGCACGGCGCACGTGGCGGTTTTTCGAAACGATCGTTAGCGCTGATGATAACTGGCTGCCACCCGACAACTTCCAGGAGGACCCGGAGCCGCTGATCGCGCGCCGCACATCGCCCACCAACATCGGCATGTACACGCTGTCGACGGTGGCGGCCCGGGACTTTGGCTGGATCGGGCTGCTCGAGCTCGAGGAACGACTGCGACAGACGATTACGGCCCTCGAGAAGTTGGAGCGGTTCAAAGGCCACTACTACAACTGGTATGACACACAGACCCTGTTGCCGCTCGAGCCACGGTACATCTCGACCGTCGACAGCGGAAACCTCGCAGGTCACCTGCTCACTGCGGCAGCAGCCTGCCGTGAGATCGTTTCTGAGCCCGCGGTTCGACCGGTTGCGCTCGAGGGCGTGGCGGACGCGGTTGGGCTGGTCGACGAGGCGGCACTCGCATTGGGCCCCATCGATCGATCGCAAACCGTTCTGCGGCACGACCTCGAGCTGGCGTTGGAGGCGCTCGCCGAGGGTCTGGCCGGGATCGCAGAGACATCTGCTGACTGGTCGGAGAAGTTGGCGGCACTGGATGCCGCCGCCGATGAGCTGGTCGACGTGGCTGAGGCGCTAGTGGCTGAGAGCGACGAGTCAGCGCCCAGGGATCTGTTAGTGTGGGCCCGCGCCAACCAAGCCTCGATCCGCAGTCATCGCAGCGACTTCGATCAGCTCGTGCCTTGGGGACGGATGCTGGCCGGAAAGGTGCCAGAGGAGTTGTCCTCAGACCCGGAGGTGGCGCAGGAGTGGGAAAGGATCGAGCGGACGCTTTCCGCGATCCCGGTCGTTACAGAGTCGCAGGATCTGTATCGGGACGTGCGTGCGGCGATTGGTGAGCTCGCAACGCGACTGGAGTCTGCTGCCGGCAACGGTGATGCGGGTGGTTGGCTGAGCCGGCTCGAGCGAGCCGTCGATACGGGATGTGAGCGCGCTCTCGAGCTAACGCGCGATCTGAAAGCGATTGCGAAGCGAGCGGATCAGCTCGCCAACGAGATGGAGTTCGACTTCCTATACGATGAGACCAGACACCTTTTCCCGATCGGCTATCGGATGTCCGAGGGTCGTCACGACAGCGGCTACTACGATCTGCTGGCCTCGGAGGCACGGCTGGCGAGCCTATTCGCGATCGCCAAGAGAGATGTTCCGGTAGAACACTGGTTCCATCTTGGCCGCCCCGTAACGCCGACGGGGCGGGGCTCGGCACTCTTGTCGTGGTCGGGGTCGATGTTCGAGTACCTGATGCCGAACCTCGTCGTCGATGTGGCCCCGGGTACACTGCTCGATCGCACTCACCGTCTCGTCGTCGATCGTCAGATTCGGTATGGCCGGACTCGTGGCGTGCCGTGGGGTGTGTCGGAATCAGCCTACAATGCGCGCGATCTGAACCTCAACTATCAGTACTCACATTTCGGGATCCCAGGCCTGGGCTTGACTCGGGGATTGAGCGAAGACCTCGTGGTCGCGCCCTACGCGACCGCTTTGGCGGTCATGGTCGATCCCAACGCCGCCGCCCACAACTTCGGACGATTGGCGGAGCACGGTGGACTAGGCGTGCTTGGGTTCTACGAAGCGCTCGACTTCACACCCGAGCGGGTTCCCAAGGGCCGGTCGGTGGCGCCGGTTCGAGCATACATGGCCCACCATCAGGGGATGACGATCGTTGCCATTCACAACGCGCTGAATGACGGTCTCATGCGACGCCGATTTCATTCCGTGCCGATGATCAGCGCGAGTGAGCTGCTCTTGCAGGAGAGGATCCCGCGTGACGTCTCGGTGGCCCGCCCTCGGCGAGAGGAGGTCAGGGCAGCCCGTCACATCCGCGAGATCGTCCCACCCGTCGTGCGTCGCTTCGAAACACCGCATACGAGCTCGCCACGCACGCACTTACTGTCGAATGGTCGATACAGCGTAATGATCACCCACGCTGGTTCTGGATACAGCCGGTGGAACGACATCGCGGTCACGCGATGGCGCGAAGATCCGACCCGCGATTGGTGGGGCGCGTTCGTGTATGTCCGGGACGTCGCCACCGATGACATGTGGTCGGGCGGTTATCAGCCGACCGCTGCCGAACCCGATCACTACGAAGCTGGCTTCTCAGAGGACCGGGCCGAGTTCCAGCGTCGGGATGGTGCGATATGGACGTCGATGGAAGTGATCGTGTCACCCGAAGATGATGGCGAGTTGCGCAGGGTCACGATCAAGAACCTCGGCGGTGGAACGAAGGAGATCGAGCTCACCAGTTACGCCGAAGTGGTCTTGACGACCCCTGAAGCCGACATCGCCCACCCGGCGTTCCAGAAGCTATTCGTTCAGACCGAGTTTCTCCCGGCCTTCGAAGCGCTCCTTGCGAGCCGGCGGCCACGATCGGAGGAAGAATCAGAAGTATGGGCTGCGCATGTCATGACGGTCGAGGGTGACACCGTTGGCGGGCTGCAGTATGAGACTGATCGGGCGAGATTTCTCGATCGCGGGCATGGGGTTCGGAGACCCACCAGTGTCACCGAGGGACGACCGTTATCGAACACAACCGGCGCCGTTCTTGATCCCATCCTGAGCTTGCGGCGCACGGTGCGGCTGGGTCCCGGCGAAACGGCTCGTGTCACGTTCTCGACGCTGGTGGCCGGGTCACGGGAGTCGGTGTTGGCGCTGGTCGACAAGTACCGCGAGACGACGACGTTCGAGCGCGCGTCTCAGCTGGCGTGGACACAGGCCCAGGTTCAGCTACAGCACCTCGGCATTGAGCCCGACGAGGCTCATCTGTTTCAACGGTTGGCCGGCTACATCTTGTACTCGAGCCCCGTTCTGCGACCGCCATCTGCGGTTTTGGCTCGCAATCAACTCGGTCAATCGAAGCTCTGGTCCTACGGGATCTCGGGCGATCTACCGATCGTTCTCGTGCGAATTGACCAGATGCGCGACCGGGAAATAGTGCGGCAGCTCATTCGCGCTCACGAGTACTGGGGTTGGAAGGGACTGGGAGTCGACCTCGTCGTGGCTAATGAGCACCCTGTCTCGTACGCCGAGGAGCTTCAGGAGTGGCTCGAGCGGAGTCTCCGGCTTAGCCAGTCGCGGGGCTTGCATGAGGCTCACCGAGGACACGGCGAAGTCCACATCTTGCGCGTCGATCAGATGCCGGAGGAGGACCGTGACCTGTTGCGTGTTGCAGCCCGAGTCGTGCTTCTGAGCCACCACGGCTCGTTGAGCGAGCAACTCGAGAGCGCCGTCGAGCATCGACCGGAGGCGGTTTTCGGGACGACGTGGAAGAAACCGCCTGCGGCTCCCGAGGTTCCGCCACCCAGGCCGCGACTCGCGTTCTTCAACGGTCTGGGCGGTTTCGCCGAGGGTGGTCGAGAGTACGTGACGATTCTCGGCGAGGGTCAGTGGACGCCAGCACCCTGGATCAACGTCATCGCCAATCCGAGTTTCGGCTTCCAGGTATCGGAGACTGGGTCCGGCTACACGTGGGCGTCAAACAGCCGCGAGAACCGACTCACACCCTGGTCCAACGATTCTGTGACCGATCCACCCGGCGAGGTGATCTACTTGCGCGATGAGGAAACCGGCGAGACCTGGACGCCGACTCCGTTGCCTATACGCCAATCGTCGCCGTACGAAGTACGCCATGGGCAGGGATGGACGCGGTTCGAGCTCCAGTGTCACGAGATCGCGACCGAGCTCACCCAGTACGTTGCGGTCGACGATCCGATAAAGATCTCGCGCTTGGTCGTCAGAAACCTGTCGGGTCATACGCGCAAACTCTCGGTCACCTCGTACGTCGAGTGGGTGCTCGGCGTCGAACGAGACCAGAATGCGGCTTCGATCGTGACCACTCTCGATGCGGAAACGCAGGCGCTGTTCGCCCAGAACTGGTGGAGTGGCGAGTTCGCTGGCCGCGTGGCGTTCGCCGATCTGTGCGGTCAACAGGACGAGTGGACCGGGGATCGGGGCGAGTTCGTGGGGCGCCATGGCACGCTGCGCGAGCCGGCTGGGATGGTGCCAGGATCGCGCCTATCGGGACGGGTTGGCTCGGCGCTTGACCCGTGTGCGGCGCTGCGACGGCACCTCGTGCTCGAACCGGGAGCGAGCATCGAGGTCGTTTTCCTGCTCGGACAGGGAGTCGACACCGACGAGGCTCGGGCGCTTGTGACCGAGTACCGGATCACCGATCTCGACGATGTATTGGATGCGGTGGTGAAGCGCTGGGAGGACATCCTCGGCGCGTTGCAGGTCCGGACCCCTGATTACTCGATGTCGATCATGCTCAATCAGTGGCTGCTGTACCAGGCGCTGTCGTGCCGTATCTGGGCCCGGTCCGCGTTCTATCAGTCGGGCGGGGCTTACGGGTTCAGAGACCAACTCCAGGACGTGATGGCGCTTGTGGTCGCGGGGCGGGAGATCCCACGAGAGCATTTGCTCAGGGCCGCCGAACGTCAGTTTCCCGAGGGCGATGTCCAACATTGGTGGCACCCGCCATCGGGTCGGGGAGTACGGACTCGAATCTCCGATGACCGGGTCTGGTTGCCGCTGGCTCTTGCCCACTACCTCAACATCACCGGCGACACATCGATCCTCGACGAGAGCATATCGTTTCTGGATGGCGAATTGCTGCCGGAAGACGAAGTCGAAAAGTATTTCCAGCCCGGGCCGGCTGACGCCAGCGCCTCGTTGTACGAGCACTGCGCTCGAGCTCTTGACGTCAGTCTCGGGGTTGGCGCACATGGGCTGCCGCTAATCGGTTCCGGGGACTGGAACGACGGCATGAATCGAGTCGGAGATCAGGGACGAGGGGAAAGCGTTTGGTTGGCTTGGTTCCTTCACCTCGCGATCGACGGGTTCATCCCGATCGCAGAGAACCGGGGCGATGGCGAACGGGTGACACGGTGGAAAGCGTTTCTCGATGCACTCAAACCGGCGATCGCAGAGCACGGTTGGGACGGTGACTGGTACCGGCGTGCCTACTTTGACGATGGAGCACCGCTTGGTTCCGCGGCCAATGAGGAGTGTCGGATCGACTCGATCGCACAATCGTGGGCGGTACTATCGGGTGCCGCCCGTGGCGATCGAGCGGAGCGAGCGATGAAGGCAGTGGAGCAACACTTGGTCAAGCGAGGCGATGGACTGGTACTGCTGTTTACCCCACCGTTCGATAAGACACCCAGCGACCCTGGCTATATCAAGGGGTACCTGCCAGGCGTGCGAGAAAACGGTGGGCAGTATACCCACGCCGCCATCTGGTCGGTGTTGGCCTTTGCCGAGTTGGGCGACGGAGACAAGGCGGCTGAACTCTTCTCGATCCTCAACCCAATTAACCACGCCAGCACGCGAGCCGGGATTCACCGTTACAAGGTCGAGCCCTACGTCGCCGTGGCCGACGTATACGCCGAGCCGCCTCACGTCGGTCGCGGCGGTTGGACGTGGTACACGGGCTCCGCCGGGTGGATGTATCGAGCCGGGGTAGAGTGGATCCTCGGTTTTCGCTTGCGCGGAGAGACGCTATACCTCGATCCGTGTATTCCGCGGGATTGGCCTGATTTCGAGCTGTCGTTCAGGTATCACTCGGCACGGTACGAGGTAATCGTGAAGAACCCTAGCGGCGTCATGCACGGGGTCCGGGAGGTACGGCTCGACGGTCGCGATCTAGAGCTGGATCACGAGCGCATCCATTCACCGACGACGCAGCGCGCTCGGCCCGGGGCCGGCGCGAGAATCGAGCTGGTCGATGACGGGGCGACGCACACGGTCGAGGTCATCCTGGGCTAGATGATGGTGCTGACCGAACGCTCTTCCGGGGATATCTTCTCGGCGTACGTGCGGAGAGGTGTCCGAGTGGTCGAAGGAGCGCGACTGGAAATCGCGTAGACGTTAACAGCGTCTCGCGGGTTCGAATCCCGCCCTCTCCGCCATCCTAAAGGCGGGTCTTCATCAGTACTGAGAATCAGTGTATACCAGCGATCGTAATCCCGGCCTACGGTGCGGAATCGACGCTTGCCAGCGTGATCGAGCGCATACCGGATACGTTTTGGGAGAACGGGTCGGTCATCATTGTGAACGATGCCAGCCTGGATGGAACCGGGCAGGTCGCCCGAGAGTTAGCCGCCGAGAATCCGCGGATAGCGGTCGTGGACCATACCGAGAATCGGGGTTACGGAGGAGCTCTGAAGAGTGGGCTCAAGGTGGCGCTGAATCGAGGTGCTGACGCCATCGCCGTCGTTCACTCTGATGGGCAGTATGCGCCCGAAAAAGTGCTGGACCTCCTGGCCCCCGTCTTGCACGAAGAGGCGTACATCGTTCAGGGATCGCGATTGCTAGGCGGCGGTGCACGGGGGGGCGGCATGCCCCTCACCCGATACATTCCGAATCGCGTGCTGACAACCATCGAAAACGTTGCGTTCGGTACTCGGATGAGGGAATTCCACAGCGGATACATGATCTACTCGCGTCATCTACTTGAACGCGTCCCATACGAGAAGCTTCAGAACAACTACAATTTCGACGCCGAGATGATCTTGATGGCTCACCTGGCGGGGATGCGGTGCGCCGAGATCGCGATTCCCACTCGTTACGACGAAGAGAGCTCGAGCCTGTCGCCGATCCCATACGGGTTGAACGTCTTGCGCATGATCAAATGTCACCTCACGGGCCATTACCGATCGTTACTCCGAGCACACCGGGAGTCGCGGGGGGCCGTAACGTGAAGTTCGAGTTAGGGGAGTACGCCTTTCGTGCTGGTGCAATCTGGCGCTTTCGACGCACGCTCGCGGAGACCGAAAAGTGGGCGCCGGAACGCCGTCGCGCCTGGGTTCAGGAGCGGCTTGAGCGGACGCTCGAAGTAGCGACTCGACACGTTCCCTACTATCGACGCACGCTCGGTCCATACAAGAGCGAATTTCCGGACATGATCGATCGACTCGATCTCACCCCGCTTCCCTTCGTGTCGAAGCGGACGATTCAGGAACATTTCGATGAGCTGATCGCTGAGAATGGGTACCGGCGACACACGCGCGAGGTTACCACGAGCGGGTCGACTGGCATGCCGACGACGTTTGTTGTCGATCGCAGGTCTGCGGTATGTCAATTCGCGGCTGTATGGCGGGCCCTCAACTGGACTGGCTATCGGTTCGGCGATCGATTCGCCGACCTGCGTACGATCGACATCGACGACCCTCTCCTGCGATACGACCCGAGGATGAATTGCCAATTGGTCTCAGTGTTCCGCATGCGTCGTGGAAACGCAGAGAAGGTTCTCAAACGGCTGGATCGATTCCGACCGTCGCTGCTGAAGACGTATCCGTCCGCGCTGTTCTTTCTGTGTCAGTGGATGGAAGAGCTGGGATTGGAGCCGCGTCACCAGCCGAGGCGTATCCTAGTCTGCGCGGAGATGTTCTTCGAGGAACAGCGGGAGCGAATCGAGTCGGTGTTCCAAGCCCCGATCTTCGATTTCTATTCGCACAACGAACGGGCTGGCATGATCAGCACGTGTGAGCAAGGACGCTATCACGTCCACGAGGAGTACTCTCAACTAGAGTTTGTACCCTACACGGACGGTGTATGCCAGGACGTCGGCGAGGTCGTTGCGACGACGCTTCACAACGACGTGATGCCGCTGATCCGGTACCAGACTCAAGACGATATCGTCTTTGGCACGGGGGATCGATGTGCGTGCGGTCGCACGCTTCCGACGATCGAGCGAATCATCGGTCGTTTCCAGGACGTGATCGTCACGTCGGATGGAGCGATCCACAGTATGCTCGGGATTCTGTTCGCTGCAGTGGAGGGAATCGTTGCCAGTCAGATTCGTCAGGAGGACGTCGACGCGATCGAGGTCCTACTCGTGCGCCGTGACGGATTCGACCCTCGCGAGCTGAATCGACTTGAGGCCCAGATGAGGGAAGTGTTCGGGTTGTCGGAGATCGACATTTATTTTCGTTTTGTTGATGCGATACGGCCCGAACGGAACGGAAAAATTCCGTTCATCGTGTCAAAACCAGGGAGACATGTGGCACTCGATCGAATGGAGGGCAGGAACGGATGATCCTGGTTACTGGAGGTGCGGGCGTTATGGGGACGGAGCTCGTCAAGGGATTGATCGAACGGGGGTTTGAGGTCCGCGTGCTGGATCGTCCTGGAACTTCGATCGAAGGGGTCGATGTCGAGCTGCGTTACGGTGACGTCAGCGATCCGAAAACGCTCGAGGGAGCTTTCGACGGCGTAGATACGGTGTACCACTTGGCCGCGGTGATCATCGCCCACGACCCGGAGGTGTTTCAAATTGTCAATGTTGGGGGGACACGCAACATGGTCGAGGGAGCGATCGCAGCTGGTGTCAAACACTTTGTGTTCGTGTCGTCGGCGTCGGTGCTGTATCCGTTTACGACTCCGTACTCGGAATCAAAACGCGAGTGCGAGCGCATCGTCAGCTCACAAACGGCCATGAAGTACACAATCACTCGCCCCACCCTTGCCTACAACGAGTATGGCGGGCTCGAGTTCAGGATGTTCCTCGACTACCTCGAGCGTTTCCCGGTGGTACCGTTCATCGGAACCGGGAAGGCGCTGAAGAACCCGGTCCATGTCGACGATCTACTGGAGGGCTTTCTCGCCGTCGCGGGCAACCCCAAAGCCCACGACCAGACGTACAACTTCAGCGGCGGGGAGGCGATCTCGATCTGGGATCTCGCCAAGCTGATGTTGAAACATCGCGGCAAGAAACGCCCGTTCGTCCCGATTCCGGTGTGGGCGTGCAAGGTGTTGGCTAGAGGCATGGCGACGGTGATGGAGAAACCGCCGCTGACCTGGAACGTGATCGCGGGCATCATTCAAGACGCCAACCTTGATCACTCCAATGCGACTCGAGATCTGGGATATGAGCCGATCGGGATCCACGCCGGTTTGCAGGACATCTGGCCGATCGAGCAGGTGCGGGGAGCATGAAGTTTCGTCTTTCTGACTATGCCACCCATCCCCTGGCGATCAAACGTCTCCACGATGAACTCCTCAAGTCTCAGTACTGGGCGCCAGCACAGCGACGGGAGTGGGTCCAGGAGCGTCTGGAGCGGACTCTTCGGCACGCGGTGAAGAACGTTCCTTACTATCGGCGAACGCTCGGGCCGTACGAATCCAGATTCAATGAGATGATCGATCGGCTTGACTTGAGCGAGCTGCCAACGCTCTCAAAGCAGGATGTGAGAGTGCACTTCGACGAGCTGTGTGCGGAAGGAACCAGTAATACCGAGAAGAACACGGTGCGCACGAGCGGCACCACCGGCACACCGACTCGTTTTCTGATGGATCGAGAATCGAATCTGCACCAGTTCGCTTCGATGTGGCGAGTTTTAAACTGGGTGGGCTACAGATTCGGCAACCGTTTCGTGGATTTCAAAGCGGATCCTGACAAGCGCATTCCAGCAACCTACGATGCGCGTCAGAACTGCCTGGTCTTTCCTGTAGAGCATCTCAAGAGAGACAATGTGTTGCTCTACGTTCGAGCGATCAGAGCTTTCAGGCCGGCCCTGATCAAGACCTACCCCACGACGCTGAACCTGGTGTGTCACTGGATGAAAGAACTCGGCCTAGACGACCTGCAGGTGAAACGAGTCGTCTGTTGTGCCGAGACGCTGCGTGATCATCATCGGGCGACAATCGAGAAAGTCATGCGATGTCCGGTCTACGATTTCTATGCGCAGAATGAGCGGGCGGCACTGATCAGCACCTGTGAGTGGGGTCGGTATCATGTTCACGAAGAGTACTCGTTCGTCGAATCCCCTAGCAAAGAGGTAGGCCGGTCGGCGCCGGGCGGGAGTATGGAAGCAGTCACCACGACCTTTCACAACCTGGCGATGCCCTTGATTCGATATCAAACGGGTGACCTCGTGACACCCGGCGACGGCACTCCATGCGAGTGTGAGCGTACGTATCGCACGGTGGGGCGAATCGATGGTCGGCTCCAGGACATGATCGTTGCGCCAGACGGGCGCTACCTCGCTTCCCTCGAGCACGCTTTCTTTGATGCTCCAGGCGTACAGATGAGTCAGATCGTTCAGGAGACCACTGCGGGGATCGAGGTCAAGATCGTGAAGGCCGAAGATTTCGTTGCTGAGGATCTGGATAGGGTGGAGGCCAGGTTGCGGGGCATGATCGGGGACGAAATGGTCATCGAACTCTCGCTTGTCGATTCTATACCCGCAGGTGAGAACGGCAAGATTCCGTTTGTCATATCCAAACCCGGAAGCCAGGCAGCGCAGGACGACCCAGGCGCAGCCGAGCCGAGCTCGGTGGCAGGAGGTCCCTAAGGGCTGTCTGTCCGTCGCCCCACTGCGTAGATCAACCCTAGCAGGATCCCCGTCCCGAGAACGATCGAGATCCACGGTGAGAAACCGTACGCGGTAGGAATGTCACCGACCAACATGCCTACGATACCGACCGCCAACGCGTACGGGATCTGAGTCCGAACGTGGTCGATGTGATCCGAGCTAGTGGCCATGCTCGAGAGGATCGTGGTATCGGAGATCGGCGAGCAGTGATCGCCCCAGACCGCCCCTGCCAATACGCCTGACACGGCGCCGACGAGAACCGTGTGCGCAGCCGAGGCGGCCAACCCTGCATCCACCGCTAGCGCCACCGCGAGGGGTACCACGACCGGCATCATGATCGCCATCGTTCCCCACGATGTCCCGGTGGCGAAAGAGACAAAGGCGCACATGATGAACACCAGCACCGGGAGCAACCGCGGATCGAGGTTGCCCGTCAGTAGGTTGACGACGTAGCCGGCGGTGTGAATCTCCACGGTAATCAAGCCGATCGACCAGGCGAGCGTCAGGACGATGCACGCGAACAGCATCGCCTTTAGTCCGGCGACCCACGCGGCCATCGTTTCCTCGAGGCTAAGAATCCGCTGCAAGAGCGACATGACAGCCGCAACGACGCAGGCCGCAAACGAGCCCCAGACGAGCGCCGCGAACGAGTCTCCGTTGGCGATGACGTTCTGAAGGCCGAGATCGGGATCGCCCGCTGCCAGCACCGCCCCGCGACCTGTCGTATACATGCCAGTCAACGTGACCGCAGCCACCACGCCGATCGGTACGAGCGCGTTCCACCAACGGCGTGGCCTGCCCTCGATGGGATTCAAGACCTCGGAGTCAAAATCACTCGCCGGGTTGGCGCCTTCGCGGAGGACCTCTCCATCCCGGTGAGCGCGCCGCTCGGCCGCGAGCATGGGACCATAGTCACGATTGGTTACGATCACTATGAACACAAAAGCCAGCGCCAGGATCGGGTAAAACCGGTACGGAATGCTCTGGACAAACAAGACGTACGGCTCGATGCCGAGATCGAGTGGCTCGAGCGCACCGTCGATCAACCCGACCTCGAAGCCGATCCAGCCACCAATCAGGGCGATCGATGCCACCGGTGCGGCGGTCGAGTCGACGATATAGGCGAGTTTTTCCCGGCTGATCCTCAAGCCGTCGGTCACCGGGCGCATCGTGCTACCGACGATCAGGGTGTTCGAGTAGTCGTCAAAGAAGATCACCAGCCCCATGACGTACGCGGCCAGCTGCCCGCGAATTGGACCCACCGCATGCCGCGTAATCGAGTCGACGACACCGTGAGTGCCGCCGTTGCGGCTGATGATGCCGACCATACCTCCTAGCAGGAAGGTGAATATCAGGATCTGAGCGTTGCTGGGATCGGTGATCGCCCCGACGATGTATGTGTCGACGGTGCGCGCTATCGCGGTCAACGGGTTCCAATCGTAGACGAACAGCGCTCCGAGCCAGACACCCGCCAAAAGCGAGATTACAACGTGGCGAAAAAGCAGCGCGAACGTGATCGCGACAATCGAAGGCAAGAGCGACAGCCAGCCCGGCAGTACGCGTGTCTGGGTGGTGGTTGACCCTACTGGGGTCTCGAGCGTCACCGCGAGCCCGGGGCGCTCCAGTGAGAGCCCTGTGACTTTGACTGAATCGCCGCCGGCTACCCAACCGCGGCTGATCGGTTGAGCCGCGCCGGGCAATGTGACGGTGTACGAGAGGCTGTCTCCGCGGGAGATACCTTCGGCTACCACCCAGCCTTCGAACGGGACCCCTTTCATGACGACTCTCGGCAGTTCTAACCGTGCCTGATCGGTGGTGGGTCGATCTTGGGCCAGCACTGTAGAAGCGGTACAGGCCAAGCCGATCGCGATCGCGAGAACCGGTCTTGCCAAAACGGTCTCCGTCTGGAGGATCGAGGGATTCCTCCAAACTAACCGCGAGAGGCGTCCAGGAAAGCCCCGCCGGTGGTTTTGTTGACACCCCGGCGTCTCCGATCGTAGGTTCGGCTCTGCCTTTCAGAGGGGCCGCGAACGGACCGACAAAACCACTCACAGGAGGCGCGGTTGGGTACCGTGATCATGGACGCGCAGGCGATCGACCGCGCGCTGACGCGGATCGCCCACGAGATCGTGGAGGAGACCGGTGGTGTAGGAGATCTGGCGATCGTCGGCATTCAGCGTCGCGGTGTACAGCTTGCAGAGCACATCGCAGCCGAGATCGAGCGCACCGAGGGATCGCCACCGTTGAAGGGTGTGATGGACATCACCCTCTATCGCGACGACCTGAAGGCGATTGGCGATCAAGCCGTCGTCGAGCGGACCGAGATCCCCTTCAAGGTCGAAGGCAAGGTCATCGTGCTCGTCGACGATGTCCTCTACACCGGACGGACTGTTCGAGCCGCGCTCAACGAGATCATGGATTTTGGTCGCCCGCGTCGCGTGATGCTCGCCGTCTTGGTCGATCGTGGTCACCGCGAGATCCCGATTCGAGCCGACTTTGTTGGGAAGAACGTGCCGACGTCCCAGAGCCAGCAGATCAAGGTCAAGGTCCAGGAGCTCGACGGGACGCGAGCGGTAGACTTGGTAGAAAGGGAAGAGGCCGAGAGCTGACGTTTCGCCGCAAGGACCTGCTCGGCCTGGCCGGCCTTACGGCCGAGGAGATCACCGACCTTCTCGATCGTGGTGAGCGGATATTGAACTCCGCAGTTTCCCGCGATCAGACCGCCCCCGGCCTGTCTGTAGCCAACCTCATCCTGGAACCTTCGAGCCGGACCCGCTGCTCGTTCGAGCTGGCCGAACAGCGGTTGCAGGTCGAGCACCTGACGATCATCGAGGGGTCGAGCATCATCAAGGGCGAGACGCTGACCGACACCGCGCGGACGCTGGCCGCCATGGGCGTGAACACATTCGTACTGAGACACCCGGACGTGGGTGCGCCGGAGCGTCTCGCCTCGGCCATGGGGGGTGCACACGTGGTGAACGCTGGTGACGGAGCCGGTGAACACCCGACACAAGGGTTGCTCGACCTCTTGACCTTGCGCCGGTATTGGGGCTCGATCGAGGGACGAACGGTGCTGATCGTCGGTGACATCGTGCACAGCCGCGTCGCGCGTTCGAATTATCACGGTCTGACGACGTTGGGGGGATCGGTAATGTTCTGCGGTCCGGAGTCGCTCCTGCCTTTGCCGGATGAGTTCCCCGAGGCGAAGATCAGCTCGGACTTGGATGCGGCCCTCGAGCGCTGTGATGCCGTTATGGCGCTGCGCATACAGCGCGAACGGTTGGCGCACGATGAAGTGTGTCCGGACGGTGAGACTTTCAGACGACAGTACGGGCTGACGGTCGATCGGGTCACGCGGTTGCGAAGCGACGTCCCGATTCTGCATCCGGGGCCCTTCAATCGCGATGTCGAGGTCGATAGCGCCGTCGCCGACTCAGACCGTACCCTGATATGGTCCCAGGTAACCGCGGGTGTGGCGATACGGATGGCGCTACTGGTTCGGCTGTCCGAGGTCCGCCGCGAGCTCGGGCTGGCGGCACCTTGAGCCGTGCGCGGGTCGGTATCGTGCTGCGCGGGGGACGGGTGCTCGACCCTGGCACCGGGCGTGACGAGCTGGCCGACGTTCGGATGGCGGGTGGCATCGTTACCGCGATCGATAAGCGTGTCGAACCCACTTCCGGCGATCACGTTGTCGAGCTCGAGGGGATGCTGGTGACGCCCGGACTGGTCGATCCGCACGTGCATCTGCGTGAGCCGGGCCAGGAGGCGAAGGAGACGATAGCCACCGGTGCGTCGGCTGCCGTGGCTGGCGGATTCACGACGATTTGCGCGATGCCGAACACCCAACCGGTGATCGATACGCCCGAGCGTGTCCGCGATGTAGTCGAACGCGGACGATCGGTGGGGATGGCGCGGGTGTTGCCGATCGGGGCTGCGACCGTGGCATCAGCGGGCGAAATACCAACAGACGCAAAGTCGCTGGCGGCGGCGGGTGCGGTCGCCCTCTCGGACGACGGTCAGCCGATCGCCACCGCCGAGTTGTTGGCGCGCGTGCTGGGTGGCGCGGAACGCGCTGGGCTGGTCGTCGCCGATCACTGTGAAGATCTCGGCCTGTCCCGTGGGGGCGCGATCTTCGCCGGCGATGTCGCCGATCGGCTCGGTGTCGGTGGCATTCCGCCCGAGGCCGAGAGCGCGGCCGTGGAGCGCGACCTCGAGGTCTTGGCGCGTGTTGGCGGGCGGCTTCACCTGTGTCACATCTCGACCGCCGAGTCCGTACGACTAGTCCGCGAAGCCAAACAGGCTGGGCTTCCCGTCACCGCTGAAGCGTGCCCCCACCATTTGACGTTGACCGTTGACTGCGTCGAGAGCGAGGGATCGATCGCAAAGATGAACCCACCGCTGGCTCAGTCCGAGGATCGTGCAGCGTTGATCGAAGCGTTGGCCGACGGCACGATCGATTGCGTGGCCACGGATCACGCGCCGCACACGAACGCCGAAAAAACGCGCTCCCTGGGGGAAGCGCCGTTTGGTGTCATCGGTCTCGAAACGGCGTTCGGTGTCGTCTACACCGAGCTCGTCGTGAGAGGCGATGTCAGCCTGAGAACTCTGCTCGCACGGATGACGGTGGATCCGGCGCGCGCTTTCGGCATCGCGCGTGGTCGGCTCGAAGTCGGGGTGCCCGCCGACGTGGCGGTCTTTGATCTGGATCAGGAGTGGGAGGTCGAGCCGGAGCGATTTCGGTCCAAGGCCCGCAACACGCCGTGGTCTGGAGCGAAGCTTCGCGGTCGACCGACGTTGACGATGGTCGCCGGGGAGGTCGTGTTCGATGGTCGCTGATTTGTTCGAGCCCTATCGGAAGCGCGTGTTTTGCGCCGATCTCGATTCTGGTGAGCAGGTCGATGAGGTTTTTTGTGTCACCCGCGTGAGCAGGAAAGTCGGGCGTAGCGGGCCGTTCCTGTCACTCGAGTTCGCCGATCGATCAGGCCGGGTACCGGGTGTCGCCTGGGACAACGCCGACGCGCTCGCGGCAACGTTGGTCGAGGGTGCGTTCGTGCGTGTCCGCGGCATGGTGACTGACTACCGTGGCGAGCCCCAGATTCAGGTCGAGGCCGCGGAGCCCGCGCCACCGGTTGATCCCGGCGAGTACCTGCCGCGTGCACTCGTTTCCGGGAGCGAGTCGGTGGCCGGCATCCGGCGGTTGGCGGAGTCGATCACCGAGCCCTTCCTCAGACAGTTGGTCGTAGGGCTGCTCGACGATCCACAGTTTGTCGAGCGCTTTTCGGTCGCGCCCGCGGCCAAGGTCAACCACCACGCCTACGTCGGCGGCTTGGCGGAGCACACCCGGTCGGTCATGGAGCTGTGCGAGCTGGCAGCGGGACACTACCCAGATCTCGATCGCGACTTGTTGCTGGCCGGCGCTTTTCTACACGATCTCGGCAAGATCGACGAGCTGGCCGTCGAGCCCGGGTTCCCGTACACAGAAGCCGGCTCCTTGCTCGGCCATATCGCGCTGGGGTACGCGTATGTGCGTGAGCGGATCGCGGCGATCGATGGGTTCCCGCCGGAGCTGGCGACGGATGTCGCACACTTAGTGTTGAGTCATCAGGGCGAGCTCGAGTGGGGCAGCCCAGTCAAGCCGCAGACGCTGGAAGCGATCGTTCTTCATCATCTCGACAACCTCGACTCGAAGGTCACCGCGGCTCGTGCCCACCTCGATGACGCCACTACTAGCCGTACGGGGTACATCCGTTCGCTTCAGCGCTCCCTCTTTCGTCGGCCTCGGGACGCCCAAGAACGCTAGGCCGCGGGGTTCCCTGCCAGCTTATATTGACACTCCATGAAAAGCGCAATGCCCTCGTTGTGGATCGTGCTGATCATCGTGCCGACCGCGGTCTGCTCGCCTCAAGAGCCTGAGAATCCGCTGCTGGTCGAGCTCGAGGCGAATCGAGAGCGCTGGGTCGATCTCGGTCTGACAGATTACGAGCTGACTTTGCTCAGGGGCTGCTTTTGCCCGATCGAATCGATCGGACCGGTTACCGTGCGCGTGCGGAACGGAGAGATCGTGTCCCAGACGTATACCGAGACCGGCATGCCGGTACCCGAACAACACGCGGTGTTCTTTCCCAACGTCGATGGCTTGTTCGACATAATCCTGGAGTCGATCGAGTCCGATGCAGATCGCATGACGGTCACATACGATTCAAACACCGGTGCGCCGGCTGAGATCTTCATCGACAGCATCGAGGCTGCCGTCGACGACGAGCTCACGATCACGGTCGTGGAGTTGTCCGATGATTGAGCTGATCTGTCGCAAGACGTGATCCACCTGTCGCAAGGCGGTCGCCTTGCTGGGAGAGCACGGAGTCGGGTATCGATATCGGGAGTACACCGAAGAGCCGTTGAGCGCGGAGGAGATCCGCGCGGTAATCGAGAAGCTGAACCTGACGCCGGTCGACGTATTGCGAAAGCGGGATCCGGCGTACCGGCGCTTGGGGCTCACGGGGGAGGAGTCGGACGCTGAGCTGGTCCGGCTCATGGCCGCAAACCCGACTTTGCTGGCACGGCCGATCGGGGTTGCGGCAGAACGCGCGGTCATCGGGCGACCACCCGAGAGACTGCTTGAGCTTGCGTAGCGTATCAGACTGACGAATAACCACTTATACAGGACAGGAAGAATGGGCGAGGGTGAAAAGACAGACCAAGATTGGCGCCAGAAGCTGACCCCCGAGCAGTACCACGTCACTCGCGAGAAGGGAACCGAGCGAGCGTTCACCGGTGAGTACAACGACCACAAGGGGGACGGTGTCTACGCCTGCGTTTGTTGCGGGGCGCGGTTGTTTGACTCTAACGACAAGTATGACTCTGGCAGCGGGTGGCCGAGCTTCACGCGGCCCAATGGGGAAAACGTCTCAACGGCGCCCGATGACAGCCTGTTCATGCGCCGGACCGAGGTCCTGTGCGCGAACTGCGAAGCCCACTTGGGGCACGTGTTCGACGATGGTCCGCAGCCGACCGGACAACGCTACTGCATCAACTCTGCGGCACTCGACTTCAAGCCCCGGCCGGACGAAGAAGAGTAGTGACAACAGATCGCTTCGACATCGTGATCGTTGGAAGCGGACCCGGCGGGTACGTGGCCGCGATCCGCGCTGGACAGCTGGGCCTCAAGACTGCGTTGATAGAGAAAGACCCGTTCCAGGGCGGCACCTGCCTGCATCGGGGTTGTATCCCAACCAAGGCGCTGCTCGAGAATGCGAGTCGCTACCGGGATCTCCTCGAGGCCTCGGATTTCGGCTTGTCGATCGGCGACGTCGAGATCGATTGGTCTCGCATTCAAGCCCGGAAGGAAGGTGTCGTCCGGCAGCTCTCCGGCGGCGTCTCCGGCTTGCTCAAGAAACAGAAGGTGGAGGTGATCACCGGGTGGGGACGGGTCATGAGCCCTCGCAACGTGGGGATCTACGAGAAGACCGACTATGGCAGGATCGGCCTCGATAAAGGACCGGTACGCACGATCTCGGCCGATCATATCGTGTTGGCCACTGGGTCGGTGCCGCGCGAGATCGGATCGGTGCCGTTTGACGGTCGGCGGATCATCAGCTCCGATCATGTCCTCGAGCTCGAGACGCTTCCTGAGTCGATGGTCATCGTCGGCGCCGGGGCGGTGGGCGTCGAGTTCGCCTCGATCTTCCATCGTTTTGGAACCCGGGTCACGTTGGTCGAGGCGCTGCCCCGATTGTTGCCGATCGAGGATCACGACGTATCGGCCGAGCTAGCCCGAGCGTTCCGTCGCCAGGGGATAGACGCCCGGACGGATACCCCGCTGATGGGCGCGAGTCCGGTGGAGGGTGGCGTCGAGGTCACGCTGGGAAGCGAGTCGTTGACCGCCGACCTCGTCCTGATCGCGATCGGGAGAGCGCCGGTGACGGAGGGTGTCGGGCTCGAGAACCTCCGAGTCGAAACGAACGATGGGTATATCGTCATCGATGAGTACTGCGAGACCGGGGAACCCGGCGTCTACGCTATCGGTGACGTCATCCCTACGCCATGGTTGGCGCACGTGGCTTCGATGGAGGGGGTGATGGTCGTCGAGCGGATCGCCGGACACGATGTGCAGCCGGTGCCGTACGGCGAGACGCCGAACTGCACCTACTGCGAGCCGGAGGTCGCCAGCGTTGGGCTCACCGAGCAGGAAGCGATCGACCAGGGTTACGCAGTTCGCGTCGGCAGCTTTCCGTTTCTGGCCAGTGGGCGAGCCCAGATAGCTGGTCACACCGCCGGCTTCGTCAAGATCGTCGCCGAAGATCGTTACGACGAAGTCTTGGGCGTTCATATCATCGGCCACAAGGCGACCGAGCTAATCGCGGAAGCTTCCGCTGTTCTCCGGTTGGAGGGCACGGTGGCCGAGCTCATTCACACGATCCACGCTCATCCTACGCTGTCCGAGAGCGTTCACGAGGCTGCGCACGCCGTCTACGGAGAGGCGATCCACTACTGATTTATGCCAGACTCGGCGCAGACTTACTCGATTCAATTCGAGACCACGAAGGGTTCGTTTACGGTCGAGGTTCGCCGCGAGCTCGCTCCGGTGGGGGCTGATCGACTGTACGAGCTCGTCGTAGCGCGGTTCTTTGATGGAGTGCGATTCTTCAGGGTCATCGATGGTTTTATGGCTCAGTTTGGGATCGCGGTGGACCCGAAGGTCGGCGATAAGTGGCGAACGGCCCGAATCCCCGACGATCCGGTAGCGACCAGCAACAGTCGCGGTTCGCTGACCTTTGCCAACGCGGGACCGGGCACGCGTACCACGCAGCTGTTCATTAACTACCGTGACAATTCGCAGCTCGACGAGCTCGGCTTCGCACCCCTCGGCAAAGTCGTTGCCGGGATGGACGTTGTCGATCAGCTGTACGCGGGCTACGGCGAAGGGGCACCACAGGGCAGCGGCCCTCGGCAGGATCGAATCCATGCCGAGGGCAACGATTATCTGGAGCGGGAGTTTCCCAAGCTCGACTACATACTCAGCGCGCGAATCTTAGAACCTACCGAGGCTTGATCGCCTGATTCGCGATCCGTGCGACCGTTGCACTGATGTTGTCCAGTGACTCGGTGTCGGCTGGGACCTCGTGTCGCCAAGCCAGATATGCTGATTGGTTGAATGCGACTCGCACCACACCCTCAGTACCGTCGCTCTTTTCCTGCCAGATAAGCAGCTTGGCCGGCAGGTCGATGGCCGCGGTTGGTGCGGCGTCGATCAACGGTGTTCCGGCCTCTGCCCGCCCGAAGATCAGCACCGTGCTCGGCGCTAGCTCAAGCCCGGCCTCGCGCGCAGCTTCGGCATGATCCACCCGCGCGATCATCGTCAGTCCCTCATCGGCAACTGCGGCCTCGGCGCGGGTCACCGTCTTCTCGAACGAGTTGGCGCTGAGCAGCACACGAAGACCGACGTCTTCACCGAAAGCGGTGGGGCTTGCCGACGCGACGGCGGTCGAATCCGTTGCTGATGGCGGGGCTTCACGCATATCATCAACTGCTTCGGAACAACCACCGGCGACGATCGGTGCTGCAACTATGAGACATCGAAGCGCTCTTCGCATCGAACCTCCTATCCACTAAACGATTCTCCGCATGGCATGTTTGGTGAGGGGTGAATGATATCTCGCAGCTTTGGGTTCGTGCCACCTGTTATCAGGCCCTGGATGGGTTATCTTGGCGCCCGCCCGGCTGACAGACGTAAGCCCCCTGACTGACGGAGACCCGCATGGCGGCGCGTGGCGTTCTCATGGTCGAACCGATCGGTTTCGGATCAAATCCCGAGACGCAACGGGATAACGCATTTCAACTCGCCGCGACCGAAGGTTGGCGCGAGAGCGTCGAGACCAGCGCCAGAGCGGAGTTCCGAGAGTTTCGAGACACCCTGTTGGAGCGAAACGTGGAAGTGGTCACTTTTGCGGCTCAACGAGAGGGCTCTCCCGACGCGACTTTTCCCAACAACTGGTTCAGCACACATCGAGACGGGCGTGTCGTCGTCTACCCCTTGAAGGCCGAGAATCGCCGGCGCGAAAGAAGACCGGAGATCGTGGCTTATTTGAACGACCGATACGATGAAGTCATCGATCTTTCAGCGGCCGAGGAGCGAGGCCAGTTTCTCGAGGGAACGGGGAGCCTCGTAATCGATGATCGAGAGCGAGTCGTATACGCCAGCGAGTCATCGCGCACGCATAGCGACCTGGTGCACGAGTGGTGCCGGCTATTCGATGTCACGCCGGTTTTGTTTACCAGTCACGACAGGGAGGGAAGGGTGGTGTATCACACCAACGTCGTGCTGAGCCTCGGCTCGGACTTCGCCGTCGTGTGCCTCGAGGCGGTGGAACCGTCGAGTCGGGACGACGTACACGCGCGACTCGAGCAGTCAGGGCGTGAGGTGATCGATATTACGATCGATCAGATGCATGAATTCTGCGGTAACGTGCTGGAGCTCGAGAACGCCAGCGGTGATCGATTGTTGGTTGGCTCCAGCCGTGCCGCTCGGGCGTTCACCGATGAGCAACGGTCCGCGATTCAGAAATCCGCCTATTTTGTTTCGGTTTCGCTGGATACGATCGAAAAGCATGGTGGCGGCAGCGCTCGCTGCATGCTGGCTGAACTCAACTGACCAGGAGCGTAGATGGAATTCTTTCAACGTATGGTCGACGTACTGGGAGGCATCGTTTGGGAATCGGGGATCCCGGTTCAGGGCGAGAAGATACCGTTCGTCGTTATCGCACTTCTCGGCGTTGGGATCTACCTGACGATCTATATGGGGTTCCTGCAGGTTCGGCGACTTGGTCACGGGTTCGCTGTGACCAGCGGTCGGTACGACGATCCAAACGAACCCGGTGACGTATCGCACTTCCAGGCGCTCACCACCGCGCTATCGGCCACCGTCGGGATAGGCAACATCGCCGGCGTGGCGATCGCGATCCACTTCGGTGGGCCGGGAGCGGTTTTCTGGATGTGGGTTACGGCGTTCCTGGGCATGGCGACCAAATACACCGAGGTGACCCTGGCTCAGCAGTTCCGGTCGGTCACGGCGCCGGATCTCGACGCTCATAAGTGGGAGGGCACGGTTGCCGGCGGTCCGATGTACTACATCGAGCGCGGATTGGGCTCGAAGTGGAAGCCGTTGGCGGTGTTTTTCGCGTTCATTCTGGGGATAACGGCGTTCTTTACCGGTAACGCCATTCAGGCCAACACGGTTGCCGATACGATGCTCACGACGTACGGCATCCCCGTTTGGATCACCGGTTTTGTGACCGCAACTGTCGTTGCGTTGGTAATCTTGGGTGGGATCACGCGGATCGGAAAAGTGACCGGAGTTATGGCTCCCGTGATGGCGGCGATTTACGTGACCGGGGCACTATTCATCCTGCTCACCAACGCGGGTGCGATACTGCCCAGCATCAAGCTGATTCTGACCGAGGCGTTCAACCCGACAGCCGGCGTTGCCGGGACCGGAGTGGGCGCATTCCTGGTCACGATGATGTGGGGTGTTCGCCGGGGTCTGTTCAGCAACGAGGCCGGTCAGGGGTCGGCCCCGATCGCTCACGCCGCCGCCAAGACCGATGAGCCGGTATCAGAAGGTGTGGTGGCACTCCTCGAACCGTTCATCGATACGATCGTGATCTGCACGATGACCGCGCTGGTCATCATCACGACCGGGGTTTGGAATGAGGCCGTGCCCACCGAGATCACGCTCTCGGGTGGAGATCTATCGTACGTAACCCAGAACGAAGACGGTGGTTTCGAGAGCGTCGGCTCGCCGGCCGAGATCCTGGTCGAAAACGGTGAGCCGATCGCCACGACGGGTCAGGCGATGATCGCGTGGCACGAAGTGGCGGTATTGGAGCTCTTCACCGACCCGGAAATGACCCGTCCGTTTACGGGTCGCGTCGACCCCAGCTCGGCAACCGCAACCGCCCAGGACGGCTCGACGTACTCGTCGCTTCACGGGCCGGCGGTTGAGAGCGCGGCACCGCTCACTCAGCTTGGCTTCGAGCGTGGGCTGCCCGGATCTTGGGGCGGGCTGATCGTGCTCGTCAGCGTGTTGCTTTTCGCGATCTCGACGGCGATAAGCTGGAGCTACTACGGTGATCGCTGTGCTTTCTACCTGTTCGGCTCCAAAGCCGTCTTGCCATACAAGATGGCGTTCGTGACGATGCACTTCGTAGGCGCGGTCGCCCCGCTTGCCGCTATCTGGGCGATGGGCGACGTTTTCCTGGGGATCGTGATTCTCCCGAACTTGCTCGGGATCTTCTTGCTGTCGCCCCGGGTCCGTGCGGCGACGCGAAGCTATTTCGAGCGCGAACCGTGGCGCGAGAATTACGAGGTACACAAACGTCTACGCGAAGAGAAAAAGGCGAAGCGATGATATTGCGAAGCCTTGCGGCAGGATTACTCGCGGTAGTGATGATCGGGGCGGCCTGCCCGCGGTCGCAAGAGGATCGTCGTCCCGACGCCGAGGAGTGGCAGGAGGAGGTTTTTCTCCGCGTCGGGGACAGCGCTGAGGTCGATAGCGGTAGCCTGCTGGTGGCGATGCCGGTCTACGAGCCTGGCGATCGAGTTGCGTTCGTTACGATCGAGCTGAAAAACGCCAGCGGCGAGGAGGCACGCGACCGAATCAAGGTCGTCCGGCAGACGGATCTGTCCAAAGCGGTCCGACTCGCACCCTACGTCGTCCGCGTGATCGGGTTCCCTGGAGCGGACTCGGCTCGGTTCCTGGTGTACCGGGAGTAGCGCCGCCACGTGCCTGACTCGAGCGCCGTTGCCAGCGGAACTCCGGAGATCGTCGTTCCCGATGATCTCGTGATCGAGCGAACTGAGCACTTAGATCTCTACTGGTACATGCTTCTCAACCGTCGGTTGGAGGAGCGGCTCGTCAACCTGTACCGCCAAGGTCGGGTGGTTGGCGGCGTCTATCGCTCATTGGGCCAAGAGGCGGAGTCGGTCGGCACCGCCTACGCGCTCCGCGACGGTGATTATATGTCACCGCTGATACGCAATCTGGGATCGATCCTGGTCAAAGGCGTGGAGCCGGTCGACATCCTGAAACAGTACATGGCCAAAGGGACGGGACCCTCGGGTGGCAAGGATCTCAATGTCCACTTTGGCGACCTCGAACACGACTTTATCGGACCGGTTTCGATGCTTGGCGACATGATCTCGGTGATCGCCGGTGTCGCGCTGGCAGCTCGGATCCGAAGCGAAGACCTCGTGTGCATGACGTATATCGGCGACGGCGGGTTCTCTACCGGCGCCGCGCACGAGGGGTGGAATCTGATATGCGCACAACAGCTTCCGGTGATCCTCGTCGCCGAGGATAACTGCTACGCGTACTCGACCCCGACGCCGATACAAATGGGCAATCGCGACATGGTCGATCGGGCACCGGGTTACGGTTGTGCGGGAGAACAGGTCGATGGCAATGATGTGCTGCAGTCGTACGCAGCCGCACGTCGCGCCGTTGATCGGGCCCGCGGTGGTGGCGGACCGACATTGATCGAAGTCAAGACGTACCGGCGCAAAGGTCACGCCGAGCACGACGATCAGCGGTACGTGCCGGAGGGCGAGATCGAACAGTGGGAGGCGCTCGATCCGATCGATCGATACCACCGCTACGTATTGTCGGCCGGCATCGTGACGGCCGAGCAGGTCGAGATGATCGAGGCCAAGGTCGGGGCTCAGTTGGATGAGGCTGTGGCCGAGGCGGAAGCCGCCCCGATGCCCGATCCGAAGAGTGTCTTGGAAGGTGTTTGGTCAACGCCCCGATGGCCGCACCCGCACCCCAACTTCCACGACTTCTCGCAGGAGATCGGGCACTGAATCGGCTCGTGAATCTGGCCTCGATGACGGGTCTCGTTGCCACGGCGTGTACGGTCACCGTTGGGGAGAGTGGTGTATCGAACCTGCCCGGCGAAGAGATCTGGAAGACAGAGGTCGAGCTTCGCGTTGGCGAGGCGGCTCACGTCGATGGGCGGGGGCTCGAAGTGATATTGGTTGGTGTCGGCACGAACGAAGCCACGCTGTCCCTGGTGTCACACGATGAGGCGGGAGAATATCAGGTGAGTCTCGCCGGCGCCGAGGCCAAGGTCAGACCTTACCGGGTAAAGCTCGTCTCGATGCAAGGTGACGACGGCGTCGTGATCGAAATCCGCCGCGAGTGGGGGCAGTGGCGTCCATGAGCGCACCCGAGCGTGGCGGCGAGACGACGTACCTGGAGGCGATTCGGCAGGGCTTGTGGGAGGAGATGCAGGCTGATGATTCGGTCTTCATGCTCGGCGAGGACATCGGGCTGTACGGTGGCGCATTCAAGGTCACCGACGGATTTCTCGACCGCTTTGGCGAGCACCGGATCATCGACACCCCGATTTCCGAAGGCGCCATCATCGGTGCCGCGGTCGGTGCTGCCTTGATGGGGATGCGACCGGTGGCTGAGATGCAGTTCATCGACTTCATGAGCTGCGGGTTCGATATGCTGACCAACGTCGCGGCCAAGAACCGCTATCGGTGGGGCGCAGCGGTTCCGATCGTGGTTCGCGGTCCGGCTGGGGGCGGCGTTCGCGGCGGGCCTTTTCACTCGGGCCAAGCCGAGTCGTACTACGCTCACACCGCCGGCCTCAAGGTCGTCTGCCCGGCAACCGCGTATGACGCCAAGGGGTTGATCAAGGCCGCGATCCGGGACGACGACCCCGTTATCTACCAAGAGCACAAGTATCTCTATCGTAGGATCAAGGAAGATCTACCCGACGAAGATTTCGTGGTCCCGCTCGGAAGCGCGCGAATCGCTCGTCCGGGACGCGACCTGAGCATCGTGACGTACGCGGCGATGGTTCACGTTGCGCTCGAGGCGGCCGAAGAGTTGGCCGCGGACGGGGCTGAGGTCGAAGTGGTGGACCTTCGGAGTTTGGTGCCGTTCGACGAAGAGACGGTGCTAACGAGTGTGGCACGCACCGGGAAAGCGATCGTCCTCCACGAGGCACCGCGGACGGGTGGCTTTGGCGCTGAGATCGCGGCCACGATCGCCGAGAAAGCGTTTGAATACCTGGAGGCGCCGATCGTTCGTGTCACTGCGCCGGATACCCCGGTGCCCTACAGTCCGCCGTTGGAAGATCATTATCTGCCCGGAAAGAGCGACGTGCTCGAGATCACAAGGAGGCTTCTTGGCTACTGACGTCGGCGGTTCAAGGACACAAGCTGGCCGCGCTACTTGGGGTTCCAAAATCGCGTTTATCCTCGCCGCCGCCGGAAGTGCGGTTGGGCTCGGGAACATCTGGGGGTTTCCGACGGTTGCAGGGCAAAACGGCGGAGCCGCGTTCCTGCTCGTTTACTTGGGCGGTGTGGCGTTTATCGGTGCGCCGGTGATGCTGGCCGAGTTGATCCTGGGGCGCCGGACATTGCGCAATCCGGTGGGAGCGTTCAAGGCGTTGGCGCCACGGTCGGCGTGGGTGATGGTGGGCGGATTGGGCGTCTTGACCGGCGTCGTGATCCTGAGCTTCTACACGGTGATCGCGGGTTGGACGCTGGCGTACATCTTGAAGACGATCACCGGAACATTTGGTGCCGGGGCCGATACAGCGGCGATCTTCGCCGATGTCGCTGGCAACCCGGTGGCCGCCATCGGGTGGCACCTGGCGTTTATGATCATCACGATCGCGGTCGTCTTCGGCGGTGTACGGGATGGCATCGAGCGTTGGACAAAGGTGCTCATGCCGCTGCTCGCGGTGCTACTCGTCCTATTGGCGATCCGCGCGGTCACCCTTCCGGGAGCCGGCGCCGGTCTCGAGTTCTACTTCAAGCCCGACTTCAGCAAGGTCACGGGCGGGGTCGTGCTGGCTGCCATCGGCCAGGCGTTCTTCAGCCTGAGCCTCGGCATGGGGGCGATGATCACCTACGGCTCCTACGTGTCGAAGAAGGACGATTTGGTATCGTCGGCAGCGTGGGTGACGGCGTTCGATACGTCGATCGCTATCCTGGCTGGCCTGATCATCTTCCCGACGCTCTTTTACGCTGGGCTCGAACCAGGCGTCGGCGGCGCGGGGATGGTCTTTGTCGTCCTGACATCGCTGTTTGGATCGATCCCGCCCGAGCCTTACGGCGGGGTGATCTTTGGGACCGGTTTCTTCCTGTTGCTCGCTATCGCAGCGCTGACGTCGAGCGTTTCGCTGCTCGAGGTCACCGTGGCCTGGTTGACCGACGAGCGCAAAGTGCCACGCCACCGAGCGGCGATCATGCTGGGCGGCCTCGCGTTTCTGATCGCGGTCCCGAGCGCGCTGGCCAACGGCGCCGTCGGATGGCTCTCTTCGCTCCCAGTCGTCGGGCTCGATTTCTTGACCTTCTTGTTCACGATCTTTGGCCAGTATGCGTTGGTCATCGGGGCGCTCTTCATAAGCTTGTTCGTCGGTTGGGTGTGGGGCATAAGTGCGGCCGGCGAAGAAGTGCGCGTCAACGATGGCAAGTTTCCGTTGGGCCGCACGTGGGCGTTCTTGATACGGTTCGTATGTCCGGTTGCGATCGTGTTGATTCTGGGCCAGCTCATCTACTCGTTGATCGGGTGAAACTGCGTCTGCGCGGCGTTTGGCTTGTCGCGCCACTGCTCGTATCGCTGGCGTGTCGGACGACCTCGGCGACGAGTTCGATCGTCCGCCAAGTGGACGTCGACGGCGACGGTCGGACCGACCGGTTCGAGGTGCTGGCTTCCGACGGCAGCCTAGAGCGGTTGATCGAGGCGCCGCTTCCGGATTCGGATCCCGATCAGGTGCTCGTCGTCGCGATCGATGCCGTGCGGTACGAGATCTTCGCCGACCTCCAGCGTGAAGGGTTGTTCAACTCTTTCTTCCCGGCGTCGCGGATGGTGGCGCCCTTCCCGTCACTAACCAACGTCAGTTTCACAGCCCTCCTCAAGACCCGCCCTTCGGCGGCCTACGAAGACCGTTTCTACGACCCGGTCGAGAATCGGATCGGGGGCGGGATGATGGATCGACTCACGAGCCGGTACAAGGAGTTCGCCGATTTTCATTCGGTGTTCGATTGGGAGGAGCCACACCTTTGGGGAGGCGCGGCGTACTTCGTGCCCGAGCGAGTCTCGTGGGCCGAGCTACTGGAGTTCGAACGTCAGCTCGACTCACGCGATGATCCGGAGCTCGTGCTGTATCTGGGATCGCCCGACCCGCTGGGACACATGCGCGGCAGAACAGGTTTGGAGAAGTATTTGCGGCATGTCGATCGCGTGCTGGAAGCGTACTTGGCAGCCGGTGGGGGTGCACGGCGGGTAGTGCTGTTTTCCGATCACGGGATGAGCGACGCGCCGAGTCGAATGTTCGATCTCGATAACGCGCTCGAAGATGGTGGTTTCAACCTGCGGGATCGAATAGAGAGCCCAAAGGATGTCGTTGCGCCTGCCTACGGCTTGGTGGGTTCGATTCAACTTTACACGTGGTGCGGTAGCGAGGAGGCGGTGGCGCGGGCGGTCGCAAAATACTCGGGAGCCGATTTCGCGGTGTGGCTGGAGGGCGACACGATGCGTGCGGTCGATGCTGATGGAGACACAACACTCCGAGACCGCCCAAGCGACGAGTACCCGAACCTCGTCGAGCGCGTGCACCAGGCGCTTACCAACCACACCCAGCGTCCGGCCAGCGTGTTGGTGAGCCTGGACGACGGCTATCACTACGGCAGCCGCTTTTTTGATGGGATCGTCAACATCCAGGGTACGCACGGTTCGGCCCGCTACACCTCGTCGGTCGGTTTTCTAGCGTCGAACGTCGACCGGACCCCCGAATGGCTATCGGCGGAGGAGGTCTATCCGTATCTCGGGTTGACCCGACCACCCGAGAGCGGGGTCCCAGCGGCGACGCGTTGCTATAGCGGACCTGATGGGGCCGAGGAGGTGGTAGATTGGGGAGGCTCGCCATCACCGATTTCGTCGATTACCGTAGAAGACGAGCCGTATGACCGAGAAGCACGCTAAGGAGACAGCCGCATGCCGATAGATGTCATAATGCCCCAGATGGGGGAATCGATCGCCGAGGGGACCCTGACGGTTTGGTATAAGAAGGAGGGGGACCACATCGAGCGCGACGAGAACCTGTTCGAGATATCGACCGACAAAGTCGACGCCGAGATCCCGTCCCCGGCGGAGGGGACGTTGGGCAAGATCCTGGTCAACGAGGGAGAGACGGTCGAGGTGGGGACGGTCGTGGCGACGATCCTGCAAGCGGGCGAAGTGGCGGATGTCGGAGCCGAGCCCGAAGCCGCACCGGAGCCGGAGCCCGAGGTGACGCCAGAGCCAGCGGTGTTCGAACCGCCGCCATCACCTGAGCCGCCACCGCCTCCGGTCCCCGAGCCGGTCGCGGCCGAGGCGGTGTCCGTACCGTCGCCGCAGCCCGAACGGTCTGCTGGCGATGGCCAATTGGTGACCAAGGAACAGCTCCGCCGCACGCGGTCGTCGCCACTGGTGCGCAACATCGCCGCCGAGCACGGGATCGATCTGACGCAGGTGACCGGCACCGGTCTATCTGGCCGCGTCACAAAGCGCGACATACTCGCATTC
Source organism: uncultured Gemmatimonadales bacterium (assembly GCA_947259315.1). GTDB lineage: Bacteria > Gemmatimonadota > Gemmatimonadetes > JACCXV01 > JAHWKZ01 > CAMYLR01. The sequence goes on along the minus strand of CAMYLR010000022.1, from coordinate 8,198 downwards.
GTAGAAGGCGTTGAATCGGCGCCTGCCCCGCTGCCTGCTGCCGAGCCCGAGGTAGCGGTCGAGCCGGTCGTACCACCGGAGCCGGTGACCCCGGCCGCGCCCGTAGCACCGCCGTCGCGCCCGCCGGTCGGCGTGACCGCCGAAGTCGTTCCCGGCCAACCGTTCACCGACGCTGACCGCGTCGAAATCGTACCGATGTCGATCATGCGGCAAAAGATCGCTGAGCACATGACCGACTCCCGGCGCACGTCGGCACACGTCACGTCGTTCTTCGAGTTCGACATGACACGGGTGGCGGAGATCAGAGCCCGCAACAAAGAGCGTTTCCTCGAGGATTCCGGCGTCAAGCTGACCTACATGCCGTTCATCATCAGCGCGCTGATCGCGGGCGTGAAGGAGTGGCCGATCGTGAACGCCTCGGTGTGGGGCGACAAGATCGTTCTCAAGAAGGACGTCAACGTCGGGATCGCCGTCGCGCTGCCGCAGGAAGGGAGCTTTGGTCTTCTCGTTCCTGTCATCCGACACGCCGACGAGCTATCGCTGGTGGGGTTGGCGCGGGCGGCGAACGATCTGGCCGAGCGCGCTCGTACCAAGCGGTTGAGTCCGGAAGAGGTTCAGGGCGGCACGATCACGATCACAAATCCGGGCGTCTTTGGCTCGTTGTCGGGAACACCGATCATCAACCAGCCGCAGGTCGCGATCCTCGGGGTCGGAACGATCGAGAAGCGGGTCAAGGTCATCGGTCCGGGCGACTCGATCGGAGTCAGGACGTGCGCGTACTTCTCGATATCATACGATCACCGGGTGGTCGACGGCGCGACCGCCGATCACTTCATGACCGTGATGAAGGACAAGCTCGAGAACTTCAGCGACCCGTCGCTGAAGGAATGAGCCCCAGCTCTCCTACCGGCCGCTAGACCGAGCGCGGGGTGGAAGCCCACCTCCTCCAGTGGCTACAGCTGGCTACTCGCTGGCTGCACGTCATCGCCGGAGCGGCTTGGATCGGAACATCCTTCTACTTCAACTGGCTAAACGACAGTCTCCGGCCGTCGTCCGAGACACAATCCGGAGTGTCGGGCGAGTTGTGGTCGGTGCACGGTGGCGGTTTTTACCGGGTCTCCAAGTACGACGTCGCCCCGGAGCGGTTGCCGGAGAAGCTCCACTGGTTCAAGTGGGAAGCGTACTTCACGTGGATCACTGGCTTCCTGCTGCTGGTGATGATCTACTACTTGGGGTCGGGTGCGTTTCTCTTGGATCCGAGGGTGTCACAGATCGGTCGTGGCGCCGCGATAGTCGTTGGCTTGGTGACGCTGTTTGGCGGCTGGGTGGTGTACAACGCGTTGTGTCGATCGCCGCTCGGGAAGCGACCGGTCTGGCTGGCGGCGGTTTTGTTCGCGTTCACGGTCCTGGTGGCATATGCGTTGTCGAAGACGTTGAGCCCGCGGGCTTCTTACATGCACGTCGGCGCGATGCTCGGCACGTGGATGGCGGCCAATGTGTCCGACGTGATCATCCCGTCGCAGCGCGCGATGGTGCGCGCGATGGCCGAGGGCGTTGCTCCCGACACCGAGAAAGGGAAGCAGGCCGCGCTCCGCTCGCTCCACAACAACTACCTCACACTGCCGGTCCTGTACATCATGGTGAGCAATCACTATCCGGTGACGTACGCTCACCCTCGCGGGTGGTTGATCCTGGCGGCGATGTTCTTGATCGGCGTAATCGCTCGGCACTACTACAACCTGCGGCATCGGGGCCGACACGTGGCGTGGCTGCTACCGGCAGCGGCGCTCGGAGTCGTGGGACTCGCCCTCGCGACTTTGCCTGACACGTCGCTGCGCGATCAGTCGTTCGTCGGCAGTCGCGACGAGCGCGCCGCCTACCCGGTCGTTCGGGCGATCTTGGAGCAGCGATGCGTCACCTGTCACTCGGCCACTCCGACCCACCCGACCGTTGGGGGTGCGGCACCGTTAGGGGTCGAGCTCGATACCGCTCAGCAGGCCGTGACGCACGCCGAGCGGATCGCGCGCGCCGTCGAGAGCGGCATCATGCCGCTCGCCAATCTGACGGGAATGACCCAGGAAGAACGTGACCTGGTGGTTCGCTGGGTGAACGAGGGTGCAGCTAGCGAGTAGCTAGGCCGACTTGGCTGCGGCCGTACCGAGCCCCAGGTTCGCCTCGATCGGCTCCAAGAACGCGATCACGCTCGTTACGTGCTTGTCGAACGGGACCCCCAGCTCCTTGGCACCGCGCTTGAGCTCCTCGCGGTCGATGGCGGCGCAAAAAGCTTTGTCCTTCATCTTCTTTTTTACCGAGCTGATCTTGAGGTCGCTGAACGATCGGCTCGGTCGGACGAGCGCGCAACCGATCAGAAAGCCGGAGAGATCGTCTACCGCGAACAGCGCCTTCTCCATCTTCGACTCGCGTGGCACTCCCGTATAGTCGGCATGCGACAGGATGGCACGTCGGAACTCTCTGGGATAGCCCAGCTTGTCGAGGATCTGGACGCCCACGAAGGGATGTCCGTTGGGTCCCTGGTTCTTCTCGTAATCGAAGTCGTGGAGCAAGCCCACCATCCCCCAAAGCTCGGGGTCCTCGCCGAACTGTTCGGCGTAGCCACTCATAGCGGCCTCGACGGCCAACATGTGCGCCCGGAGGTTCTCGCTGTCGGTGTGCTCGACGACCAGGGCCCAGGCGTCTGCGCGTGTCTTCCCATTTACCGGCATAAAGAGTCCCTACTGATGGATGAGGTGAGGTTCCCTGCGATTACCAGGCAGCAGAATATACACCTTCGCGGCTTGCTAGGCCTCCAGCCCGGTCTTAGAATCGCCTCTCGATGGAGCCGCCTGCCGAAACACCCGCTACCGCGCTCGGTCTCGACCGCGACACACTGATCGAGCTATACCGGCACATGTACGCGTCCCGCCGGCTCGACGACAAGGAGATCCAGCTCAAGCGGCAGAACAAGATCTTCTTCCAGATCTCGGGTGCCGGTCACGAGGCGGTGCTGGCGGCTGCCGGGAAGCTGATGCGGCCCGGCTACGACTGGTTCTATCCGTACTATCGCGACCGGGCGCTTTGCTTGGCGCTCGGTATGTCGATCGACGCGATGTTGCTGCAGGCGGTGGGGGCAGCGGACGATCCACAGTCGGGCGGGCGGCAGATGCCGTCCCACTGGGGCGCGATCGAGCTCAATATCGTGTCGAGCTCGAGCCCGACCGGCACGCAATTCCTTCAGGCTGTCGGCTGTGCCGAAGCCGGCTACCGGATGGCGCGCATACCCGAACTGGCCGGGCGACTACGCGATACGGATGGTGGTTTTCACGACGACGAGGTCGTCTTGGTCTGCGCTGGGGATGGGACGACGAGTCAGGGCGAGTTCTGGGAATCGCTCAACACCGCATGCAACCTCGAGCTGCCGGTACTCTATCTGATCGAGGACAATCAATACGCGATCAGTGTGCCGGTCGAGGTGCAGACCGCGGGCGGCTCGATCTCGGCGCTGGTGCGGTCGTTCCCGAACCTGCACGTCCGGGAGGTCGACGGCTGCGACCCGGTGGCGTCGTACCGAGTGCTGGAAACGGCGATCGATCACTGTCGTGCGGGTCGCGGACCGGCGTTTGTTCACGCCCACGTCATCCGGCCGTACTCGCATTCGCTGTCGGACGACGAGCGGATGTACAAGCCCGATGCCCAGCGCGAGGAGGAGGCGGGACGCGACCCGATCCGGACGTTCCCGATAATGTTGGAGCGTGAGGGTATCGCTAGCGGCGATGAGCTCGAGGCGATGCGCAACGAGATCGACGGGGAGATCCGATCGCGCGCTGGAGGCAGCGCAACCCGAGCCTGCGACGGCGCTCGATTACGTCTATTCACCGCACGTCGATCCGACCGACGAGTCGTTCTCGTCGCGACCTGAGTTCGAGGGCGATCCGACGACGATGGTCGACCTGTTGAACCACTGCCTCAGTGACGAGATGAAGCGCGACCCGAGGATCCTCGTTTTTGGGGAAGACATCGCCGACGCCAGCCGCGAGGAGGTGTTGGAGGAGGTCAAAGGCAAGGGCGGGGTCTTCAAGGTCACCGCCAACATCCAGCGCCGCTTTGGTGGCGTGCGCGTGTTCAATTCGCCGCTCGCCGAGGCGAACATCGTGGGTCGGGCGATCGGGTTGGCGACCCGGGGTCTCAAGCCGGTCGTCGAGATCCAGTTCTTCGATTATGTCTGGCCGGCGTACCACCAGATCCGAAACGAGCTGGCGCTTCTCAGGTGGCGCTCGAACGATGACTTCTCCGCACCGCTCGTGATACGCGTGCCGTGCGGCGGGTACTTGAAGGGCGGCGCGATCTACCACTCGCAGTCGGGCGCCGTGCTCTTCACCGCCAATCCGGGTCTGCGCGTCGTCATGCCGGCCACCGCCGAGGACGCCAACGGGCTCTTGCGGACCGCCATCCGGTGCGACGACCCGGTGATCTTCCTCGAGCACAAGCACCTCTACCGCCAGACGTACAACAAGGGTCGCTATCCGGGGGACGATTACATGATCCCTTTCGGCAAGGCGGCTACCGTGCGTGGCGGCGGTGACCTGACGATCGTGACGTATGGCGCCACCGTGCAGCGATCTTTGACGGCGGCCAAGGAGGCGGCCAAAGAAGGGATCGAGGCCGACGTCTTAGATCTGAGAACGCTGTCGCCCTACGACTGGTCGGCTGTCGAGGCTTCGATCCGGCGCACTAATAAGGCGCTGCTCGTGTACGAGGACCCGGTTTCGTGGGGTTACGGCGCGGAGATCGCGACCCGCATCGCCGACGAGCTGTTCGAGTACCTGGATGGTCCGGTTCGACGCGTTGCCGCGCTGGACTCACAAGTCGGCTACGCGCCGCAGCTCGAAGACGCGATCCTGCCTCAAGTCGAGGACATCCACCGCGCCATCCTCGAGCTGGCGCGCTACTAGCAACCGATGATCGAGCTCCCGGTCCGCACCCACGAGCGCAGGGTTCTGCTCGACATCACGGCCGAGGTCAGCGCCGCGATCCGCGAGCACGGCGGCGAACGCTCCTGGGTGGCTTATGTCCCACACACGACGGCCGGTATCACGATCAACGAGGGCGCCGACCCCGCCGTGGCGCGCGACATACTGATGGTTTGGGAGCGGTTGGTCCCGGACGACCTACCATATCAGCACGCCGAGGGGAACTCTCCGGCGCACGTTCTTTCGTGCATCGCCGGATCGTCGGTCGCTCTTCCCGTCGAGCGCGGCGATCTCAGGCTCGGCACCTGGCAGTCGGTGTTCTTCTGCGAGTTCGATGGCCCGCGGTCGCGGAAGGTGTGGCTCTGGCCGGTCTAGTCCTTTTTCTTGCGACTTGGACGTAGCCTGGTGAGTCGCCGGCGCCACGTGGCGCGGCGGCGAAGCTGCTTGTGGGTCAACACGCGCTGGGTCCACGGCAGGTTGGCGGGCGACACCACGTTGTCGCACTCGATCAGCGCCGCCCTGGCGCTCGGTAGGGTCGCTTTGACACCGGCGAACAGCGTGTCGTTTAGCGCCTGCCCGTCGTCGCGGTAGCGATCGTTGAAGATGTGTTGCGCGCGCGCTTGCCGGACTTGATTTCCGATGTCGATCGCGATCGTGTTGCCACGCCGGATCCGCTCTTCGAACGAGCCCGGCAGGTAACGCTGTAGTCCTGTCCGGTACAGATCGTTGTGCGCCTCGGTGGTGAACGCGCCGACGATCGTCGCCGCCCAATCCCAGATCTCAATCCGCGCTTCGACCGACTGCTGACACGCGTCGATCAGGTCTTCTAGCGTGCGTGTGTTCTTGGTGATCTCGCGGTTGACGTGCTCGACCAGGAAGGTCAGGAACTCTTTGTCGTGGCCCTCGCGGGTCTTGCGCTCTTCGCCGAGCTGCCACTTGACGACCGCCAGCGCCGCCAGCCCGCCCAGCAGCACGCCGTAAAACGTGCTGACCAGCTCCGGCCACTGCCGGACGAGCGTCCCGAGGAAGCTGCGTAGGATTTCGAGCAGGATCGACATGTTGACCGTGGCGACAGTCTATGGCGTCGAGTTCAGCGCCTGCAAGCGGGACATGATCTCCCGCGCCTGCTCTGGGTCGGTCGCTGCGATCGATCCCGCCATCGCCCTGGTCATGTCGCGGCCGGGTCCGAAGTCACCACTCTCGCGAACGCTGGCGAGGTACCCTTCGATCGCGAACCGGTAACGGCCCTCGACGCGCTCGACGTCGGCCGCGAGATAGATGGCCCGGGCGGAGAGATAGCGGTCGAGGCGCGTGGCGAACTCGCTCGTGGAGTCAGGGTCTTGCAGAATGTCGGCTGCTCTGGTCGTCGTCGATTCGAGGAGCTGAATCAACGTCGAGTACGTCTTGGGATCGGCCGTGTAGATGAAGTCGGGCGCCCGGAACGTGACCAGCGGCAGATCGTCGGTGTTGAGCGGGCCGTCCCCGGCGAAGGCGGCCAGCTCCTCGGTTCCGGCAACGAAGCTCCCCAACAACGACATCGTGTTCGCGAGGTCGACGGCTCTCAGCTCCTCGGTCCGGAATGGCTCCGGGAAGCGTCGCTCGATCCAGTCCGCGTCGTAGCGCAGACGCTCCCGAGAGCCCGCTAACCCGAAAGTCGGCGACTCGGCGTTGAAGTGAGCCAGAAACGCGACCGCATCGGGAAACACCTCGAGATAGCTGCGGATAATGATCTTCAGCACGTCCCCATCGAGCTGGTAGAGCGGCAACCACTGACAGAAAAGGCCACCAGGCGCGAGCCGGTCGCGAACCGTCTCGAAGTGCTCGACCGTGTAGAGCGATCCGGCGCCATCGCGACCGGGGTGGAAGAGATCCCCGACGATGACGTCGTACCGTCGGTCAGCGCTGCGCACGTAGCGACGCGCGTCAGCCACGATCAGCCGCGTGTCGTCACCGGTCGCGAGGTCACCGTTGTACTCGGCGAAGTAGGGCAGGACGTCGAGCACCTCCGGCACGAGCTCGGCGCCGTCGGTCTCGAGGTCCGGGTGAGCGGTGGCGGCGCCCATCGTGATGCCGGTGCCGATACCCAGAAACAGGACGCTCTCCGGGTTTGGATGGAGAGCGAGCGGGATGTGCGCTTGCCGCCATTGTGGGAAGGCTGCGTTGGTGCCGCCCATGTAGAAGCGGTCGTTGACCTTGAGGAAGCGGTTGTCACGTTGATCGGTGACGACTGAAATGACCGCCATCGTCCCCTCATCGCTGACAAGGATCTCTCCTCCCGGCGCGGGCTTGACGAGCATGAGATTGGTGGGAACCGAGATCAGCGCCGCGATCGGCACCGCTGCGACCAGCAGCTGCCTCGGTTCCAGCCGCGGGATCAGGAGCAGATAGGCTAGCGCGACCAGGATCAGCGACGATTTGGAGCCAATGGCCGGTAGCAAGAGAACACCGAATACGAACGGTGCCAACGTGGCGCCCAACGTGTTGAGCCCCAGCGCGCGGCCCACGCCGCTGGCCGTCTGCCGGGCGGATTGCGCCAGGTGGCTGAAGGTCGCGCCCATCAGCAGGCTCGGCAGGAAGAAGACCGCCATCGCCACCACTAACTCTGCGCTGACCGACCCGGTGAACCCGCCGCCCAGGCGATTGTGCGCGGTTTCGTAAATGGCGTCGGACCGCGAAAGGACCTGCACACCGAGAAGACACGTGATCGACGTGGCGATGACGAGCCGTGACAGCGTGCGACGCGCAACGGAGTCGCTCGCCTGCGGACCAAACCCACTGACGATGAAGCGCTGATAGATGGACGCGCCGATAGCGGTGCCAAACAGGTAGACAGCTAGCGCTGCGGCGAAGCTGTAGACCGTGTTCTCTAGCACCTGGGACATGACGCGCACGCCGAGGACCTCGTACCCGATACCGAGCGCGCCGGTCGCGAACACGGTGAGTCCCAATCGGCGAGCGCCGATCTCGCCGATCGGTTGGTGGATCGGTGGGCGGGCTTCCTCGTGGCGCGAGAAGCCGAGCAGCACGACGATGCCGACAACGAGGTTAAGGACCGCGAGCGAAAGTGCGGTCGCGCGAAACCCGAGCGCCGGGATGATCACGAACGTCGAACCCAACGTGCCGACGACCGCGCCCAGCGTGTTGACGCCGTAGATCCCGCCGATCGAACGACCCTCGTGCCGGAGCCGCGAGAACAAACGATCCATCGCGGGCAACGTCGCGCCCATCGCC
>CAMYLR010000021.1 GCA_947259315.1 uncultured Gemmatimonadales bacterium | reverse complement strand
CCGAAGATCGACAGCATCTCTTGCGCCTCTCGCCGCTGGTCGAGCGCCTCGACGTAGTGCGACACCGCAGCCCGATCTAAAGACCGGCCCAACCGGTAGTCGCCTTCGTAGCGGGGGAAGAACGGCGCCAGCTGACCTCGGGAGATGAAGCGAGCGACCTTGCGCAATCGCTCATCTGAGCCTGAGTACCCGGCCACCGCGGCGATATCGACGTAGTCGAGCGCCGCCAGGTGGTAGAAATGGAGGATGTGTGACTGTACGTAGTTGCTGCCGAGGATCAAGTTGCGCATCACCCGTCCGTTGTCGGGTACGTCCGCGGCGATGTTGAAGGCTTGGTCGAGGGCTTGTGCCGAGGCGACGGCGTGAGCGGTCGGGCAGACGCCGCAGATTCGCTGGGTGATCCGGGAAGCGTCGCGCGGATCGCGACCCCGCAGAATCAACTCCAGCCCGCGGAACAGCAGGCCCGAGCACCGGGCGTCCTTCACCTCGCCACCGTCTGTCACGACCTCGATCTTGAGGTGGCCCTCGATTCGAGTTATCGGGTCTATGACGATTCTGGTCATGTCCGGCCTCCCTGCTGGGCATTCACCGGACTCGATCTGGTGGCGAGAGGGCCCGATGAGGCCCCAGGACAGCGTAGCTAAAGTGGGCTTGTGAAATATTTCACAAATAAATTATAGAGCGAAATCGACGATTTTCCTGCCCGGAAAAGGTCCAATCGATTGTCCGCGATTTCGCCCGCTCCGCACGGGATCTGCTTACGTAGATATCAGGAGGAAATTCCCCCCACGCCTATACTGGTTATTCCCGACAGACGAGGGGTCGGGGAACGCCCTACGATAGATGAAATATCCTCGCATAGATGTGTCCTCGGGGCACGGCGATGCCCCGGACGACCCTCACCGGAGGTAACGCCATGATTTTCCCGTCCTCGCTTCCGTGGACCGAGGATCAGTCTCTCGGCGAGCACCTAGCGGGCAGCGGGGTCAGTCGGCGCGATTTCCTCGCCTTTTGCGGCGAGATGGCGGTCATACTGGGGCTGGGCTCGACGCTCACGCCACAGATCGTCAAGGCGCTGGAGCAGACACGACGACCGAGCGTGATCTGGCTTCAGCTTCAAGAGTGCACCGGCTGCGTCGAGAGTGTGATCCGCACCGCGGAGCCCACCATCGGCGACCTCGTGCTCGACCTGATTTCCCTCGACTACAACCACACGTTGATGGCGGCCGCTGGTAGCGCCGCTGAATCAGCGCTCCACCAGGCGATGGAGGAGAACGACGGGCAGTACCTGCTGCTCGTGACCGGGTCCGTCCCGCTCAACGAGGATGGGATCTACACGACGATCGGGGGCCGCACCGCGAAGGAGGTCCTCGAGGAGGCGGCCGAAGGAGCGGCCGCAGTGATCGCGATCGGTGCCTGCGCCCATTGGGGCAACATCCAGGCGTCGAATCCGAATCCGACCGGGGCGGTTGGCGTCTCGCAGATCGTCTTTGACAAGCCGGTCGTCAACATCGCCGGTTGCCCACCGATCGCGGACGTCGTGACCGCGACCCTGGTTCACTACTTGACGTTCGGTCGCGTGCCCGATCTGGACGCGGACGGCCGTCCGCTGTTTGCATACGGTGCGCGGATCCACGATCAGTGCCCCCGCCGGGCACACTTCGACGCCGGTCAGTTCGTCGAAGAGTTTGACGACGACTCGGCGCGTCGGGGTTGGTGCCTCTACAAGGTGGGGTGCAAGGGACCAGCGTGCTTCTCGCCGTGCCCGATCTTCCAGTGGAATACGCGCACGAACTGGCCGATCGGTGCGGGTCACCCGTGTATCGGGTGCACCGAGAGGGATTTCTGGGATCGGTACACACCGTTCTATGACAGATTGCCAGAAGTCGCCGGCTTCGGCGTCGAAAGCACGGCCGATACGATCGGCTTCGCGCTCGCGGCCGGCGCGACGGCGGGCGTTGCGGCGCACGCGGTAGCGACTGGGGTTCACCGGGCGAGAATGCGACATCGCGGGGAGTACTCGCGGATCGACGTGATACCGCCGGGTGAGGAAGATGAACTGCCGAACGAGGAGGGCGACGATGGCCAGAACTAAAGTAGTTGTCGATCCGATCACCCGGATCGAAGGCCACCTTCGCATCGAGGTCCAGGCCGAGGACGGCCGGATCGCCGACGCGTGGGCGTCCTCGACACAGTTTCGGGGGATCGAGCTGATCATGCAGGGCCGCGACCCGCGCGACGCATGGGCGTTCACCCAGCGGATCTGCGGCGTTTGCACGGTCGTGCACGCGATCGCCTCGTGCCGGGCGGTGGAGGACGCGCTCGACATCGAGGTGCCGCGCAACGGGACGATCATCCGCAACCTGATCCACGGCATGCAAACGGTGCAGGACCACGTCATCCACTTCTACCACCTGCACGCGCTCGATTGGGTGGATGTCGTAAGTGCGCTCGACGCCGATCCCGCGGCGACATCGGCGCTCGCGAAACAGCTTTCGCCGTGGCCCAACAACTCGGACACGTACTTCCAGGAGATCAAGGATCGCCTGGCGAAGTTCGTTTCCTCCGGTCAACTGGGGATCTTTACCAACGGCTACTGGGGTCATCCGGCGTACAACCTGCCGCCGGAGGCGAACCTGATGGCGGTAGCTCACTACCTCGAAGCGCTCGACTGGCAGCGCGACGTGATCCGCTTGCACACGATCTTCGGCGGCAAGAACCCGCACCCGAACTTCCTCGTGGGCGGCATGGCGTCAGCGATCAACTTGTCGGACACGGCGACGATCAACGCCGAGCGGTTGACCGACATTCACGACATGATCCGCCGCGCGCGGCGGTTCGTCGAGCAGGTGTACTGGCCGGATCTGCTGGCGGTCGCGTCGTTCTACAAAGATTGGGCGGCGATCGGCGGCGGTACCGGTAACTACCTCGCGGTGGGCGAGTTTCCGGCCGGAGACGCCAAGGACTACGACTCGCTCTACTTCCCGCGCGGGATCATCGTCGACAAGAACCTCAACGAAGTATTGCCGTACGATCACGAGAAGGTCGCGGAGTACGTGACGAGCTCGTGGTACGAGTACTCGGTCGGCGACGACGCGGGTCTCCACCCGTGGGAGGGCGAGACGAAAGCGAAGTACACCGGCCCCGCGCCGCCTTGGGAGTACCTCCAGGATCACGACAAGTACTCGTGGATGAAGTCGCCACGCTACGACGAGATGCCGATGGAGGTCGGACCGCTGTCGCGGATGCTGGTCGCATTCGCTTCGGGTCACGACGATGCGCGCGAAGTGATCACCGAAGCGCTCGGACGGCTAAATGTCGGTGCCGGGGCGCTGTTCTCCACGCTCGGACGGACGGCGGCACGCGGGGTCGAGACGCGGCTCTTGGCGATGAAGCTCGAGGAGTGGTACGACGAGCTTGTCGGGCGGATCCGCACCGGCGACGTGGCGACGTTCAACACCGACAAGTGGGATCCGGAGACGTGGCCTTCGACCGCGCAGGGGTACGGGTACCTCGACGCAGCGCGCGGTGCGCTCGGTCACTGGATCCAGATCCAGGACGGGAAGATCAGCCGCTATCAGTGTGTCGTGCCGAGCACGTGGAACTGCTCGCCGCGAGACCCGCAGGGTCAGATGGGGCCCTACGAAGCGGCGCTCGTGGACAACCACCCGCTGGTCGACCCGGAACGACCGATCGAGATCCTGCGGACGATCCACTCGTTTGATCCCTGCATGGCGTGTGGGGTCCACGTGCTGGATGCCAAGGGCGATCTGGTGACGGAGGTGAAGGTCCAATGACACCCGGGAGTCGTCTGCGCGTATTCGAGCGAACTACATCACAGCCCCAACTGGGGGTCAAACCTGGGTACCGGTGGGTGTACGTGTGGCACTGGCCGATCCGGGCGATGCACTGGTGGGCGGCCGGCTGCATTGTGCTTCTGGCGGCAAGCGGCCTCTACATCGGCAAGCCGTACTTCATGACCGCCGGAGAGCCGAGCGCCCACTACTTAATGGGGTGGGCGCGGATGATCCACTTCGCGGCGGCGGGGCTCCTGGTCGCGACGGGCATCGTGCGGGTCTACTGGCTCTTCGTCGGGAACCGGTACGAGCGGTGGAGAGCGCTGTTCCCGGTCCATCGGCAGGACTGGGTGCACGCGTACCAGATCTTGCTCAAGTACGCTTTCGTCCGCCCGCTCGAGGCGCCCCATTACTTGGGGCACAACCCGTTGCAGCAGTTCTTGTTCACGTTCGTGTACCTAGTCGTCGTCATTCAGGTCGTCACTGGGTTTACGCTGTACGGTCTCGCGAACCCCGGGGGGTTCTTTGCGACGATGTTCGGGTGGGTCGCGCCGATGATGGGCGGGCTCCAGCTGGTGCGGTTCATCCACCACGTGAACACGTGGTTCTTTATGATTTTCATCCCGGTCCACGTCTACATGAGCTTGAGGGCCGATCTCGTGCACCGGGAGGCGCGCGTGTCCTCGATCGTCAGCGGTGGGCGGTTCGTACGTGAGGACGTACCGTTCGAGGATGTATGACGGGGCCGCGGACGAAACGGTCGTAATCGGGGTCGGTAGCCCCCTGATGGGGGACGATGGGATCGGTGTGGCGGCGCTCGAATCGCTGCGCGAGGGGTGGACCTTCGAGCCCCATGTGGAAATGCTGGACGGTGGCACGTGGGGGATGAACCTGCTGCCGTTCATCGAGGTTGCCAAACGCGTCATCCTGCTTGACGCGATCGATGTCGGCGCGGACCCGGGTAGCGTCGTCGTGCTCGAGCGTGACGAGCTGCCCCGGTTCTTCAGCACCAAGATCTCTCCTCACCAGATCGATCTGCGCGAGGTTCTCGCGCTGGCCGAGCTTCGTGGCAAATTGCCGGATGACACGGTGGCGATCGGCCTCCAGCCCGGCCGCGTAGAGATGTCTGTCGAGTTGAGCCCGGTCGTCACGCAAGCGCTCCCAGAGCTTCTGCAACGGGTCGTCGAACGGATCGAGTCGTGGGGACACGAGAGTCGCGAGGTCGTGCACGATGCATGAGATGAGCATCGCGGTGGAAGTGTGCCGGATGGCGGAAGCGCATGTCGGGCGAGACCGGCTGGCGAACGTCATCGAGGTCGGCTTGGATGTCGGCTGCGACGCCGGGGTCGAGGTCGACAACCTCGAGTTTTGCCTGGAGGCGCTCCTGTCGAACCCACCGTTTGGGCGAGCCAAGCCGATCGTCGAGCAGTTGCCGGGGGATGTCTTGCGAATGACGTATCTGGAGCTGGACGAATGACGGTTCGGCGGGTCGAGATCGAGGAGCGAGTTCTCAAGCGGAACGAGGCGATCGCGGCCGGGATTCGCGATCGTCTCGCTGCTGACGGGGTGGTCGCGTACAACCTCGTGTCGTCGCCCGGATCCGGTAAGACGTTGTTGCTCGAGCGCACGCTGGAGAGGCTCGGTGGCGAGCTCGAAATCGCGGTCATCGCCGGTGACGTTCAGACCGAGAACGACGCTGAGCGGTTGGCGAACCACACCGAGAAACTCGTGCAGGCGGTCGTGACCGGTGGCGGCTGCCACCTCGACGCTCGACAGGTTGAAGCGGCGCTGGCTCGAATCGACCTCGCCCTGACCGATCTCATACTGATCGAAAACGTCGGGAACCTCGTGTGTCCGGCGGGCTTTGACCTGGGCGAAGCGGCGAAGGTCGTGATCTTCTCGGTGACCGAGGGTGAGGACAAGCCAGCCAAGTACCCGCAGATGTTCCGCCGCTCTCGTTATGCAGTGCTCAACAAGATCGACCTCCTACCACACGTGACGTTCGATGTCGATCGCGCGATCGCGATGGCCAAGGAGGTGAACCCGGAGATCCGCTTCTTTCACACCTCGGCGTTGACGGGCGAGGGGGTCGACGAGTGGTGCGACTTCCTTCGTTCTACGGTTAAGGGGTGAGCACCAACACCCGGGACGGGCAAAAGGCGGTCCAGCTGCACCTCGTCGGTGTGGTGCAGGGGGTCGGGTTTCGCCCGTTTGTGCATCGGCTGGCGATGCGCCATGGCCTCGGCGGCTGGGTGCGAAACGAGGCCGGCGAGGTGCGGATCGAGGTCGAGGGACCCGCCGGTGAGATCGCCGCTTTCCGAGATGCCCTCGTCACCGAGGCGCCGCCGCTAGCGCGGATCGACTCGCTTGAGGAACACGCGATCGATCCCAGCCACGTCACCGAGTTCGAGGTCAAGGCGAGTGACACCGAGCCGCGCGGCAGCCTGCCGATCTCTCCCGACGTCGCGATGTGCGATGCGTGCGCGGCGGAGTTCTTCGACACCGCCGATCGCCGCTATCGGTACCCGTTCATCACGTGCACCGACTGCGGACCACGGTATACGGTCATCGAGGAGATGCCGTACGACCGGGAGCGGACGAGCATGCGCGCCTTCCAGCAGTGCGAGGAGTGTCTCCGCGAGTACAGCACCCCAAACGATCGCCGCTACCACTCGGAGACAAACAGCTGTCCCGACTGCGGACCGCGGATCTGGTTCGAGACCGCCGAGGGCGACCGGTTGGATGGGGAAGATGCGATCGAGGCCACCGCTGACGCGCTTAGAAGCGGTCGGATCGTGGCGCTCCGCGGCCTCGGCGGCTTCCACTTGGCGGTCGACGCGACCGACGACGAGGCGGTCCAGCGCCTCCGGCGACGCAAGGCGCGCGAGGCGAAGCCGTTGGCGCTGATGGTGCGGACGATCGACGACGCCCGGGCGCTCGGAGCTGTTGGACCCGAGGAGGAGCGTTTGCTCGGATCGAGCGAGCGCCCGATCGTGCTCTTGCATGAGCGCGGCAACTCGCCAATCGCGCCATCGGTTTCGCCCGGGCTCGATACTATCGGTGTTATGACCGCCTACACTCCGCTCCACCACCTCGTGCTGGACGGCGTGCGCCGCCCCCTCGTCATGACGAGTGGAAACGTCAGCGAAGAGCCGATCGCGACCGGCAATGACGAGGCGCGTCAGCGGTTGGCCGGCATCGCCGACGCATTTCTTCTGCACGATCGCGAGATCGTTTCGCGCTACGACGACTCCGTCGTACGGGTCGTCGACGAGACGCCCGTCTTCCTACGCCGCGCGCGCGGGTACGCGCCGCTGCCGGTCTTGCTGCCGTTCGATGCGCCGGTGCCGATCGTCGCAGTCGGACCACACCTCAAGAATACGTTCGCCCTGGCCAGTGATCGCAACGTTTACGTGAGCCAGCACATCGGCGATATGGAGAACCTGGAGACGCTCGATCACTTCGAGCTGACGCTCGAGCGGTACCGAAAGCTCTTCAGGGTGGAGCCCGAGATCGCGGTTCGCGATCTCCACCCCGGTTACATGTCGACGCAGGTCGCCGAAGAATTCGGGTTCGAGCGAGTGATCGCGGTCCAACACCACCACGCGCACGTCGCCGCGGTCGCGGCCGAGCACGGCGTGACGGAGCCGGTCGTCGGGTTGTCGTTCGACGGAACCGGGTACGGCGACGACGGAAACGTGTGGGGCGCCGAGGTCTTGGTCGCCGACTTGGCCGGCTACCAACGGGTCGGACGGTTGCGGTACGCACCGCTCCCAGGCGGCGATCTGGCGATTCGGCGGCCGTGGCGGGTCGCCCTCGGGTACCTCTGGCTGGAGCCGACTGCGGCGGAAGCGTTCGCACGCGCGTTCGAAGACGTGCCGGAGCGAGAGCGGAAGACGGCCCAAAAGCAGATCGAGCGATCGCTCAACGCGCCGCTCGCGTCGTCGTTGGGTAGACTCTTTGACGCGGCGGCTGCGGTGCTGGGTGTTCGTCGCGTGGCGCACTACGAGGGACAGGCGGCGATGGAGCTCGAGGCGCTGGCGGGTAGCGAGCGCGTCGAGCCGTTGGTGTTTCCAGCCCGCGACACCGAAGGCGGTTTGTTGGAGCTCGATCCGCTGCCGCTCCTGGTCGCGCTGGGAGAGCGCAGGGCGGCCGGGGACGATGTCCGAACGCTGGCGGCGCGCTTCCACGAGAGCGTGGCTGCGGCCAGCGCGGACCTCGCATCCCACGTGTGCGAGAGTCACGGATGCGATGCGGTAGCGCTCAGCGGCGGGTGCTTCCAGAACGATCGGTTGCTTTCGTCGGTGCGGGAGCGGCTCGAGTCGGTCGGGCGGCGGGTGTTGGTGCCCTGCCAGCTGAGCCCTAACGATGGGGCGATAAGCTACGGGCAGGCGGCGGTCGCGGCGGAACTCTTACGGCGTGAGCGAGGAGCGTAGCGATGTGCCTCGGGATTCCTGGAAAGATCGTCGAGATCGATAATGCGTCCGGCATCACGATGGGGGTTGTCGATTTTGGCGGCGTGCGACGCGAAGTGTGTCTCGAGTACATCGCCGACCAGGTCGATATCGGCGACTACGCCGTCATCCATGTCGGGTTCGCGATCTCGAAGGTCGACGAGGAGGAGGCGAAGAAAGCGTTCGAGATCCTGCAACAGATGAGCGAGCTCGAAGAGCTACAGTGGGGCTCGGGAGAGGTGCCGTGAGATATCTGAGCGAGTACCGCGACCCGAAAGTCGCACGCGCATTGGTCGATGAGATCGCCCAGACCGCCACTCGCCGCTGGACGCTGATGGAGGTGTGCGGCGGCCAGACGCACACGATCGTGCGTCAAGGGTTGGACGAAGTTCTGTCGAGCTCGGTCGAGATGATCCACGGTCCTGGCTGCCCGGTTTGCGTGACACCGCTCGAGCAGATCGACCGCGCTCTCCACCTCGCCAGCCGTCCGGATGTCATATTCGCCTCGTTCGGAGACATGCTGCGCGTGCCGGGGAGCGAGTGCGACTTGCTCCAGGTCCGCGCGCGGGGCGGTACGGTCAAAGTCGTCTATTCGCCCCTCGACGCGCTCGAGCTGGCACGGCGGACCCCTAATAAAGAGGTCGTCTTTTTCGCGGTTGGATTCGAAACCACCGCCCCCGCCAACGCGATGGCGGTGTGGCGCGCGAAGGAGCTTGGCGTCGAGAACTTCTCTGTCCTCGTCTCGCACGTGACGGTGCCGCCGGCGATCGTGGCGCTGCTCGAGTCGCCCGACAACCGCGTTCAAGCGTTTCTGGCGGCAGGCCACGTGTGCACCGTCATGGGTTGGGAAGAGTACGAGCCGCTGGCTGCCAAGTACGCGGTGCCGATCGTCGTCACCGGTTTCGAGCCGGTCGATATCCTGGAGGGGATCTTGATGGCGGTGCGACAGCTCGAGGAGGGGCGGCACGAAGTCGAAAACCAGTACGTCCGATCGGTCAGGCACGAGGGCAACCGTCCCGCGCAGGACGTGATCGGTCGCGTGTTCCAGCTCGTCGATCGGCAGTGGCGCGGGATCGGTATGATCCCGATGAGCGGGCTGGGGCTCAAACCGGAGTTCGCCGATTTTGATGCCGAGCTCAAGTTCGGTCTCGGCGGAATCACCGCGATCGAGCCGCCGGAGTGCCGGGCGGGCGACGTTTTGCGCGGGCGTCTGAAGCCACATGACTGCCCCGAGTTCGGCGTTCGGTGCACGCCCGAGAACCCGCTCGGCGCGCCGATGGTCTCCTCCGAAGGAGCGTGCGCGGCGTACTACAACTACGGCCGCTACGATCCAGCCACCGCCGATCGAGAAGCTTGACGATGGCAAGCGACAGCCAACCCGACGCTCCTGCGATGACCGAGGGAATAGTCTGCCCGACGCCGGCGCCCACTGACGACCGGGTCCAGCTGGGTCATGGGTCGGGCGGCAAGATGAGTGCGGCGCTCCTTCGCGACCGCTTTCTGTCGCGCTTTACGAA
Source organism: uncultured Gemmatimonadales bacterium (assembly GCA_947259315.1). Classification (GTDB taxonomy): domain Bacteria; phylum Gemmatimonadota; class Gemmatimonadetes; order JACCXV01; family JAHWKZ01; genus CAMYLR01. Next base: position 73,890 of record CAMYLR010000021.1, on the reverse strand, counting down.
CGACGAGCTGGCACGACTGGGTGACGCCGCCGTGGTCGAGTTGAACGACGGCGACGTCGCGATCTCAACCGATACGTTTGTCGTCAGCCCGCTCGAATTTCCTGGCGGTGATATCGGTTCACTCGCCATCCACGGCACGATCAACGACGTCGCGATGATGGGTGCCGAGCCCCAGTACCTGTCGGTCGGGTTTATTCTCGAGGAGGGGCTCTCGTTCGACGTGCTGGACCGCGTCGTCGCATCGATGGACACCGCGGCCAGCGCGGCCGGTGTAACGCTCGTCACCGGCGACACGAAGGTCGTCGAGCGAGGCAAGGCCGACCGGATGTTTATCAACACGACCGGTGTCGGCCGGCTGGAGGACACCTTCCGGCCGTCACCGGAGCACGCAAAACCGGGCGATCACGTGATCGTGAGCGGACCGATCGGTCGCCACGGAATCGCCGTGATGGCGGTTCGGGAGGGACTCGAGTTCGAGGTCGAGATCGAGAGCGACAGCGCGGCGCTGACCCCGCTCGTCCGCGCGCTCCGCGAGACGGTTGGCAGTGCGGTCCACGTGATGCGCGATCCGACGCGAGGCGGGGTCGCGAGCGCGCTCAACGAGATCTCGTCGGCCGCGGGTGTCGGCATCGAGCTCGAGGATCACGCGATCCCGGTGCCCGAGCCGGTCGCGGCCGCGTGCGAGATGTTGGGGCTCGACCCGCTCTACGTCGCCAACGAGGGGATCATGGTCGCGATCGTTGCGGAAGAGGATGGCGATCGTGCGCTCACGACGCTCAAGTCACACCCACTGGGCGAGAACGCGGTCCGGATCGGAAACGTCGTCGCTGAGCATCCCGGTATGGTCGTCCTGCGCACCGGCGTCGGTGGCACCCGAGTCGTCGACATGCTGCCCGGCGACCAACTCCCGCGCATCTGCTGAGGGACCAGGCAGTGTTGGCCGCGCTTGCGGGTTTTGTCGCGGGAAGCGTGCACGTTCTTGCGGGCCCCGACCACCTGGCGGCGATCCTCCCGTTCGCTGTCGAAGATCGCGAGCGCTCTTGGGTCCCCGGTGTGCTCTGGGGAGTGGGCCACTCGTTCGGGATCACGATCGTCGCGGTAGCCGCGATCGTCATCCGTGACCTCTTGCCGCTCGAGGCGTTGTCCGAGTTTGCCGAGCAGGTGGTAGGGCTGACGTTGATCGCGATCGGGCTGTGGGGTCTCCACCGGTCGGTCCGCATCCGGATCCACGCGCACCCGCACGCCCACTCCGACGATGAGCACCGGCACTTCCACGTCCATGTCTCCGGTCGGACCACCGACCACGACCACGCCGAGAGCCACGCCCACACCCACACGCACGCACCGCTCGCGGTCGGCACGCTTCACGGGATCGCCGGCGGAGCGCACCTGGTGGCCGTGCTCCCCGCCGTCGCGCTGCCGACTATAGCGGCGCGCGGCGCCTACATCGGCGCGTACGCGGTCGCGACGATCGGCGTCATGACGACGGTGTCATCTTTAGCGGGCCGTGTTTCGGCTCGGCTCGTCGAGGGCGGGCTCAAGTACCATGGCCGGTTCCTCGCCGCGACCTCGACCGTGGCCCTCCTCGTCGGCGTCTGGTGGCTGCTCTAGCCGCCGAGTGGATTCACCCAGTGTGTTTTCCGGGCTCCAAGATCCAGGCCTGCGGGTGTTTCTCGAAGCCGATTCTCGGGTAGTACTCGATCGCCGCCGGCGCCGAGAGCAGGATCAGGTTGCACTTCGAACCGAGCCGGTCTTGGGTCTCGTCGATCAGTCGCTTCCCGATGCCGCGCTTCTGGTAGCGCTCGTCTACTGCCAAATCCGATAGGTAGCAGCAGTAGTTGAAATCGGTCACCGACCGGGCGACGCCGACGAGAGCGTCACCAGCCCGCGCTGTCACGATCAGATCGGCGTGCTCGAGCATGCCGGCGATGCACGCCCGGTCACCGACGGGCCGCCTCTCGGCCAGCGTCGAACTTTCGAGCACACCGATGAACTCGTCGACGGAGAGATCGGGTTCGATCGCGTACTCGATCTCGGTCTCTTTGGCGTTGTTACTCGTCACTCCACCATCGCTCGTACGGTTAGTGTTCGCTCTCGACTCGCGCTTCGTAAAGGTCTATCAGCCATCGCGTCATCTCACCGAGCGCTCCGGGCCCGATTGTGCGGCCATCCACCGAGCGAACCGGCGTCAACCCGCCGAACGTGCCAGTGACGAAAGACTCGTCCGCATCGTAGACCTCGAGCAGGGTGAAGTCCTTCTCGTAGATGGGGATCTCGTTTTTGCGGCAGATGTCGATGACCTGGGCGCGGGTGATCCCGTTCAGGCAGTACTGACCGGTCGAGGTCCCTCACGAGAGATCGCTCGTCACGGTTATGGTCTGCTCGTCGTGCTTCTGCGCAATCCGCGCCCAGGCCGGGCGCCAGTCGGTTCGCCGTTCCGCAACACCGGAGTGCCGTTCACGATTACGTGATGGACGCCGACCGCCAGCTGTTTCGGGTTCTCGAACGTGGCTCGATCGCACACGGTATCACCATCGAATATCGCGATGTCCGCAAAGTGGTCACGCGCCAGCGTGCCGCGATCATCGAGCCCGGCGCGCGCGGCCGCCAAGCCGGTCATCTTCTGCACCGCCTGCTCGAGCGACAGCAACCCTTGCTCCCGCGAGTAGCGGCACAGCACCCGCGGGAACGAGCCGAACGCGCGCGGGTGCGGTGTGTCGTCCGATAGCGGGCCGTCGAGCGCGCGAACGCCGGCGTCGCCGCCGATCATCGTCCATGGCTGCCGGAGCGCCTCGATGAGATCTGCCTCGTCCATCGTGAAGTAGATCGCCCCGGTTCGAAGCTCGTCTTCGAGCAAAAGATCCATTAACGCTTCGACCGGGGATTGAGCGCGTTGTTCGGCAACCGCATCGAGCCGCATCCCTTCGTAGTGGGCCAGCGACTCGTTGGCGATGTCCGAGATCAGCACGCCTCCCGGACCCCCGGCGCTGGTCGCGAGCTCGGGTTCGCCGCTTGGAGTCGTACCGCTCAGAAACGTTTCCACGCTGTCCCGGAATGCGGGGTTTCTCAACCGTTCGAGCGTTTCCGTTGCGGTACCCGCCTCGGCCCAGTCCGGCAGAATGTTGGCGAGCCCGGTGCTGGATGCGGTGTACGGATAGACGTTTGCCATCACATCGACGCCGCGATCGCGGGCGGCTTGAATCTTTGCCACGGCGGTTGCCATCTTGCCCCAGTTCGCGCGCCCGCTGGCTTTCAAGTGGTGAATCAAGACGGGCGCACCGCTCTGCTCGCCGATCGTGATCGCTTCATCGATCGCCCCCAGCAGCTGGGCACCCTCGCTTCGCATGTGGGTGGCGTAAAAGCCCCCATACTCAGCTGCGACGCGACTCAGCTCGGTGATCTCATCGGTCGATGCGAATCTGCCTGGCGCGTACGAAAGCCCGCTCGAAAGACCAAATGCACCTTGCTCCATCGCGGCCGCCAGCGCGTCCTTCATGGCTTTCATTTCGGCTGGCTCGGCGGCCCGTTCCTCGGGACCGACACCGTGCAGCCGCAGCGATGACAACCCGACCCACGTCCCGACGTTGATCGCCGTTCCGCGGCGCTCGAGCTCTGCGAAGTAGCCATCGAGATCGTCCCACGTGTAGGTGATCCCCCACGGCGCGTACTCGCGCTCGCGTTGGGCACGCGGCCGCTCGCTGGCCGGCACCACGCTCGTCACTTCGCCGGTGATCTCGCTGGTGACGCCCTGATAGATCTTGGAGATCGCGCGGCCGTCGGCCAGCAGTCGAAACTCGCTGTGACCGAGCATGTCGATGAAACCCGGGGCGACGATGAGCCGGGTGGCGTCGATCGTGTCACGCGCGGCGCTGCCATCCAGATCGCCGATCGCCGCGATGCGGTCGTCTAGGATCGCGACGTCGGCTCGGTATCGGGACGCGCCAGTGCCGTCGATCACGTGTCCGCCTAGGATCAGAATGTCGTAGGTCGGTGTCGCTTCCTGCGCGCTGGCGGGTGCGAGCGCGAAGCAAGTCATGGCGCACACCGCGGCGATCGCGAGTGTGACGTGGTGAGTCGGTTTGTTTCTCGAAACGTTCATCCTAGCGCCACATCCAAGACCATCATGACAGAAAAGCCGATCATCGTCGCCGTCGTCGCGATATCCGGGTGGCCGCTCAACTGTGATTCCGGGATCAACTCCTCTACCACGACGTAGATCATCGCGCCGGCTGCGAAAGCGAGGGCGTATGGCAAAAGTGCACCGATAAACAACACCGCAGCCGCACCGAGAACGGCCGCTGCGGGCTCGACGATCGCCGATAGCTGTCCGTACCAGAAAGATTTTGGTGCCGATACCCCCTCGCGGCGCAGGGGCATCGATACGGCGATCCCCTCAGGGAAGTTCTGTATCGCGATGCCGATCGCCAACGCGACCGCAGCCCCGAGTGTGGCGGCGCCGGCGAACTCGAGACCCGAGGCCGCGGCACCAAACGCGACGCCGACAGCCAGCCCTTCGGGGATGTTGTGCAACGTGATCGCCATTACCAGAAGCGTCGCCCGATGCCAGGCGGTGGGTGCGCCCTCGGCTTGGTCGGGCCGCATGCCGGGATGGAGATGGGGCAGATACTGGTCCGCGACGCGCAGGAACGCCCCGCCGGCCAGGAACCCGATCAAAGCGGGCCCCCAACCGGGTCCACCGCCGGCGGTCGCCATCTCGATCGACGGCATGAGCAGCGACCAGAAGCTGGCCGCGATCATGACCCCCGCGGCAAAGCCAAGCATCGCGTCGAGCAAGCGTTGCGGCATCGTCGTGGTCAGGAAAACGAGCGCTGCGCCGAGCGCGGTAACGAGCCACGTCACCCCGCCAGCCAGCAGAGCCTGTCGAATGGGGTCGAGGTCGGCGAACCAGTCGATCACACGTCGAATCTAGCGCCCGCGGGAGAGCCCGCCTTGACGATTGGCCCGCGGGGGCCGACTCTAGATCGCCATGAGACGCGTTATCGTCATCGCGCTGTCGATCCTCGCGGCGATATCGATCGTGGTCGTCGTCGGGATTCTCTTCCTGCGGCCGCTCATGACGACCCAAGTCGACGCCGACTTCAAGCGCCCCGGGATCCTGGCGATCGAGCTCGACGGGTTGGTCGTCGAGCGCGCGCCGCCGGACCTCTTCCGGGCCGAGTTCGAGGGTGCCAAGGTCGAGCTGATCGATCTGGTTCTGGCGCTCGACCGGGCCGCCGCCGACGAACGCATCGCGGGTGTCTTTTTGCGCGTCGGTGCACCCGGATACGGTTGGGCCAAGGCCGAGGAGATCCGATCTCGTCTGGCTCGCTTTCGCGAGTCGGGCAAGTTCGTGTACGCGTTCACGACCGCCACCGATGAGCTCGGGTACTACGTGGCGTTGGCTGCGGATTCGATCTACTTGCTTCCCGACGCCGGAATGGCGCTCAACGGGTTCCGGTTCCAAGCCCCGTTTATTCGACCGATGCTCGGAAAGCTCGGACTCGATCCCCAGGTCGAGGCGATCGGTGCGTACAAGACCGCGGCTGACATGTTCCGCCGCGAGTCGATGAGCGATGAACACCGTGAGGTCGCGGAGTCGATTCTCGCCGAGCGTTACGACCGTTTCGTCGACACCGTCGTAGAGACACGTGGGGTTGACCGTCAGCGCTTCGTCGACGCGATGGACGGAGGCGTGTACCTGGCGCGCGACTTGAGCGCACTCGGGTTGATCGATGGGGAGCGATACGAGGCCGACGTGCGGAAGATGGCACTGGCTCGCGCAACGGGCGTTAATTCGGTGGACGGGAACACACGGGTCGAGAAGCACTTCGTCGGTCTCGACGAGTACATGGTGACGCTGCCGGGTCCGCGGGGGCGCGTCGCCGGGACGATCGGGCTTGTGTACGCGGTCGGCGCGATCACCGGTGGTGAGAGTGAGTTCGACCCGGTGTTTGGCCGCACGATGGGCGCTGAGTCGACGATCGAAATGCTGCGCGATGTGTCCCGCGACAACGACCTCGATGCGGTCGTGATACGGGTCGATAGCCCCGGCGGTGACGCGCTGGCATCGGAGGAGATCTGGGCCGCGATCGAGGATCTGAACGAGCGGGTCCCGATCATCGTGTCGATGAGCGACGTGGCGGGCTCGGGTGGCTATCTGATCTCGGCCGGCGCGGACGAAATCGTCGCCGAGCCATCGACGATCACCGGATCGATCGGCGTCTTCGGAGTGTTGTTCAACGCCGAGCAAACGTGGGAAAAGCTCGGCATCGGGTGGGAGACGGTGCGCACCAACCCCGGCGCCGAGTTTCCGACCTCGACGCGAAGCTTGACCGAAGCCGAGCGGCAGACATTTCGCTCGTTGATCGAAGACGTCTATCGCAGCTTTGTGCAACTGGTCGCCAACGGTCGAGAGCTGTCGGTGCCGGAGGTCGATGCCGTGGCCCAGGGTCGAGTGTGGACCGGTACCCAAGCCGAGGAGCGAGGCCTCGTCGACCGCGTCGGTGGTCTCGAGACGGCGCTCGTGGCGGCCAAGGAGGCGGCTGGAATCGAGCCCGATGCGACAGTGAGACTCCACATCTACCCGGCCAAGCAACGTTTCCTCGATCGGGTGCGGCAACTCCTCTTGTTACGCGACGTCAGTCGTGGCCGCGCGGTGTCGAGCCTGGAGCCGATGGCGGCGCAATGGGCGCGGGACGAGCTAGGCGGCGCGCTGACCGGCGTGGGAGCCGTGTTGCGAGAAGGCCCGCGCCGACCACTAGCGGTCATGCCGTACGTCCCCGAAACCCGCTAGCTCGAGTCTTGGGGGACGGCTCGCTCGAGCTCTCGCCCGAGGCGATGCGCTCGCTCGGGTATCGGGTTGTCGATCTGCTGGTCGAACACACCACCACGCTGAGAGATCAACACGCCGGTCGCACGACCGATCGAGCGACGCTCGAGAATTTGCTGCGAGAGCCGCCCCCGGAAGAGGGTCGCGATCCCGAGGCCGTGCTCGAGCGGCTCGATCGCGACGTCCTCTTCCACATGGGTCGGGTTCACCATCCGCGGTTCTTCGCGTTCGTTCCGAGCCCGAGCAACTTCGTGGGCGTACTCGGCGATGCCCTCGCTGCTGGCCACAACGTCTTCTCCGGCACGTGGATCGAATCATCGGGTCCGGCGACACTCGAGTTGGTTACGATCGACTGGTTACGGGAGCTGTGTGGCATGGGATCGTCGGCCGGAGGGTTGTTCGTGAGCGGCGGCTCGATGGCGAGCTTGACCGCGCTGGCGGTGGCACGGCACGAACGGCTCGACGACGATCTGCGCGGCGCCGTCGCCTACGGCTCTGATCAAACCCATACCGCGATCGATCGGGCGCTCAAGGTCCTCGGCTTTTCACCCGATCAGTTCCGGCGGCTGCCGTCGGACGGAGATTATCGCTTGGATTTGGCGACACTCGGTGAAGCGATCGCTGCCGATCGCGCGGCCGGCCGGAAACCGTTTTGCGTTATCGCGAACGGCGGCACGACCAACACCGGTGCGGTCGACCCGCTTGGGCGGTTGGCCGACTTTTGCGCTGACCAGCATCTGTGGTTGCACGTCGACGCCGCTTACGGAGGTGCTGCCGTTCTCACCGATCGCGGGCGCGCGTTGCTGGCCGGTCTGGGACGCGCTGACTCGCTCGCGCTCGACCCGCATAAGTGGCTGTTTCAGCCGTACGAGATCGGTTGTGTGCTGGTGCAGGAGCCACGCGCTCTAGCACGGACATTCACTGTTCGTGCCGACTATCTGCGGGATGTCGAGGGCGAGAAGGAGGAGATCAACTTCGCCGATTACGGGGTCCAGCTGACGCGCAGCTTTCGGGCGCTCAAGCTGTGGTTGTCGATCCAAGTATACGGTCTGGCCGCGTTTCGGGAGGCGGTCGACAAAGGTCTCGACTTCGCGGAGCATGCCGAGGCGGTGCTTCGGGAGTCTTCGGTTTGGGAGGTCGTGACGCCGGCACAATTGGGCGTAGTGGCGTTTCGGTACGCGCCAGCGGGGTTGCCCGATTCAGAGATCGACCGGATCAGCGGCGCCCTCGTCAAAGCCAGCATCGATGACGGTTTCACGATGGTCAGCTCGACGACCCTCGACGGTCGGATCGTGCTTCGCTTCTGTCCGATCAATCCACGCACGACGATCGAAGATATCGATGCGTCGATCGCCAGATTGGAGACGCTAGCTGCTGAGTTGGTACAGACAGGCGCGGGGCGCGAGCCGTGAAGGCGATCTGGCTCGAGGAGGGCGCCCTATCGGTGCGCGACGTACCTGTCCCCGAGCCGGTGACCGGCGAAGCGCTCGTTAGAGTCCAACGCGCGGGGATCTGCAACACCGACTTAGAGCTCGTCCGCGGCTACTATCCGTACGCCGGCGTGCTCGGGCACGAGTTTGTTGGGGTGGTCGAAACTGGGCCGGACGAGTTGATGGGCCGGCGCGTCGTCGGCGAGATCAACGCTGTCTGCGGTGAGTGTCCGGCGTGTCGCGGAGACCGCAGAAGCCACTGTGAGAATCGGACGGTACTCGGAATCGTCGGCCGCAATGGCGCGTTTGCCGAGTACCTGACGCTGCCGATCGAGAATCTGCACGCGGTTCCGGAGAAGGTGTCTGATGATCAGGCCACGTTCACCGAGCCGCTGGCGGCAGCGCTCGAGATCCAGCAACAGATCGATGTCTCCGCGACCGATCGCGTGCTCGTCGTCGGTGACGGCAAGCTTGGTCAGCTAATCGCGCGGACGTTGGCGCTGACGGGGTGTGATTTGACCGTCCTCGGTCGGCACGCCGAGAAGCTCGACTTGCTAAAGGCACACGGGATCGCGATCGGCGACCCGGACTCGGTCGAGCCCGGTCTGTTCGACATCGCCGTCGAGTGCACGGGCAACGCCGATGGTTTTGAGACCGCGCGGCGGGCGCTCCGGCCGCGCGGTACGCTGGTCCTCAAGAGCACCTACGCCGGCGACCTGACATTTGATGCCTCGGCGCTGGTCGTCGACGAGATCACGTTGGTGGGCTCGCGTTGTGGCCCGTTCGCGCCCGCGCTCGAGTTATTGGCGAATGGGACGATCGACGTCACACCGCTCATTCATGCCCGGTACGCGCTCGAAGACGGGATCGACGCGTTCGAGCACGCCGCTAGGCCGGGCGTGCTGAAGGTGTTGCTCGAGATGGAGTAGGCCGTACGGAGGTCTGGAGATCGCCCATCTGCTTCCAGAACCAGATGGCCGCGGCTGAGTAAGCGAGCGCGAGACCGATTCCAAACTCGCCAGCGAAGAACGTCGTATTCCCCGTATCCACTGTGAAATGATCGAAGATTCCCTGTATCGCGAGGTTGTGGCTGGCGTGAAACGTCGCCCCCGTCCATAAGCTGCCGGACGCCATTCGAAGCCACGCCATGATCACCGACGCGCCGATCGCCATGATCGAGAAAAAGACGACCGACTTCAAGCGGCCACCGCTGTAGTAGTCGAGAAAAAGCAGGCCGGGCAGGTGGTAGGCGGCCCAGATCGCGCCGCTGAGCAGGGCGGCGCTTCGAGGGGACATGATCTCGGCGAGATGGGGCACGAGAAACCCTCTCCAACCGATCTCTTCGCCAAGTGCGAACACCATCCGCAGAAGTAGCCCGACCGTCAGCATCACCGGGAACGCAACTTCGAGCGGAGGGTTGTGGAGCCCTATCATGCGACTCGTGTTGCTGCCAAACGGCGTGATGACCTCGAACTTCCCGACACCGGAGATCCAGATAACAGAGTACGTCACGAAGCCGACAAACAACGGCAGCGCGTAGCTGAGCAGCAGATACCTCGGCTTCCCGAGCTTCCAGCCCAGGCCGCGCAGGTTTCTCTGGAAGAGAAGACAGGTGAGAATCGCCGCGATCCCCGGCGACCACATGATGCCGAGTACGTGACCGGGGTTCGCTCGCGCTGTCTCGCCAGAAAGGATGAGCAGTCCAGCGAAGAACCACGTAAGGCCAAACACGAATGCCAAATAAGCTAGGAGCTTGCGTCGTGTTCGCTTCCTACGTTCCATGGCGGCACCCTTCCAATCCTACGACCCGATCGATGAAGGGTTTCGCTAACGACAGGATCAGCCGCGCTGGAGTCCTTGCAGTCGAGCGATCGCCTGGCGGGCTTCGGCGATTATGGGTTGGAGCAGCGGGTCGGCGTCTTCCCACGCTAGGGTGACCCAGCCATAAGCCTCTAGCGCTCCGTCTCGATCGCCGGTCTTCTCGTACAGCTTTCCCAACGGGATCCCCATCCAGGGGTTCGGTCCGAAAACCAACCCGTAACGGATCGCCTCTTCCGGCCGCCCCATGCGGTCGAGCAGCTCCATGATCCACCCGAAAACAAACGCCGGTGGACCTTCGCGGAACACTTCATCCAACAATCGGAACGCCTCGTCGTCGCGGCCGGCCAGCATGGCGCGGCGGCCGTCGAGGGTCTTAATGCCGATCTCGATCCCGTGCGCCTGGGCCGAATCGCCCTCAGCGTAGAAACGATCAACAAATTCCTCGGCCAACACTCGTATGGAGTCGGCCTCTTGCTCGCGCCCTTCTTCAATCGCCATCAACGCGGCGACCGCCCACTTGGTGCTCGGGAGGCTGTCCGCCGGTCCGAGCTCGGAGGCCGCCGTCAGTGCGGCGAGATCTTCTCTCATACCGCCGTAATAGAGAGCCAACAGGAAGTTGAAGTACTCATCGTTGGCGGGTCTCTCCGCCAGGGCGCGGAGCCCATCTCCGAGCCGTCCCTCATTGATCATGATGAGCGGCAGGAAGTTCGCATACAGGTCCTGCGACTCCGGTCGATCGACGAGTCGTAGCATCGCCTCAGTGCGCAGCCGGGCGCCCCGCGGGTGCTGGAGCAGGTTGCCTATTCGGGCCAGAACGAAGGTGGAAAGCGTGTCCAGGATGGACGGTTCGGCCCGGCTGAGTGAGTCGCCAAACAGGAGCTTATACGCGGTCTCGTAGGCGACGTCGTACTCAGTGCCGGCGGCGTACTGTTCGTACTGCTCGATTAGTTGTGTCGCTGCCGTGCTGTCGGCGTACTTGAACGCGTTATCGAGGGGGTGGATATAGGCCGGTGTATAGAATGGATCGAGCTCGGTCGCGCGGGTGAACGCACCGTCTTGGTCCTCGCGCGTGGCGATCGTCTGGGCCGGTCTGTGGAAGTAAACCTCGCCGAGGAGAAACCACGCCTCGGGGTCGTCCGGATACCGCTGCGTGGCGGCCAACGCGAGCTCGCTTGAGTCGTACCGATCGTCGTCGTAGTACGCCTGGCTGACCTCGAGCAGATTGCGGTCGCGTTCCGGCAGACGGTCGGCGTACCGGGTCGCTTCGTCTAGCGTTTCCTGTGCTCTCCCGCTCTCCAGCGTTTCCAGCCAGCCGAGAGCATTGCTCAGCCGATAGTACGCCAGCGCGAACGTTGAGTCGGCTTCGATCGCTTCCTCGTACGCCGGAATCGCCTCGCGGAAGCTCGACGACCGCAGCAGCGTCTCGCCCTCGAGGTACGACTTGAGTGCTGTCACCGATTGCGTCGTGATGCCCGCTAGGTCGACATTTGGGAGTTCGTCATCGCCTTCTTCGAGGACCAAGCCCAGCGCTTGGATCGACAGCTGGTCGACGAGTCCGAATATCGAGTCCGGCACGCCCTCAACCCGCTCCTGACCCAGGTTCGTCCCGCTCTCGAGATCGTACACATCGGCCACTACGCGCATGTTGTCGCCACTCGAGACGACACTGCCGACCAGAGCGTACCGAGCACCGCTCGACTGAGCGATCTGCAGGGTGGTCGGCAGATCGGCCGTTTCGTCGGCCGCTACCAGCTGACGCCACCGCGCCAACACCGTCCGGCTGTCGATCGCCCGTAGCCCGCCGGCGCCGTCGAGGTTTGTCGACAGCAGGTCGACCATCCCCTCGCGCCAGCGATTCAGTTCAGGGTCGTTGACGTGAAAGGGTAGAATCGCGATGCCGGGTCCAGCGCTTTCGGCGACCGCTAAGGGTGGACCAAGACTGCGACCCCGGTCGCGCACGATGAAAAATAGTCCGGCCGCGATCAACAGCAGCGAGATCGTCAGGACGCCGGCTAGCAGCGCTCGATTCCTTCGACGGGTTTGATCCTCTTGAACAGCGCGCTGTGAATGCGCCCAAACGGCGAGCAGGGTGACGATGAGCCCGATGACGAGAACCACGAACGCGCCCCGGACCACCCATTTTGGCCCGTCGAAGGCATCGACCAGCAACCCGACCGCCTCGAGTACCGCCCAGCCACCAGCCAAATACACGACCAGGACCTGCACCAATCGCGAATCTCGAATCGTAGTCCAGTCCCAGTTATTCACTGATCGCGTCGCCGACCTTTATAGTGCCGCTCTCCAGGATCTCAGCGCGCAGACCACCGCGGTGGACGAGACCTGCGCGAACACCGGGTCGGGTTAGGCTCTCCAGATAGTTGCAGGGCTCGCAGAGCTCGACGCCGCGCAACACGGCCTCACCCACGCGAAAGGTCTGCCCGACCAGGTGGTTCAGCGCGACCCCGCGTGTGGTGATGTTGCGGCGCGACTCCCCGGGCCCGATCTGGACGTCGTAGTGACGCGCGAGCGCTTCGAGCGCCTCGGCCTCGATCAACGTGGCGGCGCGCTTGCCGCCTGCTTTTCCGGGCTTGATGCCATCCCCCGTTGCGTAGCGATCCGCTTCGAGACCCTGGCCGGCGACCGCCTTCACGCTATCGACGGCCGTCGGGGATTCCCCCGCAGCGGCCACGATATGGATGGCTTCGATTCGTCCTCGATTCATCCCCCAACGATACTCGTCACGAGATGTCGAAAACAGGGTGTCACCGCGCAGCGAGGTCGGTATCTTGGTGTCGGGTTTTCTTCCAGGAGGCACATGAAGTTCGGAGTTCCTAAAGAGACGCAGGCTGGCGAGCGCCGTGTAGCCGCAGTGCCCGAGACGATTCGCAAGCTGTCCGAACGCGGCGCCCAGTTTGTCATCGAGTCGGGCGCGGGTCTGGCTGCAGCGGTACCCGATGAGGCGTACGTCGATGCGGGTGCTACGGTCGTCAACGACAACACGGCGTGGGATGCGGATGTCGTGCTGAAGGTCCGCCCGCCGACGCTCGAGGAGATCGGGCGGATGCGGTCGGGCGCGATCGTGGTTTCATTGCTCACTGCTGAAGCAACTCCAGAGATCGTGCAGGCGCTGGTCAATCAGAAGGTCACGGCGCTCGCCATGGAGGCGATCCCACGAATCGCGCGAGCGCAAAAAATGGACGCGCTATCGGCGATGGCCAACATCGCCGGTTACAAAGCGGTGCTCGAAGCGGCCAACGATTTTGGCCGCTACTTCCCACTTCTGATGACGGCGGCCGGCACGGTGACGCCGGCGCACGTTCTCGTTATCGGCGCTGGCGTGGCGGGGTTGTCGGCGATCGCTACTGCGCATCGGTTAGGTGCGGTGGTACGCGCGTTCGATCCCCGACCGCCGGTACGCGAGCAGGTGGAATCGCTGGGTGCGAAGTTCATCGAGCTCGATCTCGAAGCGATCGAGGAGACCGCGGGTGGATATGCGGGTACGCAGTCGGATGCGTTTCTCGAGCGCGAACGCGAATTGCTGGCGAGTCACGTGGCCGACGTCGATGTCATCATTACCACTGCCGTTATCCCCGGACAAGATGCCCCGGTGCTCATCACCGAGGAGATGATTCAATCGATGCGACCCGGGTCGGTCATCGTCGATCTGGCAGCCGAACGCGGCGGCAACTGCGCTTTGACCCGCGCCGATGAAGCGGTCGAGGCGCATGGCGTGAAGATCCTGGGCTACACCGACCTGCCTTCGAGGATGGCGGACCAATCGAGCGCGCTCTACGCGCGGACGATGATGAATCTCTTGCTCCAAGCTTGGGACGAAGAAGGTCTAACGATCGACCTCACCGACGAGATCGTTGGCGCGGTGGCCGTCGTTCATGCTGGCACGGATCGACGCTCGTCGCCGACCGGCGCGGCTGAACCCGAAACCCCGGTCGAGAGCGCGGCCGGAGCGGAGGCGTAATGGAGGAGTTTCTAAGCCACCTGACGGTGTTCGTCTTGGCCTGTTTTGTCGGTTGGCAAGTGATTTGGAAGGTCACGCCCGCGCTACACACGCCCTTGATGTCGGTTTCGAACGCGATCTCGGGCATAATCCTCGTAGGCGCGATGATCGCTGGTGGTGAAGCGCTGCTCGATCTCCCGGGCAAACTGGGAATGGTCGCGATCGCCTTCGCAGCGATCAACGTCGTCGGCGGGTTTTGGGTCACCCAGCGCATGCTGGGGATGTTCCGCAAGCGATGACGTCGCTCCCAGCCATTACGACCGTTGCCTATTTGGTGGCCTCGATCCTCTTCATCTTGGCCCTCAAGGGGTTGTCGTCACCGGCAACCGCGCGCAAAGGGAATCTGCTCGGCATCATAGGCATGTTTATCGCGGTCGGGATTACGCTTGTCCAGCCAGAAGTTCAAGCGTACGGGAGGATCGCGCTTTTCGCCGCGATCGGTGGCATCGTCGGCGGAATCGTCGCCAAGAAAGTCCCGATGACGGCGATGCCCGAGACGGTCGGGCTGTTCAACTCGTTTGTCGGGTTGGCGGCCGCGCTGGTCAGCTTGGGCGCCTTCCACAAGGGTGGGCACACAGGTACGATCGGCTCGATCGAGATCTTCCTCGGTGTGGTCATCGGTATGGTCACGTGGACCGGCTCGGTGATCGCCTTCTTGAAGCTCAACGGTCGGGTGTCGGGTGCGCCGATCACTTGGCCGGGTCGTCACGCGCTCAATATGCTGATGGGGATCGCCGCGCTCGCCCTCGGAGCGTGGTTCGTCGTGACCCACGAAGCGATGCCGCTTTACCTGACAGTCGTCGTGGCCGGGCTGTTTGGCATCTTGTGGATCATCGCCATCGGTGGAGCCGATATGCCGGTCGTGATCTCGATCCTCAACAGCTACTCGGGATGGGCGTCGGTGGCGACAGGTTTCATCATCGGCAACGATCTGTTGATCATCACCGGCTCGCTGGTCGGAGCCAGCGGTTTCATCCTGTCGATCATCATGGGGCGCGGCATGAACCGATCGATCTCGTCGGTCCTGATGGGCGGGTTTGGCGAGGGTGACTTGGAGGCCGGCGATGCGGCCAATATCCAAGCGCAGGCTGCCGCGAGGGGTGTCAACATCGGTGACGTCGAGGTCGCTGCCGAGCTCATGCGCGGCTCTCGCGAGATCATCATTATCCCGGGCTACGGGCTGGCGGTCGCTCAGGCCCAGCATCCGGTGCGCGAGCTGACCGAGCGCCTCGAAGCGGAGGGCGTGCGGGTGCGGTTTGCGATCCATCCGGTGGCGGGTCGCATGCCGGGCCACATGAACGTGCTGCTGGCGGAGGCCAACATCCCCTACGACCAAGTCCTCGAAATGGACTCCATCAACAGCGACTTCCCAGAGACCGACGTGACGCTCGTCCTTGGCGCGAACGATATCGTCAACACCGACGCGCTCGATCTGCCCAGCTCTCCGATCTACGGGATGCCGATCCTGGATGCGTACAAGTCGCGCACGGTGATGGTCGTCAAGCGAAGCTTGAACCCAGGCTTCTCGGGTATCGACAACCCGCTCTTCTACCGCGAGAACACGATGATGGTGTTTGGCGACGCGCGCGAGATCGTCGACGCGATGGTCAAGGAGCTGAAAGGCGCCGCGGTCGCCTAGGGTCGTCGCTTGATGCGTGCCGCACTGCTGTTGTTGGCGACACCGCTCGCGATCTCAGGAAACCTCGAACCAACCACAACCCGACATTCCACCCTGGAATCGGTGACGTCGCCCGGCGCGTACCGGATCGCGCCCGAGAGCCGCTTCGACGTGATTACCGGCAAGGCCGGGCTCTTTGGCGCGTTCGGGCACAAGCATCGGATACGGGCGACGGAGTTCGACGGGACGATCGTCTACGATCCCGACAACGCTTTTGGGTCGAGCATCGAGGTGGTTCTTCAGACCGCCGGACTGATCGTGGTGCCCGAAGGGGCTGACGAAAAAGACGCGCCCAAGGTCGAACGGGCGATGCGCGAATCGGTGTTGCCACCGGACCGGTATCCGACGATCGCGTTCGGTTCACGGATCGTTTCGGCGATCGACGACGGAGTCCAAGTCGTTGGCGACTTGACGATCGCGGAACGGACACGCCCTGTCGCGGTCGACGTCACCATCGCGCAGCGCGGTGATACGCTCACAGCGACCGGGACCTTCTCGGCCAAGCAGACCGATTTTGGCATCAAGCCCTACAGCGCTGCCGGCGGCACCATCAAGGTCGCCGACGAGATCACCTTCGAATTCGAGGCGTTCGCGATTCGCGTCGCCGACGCTGAATGACGCCCGACAGTTGGGGGTTGGCGCTCGCCATCCTCGCGGTCGCGATCTTGTACTCGACGGTTGGGCACGGCGGTGCATCGGGGTACCTCGCCGTGATGGCGCTGTTTGGCGTGGCCCCACTGGTGATGCGGCCGACCGCACTGGCGCTCAACATCGTCGTCTCGTTGCTCGCGGTCTTTCATTTTGCGCGCGCGGGCTACTTCTCGTGGCGTCTTTTCCTCCCGTTCGCAGTGGCGTCGATCCCGGCGGCGGCGGTCGGCGGAGCGCTGGCGCTCGATGACCCTGTCTATCGATGGCTCGTCGGCGCGGTGTTGGTCGTGGCCGCCTACCAGCTGGTGCGAACCGCGGCCAGCGCGCCGGAGCCGGGAGTCAAACCACCGGTCGTAGGGCTGGCTCTACCGGTGGGTGGGGCGCTGGGGCTGCTGGCCGGGTTGACCGGTGTGGGAGGTGGGATCTTCCTGAGCCCGCTACTGTTAGCCGTGGGCTGGGCGGGGGCCAAGGAAACCGCGGCAGCATCAGCCGCGTTCATCCTTGTCAACTCGATCGCCGGTCTTACCGCGCGCGCGATCGTAGCCGGTGGTCTCCCGGCCGGCTTATTGCCGCTGGCGGTGGTCGCGGCGGTAGGCGGCACGATCGGATCGCGGCTCGGCAGCGACCGGTTCCGGGGCCCGACGATCCGACGGCTCCTGGCGGTCGTCCTGCTGATCGCTGGCATCAAGTTCTTTCTGACCTAGCGTCTGAGCCGGTGGGTCCCTAGCGTCGGCGCGGGGAGCGGAATGGAGCCGGCCCGAGATTCGTACCCGATAAGACAGGTCACGACATCGGCAACAACGACATAAGGAGGACGGGTCATGCCAAAAGCGATTTGGAACGGCGCAGTCATCGCCGAGAGCGAAGACACGGTCATGGTCGAGGGTAACCACTATTTCCCACCTGGCTCGGTCAATCGCGATTACCTGCAGGAGAGCCAAACCCAGACGTCATGCCCCTGGAAGGGCGAGGCGAGCTACTACCACGTCATGGTGAACGGTGAGCTGAACGCCGATGCCGCCTGGTACTACCCCGACCCGAAGTCAAAGGCTAGCCACATAAAGGATCACGTGGCGTTCTGGCACGGGGTGGAGGTCGAGTAGACCGACGCCAGCGCGATCAGAGATCCGCCGCGCACCGAAATCCGATCAGGATGTGCTTCGACCCGACTGGCCGTCCGTGGCGAAAGGCACACCGACACGTTCCCGGCGCGTCATCCCAGGCACATCCTTTGAGCACCGGGTCGCCGTTGGGCATCGACGCGTCCGTCCACTCGAACACGTTGCCCGCCAGATCGAGCACGCCGATTGGTGTCGCGCCTTCGGGGTGATCGCCGACAGCGGCAGTGCCGGTCGTGTCGGCCTGGATCCGTCCGTCGGCCCACTGGTCTCCCCACGGGAACACGCGCGAGGCGGTCCCGCGACAAGCGGCCTCCCACTCTGTGTCGGTTGGCAGCCGCACGCGGTGACCGGTGCGCTTGCCACGCCACGCGCAAAACGCTTCACCATCGAGACGATCGACGAGCACGACCGGGTGATCCGCGAGTCGTCGCGGTGGCTCGCCGTCCTGCCACAAGTAAGGGCGGACTTCATCAAACGGGTGGACCAGAAAGCCCTGTCTTAGATAGGCCAACGAATCGATACCAGGCGCGTCGCGACCGGTGGCGGCCACGAACGCACCGTACTCAGCCTGCGTGACGGGCGCTCGATCGATCGCGAACCGATCCAGACGTACCTCGCGCGGCGGGGACTCCCAGGCGTCATACCACCGCTGCTCCCGTACCACGGGGGGCGAGAGCTGGTAGCCGAGCTCGCGCTCAGCCTCGTCGCTCCCCACTCGGTACGCTCCACCATCGATGACGATCATGCCGGGTGGCGGTACCGGTGTCGTATCGCGGTTTCCGCAACCGCAGAGCAACACGACCGCCAGCCACCCGATGGTGCGACCGCTCACTCGCCGGCGACGTCGGCTGCCGCGGCCCGGATCGCGTCCCACGCGGCTTCGACATGGCGCTGCTCGGTGTGCGTCTGGCCGATCGCCAACCGCAACACGAACCGGTCGTCCAGCCGTGTATGGGTCAGAAAGAGCCGTCCCGAGTCGTTGACGCGCTCCATGATCGCCTGACTGGTCGCGTCGCCGCCGCGGTGTCGAAAACACACCAGGTTCAGTGTCACCGGTGTAATCACCTCGAAGTCGGGGTCGGCTTCGACCCAGCCTTGGAACAGCCCAGCCAACTCGACGTGGCGCCGAACGTGGTGCCGCAACCCCTCGACCCCGTAGTGGCGGATCACGAGCCACAGCTTGAGCGCGCGAAACCGGCGGCCGAGTGGGATATGCCAATCCCGGTAGTCGATCACCGCCCCGGAGTCGGTGGCCCGGTTGCGCAAGTACTCCGGCAGCACGCTCAACGTACGGACGAGCGTCGCCCGGTCGGCCACGTAGAAGCAGTCGCAATCGAAATTGGTGAACATCCACTTGTGCGGGTTGACGCAGTAGCTATCCGCCAGCTCGACGCCGTCGTGCACGAATCGAAATTCGGGGCAGAGCGCGGCCGTGCCACTCATCGCCGCGTCGACGTGGAGCCAGATGTTGTAACGTTGGGCGATCTCGCCGATCGCGCGCACCGGATCGATGGCGCCCGACGATGTTGTTCCCACAGTGGCGGTGATAAAGCACGGCGTGAGGCCGGCGCTGAGATCAGCCTCGATCGCGCTCTCGAGCGCCGACGCGTCCATCGCGTACTGACCGTCGACATCGACGAGCCGCAGCCGCTCGCTTCCCAGTCCCGCGATGCGCACCGCTTTCTCCACGGACGAGTGGGCCTGGTTCGAGCCGTAAGCGATCAGCGGTCGGTTGCATCCCTCGCGATCGGTGACGAAATCGGTGGCCCGCTCGCGCGCCGCGAGGAGCGCGCAAAGAGTCGCGCTCGATGCCGTGTCCTGGATCACACCGCCCCCCGCCGATGAAGAGCGAAACCGTTCGGGGAGCTCGAGCATGTCGAGCATCCAGTCGAGCACGTGGGTCTCGAGCTCGGTGCACGCCGGACTGGTCTGCCATGACATGCCCTGCACCGCCAACCCCGCCGAGAGGAGTTCGCCCAACACCGCCGGGCCCGAGCTGTTGGCGGGCCAATAGGCGAAAAAGTTGGGCGATTGCCAGTGCGTGATGCCGGGCAGAATGATCTCGTCGAGGTCACGCAGCACCGCGTCAAACGACTCGCCGGTCTCGGGCGGTTTTAGGGGCAGCTTGGCGCGGATCTCGCCCGGCTGCGCGCGGGATCGAACCGGCAACGTCTCGATCCGCTCGAAGTAATCGGCGATCCAGTCGACGACCTCGCGACCGTAGCGGCGGAAGGCGTCGGGGTCCATGTGATGGTCGTTGCGCTCGTTCAAGTCGCTTGGCCCCGGTCTGATTCACCGCCGACGAGTCGATTCCGACCCCAAAAAAGGTGAACGCCATTGGGGAACTGGAAAAGATCGGTCAGAAGCGCGACGTTTTTGTCGTTAACCCAGCTCGATCGAGGATCCATGGCGTCGAGTATATCTATTCTCGTAGGAGTCGCCTCGTCGTGAAGACCGCACGAAGCCCCAAGAGCGAGAGCCTCGCAGCCGAGGCGCTGAGAGCGGTGTTCGATGCCGCGCCAGACGGGATGATCGTGGTGGACCAGGAGGGCCGGATCCGGGCTCTCAACGCGCGGGTCGAGGAGCTGTTCGGGTACGACCCCGAGGAGCTGATCGGTGGCGACGTCGAGATCCTGGTTCCTCTGGAGGTGGGAAGCCAACACCGTCACGATCGCGCCAAGTTCTCGTCTGCGCCGAGCGCGCGGCCGATGGGTGTGGGATTGGATCTCGCCGGCCGCCACAAGAGCGGTGCGACCTTTCCGGTCGACGTCTCCTTGAGTCCGGTCCGTGTCGACGGGGAAACGCTCGTCATCGCTGCGGTGCGCGACGTGACCGAGCGGAATCGGTTGCGAGAGTGGGGGGTGTCGGCGCTGAGAGCAGCCGAGGAGGAGCGCGAGCGGATCGCGCTCGAGCTGCACGACGACATGGCGCAACGGTTGGCGGCGCTGATGGTTCACCTGCGTCTCGCGCGCCAATCTCCGGACGAGGACGAGCGAGAGAGTCTGATGGAGGGGATGCGCGGCGAGATCCAGGAATGCGCAGAGGCGGTGCGACGCATCGCGCGCGGCTTGCGCCCGCCAGCGTTGGACGAAGTGGGCGTCGTCGCAGCGATTCAGGCGCACGTACGTTCGTTGCGTGACTCAGGAGAGATGAGGATGAAGGTGGAGGTCGAGCGCGGCCCAGGCGCGCCACGCTTGAATCGTGACACCGAGTTGGCCCTGTACAGGGTGGTGCAGGAAGCCCTGGCCAACGCGATGCGACATGCAGAGGCTGCGGACGTTATCGTCCGTATTCGGACCGGCCCG
The DNA here is from genome assembly GCA_947259315.1 of uncultured Gemmatimonadales bacterium. Classification (GTDB taxonomy): domain Bacteria; phylum Gemmatimonadota; class Gemmatimonadetes; order JACCXV01; family JAHWKZ01; genus CAMYLR01. Next base: position 53,043 of record CAMYLR010000021.1, on the reverse strand, counting down.
GCGGGAATCTCGGCGATGGTCGAGGATGATGGGAGGGGGTTTGATCCGACCCAGGTCGGTCTCCGGGGGCTCGGGATCGTCGGTATGCGGGAGCGTGCCAGAAATGCAGGCGGCGAGCTGTCGATCGACAGTCATCCGGGCGGAGGCACGAGAGTGAGGGTAATGATACCATCGATCGGATCGGGAGGTGACGGTGACCGACCGGATTAAGGTCCTTCTCGCCGACGACCACGCGATTCTCCGGGCGGGCCTGGAGTCGCTGCTGTCGGGGGAATCGGATATGGAGGTCATTGGTCATGCGTCGACCGGTCGTCGTGATGGATCTGTCGATGCCCGGTTCGGGTGGCCTCGAAGCGACGCGTCGGATCGCCGCCCTCGAGCTCGACACCAAGGTCCTCGTGTTGACGATGCATGCCGAAGAGAATCACCTGGTGCCGGTACTCGAGGCCGGCGCGAACGGCTACCTGACCAAGACCAGCGCCGACCAGGAGCTGGTGAAGGCGATTCGGGTCGTGTCACGGGGTGAGGTGTTTCTCCCGCCCAGCGCCACCAGTCGTCTGCTGCGTGAGTACAAGATGGCATCCGAGGGGGAGCCGGGGGCCCTGGAACGACTGACGCTGCGCGAACAGGAGGTCCTGGCGCTGACCGCCGAGGGGTACAGCTCGCGTGAGATCGGCGAGAAGCTGTTCATCTCGCCCAAGACGGTGGACACGTACCGGTCCCGGATCATGGAGAAGCTAGAGCTCTCCCATCGGTCAGAATTGGTCCGTTTCGCGCTCAACGTGGGGCTGCTGAAGAACCTCTAGCCCTCTTCCCACCGGTATGTGCGGACTTTCCCCACTCGGAGTTACGCCCCCGCCCGACAGACAAGCGGGCTAAGTCCCAGTAGCATCGGGTATATGATCAGCGTTCTTCTCGTGGACGATCACGCCGTCCTACGGGCGGGGCTTCGTTCGCTGCTGGATGCTGAGGCCGACATCAACGTGGTTGGCGAGGCCTCCTGTGGGGAGCAAGCGATCGACCTCGTTCGGGATCGGAAGCCGAACGTGGTCGTCATGGATCTGTCGATGCCCGGAATCGGTGGTTTGGAAGCGACGCGGAGGATTCGCGCGCTGGACATCGGCAGCAAAGTGATCGTCCTCACGATGCACTCTGAACAAGAGCACCTCGGTCCCGTGATCGAAGCCGGTGCGAGCGGCTACCTCACCAAGACCAGGGCCGATCGGGAGCTGGTCGAGGGACTGCGGGTGGTGGCGCAGGGAGGTGCCTACATGCCGCCTGAAGCAAGTACATACATCGTAGACCGATACGTGCGCCGGGCTGAACAACCGGCGGCCAGCGAGCTCAAACGACTGAGCCGCCGCGAGCGGGAGGTCCTTACCTTGACGGCGGAAGGGTTTACCGCTGTCGAGATCGGCGGTCGGTTGGGGGTTTCCCCAAAGACGGTCGACACCTATCGGTCACGAGTGATGCGGAAACTGGAGATCGCACATCGCTCTGAGCTCGTGCGTTTCGCGCTCCGGACGGGCTTGTTGAAGGTCCACTGAGGGTCTGTGGGGAAACTCCCCGCAAGCGCGGCTTGTGTTTCTCCACACCCTACTCTAGGGCCCTCCCGACAGACGTTCACAAGCGACCTCGCTACGATACCAACCGGCATGCGAAAACAGACAATTGCATTTGGCGGCCTGGTGCTACTGATCATCGGGTCCTTATCCCTCGCGGCGTGCGGCACGGCTGAAACCGAAGAGCAACCCGGCCCATCGGCAGGGGACTCGGCCGCGGTGGCGGAGACCGCGGGTTTACCCGTCCGTGCGCCGCAGGGACCGATCGATGAACAGTTGGCATCCAGAGGGGCGCAACTGTTCAAAGAGCGTGGCTGTGTGGCGTGCCACACGATCGGCGGTGGCCGACTGGTTGGACCTGACCTGGCGGGGGTCACCGATCGACGAGAATTCGAGTGGTTCTATCACATGGTCATGTACCCCGACTCAATGATCCAGAATGACCCCGAGGCTCGGCGGCTATTCGCCGAGTACGCAACCCCGATGACGAACATGAATGTCGCCCAGGACGAGGTCGTGCCGATGTGGGAACACGTCCGGTTGGAATCGTCCAAAGGCGTGAAAGGAGCCAGTCAATGAAGCGGATCGGTAGTCGTTCTCACCTCGCACTGGTTCTCGCGGCGGTGGCTTTTGTAGGCCTCAGCGCGTGTCGTGCTGGCGTTGACACGACGTCTGTGGGCGGTGTCGCCGAGGCTCGCGAGTTGAGCGAAGCCGATGTGTTGGCTGCCGCCAAGACGTACGTCCCGACTGGCCGTATGGACGAGTATCTCATGTTCTCCTCGGGCGGACACTCGGGTCAGGTCTTGGTCATCGGGATACCGTCGATGCGACTTCTGAAGGTCATCGGGGTCTTCACACCCGAGCCCTGGCAGGGATATGGGTACGGCGCCGAGGAACACAAAGAGCTCATGGCCTCGGGCGAGATGTCGGGTCACGAGATCACATGGGGCGACACGCATCACCCCGCGTTGTCCGAGACGGATGGCGACTACGACGGGCAGTTCCTGTTCATCAACGATAAGGCCAACCCTCGGATCGCGGTGATCGACCTGCGCGACATGGAAACCAAGCAGATCGTGACCGACCCATTGATGGGTTCCAACCACGGTGGTGCATTTGTCACACCGAACACCGAGTACGTGATCGAAGCGTCACAGTACGCGGCGCCGCTCGACGGGAGCTACGCAAGCTTGGACGAGTACAAGGACAAGTACCGTGGTGCGGTGACGCTGTTCAAGTTCGATCGCGAGCGCGGCCGGATCGACCTCGATCAGTCGTTCTCGATCGAACTGCCTCCGTATTGGCAGGATCTGTCTGATGCAGGCAAGGGTCCGTCGGCCGGGTGGATGTTCCTCAACTCGTTCAACACCGAGATGGCGACGGGTGGGATCGAGTCCGGCAATCCGCCGTTCGAAGCCGGGGTATCACAGAACGACATGGACTACCTCGCCATCATCAACTGGGAGCAGGCAGCGGATGTAGCCGCTCAGCCGGGCAAGACGGTTACGATCCAGGGGCGTCGGGTGATCCCGATGGCGACCGCCGTGTCCGAAGGGTTGCTGTACTTCGTGCCTGAGCCCAAGAGCCCGCATGGGATCGACGTAACACCAGACGGCACGAAGATGGTCGTCAGCGGCAAGCTGGATCCGCACGCCACCGTCTACTCGTGGGAGAAGATCCAAGCCGCCATCGCCAACAGCCAGTTCTCGGGCGAGGACGAATACGGGGTCCCGATCCTCGACTTTGACGCCGTTATCGAAGGCCAACTGGAGCTGGGGCTTGGACCGCTCCACACGCAGTACGCCCCCGACGGAATGGCGTTCACCAGCTTGTTCCTCGAATCGGCGGTTGCCAAGTGGAACTACGAGACGCTCGAGCTGCTCGAGAAACAGGAGGTTCACTACAACGTTGGACACATCGCTACCGCGGAAGGCGATACGAAGTCGCCCGACGGGGGCTATCTCGTGTCGCTCAACAAGTGGGCCATCGACCGCTTCCACCCGGTTGGACCGCTCCACCCACAGAACTTCCAGCTCGTCGATATCAGCGGGCCGGAGATGGCGCTGCTCTACGACTCACCGATCGGCATAGGTGAGCCGCATTACGCGCAGATCATCAAGGCCGACAAGCTCAACGTCTGGACCACGTATCCGGAGGTCGGTTGGGATCCGCACACGATGGCCAAGGCGGAATCAGCGCCGTTGGCCGGAGATGAGCGGATCGAGCGCCGTGGTAACGAGGTGCACGTCTTCATGACCGCCATCCGGAGTCATTTCACCCCCGAGCACATCACCGTGAACAGGGGTGACGAGGTGGTGCTGCACATCACCAACATCGAGCTAGCTCAGGATGCGACGCACGGATTCGCGATCGATAAGCACAACGTGAATCTGAGCCTCGAACCGGGGGAGACGCAGACCGTTCGATTTGTCGCTGATCGGGCAGGTGTCTTCCCGTTCTACTGCACCGAGTTTTGCTCCGCGCTTCACCTCGAGATGGCGGGGTACCTGTTGGTGAAGTAGCAAAGGAGGGTTTGAGATGCTTATCGAGAACCTGATTACACGTTCCGCGGCTACTGTCTGTCAAAACGATACGGTGGCTGACGCAGCTCAAATCATGAAAGACCGGGACGTCGGCTCAGTGGTTGTCGTCGAAGACAACAAGGTGATCGGGATTCTGACGGATCGCGACATCGTTTTGCGGGTGGGCACTGACGGGCACGGTTCGTTGGAGGCGCCCGTATCGTCGGTCATGACGCGCATGCCGCTTTGTTTGTCGGCCAACGTTGACGTCGAGCAATGTCTGGAGCGCATGGAGGCGCACGGTGTTCGGCGCATCCCGATCGTTGATGATGATGACGAGCTCATCGGAGTGGTTTCGCTGGATGACATCCTTATCCACTTGGGGAGGGTTCTCGGAACGGCCTCTGCGCTCGTTCGCGCCGAGGTCGCAGGCGTGATTTGACAGACATAACGGAGTTTTTCCGGGGCGACATCTCACGGGCCAGCCGCGTGGCTCTGTTGGTGGTGGCGCTGGCGCTGATTCCGTGTCTCTTTCTGCCGGTATGGAACATCGGGCTCAATGCTCCGCAGTACCCGCAGGGCTTGGAGCTCAAGATCTACTCGCACGAACTGGCCGGTGACCTTCAGGAGATCAACATCCTGAATCACTACATCGGGATGGCGGAGATCGAGCCGGACGAGTTTCGCGAGTTCATCTTTATCCCGTTCTTCATTCTCCGGTTTCTAGGTTTCGCGGTTCTGGCCGCGCTGGTCGGGCGGATGCCGATCGCTGCCATCGGTTACATCGACTTCTCGGTGTTTGGCGCGGTGATGATGTTCGATTTTCAGACCTGGCTGACACGGTTTGGTCAGGGACTCGCCTCCGGGGCACCGCTCACGATCGATCCGTTCACGCCAAAGTTCCTCGGTGTCACGAGCATCGGGCAGTTTGAGGTCACCAGTTACCCGGCTGCCGGTGGGATGATCATGCTGCTCGCCGGAGCGCTGGGACCGATCATATTGATCTACGAGCTAGTACGGCGGCGACGCGCGGCGAGTTGAGGATCGCTTCCATGCGGACGCTGCTGTTGTTGCTCCTATGGCCGACTCTTCTACCGGCCAGCCAAGAGTTGCGCGTCGGACCCCAAGCTCCCTTTTCCACGATCAACGAGGCTCTCGCGGTTGCCAGTTCCGGCGACACGATCACCGTCGCCCCCGGCAATTACCGAGAGCGGCTCGTCATCGATCGCCCGGTCGTCCTGATCGGCGAAGCGTGGCCGATCATCGATGGCGGCGGCCACGGCCACGTGATCGAGGCGCTGGCGCCGATCTCGATCTCAGGTTTTGTCATCCGGAGCTCGGGCGACGACGTCGACGGTGAGGATTCGGGCCTCATGGTGCGCGCCGGGCCGTCCCGAATCGTCGACAACCAGCTGGATGACGTGTTGTACGGCGTCTACGTCAAACAAGCTCCAGGGTCACTGGTCGCCGGTAACCGCGTTGTCGGCAAGCCACTCGCTCTGGCCCGGCGGGGAGATGGTATCCGTCTTTGGTACAGCGCCGGAACTCAAGTTCTCGACAACGACGTTCGACAAGCCCGCGACTTGGTGGTGTACTTTTCTGACAGCTTGTCGATGCGCGGCAACCGGGTTTTCGACGGGCGCTATGGTCTCCACTATATGTACAGCAACTACAGCATGGTCGAGGACAACTGGTTGGCCGGTAACCAGGTGGGGGCGTTTCTGATGTACTCGACGCATCTACAACTGAGCGGAAACGTGTTTGCTGGGGCCCGAGGAGCGACCGGTATGGGGCTTGGGCTCAAAGATGCCGATCGCGTTTCGGTGAGCGACAACCTGATACTGAAGAACGCGGTCGGCGTTCACCTCGACAACTCGCCGCGTAGCGCGAACATGCCCAACGAGTTCCGGGACAATGCGTTCGCGTACAACGGGATGGCCGTTCGATTGCTACCCGCGGTCGCCAATAATCGCTTTGTCGATAACGCGTTCTCTGCCAATGGTCGTCCGGTGGGCGTCGCCGGTGGAGCTCGGGAACAGGTCGCACAGAACCAATGGGCGCAGAACTACTGGAGTGAGTACGTCGGGTTTGACGAAGACGGCGATGGCATAGGAGACACTCCGTTCTCCCACGTGCGTTTCTCGGACGAACTGCTGAGTCGACACCCGGATCTGCGGTTCTTTTCTGGAAGCCCGGCACTGTCGATGCTCGATCGGGCGATGCGATTCTTTCCGCTGCTCCGACCGATCCCGATGGTCGTGGATAGTGCGCCGAGGCTGAACGCGTCGGCACTCGATCCGTGGAGAGCGACTATGGCACAACAACCCGTTGGAATCGGCAGGGAGGATGCCGTTGGTGGCCGCTGGAGCGTGGTGGTAGCGGCGATGACGCTCGGCGCGATGCTGCTGATATGGGGGGTCGTCGTGGATCGAGGTCGTGACCGATGATCCAGGCCAATCAGCTCACCAAGCGGTACGGAAAACACACAATTCTGGAGGCGATCGATCTCGAGATCGGCGACGGGGAGCGCGTCGCCGTGTTGGGCTCCAACGGCGCCGGGAAAACGACCCTTCTCAAGTGCATGCTGGGATTGGTCGGCTTCGAGGGCCGACTCACGATCGACGGTCTGGACGTCAAGTCGAGCGGCCGCGCAGTCCGGCAGCGCTTGGCGTACGTCCCTCAGATGCCTCCGGTCTTCGATCTGTCCCTGAGCGCATTCCTGGATCTTTTTGGTGCCATCCGTGATGTCGATCCGGCCAGCGTCGCGTCGCGGCTATCGGATCTTGGGCTCGCCCTGGACGTCTATGCGGACAAGCCGATGCGACAGCTCTCGGGCGGGATGCTGCAGAAGGCGTATCTGGCCCTGGCGCTGGCGGCAGACTCCGCGGTGCTGTTGCTGGATGAACCGACGGCGGGTCTCGACCCGGGCTCCAGACGCGAGTTCATCGAGCACTTGGCAGACGTCAATGGAGATCGCGGCATGGTGCTGGCTACGCATCGCTTGGAGGAGGCAGAGTCGATCGCCGACCGATTGATCATTCTGCATCGGGGGGGGATCGTCTTTGACGGCCCGCTGGATGACTCCAACGGCACCGACGCGCGCGGCACCATCGGCGGGCGGGAGTTGGAGCAGGTCGTCAAGCGTTTCTTGACGGCCGCCGATCAACCCGCGGGCGACCGATGATCGGGCCGCTCGTACGCCGAGAGATCCGAGACGCAATTCGTCGTTACTGGTTCGTCGTCAACGCGGTGGCGTTCGCGAGCGCCGGGCTGTTGCTCATGTTGTTCGGTCAGTCCGACGTGATGGTCCTGGGGTACCGGGGCTTCGCCCGCTCGCTGGCCGGCCTGATGCACCTTGCGCTGGTTTTTGTCCCGCTGATGGCGATCATTCCGGCCGTGGTAGCGATCTCCGGCGAGCGCGAGACGGGAACGTTGGACTACATCTTGGCTCAGCCGGTCACCGCGTCACAAGTGTTTGCGAGCAAGTGGCTGGGTGTCGCGACCGCGGTGTTGATCTCGGTGCTGATCGGACTCGGGATCACGGGCGTGGTCGCCCTGGCGCGAGGTGTCCCGGGCGTGTTGATCTTCGGTTTGTTGGCGCTGTCGTTGCTGCTCGCCGCCGCGTTCGTATCGATCGGCCTGCTCGTCTCGTCATTTACGGGATCGCGGACGCGCGCGACGAGTATCGGCCTGACGGTGTGGCTGATTCTCCTGGGGTTGGGCACGCTGGGCATCATGAGCTCGTTCGTGCAATGGGGACTGCAACCGACGTTGCTCCAGGTGTGGGCGGTCATCAACCCGATCGAGGCGTATCGACTGGCGGGGATCACGATCATGGATCCAGATGCGACTTCGCTCGGCGCGGTTGGCCAGGCCTTGCTCGGCCGATTCGGCCAGGCCGGGGTGGTGGCGCTGGCTGGAGCCTCGATGGTCGGTTGGTGTGTGGGAGGCCTCCTAGCCGGGAAGAAGCTTTTCTCAGCCCGAGCTTTATGACCCACGCAGCACGGCTTGAAAAGCGAGCATCGCCAGGATCGACGTCAGCACGGTAATGACCACAGAGATGATCGGCGCATCCTCGAGTGCGTCGGGAATGAGCTCCGCTAAGACCATCCAGATCATCGCCCCACCGGCAAACCCGAGCCCGTAGGGCAAGAAGGGCTCAAACGCGGCAACGAACAGAAACGCGGGTACCGCCAGGATCGGCTGTGGAAGACTCGAGAACACGCTCCAGGCCGCCGCCCGTGAGACCGACTCCCCGCGCGGGACCAGGACCAGACTGATCGCCAACCCCTCGGGGATGTTGTGCACCGCGATCGCCACGGTGATGAAAATGCCCAGTGCCATGCCGCCCCCGAACGACACCCCTACGCCGATGCCTTCGGTCGCCGAGTGGAGGGTCATGACGCCGATGATCAGAAGCGCTTTGCGGGCGTCTACGCCCTTTAGCTTGCCGATCCTCAGTCCGTGATCGTTCTTGAGCCAGCGGCCGGTCAACACGATAAACCCGACGCCGAGAGCGGCGCCCACCAACACCTGCGACACGCCGTAGGCGAATCCCTCTCGAAAGAGACCGGCGCTGGCTGCCAACATCAGTCCAGCGGCGATGGCGTTGGAAATCCCGAGCCAGCTTCTCGTGGGCTGGCGTACGAGCGCGAACGGGAGCGCTCCGAGACCGGTCGCGAGCGCGGTCGCGAGTGCGTAGAGGAATACCGTTAGGACGCTGATCGACACTTGGCGTCCAAATATACGGCCGCTCGCTTGGCTATTCTTGAGTTGGGAACCGCAGTAGGGTCTGTCCCGCCGCGGTGACTACCCGAAGCGCCGCATCGTGGCTGTCGCTCGAAGTCAACCGATCGATCTCGCTCACGCCGCGGATGACGTGGGTCATGTGTTGTCCGGGATCGACAAAGCCCCCAAACATGATCTCGATTTCATCGTTGGCATGATCGTACGACACCCCGGCCAGCTGTAAGCGGAGAACCTCTTGAGCCCCGAGGTCGGCTTCATCGACTTCCAGGATCGTCGTCCGTCCAGCGTTGCGTTCGCTAAACCGCTCTAATTCTCGGGCCCACTGTGGCCGAGCGAGCGTTGTCGTTACGCTGCCTGTCATGATGAAACCTCCGCCGGGGTTTTTGTCTGAGTTGCCGCGGTGTCGATCAGCTGGTGTCCAAATGGCTTGAGCGTCAACACCGGGCAGACAGCCCGACGGACGACTTTCTCGGCGACGCTGCCGATGAGCAATCGGTTGATCCCGCTGAGCCCACTCGTCGGGAGCACGATGAAGTCGACGTCTTTCTCTTCCGCGAATCCTGCGATGTCGAGCGCGGCGCGGCCATTGATGACGTAGGCTTCCATCGGGACATCGGGTCCGCTTGCGCTGCTAAACAGCGTCTTCAGACGCTCTTCGGACTTGCGTCGTATCTCTGGCTCTTGCAGGAACAACGCACTACCGGCGGCGAGGTAGAAGTCCGGCAGCACGACGTCCTCGATAACGTGCAGAAGCAAGATCTTCGCGCCGTGTGCTTCGGCGATCGTCTTGGCGTAGCCAACGGCGTTGTGGGACCAGTCCGAGAAATCCACCGGCACGAGAATTCGGGACGGTGGTGTTTCGCCCAGTTCGCGTTCGTGCATCGGGACGACGAGCACCGGACACGGCGCGTCCCGGACCACGTTCTCGGCCACGCTTCCCATGAAGATCCCCGATAGCCCGGTCCGGCAATGCGTGCCCATGACGACGAGGTCGATCGACTCCTCGGTTACGTACTCGGCGATCTGCTTCGCGGCTGGACCCCCGAACCGGAGCTCGAGCTTGGTCTTGAAGCCGAACGGTTCGTACCGCTCGATGTGATCTGCCAGCGCGGTCCTGGCCCGGTCCTTCTTCTCTTTGACAGAGCCTGGCTCGGTATCCGCGACGACGTGGAAGATGTGAAGCTCGGCATCGTATCGCTCGCACCACAGCACCGCCTGTCGCATTCCGTGCTCAGCGCATACCGACAGATCCGTCGGCATCAGGACTTTCTTGATGTTGAGCATGGATTGCCTCCTCCCTAATCGTGCATATGGTCGAGCATGAGTTTCAGAAGATCACGCCCGGAAACGACCCCCACCGGTCGGCCGCCCCGCAGCACCGGAACATGCCCGATGTCGTGCTTGAGCATCAGTTCGAGGACGCGATCGATCGAGTCGTCCTCATCGACCGAATAAACCGGACTGCGCATGATGTCCCTGGCGGGCAGGGAGCCCGCCTCGGCATACGCCTGCTCGGCGCCCTCACTGCCGAGCCAATGGCCGAAGACCTGGGGCAACTCGAGCGTCGAGAACGGTACCCGCACCTCCCGGGCACAAAAGTCGCGCGCGGCGATGATGCCTTCGAGCTCGCCGTCTGCATCGACAACGAGCACGCACCCGATCCCCTTATCGAGCATCAGACGGGCAGTCTCCCTGAGACTTGTTCTCCCACGCACGGTCACCGCCGGTGCGTTCATCACGTCTTTGACATGGGCTTGGGCTACTGGTACGGACATTTGACTCACTCCTCCCGCTCCCGGGCCAACTCGGTCCGTGGACAGTCGGGGAACCGGTCGAGAATCTTGTCGACCGCGGTATCTATCTTGGACTGCATCTCCTCCGTGCGCGGTACGTCGTTTATCGCGTCGGTCGCCCAGCCGCGCCAGATCAGACGTCGACTCGTGGGCTGTTCCACGTCGAGGACCAAGGTGCCTTTCTTGAAGACCTGCGCGCGGGACGTCTCTCGCCCGTAGGGATCTGTGCCCAGCCGGTACCGTTCGTACTCGGCAGCGACATCCAGATTCTCGTCCATTGCGGCGTGATAGTGGATCAACAAGTCGGAGTGATCCGAAGCGACCAATCGGTACCCTTTTGTCGCCATCTTACGATCGACCACTTCACGGATTCGGCGATCGACCACTTCGCCGTTGCTCGTCTCATCGCCGCCGGTTGCTTGGCCGTTGCTCCACGCATAGGTCTGAAAACCGGCGAACGACATCGATGGATCACCGAACGTCGCTACGCGCATCGAGCTGCAACCCGCAAGGATCACGATCAAGAAAAGGATATGAACAGAGTTGAATTGCATCGACACTCTCCCATCACATTGTAGAAACGATGTGGTGGCGTGTCTGTCGGGAGTCGCCCGAATGGTTTGTGGGGACTTTGCCTACCCGGGGGAGAGCAGGTGCTAGAACAGCCGCGGGACGATCAAATAGCCGATTCCCATGACGACCGCTAGGAAGACCAGGTCGAGAAGCGCCCCAGCACGAACGAGCTGCGGCACGGTGACGCGACCGGTGCTGTAAACGATCGCGTTGGGCGGGGTAGCGACCGGCAACATGTAACCGCCGCTGGCAGCCAATCCGGCTGGAATAACGAGGTGCAGCGGTTCGACGCCGATCGCAATCGCCAGTGCGCCGACCACTGGAAGAAACGCTGCCGCCGTCGCGGTGTTACTGGCAAGCTCGCTGAACAAGATCGCGCTGACGATTACCAAGATCAGGATCGCCGCCAACGGCCATCCACCAAGCGTGGCAAAGCTGTCGGCCAGCCAGGCTGCCAAACCGCTACGATCGATCGCGGACGCCAAGCTGAGTCCACCTCCGAACAACAACAACACGCCCCACGGCAACCGTCGGGCCCACTTCCAACTGAGCAGAAACTCGCCTCGTTTTAGGTCACCGGGGATCATGAACAACAGCAATCCAACGATGACGGCGATACCGGCATCGGTGATTCCGGGTACCCATCGCTCGATAAGCGGGCGCGTGACCCAGGCGACGGCGGCGAGCACAAATACGATCGCCACGCGGCTTTCACCGCTTGAAATCGGCCCCAAACGAGCGATTTCCCGTTCGACCAACTGGGCCCCGCCGGGCAGCTCACCGCGTCCAATGCGAAACGCCAGTCGCGTGACGATCGCGTATGTCAGCGGCAGCCCGACCGCCACCATCGGCAACCCCACCAGCAGCCAACGCGCAAAACCGATCCGAATCCCATACGCCTCTTCGATGAACGCCGCCGTTAGAGCGTTGGGCGGGGTGCCGATCAACGTTCCAATGCCGCCGACGCTGGCAGCAAACGCGATCGCCAACAGCAACGCGGGTTCGAAGTCGGACCCAGGCGAGTCGTTTTCCCCACCGCCGGGAGTTTCACGACTCAGTGCCAGTACCGACAGTCCGATCGGCAGGAGAAGCAACGTCGTTGCGGTGTTGCTAATCCACATACTGAGGAACGCCGCGCTAGCCATGAAGCCAGCGATGATACGTCGGGGTCGGGTGCCGATCGCGTGAATGATGTGCAGCGCGATTCGGCGGTGGAGCGCCCACCGTTCCATCGCCAAAGCCAGGAAGAACCCTCCCATGAACAGGAAGATGACCGGATGAGCGAACGGAGCCGCTGCATCGCGAATCGATGTCGTTCCTAGCAGCGGCAACAGTGCCAGCGGCAGGAGCCCTGTCGCCGGTAGCGGGATCGCCTCGGTGATCCACCAGGTCGCCATGAGGGCGGCCACTGCTGCCGTTCGCCATCCAGCGTCGCTTAGGCCGGTTGGGGCGGGCGACAAGATGAGCGTGGCAAAGATGATCGGTCCCAGAGCGAGCCCTAGGCGGCCACGCCGGTCAAGGCTCGGCTCGAACGCCGCAACCGGTTGGTCGTCGTTGCGCATCTTGCTTCTAAGGTGGGGATTGTGCGGCTGCAGTCAAACCGGAGGGCAAAAAAAGTGCGCCCCGCTCGAAAGCGGGGCGCACAACTGACCGGTCAGCTAACGACGTTGGCGAAACCTCCGGCTCTTGTCCCTTTCAGCGGCTCAGCACAACGGTGCTGTCCGATTCGCGTCCTGGCCGGGACGCTTGATCTGGGTTTGCCGGTTCGGGCGGCCCTGAAGCCCGCCACCGCCGATGTTCTTTATTCCTTATACGACGTTTATGAGACGTCTGTCAAACGTAAATGTTTGTAAGGAAAAGAACGGCTTACGCTTCTGCCTTTGTTACGTTCGTGGCCTGCGGACCCTTTGGCCCGTCGGTGACCTCGAACTCGACCCGATCATTCTCGGCGAGGCTCTTGAAGCCGTCAGCCTGGATGGCAGAGAAGTGAACGAAAACGTCTGGGCCGTTCTCCTGTTGGATGAACCCAAAACCCTTGGCGTCGTTGAACCACTTCACGGTACCTGTGAGTCTTTCACTCATTGTGCTTTGTACTCCTTGCGTTTCGCTTTGCATTTCGCGTTGTTGCTCCTTGTTGCTACTGCAGGGTTAACACTACTCGACTCGAGCTTGTTGCCTCGTGCCGTTTTCCAAGGGTCCGTTGGGTCATCGTCGCACAAAAAAACGCCGCGCCTCTGGTGTTCTCGAGACCGGCGTCTGACGAATTCTGTCTTTTCCGTGCAGTCGATCCCTGTTGCATAGATCCCTTAGAGCGCGAATAGTGTCTCACGTACAGAGGCGGTTGTCAAGTACTTTCTTGTAGCTTCGGGGCATGTCAGAGGGGAATGGCTCTGGGCCAGAGATCGATTTAGCCGAGGTCGACGCCTTTGCCGAGGCCGCTCACCGCGGCCAGCAGCGCACCTCAGGAGTCCCGTATATCACTCACCCGCGCGGAGTTCGGAGGATCCTCGAGGACGAGTTCCCCGAACCGGTCGAGGACGCGACGCTCGCCATCGCCCTGCTCCACGACGTTCTCGAGGATTGCGATATCCATCCAACGATCCTGCTCGAGCGCTATGGAGTGGAGGTCCAAGAGGGGGTGACCCTCTTGTCGCTGAGGATCGTCGCACTTGGCATTGAGCGCAGCGCGGACGTGTACTGGGCCGGAATCCGAAACGGTCCCCGAGCAGTGCGACTCGTCAAGGCGGCGGATCGGCTCCACAACATGCGCGAGGCGTTGAGCGACGGATACGAGCGTTTTCAACGCAAGTACGTGGACGAAACCCCGCGCGAACTCATCCCGGTTCTCGAAGATGCTGGCGAGACGTGGTTCACCGAACGGTTAAGAACCGTGACGAACGAGCTAAAACGTGCGCTCGGGTAGTCGGATCGTGCTCTTGTTTGCGGCGTTTGCCGCATTAACTGCCGGGTTGTTCCAAGCTTACAGCCGTCGCGCTCTCGACACGCGTGAGGTCGCAACGCCGGTCACCGCAGCACGCGCTTTCGTGACCGGTGACAACACCGTTGTCGGTTTGCTGGGGGGTGTCCGACACCTCGATCCGGAACGCATCGAGGCGGCCGGGCCATCGACGCGAGCGCTGGTGGCTTCGGTCGTCGGGGCTCGGGACAGCGGCCGGTTCTACGCCGACATCGAGTTCGCCGATCAGCGATGGAATGTTGAACGCGCTGTATTCGTGATGTCGGACGGCACGCGACTGCCACTGACCGGTGACGCTCGTCCGACGCTCGAACCGGCCGTGGACCCACCCTGAGACGCAGACGATGCGTCGATGGACGAAACGCATCTTGTTTGCGGTCGTTACCGGTGTCGCGTTGTTCTTGGCGCTCGGGACGGCATACGAACAATGGGCACGTCGCGAAGTCGCGCGCTCACTACCGGCGCCGGGGCGACTTATCGACATCGACGGGGTGCGACTCCATCTCCACTGCTCGGGCCAGGGTAGCCCAACCGTCATCTTGGAGGCCGGGACCGGTCCCGCTGCGTCGATGGCGTGGACCGAGGTGCAACCATCGATCGCCGAGTTCACCCGAGTTTGCTCGTACGATCGTGCGGGACTCATGTGGAGCGATCGCGGAAACACGCCGCGTGATGGGGAACAGATCGCAACCGACCTGCACGCGCTTCTATCAGCCGCTGCTGTCCGGCCACCCTACGTGTTGGTCGGTCACTCGATCGGTGGCGTGTACATGCGAGTGTTCGTCGATCGGTTTCCGGACGAGGTCGTGGGGTTGGTCTTCGTGGACGCGTCACACCCGGGCCAGTGGCAGCGGTTCCCACTCGAGCTAGTGCAGCGAGCGAGAGTTCCGGCGCGAACTCGGCTCATGGGGCCGCTGCTGGCCCAGACCGGTGTTTTGAGAGTGAGGGGCGGCGTTCCCTTGCGACAACTTCCGCCCGACGTCGCCTCGATCGTCAATGCGTACATGCCGCGGTCGGTTCCCGCGCTTCTGGCGGAGTCCGATGCGCAGGACGCGAGCATGTCGCAGGCAACGGAGGCGGGTGCACTCGACTCGTTGCCGCTCGTCGTGCTCACCGCCGGCCGCGATCCGGACGTCTTCCCCCCTGGCGTGACGCCGGCTCTCCGCGCGCGGTTCCGGCCCCTGTGGATCGAGTTGCAGGAGGATCTCGCGACTCTCTCGATCGACAGCGATCACCGCGTGATCGAGAACAGCGGTCACTTCATTCAGTTCGATGCGCCGGAGGCTGTCACAAAAGCCGTGAGAGACGTCGTCACGGCGGTCAGAACCGATCAGGGCATCACTACGCGGGTTCGACCCTGACGGGACACACCTTTAACTCGGCAGTTTCGGTGATCGGGTCGTAGCCCGATCCGGTCAACACGTTGACCGGGACATCGGCGAAGCTGAAGCTGGCGAACACCGTGCCCCGTGGCGAACGGTCCGTTGCTCGGACCTTGATGCGCACCGACCCACGGGGACTCGACACCTCGGCCCATTCGCCATCGGCCAATCCCCAAGCGTCGACGTCGCTGGGGTTAACCTCGAGCGTTTCCTCGGGGAGCAGATAGTCGATACCGGCCGAGCGGCCGGTCTGGGTCCGAGTGTGGTACGATGCCAACCGACGCCCGGTCGTCAGCCACACCGGATAGTCGTCGTTGATCGTCTCCGCCGGGTCGCGGTACTCGATCAGCTTGAAGATCCCACGTCCGTTGACGAACTCTCCTTCGTGGAGTCGTGGCGTTCCCGGATGTCCGGCGTGGGGCACCGGCCATTGATACTCGCTGTGCTCGATGCGGTCCCAATCGAGCCCGTGGTAGGTCGCAGACAGCTCGCACAGCTCGTTGAATACCTCTTTAGCGGATTCGAACTCGAATCCTTTGAAGCCGATCCGCTGGGCCAATTGTGACACGATCCACCAGTCGGGCTTGGCGTCGCCCGGCGGTGGAACGGCGGCGCGTAACCGTTGCACGCGGCGCTCGGTGTTGGTACAGGTGCCATCGGTTTCGCCCCACGCTGTGGCCGGCAGCACGACGTCGGCCAACTGTGCGGTCTCGGTCAAGAAGATGTCGATGACCACCAGGTGGTCGAGGCTCTTGAGCGCATGCTCGCAGTGGTCCCGATCGGGGTCAGACACGACGGTGTTCTCGCCGGCGATCACCATCGCCTTGATCCGATCGCCGCACATCTCGAGCGCGGTCACTTTCGTCGGGCCCTTTTCGAGATCGGTCTCGCGGCCGTAGGCCTTTGTGAATTTCTTCTGGTGTGCCGGGTCATCGACGGCTTGGAACCCAACGTAGTTGTTGGGTAACGCGCCCGAGTCGCCAGCACCCTGAATGTTGTTCTGGCCGCGCATCGGGTTGATACCGGTTCCCTCGCGGCCGATGTTGCCGGTCATGAGCGCCAGGTTGCACAGGCACTGCACATTCTCGACGCCACAGATGTGCTCGGTGATACCGAGCGTGTAGTAGATCGCCCCGCGCTCGGCAGTGCCGTACCACAACGCCGCGCGTTCGATATCCTCGGCGCGCACGCCGCTGATCCGCTCGGCCCACTCGGGTGGGAACTTGCGGACGTGCTCGAGGAACAACTCACCGTCGACGGTGCGCTCGTCGATGAACGCCGCGTCGACGAGTCCCTCACGCTCGATCACGTGGGCCATCGCCAATAGCAGTGCCGCGTCCGATCCAACCCGAAGCGGCAGGTACAGATCAGCTAGATCGGCAAGCGGAATCCGGCGCGGGTCGGCCACGATCAGCTTGGCCCCCCGGGCGATCGCCCGCTTGATACGGGTCGCCGCAACCGGATGGCACTCGGTCATGTTCGTGCCGATGCAGAAGATCACATCGGGCTTGTCCATGTCCACGAGTGGGTTCGACATCGCTCCCCGTCCGATCGTGGCCGCCAGACCGGCGACCGTGGGAGCGTGTCAAGCTCGGCTACAGTTATCGATCTGGTTGGTCCCGAAGCCAGCCCGAATAAACCGTTGCAGCATGTAACAGGCTTCGGTGGGTGCGCGGCCCGACGCGACACCATACACGCTGTGCCGGCCGTGCTCGTCGAGCACCTTTCGGAATCCGGTGGCCGCGCGATCGAGCGCTTCGTCCCAGCTCGCTTCGTGCAGCTCGCCGTCGTCGCCCCGGACGAGCGGGGTCGCCAGCCGATCGGGATGATGAACGAAGTCGAACGCGAACTGTCCCTTGACGCACAGCGCGCCTTCGTTGGCGGGCCCGTCCATCGCGGGCAGAACACCGACGATTTGCTCGCCGCGAGTCATCACATCGACCGTGCATCCGACGCCGCAGTAGGGACAGATCGTGCGTGTAGTGACCGTCTCCCCAGGCACATCTTTGTTGGCTAGCGCTTTGAGGTCTGCCAGCGCGCCCGTGGGGCACGTTTGGATGCATTGACCGCAGAAGGTGCACGCCGAGTCGACGAGCAATCCCTCGAACTCGGTCGTTATCTGGGTGTCAAAGCCACGATTCATAACGCTTATCGCGTAGTCGCCTTCCTGCTCGGCGCAGACGCGCACACAGCGGTAGCACGAAATGCAATTGTCGTAATCGCGCTTGATGAACGGGTTGTCGTCGTCCTCGCGGCTCGTACCCGACTGTTCACCCTGGAAACGGCCGGTTCGGGCGTCGTACTGATCGACGAGCTCGCGCATCTGTTGGGAGGCGTAACCGCTCAGGGGGTCGACGTCGATGTCGCGATTCTCTGATGCGACCATCTCCATCAAAACACGACGATGCGTCTCGAGTCTCGCTGTCCGGGTCGTTACAACCATGTTCGGCTCGGCCAGGGTCGTGCATGACGCAACCGGGTTGTTGGCACCTTCCAACTCGACGATGCACAACCGACAAGCGCCAAAGGGCTCGAGCCGCGGGTCGTAGCAGAGGTTTGGAACGTCCTTGTGGTGGCGGTAGGTGATGTCGATGAGCGTCTCGCCGGCGGTAAACGAGACCTCTTCACCGTCGAGCGTGAGCGTGTGGATCGCCGGTGGGGTCGGCTGTTGGGTTACCGGTTCTTCAGTCGCTCTACGGATCATCGGTTCGCGCCCCTTCGGTTGCCGACGTGTTCTGTAACTCGCTCCGGAAAGTACTTCATCAGGCTTTCGGTAATCAGCGGAGCGGCCATCCCGAGCCCGCAAGCACTCGTCTGCTTCATCGTCTCGCCGATGTCAGAAACCTCGTCCACCCATTGGGTTACGTCATCTGGACCGGCCCCATTCAGCCGCTCTGTGAGGCGCCGCGTGCCGATCCGACACGGGAAGCACTTGCCGCACGATTCGTGGGCGAAGAACTCCATCGCACTGTGAGCGACGTCGATCATGTCGCGGGTGTCGTCGAACACCATGATGCCGCCGGCGCCGAGAAACGATCCCTTGGCTCGAATGCTGGGCTCGTCGAGCGCTACATCGAGATCTTCGCCGGCCAAGAAGCCTCCCGACAAACCAGCCATCGTCACCGCTTGGACGCTTCGTCCTTCGCCGGGTCCGCCGGCCCAATCTTGGAGCAGGCTCATAAGCGGCAATCCTATCGGGACCTCGTAGTTACCGGGCCGCTTGATGTCACCCGATAGGCTTATGACCTTGGTGCCAGGGTGGTCGCTGAGTCCCAGGTCGCGGTACCAATCCGCGCCGTGAACCACGATCGGTGGAACCGAAACCAAGGTTTCGACGTTGTTGACGACGGTCGGCAGATTCTCGTACCCGTGGGTGACTGGAAAAGGCGGTCGGTTCCTGGGAAACGGGTGCTTCCCCTCCAAGCTGTTAAGCAACGACGTTTCCTCGCCACAGATGTACGCCCCCGCGCCGCGTCGCAGGTACAGGTGGAAGGAGAATCCGGTGCCGCAGACGGCGTTGCCGATCATATCTGCGGCTTCGGCCTCGGCGATGGCACGCGCGAGCAGCCGATATGTCTCGGGGTACTCGTATCGCAGATAGATAAAACCCCGCGATGCGCCGGTGGCGTAGGCGGCCAGCGCCATCGATTCGATGACCGCATGCGGGTCGTGATCCATGAGCACGCGGTCCTTGAAACAGCCCGGCTCACCTTCGTCGGCGTTGCAGACGATCGTCTTTGGGGTGCCCTCTGCATCGGCTACCGCGCGCCACTTGCGACCCGTCGGGAACCCGGCCCCACCGCGACCGGCCAACTGGCTGGCGTCGACGAGATCCAGCAGTTCCCCAGGGCGCATCTTTTCGATCGCGGTCGGTAGCGCTCGGTAGCCTCCGCTGGCGCGGTAGCCCTCGATGCTGTCGCGGGCCGTTGCGCGGATCGCGGCGAAGACGCACTCGTCGATGCCATCCGGTGGCGGCGGTGGGAGCGGTGAGCGGGCGCGATCGAGTTCGGCCCCGGTGAACACCTTGTCGCCGACAAGCACCGGGACCGGATCGTCGCAGCGGCCGGGGCACGGCATCGAAGTCGCGCCGTCGAGACTCGCCAGAACTTGGGCTGCGCCCTTGAGCTGACAAACCGGGCCGGTGCAAACGCGCGGCGCCTGGTGACCCCCTGGTTCGCGTGACAGGTGGTGGTAGAACGTGACGGTTCCGAAGAGGTCGGCGAGCGGCAAGCGCAGCTCTTTGGCGATCGCGCGCATGGCACCTTCCGACAGGTAGCCGTCACGATCGTGAAACGCGTGCAGCAGCGGGAGCAGGGGTGCCGGCTCGTGCCGCCACGCATCGAAAAGTTCCTGGTTCGTCGGGGTATTCACCGGTCTTGGAGCCTAGAGTACCCGTGTCTGTGCATCCCTGCAATGTTACTATGGTCGAACAGAAATGATCTCTCCCAAGCGCAACACTTCGCCGGTCGACCTGGCGCGCCACCGCGACGGTTCTTCAGAATCCGCCCGTGACGTCGTCACCGTCGAGGAGCCGATGGAGATCCGGCTGGAGGTGCTCGAAGGTGACCGCACGGTGGAAAAGAGTGTGTCGGTCACGATGCGGACCCCCGGCGACGACTTCGAGCTGACGGCTGGCTTTCTGTTCACCGAAAGGCTGATCGATGGGCGCGATGCGGTCGTCGACCTGAGCTACTGCCAGGACGAGGAGCCCCAGGAGTACAATATCGTGACCGTGCGGCTACGCGACCCGGCTGCCTTTGACGCCACATTGCTGAACCGCAACTTCTATATGACGTCGAGCTGCGGTGTCTGTGGCAAGGCGTCGCTCGAGGCGATCGAGATACGGGGTTGCAGGCCATTGCCCGATGGCCCGGTTGTTCACGCCGACGTGATCCGGTCGATTCCAGACGCATTGCGACGGGCCCAACCGGTGTTCGATCGGACAGGCGGGATCCATGCCGCCGGGTTGTTCGATCCGACCGGCGAGCTCGTGGTGCTAAAAGAGGACGTTGGCCGCCACAACGCCGTCGACAAGGTCATCGGCCACCAGCTCCTGGCGGATCGCGTTCCCCTGATGGGTCACTTTCTGGCGGTCAGTGGGCGGACATCGTTCGAGATCATGCAGAAAGCGCTGGCCGCCGGAATCCCGATGGTAGTCGCCGTCGGCGCTCCATCCAGCTTGGCGGTCGATGTCGCCCGCCAGTTTAACATGACACTGATCGGCTTCACCAAGCCGGACGGGTTCAATGTCTATGTCGGACCGAAACGAGTTGGGAACGAGTAGAATCGAGCGTTCAATCCGGAGGTGATTCAGTTGCTATCGCACACGCTTCTGTTGGCTGGGTCCGCGATGATCGCATTCTGGGGGGTGATGCATCTAGTGAAGACCGGACCAGTGGTGGCTGGCTTCGAACCGCTCACTGATGACAACCGTTACGTTCTCACGATGGAATGGATCCTCGAGGGCGTCACGCTGGTTTTTGTAGCCGCGCTTGTGTCGGTCACCACCGTTTGGGGAAGCCCAACAGAGTTCGGATCGATGATCGTTTATAGGATGTCAGCCCTCTTCCTGCTGCTAATGGCTGCGGTGAGCTTGCTCACTGGAGCCAAGGCTTCACCGCTGCCGTACAAGTTGTGCGCACCGATCTTTGGCTTTGCGTCGGCCATGATCTTGTCTGGCAGCGTCGTCGTCTAGTCGGTGACCGCTCGTTTCGGTTATTACACAAAGCTGACCCGTCGCGAACAGGCGATCTACGACAAGAGCGACTCGATCACCGAGGTCGAGTTGACTTCGCCCGAACCGCTGCGACCGCTGGCAGACGACATCGAGACCAGGCTGGCGGCCGGCAAGCGAGGCCCGATCAGGGATGCCTGCCAGGCGTTGGCCGACGAGCTGGCGGACGACCTCTCGGTATCACGCGTGGCGGTGCGAGTGCTGGCTGTGCGTCCCTCCAATCCGAACAGTGAGCTGCACGGCTTGTACGAGGCCACCGACGATGGTGCGCCGGCCAAGATCGACTTGTGGATGCGCACCGCCGCGCGCCGCAAGGTGGTGGCCTACCGAACGTTTCTCCGGACCTTGCTACACGAGTTCTGTCACCATCTCGACTACGAGCTGTTCGGTCTACCCGACTCGTTCCACACGCAAGGGTTTTTTCAGCGCGAGTCGAGTCTTTTTCGGCAGCTGGTCGACTAACCTTAGGACGGCCAGAACAACGGAATCAGTATCGTGGCCGTTACGAGCAGCAAGAAGTTGAGCGGTGTGCCGACTTTGAGGAAGT
Source organism: uncultured Gemmatimonadales bacterium (assembly GCA_947259315.1). GTDB lineage: Bacteria > Gemmatimonadota > Gemmatimonadetes > JACCXV01 > JAHWKZ01 > CAMYLR01. The sequence goes on along the minus strand of CAMYLR010000021.1, from coordinate 31,204 downwards.
CGAAGAACCGGTACCCACCGGGAGCGTAGATCAGGGTGTTCGTCTGGTACCCGACCGGCGTCATGAAAGACGCCGAAGCGCCAAACATGACCGCTACCACCAACGCGTATGGGTTCATCCCCAGGTCGGCTGCGGTGAGCAGGGCGATCGGCGTCAGTACGACCGCGGTTGCGTTGTTCGACATGACCGAGGTGAGCAGCGACGTCAACAAGTAGAACGCGGCCACCGTAAAGTGCGGGCCCAACGGACCCACCGACGCAGCCACTGCGTCCGCCAGCCATTGGGCCGCGCCCGTCTTGTCCATCGCCACGCCGAGAGGGATTACGCCGGCCAGCAGGAAGATCACCATCCAGTCGAGCTCAACGTAGATCTCCTCGAGTCGCACGCAGCGTGTGAAGACCATGAGCAGCACGCCGGTCAGCGCAGCGGTCATGATCGGCAACAGGTTTAGTCCGGCCACGGCGACCACCGCGATGAGAACACCGACCGCGAAGAGCGCCCGCGGTCGCGGCCTGGTGGGTCGTCGGACGGCGCCCAGCGGGACGAGCCCCGTTTCCCCGACCAACGCGTCCAGGTCGGGCGCCGTCCCATGGATGAGCAGCAGGTCGCCGGCCTCCAGTCGCACGTGAGGGAGCCGCGTGCGGATCGTCTCGCCCAGGTGCTGCACCGCCAGCACGGTGGCGTGATATCGCTGCTGGAAACGGGCTCCAGCCAGGGTTCGGCCGACGATAGACGCGCCGGGAGCGACCAGAACCTCCGCCAGATGCGCGTCTTCCGATTCCAAATCCGGTCCGACCGACGGCGTCGGCATCGCCAGCCCCTGTTTGATCGCCAGCCACAGGAGATCCTCGTGATGGCCCTTGGCGAACAGCGTATCGCCGACCATCAACCGTCGGTTGGGTCCCGGACTCCAGAGGGTACGCTGGCGGCGCCGGAGCCCGAGGACCGAGACGTCGAACTCGGAACCCCATTTCAGCTCGCCGAGTGATTGGCCGACCGCTGGTGAGCCTTGGCGGACGGTCAGCTCGGTCACGAACGAGCGAACCTCGTACTTGCCGGTCAGGTCCGTCATGCCAACCCGGCGCGGCATCAACGATCGGCCAGCGGTGAACAGGTACGCCAGCCCGATCACGGTGAAGATCAGACCCAACGGGGCGATCGAGAACATCGACAGCTCGTCGAAACCGCGGGAGTGGATGAGACCGTAGACGAGCAAGTTGGTCGAAGTACCCAGCAGGGTGATCGTGCCACCCAGAATAGCGGCGAACGAGAGCGGCATGAGGTACAGCGATGGCGGTTGGTTGTCGCGCTGGGCCAACGCCAGAAACACCGGTAGGAAGACGACCACGACCGCGGTGTTGTTTAGAAACGGGGATACCCCGGCGACGACGAGGGACAGGACGACGAGACGCAGCCTCGGCCCGCCGAGCGGTGCGTTTTGGGCCCACCGCCCGAGCGTGTCGACGGCGCCCGTCTTGACGAGCCCCAGCGACAAACAGAGCATCGCGGCTACGGTGATGGTGGCTTCGTTGCTGAACCCGGACAGTGCCTCTCCGGGTGTTAGAATCCCCGCCAGCAACAGAATTACCGGGATTACAAGCGCCACCTGATCGACCGCGTAGCGCTCGGTGATAAAGAGCGCTAGCGCGATCAGAATGATCGCAAAGACGAAGAGGATCTCCCACGTCATATCGCGACCCCGCTAGAAAAGGACGGTGCCTGGAGGCGCAAAAAGGGTAGTCCTGGATCAGCTTATTGTCGATGGTCGCGACGCGGGCCGTGATCTAATCTGTCGCCTTAGCAGAGGGACCGTGCGGAGTGACGAGGAACGGAGGCGAATGACAGGCGAAGCAAGGTATGAAACGGGATTCCCGGTCGAAGGCTTTCCGATGCAGTATCGGTGGCAGGCTGGCATCTGGTACGATTTATTCGAGCGCCAGATCGCACTCCTCGAGTACGATATCGCCCGCGCCAAGGCCGCCGATGACGTGATGGTGTTCCTGAGCACGCCGCTCAGCGGTCGCGTCGGGAGCCACTTCTCGACCAACGTCGAGATCGCCGATCACGTCGCCCGGCGCCTCATGGAGGACTGGGGGCATCGATTCTGGGTCCTGAACCCGGGCCGTTATCAGATGGAATCAAAAGAGGGGACCGGGCTCATGAACCGCCACGCGGCGACGTTGTCAAAAGAACGCGGGATCTCGATCGATATCGATAAGCTGTTCGCCGAATCGCCGCCCAGCGGCGGTGACTACATGCGGATGTGGACGCGCATCATGGTCGAGGACGACGTCGATAACACCGGTCGGCGGTGGGACGCTTTCTACTTTATGAGCCCGAGTGACGTGCGGGGTTTCTTTACCGAGGGCGGATCGCGCACGTGGACCGCCGGTGTCGAGGAGTACTTCGCGCGCAAGTACGCCATGGACGAGGACTTCCGTGCCGCATTCGATCCGCCGTTCCACGACGAGCATGGAGATCCTCTAGAAGGCGACGCCGAGAAGGCCGAGCGTGTCCGGCGACGCAACGATTTCTTTCGTTACTACACGATTCGCGCCGGCGTCAACTTCAGTCTCGGAAGCCACGACGAGTGGAACATCTGGCGTTTGCTGAACGAGCGCCGGCGGGCGAGCGGCAAGTACGGAATCTCCGACCAGATCGCCGGCTACTTCGAGGGTCGCCAGATCGCTCCCGGTGCAACCGTCGTCCCAACGGCACCGGGATACGAGATCGCGGAGTGAGGAGCTTTCTAGAGGACTGCTACAGCTCGGGGTAGGAAAGCACCTTCCACTGATCGCCGACCCGGAAGACCGATCCAAACAGCCGCATCCTCTCGTGCCGTTGACCGTCGATCACGACGTCGACGCGGCTCGTCTCGTGCAACACGAAGTTTACGAAGTCCTGATCAGGGGCCTCGAACGCCACGTTCTCGATCCGCACATCCTTGCCACCATACTGTCGCTCGACTTGGTGCAGTCCGCGGTAGGCGTCGCTGAAGTGGTTGACCCAGATAGAAGCGAAATCGGCATTGATCGGTGGATGGGCGGCAGGGAACGCCGGGAACAAGATCTGCCGGTACTCACGCTCGGTGACCATCAAGTCGAACAAGCGCGTCGTGTCGCGCTCGCCGATCGCCCGTTCGATCGTTCGGAGTAGGTCGTTGAGGCTTTTCGCAGCGCCCGTCAGCTCGAGCTGCTCGGGCGGTAGGCGCTTTATCTCGTAATTGATCCCGGGGATCGGCTCCGGGACCGGCAATACGGTGGCCTGGTTGGCCTCAGGGTCGCTCCCCAGGCCGCAACCAAGCGCCAACATCAGGCCACCTATCACCGCGGGGAACCGAGAGGAGCGGCGTCGAGCACGCCCCCCCCGGTTCGGGTAGCCCCCGCAGTCTTGCCGTGTTACTGAGCTTGCTGCCAGAGCGTCCATTGGCACATCCAGTCGACACCGCCGAACGCACCGAGGTAGTTCGCGGAACCGTCGACGACGCCCGGTCCGCTCGGCGTCGTGGCGTTGGCCGCATCGAGCGCCGGCGAGCCGGCGCCGGGCACCAGGTTCGGACAGGCCCCGGACCATGCATTGCTCACTGGTGTGGGGAACAGCGGATCGCCTTCGATGTACGTCCCTCCACCGAACGCAGACGGCACATCGGTCGAGGTGTACTCACCGCTCAACCGGAAGCTGATGTTCGTCAGGGGGTCACCCTGCGCGACCTGCAGGTTGGCGGGTGCCGCAAGACGCAGATTGTTGAAGAACAGGGCGTGATCGACGATCAAGTTACCGGTCATCGCCTGGTTCTTCGACGCGCTGCCGTCGACGACGATGCCGATGTTGCCGAAGTTGGAGATGATGACGTTGTTGATCTTTGGTGCCGAGTTCCGCCGCAGGTAGAGACCGTCGTTGGTCTCGCTGTTGGCGCGCTCCACGCCGGTGCCGATCCACGTGCCGTTGAGCATCGTGGGCTCGGTGATCGGTGCGTTGTCGCTGCCGTTACCGTCGTTGTCGCACTCCATACCGCGGTTGGCTAGACCCGGATCCTGGACGGCCACGAAGAACTGCACCGTGCCGTTCCAGCCGAAGTCGCAGTCGAACGCGTCGTCGTCGTTACCAGAGCTGACGAGGTGGTCACCGTTGACGGTGCCGCCGAACCACTCAAAGCCATCGTCGGCGATAAGGTGGGCCTGGACGAAGCTGACGCGCGTCCCGCTGCCCACACCGGCCATCGTGAGCCCGTTGATCTCGTTATCGGGCGTCACCTTGACGCCACCGCAGAGGATCACCAGGTACTGGATGTCGCCGCTGTTGTCAGCCGGGTTGTCGCCGCCGAACGGACGCGCTACGCCCTCCGATACGGCGGTTCCGCCGAGCGGGTTGATCGGTGCTTCGCCGTGCATCACGATCCCGCCGGCTTCACCACGGTCACAGCTTTCGGCTTGAGCCGGCACTAGACCGGCGGCAGCTTGCGCCGCCGTACCGGGCCGAAAGATCACCGGCGCGGCGGCGGTCCCCTGTACGACGAGCCGCCCGCTCGGGTCGTCGCCCACCGCCGCTAGCGTGACGATCGAGCCACGCGTGTTGGTATCGCTGATCAAGTCGGTGCCCGCCGGGACGATCAACGTGCCGCCGGGTTGCACCTCGAGGAAGCCTTCGATGACGTAGATCGAATCGGGCGAGAGGGTCCGGGTCCCGCGAATGTCGCCAGTCAGGACGACGACGTTGGAGCCACCGTTACCACCATTGCCGCCGTTTCCGCCGTTTCCAACTGGGCCATCGTCGTCGTCGTTGCACGCTACGAGCGTGATGGCGACGAGACCACCGAGTACAAACGGTACGAGCTTACGTGCTAAATGCTTCATACTGGTTTTTCCCTCTCCTTTGTGCTTGTGATTATCGAGATCGCAAACCGTCAGAACGAGTAAGAGATCTTCACGGAGCCTTCCCGGCCCGACTTGTACTTCTCGGTCGTGTCGTCTCCGATCTTGAACTCGTACGGCTCGTCGGTGAGGTTGGCGAGCGCGAACTTGAGATTGAACGCACCGTTGATGCGTTGTTCGAACGTCAAGTCGAACACGTGACGCGTCTGCTCGAAGATGTCGTCGAATCCCTGGACTCCGACCTGCGAGAGTCGCTCCCCGACGCCGTTGTAGAGCAACGTCACTTCGGAGCGGCCGCCCGGTGTCGCGTAGTTCAGCGACGCGTTGATGAGGAAGTCAGACTGGTTCACCATCGGCCGCGAAGCGTTGGTGAACACGGCCGGGTCGAGAATTGTCGCCGTATCGCTGCTGCTGCCGCCGCTGAACACTTCCACCGGCTCATCCTGATCGACGTTCGACTCAGCGATCGTCAGGTTGGCGGTGATACCAAGACCGGTGAGAGGCGTCCATCGACCGAGATCGTTTCGAAGCTCGATCTCGAATCCGTACGTCTCGGCGGACGGGCCGTTGTACGGCTCGGGTGTGCCGAGGCTCGCGCCGCCGGTCGGAAGGCGAACGATCTCAATCGGGTCGTTGAAGATCTTGTAGAATGCGCCGAACGAGAGCACTTCTCCGAGCGTCGGGTACCACGACCACCGGGCATCGATGTTGTAGATCTCACCGTTCTCGAGAAACGGGTTGCCGAGCGTCGACTCCAGATAGTTGTCATAACGGAACGGAGCGAGCTCACGGAACTGGGGTCGGACGATCGTACGCGCCACCCCGGCGCGGACCGTCTGCTGCGGCGTCGCGTCCCACTGCATCGCCACCGAGGGTAGAAACTCCCAGGTGGTGAGATCGGCGCTGAGCGCGGTGATCTTGGTCGCCGTCCGCGGGTCGAACGACTCGACGTCGGTGTCGTTGTACTCGACCCGGAGGCCCGAGGTCAACGCCACGGTCGACGACAGACCGAGCCGCAAGCTTCCGTATCCGGCGGCGGTGAGCTCGGTCGCGTCGTACTCGTCGTTGGGCTCGGTAACGTCGAGGAACTCGATGTTCCCGGTGCGGATGTTGTCGCTAGTAAACAGCTCGGTCGGGGGGAGTGACCGCACGCTGGACCGAGCGCCTTCGTAGGCAAATCTCCGGGCCTCGAAGTCACGCGTCCGGTATCCCCCCCGAACCCCTGTGTCGAGCACAGCGCGGTCGCCAAACAGATCGAATTGGCTCTCGGACTTGATCCCACCTTGGAACATGTGGTCGGTCAAATTTGAGAAAAAGCGGCTGTTGTTGCCGGCTTCGTTGAAGAAGAACTCACCGCCTTCTTCGGTGGCGACAAAAGACGTCTGCCGCGTGTCGGGCTCCTCGCGCTGCGCGAGCGCGTACGAGCCGTCCCACGTCAACTTGGAGTCGCCGAGCCAGCCCGATTTCTGCTCGTATGTCGTCTTGGTGTTGACCAGTGTCCGTTCAATGAACTGAAAGCGGGTGATCTGCCCAAAGCCGCTGGTCGATTGGTCGAACGGCCCCTCCACGAAGCGCGCTTCGTCGTCACCACTGTGGGTGACCATCGTCTTGAACGAGAGTCGGCTCGTCGGCGACGTGTTGATGCTGTAGCTGCCGATTGCGCCCCACGATACCTCACGGGTGCCGATCGTCGTGTCGAAGTCGTACTGGTCGCGGCCTTCCTCGAGCGTCGGGAAGAACTCCTCTTGCTCGCGGGCGTTGGTCGAGATCGAGTAGTTGACACCGAGCAGGTAACCGCCCTCTTTTCCGAACCAGTTCACCGGGCTGCCGGTCGACATGCTGAACGACTTGTTGACGTCGCCAAACCCGATCGACTCCGAGGACAGCACAAAATCACCGTCGAAGCGGCTGTGGAGATCGGCGCGCTCACCATCGGTTGCGCTCGGCGGGATCCGGTCAGGAAACCCCTTGGGCAACAATCGCGCACCGTTGTCGAACCCGAGCCAATCGAGGTCGCTGCCCTCGTAGTCGAGCCGGTTCATGTCGCTCAGGTTGCTGTTGTACCCGACGCCGGTGCTGAACGTGAAGAAGCCGTATTCGGGGATGTCCTTCGTCTGGATGTCGATCAACCCGCCGGCGAAATCGCCTGGTAGATCGGCGGTGTACGACTTCACGGTGAACAAGCTCTCGACCATGTTGGCCGGGAAGATGTCGAGCGGGAGCACGCGCTTTTCGGGTTCCGGCGTCGGCAGCGTGCTGCCGTCGACCTGAGAGACGCTGTACCGCTCGCCCAGACCGCGCACGTAGACGTAACGATTGTCGACCAGCGACGTGCTCGAGACGCGCTTGATCGCATCCGCCGCGTTCGATGCGGGAGCACCGGCGATCTCTTCGGCCGATATCCCGTTGACGACGTTGGTCGACCGCCGTTGCCGGGCGAGCGCGCCGATGATCGATCCACGTTCGGCCTCGGCCGAGATCACGACCTCGATCTCTTCGGTTTGAATCACATCGGGCTCGAGGGCGACGTCCTGGAAGGTCACTCCAGCCGGCTCAACGGTGACGCCCTCGACGATCTTGTCACGATACCCGAGGTACACGACCCGGAGGTCATACGAACCCGGATGAAGCTGAAGCCGGTAGCGGCCGTCGACATCGGTGATCGCACCGCTGTCGGTGCCTTCGATCGCTACCTGGGCACCGATCAGCGGTTCACCGGTGGAGGCGTCGAAGACGCTGCCTTGAAGAACTTCCTGGGCATTTGAAGTCGCTAGTGGCGCCAGGGCTGCCGCTATGGCGAGTGCGGTGATCAGCAACGGACGCGTGTGCCTCATGTTTCATTTCTCCTTCGTCTACCCGTTACGTAAGGCGGGTCGGTTTTGTGTGGAAAGCGGGCGCGACGCCGTCGCCTGCGGTTGACATGACGGCGTCCGCCCGGTTCCGTATCGCCCCCAGACCGGTTGTCCCCGCCGGCCGGGAGTCGTATGGCACTATTCTATTGGTGAGTTGTGAACAGATCGTTGCGGAGGGTTGAACAATCCTTGAACGATTCGATGAGTCGTTCGCTAGCGTCCTAGAGGACCCGAGATATCTTCACTCCACGGCCATGAGCGATTCTCAAGCGACCGATACGGGAACCAGCGGTGTGCGGCTCAAGCAGCTGACCCACGAGCTCCGCGAACTCGAGGCTCGGCTCCGCGAGGGTGGCGGCGCGGAGCGGATCGAGCGCGAGCACGCCAAGGGCAAGCTCACCGCTCGGGAGCGGGTCGAGATGCTGCGCGACTCGGGGAGCCGTTTTCTCGAGATCGGGCTGCTTGTCGCTCACGACCGGTACGGCGGGCAAGCGCCTGCGGCGGGGGTGGTGACCGGCATCGCCCACGTCGAAGGCCGACCGGTCGTCGTGGTGGCCAACGACGCCACCGTCAAGGCTGGCTCGTGGTGGCCGGAGACGATCAAAAAGATGCTCCGGGCCCAGGAGATCGCGATGCGGTGCCGGATCCCGATCATCTATCTGGTCGACTCAGCCGGCGTCAACCTGCCGTATCAGGGCGGTGTGTTCCCGGGTCAGTACGGGGCGAGCCGGATCTTCTACTACAACTCGATCATGCGGCACTACCTCAAGGTGCCGCAGATATCAGCCGTTATGGGGCAGTGCATCGCTGGCGGGGCGTACCTGCCGGCGCTGTCGGACGTCATTCTGATGGTCGAAGGGACCTCGTTCATGGGCCTCGGCGGCCCCAATCTCGTCAAGGGCGCGACCGGCCAATCGGTCGGTTCCGAAGAGTTGGGCGGTGCCCGGGTCCACACCGAGATCAGCGGCGTCGCGCACTACCGGGTCGAGAACGACGAAGCGTGCATCGAGCGCATCCGCGAGCTGATCGCCGAGCTGCCATACGCGGAACCCCGTTACACCCACGACTGGACCGCGATGCCGGGCCGCGAGCCGTCCGAGCTGTTCCACATCCTGCCCGAAGATCACCGCCAGCCGTACGACATGACCGAGCTCTTGAGCTGCTTGCTCGATGAGGGCCGCTGGGACGTATTCCAGGAGGATCTGGCGCCCGAGATGATCTGTCTGACCGGACACCTCCAGGGCATGCCGATCGGCGTGATCGCCAACGCGCGTGGTTTCTTCCCGCGCGAGGGAGCGTCACCCCGGTTTGGCGGGATCATCTACACCGAGTCGGCCGAGAAAGTCGCCTATTTCCTCGAGAACCTGAATCGCCACCGGACGGCGATGTTGTTCGTGCAGGACGTCTCGGGTTTCATGGTCGGCACCGAAGCCGAGCACAGCGGCATCATCCGCGCCGGCGCGGAGTTTGTCGAGGCGATGGCGACCGCCACCGTGCCCAAGCTCGTGTTGACGATCAATCATGCCAGCGGAGCCGGTTACTACGCGATGGCGGGGCAGGGGTTCGACCCCGACTTCATCTTCACGCTGCCCACCGGTCGGATGGGCGTGATGGAAGGCGAGAGCGCGGTCCAAGCACTGTTCGCGCCGGAGCTAAAGCGGTTGGCAGAGGAGAACGCCGAGCCCGATGCCGATCTCAAGGCGCGGATCGATGGTGTGCTCGAGGACTACGAGCACGAGCTCGACGCACGGATCGCAGCCGCCAGGGGCTTTGTCGATGCCGTATTGGCGCCCGAGACGATGCGCGATCGGCTGGCGTTCGCGCTCTGGGCGTCACTCCACAACCCGGGCCCGCACATCGGCCCGTTCGTGCTCCCAGCAAATACGTAGTCAGTTCGTTTCGCTAGTCTTGCTGCCAACCTCGATCGGTTGCAGCGCCAGCGTCTCGAACGGCATTTCGATCCCGGCTGCGTTCAACGCCTCAAACGCTGCCTCGCGCAGCGCAAAGCGCTTCGTGACGTGGCTGCGCTCATGCTCGAGCCACACCTGGAGCTCCAGCGCCACGTTGTAGTCGTTGAGCGCAGTCACCACGACCCGCGGCGGTGGTTCTTTCAGGAAGTCGTCGTCGTGAGCGACTAGATCGATCAGCACCCTGCGCGCTTCCCCGAGGTTCGTATCGACCGCCACAGTGACGGCGATGTCGAGGCGCAGGTTCGGGAAATTGGTGTAAGAAGCGACGATCGAGTTGACCATCTCGTTGTTCGGGATGGCGAGCATCTTGCCATCGTTTGTGATCACCCGCGTCGAGCGCATCGTGATGCGATCAACCCGACCGTAATGGTCGCCGACCTCGATTAAGTCGCCAATCACGAAAGGTCGGTCCCAGAAAATGAAGATTCCTGAGATGATGTTTGACAGCGCGTCTCGAGCCGCGAACCCGATCGTCAGACCGAGCACGCCGACGCTCGTGACAAGCGATGCGGTGTTGACGCCGAACGCACCGAGGGCAGCCACGATGCCGATCAGAAGCACAAAGTAGCGGAGCACCGTCAGCGCGAAGCCCTGGGCGGTCTCGTCGAGCCGAGAGCGGGCGAAGACGCGGCGCAGGAATGCGCGCAATGTCATCCAGACGACAATGAACACCGTCAACGTCACGAGCGCTGTCAAGGCGTTGACGAGGAAGCTCGTCAGTTGCGCGCTCACCGCGTCGGGCGCGAACTCGGCGCGCAACCGTTCCACGACCTGTTGCAGGACGTCCACCGGCTACCTCGATTCCATTGATTCGAGATCCGCGAACGGGAAGTAGTCGAGCACGTCGTACTCCCACACGTTGGTTGGGAAGATCACCACTAGCTCAGCTACTTGATCGTCCAGGTTCTGGAACGAGTGCGGCACCATCGGCGGAATGTTGACGACGTAGGGTCCCGTCATCTCAAAGATATCGTCCCCCAAGGCGTACAAGACCTTTTGATTGCTGGTCAACACGTGGGCCTCTTCCCCCAGATGCGTGTGCATCGGTGGGGCGCCGCCGGGCGCGGTGTACGTAATCCCCACCGTCAGATTCAGGTACCCGTGGCGCTGTCCCTCCATGACGTGGACGTACTCGCCGGGGCCGGGGTTGATCACGACCAGATCGTCTTTCGATAGCGCGAAGTCGCTGATCTCGGTCATCGCCGCGGGTTCGAACGAACCCGGGACCCTGCGCGTCTCGATCACTCCGTGCGCGTGATGCTGAGCATGGAGCGCCAATCGCGCTTCGTCGACATCGACGATGAGCTCTCCGTGCTCGACGCGGGCCTCTTCCGTCTCGCCACCCTGGTACGTGACGACTGGCTCGGGGAGCGATGCGGGGGGCTCCTCCGTGGCCGGGGGCTCCTCGGGTGTGGGTGCACAAGCCACGATGGCCAGCAGCAGAGCGGATCCAGTCAGATCGATCAGTCGTCGTAGTCGCATCCTCAACCCCCCTTCGGCGAACGGGTTAGCGGGCGTGTTTCGGCGGGATCATATTGAGGTCCGCGACCACGGTCAATCCTCAAGCTCACGGACTATCCGATGGAACGCCGCGTCAAGTTCTATCATCCGCGGATCATCCGCGCTACCCATTGGCTGAACGCCGTCCTGTTGCTGGGCATGATCGCCAGCGGTTTGCAGATCTTCCACGCCTACCCCGCTTTTGCCGAACGCGGCGGGACATTCTGCTGCTACCCGTTCGCCGGTTCTCGCTTCCCTGAAGCGGTGCGGCTCGGCGGCTGGTTGGCGGGTGGTCTGCGGTGGCACTTCTTCCTCATGTGGTTCTTCATCGTCAATGGGCTCGTGTACGGTGGGTATCAGCTCGCCAGCGGTGAGTGGCGTCGACGCTGGTTCCGGTTGCGCGACGTCAAGGGCGCGTGGCATATGCATCTCTACTACCTGCGGCTACGCGCAGACAAACCGCCGTACGAGATGTACAACGGGCTCCAGAAACTTTCGTACAGCGGGACGATGACGCTGGGCGCGTTGGCGGTGTTCACCGGGTTCGCGATCTGGAAACCGGTCTCGCTACCGTTTTTGGCCGATATCATCGGCGGCTACGCCTGGGCTCGGTTCTGGCACTTTCTGATCGTGTGGGCGTTCGTCGCGTTCCTGGCGGTTCATTTGTTCATGACGCTGATCGTCGATCGCGAGTCGACACGGTCGATGATCGTCGGCGCGTACCGGGAGAAGCCGGATGGAGAGTAAGCGGCGCGAGTCCGATCGACGGCAGTTCCTGAAGCTGGCCGGCGCGAGCGCACTCGGTCTGTGGACCGCTGGCTGCGGCTGGCGCGGCGGACCCTTCGAGGACGTCTTGCAGTGGTGGTGGAACCCGAACGAGGTGCTGCAGAAAGCGCTGACGACGCCCAGACGCAGCGCCAAGCTCTACCCGCCCGGGAGCGAGACGGCGACGTTCCCGACGTACTACATCAGCGACTCCGTTCCGATGACCGACACCGCTGCGTGGCGGCTCGACATCGGCGGAATGGTCGGGCGACCGCTGTCGTTGTCGCTGGACGATCTGTTGAAGATGCCGATGACGACAACGCGGGTGCGTCACTACTGCATCGAGGGTTGGACGGGTGTGGCCGAGTGGAGCGGCGTTCAGCTCTCGCACCTGGCCGAGCTGGTCAACATCGACCCGGCGGTGAAGTACGTCGACTTCCGCTCGTTCGATGACGGTTACTGGTCGAGCTGGGACCGTGAGACCGCGCTCCACCCGCAGACACTCATCGCTGTCGGCATGAACGGCGCGTTGCTCGGTCCCGGTCACGGCGCGCCGGCGCGGTTGTACTCGAGCCTCAAATACGGCTACAAGAGCGTGAAGTACCTGACCGAGATCAACTTTCTGTCGCACCGCACCGGTGGCTACTGGGAGGACCGGGGGTACGACTGGTACGCCGGTCTCTGATGTCGAAACGAATGATCCTCGTAATCCTCGTCGTGGTCGCGGCGTTTGCCATCGTCGTCGGTGGGATGTTGTGGCCGCGACCGCAGTTTCAGCGCGGGCCGTGGGCGCCCGCACCGGTCGACACGGTCGCCGCTGAGCCCTCGCCCTGAAGAAAGTCCTTCGCGTAGCTGAATAGGCGGGTATAGCTTCGCCACTCATGGGTCGCGACACGATCCGCATCGCTTGTGGCCAGGGGTTTTGGGGCGACCGGCTGGACGCCCCGATCGAGCAGGTTCGCCGTGGACCGATCGACTACCTGATGCTCGATTACCTCGCCGAAGTCACCATGTCGATCATGCAAAAACAGCGTTCACGCGATCCGTCGCAAGGATACGCTCGTGACTTCGTTCCGCTGCTGCAGGAGATCTTCCCCGACATCGTGGAGCGCGACATCCGCGTGTTGTCGAACGCCGGCGGCGTCAACATCGAGGCGTGCCGCGACGGATTGATGGAGGCGGCGCGCGAGGCCGGCGTCGGCGGGCGAGTCAGAATCGGCACCGTGATCGGCGACGACATGCTCGATCGCTTGGGCGAGCTGATCGACGATGGACACGCGCTCACCAACATGGACGACGGTCGTCCGCTTTCGGAGGTGCTCAATAGAGTCCAAAGCGCCAACGCCTACATCGGCGCCGCACCGATCGTCGAAGCGTTGAAACAGGACGCACGGGTGGTGGTGACGGGCCGATCGACCGATACCGCGCTCACGTACGGACCGATGATCCACGAGTTTGGCTGGGCGCCGGACGAGTGGGACCGGATCGCGCACGGCATCGTCGCCGGTCACATCAACGAGTGTGGCGCGCAGGCGTCGGGCGGTAACTGTCTGGTCGACTGGGAATCGATCCCCGATCTAGCCGACATCGGGTATCCGATCGTAGAGGCAGAGTCGGGCGGGACCTTCGTTCTCACCAAGCACGACGGCACCGGTGGCCGCATCACACCGGCGATCGTGAAGGAACAGATCCTGTACGAGATGGGTGACCCTTGCGAGTACATCACGCCCGATGGTGTGGCTGACTTTACGACGATCTCGCTCGACGCCGACGGACCAGATCGGGTCAAGGTCTCGGGCGTAAAGGGGGCACCGCGGACCGATCAGCTCAAGGTGTCGATCAGCTACAACGCCGGCTACAAGGCGGTGGGAACGCTGGTCTACGGCTGGCCTGATGCGGTCGCAAAAGCGCAACGCGCGGATCAGGTGCTGCGCGAGCGGCTGGACCGATTGGGGTTGGCGTTCGATGTCATTCGCACCGAATTCGTCGGCTGGAACGCGACTCATGGCGCGCTGGTCGGACCGCCGGCGGAAGACGTTCCCGAGGTCGAGCTTCGGGTCGCGGTGAGAGCGGCCGAGCGCGCGCCGGTCGACCGGTTTACGCGTGAGATCGCGCCGCTGATACTATCGGGCCCGCCAAGCGTCACCGGTTTCGCCGGCGGCCGTCCACGGGTCCAAGAGATCGTCGCTTTTTGGCCGGCGCTGATTGATCGTGATCAGATCGAGTCGCGTCTGCGTGTAGAGGTGGTCGAAGCGTGAAGCTGGTTCAATACAAGGAGGCAACAGCATGAAGGTTCTGTACCGCAGATCACTCCCGCTGGCGCTGCTGGTGTTGTTTGTCGCCGGTGGTGTCGCGTCGGGTCAAGAGGAGATGGTGTCGCTGGACGCTTCGGTCCTCGACGACGAGCTCCGAACCGAGGCCGAGCGGAACCAAGACGAGTACCGCAAGCCGATCGACGTTTACAGTTGGGTCGGGATCCAGCCCGGGATGACCGTTGGAGATGCCTACCCTGGGACGGGTTACAACACCCACCTGTTGTCCAGGCTCGTCGGTGAGGAAGGGCGCGTGGTGAGCATTCTCGAGTTCATCGAGGGGCTGACGTTTCAGGGAGTTCCAGAAGCGATCGATGTCACCCTTCGCAAGCGCGTCGAGGAGCGTGGTCTCGACAACGTCGAGATCGTATCTCGGTTCGCGGGCGTTCCGGACGCCAGCCTGGACGCGGTGGTCGTTGTCCGCAACTACCACGACGTCGAGTGGGTGTTCGAAGAGTACTCGCGCGAGGAAACCGTGGCCCACCTGCTTCGGTGCTTGAAACCGGGTGGGGTCGTGGGGCTCGTCGATGTCGCTACGGACCGGCCGGGATGGGATGAAGAGACGCACCGTCTCAACGCCGCTCAAGTGATCGAGGACTTCCAAAACGGTGGCTTCGAGCTCGCCGAGACGTCGGACATGCTGGCCAACCCGGACGATGACCACAGCGTGTCAGGCTTCCAGGAAGGGCGCTACAAGATGGATCGGTACCTGCTCAAGTTCCGTAAGCCGGTGCCGGCGGAGTCGTAGTCGCGCTGCCGTGACTTCGGCGTCCAGCCCAGTAGTCGTCGAAACGACGGGTGCGGTCGCGACGATCACGCTCAACCGCCCCGATCGCCTGAATGCGGTCAGCTTGCCGCTGTACGACGAGCTGACGGACGCGCTTGACGCGATCGAGACCGACGCCACCGTGCGCGCGGTAATTCTGACCGGTGCCGGGCGGGCGTTCTGCGCCGGGGCGGATTTGAAGGAACATGGTGCGGGAGACACCGCCGGCTCGCGCGGAGCGTACGTCGAAGTCGGCCAACGTGTGCACCGGCGATTGCAGCTTCTGTCGAAGCCGATCGTGGCGGCCGTCAACGGCGCGGCGGTGGGTGCCGGCCTGGAGCTGGCGCTGGCTTGCGATCTCGTGATCGTCGCCGAAGATGCCAAGCTGCGGTTCCCCGAGCTGGCTTTTGGGACGTTTGTGGGCGGCGGGACGACCTACACGCTGGTCCAGCGGATCGGGCTGACACGGGCTAAGGAGCTGCTGATGTTGGCCGATTTCTTCTCCGGTCGGGACGCCGCCGAGATGGGGCTCGCTAACCGGGCCGTACCCGCCGATCGGGTGCTTGGGGTGGCCCATTCGCTGGCCACGGAGCTGGCGACCCGGGCGCCGTTGTCGCTGACGTTGGTCAAGCGTCTGCTGGACAAAGCGCGTCACGTCGATGCGGAAACCGCGTTGTCGCTCGAAGCCGAGGCGCTGCTCGATTGTCTGGCGTCAGCCGATTGGGAGGAGGGTCAACGTGCCTTCAGCGAGAAGCGGCCGCCGCGGTTCACCGGGGATTAGTTTCTTCAGTTGTTTTTTTTGGGGGGTCAACTTGGAGGTTGGACATGAAGCAGCTCTTGGGGGTTGTCGCTCTGTCTCTGGTGTTTCTCGTGATCTCGGAAGCCCCGGTAGCGGCCCAGGCTCCGAGCATCGAGGGGACGTACCGGCTGGTCGCGCGTGATCTTCCGGACGGGACCCGGATCGAACCACCGGCTCTCGACGGTCTGATCACATACACAAAGACCTTTCGGAACTTCAATATCTATTGGAAGGATGCGGAGGGGAAAACCACTTCCATTTCCACGGTTCGGAAGTACACGCTGACCGAAGACGGGTACTCCGAGACGAACGTCTTCCATATGGCGAACGATGAGATCGGCGGCGCAGGCTTGACCTACGATTTCTCTCAGGTTAGCGGAGGCAGCTCGGTCAACATCGAGGACGGCAGGATCGAGTTCGACCTGCCGTTGTTCGACGAACCGCACGCCGTGTTCGAAGGCGACAGACTCACCGCCACCGTGGAAGGCGAGTTCGTCGACCACTGGGAGCGCGTCGAGTAGCTCGACACGAGCCGCCCGATCGGGACGATGTGACAAACTCACTCCAAGCGATTTTCGAGCCGCGCTCGGTGGCGGTGATCGGCGCATCTCGGAGCGCCAAAAAGCGTGGCTTCCAGGTCGTCCGCGCGCTTCAGCGAGCGGGCTTTGGGGGCGGGGTCTACCCCGTACACCCGGAGGGCGGCGAAATCTTGGGCTTTCCGGTCGCGACCTCGATCGATCGACTTGATGACTCGCCCGACCTGGCCTTTATCGCGACCCGTGCGGAAACCGTGCCGGGGATTCTCGAACAATGCGGCGAAGCAGGGATTCGCGGCGCGGTCGTACCGGCGGTCGGATTCCGCGAATCGGGTCCAGAGGGTGAGGCGCTCGAGCGGAAAATCGCTGCCGTGGCGAAGGGCAACGGGATTCGTGTCGTTGGCCCTAACACTTCCGGAGTCCTCAATACAGCGATCGGACTAAACCTGGTTGGCGCCGATGGGATACCGGCCGGTGGGTTGGCGATCATCGCGCAATCCGGGAACATCGGGTTGGCGCTCATGACCGAAGCGGCGTCGTTCGGGCGCGGTGTGTCGGTGTACGTCGGGATAGGAAACGAGTGTGATGTCGCTTTTCACGAGTGTCTCGAGTACCTGGCTGACGAGTCACATACTCAGGCGATCCTCATGTACGTCGAAGGGTTCCGAGACGGGCGCCGGTTCATCGAGACGGCGTCCCGTGTGAGCCGGAAAAAGCCGATCGTGGTGCTGCGAGGGGGCCGGCGCGAGTCCGGTCGCGAAGCGGCGCGATCGCACACTGGCGCAGTTGCCGGCGCGTACCCGGTATTTCGAGCGGCGATGCGGCAGGCGGGAGTGATCGAGGTCGAGCGCACCGATGAGCTGCTACCGGTAGGGATGACGCTGGCCGAGCAACCGCCGATCCCCTCGGGTGCGGGCGTTGCGGTGCTGGCTGATGGCGGCGGGCATGCGACGTTGGCGGCGGATGCGTTGTCCGCGCTCGACGTGCCGCGAGCCGAGCTGTCGCAGAAAACGCGTGACCGGCTGCGGTCGCTGCTGGGCCCGGCGGCGAGTGTCCGCAACCCGGTCGACTTGGCTGGCGCGGCAGACACATCGCCGGAGGTCTTCACTGCTACCCTGAAGATGATCTATGACGATCCCGCGGTGGGCGGTGTTCTAACCGCTGGACTGTTCGGCGGCTATGCGATTCGATTCGCCGAAGAGCTGGCCGAGCCGGAGTCCGACGCCGCCAGCGCGATGATCGAGATCGTCCGCGAAGCTCGCCGGCCACTCGTCGTTCACACTCTATTCGCTACCCATCGAACGGAGGCTCTCGAACGGTTGCTGGCCGCCGGCATCATGGTCGTCGACTCGCTCGAGGTCGCGGTGTGCGCGATCGCTTCGGCCTCGCTTTGCGGACAGGTCCTGGGCGACGGATCGTCCGCGGACCTGATCGCGAGCTGGACCCCGCGGGGTCGAGATTCGAGTGCGCCCGAATCACCGGTCATCGCCGCCGCGCGAACCGAGGGGCGCACCGTTTTGACCGAGCCCGAGGCGCGGGAGCTCGCCGCGGCGACGGGTGTTCCGGTTGTCGCAGCGACGTGGTGCCGAACCCCGGAAGAAGCCGCCCGGGCGGCCGACGATATCGACGGCCCGGTAGCGGTCAGGGTGGTCTCGGCGACCGTCTCGCACAAGACCGAGGCTGGTGGCGTGGCGCTCGACGTGATCGGGGGCCAAGCGGCGAGCGAGGCGTACACGCGAATCGTCGCGGCGGTGCGAGCGTATGCCGCTTCGCGGGGCCTCGAGCCCGACGTTCGCGGCGCATTGGTATCGGCGATGCTCGAGCCCCCGGTCGCCGAGCTTCTAATCGGGGTCCGTCGCGATCCGGAGTTCGGTCCGGTCGTCGTCGTTGGCCCTGGTGGCGTGGCCGTCGAGTTGTACGGTGATCCAGCGATCCGGGTCCTTCCAGTGACCGCCAGCGAGGTCGCGACGATGTTCAGCGACCCATCGGTCGGGCCCATCCTCGGCGGTTACCGCGGTCGCCCCCCAGCCCACCACGCGACGCTCGTCGATCTCGCCCTGAGCCTTGCGGCGTGCTTCGAATCCCACCCAGAAATCTCGGAGATCGAGGTCAACCCCGTCTTTGCCTACTCCGATCGCGCTGTTGCGGTGGACATTAGGGCGTTTCTTGACGCAAGTACGCCTTTCTGTTCATAATCAGGCCAATCTGACAGAAGGGTCGTACACTCGGGAGGTGCTTTCATGACACGACGAACGTTCGGGACGCTCTTTTGGAACGTCGTTTTCGCCAGCCTTTTAGTACTCGCACCCACCCAAGCGCTTGCCCAGCAAGGCGTCATCGTAGGGACAATCAGTACCGAAGAAGGTGAAGTGATTCCGGGCGCCGACGTATCGATCGTCGGTACCGCTCGGGGTGCGGTGACGAACAACCTCGGTGAGTATCGGCTCTCGGCGCCGTCGGGGGTCTACACGCTCCGGGCGCGCTCGTTCGCTCACCAATCCGCCGAGCAACAGGTCATCGTCGAACCCGACCAGACGATCTCGGTCGATTTCACGTTGGCCCCGGCGCCACTGCTGGCTGAACAGATCGTGGCGATCGGCTCACGCACGACGCGCAGCGAGGTCGATACGCCGGTACCGGTCGATGTGCTGTCATCGGAGGAGATCAAGATCTCCGGTCAGACCGAGGTCAATCAGCTGCTAGCGGTCGCGATACCGAGCTTTAACGCGTCGCATCAGACGATTTCCGACGGAACCGATCACATCAACCCGGCCAGCCTGCGCGGTCTGGGGCCGGATCAGGTGTTGGTGCTGGTCAACGGAAAGCGGCGTCACCCGAGTGCGCTGGTGCACGTCAACGGCACCTTCGGCCGCGGCACGGTGGGCGTCGATCTGAACGGTATTCCGACAGCGGCGATCAAGCGTATCGAGGTGTTGCGTGACGGCGCCTCGGCCCAGTACGGATCGGATGCGATCTCGGGTGTCATCAATATCGTGCTCGAGGATCAAACCGATGCGCTGTTGATCGACGTGCAGGGTGGTGGGACCGGAGAGGGCGACGGCGAGCAGCTAAAGGTCGACGCCAACTACGGCTTCTCGATCGGCGACAACGGCTATTTCAACGTCGCTGGGATGTACCTCGATCGTAACCGCACCGATCGTTCCGATCCGTGGGCTGGCGACATCTTCCCCGGCATCGAGGGCACCGCGGCGACCGACGCCGAGCTCGCTCGGCGTGGGCTCACCCGTCGCGACTTCACGATGAAGACCGGTCAGAGCGAGGCGCTGGTCGGAATGGGGTTCTGGAACTCGGTCTATCCGATCTCGGACAACGCCGAGGTCTATGCCTTTGGCGGCTTGTCGCACCGCGAGGGGTTTGCGACCGGCTTCTACCGACTTCCCAACTCGGAAGCGCGCGTCGTGCCGGAGATCTACCCCAACGGGTTCTTGCCCCAGATCAACCCCAAGATCAACGACGCCCACCTCAGCGGTGGCGTGCGTGGGTCCAGGAACGGATGGGACATGGACTTCAGCGTGACCCATGGCCGGAACAGCTTCCTGTTCAACGTCGAGAACTCGAACAACGCTTCGATCGGGCCTTCGAGCCCGACGACTTTTGACGCCGGCGAGCTCAAGTTCGAGCAGACGGTCGGGAACCTCGACATCGTACGGTTGATCGACACCGGTGGTGCGGTCAAGTCGGCTGCGCTCGTCGTCGGCGGCGAGTACCGTCTCGAGAACTACGAGCTCGAGGCCGGCCAACCGGAGTCGTATCTGCTGGGTAACGGCGGAGACGAGCCCGGCGTCGATTTCGTCACGCTGCCCAACGGACAGCCGAAGGACCCGGGTTCTCAGGTGTTCCCCGGCTTCCAGCCAAGCAACGAGGTCGATCGGTTCCGGACCAGCATCGGCGGTTACATCGGTCTGGAGACAGAGCTCAGCGAACAGTTCCTTGTCGATGTCGGCGGCCGGTTCGAGAACTACAGCGATTTCGGCAGCACGGTGAACGGGAAGATCGCGGCCCGGTATCAGTTCAGCCCCGAGGTAGGGATCCGCGGTGCGGTGAGCAACGGTTTCCGGGCTCCGTCGTTGCAGCAGTTCTGGTTCAACAACGTCAGCATTCAGTTCCTGACGACTCCTGACGGACTGGAGCCGACACGCGTGTTGACGAGCAACAACGCGAGCCCGGTGACAAAGGCGTTCGGCATTCCCGACCTCGCGGAGGAGACGTCGGTCAACATCAGCGCCGGTGTCACTGTCAGGCCGCAACCGAACCTGTCGATCACGGCTGACTTTTACCGCATCGACATCGATGATCGGATCGTGCTGACCAGCCGGTTCGACAGCAGCGACCCGATCGTCGCTCAGATCCTGCAGCCCTTCGAGCGTGATGGGGTAGGCGCGGCGCAGTTCTTCGCCAACGCGGTCGACACCGAGACGCAGGGCGTTGACATCGTGGTCTCCTACGCGACCCAGGTGGGACTCGGGACACTGGACCTGACGGGTTCACTGAACTTCACCGACACCGAGGTCCAGTCGACCAACGTGCCGGCCGAGACGGCTCGGATCTTTGCCGGTGGCGACCTCGACGCGGTGCGGTCGACGTTGTTCAATCGCGAGGAGCGTAACCGGCTCGAGAGCGCGTTGCCGTCGGAGAAGTTCAACCTGTCAGCGCGTTACACGCAGGGGCCGCTCAGCTTGTACGGAGCGGCGGCGTTCTTCGGCGAAATCGAGTATCGGCCGACGAACCCGGATAACGACGAGACGTTTGGTGCCAAAACGATCTTTGACATGGATATCTCGTACGAGATCGCCAGGGGTGTCCGCGTTGCGTTTGGTGCCAACAACCTGTTCAACACGTTCCCGGACGAGCATCAGAAGGACGCCAACCTGTCGAACGGGCGGTTTGTGTACAGCCGCCGGGTCACCCAGTTCGGCAGCAACGGTGGTTTCTACTATGGTCGGATCCGGCTAACGCTGTAACTGTCAGGCTAATGGAGGAGAGGAGATGGTGTTGATGGATCGCTGGACTAGGATCGGGGTCGTCGGCTTGGTGCTCGTGGCCTTTGCCGTCAGCCCGGCGATCGCGCAAGAAGAGCAGGCCGCCTACGCCGAGGAGCCCGAGACCTACTCGGTCATCGAAGAGGCGCTCGGAGCGGGCCCGGAGTCGATCACGGCCGATGCGGCGGTGATGGATTGGGAAGGCAACACGCTCAAGGAGGGCACCAACGGGTGGACCTGCATGCCGCCGCCGCCAGGGATCGAGTCTGGCCCGATGTGCCTCGATGAACCGTGGATGGCCTGGGCCCAGGCGTATGGAGCCAAGACCGATGTCGTGATCGACAAGGTCGGAATCGGCTACATGCTGAAGGGCGACGATGGGGCCAGCAACACCGACCCCTATGCCGAAGGGCCGACCGAGGACTGGGTCGAGACCGGTCCGCACCTGATGATCATCGTGCCCGATGCCACCGCGTATGACGCTCTGTCGACAGACTACACGACGGGTGGACCGTGGGTCATGTGGGCAGGAACACCGTACGCTCACATCATGGTCCCGCTGGGAGACGTGGAGTAAGACGCGCTGCCAGCGAAGCGGTCAGAGGCTCGTTGGGGTCGGCGGAGTGGTTCTCTGCCGGCCCCTTCGGGTTTTTAGGAGCCCGCCACCGGCTACATGTCGATTACGAGCGCCAGCGTGAAAATCGAGTCGACCTCGTCGAGCGGCGCCAATACGAGCGTACCGGTCGGTACGCCGACCAACGTGACCAGCGGGATCAGGCTTCCCGAAGGCTCGTTGTCGAACAGCAGCTGATAGCTCGCCTTGAGCGCCAGGTTGTCGCTCATCGAGACCGCCAGCGAGTTGGTGAAGTCAGTCCGGAAGTCGGACCCTTCGCTGAGGTTCTCGTCTAGCAGCAGGATGCTAACGAACCGCGTGTTGCCGGTCAGTTGGCGCCAGTAGTCCCAACCGATCCGGAGCCCGGCAAACTCATCGTCGTCGCCCTCCACGTTGTCTTGATACGTGTACGTGACTCCATAATCAGTGCGAAAACCCGAGACGTCGCTCTTATACCAGACGTTTCCCACGCCGCCGACGCCGTTGTACCGGTTCTCGATGCCGGCAAAGGTGTTCCGGTCCCACCCACCGCCGACAAACCAGAAAAAGGTTTCGCTGATGTCGCGATCGTAACGTGAGCGTGCGAAGTAGTTCTCGGCGGTGACCTCTTCATCGGACTGCTCGGCGACCTGGAAATCCTGTGAGTCGCCGACGGCGGTCTTCTCGACGGTTGTCGACTCGGTCCGGATCGCACCGGCGTCAAAGCTGAGACGAGCGTTGGCCCACAGATACTGCAGCAAGTTCCTGCCGCCCAGCGTGTTCGATTTCGCGTTCCCCTCGGTCAAGACGAACGTGATCTCGGCGACGTCGTGCCAGCCGAGCTCCGGTTCGTCGTCCTGCGCGGCAGCGGTAGCCGGAATCATGAAGCCGAGAAACACGGCGATGCAGGTCGCCCGAGCGGTCGTCATATCGATCGTCCTCCTGAAATAAGATGGATGTCAAACGGGCATTCTAGTGATCGCAAACTAGCTTGGCGTTACCGATGCCGGAAGTCGAGCTCCGCCAATTGGCTCACGCCCGCTCGGGCGACAAGGGCGACACCGCCAACGTCGGCGTGATCGCCTACACGCCGGAAGGCTACGCGTTTCTCAGAGAGCACCTGACGGTCGATCGCGTGGCGGCTCATTTTGGAGACATGATCAACGGTCGGGTCGAGCGGTTCGAGCTCGACAACTTGGAGGCGCTGAATTTTCTACTGCACGGCGCACTCGATGGCGGTGGGACGGTGAGCTTGATGACCGACGCCCAGGGGAAGGTGTACTCGACCGCGCTTCTCAGGATGCGGCTCGAGGTACCGCGAGATTTGTTCGATACGTTGAACGACTGAGTCGCTCGACCCGCGACAGTGAAGCGAGTACTATCTGGCTGCTTCCGAGTGGGGCCGGCCGCTCTTCTTACACAATCAAGGAGGTTAGCAATGGCGCGGAAAACCGCGTGGGTCGTCTTTGCGCTCGTAATGGTCTTTGGTTTGATGGGTGCCCCCGCCGCATTCGCTCAGGATGACGACGGGCCGAGCAACCGGATCATGACGGTTACAACGTTCAAGGTGCCGTTTGGGGATCGTGGCACCGTTTTCCCGTGGATGGAGCAGTACTTCCACCCCGGCGGGCTGCTCAATCCAAACGTGATCAACTACCGCTGGATGGTCCACAACTGGGGGTCCAATGCATCGGCCGTTGTAATAGCGGCTGAGTACGCCAACTTTGAGGACATCCAGGCCGATTGTGGCCAACCGTGCGACGATTGGCAGGAGGCGAATCCGGTGCCCGACGAAGGGACCCCGGAGCGCGAAGAGTACGACAAGGCGCAGGCGCTGTTCAACAAGTACTACGCCCACCATTCAGATGAGATCTATGTCTCGATGATGGAAGAGGGCAAGGTCGAGGGGCGCATCATGGGCACCGTCGGTACTGGCGAGGATGACGACGACGACGGGATGTAGGACGCAATCCTGAGCTTGTGGTTTGGGCGGTCCTGTGAGGGTTTTCTCGCAGGACCGTCTGCTTTTTATGTCTGCGCACGCCAGTCGTTATACGGGTAGCAGAACGACAAAAACTAGCTGACGAGTTCACAAGCACTAGAGAGGCAGACATGAAACACCGCATTCGGGCTTGGACCGAGACCGCAGAGTGGATCCTGGTGGGATCGTGCGTGTTGCTCCCGTTCATCCTGCTGGGCCCGATCGTCGGGCTGCTCTATCCGGCGCCGCTGGCTTGAGCAAAGCGCCAACCGTATTGAGTCGCGCCTCGCAGGACCGCGTGGAGGGATGGGTCGGGCGGTACGGACCGGAGCTACGGCGACATCTCGGACGGATGACGGGCAACGATGACGACGCCGAAGACATCTTGCAGCAGGTGTGGGTCTCGGCGGTCGAGAAGCCGCCCGATGACGGACCCGGATCGAACGTGCGGGCGTGGCTCTATCGAGTGGCGACAAACGCCGCCCTGGACAGCCTCGCCCGCAAACGGTTCAGTCGACGCGCGCTGCAGGGTATCGATCCCGGAGCGGCCGCGGGTGATCAACAACCGCCCGATGCCGGCTTCCGGGGCCTCGACGAAGCGACGCGGGCCCGGGTGCGAGAGCAGTGCGCCAAGCTCCCGACAAAGCAACGCGAGGCGGTGTGGTTGCGCTGGGCGGAAGGTCTCGACTACCCGACGATCGCGGAGCGATTGGAATCGTCCACGGAAAGCGCTCGAGCCAACGTTCACTATGGGGTGAAGAGATTACGTGAGAGTCTATTGGACATCTGGGAGGAAGAGGTGGAGCGATGAAGCGTGAGCCGTGCCGCGACGTTTCCGAAGAGCAGGTGCTGGCGTTCGTGATCGGAGACATGGATCCGAAGTCGAGCCTGGCTCTGGCGGAACACTTGGGTGAGTGTCGCCGGTGTCGCGATCAGGCCACCGAATACACGTCATTGCTAGGGGGTCTGCAGTCGTGCAGCGCCGAGGAAGCGATTCATTGGCACCAATTCGAAACTCCGTTCGGAGCGATGAACGTTGCCGCAACCGATACTGGGTTGTCGCGGGTGTCTTGGCAGCAGCCTGACTCGGAAACGTTTGTCCGCCACCTCGCGTCGTTGTACCCGGAACGGCCGGCGATTCACGACACCGAGCGGTTGGCTCAGACTGAGCGTCAGATCCACGAATACTTCGCCGGCGAACGGTCGCGGTTCGAGCTGCCGGTCGATCTGACTCGACTGAGCGGGTTCGAGCAAGACGTTCTCGGGTGCGTCCAGACGATCCCGTTCGGCGAAGTCGTTCCTTATAGCGAGGTCGCTCGGCGGATCGGTAGTCCAAAGGCCGCCCGTGCGGTTGGGAACGCGCTCAATCACAACCCGGTCGCGATCGTCGTGCCGTGCCACCGGGTCGTGAGAGCCGACGGCTCGCTCGGTGGATACGGCGGCGGTATCAGCTACAAGCGGCGGTTGCTGTCGCTGGAGGGCACGCCCTCGTTGTTTTCGGATTAGCTTCGTGGACGACATGGTCCGCGTCTCCGCCATACAACTCGACGTTGGCGTCGACGAGACGACCGACGAACGCATCGCGCGCACAATCAAGATGGTGCGTGAAGAGGCCCGTGAAGGAGCCGATGTCGTGTTGCTCCCCGAGATGTGGTTGAGGGGGTGGTTCGACTTCGATCACTACGCGGAGATCGGACAATCTGTCGACGGTCCGATCGGTGAAGCGATGTTGGCGCTGGCCAAAGAAGCGGGTGTCGTATTGGTCGCGGGATCAATCGTCGAACGGGACGGCGATAAGCTGTACAACACCGCGCTGGTCTACGACCCCGACGGCAAGCGGTTGGCCACCTATCGCAAGGTCCATCTCTTCTCGTATCAAGAAGCGCGCGAGGCCGACGTGCTCAGCGCCGGCCACGACGTGGTCACGTTCGAGGCGCTGGGCGCCAATATCGGACTCACGATTTGCTACGACCTGCGGTTCCCGGAGATCTACCGACAGCAAGTCGACAAGGGCGCCGAGCTGCTCTTGATCGTCTCCGCGTGGCCCTACCCGCGAGTCGACGCGTGGCGGACGTTGCTCCAGGCGCGCGCGATCGAGAACCAGGCTGCGCTGGCGGCGTGCAATGCGGCCGGCAAGCAATCGGCGTATCCGTACGCCGGCCATTCCGCGGTCTACGATCCGTGGGGCGAACGGATAGCCGAGCTCGACGAGAAGCCCGGGATCCTGCGCGCCGAGATCGATCTCGACGCAGTGCGCGAGGCACGCGAGAGCTTCCCGCCGCTCAAGGATCGCGTGCTGGGCGTCGAGAAGCCGACGTACTCCGCGTAGCCGATTTGGCCAAGCTCAAAGTCCGTCCCTTGACCCCCGACCGGTGGGACGATCTGCTCGAGCTCTTTGGCCCGTCGGGCGCCTACTCCGGTTGCTGGTGCATGTGGTGGCGGGTCACCTCGAAGGAGTTCAGCGCCGAGGCCGGGAAGAGGCTAAAGAAGCGGTTTAAAAAGCTCGTCGACGACGAAGAAGTCCCGGGTCTTCTCGGCTATCTCGATGGCGAACTGGTCGGGTGGGTCTCGCTGGGTCCGCGCGAACAGTTCGGTCGACTCCAGCGTTCGCCCAAGCTCAAGTCCGTTGACGACACGCCGGTGTGGTCGATCGTCTGCTTCTACATAAAGCGCGGGCACCGCGGCACCGGCGTGGCGACCCAGCTGCTCGATGGTGCGATCAAATACGCCAAGCGAAGGGGCGCTGTGCACGTCGAGGGGTATCCGATCGACGCCTCGCGCGGCCGCAAGGAGAACGCCGCTATGTTCACAGGCGCCCTCGCGATGTTCGACGACGCCGGGTTCGAGGAGATCGAGCGCCGCGGGGGACGACCGATCGTGCGCAGAAAAACACACTAGGCAACCTATTTGACAGGAGCGATTGATGCCCACTGGGAAACGATTCTGGATAGCCGTCCTTGTTGCTGTTCCGCATGTCGTGGTTGGCTGGTGGCTCATATCGCCGCTGTTTCTCGACCAGACGGTTGACGAGGAATTCCCTTTTGCGGCAGCGGCCGTCGTTCCGGATGACATGACACGAGCCGAGGTCGAGGCGGAGATGGCGACCGTCGCCGATCAGGTGCACGAGATGAACGAGGCCATGCCGGCGCCGATGGTGAACACGACCGTGGTCAAGAGAGGCTCTTTTCGCGACGCCGACGCGTTCCACAAGGGCAGCGGCGCGGCCACGATCTATCGCCTCGAAGACGGTTCACACGTCCTTCGGGTCGAGGACTTCCGCGTCACCAACGGTCCCGACCTGCGGGTGCTGTTGGCTGGACACCCCAACCCTGAGAATCGGGACGAGCTCGAATCCCGAGGGTACATCGAGCTAGACAAGCTCAAGGGGAATGTCGGCAACCAGAACTACCCGATTCCCGACGAAGTGGACGTGAGTGCTCAGATGAGCGTCGTCATCTACTGCCGGCCGTTCCACGTTTTATTCGCCATAGCTCCGCTCGAAGTAGCTGAGTAGATGAGTGACGTCTCGCCAGCCATACTGCGGATGCGTGAGAAGTGGCGCTACACGGGAGAGACCCGGCCGCTTTTTGCCATCGAACCGGGGCCCGGTCAGGAATCGGTGTGGGACTATCCCCGTCCGCCACGGATCGCCCTTGACCCGCGTCGGGTTCAAGTGTCGAGTGGCGGGGTCGTGATCGCCGACAGCCAGAACTCTATTCGTGTGCTCGAGACCGCGAGCCCACCCGTCTTCTACATCCCGATGTCCGATGTGCGGCGCGAGTTTCTTGGGCCTTCCCCGACGTCCACGCTCTGTGAGTGGAAGGGACGGGCGGCGTATTGGTCGGTGAAAGTCAACGGCCGCACGATCGATGACGCCGCGTGGGGCTATCCGGAGCCATTCGAGGGCTTCGAGTCGATGTCCAACTACGTGTCGTTCTATCCCGCCAAGCTCGAGTGCCTCGTCGACGGCGAGCGGGTCGAGCCTCAGCCAGGTGGTTTCTACGGTGGATGGGTCACGAGCGAGATCGTGGGTCCCATCAAAGGCGAGCCCGGTACTGGCTCGTGGTAGTGCTCAAGCCCGATTTCGCGGCCGAGTGGGCGTACCCCTCGATGCACGGCTCGCACCGGATCGCCGCGGAGATCGCGAGGCCGACCCCGACCTTGATCCGCTGCGGTAGTACCCCCTCGACGTAGGTCGCCTTTCGCAGCCGGTTCAACGCGCGGATCACATCCGGCGTCAACTCTTGTAACCGACCTTCCCCGGCTTCTATCGTCTTGCCACTCATCGATGCCTCCTTTGTGAGTTGTGGCCCTGAAAGGAGCTTGGGAATGAAACGTGTTCTAGTACGATACCGCGCTGTGCCCGATCGAACCGACGAGAACCAAGCGCATGGGAGATTAGCGGTGTCTCGCGCGCTGTTGTGCCTGATCATCGCGGCGACCGCCTGCTCGAACGTCGACATGGAAACCGAAGTCGCGGCTCTGCGATCGGCCGATTCGCTGAGTCAGGCATTGATCATCGAGGGCAACGCGCAGGGACTGACGGCGTTCTTCGATGACGAAGCGATGAACTACCCGCCGAACGATCCGATCGAGGGCGGCGAGACGATCCAGCTCGGGTTCGAGGATCGGTTCGGGGTGCCGGGGTTTGAGCTGACCCGCTCGGGACCGACGAGGATCGTGATAGCCGGGTCGGGCGATCTTGGCTACACCGTGGCCGATGAAGAGATCACGCACATAATGCAGGAGCGTGGACAGGCGTTGCTGGCCGAAAACGGCTACCGGCAATACGAGGTCTCGGCGTTTGCGCGCGACGACAAGGTCTGCGCACATAACCTGAATTACTGGCTCTTCGGCGATTACCTGGCGGCGGGGGCCGGTGCCCACGGCAAGGTAAGTAATTCCCGGGGGGTATTCCGGTACCAAAAGCCCGCCCACCCGCTGCAGTATATGAAGACCATCGAGGCCGGGGAGCAGGGCGCTGCATTGGTCCCTGTAGCCGCGACGGATCTCGTCTTCGAATTCATGTTGAATGCGCTGCGACTGAGCGACGGCTTCAGTGACAGGATCTTTCGCGAAAGGACGGGGCTGTCCGCCGACGAGCTGCCGAGGGTCATGCGCGAGGCCTGCAAGAAGGGGTTGGTTGCGCGGCAGGACGAATCGCGCTGGCGGGCAACGCCGCTTGGCAGGCGTTTCCTCAACGACCTGCAGGCTGAATTTTTGCCGGAGAAGTCCTGAAGGCGGTCAGGAAGGCGGGGCTCCGGCGCGCGTTCTGGTGCCATTCGGCCTTGCCTGGCGACGCTCGGGAGATTTTCCGCATCGTACATTTATGCACAAGGATTTCGGGAGTCCTTTGATTAGTAGTAAAAGAGACGTCCGAATTCACTTTGTGGGTCGTGAAGCGCTCCTAAATGATTGTTTTTCCTGCGGAATCAAATATGGACACAAAATAGTCAAATTGACAAGCCTGCTTGCAAATCCGCACCTTAGGCCATTCACTCAATTTCAATCCACAGTCTTATCCACAGGTTCTGTGGATAAGAGTCCGGGGCTTGCGGCTGCAGGCGCTTCGCTATATCCTACGCGACCTTTTTGCGAAGCAGCGCGCTCGGGAGAGCCAAGATGAAAGCCGACATTCACCCCAATTACACTGCCATCAAAGTCACCTGTAGTTGCGGCAACGAATTTACGACGCGCTCGACGCTCGGCGAGGATCTCCTGATCGAGGTGTGCTCCTCCTGCCACCCGTTCTACACGGGCAAGCAAAAGATTGTCGATTCCGGCGGACGCGTAGACAAGTTCCGCCGCAAATACGGTATGAGCTGACAACCAGCCGCTGTTTCGACAGCAACCCTGGTCCAATTGCGTTATTCCACGACTCCCCGGGTCGCGGAGCTCTGCTATGCTCATAGCGCTTTATTCAAGGACATTTGAGGAAGAAACATGAGCCAGGATGCATTCCGCCTGATCAGCCCCAACGGTACCGAGTTGGAGCTGCCCGTGAGGACCGGGACGATCGGTCCCGAAGTTATCGATGTCGCGAAGCTGTACAAGGAACAGGGCGTCTTTACCTACGACCCCGGTTTCGTCTCGACCGGCAGCTGCGAATCTGACATCACCTACATCGATGGCGAACAAGGCGTTCTTATGTACCGGGGCTATCCGGTAGAGCAGCTCGCCGCGAAATCGAGTTTCATCGAAGTTTCTTATCTTTTGTTACACGGCAATCTGCCGACGACCAGTGAGCTCGAGAAGTTCGAAGGGACGATTCGCCGGCACACCATGCTCAACGAGGGCATGCTGAACTTCTTCAAGGGCTTCCGTTACGACGCACACCCCATGGCGATGTTGTCCGCTGTCGTCGGATCCATGTCGGCGTATTATCACAGCGAGATGGACGCATCGAATCCTGATCACCGCGACATATTCGCGCACAGGATTCTCGCGAAACTGCCGACGATCGCCGCCGCGGCTTACAAGCTGAATACGGGTCAGCCGTTTATCTACCCTCGCAATGATCTGAACTATTGCCAGAACTTCCTGCACATGTTGTTTGCTGTGCCGGCAGAGCCCTACGAAATCGATGAGGTCGCCGCCGAAGCACTCGACCTGCTATTCATTTTGCATGCCGATCATGAACAAAACTGTTCGACCTCGACGGTCCGGATGGCCGGTAGCTCCGGCGCAAACCCCTATTCGGCAATTGCTGCGGGCATCTCCGCACTTTGGGGACCTGCACACGGTGGCGCCAATGAGGCGGTTCTCAAAATGCTCGAAGAAATCGGGGACGTCAGCCAGATCAAGAAGTACGTCGACAAGGCCAAGGACAAGTCAGATTCATTCCGGCTGATGGGCTTTGGTCACCGCGTCTACAAGAACTTCGATCCCCGAGCGACGATCATCCGCGACATGTGCCACAAAATCTTGCAGCGACTCGACCGCAAGGATACGCCGTTGTTCGACCTGGCCCAGGAGCTCGAGCAGGTTGCCCTCAAGGACGACTACTTCATCGAAAAGAACCTCTACCCGAACGTCGACTTTTACTCAGGGATAATCTATCGCGCCCTCGGTATTCCGACCTCGATGTTCACGGTGATGTTTGCCCTTGGCCGGTCTGTTGGATGGGCGTCGCATTGGCGGGAGATGATTTCTGATCCGGCGGGCAAGATCGCGAGACCGCGACAGCTGTATACCGGGCCTGCACAACGGGACTACACGCCAATCGAAAAACGGTAGCGTTCCACCCCTCACCACCCACCA
>CAMYLR010000020.1 GCA_947259315.1 uncultured Gemmatimonadales bacterium | reverse complement strand
CACGCCACCGATGTCCGGGTCGAATTCGATCTGTGTAGCGACGGTGGTGCTCGACACGGGCATCGTGCCCATGACCGAGCCGGAAACCGAGCTCCTCATGGAAGCGCCCGGCGGACTGGTCAAGGCCCGTGCTGTGTGTCGTAACGGCAAGGCGGAGCGCATCACAATCACCAACGTGCCTTCGTTTCCTGACAAGCTGGCGGTGCCGCTGGAAGTGGAAGGGCTCGGGACGCTCACCGTCGATACGGCGTACGGCGGCGACAGCTTCGTGATCGTTGATGCGGCCGCACTGGGTTTTGAAATCGTACCGGAAGAAGCGCGTGAGCTTGCCGAGATGGGCATGAATATAACGGCCGCGGCCAACGAGCAATTGGGGTTTCAGCATCCCCTGCACACCGAATGGGATCACATCTCATTCTGTCAGTTCGCCGGCCCGCTTGTGGAGCAGAACGGCCAGTTGGTGGGACCGAACGCGGTGTGCGTCCGTCCGGGCAAGATCGATCGGTCACCCACCGGCACAGGCTGTTCGGCGCGCATGGCCGTCTTACACGCGCAAGGTCGAATGCAGGTCGGCGACCGTTATCGAGCGAGGTCGATCATTGGGTCGGAGTTCGAATGTGCGATCGAGTCGGCGACATCGGTTGGCACATGGGAAGCGATTGTGGCGACCATCTCGGGCCGCGCGTGGATTACGGGAACACATCAGCTGATGCTCGATCCCGACGACCCCTGGCCCGATGGCTACCGCCTCGCCGATACGTGGCCGGGCCTGTAGCGCCTCCGCTGCAACCGAGCCAGCCGATCGTGCCGTTGATCGTGATCGTGCTGGCAGGGCTCGTGCTGTGGCGAGGTAGAACCCCGCGGGAGAGCGGCTAGGGCTCTCGCGAGCCCCGCCTGGCCTCCACCCGAGCCTTGGTTCGACAACGTACTAGATGGTCGCAACCCCCTGGCGCAATCTCTTCGGTGTAGTAGTTCGATAACGTACTATACCACAAATCCTCGACCCCACGAAGGATAAAACCCCACCCTTGCCCGTGATTTCCCCTACAGGGAGATACGGAGGAAGCCCTCTAGGAAGGAGTGCTCCATCGAGGATAGAATCGACGGACAGTTCTTGTGAAATCCGTCACAAGTGCTGTTGCGCGCGTCTGGCAGGCCGAAGGCAGGTTCCCTCGTGGTTGTGCCCCCCCGATTGGGCCCACGTCAGTGGCTCTTTATCCTCGGTGTCAATCTCTTGTTATGTGCCGCGCTGGGAGTTCTGCCGAGCGGCCTAGAGGCACAGACGCCGCCCACGGGTGAGATCGTTTGGCCGCGCCCGCCGGAAGCCCCGCGCATCCGTTACGCGGGCTACGTCCACTCCGAGCTCGATGTCGGCAAGGAGCGCTCGTTTGGCGACAAGCTGAAGAGTGCCGTGCTCGGCACGCGTAACCCGATGATCGGGTTGCGACGACCGCACGACGTCTACGTCGATCGGCGATCCCGCATCCTCGTAACCGATAAGGCACGCCAGGCGCTCGTCGTCTTCGACCCGGCGACCAAGTCGGCCGAGCTCTGGGGCCAAGAAGGACTCGACCGGCTGAAAGCTCCGATGGGAGTTGGTGGGGATGGTGAGGGGCGGATCTACGTGACCGACCCGGGAACGCAACGCGTCGTCGTGTACGACGATGGGGGCGGGTATGTCGATGCCCTGGGAGGTAAAGACGTGCTCCTCAATCCGGTTGACGTCGTTGTCGACTCTGCTCGAGATCGCGTGTACGTGATCGACAGCCGGCTCCATCAGGTGGTGGTGTTCAACCAGGCCGGAGAGGTCGTCGACCGGATCGGGCGCGACGCGGGTGAGCTCGATCCCGAGAAAGCCGACGACGCGGCGGCCGCCGGTCACGGGGGTCGGCGTCTCACAGGACCGCTCGACGTCGTCGCTAATCGGAGCAGTGAGCCCGGCGAGTTCCGGTTCCCGGTATTCGGTGCGATCGACCGGGACGGAACGCTCTACGTCACTGACGCGATGAACTCTCGGATCCAGGTGTTCGGCAGCGGCGGTCAGTACTTGTGGGGGATCGGCAAGGTCGGGGACGCGCCGGGATCGTTCGCGCGGCCTAAGGGCGTGGGCGTTGACAGCGAGGGCCACGTCTACGTCGCCGACGCTTCATTCAGCAACGTTCAGGTTTTCGACAGTGAGGGCACACTGCTCCTCGTCTTTGGGGACATGGGCCGTGGGGGTGGGCAGTTGTGGTTCCCGGAGGCGGTTCACATCGATATGGAGGATCGCATCTATGTAGTCGACGCCATCAACAGTCGCGTGCAGATCTTTGAGTACCTACCAAACCCAACCAGTCAGGTCAGCGCTGAATCTGAAAGGAGGAACATGCCATGAATCGCGTGCTCCGATGCGCTACGGCGCTAGCGGGGGCCACGCTGTTTCTCGCCATGACGTCGACGGCTCTCGCCCAGTTCCCGGATGGAACGGTGGTGGAGGAGACGCTTCACAACATGCTTCAGTCCACGGGGAGCCCGATGGACATCGACGACTACGGCGAGATCTGCGTTTACTGTCACACACCTCACGAGGGGAACGCCGCGATCGAGGCACCGCTCTGGAACCGCGCCGCACCGACGGGCCCGTTCACGATGTACACCAGCTCGTCGATCGACATGACGATCGCCAGCTCACCTCTCGGGGTATCGCTAGCGTGTCTGTCGTGTCACGACGGGACGATCGCGGTCGATGAGATCATCAACGTCCCCAACGCGTTCAGTGGCACACCGGGGGGCGGCGACAACATCGCCGACTGCGCCGGCTGCCACTCCGGGTCAAGCCCGCCGGGTGGGTTCGACTTCTCGGCCACGAACATGGGCCAAGATCTGTCAAACGATCACCCGATCTCGATCACCTACGATCCGGGAGCGGACCCGGACTTCAATCCGGCGGGGAGCGTAGAGGGGGCCGGGTTGCCGCTGCCCAGCGGTCGAGTGGAGTGCAGCAGCTGTCATGAGCCGCACTCGGCTCAGTGGCGGCCGTTCCTGCAGATCTCGAACGCCAACAGCGCGATGTGTACGACTTGTCACATCAAGTGACGAACACACGTTGAGCGCCCGTGTCGAGCTGGATCGCAAGTGGAAGGCCATGGTTCCTGGCGACAGCCATGGCGATCGCCGTCGCGGTCCTCGCCTGCAATCGGCGGGCGCTTAACGTCTTTCTTGACGTGCCAGAGCCGGAGTCGGGCCCGGAAGCGACTCTCGACCCGGCTCTGGCAGACGCCTCCCTCCCGCAAGCGGTGGCCGATACGCTGCGACCCGACATCGAGTCGGTTGCGGACCCCGACTCGGTCATCGCGATCTTGCCGAAGGACAACGCCGGGAACATCGATTGGGTGACCGCGTTGCGGGCCGGAGTCATCCGCCCGAGGGCGGCCCCACCCGGCCAGGAGCCGAAACCGAGCACCGAAGGGTTTGGGTTCGACTTCGTCTACCAGGCCGAGACCGCGACCTTTGATACGTATTTCCCCCACTCCACGCACGTCGAGTGGCTCGGCTGCGAGTCGTGTCACCCGGCGATCTTCCCGTACCGGAACGCGGCGATCACGATGCAGGCGATCAACGGTGGCGAGGCTTGTGGCGAGTGCCACGGGCCGGTTGCGTTCTCGGCCGCGACGTGCGAGCGGTGTCATCGAAACATGGAGCTTCCCGCAGGCCGCATGTCGCCCGCGTTGATCGGAGACATCGTATTCGAGCGCTCGGCGAATATGGGGTTCGACCTGCCACCGGCGAGGTTCTCACACTGGTCACACCGCATCCGTTACCAGTGCAAGGCGTGCCACCCGAGCTCTTTCGAGATGGAGTCGGGTGCCAACGTCGTCACGATGGCGATGATCTCGGAAGGCGAATCGTG
This sequence comes from uncultured Gemmatimonadales bacterium, assembly GCA_947259315.1. GTDB lineage: Bacteria > Gemmatimonadota > Gemmatimonadetes > JACCXV01 > JAHWKZ01 > CAMYLR01. The sequence goes on along the minus strand of CAMYLR010000020.1, from coordinate 48,912 downwards.
TGGCGCCTGCCACAACGGAACCGACGCCTTTTCGAGCGGTTTTGGCGAGTGCAACCGCTGTCACGCACCTGAGCCCACCGCCAGTCCCGGCGAATGAAACCCCGAGCCGCGCTCCTCGCAGGCCTTGCGGGTGGGGCGCTGCTCCTTTCGGCGTCATCGGTTGCGGCACAGGAAAGGGCTCGCGCGAGAGGCGTGATGGTTCTCGACTACGCCGAAGCGGGGGTGGACTTCGACGGCCATTGGCTGGACTACGAGCCGTCCGAGGGGCAGCGGCGGCTCGCGTATCGCGAGTGGGTCAGAATCGAGGTCGCTGGGCAGATCCTCGATCCCCGGATCGTTAACTACCGGCTGGCGATTCGACCCGCTTTCGCTCAGCGCAAGTCAGCCGAGGAGAACGACGACGTCGACAGCGATCAGATCGGCATCGATGGCGTGGTCAACTTTCTCTCCAGCGAGCCCGTCTCGCTGACGCTCTCCGCGCTCCGGGCCGATGGGACGACCTCCGGCGAGTTCGGGACGTTGAGCGACTTCTCGACCCGACAGTTCAACGCGCAACTTCGATGGCGAAACCAGTATCTGCCAACGGATCTGGAGTACATCGACTACTCGCGCGACAACTCGTGGAGTCCGGCGACTCAGGACGTCGTCTTTCGGTTGAACGAGGAGATCGAGACGGTCCGGCTGACCGCGCGGAACAGCAAGACCGGGATCATGGTGGAGCGGATGACGCTGGACGATCTCGAAGGCGATCGCGACTTCACCGCAGACCGCGTCGACTTTGACCACTCACTTCGCTGGGGAAAGGGGAGCCACCTGTCGTCGCAGGTCGACTACCTCGACCGGGAGGGCAACTCTCCGTACGAGAGGTTCACATGGACCGAGCGGCTCAGAATCCAACATACGTGGAAGCTCCGCTCCGACACTCGGTATCGCTTCTTCTCTCTCGACACCCGCGGTTCCTCGATCGACGCCAAGTCGGGATCGTTCTCGATGGACTATGACGCGACATCTGCTTTGAGTTTTGGTGGCCTAGCGTTTGCGAGAAGGAGCGACTTCAGCACGGGTCGGGAGGAAGGGTACGGAGCCGGTCCGCGGATCGCGTACGCCGTTGCCCTCTCACCGACAACCACGCTGTCGACCAGCGTGGCAGCGAGCTTTGAGATCCTCGACCGCGAGGCTGCGGACGGCATCGTGCCGGTCGTGGGCGAGGAGCATGTCGTCGACGCGTCAGGGAGATTCCTACTCGACAACCCCAACCCGGAGAGCATTGTCGTCTCCAACTCGGACCGCACGATCGAGTTCATCGAAGGCACCGATTATCGCCTCGTCCGAGTCGACGGGCTCGTGGAAGTCCTCGTCCTCCCGGGCGGTCGCATATTGGAAGGGGACCTCCTGGTAGTCGATTACGTTTTTGTGATCACGCCGGATGAGCGGTTCGACGTCTTCGTCGGTAGCTATTCGGTGGGGCTGACCCGGGGTGGCTTCCAGATTTTCGATCGCAGGTCGCTGCGGGAGGGGGATATCGTGGAAGGGACTGGGTTGGGGCTCGTCGAGTTCGACGATCACGTCACCGGGGCGCGTTACAATCGGAGCTCCGGGCAGACGACGCTCCAGCTCCTCGCGGAACGCCGAGACTACGAGTCGAACGGCTTCGCGGCGATCACGTACCGTGGTCGCGGCACCGCGACTCGAGCGATCAATCCCAAGGTGAACACCGCGCTCTCGGTGAGCGGGAGCCACACGGAGGCGGAGGGGATCCGGAACTACGTCGTGTCGATCGATCCGACGCTCCGCTGGACGCCTACCCGAGCGCTTCACGTGCTAGCGCGAGGGACAGCATGGTTCTGGGATCAGGATAACTCGCCGCGCGAGACGTTTGTCGGTGGGAGCGTGGCGGTCGAGTACCGGGTGGGGAAGGTCGAGCTGATGGCGCGGTATGAGCACAACCGATCGGACTTCGACGTCACGCGAGTCGAGAACCGTTTCATGGCTCGTCTGGTAAGGCGGCTGTAGCGTGCGCGGTTGCGTCTTCCTCGGCGTCGCGCTAGCGCTCGCACTGCCCGCCACGGCGAGGGGGCAGAATCATGCCGAGGGTGGTGGAGCGAGGTGCGCGACGTGTCATGTATCACATGATCCACGTGGGGGTCCCCACCTCCTCACTCCGATGGCAGAGAGTGGAGTTTCGAGCTCGCTGGGCGTCGCAGGCGCGACGGCGGGTCTCGTGGCCGACCTCTCGATCAGCTCGGCGAGCTGCCTCGCCTGTCACTCGACGCCGGACGCGCGAGCACGAACACGGGTCGCGAAGGAACGTCCCGAGTGGTCGGCGACGACCGAGGGGTTTCTCGGTCCGGATCTCAGCGACGATCACCCGCTGGCGCGTTTCGGCGAGGATCGCGGCGCATCAGGAACCACGGCGGCCCTCAGCAGGGGGATACGCTCGGCGCGCCGGAGTTCAGCTTCGACCCCCCGCCCCGTGACGGCTATCCTCACGGCGCCGGAGTGCACGACCTGTCACGACGTCCACGGCCGACAATCGGTTGTCGCGCTCGAAGCCGAGCGCGAAACCTGTCTCGGCTGTCACGACCCCTCTACGTACGGCATGCAGGAGCACACCGGCCTCTCGTGCACCGCTTGCCACGACCTCCACGGCGGTGCGGAGGAGTCGCTACTGACTGACGCAACGCCCGACCTTTTGTGCCTCTCTTGTCACGTCGGTGGTGGGCTCACGGGAAGTGGCGACCAAACGACGATCGCGCCCAGCGACGGTAGCTCCCATTTCAGCCAGCCAGGCGCGACGAGCGGTCGTTGCCTCGATTGTCACGCTGCGCACAGGTAGGCGGCTAGATCAGTCCTATGGGTCCTTAAACCTCGTAACGTGCGTGTGGCATCCGCCCTGGGTGCACGTCTGGCCTTGCCGGTGGGAGTGGGAGCCGGTGTCGTTGTAGTCGTGCTCATCTTCATCCGTGTGGCAGGTGTCGCAGGCGCCGTCCCAGACACCGTTTCCATCCTCGTCGCCGTCACAGAAGGAATGAAGCGTTGGGTCACCGACGCTGGTGCCGCGGCTCTCGAAGACGAGCGGTCGATCCGTCCCAAGCCGTGGGTCGACCACTTCTTCCCGCACGAGCTTGAGGTTCGTCCCTCCCAGCCAGTTCTGCACGTTGCTGTGGGAGACATGACAATCCTTGCAGGTCGAGTTGTCGTATAGATGGACGTCGGCCTTGAGAGAAGAAGGCCCGGCCGGTCCGTGACAACTTAGGCAAAGCGCCTCGACGGAGGCGTTATTGAGGAGCTGCGGAAAACCGACGCCGTGAACGTTGTGGCAGAAGTCGCACTCGTGGCTCGGGTTGAGCATACTGAGTGCGCTCACCGGTTTGGTCCCCGGCGAGTCCAGCAAAGAGGCGACGATCGCTATCGCGAAGATCAGCCCCGAGGTCAGCCACCACTTTCTCACGGCAAGCCTCCCAGATCGAGAATCTCCACGCGCCGCGTTCGGTTGCTGGTGACCAAAGCCTGGTCGGTGTCGTCAACGACCACGTCCAAGGGCAGCCACAGTTCGCCCGGATTGGTGCCGAACCCCCCCACCACTCCGACAGTCGCTCCCGACTCGCGATCGAGAACGTGGACCTCCCCCGCCACCGCTTCGACGAACACGATCCGGCCGCGACTGTCCACGTCCAAACCTTGTGGTCGGGAGAATCTCGCGTTGCCCGAAAACGCGATCACCGAAGAGCCACCGGTGTCGAAGATCTTGATCCTCGCCGGCACGGAGAGACTCGGGTCCCCGTAATCACTCACGATGATCTGGCCCCGGTCGTATGCGATCCCAGTCGGGTGTGTGAGATCGTATTCGCCCACTCCGGGACCGGAGATCGTGCCGACCAAATTCCCGCGCTTCAGGTTGAAGATCTTGACTTGGCCCGCACGACCATCGAGAACAAAGGCACGTCGGCCCTTCTCGTCCACCGCGATGTCGGTTGGATCGGTGATACCCCCCAGCGAGAAGAGCCACTTGCCGTTCTTGGCGTTATAGGCGTCGACGCTACCCGCCTCAGCGTTTCCTACCAGGAGCAGTTGGCCCGCGGCGGCGACACCCAGAGGTCGTCCGCTCACGTCGAAAGCGCGCGTGATCATCGCGCGGGCGAGGTTCACTTCGACCTCGAAGACCATCCCCGCCATGTAGTCGGAAACAAAGAACGAGCCGCTCTTATGAGCGGCTATCCTGAGTGGCGACTGAAGCTCAGCCGCAGGTGGGAGAGCACCGCGACCCAATAGAGCGGCCGACTCCGGTTGGAACCCGGGTGTTTCCTGACAACCGCCGAGAACGACAATCACCAGCGCTGCCTGCGCAAAGCGGGATAACATCGTCTTGAGTCTACCAGAGCTATACGATCTGTTCTGTAGGGGTAAACGCGAGATCTGTGTAGGGGATAGGAGGACAAAGAGCGCGCGGGGCCGATGTACTCTTATTCCCTACAGCGCATCATGCTTCTCCCTACAGATACAAACGCAACACGTCTGATACACTGAAAAAGCATGGAACCGGACATCACACCGGCAGCGCCGAGCGCTCCGAGCCGCGACGTCCACGTTTGGAATCGCGACTCGGCGGTTATGTCTAAGCACGGTCCTCAAGAGGTTCCTGCGTTTCCACCCGAGGCTTTCTTCGATCGCGAGTTGAGCTGGTTGGTTTTCGCACGCCGGGTCTTGGCCCAGGTCGAGGACTCCTCTTTGCCGCTTCTCGAGCGCGTCAAGTTCGCTGGCATCATGGGGATGCTTCATGACGAGTTCTTCATGAAGCGGATGAGCGGCATCAAGCGGCGCATTCGAAAGAAGTCGATCAAGCTGTCGCTCGATGGTCGCACTGCTCACGAGCAGCTCGAGGCCTGCCGCACGGAGCTCGTTCGGCAAGCCGAGGCCCTCGCCGTCGTCATGCGCGAGGAGATTCTGCCGGCGCTGGCCGACGAGGGGATCCCGATCGTCGATTACACCGCGGTCGAGGAATCCGAGCAGCAGAAGCTCCGCGCTTACTTCCAGGAATCGGTGATGCCGATCCTCACACCTCTAGCCGTTGACGCTGAGCATCCTTTCCCTTTCATCAGCAACGATGCGCTCAACCTCGCCGTAATGTTGCCGACGGATGGCGAAAAACAGGAGACCTTTGTCCGGATCAAGGTGCCGGATAACCGTCCGCGATGGGTACCGCTATCCGATGCGGGCGGGTTCGTGCCGCTCGAGCAGGTTATCGCCGCCAACCTTGATTTGTTGTTCCCCGCCCGGCCACCGAGTCACGCCTACGCGTTCCGGGTTACCCGCGGAGCGGAGGGCGAAATCGATCTGAATGCAGATCTCAGCGAAGACGAACTCCACGAGCCGGGAAGCATCGTGCAGCAGGTATCGGCCGAGCTCAAGGCGCGGCGTTTCGCTGGGGTGGTGCGGCTAGGGGTGGCAGCGGACATGCCCGAGGAGGTGGTTGCCTGGATCGGCAAGCGCTTGGGTGTCACCGCCGACGATGTGTATCCCGCGAGTGTCTTTCTGGGGATTAATGATCTGCTCAGCCTCGACACGAAAGGTCGGGATGAATTGCAGCTGCCACGACACCAGCCGGTGACGCACCCGCGGCTGAAGCACTTACCCCGCTCCGACTGCGAGGCGATCTTTCGTCGGATCCAACACGGCGACATCCTGCTCCACCACCCCTACGACAGCTTCGATACATCTGTTCTCCGATTCATCGAGTCGGCGGCTGTGGATCCGGCGGTGCTGGCGATCAAGTTGACGATCTACCGCACCAGCAAGGACTCACCGATCATCCAGGCTCTCGCCGAGGCCGCCCGCCGGGGCAAGCAGGTAGCGGTGCTGGTAGAGATCACCGCACGGTTCGACGAAGCTCCCAACATCGCCTGGGGTCGCTTCCTCGAGAAGGAGGGCGTGCACGTCGCGTACGGCGTCGAAAAACTGAAGACCCACGTGAAGCTCGCCCTCGTGGTGCGGGAGGAACGAGGCCAGATACGACGCTACGCCCACGTGGGGACCGGCAACTACCACACCGGTACCGCGCGCATCTATGAGGACCTGGGGGTACTGACGTGTCATCCCGAGATCTGCGATGACGTCGCGAAAGTATTCAATCAGCTCACCGGAGCGCTCACGGCTCCAGAGTATCGTCACATGCTGGTGGCGCCGGTGACGATGCGTGACCGGTTCGTCGATCTCATCCGCCGCGAGGCTGCCCACGCCAGGGCCGGCCGCCCCGCCGGGATCCGCGCCAAGATCAACCAGCTCCAGGATCCACCGGTCATCCACGAGCTCTACCTCGCTAGCCAGACGGGCGTGGGGATCGAGCTCAACGTGCGTGGCCTCTGCTGTCTCCGGCCGGGAGTGCCCGGCCTTTCGGAGACAATTCGCGTGTTTGGCATCATCGGCCGGTTTCTCGAGCACAGTCGTATCTACCGCTTCGAGAACGGAGGCGATCCCGAGTTCTTTATCGGCTCGGCGGATTGGATGCACCGCAACCTCACCAATCGGGTCGAGACGATCACGCCGGTGCTCGACGACGAAGTGAAGGATCGTCTCGAGCAGATCTTGAACGTTTACTCGGAGGACAACTGCTCGGCCTGGGACTGCCGGCCGGACGGTACGTACGTGCGCCGCACACCGAACGGTGGGGAAGAACACCGCGCCGCGCAGCAGGTTTTCATCTTGGCCGGTGGTCGGGGCACTCCAGCGTCGGTGACTCCGTTCATCGAGGCGGAGTTGGAGGAGCTGCCCGTTCCTGCGCCGCTCGACGATCTGTAGTCGCTAGAGCTCACCCTCGATTTCAGCTGCGGCATCACTGTCTAGAAGCCAAGTGACGCGAGACTCGGGACCGTCGACGAGTTGCACCGGCCACTGCAGAGGGTCACGCACGGACCCTAGTGCGCCATGTACTGCGGGTGCTTTCTTAGCGCCGGTCACGATGAGCAGTACCTCACGGGTGGCGTGGAGCGCGCGCGGCGTCAGGGTTAACCGATCGACGGACGGCTTTGGGATGGAGAAACGATCGGCCAAAACCGCGCCGGTCCAGCGGTCGCTCTCACCGATCAGTGGATGGCCGGGGAAGAGCGAGGCGACGTGCGCGTCGGTGCCCATACCGAGGACGATCAAGTCGAATCGCGAGGCGTCGACGAGCGCGGCTTCGATCTCGGCCGCGTAGGCCCGGGCAGCGCGGTCGCGATCGGGTTCTTCGCCGTCGAACCGGTGGACGTTCGCGTCCGGGACCCTCGCCGGTTGGAGTAGAACCTCCCGCGTCATGCCGTAGTTGCTGTCGGGGTCGTCCGGCCCCACGCACCGCTCGTCACTCCAGAAGAGCTCGACCCGGTTCCAATCGATGGCTGATCGAGCCAGCCGCTCGTAGACGGGCGGGATCGTCGAGCCCCCCGTCAAGACGATAAGCGCTCGGCCACGAGCCCGAACCGCGGTGTCGATTGCGGTTTCGATCTGCACCGCCGCGTCGTCCAACAGCGTCTCTCGGGAGGGGTGGATGACGATCGCTCGTCGACCCAAGGTTACCCACCCGCTGCTTCTTTGAGGCTGCGCCAGACGTGGCCGTTGGCGGCCACGATCCGCGCCGCGTCGGTGGGACCCTCGCTGCCGGCGTCGTAGCTCGGGAACTCGGGCCGGGCAGCTAGCTCCCAAGTTTCCAGGATCGGCGTGATCAACGCCCACTGAGCCTCGGCTTCGTCGCCACGGGTGAACAACGTGGCGTCACCTTCGATCGCGTCGAGGAGCAGCGTCTGGTAGGCATCCGGGAGCTCGACGCCAAACGTCTGCTGATAATCGAACTCCATTCGGACCCGCGATGTCTGCATCCCCTCGCCGGGCACCTTGGCGGCGAACGTGATGTCGATCTCCTCATCGGGCTTGAGTCGGATCGCGATCGAGTTCGGCGGTACGCGCGCGTCGGTGCGTGCGAACAGCGTGTGCGGCGTCGACTTGAACTGCACCGCGATCTCAGTCACATCGCGGCACAACCGCTTCCCGGCCCGGACGTAGAACGGAACGCCGGCCCAGCGCCAGTTCTCGATCCGAAACTCGACCGCAGCGAACGTCTCGGTCACTGAATCGTCGGCGACGCGCTCGGCCTCGCGGTAACCGGGCACCAGCGTGCCGTCGATGGTGCCGGGACCGTATTGTCCGCGAGCGGTGCGGTGGATCACTTCGTGGGCGGTCATCGGGGGCATCGAGCGCAGCACCTGAACCTTCTGCTCGCGCACCGAATCGGCATCGTACGCCACCGGCGGCTCCATCGCGGTCAACGTGAGCAGCTGCAACAAGTGGTTGGCGATCATGTCGCGCAGCGCGCCCGTCCCGTCGTAGAAGCCGGCGCGATGTCCGACGCCGAGCGTTTCTGCGGCGGTGATTTGTACCTGCTCGACGTAGTTCCGGTTCCAAATCGGTTCGAACAACGTGTTCCCGAACCGAAAAGCTAGAATGTTCTGAACCGTCTCCTTGCCCAGGTAGTGATCGATGCGAAAGACCTGTGACTCGTCGAACGAGCGGGCGATCGTTTCGTTGAGTTCGCGCGCCGAGTCGGAGTCGTGCCCGAACGGCTTCTCGACCACGATGCGGGTCCAGCCATCGCCCTCTACGCAAAAGCCGGTGGCGGCGAGGCCTTCCACGATCGGTGGCGCGAGCGACGGTGACACCGAAAAGTAAAACAGCTGGTTGCCGTCGGTCGGTGATCCCGCGCCGTGGGATTCGAGTCGCACGGCGATCTCACGGTAGGACTCGGTCTGCGAGAGATCGGCCTGCATGTAATCGAGCTTGCGGGCCAGCTCCTCCCACTCCGATGTGTCGAAGTCGCGCACCCGTTGCGAAACAGCATCTCGCATGAGCTCGCGAAACGCAGCCACGGTCATCTCACCGCGGCCCACCCCGATGATCGAAAAGCACGCGTCGAGGTACCCGTCGCGATGAAGCCGGTAAAGGGCCGGCAAGAGCTTCCGCTTCGAGAGATCCCCGGTGCCGCCGAAGATCACCAACGCACACTTACCGGCTTTGCGTAGCTTGATCTTCTCGACGTGGGTGTCGGCTTGAGCGCGGATGACCGGCTCGCTCATTTCACCGCCTTTCGTGCGTGGGCTTCCCAATCGGTGTGCACTGGTTCGCTTTGGGGATCGTCGAGCCGCCGGTAGGTGTGCGAGCCGAAGTAGTCGCGCTGGGCCTGGGTCAAGTTGTGAGGCAACCGAGCGCTGCGGTAACCGTCGAAGTAGGCCAGCGAAGCGCTCCAGCTGGGAACCGGGATGCCGAGTCGAGCGGCGGTCGCGATCGCACGTCGCCAACCGTGCTGTGCTTCGTTGACCCTCGACGCGATGTCGTCGTCGAGCAGCAGGTTGACGAGACCCGGCTTTCGCTCGAACGCCGATCGAATCGGCTCCAGGAGCTTCGCTCGGATAATGCAGCCGCCCATCCAGACCCGCGCCACCTCGGCCAGCGGGATCGACCAGTCGTAATGGTCGGATCCCTGCATGATCAAGTCCATGCCCTGCGCGAACGCGGCGATCCGAGACCCATAGAGGGCGTCGCGAACATCGTTGGCTTGTTGCTCGAGATCACCGTCGGGGGGCGACCGCTCGGGGCTTTGTAGCAAATGGCTCGCTCGCTGGCGCTCTTCGCGTCGGCTTGAGATCACGCGCGCGTCGACGGCAGCCACGATCGATGGTACCGGAACGCCCAGCTCGAACGCGGTCACAGCGGTCCATCGGCCGGTCCCCTTCTGCGACGCTTCGTCGACGATCTGCTCGACCAACGGCTGGTGGGTCGTCGCGTCGTGAACGCGAAAGATCTCGGCCGTGATCTCGATCAGATATGACGCCAGCGAACCCTCGTTCCACGCACCGAACAACTCGGCCAGCGAGTCGGCGTCAAACCCGAGCCCGTTCCCGAGCACGTCGTACCCCTCGGCGATCGATTGCATGTCGGCGTACTCGATTCCGTTGTGGACCATCTTGACGAAATGACCGGCGCCCCCGGACCCCAGGTAGCCGACACACGGACCGAAATCGGTCACTGCGGCGATCGCCTCCAACACCGGTTGAATGGCGGCGTACGCTTGGCGGGGGCCGCCCGGCATGAGCGACGGTCCGTGGCGCGCGCCTTCGGCGCCGCCGGAAACGCCGACTCCGAAGAACGCCAAGCCGCGATCGGCCAGCTCACCACCGCGGCGCTCGGTTTGGTTGAAGTTCGAGTTGCCGCCGTCGATGACGATATCCCCCGGTTCGAGCAGCGGCGTCAGACCGTTGAGCGTCTGGTCGACCGGCTCGCCGGCCGGGATCATCATCAAGATCCGGCGCGGTGGCGCGATCGCGGCGACCAGTTCCTCGAATGTGTCGACTGGAGTAAACGCGCGACCCGCGTGCTCGGCGACGAACTCGGCGGTGCGATCGGCCTCCAGGTTCCATACGGCGACCGGGAAGCCATGCTCCTCGATGTTGAGCGCCAGGTTGGAGCCCATCGTGCCTAGGCCGATGAGGCCGAATTGTGCGTGCGGGCTCACGCTCGAGAGGAGAACCGGCGTTTCGCGCCGACGTAAAGTCGTCGTGAGAAGACGAGGATGATGACCAGCAAGGCGACCGTAACGAGCAACGCGAAGATCGGAACCGCCAACGTCAAGAAACCCAGCCCGATGACCAACCCGTCCTCGGCCAGACTCATGGTCGAGTTCGAGAACGGCTCGGGTGACGTGTTGATCGCCGCTCGCGAGCCGGCCTTGGTCACATGCGTGCTGGCGGCGACCGTGGCCCCCATCAACGCGATTATGCCTTGCAGGAGCGGCGCGGCCTCGCCCATCGCCGCGACCGCGATCAGTGCACCGCCCAACGGTCTGACCAACGTGTGCACGGTGTCCCAAACGGTATCGATCCACGGGATCTTGTCGGCCAGGAACTCGATCGCGTACAAGGCCAAAGCACCGTAGATGACGATGTCGTTGTCGAAAACCTGGAATTGCGGTGGGAGATCGACCCAACCGTAGCGCTCGGCCAAACCGATGATCGCTACGGTGGCGTACAGGTTGATGCCGGCGGTGAAGGAGAATCCGAACGCCCGGCTCAGCGTGACGAGATCCACAGTGGTGCCTTTCGCCTAACTCAGATCAGGCGGTTTGAACGAGGCGCTGTTCGCGGCGGATCGTTTCGAGCAGTTGGTCGTACGAGGCGGCGAACTTGCTCACGCCTTCCTTCTCGAGCTGTTGCGTGACGTCATCGAAATCGATCCCCACGTGGTCAAGCTCGCCGATCATCTCGTGACACTCCTTGCGGTCCTCGTAGATCCGCACGACGGGGTCGCCGTGATCGCGGAATGCATCGAGCGTCTTTGGTGGCAGCGTGTTCACCGTCTCGGGCCCGATCAATGAATCGACGTAATAAACATCGGAGTAGTCGGGGTTCTTGGTCGAAGTCGAAGCCCAGAGCGGGCGCTGGACCCTGGCCCCGGCGGCGGCCAACGCCGCGAACCGCGGCGCCTGGACCCGCTCCTCGAACGCCTGGTACGCGAGCCGCGCGTTGGCGATCGCGATCTGGCCCCTGAGGCGCTCGGCCAACTCGCGCTTGTCGCCGGTCTCGGCTTCGATCACCTGATCCAACCGTTTGTCGACCATCGAGTCGACGCGGCTGACAAAGAAGCTCGCCACCGACGCCAGCCGATCAACCGGGAGGTGGCGCTCCACGCGCTCCTCGAGGGCGGAGAACCAAGCATCCATCACCTCGTGGTACCTGTTGACGGAGAACAACAGCGTGATGTTGATGTTGACGCCGTCGAGCAATGATTGGTGTATCGCGGGTAACCCTTCGTACGTCCCGGGGATCTTCACCATCACGTTGGGCCGGTCACAGGCCTCCCACAGACGGCGCACTTCTTCGGCCGTGCCGTCGGTGTCGTATGCCAGGCTCGGCCGCACCTCGATCGAGACGAAGCCGTCCTTGCCTTCGGTGCTGTCGTACAGCGGTCGGAAGTGATCGGCCGCACGCTGTACATCGGCCACTGCCAGTCGTTCGAAGACCACATCCGGCTCGACGCCACTGCCGGCACTGCGGATGTCTTCGTCGTACAGATCGCTGTCGCTGATCGCGCCGTCGAAGATCGTCGGGTTCGACGTCATCCCCGCCAAACCGTCTTCTTCGATCAAGCGGGCGAGCTCGCCGTCGAACAGATCGCGGCGGATATAATCGAGCCAAATGCTCTGACCGAGCTCGCGAAGTTGGTTGAGCGGGTTGGCCACGGGATCCTCCTTAGGGTCTTACCGGTCGAACTCGCCGGCCAGCGCGTCGCGCTCGATTTCGATCACCTTGGCCAGGCGACGAGTATGCCGCTCGGCGTCGGAAAAGCGGGCCGCCAGAAAAGCGGCCGTGACTTCGGCTGCCAGCTCCGGGCCGATCACGCGCGCCCCGAGTGCGAGCACGTTGACGTCGTCGTCTTCGACGCCTTGCCGGGCCGAAAAGGTATCGTGGGCCACCGAGGCGCGCACTCCGGGGATCTTGCACGCTGCGACCGCCGCTCCGACACCGCTACCGCATACGAGCACGCCGCGGTCCGCATTCCCATGTGCGATCGCGGTCCCGACCAGGCGAGCGTAGTCAGGGTAATCGTCATCGGGCTCGAGATCGTGCGCGCCGACGTCGGAGATCTCGTGACCCGCGTCGGCGATAGCCGCCATGACGCGTGGCTTTAGCGGGTAGCCAGCGTGATCTGCGCCGACGGCGACGATCATCGTGCGCTCGCCACGCGGCCGGCGCGTGGTCGCATCATGCGGACGCGGGCTGGCCGACCAATGCGCGGGCGGCGGTGGCCACCCGATCTGCGGTGACGCCGTACCGCTCGAGGTTGGTTGGGCCCGGAGCGGATGCACCAAAACGGTCGACCCCGATCGCGGTGCCGCGATCGCCGATCCATCGTTCCCACCCGAGCGTCGCCCCGGCCTCGACCGAGACCCGGGCGGTGAGCCCGGGCGGCAACACCTGATCGCGATATGTGACGCCTTGGTTGGCGAAGATCTCCCAGCTCGGCATCGACACGACGCGAGCACCGATCCCCTCGGCGGCGAGTGCCGACTGCGCCTCGAGGGCCACCGCGACTTCGGAGCCGGTAGCGATCAAGATCGCTTCCGGTTCTCCGCTCGGCGCATCCGACAACACGTACGCCCCGCGCGCCAGTGCGTCGGCTGCGGGTCGATCGGTACGATCGATCGTGGTCAGCTTCTGACGTGTCAGGACGAGCGCCACCGGGCCAGCGGTGTGGGTCATCGTCCAGCGCCACGCCGCCGAGGCTTCGTTCGCGTCGGCCGGCCGGATGACGGTCAAGTTTGGCATCGCCCGTAGCGACATCAGGTGTTCGACCGGCTGGTGGGTCGGTCCATCCTCGCCGATGGCGATCGAGTCGTGGGTCCAGACAAAGATCACCGGCAGCTCGTTGAGCGCCGCCAGCCGCACCGCCGGGCGCATGTAATCGGAGAAGACGAAGAACGTGGCCGCGAACGGTCGCACGCCGCCGTGATACGCCATGCCGTTCGAGATCGCCCCCATGGCGTGCTCGCGGATGCCGTAGTGAAAGTTGCGACCGCTCCCGGTCTGGCCGTCGAAATCTTCGGCGCCGGCGATCGTCGTCTTGGTCGATCCGGCCAGGTCGGCGTCGCCCCCGATCAGCCAAGGCACCCGTTGGGCGATCGCGTTTAACGCGGTGCCCGCGGCGACTCGGGTCGCGACCGGCTCGCCCGGTTCCCAGGCCGGAAGGTCGCCATCCCAGCCGTTTGGTAATGCGCCCGACTGCGCGAGGTGCCACTCCTCGGCCAGCTCCGGGTGTCGCTCGCGGTAACGATCGAACATCTCTTGCCAACCGCGTCGCGCGGTGTCGCCTCGGGCTCCCGCATCGGACATGTGAGCGCGAGCCTCCTCGGGGACGTAGAACGTCTTCTCGGGCGCGGGCCAACCGAGCGCCTCTTTTGTGCGCACGACTTCCTCGTCGCCCAACGGTTCTCCGTGTGCCTTGTGTGTGCCCGCCCGGCTCGGAGATCCGAACCCGATCGTCGTCCGTATCGAGATGAGCGACGGTCGCTCGGTGTCGGCGATGGCCGCATCGATGGCACCGTCGATCGCCCCCAGATCGTTGTCGCCATCGTCCACGGTCAGCACCTGCCAGCCGTACGCTTCGTACCGCATGGCGACGTCTTCGTCCATCGACTGCGATAGCGGACCGTCCAATGTGATCTTGTTGTCGTCGTACAGCAGGATCAACCGGCCGAGCTTGAGAAACCCGGCGATCGAGCACGCTTCGGCGGCGACGCCTTCCATGATGTCGCCGTCGGAGACCAACGCGAACGTGCGGTGGTCCACGACCGGGAAGCCGGGGCGATTGAAGTGGTTCGCTAGCCAACGCTCGGCGATCGCCATCCCGACCCCGTTCGCGCACCCTTGTCCGAGCGGGCCGGTCGTGGCCTCGACACCAGGCGTCAGGTGGTACTCGGGGTGGCCGGGCGTCTGGCTCTCCCACTGACGGAACCGCTCGAGCTCGGTGAGCGGCAGATCGTACCCGTACAGATGGAGCAACGAGTAGATCAGCGCCGAACCGTGACCCGCCGACAACACGAAACGGTCGCGGTTGGGCCACTTGGGGTCACGCGGGTCGAACGACAGGTGCCGCTGCCACGTGACGTAGGCCATCGGGGCGGCGCCCATCGGCAACCCTGGGTGGCCCGAGTTTGCCCGCTGCGGCTGATCGATCGACAACGTTCTGAGCGCGTTTACGCACAGCCGATCGATGTCGCCAAAACGGTTTTTGGTCATCGCTGTTCGGGTTCGTCGATCTGGGGCGAGATCGTGGCCACGGTGGGATCGCTCTCGGCCTGCAGACGGCTCGCGGTCGCCTCCGCGTCGCGCAGAACCCTGAGCACGTTCAAACCGATCAGCTTCTTGATCTCCTCGTCGGTGTAGCCCCGTCGAATGAGCTCGGCCACGATCGCTGGAAACGTCGATACGTCCTCGAGCCCGACCGGTGTCGTATCGATGCCGTCGAAATCCGAGCCGAACCCGACGTGGTCGATCCCGGCCACGCGGATCAAGTGCTCGAAGTGGTCGGCGACTTGGGCCAGCGTCGCGCGCGGCGCCGGAGAAGAATCGCTGTCTGTTTCTCTGTACTCGCGCACTTCGTCGCTCACGTACGGTGGCGCGTAGTTGACCATGACGATTCCGCTGTTGTCGGCCAGTTGTCTCAGTATCGAGTCGGGCACGTTACGCACGTGATCGGTCAGCGCCCGCGCCGACGAGTGGGAGTAGATGACCGGTGCCTCCGAGAGTCGAAGCGCGTCGATCATCGTCTCATCCGAGACGTGACTCAAGTCGATCAGGATTCCCAACCGGTTCATTTCGCGCACGACAGATTCGCCAAACTCGGACAGCCCCTGGTGGCGGGGCTCGTCGGTGGCGGCATCCGCCCAGGCATGGGTGCGCCAGTGGGTCAGCGTCATGTACCGAACACCAAGCGCGTGGAAAGTGCGCAACACATCGAGCGAGCCCTCGATCGCGTGGCCACCCTCGAGCCCGATCAACGCAGCGATCCGCCCGTTGTCGAACGCAGCCGTGACTTCGTCGGCGGTGGTGGCGAGGGCGAACGTGTCCGGGTAGCGGTCGACCATGCGGTGAATGACATCGATCTGCATGAGGCCGAACCGCGTCGCGCCGTTGGCGATCAGCTCGGCCGGCACATAGGCGACAAAGAACGCGCCGCCCATCAACCCCTGACGAAGCCGCGGGATGTCGGTGTGGAGTTCTGGCTGGGGTTTGGCGATGTCGATCCGGGAGAAATCTCCGGCGCCGTGGTCACGCATCTGCCACGGCAGGTCGTTGTGGCCATCGATTAGCGGTGTTTCGGCCATCAACGCGCGCGCATGCGCGACCGCGTCGGATCGATCTTGCGGTGTCTGACCGAAAGCCGGCGCAACCAGCGCCAAGCTCACAACGGCGAGTTTCAAAGATGTGCGGATGGGCACGGTCACGTCGTTTCGGTTTCGTCGGCTAAGCCGCGACGATAATAATGATCAGCAGCAACAGAATAATGATCAGTGTCGTGGCGCGGATCGAGATCACGTCGTCGAGCGCGAACTGTTCCTCGATCACCCGCGCTTGTTGCGCCGCGTTGGCGAGGCGATCGCTGTCCATGGAGTTGACGGCAGCCATCGTTTGACTCATGTCGACGCGGGCGATTCTGGCTGCCCGCTGCACTTCATCACGGCTCATGAACGCACCCAGGGTCTCGCGGTTGGCCTGATCGATGTCGGCCTGGGTGGTCAGCTGAATAGGCTCGGAATCGACGACGCGGGCTTGTTGGGCTACCGATACCGACGGCATGGCGAGCAGAAGGGCGATCAAGATGGACCACTGCAGCGCTTTCATCGTGAAACCTCCGATTCGAACGACGATCTGATTGGCGACCGGCGCCGAGAACGCCCGGAGTGTACGGTCGCGCCGGGGGGGCGGCAAGAACTCACCGGCCCAACCGCACGATGATGTTGAACTCCCGCTTGGTGACCGGTGTGATCGAGAGCCGCATGCCGCGTTTCAGCACCCACATCTCCTCTAGGCCCGGCGTCTCCTTCATCGTTTCTCGGGTAACCGGCTGGCTGAACGTCTTCTGGTGGCTCACATCGACGCACCACCAACGTGGTTGGTCGGGGTCCGATTTTGGGTCGTGGTATTTGTTCCCTATTTCGAACTGCGACGAATCGGGGTGGGCCGGCGCGCTCACCTTCGCCGTGCCGTACACCCCGAGCACGTCGGTGTTCGAGTGGTAGTACAGAACTCCGTCCCCGACCACCATCTTGTCGCGCATGAAGTTGCGTACGCGGTAGTTACGCACCCCGTCCCACTCCGTCGAGCCGTCGCGCTCGAGATCGTGGATCGAGTACACGTCGGGCTCGGATTTGAAGAGCCAGTATTGACGAGCCATTGCTTCACTCCATGTGTGGTTGGATCGAGTCTGCCCCCGGGGCTTCCCTACGGGAGACTACGGAGTTTTCCCTACAGACACCCTTGTGGCCACCAGCCATAATACCAGTGGATTATCCTAACGGCACAGGCGATAACGCTTTGCAGGCGAGGCGGCTATGACAAGAATCGATGTAAGACGACTCCTCGTTCTCCCCGCGGCGCTCGTCCTGCTCGGCTCGATGCTTGGGTCGGTGTGTGAGGACGAGGTGATCGTGGAGGTTGAACGACCGTTCTTCGAAGACCCACCGGCAATGGCGGTCGGCTTCTTAGGTTACGACGAGGAAGCGGCTAACCTAACCGTCTGTGGTAACTGCCACATCGGAGTCCAGTCGGAGTGGGAGGACACCGCTCACGCGGACGCTTGGCAATCGTTGATCGGTAGCGGCAGCGCGCAGCCCTTCTGTGAGAACTGCCACGCGGTGAGCCAAAACGGCAACCTCACCGAGACCGACGGCGGCTGGGCG
Source organism: uncultured Gemmatimonadales bacterium (assembly GCA_947259315.1). Lineage (GTDB taxonomy): Bacteria > Gemmatimonadota > Gemmatimonadetes > JACCXV01 > JAHWKZ01 > CAMYLR01. Next base: position 31,436 of record CAMYLR010000020.1, on the reverse strand, counting down.
ACGACCCAGGACTCGCGCTATCACGACGTGCAGTGCGAGAACTGTCACGGCCCGGGTGAGGCGCACGCCAACAACCCGGACGCGAGCCAGCCAATTGCTCAAGCGTCGGTTGGGTTGGACCTCGACACCGGTTGTGGCGAGTGCCACCAGGGCACCCACCACCCGTTTGTCGAAGAGTGGGAGGCGTCACCGCATTCCGGGGTGGTCGGCTTCGCCGCCGCCCGTGAGTCGTGTGCGCCGTGTCATAGGGGGCAGACCTCGATCGAGCGGTTCGGTTCGAACGCCGACTACACCGAGAAGTTCGACTCGGAACCGTTGGCGGTGGTGTGTGTGGTATGCCACGACCCGCACGCTGACAACAACGAGCACCAGCTCAGGTTACCGGTCAATACGACGTCGATCGAGACGCACCTCTGCTCACAGTGCCACAATCGGCGGACCGCTCCCGATCCCAACTCGTCACACGGGTTGGAGCCACACTCCCCCGAGTCAGCATTGCTGATCGGCGAGGCCGGTTGGTTCCCGCCGGGCGCCGATATCGGACTGGGTCAGATCCGCGGTTCGCACGGTAGCGACGCCAACCCGGAGCTGTGCGCGACGTGCCACCTGTCGGAGTTCACCGTCACCGATGCGGCGACAGGTGGCTTCGCGTTTAGCGCGACGGGCCACCTGTTCCGGCCGATCCCGTGCGTGGATGCGAGCGGGATCCCGGAGGGGTTCGAGACCGATTGCGACCTGGCTCCACCGGCGCGCACGTACGAGTCGTGCACCGGTGGCCCTTGTCACGGCGACCAGCAGGCGGCGTTCTCGGCGCTCACGGCGGCGTCGACCCGGATCCAGGGGCTGGCCGACGAGCTGGAGGAGCTGCTCGAGGAAGTTGACCCGAACGGCGAGGATCCAGGCGGGGAGATCGATCCCACCAATCCGACGTTTACGGTCGCTGAGGGGGCGTTCTTCAATCACGCATTGGCGCTCTTCGGTAACGAGGATTTCGGTACCTTCAGTGTCATCGGATCGAGTGCTCACAACCCGTTCTTGATGGAAGCGCTGCTGATCGCCAGCATCGACGTCGTGGAAGAGGAGTACGGCGTCATGAACAGCCTGGGGGTCGTAGATTGGGACGCGGAGCTACAGATGGTGAAGGCCAGAGTGGGGAGGTAGCGACAGAGACCGGAGGCAAAGACAACCGAGGTCCGGCCAAAGGGGTCGGAACGTAACAGAGGCGCCGCTGACCACGATGACCGCGATCGGCGGCGCCTCACTTTTGGGAAGATGGGCACCATGACCGCAGTCGAGACCGACTCCACAGCGACCCGACAACCGAGACGGAAACCATGGCTCGGGTTCGAGGAGTTGCTGCTGGTCGGGATCGGTGTGCTGATCGTGACCGGCTGGGTTCTCGGCGGCACGCTGTACGTTTTCTCTACCCGTCCGCTGACGATCCCCGAGGTCCAGTCGGCGATTCCCGTCGCAAGCGAAGACGCCTTTGGTATTGGGACAAGTCGCGTCCAGAACTGGGGGGAGCAGGTCATTCTCGTCGTGCGCCGCGGCGAGGACGAGTACTACGCCCTCGAAGGCACCTCGCCGACTGACGGATGCATCCTGCGTTGGGACGATGAGTCGCAACGCGTCGTCTCACCCTGCAACTACATCGTCTACGACCTGCGTGGGAACGTCGTCACCGGCCTGACGACCCAATCGTTACGACGCTACTCGGTTTTCGTTCGAGACGGCGTCGTCTACCTGACCCATGGCTAGCGTGATCGATCGCACGCGGGAGGTGGTCTCTCGCTGGCGTCGCCGCTTCCGGGCTGACCTCAAGGCCAGCACCGACGCCAGCTTCCTCACCGCTCCGCGGTTCTTGGGCCTCCTCTACGGGCCTATCGATCGCAGCCTGCCGATCGATGAAGCGTTGCGCAAAGCGCTGGCACGCCGCCTGCCGGCGCACGTCGGGTGGCGTCACGCGTTGGGTGGCATCGCGTACCTGCTGTTCATGGTCCTGGTCGTTACCGGCGTGCTGCTGTCGCTCCACTATCGCCCTTCGTCGGGGGAAGCCTACGGCTCGATCCAGCACATCGTGACCGGTGTCACCTTTGGCTGGTTGGTCCGCGACGTCCACGTCTGGTCGGCGACCTTGATCGTGATCGTCGTGCTCGCCCATATGGCGCGAGTCTTCTTCGACGGCGCGTACAAGCCGCCGCGCGAGACGAGCTGGCTGATCGGTCTGTTGCTGCTTTTCGTCGTGCTGGCGTTTGGCGCATCGGGGTACCTCCTGCCGTGGGACCAGTGGGCGTACTGGACGGTGACCGAGTTTTTGGACACCGCCGAGAAACTGCCTGTGCTAGGCGGTGTAATCGTGACGGCGTTGACCGGCGACGCGTTCGTGTCAGGTGCCACGCTGAGCCGCTTCTTTGCGATCCACGTGATCATCCTGCCGTGGATCGCCTTCGCCCTGCTTCTCTTCCACTTTCGGATGATCCGCACGCACGGCGTCGCGCCGCCACGAGGCGCCACCGGAAGCGAGGCGCTAGGCGATCCCTTCTTTCCGCATCACTTGCTGCGGTTATTCCTGGTTTCGGTCGTCGTCCTCGCCGTTGTGATCACCTTGGCGACGCTGTTCCCGCGGCCGATCGGCGAGCCCGCTTCTTCGGTCGCGCCCCCGAGCGAGCTCGTGTCAACGTGGGTGGTGATAGACGTGACACTCGCGATGGTGCGGTTCTTCGGCCCGTGGGGGATCACGCTCTTTGCGCTCCTCGGGTTAGCGATGGCGCTCATCCCGTTGTTTGACCGCCACCCAGAGCGGCGTCACCGACCGGTAATCGTGCTCGGGATCGTCTTTTTCGCCGGGTTCTTGGTTCTTTGGTTGGTCGGACACCAGCTCCGATTCGCCGCGCCGGACGTCCGGTCGGTAACTCCGGCTGAGGTCGGTGAGCCGCCGGAGGCGGGCTCGCCGCTACGCGAGCTCGGCCCGAGTCCGGTGCAGCCAGGACCAGCCGAGAGCGGGGGATCTCAATGACGAGTGGCGCGCTCACCGCGATGGTAGCCATCGTCGCTGTTGTCGGTGGCCCACGAGGCGGCTACGCAGCCACCGGCCAAAGCGCTCAGCTGCAGGCAGTCCAAGCCGACCCAGTCTACGGCTGCGTCGTTTGTCATGCCGACATGCGCCGGGCGTTTGTAGAGGGTATCCACTCCGAGCGCGGCATCGCGTGCCATGATTGCCACGGTGGTGATCCCGCAGCCTTGGAGACCGCCGCGGCTCACACGGGCGACTACGTGGGAACACCAGACAAGATCGGTATCGTTCAGCTTTGCGGTTCGTGCCACTCAGACCCCGATCGGATGCGGCAGTACGGCCTCCAAGTCGGCCAAGTGGCCGAGTTTCGCACCAGCCGCCACGGCCAACTGCTGCTCGGGGAACGCAACACCGACGCGCCGACGTGCACGAGCTGCCACGATGCACACACGATCCTGACCCCCGATAACGCTCGCAGCCGCGTCCACCCGACGAATATCTCTGGCACATGCGCGGGTTGTCATCAGGACGAGAGTCTGATGGCGAAGTACGGTCTCTCGACGGATCAGTTCGACCTGTACCGCGCCAGCGCCCACGGCGTCGGCCTGTTCGAACGCAAGAACTTCGCGTCACCGAGCTGCGTGGGTTGTCATGGCTCCCATGCCGCTATGCCCCCGCAGGTTACCGAGATCGCGAACGTGTGTGGCCAGTGTCACGTGCTCGTGCGGAAGGCGTTCGACGCGGGTCCTCACGGCGCGGCCGCCCGCGCCGGTGACCTGCCCGGATGCACTGCGTGTCACAGCAACCACGAGACGGAGCGCGTTGCGCCGGATGCGGTCGCCGAGACTTGCGTCGAGTGCCACGATCCCGACAGTCGCGCGGCGCAGCTCGGCGTGGAAGCCGAGGAGTTGATCGTCGACGCCGAGAGAGATCTGCACGCAGCCGACGAAGCGATCGAGGAGCTGGTCGCCGCCGGCTGGCAGGTCAGCGATCTCCGGTTCCGGTATCAGACGGCGCTTACAGACTACCTCCAGATCGCCGAGTTCCAGCACGGGCTGGACGTCGAACGGGTCGGAGACCTGAGCCGGCGGGTGGGGTCGATCTCGCGGGACATTCGAGCCACAGCGGAGGGCAGTGCTGAGCGAACGTGGGAGCACAAGCTCCTGCTGATCCCGGTGTGGTTTCTCACACTGTCGGCGATCGTAATGGGTTGGTTCAAACTGCGGCGATTGAAGGAGTAACTGCGCGATGCGAACCCTCTACAACCTGCTCGCGCGCTTCTCACGACCGATGAGAATCGCCATTCAAGTTTCGATTCTGGCGGTGATCGTCATCGCCGTCGGGGCCGTCGGGTTCGTCGAGTACAGCGCTCAGCCGAGCTTCTGTCTCAACTGCCACATCATGGAGCCGTACTACGATTCGTGGGTCACGTCATCGCACAACGACGTGGCTTGCATCGAGTGCCACTACGCGCCGGGTGTCAAAGCCGAAGCGATGGGGAAGTTCCAGGCCGCCAATCAGGTCGTGAAGTACGTCACCGGTACGTACGGCATGAAGCCTTGGGCGGAGATCGAGGACGCTTCCTGCCTGCGCTCGGGGTGCCACGTCGAGCGAAAACTGGAATCGGAGCTCGACTATCGGGGGATCAGCTTCAACCACGCACAACATCTCGGGGAGTTGCGTCGCGGAAAGCAGTTGCGCTGCACGGCATGTCATTCTCAGATCGTCCAGGGCGATCACGTCGCGGTAACCGCGGATACGTGTTACCTGTGCCATTTCAAGGATCAGCCGCTGGGGGAGCCGATCGCCGGATGCACCGGCTGCCACGTCGATCCCCCCCGCTTGGTCTCCGATGTCGGCTTTGTGGTTGACCATCCCCGGTACGTCGAAGAGCTCACCTCTTGCGTGGGTTGTCATGAAGAGGTGACGAGCGGGTCGGGGGAGGCCAATCAAGCCCGTTGCTTCACGTGTCACAACGAGCCCGAACGGATCGATCAATACGAGAACGTTGATTTCGTGCACCGCACCCACCTCGCCGATCACAACATCGAGTGCGCCCAGTGTCACATGGGGATCGAGCACCGCGTCACTTCGCTCGCGTCGACCTTCGACCTCGACTGTGCGAGCTGCCATCAGGGGGTTCACGATTTGCAGCGGCGTATGTACGCAGGCACCGGTGGTCACGCGACCGAGAACATGCCGAGCTACATGTACCTGGCTCGTGTCTCGTGCCAGGGGTGCCACGGGCTGCCGAGCGAGATGGAAGGCCACGATCAGGTTCAGGAGGCTGGCGAGGCGGCGTGTTTGTCGTGTCACGGCATCCGCTACGCCAACATCCTGCCGTCGTGGCAAACCGAGATGGAAGAACGCGTCAGTCGAGTCGGCGCGGTCGTTGCCGGAGCGCAGAGAAGAGCCAGCTCCAGTCCGGTCCGCACCCGCGCTACCGTCGACAGCCTACTCGGCTTGGCGAGCGAGAACGTCGAGTTCGTTCGCATCGGCAAGGGCGCCCACAACATCGCCTATGCCGACGAGTTGCTGGCGTCGGCTGTTGATCTGGTGCGTGAGGCGATCGAATCCGGCGGGCTCCCCTACTCGGTCGACAACGTCGATCTCGGGACCCGGATCAGGAGAAACGTCTGTCTGCGCTGCCACCTGGGAGCCGAGGATCTGCAGGTGCAGTTCCAAGGTGCGCGGTTCGATCACCGGCCCCACGTCACTACCGCGGGGTTGGGTTGCGCCGATTGCCACACATCCCTGGATGAACACGGGGGTACGACGATCGACTCACGAGAAACATGCAACACGTGTCACCATCCGCAGATCCGGCCGATGAACTGTGCCCGTTGCCACTCCGGGCCGGGTGGAGCTCCGTCGTCGGTAATCGCACATCCGACCGGCAATTTTTCGCACGACGTCCATCGCGGTGCGGGTTTCGCCTGCGCTACATGTCACACCCCGCCCGCGATGGGCGCAAGCGATCTCGATTGTACGACGTGCCACGAACAGCACCATCAGCCCGAAGCGACCTGTCTCGGTTGTCATCAGCAGGGGACGATCGAGAAACACACGCCGGCTATGCACGGCCAGTGCGCGGTCTGTCACGGGGACGAGATATCGAGCGTCGGCGAATGGAGTCGGCAGGTCTGCACCGTTTGTCACACCGATCGGATCGAGCACAACGCGCCGCTACAGTGCACTCAGTGCCACCAGATTCCGGCCTTGGCCGGGGCGCGTGAGGAGACCAGTTGACGGGAGGTTGAAGCGTACCGCTGAAGGGCGACCCATGCGTGAGCGCAAACGAGGACCAGCGAGAATCGTGCGAACCCTGCTCCCCGTGGTGTTCGTATTTGGTCTCGCGGTCGGTAACGCGTCGACGGTCGCCGCTCAGGTCGAGAACCAGGAATCACCGATCGTGACTTGTGAGGCGTGCCACGGCGATCCTCGTTTTCTCGTTGGCAAAGAAACGGCCGAAGAACAGGCAGCGTTGCTCGTGCCGGACTCTCTTCTGCTGGACACCGTGCATAGCCAACTCAAGTGCGTGGACTGTCATCCCGGTCCCGCCATGGGCTACCCGCACGGACCACAAGTCGCGGTGGGCTGCGGGACATGTCACGAGTCAGAGCAGACCGATTGGGAAGTCTCGATTCACGCGCTCGATGTGATCGAGGACGGCGATGCACCGACCTGCGCGGGTTGTCATGGCGTGCACGAGGTGTACTCGATAGACGACCGCCGCTCGCCGACCTACCCGCTCAACGTGGCGACGATGTGTGGCCGCTGTCACGCCGATCCGAGCATCATCGGCACGTACTTCTCTTCTCCCGAGGAGGCCCAAGCCCGGGTCGCGGTCGAGCAGTATCACGAGACCGTTCACGGCGCCGCGCTCGAAAGAGCCGGCCTCGCGCTCTCGGCAACTTGCAACGACTGTCATGAATCCCACCGCGTGCTGCCGGCTAGTTCGCCTGAGTCATCGGTCAACCGGGCCAACGTCGTGAAGACGTGTGGCGATTGTCATGTCGGTATCCTCGAGACGTACGAGGAGGGGTCGGCACATGGCGCAGCCTACCGCGAGCACTTACGCGGGCCGACCGGACACGAGGCTCCGGCCTGCGTCGATTGTCATTCCGCCCATAGCATCGTCGAAGCGGACGAGCCCAGGTGGTTTGTGGGTGTCGTCGAGGAGTGCGGCAAGTGTCACGAGGACGTCTACGAGACGTACTTCAGCACCTATCACGGGCAGGTAACGGCACTCGGTTTTGAACTCACCGCCAAGTGCAGCGACTGTCACACGCCGCACAACATGCGCCCGGCCACGGATCCCGAGTCGAGCGTTCATCCGTTGAACCTGGTGGAGACGTGCGCAAGGTGTCACCCCGAGGCGAATCAGAGCTTCGTCCGCTACTACGCTCACGGTGACGCGAGCGACCGGGAAAGATACCCGGTTTTGTTCTGGAGCTGGCTCTTCATGACGACGCTGCTGGTCAGCGTATGGACGTTCTTTGGGTTGCACTCACTGTTTTGGCTGATTCGAGTGACGATTGAACGGGCGCGAGGGACTGGCCATGGGACGTAAGCTCGCGTCCTCTGATCGCGGAGCGGGGCCCTACATCTGGCGGTTCTCGGGGATCGAGCGGGTTCTCCACGCGATGGTGATCGTGTCGTTCTTCGGGCTCGTGATTACCGGCACGCCGCTGCTCTATTCGCACATGCCATGGGCGAGAACGCTCATCCGAATGGTCGGCGGGTTTCAAGCGGCGGGGTTCATTCACCGTATCTGTGCCGTGATCACCTTTGGGTACTTCTTCATCCACATCGGTCATCTGACGTACCGAATCGCCAAGAGCACCAACAAGAAGCGCTTCTTCTGGGGTCCCGATTCGATGGTTGGACAGCCCAGGGACCTCCAGGACATCCGGGACACGTTCAAGTGGTTTGCCGGGAAGGGTCCACGACCCCAGTTCGACCGATTCAACTACATGGACAAGCTCGACTACTGGGGCGAGTTCTGGGGGGTCACTGTGATCGGCGGCTCGGGCTTGGTCCTGTGGTTCCCGGTGTTCTTCTCGAAGGTTCTGCCGGGTTGGATGTTCAACGTGGCGACGATCATCCACGGCATCGAGGCGCTGCTCGCGACTGGCATCATCTTCACGATTCACTTCTTCAACGTGAACCTCCGTCCTGAGAAGTTCCCGGTGGATGTCGTCATGTTCACCGGCCGTGCGACGCTGGATTACATGAAAGAGGAACACCCGCTGCAGTACGAGCGGTTGAGTCGGGAGGGACGGCTCGGAGAGTTGATCGCCCCGCCGCCGTCTCGAGCCGCCTACCTGTGGTCGGTCACGCTCGGGTTGATCGCTCTCAGCCTCGGCATCCTGTTGATCGGGCTCATCATCTGGGCCCTGATCCAGGGGGGATGGAGGTAGCGATGCGCGTCGTGGTAGCCCTCGCGTTTATGTTCGGCGTCGCCACGCTGGGCACAGCCACGACGCTGTCGGCCCAAGAGAACGCCACCTGTCTCGCATGTCACGAGAACGCGGCGATGTTCGCCTCACGAAACGACGGCGCTCGCCTGGTCGTCAATCGCCGGGTGTACGAAAGGTCGGTTCACGGAGCGACCGAAGTGCAGTGCGTCGCTTGCCATCAGGGGATGGCGTTTCCACACCCCGAAGAGCGAGCCGCGGCGAACTGCTCCAGCTGCCACGGCCGTCAGGTGTCGCAGCACGACTCGTCGCTTCATGGGCAAGCGGCCGCGAGAGGGGATCCGCTGGCGCCGAGCTGTGTCGATTGTCACGGGCGTCACGACATGCAACGGAGCACGACGCCAGGATCGCCGACGGGCGTCATGAACATCCCGTACCTCTGCGGTGAGTGTCACCACGAGGGCACGCCCGTCTCGCGCATGCGAGATATCCCGGAGGAGAGGATCCTCGAGAACTACTCGCAGTCGATGCACGGCGAGGGGTTGTTCCGGCAAGGTCTTACGGTGACCGCTGTCTGTACTTCCTGTCACACCGCACACAGGATCCTGCCCCACACCGACCGGCGATCGAGCATCCACGAGGACAACGTGTCCCGGATGTGTACCCGATGCCACGCGCAGATCGAGCAGGTTCACCGTCAGGTGATCGAGGGCCATCTCTGGAGGACGGAACCGGACAAGATCCCGGCGTGTCCGGATTGTCACTCGCCCCACAAGGTCCGACGCGTTTTCTATGCCGCCGGCTCGGCCAACGCGGATTGTCTGGCCTGTCACGGCGACACCGAGCTGGCGATGGAGAAGAACGGGCAGACGATCTCGCTCTACGTGGACGAGCAGACGTACAACGCCACCGACCATTCGGGGACTGCCTGCGCTCAATGCCACACCGAGGTCACGACATCGCTGAGCCGGCCGTGTGAAACGGTGGTCTCAGACGTCGATTGCGGCGTCTGCCACGCCGAACAGGTCGGGCAGTACGATTCGAGCGTCCACGGAACGTTGGCGGCGCGCGGCGATCCCGACGCACCGGTTTGTCTGGACTGTCACGCCAAGCACGCCACGCAAGACAAGTCGCAACCCGCGTCGCCGACGTTTCCACGCAACGTCCCCGAGCTCTGTGCGCAGTGTCATCGCCAGGGAGAAGCGGCGGCGGTGCGAATCGGTATCGATGATCCAGACATTCTTCAGAGCTACGAGATGAGCACCCACGGAAAGGGGTTGCTGGAGAGCGGTCTTGTCGTGACCGCTATGTGCACCAACTGTCACACCGCCCACGGCGAGCAGCCCGCCGATGACCCGACATCGACAGTTCACTCGGACAACATCCCCGACACGTGCGGCACGTGTCACCACGGGATTCAGGAGGAGTTCGAGAACAGTGTTCACGCAACCGTAGAGGTAACGGATTCGGAGCAGCAACCTCCGACCTGCAAGGATTGTCACACCTCACACACGATCAGCCGAACGGACCGAGCCGACTTCCGTCTGCTGATGATGGATCAATGTGGGCGGTGCCATATCGACGAGTCAGAAACGTTCTTCGAGACTTACCACGGCAAGGTGTCTCGTCTGGGAGATGCAGGTGCGGCGAAGTGCTACGACTGCCACGGCACGCACAACATCTTGCCGATCGAGGATCTCGGGTCGATGCTGAGCCGAAGCAACATCGTCGAGACGTGCAGTCAATGCCATGAGGGCGCGCACCGCCGATTCGCTGGCTACCTCACGCACGCGACTCACCACGACGCGGACAAGTACCCGTTCCTATTCTGGACCTTCTGGGCGATGACGACGCTGCTCGTCGGCACGTTGACGTTCGCGATGTTTCACGTACTGGCATGGATGTATCGGCTATGGCGTACCCCCGGCATGTGGAAACGTCCGAAGCCAGCGAGAGATGGCAAAGTCTATCGGCGGTTCACTTACTTCCAGCGCATGCTCCACATGGTCATGTTGCTGAGCTTCTTTACGCTCGCGATCACAGGGATGGTGCTAAAGTTTTCCTACACCGGATGGGCCCAATTCACGGCGTCGATGATCGGTGGCTTTGTCACTACGGGGGTTCTGCACCGCATCGGAGCGATCGTCCTCATAGGGATCTTCGTAGTTCATCTGTGGGACTTGAGACGCCAAAAAGAGCGCTCGGGCAGGAGTTGGCGGCAGCTCATCTTTGGCGCTGACTCCATGTTGTTCAACCGAAACGACCTTACCGAGCTCATCGGGTCGATCAAGTGGTTTCTCGGGTTCGGGCCACGGCCACGGTACGGGCGGTACACGTACTGGGAGAAGTTCGACTACTTCGCGGTCTTCTGGGGCATGATAGTGATCGGGATATCGGGTCTGATCCTATGGTTCCCCGAGTTGTTCACCTACGTTCTGCCAGGCAAATCGATCAACATCGCGACGATCATCCACAGCGATGAAGCTCTGCTGGCGGTGGCATTCATCTTCACCGTACACTTTTTCAACACGCACTTTCGGTTGGACAAGTTCCCGATGGACCCGGTCATCTTCACTGGACGTGTCTCGATCGATGAGCTAAAGCACGACAAACCGAAGGAGTATGAAGAGCTCGTAGCTACAGGTAAGCTGGAGGAGCGGCTGGTCGATCCATACCCCGAAAAGGTCGAGCGGGGATTCAAGATCTTCGGTTTCTTCGCTCTCGGGGTCGGGCTGACGCTGATCTTTCTAATCGTTCTTACAATGCTGTTCGGTTACCGCTAGGAGGAGAGGATGAAAGTTCACTGGTTGGCAGGGGTTGCCCTCGCCCTGGCGGTGCTGCTGGGTCCCGAATGCCTCATGGCCCAGGGGTATCGCGGCGAGTTTCGAGTCGCCGGAAGCTTCCTCGAACTGCGCGGTCTGGAACGCGACAGCCTCCCCGAAGGAGTGGTGGCTGGCGACGGCATTCGTCGCGTGCTCGACGACGGGACGATCGTGAGCTGCATACCGGGGGAGTTCTGCCGTTGGTTCGCTTCAGTAGACGAAGAGGAATCGATCTCGGTCGTCACCCAAGATCTCAGCCTGATCGCTTGGCCCGGGATTCGCGGTCTATCAGCGAACGTCCATCTGCGTGGGCGCTACGGGACCGACAGTTTCTGGCCGCGCAGCAGCCAGGAGCTCGACGCGGTTACCGCCTACCTCACCTACGACCGCGCGGACTTTCGTTTTCGTGGCGGTCGGATCGCTCGAACGTCGGGCCTGGGCTACTACAACTTCGACGGTGGGTCGGTGTTGTGGCGTGGTCTGGAACCGGTGCGGGTCGAAGCGTTCTGGGGCTGGGGTCTAGCGCGTGGTCTAAACGCCACGCGTGACGGTGATCTGCTAGAGGACGCCGACGATTTCGCGCCCGACAAACGCGCTCGGATAGCCGGGTTCGACGTCAACGCGCGATTGGGACAAACCGTTTCCGGGACCTTCACGTACCAGCGCGAGATGCGCACCGATCGGGCCGCGCTCTACACCGAACGGATGGCGTTCGACGCGCGGGCGTTGGTCGATCGGGTCACGGTGGATTTCTCGGCCGACTATGACTTTGCGTACGACGAGTTCAACGAGCTTCAGCTGCGGGCCAGCGCGCCGATCGCCGCGGGCGTGCGGGTAGCCGGCTACGCGCGTCACTACGAACCATACTTCGAGCTTTGGACGATCTGGGGTGCCTTCATGCCGGTCGGTTACACTGAAGGCGGTGGGACGGTCCTGTGGAGCGTGCCGGGAACGATGCTCAACCTCGAGGGTGGAGGTGCGTACAGGAGCTACGAAGAAACCGACGCCGGGGCCGAGTTCCTGGGCTTCGAGGAAGACGGGTGGCGGGCCCACGGCCGCGCACGGTTCGAGCACAGGGGATGGTTCGCCGACGGGATCTATCGTGCCGAACGCGGCTCTGGCGCCGCGCGATACGGCGGCGATCTGACGGTCGGCTACGAGTTCGCACCGGGCACGTATCTCGCCGCTCGCGGCTCGTCGACTCAGACGTTCAGTGAGTTCCGGCTCGGCGAGCAGGTCACGTCCGGAGGTGGTGTTGAAGGCGCATGGCGAATCGGAGACTTTTCACTCACCGGAAGTCTGAGCGGCTATAGCCTCTCGTTCGATCGGGCGCGAGTTTCTGACTGGACCCAGACACGCGGCCACATAGGCCTCGCCTATCGTTTTGGAAGTAACATAGGCGGTGGGGAAGGAGGCTACCGATGAAAAAGAGTGCACTTCTCCTTGTTGCGGTCCTCGGGATCGGGGGCGGCGCGCTGTTTTCGGTTCCACAGCCTGACCGCTTCCCGCACGCCAAGCATGCCGGCTTGTTTCCCAGCTGTGAAGGCTGCCATTCCGGCGTGACCAGCGGCGACACGACCGCTGTCTACTCAGTAACCCCTGAGACATGCGCCGGTTGTCACAACGGAACGGTGCAGCCTGAGGTCGATTGGGCCGGCCCCTCGCCACCGGCGAGCAACGTGAACTTCTCTCACGCTGAGCACCCGCCGGCACCATGCGCGCTGTGTCACGAGATGCCGGATGGTGCGGCACCGATGGAGATCCAACGGGCGAACCTGCCGTCGTGTCTCACGTGCCACGCACCCGGCGCGGAGGAGCATCAGGCAGCCGGGGTGACGTGCTCCAAGTGCCACCAGTCACTGGGCGAGGCGACTACACTGACGGTGGATCAGATCGCGTTGTTCCCACAGCCGAGCGATCACGAAGTCGCTGGCTTCCTTTCGACGCACGCCTCGGGTGCAGCGGAAGACCTGACGCGGTGTGCAGTCTGCCACACTCGCGACAGCTGTCAACGCTGCCATCTGAACGCTGACCAGATCAGCGCGATCCAGGATTTGCCACGGGACGAGCGCGTCGCATCGTTGACCGCGGATCGGCCTGGACGGTGGCCCAAGCCCGCGAGCCACGGCCGGCTCGATTGGAACGAGACGCACGGAGCCCCGGCCAACGAGGCGATCGCCACTTGCGCGAACTGTCACGCCCAACCGAGTTGTGAGACGTGCCACGGGGATGCGGGACCGGTCGTCATTCGCGAGCTGCCGGTGCCAACATCGGATGGGCCGCAGGGTGTGATGTTTGCTGCCACCGGTCCGCCGGGTCACACCCCGGATTTCAAGACCCAACACCGTTCGGCGGCGGTCGCCGGGATCCCGAACTGCAGTACGTGTCACACCGAAACGTATTGCGCGGATTGTCATGATGGTCCGTCGAGTCCCGGCTTCCATCCGGTTAACTTCGTCGCCCGCCACGGCGCCGAGGCGTTCGCCACGGAGAGCGAGTGCTCGACGTGTCACTCGAGTGAAGCGTTTTGTCGCGATTGTCACGAGGGGATTGGGTTTGCGCAGGGAGGCCGAAGCGGCGCCGCTTATCACGACGCGACCGACTCGTGGCTGATCGGTCACGGACGGGCCGCACGTCAGAATATGGAGGCTTGCGTGACGTGCCATCAACAAACCTCTTGTTTGCGCTGTCACTCAGCGAAAAACGGGTGGAGGATCAACCCGCATGGTCCGGATTTCGATCCCGATCGTGTTGCCGACCGGAGCGAGATGTCATGTGCGATCTGCCACTTCGCCTCGCAGCTGGATTGAGCATGAGCCGCACCGATCGAGCCGGTCTGGGTCTCGTCGTACTGGCAGTCGTGGGCCTGTTTCTGTTGATCCCGTTGCCCGCGGTCGCTCAGCAACTCGGTGGCCCGACGCAGAGCGCGATCGCAGGGTCGCAGGTCTTCGGCGCAAAGCGATGCGCTCAGTGTCACGCGATCGACGGTACCGGTGGGACCGTGGGGCCGGATTTGGGTCGCGCTCGCGAGGCGCGGTCCCTTTATGGCTTGGCCGCCGATATGTGGAACCACGTTCCACGGATGATCGAGCGGACGGAACAGCTTGCGGTCGAGTGGCCGCGCTTGAGCCGTCGACAAGCCGGAGATCTCATCGCCTTCCTGTTCACCGTCAACTACTTCGACCGCTCGCCGGACCCCGAGAAAGGTCAAAGCCTGTTCACGCGAAAGCGGTGCGTGTTGTGCCACCAGGTGGGTGGCGTGGGAGGGGTCGTGGGACCCGATCTTGACTACGTGGCCGCGTCTGGCTCGCCGATCCAGATCGCATCCGCGATGTGGAACCACGGTCCGGCCATGACCCGAGCGTTGGAGGCGAGGGGGCTCGAACGCCCGAGCTTCACGGGGGACGAGCTGCTCGACCTCATCGGTTACGTCCGGATGGCATCGACAGCGGTTACGGACGAAGGGTTGTACGTGCTCCCGGGTGATGCGATAAACGGGGGCGACCTGTTTGGCGAGAAGGGTTGTATCCAGTGCCACAGCGCTCGGGGTCTGGGTGGTAACGTCGGTCCCGAGCTGGCTAGGAGGCGTAGCCTGGTCGACTTCGCGGCCGCGATGTGGAACAAGCAGCCCCGCATGTTCGCGGCCCAGGGGTCAGAGCGCATCGCGGTTCAACAGTTGAGCGCCGAGGAGATGGCGGACCTGGTGGCGTATCTTTACTCCGTCCGTTACTTCGCCGATGCCGGATCGCCTCAGAGAGGGCGGGCGCTGGTCGCCGAAAAAGGGTGCCTCGGCTGCCACGCACTGGGTGGCCGCGGGGCCACGCGGGCGCCTGATCTCGGTCAGGTGGCCGGTCTCGGTACACCAGCGGAAGTGATCTCGGTATTGTGGAATCACGCACTCGTCAACGGCGAGGACGGACCGCCCACAAGCTGGCCCTCATTTACTGACGGGGAGATGGCAAACCTGGCGGCGTTTCTTCAGCTACAGCCTCCACGACGGTGAGGCGCCGGTTCTCAGCCGCCGTGATACTCGCGTGCATCGCCATGACAGTCGGACAGGCGGATTCGGCGCTCGCACAGGAACAGCAAGACACTTGTCTGACGTGTCACCGTGCCCTCCCGGCGGGACGGCTTGCGGACCCGGCGACACTGTACGCCGAAGACGTTCACGCGGCCGAAGGCTTCCGGTGCATTGCGTGTCACGGCGGCGATGCGACGGTGGTCGGACCAGCGGCGATGGACCCTGACAAGGGGTACATCGGCACCCCCGAACGACAGCAGATTCCCGCGCTCTGCGGCCGATGCCATTCCAATGCGGAGTTCATGAAGCGCTTCAACCCCGCGCTTCGGGTCGATCAAGTCGCGGAGTACGAGACCTCGGCACACGGCCAAGCTTTGCGCGAGAACGACGACCCCAACGTCGCGACGTGCACCGACTGTCACCAATCCCACTCGATCAAAGCGGCGTCGGATCCGAGGTCGACCGTCCATCCTCTCAACGTCGCCGAGATGTGCGGCGATTGTCACGCAGACTCGACGCGCATGGAGCCGTACAGGCTCCCGACCAACCAGTTGGACGATTATCAAACCAGCGTTCACTGGCAAATGATCACCGACGGAGGCGATTTGTCGGCGCCAACGTGTAACGATTGTCATGGCAACCATGGGGCCGCTCCACCCGGCGTCTCATGGGTCGGGAATGTTTGTGGCCAATGTCACGCCATGATGGCGGATCTCTTCAACGAGAGCCGGCACTCGAGGGTCTTCGCTCTGTTGGGGAGTCCGGGTTGCGCCACGTGTCATAACAACCACGATGTTCATCCGGCCAACGACGATATGCTGGGGCTCGGGGAAGGGTCGGTCTGTGCCCGGTGCCACACCGACGAGGATCCCGGTGGTCAAACCGCAGTCGCTTTCCGAAGCGCGATCGACTCGCTGCGCATGACGACAGAAGAAGCACATGCGCTCCTGCTGCGGGCGGAGAACGCGGGGATGGAAGTTAGCCAGGCGCTGTTCGAGCTAAACGGTGCGGAGGATGCGTTGATCAAGGTTCGGGCGACCGTCCACTCGTTCGATGTTGACGCTGTCACCACGGAGACGGAAGCCGGGCTCGAGATCGCGGTCGAAGCTCAGTCGCGGGGACGGGAGGCGCTGGCCGACCTCCGTTTCCGGCGCCTCGGATTGGTGGCTTCGGTCGTCATTATCGTCGCGCTCATCATAGGGTTGGTCATGAAGATCCGGGAGATCGAGCACGGTGCTTAGACAGGGGGTCGCACATGATCGATGAAGCAAAGTCGCCGGAGCCATCGCGCCGGAAATTTCTAAACTGGCTGTTGGGTACCAGCGTCGGAGGGCTCCTGTTGGCGACAGGTTTCCCGGTTAGCCGCTACCTTATTCCGCCGGAAGCCGCTGAATCCGCGGCGACAACGGTTCGGTTGCCGTTCGGTCCCGAAGAAGTCCCGCCCAACACGGCCAAGATCTTCAAGTTCGGCAGCAAAGCCGGGATTCTCGTACGCACCCCAGCAGGAGAGCTGCGCGCGTTCGAAGCTACCTGCACGCATCTCAACTGTACCGTCCAGTACCGTGAGGACATCGGTCATATCTGGTGCGCGTGTCACAACGGTCACTTCGACCTGAATGGCATCAACATCTCAGGTCCACCCCCACGCCCGTTGGAACAGTTCGTCGTCAACGAGTTGGCCGATCAGATCGTCGTGAGCAAGGGCACCTAGGGATGGATCGGCGCTGGCTCGGTGACCTGTGGACGTGGCTGGACGCTCGGCTGGGCCTTTCGTACGTCCAGAAGATCGCCGCAAAGAAAGACGTTCCGGTTCATCGGCATACGATCTGGTACTACCTGGGAGGGATGACGCTCTTCCTCTTCATGGTCCAGGTCGCTACCGGCGTGCTGCTGTTGTTCTACTATCGACCGAGCGCCGAGGAAGCGTACGAGTCGATCCAGTTCTTGATGGCGGAGGTGGAGTTCGGGTGGCTGATCCGATCGATCCACGCGTGGGCCGCCAACCTCATGATCCTGACAGTGTTCATCCATCTATTCAGCGTGCTGCTCCTCAAGGCGTACCGTCCGCCGCGCGAGATCACGTGGATCTCGGGGATCGCCCTGCTCGGGTTGTCGATCACCTTTGGTTTCACCGGTTACTTGCTGCCCTGGAACGAGCTGGCCTATTTCGCGACCCGCGTCGGGACTGAGATCATCGGCGTGGTGCCGATCGTCGGGACGTTCATGCTGAGCCTCCTTCGCGGTGGCCCGGACGTCTCCGGGGCGACGCTGACGCGGTTCTATGCGATCCACGTGGCCTTACTTCCGGCCGCGGCCGGCGTCTTCCTGGCGGTTCACCTGTTCTTGGTTCAGAAGCACGGCATGAGCACCCCCGATAGTGTCAACGCTGGTGAGCAGGGAGCGCGCGCGATGCCGTTCTTCCCCAACTTCCTGTTGCGTGACCTGATCGGTTGGCTGACAGCATTGGCGATTCTAGCCAGCCTGGCGGCGCTCTTCCCAGCCGAGCTCGGCGTCAAGGCCGATCCGTTCCAGCCTGCACCTGTCGGTATCAAGCCCGAGTGGTACTTCATGTTCATGTTCCAGTCCCTCAAGTACCTGCCGGCGCACATACTCTTTATGGAAGGCGAAGCTGTAGGCGTGTTCGCGTTCGGCATCGCGGGTGTGCTGTTGCTGCTCGTCCCGTTTCTCGATCGGCCCAGCATTCGCGGTCAGCGCGAGCGGTTGTTTATCTGGCTCGGTATCGCTGCCATCGCGTACATCATCGTGTTGACGATCCTCGGCTACACAGCAAATCCAACACAGTAACCCTCCACGCGGATATCGAGATCGATGACCAGCGTTGATCCTCGAGAGTTGCTAAAGCGACCGTTTGATCCGGCCGAATGCGAGCGCATCCGTGATCTCTGGAAGGCGCACTCGATCGCCGAAGACAATCGCGACCTG
This sequence comes from uncultured Gemmatimonadales bacterium, assembly GCA_947259315.1. Taxonomy (GTDB): domain Bacteria; phylum Gemmatimonadota; class Gemmatimonadetes; order JACCXV01; family JAHWKZ01; genus CAMYLR01. The sequence goes on along the minus strand of CAMYLR010000020.1, from coordinate 13,217 downwards.
GACGGGCTGATCGCGACGCTTACGCCCGATTGTGTGTATGAGATCGTCCCGACCGGTCATCGTTGGGAGGGCCATGATGGGGCGCGCGACTTCTACACTCTGCTTCTCGGCGCTTTCCCGGATGTCGACTTCGCATTGTCGAACATCGTGATCGGTCCACAGGGAGTGTGCGAGGAAGCTCGTCTGACCGGAACCCACGCCGGCGACTGGCTCGACTTTCAGGCCACCGACCGGGACGTCGACTTCACGGTGATCATCTTCTTCCCATGGGATCCCGAACGACGATTATTCCGCGGTGAGCGGGTGTACTTCGACCCCCGCGAGGCGGGGCTAGCCGCTCACTCGTAGACGCCTCAGTCGCTCCCAGGTGTTAGAGTCACGACCGTGACCCCCGACATCCTCATCGTCATCGCTGTCATGATCGGCGCGATCATCCTCTTCGTGACCGAGCGCGTGCGGGTCGACGTGGTGGCGCTGCTGGTGTTGCTCGTCCTGACGCTGGTGGGTGTGATCACTCATCAGCAAGCTCTCCAAGGCTTCTCCAACGAAGCGGTGGTCACGATCGCCTCGGTGCTGGTTCTATCGGGCGGTCTCATGCGAACCGGTGTCGGCAACATTCTCGGTCAGCGCTTGTTGCGGTTGGCGGGCCATCAGGAGACGCGCCTGCTGGCGGTGATGATGCTCGCAGTGGGATTGATGTCGGGCATCATGAACAACATCGCCGTCGGTGCGTTGATGCTGCCCGCGGTTCTCGATATCGCTCGGCGAACGGATCGTTCGCCATCGTTGTTCTTGATGCCGCTCGCGTTTGGCTCGTTGCTTGGTGGTCTCACGACGCTGATCGGAACGAGCCCAAACATCTTGATCAGCGGTGCGCTGGCTGACGCCGGCCTGCGCCCGTTCTCGTTCTTCGATTTCACGCCAGTAGGGCTGATCGCCCTGACCGTGGGCACGGCCTACATGATCATCGTGGGTCGTCGGCTGTTGCCGACCCGTGTCCGGACGAGCGGTGCCCGACAGTTGGACCAGGCGTATCAACTGCCAAACGTGTTGTTCACGCTCACGCTACGGCCAGGATCGGCGTTGGCTGGCAAGACGCTGGGGGACGTCCGTTTCCGTCCAGCGCTTGGAATCAGCGTCATGGCGATCGTCCGGAATGGCACAACAGTGCTCGCGCCGGGCGCGCGTACGGAGCTTCGTGGTGGCGACAAGCTCGTCGTCCAAGGAACTCCGGCGCGACTCAGCGCCCTCCGAAGCTGGCGCCAACTGCGGCTCGAGGAGGAGTGGCACGTCGAGCAAGACCTCGTCACGGCGCTGAAGTTTGCCGATCTCACTGTAGCCGACGGGTCAAAGTTGATCGGTCGGACGCTCGAAGAGGTCGACTTCCGCGGGTTGACCGGTGTGCTGGTCGTGGCGATAACGCGCGATGGGCGGTTTCGTCGGACCCGTCTGCGACGGTTCGTGCTGCAAGGTGGCGATCGGTTGCTCGTCGTTGGGGTTCCGGATCGTGTGGAGGCGCTCATAGGAGGCGACGACTTCACGAATCCACGCACGCTGACACCAGACGAGGTCGCCCGGATCTATGCCCTTCGACGACGGTTTTTGGCGATTCGTATCCCGGAAGGATCGCGCTTGGCCGGGATGTCGCTGACCGAAACTCGGTTGCGCGACGCCTTTGGTTTGTCAGTTGTGGGAATTCTGCGCGACACCGAAACCCGCCTCCTGCCCGAGCCGATCGAGACCCTTCAGGCCGGCGATCTCTGCCTCGTCGAAGGCCGGCAAAGCGATTTCGAAAACCTCGAGGCGATGCAACAACTCGAGATCGATGAGCAGGGTCCACCGACGCTTGACACCCTCGAGTCGGACGACGTGGGTTTGGCCGAAGTCGTACTGGCGCCGCGCACTCGTTTGAGCGGCAAGACGCTGCGCGAGATCGATTTTCACGAGAAGTACGGTCTGACGGTAGTGGAGATCTGGCGCGAGGCACAATCGTTCACAACCAAACTGCGCAACATGAACCTCAGGTTCGGTGACGCGCTGCTCGTCTACGGGCCACGCGAAAAGCTCAACTTGCTCGCAAAGGAGCCTGATTTTCTCGTCCTGACCGAAGTCGAACGCGAGCCGCTGCGTGAGAACAGGGCGCCGGTGGCGGCGGCGATTATGACGCTGGTCGTCGCATCGGTCGTTCTAGGGGTCTTGCCGATCTACATCGCCGCCCTGGCGGGGGCGACGGCGATGGTGGTGACTGGATGTCTGACCGCTGGGGAGGCGTACTCGTCGGTAGAGTGGAAGGCGGTCGTGCTGATCGCCGGGATGCTGAGCTTGGGGGTCGCGATGCAGCAATCGGGCGCGGCCCAGATGATCGCCAGCACCGTCCTCGGATCGGTTGCGGCGCTCGGACCGCGCGCCCTCATCGCGGGGCTGTTCGTCATCACGGCGCTCGCTGCGCAGATCATGCCGACCGCGGTGGTGGCGGTCCTGATGTCCCAGATCGCGCTCAGCAGTGCGGGAGATCTGGGGCTGTCGCCGCACGCGCTCTTAATGGTGGTGGCGGTCGGCAGCTCGGCCGCCTTCATGAGCCCGGTCGGCCACCCGGTGAACCTGCTCGTGATGGGGGTCGGGGGGTACAAATTCACCGACTACACCAAGGTCGGCCTGCCGCTCGTGGTGCTACTGCTGCTGATCGTCGTCCTCATCCTGCCGCTGATCTGGCCGCTGAGCGGCTAGGGCAGCCCGGGGCTCAGGCGGCCCCTTGACAGATACCGAAAAAAGACCGAAAATAGGGCTCCCATGATCGGGACGATCGAGGCCGCCCCGCCTCAAAACCGCGGTATCGCACACCTGGCACGCGCCGGGACGACTTTGCACGCCAAGCGGCAGGTCGACTACCGGACCCTCCCGTCGCGGAGCGTCCTCAACCGGTGCGACTCCCCCCGAGTCCACTTTCAGTGGACGATCAATCCGTACCGCGGGTGCGAGATCGGCTGCAAGTACTGCTACGCTCGGTACACCCATGAGTTCATGGACCTGACACCGGTGACGTTCGAAGAGCAGATCTTCGCCAAGGACAACGTCAGCGAATTGTTGCGGCGTGAGCTCCATCAGGTAAAGCCGAGCGAGTCGATCGCTATCGGTACGGCAACCGACCCCTATCAGCCGGCCGAGAAGCGGTACCGCCGTACGCGCGCGATCCTGCGCGTGTTGGCGGGTTGGGAAGGGCTCGATTTCTCGATCACCACCAAGTCCAATCTGGTGACGCGCGACCTGGAGTTGTTGCAACGTTTGGCCGCGCGTCATCGGGTCGGCGTAAACATCACCGTTACCACCGTTGACCGACGGTTAGCGCGAGCGCTTGAGCCCAAAGCGCCGCGCCCAGACCTGCGACTCAAGACGGTGAGCGAGTTGGCCGCAGCCGGCGTCCCGGTCGGCGTCTTCGCCATGCCGGTCCTGCCCGGGATTACCGATGACCCGGTGGCACTGGATCGGCTGGCGGCTGCGGCTGCAGGGGCCGGCGCGGGGTGGTTCGTGGCCGCGTCGCTTTTCCTGATGCCATCCTCGATGAAGGTCTTCTTCCCGTTTCTCGAGCAGGAGTTTCCGGACTTGGTCGAGCGCTATCAACGCGACTTCGAGCGCAGCGCCTACCTGCCCCGAGAGTATGGTGCGGGATTGCGTGATCTAGTGCGGAAGTTGCGCGCCAAGCACGGGCTCGTCGCGCGCGACGAGCGTCGGCGCCGTCCTGAGACGATTACCGGACCGCAGCTGTCGTTGTTCTAGAAGCTAGAGCGGGGAGGATCGCAGTCGGCTAGTGGACCAACCGGCCGGTCGTCAGCATCGTCTCGATCGCTTGACGCTCGCCGGTGCCGACGGTCTCGCTCAGCACGCGGCGGCGCTTGCCCTCTTTGACGGCGATCGGTACGCCGTCGCGGTACAACACTCGATTCGACGGTAACGCCGCCACTCGCTCCCCGGGCGTGATGATCCCGGCCAGGTTCAACGGGTCGCCGCCGCTGACGACGACCATCTCACCCGCCGACTCGCGGCGCCGGATCGCGCGTACCGCATCGACCGCCTCGGGCAGCGCAAACTGTTCTCCTGAAACCCCTTGCACGAATCGCCCACCGCGAATCTCACCGCGCATCTCGAGCTTGCGGAGGACCCGCAACAAGTCCCGCCATGGGGCCAGCGGTGGTTCGCGATCGAGCAGCCTTCGCACCAAAACGCCGTAGCGCGCCAAAAGCTGACGCGCAAAGAGCTCGACCATCGCCTCGTGGTGTGCTTCGAGCTCGACCGCGGAGCCGTTCGACTTCGGCGTGTCCGTCAACGGTCGGAACAGAGACCAGCGACCGGTGCCCGTGCCAGCGGTGAACTTTGGCGGCCGGCCGCGGTAATGGCGCCGCCGCCGCCGCTCGCTCTCGGGCGTAATCAGCGCTCGCAAACCGGTGATCCCATCGGCTGTAACCAAACCCCACGCGACGAGCTCACCGAGTCCACGTTCGATTTGAGTCGGGAGGAGATCGGTGCGCGATTGTAGATCTTGCGCAAAAGCGGCCCCGCCTTCGCGCAGCGCACCCAACACGGTGCGGCCGTAATGGCTCAGTTCTTTTTCGGCTACCGGGGGAGCCGGCGCCAACCACAGAAAATCGGTCAGCTGATCGCGCCGCAGAAACGCCAGCGGAGAGTTTCGCACCGGTCCGGTGCGCGGCTTGACCTGACCGTCATCGTCCATCGTCGGCGTCGGGGGGATCAATCGACCCCAGGCGATCTCGCCCGACAGACACAGCTGATCCAACCACGCTGGATCGTAATCGCGAACGCGCGCGGTGAGCAGGTCGGTTTCCCACGTCGCCGCCGGCGCCTCGAATCCTTGGAGCTGCTCCAAGACCGACAAGACGCCCGGTGGGTCGGCGGGCTTGTCGGTTGCGCTCAACCCCTGCCAAGAAAAGAGAAAGCGCATGAACTGGGCCGGCGTGACGGGTTCGATCTCGGATCGCAACCGATCGATCGTGTAGCGATGGATTCGAGCCAGCAGTCTTCGATGGCACCACTCGAGCTGCGGATCTGAGGTCTCTGCGGCGTCGGGAGTAAAGTGACCGCGCAGAACGAGCCCCTCGCCTTCGAGCGCGATCAACGCCGCATCGACCAACTCCGTATCCAAGCCGAGCGTACCGGCGACCCCGATCGCCGTTACAGGACCCAGCGCTTCCACCCGCCCGCGCAGCAGCGCGGTCAGCGCCTCGGCGCGGCCCCACGATCGTTCTCTGAGTCGCTCCGGCGCTTCCACCGGTTGGCGCAGCTCGATCTGACCGTACAACGCAGCCGCTTCGGGGAGCCGTTCGGCGGCGACCCAAAACGTGCGCTCACTACGCGACGCGACGATTCGGGTGGCGCGTCGATCGGCCTCGAGTTGATCGAGCAGCGCCGACCACGGCTCGGCCTCGGAGTCGGTGATGAGCCCGAGCCACGCCAAGACGTCGTGGACCTCGTCCCCGTTCTCGGGCTCGGGCCACGCCTCCTGGCGCACCCGATCGATCGCTTCCCGGTCGAGCGTGCCGAGCTCGTCGGCGGTCCGGAAGTCGAGGCTGCGGCGGGTCGAGACGGCCAGCGTCCGCCGCTCCTCGGCGGGTGCCTCGTCGAGGAACGCGTACGGGCGAGCGTTCAGGATCTCGTGCGCCATCGGGCTCGGCTCGGGCACATCACGCGCGATCAGCTTGAGTTCTCCGCTTTCGATCTGCCCGAGCAGTGCTTCCAACCCGTCGATGTCCATCGCCTCGATCAAGCAATCTTCGACCGTCTGTTGGACGATCGGGTGGTCCGGCACCTCGATGTCGCCGACCACGTTCTCTAGGCACGCTGCCGCCTGGGGGAAGGCGGCCACCAGCATGTCCTCGGCCCGCATGCGGAGCAGTTGCGCCGGGACCTTCTTTCCGCCCTGCATCCGCAACACGGCGAGTGATCGACATGCGTTCCAACGCCAACGGGTTTGGAACATCGGCGCCGCCAGCAACGCCTGGATCAATAGCTCACGCGCCGTGGTGGTTTCCAGGTAGCCAAACACGTCGTCGAGCGGGAACGAGTGGGTCGGGCCGAGCGACAGAACGATCGAGTCCTCGGTCGCCGCGGCTTGCAGCTCGAAATCGAAGCCGCGACAAAACCGCTTTCGAAGCGCCAGCCCCCAAGCGCGGTTGATGCGCCCGCCAAACGGTGAGTGGATCACCAGCTGCATGCCGCCGGCCTCGTCGAAGAAGCGCTCCAGCACCAGCGTCTCGCGGCTGGGGATGACGGTCAGCACGTTCACGGTGGCGGCCAGGTACTCCTCGATCTGGCGCGCCGCCGCGGGCGGGATCTTGACGTCCTCGGTAAGCCAGCGGGCGGCAACCCCGGGACCCTCCGCGAGCCGCACCTCGACATCGGTGCGCAGCCGGCTGACCTCGCACGACAGCTCATCGGTACGCGCCGGCGCCTCGCCCAGCCAGAACGGGATCGTCGGCGGTTGGCCCTTGGCATCGGCGACCCGCACGCGCCCGGTCTCGATCTTGAGAATCTCCCACGACGCGTTGCCGAGTTGGAAGATGTCGCCGGGTAGCGACTCGATCGCGAAGTCCTCGTTGATCGACCCGACCATCACACCCTCGGGATCGAGGATCACCTGATAGTCGGAGTTGTCGGGGATCGCTCCGCCCGACGTCACCGCCGCCAGCCGCGCTCCGCGTCGACCGCGGATCCGGCCGTTGATCTCGTCGTAGTGGATGTAAGCGGCTCGCGGCCCGCGCTGGACGGCGTACCCTTCGGCCAGCATGAGCACGATCGTGTCGAACGTCTCGCGTGACAGGTTGCGGAACGGGTAGGCACCGCGTATGAGCTCGAACAGCTCGTCTACGCTCCAGTCACGAGAAGCCGATGCGGCGACGATCTGTTGGGCCAGGATGTCCAACGGTAATTCGGGGATGATCAATCGGTCGAGCAGCTCTTCGTTTACCGATCGAACCAGCGCCGCGCACTCGACCAGCTCGTCGCGCGACAGGGCGAACAATCTGCCGTGGGCGACGGATCCCATCTTGCGACCGGACCGACCGACTCGCTGGACGAGCGCCGCGATCGTATGTGGTGATCCGATCTGACACACCAGATCGATCGTCCCGATGTCGATCCCGAGCTCGAGCGAAGCGGTCGCGACCAATGCTTTGAGCTGCCCCGCCTTGAGCCGTTGCTCGGCGTCTAGCCGGCGCTCTTTTGATAGGCTTCCATGGTGCGACGTGATCCACTCTTCGCCGATCCGTTCGGACAAGTGATGGACGACGCGTTCGGCGAGCCGCCGGGTGTTGACGAACACCAGCGTCGTCCGGTTTTGCTCGATCAGCGCGGCCAGCCGATCGTAGACCTCGGTCCACATCTCGTTCGACGGCAGCGCCTCGACCGGTGAGTCGGGGACCTCGATCTGGAGGTCCATCTCGCGCACGTGGCCGATATCAATGATCTGGCAGTCGAGCGGTGAAGTGCGCCGCGCCCCGACGAGGAACCGTGCCACGTCTTCGATCGGTCGCTGGGTCGCCGAGAGGCCGATCCGAACCGGCGGTCGGCCTGCCGGTTGGGCGACCAGATCGTCTTTCTCGATGTAGTGACGCTTGCCGTTCTGTTGATACACGTCGCCGACCGAGCCGTGAGTCACCAGCGACTCCAACCGCTCGAGCGTCAGAGCTAGGTGCGAGCCACGCTTGTCGTTGGCGACGGCGTGGATCTCGTCGACGATCACCGTGCGCACGGTCTGGAGCATCTGGCGGCCGCGGTACGTGGTCAGCAGGATGAAAAGCGACTCCGGTGTGGTGACGAACAGATGCGGCGGGTTCTTGAGGTGCGCTTGTCGTTCCGATGCTGGCGTGTCACCGGTCCGCACGGCGGTTTGTATGTCGACGTCGGGGAGGCCCATCCGCTCGAGTTCGGCCCGTATGCCGGCCAGCGGTTCGGCCAAGTTCTTCTCGATATCGTTGCTGAGCGCCTTGAGCGGCGAGACGTAGACGACGCGGGTTTCGTTCGGGAGTGCCCCGGGCCCGCCAACCGACGGATCGAGCCCCAACCGGACGAGCTCGTCGATCGCCGACAGGAACGCCGCTAGCGTCTTGCCCGAGCCGGTCGGTGCGGCGATCAACGTGTGGCGCCCGGACCGAATCGCCGGCCAACCCTGTTGCTGCGGAATGGACGGTCCGTTAGGGAATCGGTGCTCGAACCACGTGCGAACAGCAGGATGGAAAGCGTCCAGGGCCATGGCCCCGGATTCTACTCGATCGCCGCGCGCGCCGACAGCAGGCGGCGATCGTACTACAGGTAGGCTGACTCCCTAGGAGCCCTGCAGAAACCGCAAGAAGAACAGAAACGAGACCAGGGCGACGATCGCGATGACGTACTCGATCCCCTTGCTCGAATCGCTCACGGCTTGGGCCAGGAATGGTAGCATCTCCGCCTCCTAGTACAGGCCCTCGAAGTCCGGGTGTGGCCGCAGGACCGGCATCCGCTTCACGATCCACCGAAACGTCAGGATGCCGACCGTCACGATCGAGGCTGTGACAACGAGCTCCATCCAGTGCGGCCAGTAGGGCTGCTCGTAATTCCAGCGGAACGCGATCACCGAGACGTTGAGCCGATTCACGATGATTCCGACTACCGTGACGAGCGCGGTGGCGCGCACCAACCCTGCATTCCGCGTTCGCGAACCCCACGCCAAGAGGAAGCACGGCACCAGCACGAAGCCGAAGACCTCCACCAAGAACCACAGACCCATCGGGGTCGCCAGCAAGTCCCAGTTGTGTCCACGAGCCACGCCGACCCACTTCAGCCAGAAGTAGGCGAACAAGACGATCGACGCAGCCTTCCCGAGCCCGAGAATGAGGTCATTGATCTGCGTAGCGTGGTGTGGTTCGAGCTGGTCCTTGAAGACTCGGTGCGAAACGGAGGCCTCGAAGACCACCATCGTGAGTCCGGCGATGATGCTCGAAACAAAAAAGAAAACCGGCAGCAGTGGCGTGTACCACAACGGATGAAGCTTGGTTGGGGCGAGCAGAAACAGCGCGCCGAGAGCGGATTGGTGCAACGTCGACAGGATCAATCCAGCGATCGTAGCGGCCACCGTCAGCTTTGCGACCCACGCCCGCAGTTTCTTCCAGTTCAACCACTCGAAGACCGCTGGACTGAACTCGATGAACTGAACCGTCAGGTACAGGAATACGTGCCACGCCACCAGGAACATGACGGAGCTCACCCCGTACGAGTAGAAAACGGGGTACGGCAATCGCCACGGGCGCCCCAGGTCTACAAGCAGGGCCACGACGACGAAGAAGTAACCGAGGAACCCAGTTAGAATGGCCGGGCGCAACAATGGGCGATACTGCTTGAGCCCAAAGAGATAAACCGTCGAGGCGAGGATGTACCCGCCCGCCGCGAGCGCCACTCCACACAGGACATCAAACCCGATCCACAAACCCCACGGGTACGGGTTCGAGAGGTTTGTCACCGTCCCCAGGCCCATCGTGAATCGCATCACGACGATGATAAAACCGACCGCGAGGATCGCGGCGGTGATCACGTTGAACGGTGTTAGCCACTCTCGCTTGAAGAGCGGACTCGGTAGCGCTAGCCGGTTCACGGTCCGCCCTCCTCTCTCTCGGCCGGAACGACTTCACGCTCGGTGAGCTCGTCGCGGCGTTGGACAAACCAATGCAGACCGGTACCAAAGGCTGCCCACAGGATGATCACCAGCGGCACCGAGTTCAGGAATCCCTTGGTGAGGTCGGGGATCGACTTGTTCGTCAGCCCTTTCGGGAACCCCAGCTTGTCGAAAGACACGCCGGCCAAATAAAGCGCCGCTGTCCCTCCCGCCTCGTGCTCGCCGTAGACGTGATGGACGTAGCGGTTGGGCTCGCTGTAGATCCGGGACCGCGCGTCCTCGAGCAGCTCATCCCGATCGCCAAACGTGATCGCGCCCGTCGGGCACGCCTCGACACAGCGTGGCGCCTTCCCCTGACTCACGAGGTCGAAACAGAACGGGCACTTCACGATCGACGGAATCGCCTTTTCGTATTCGAAGGTCGGCACCTCGAACGGGCAGGCGATCATGCAGTACCGGCACCCGATGCACTTGTCTACGTCGTATGTAACCGCCCCGCAGTCGTCCCTCTCGAGCGCGTTGACTAAACACGCCGACGCGCAGGCCGGATCGAGACAGTGCATACACTGACGTTTGACGAAGCTCCACTCCTCGCCCTGCTCATCCTGATACTGACGGATGACCGTAGGACAAGTCGTGGAGAGATCGCTGGGCTCGTCGTACAGACCGTCCCCATTGATCGAGGGTTCCATATCGAACCCGAGGCGACAAGCGGTCTGGCAGGCCCGGCAACCGATGCACTTCGTTGCGTCGTATAGCATCGCCTTGCACCCTTCGGTGTTTACCGCCGGTCGGGCCTCGGTCGGGCTCAGGGTAACCGCGGAAACCGAGCCCGCGGTCGCCGCACCCAGCTTCAGAAACTCGCGTCGTTGAAGAATCACAGCGGTTCACCTCCCTCGTCCGGGGACTCGGGCCTCGGAGGCGTGTCCTTGCGGGCCAGCTTGGCGGCCCCCATGCCCACCCCGACTGCGGCGGCACCTACCGCACCACCGACGACTGCGGCAGCTCCAGGCGAGATCGCTTTCGCCTCGCCCTCGTCGTCCGCCCATGGGAACCAATCCGGCGGTGTCAGCTGAGTCGGCTTGATGACTTCAAACAGCGACGCTTCGTAGGGGAAGTCCGGCTCGACACATCCGATACAGGGATGACCGGCTTGGATGCACCAGTTGACCCCGTTGTTCCACTTCCGAATCGGGCAGTCACCGTACGTGACGGGCCCTTTGCATCCCAGCTTGAGGAGGCAACCGTGGTCACCAAAGTGCTCGGCGAATTCACCGCGATCGTAGTGCCCCCGATAGGGACAATTGTCGTGGATCAGTGGGGTAAAGAAGGGTGCCGGGCGGCCGTGCTCGTCGAGGCGCAATGCCTCAACTCCACCGAGCAGGATCGTAGCTACCGGTCCGACGATCCAATCGGGGTGAGGGGGGCACCCCGGGATGTTGACGACCGGTGTCTCGATCGCCTCGCGCTCGAGCAACTCTTGGATGCTGATCGCGCCGGTTGGATTCGGCGCCGCGGCGGGGATCCCGCCGTACGAAGCGCACGCTCCAACCGCCAGGACCGCGGCCGCGTTTCGCGAGAGGTCCCGCACCTGGTCGTACCCGGTAATGGGCTCGCCACGGTCGTTCTCCCCGACGATGCAGTAGAGACCATCGGCGGCTGTCGCCGTGGCCCCGTCGACGAGCAGCACGTACTGACCTGGGTATTCCGTGGTGACCTTTTCGAGCGTTTCCAGCGCCAGCTCACCCGCACTCGCCATCACCGTCGTGTGGAACGCCAGCGACAGATGCTTGCCCGGGAGGATCTCTCCGAGGAGGGTCTCCTGAATGTTCGGCGAGGCGGAGTTGAGCAGCGATACCGAGCAGCCAGTGCACGACCCGGTCGCAACCCAGATCAGCGGTATCTCTGCCACCTTCTTGGGCTCGGCCCCATCAGCGAGCGACACGAGCCCGGGTATGTTCCACAATGAGAAGCCTATGACGCTGGCCCCTACCCCAGCGCCTAGGAAGTCTCTTCGGGTCAGCACCATGACGTGCCCCTTTCTCGATTTATGCGCACCAAAACCGCTCCGAAGCGCGGCTCTTGGACGCTCGGACGCGCTGAAGGACGTCCGTGGGTGATCCAAGCTCTTCGAGCGCCAGCTCGAGCACCTTGTCGATCGCAGCCTCGACTGGAACAGACAACCCGATCCCGCTTTCCACGTCGGCGACTTGAATCGCGAGAATCGTCACATCGATGGGAGCGGCATCCATAAGGCGCGTCTCTTCCAACGCGTGCAGAAAGCCCAGCTGGTGAAGGCTCAGCGTGGCGCCGAGCGATGGCCGGATCTCGTCTGGGGTCAAGCGGAGAACCGTTCCCGGCTCAGCCCCGGCATCGATCGCGTCGACCACGACGATCTTCTGTCGTCGCTCGAGCACCGCCGCCAACTCCGGCCCGGTCGTACCCGCTTCGTACACTTCGACACCGGGCAACTCGACACCCGCCAACCGCCCGACAGCGTACACGCCGACTCCATCGTCCCCTTGCAGGACGTTGCCGACGCCGAGCAGCAGATTCGGTGTGGAGGTATCCATATCCACTCGTTCACACCACCCTGAAACGGCCGATCTCTTCGTTTCTCGGCGTGAGCATATGAATCGAGCACGCCAAACACGGGTCGAACGAGCGCACGATCCGAACCAGCTCGAACGGGTTTTGTTCGTCGCGAACCCTGGTCTGCATTAGCGCTTGTTCACACGCGCCCGGCCGGTCGCGATCGTCGCGCGGCGAACAGTTCCACGTCGACGGTACGACCGCTTGGTAGTTGGCGATCACGCCGTCTTCGATGTCGATCCAGTGGCCCAACGAGCCTCGGGGTGCTTCGACCAGGCCCATGCCGCTGCCTGTGTCTGGCACCTCGAAGTGAGCGCAGACCGGTTCCCCGGGCTTGAGCTCGAGGACCCAGTCGGCCATCGCATCGGCGACCATCTTGCACTCGAGTGCCCGCGCCGCATGACGGCCCAACACCGAGGAGAGCGCCGACGGCCCTGCGCCGAGCTCCGAGAGCGCGCTCGAAACCAGCGGCTTTGCGACCGGGTGATCTTGGGCGTACGCGACGAGCATGCGCGCCAGTGGCCCGACCTCGTACACATCGCCCCCGTATCGCGGAGCCTTCAGGAACGAATAGGCACCGCGCTTTTTCGGGTCGGGCTCGGTCTGACCCCCGCCGGGCGGGAGGTCGCTGTCGCTCTTGTACCAGGAGTGCTTGACCTGCTCCGTGATCTGGGTCGGATCGAGCGGCTCGAACGCCATCGTCCTGCCGTTGAGTCTTCCGTTCGGAACAAACCGTTGGCGCACGGTGACGTCTGGTTCTGAATCTTGATCCCAGCCGCCGTACGAGAGATAGCGGCGGGGTCCACGGCCGATCTCGAAGTAATCGGGGTACGCTTTCGCGACCGCGATTACGTCCGGGATGTAGACGTTGTCGATGAAATCACGGAGCCGCTCCAACCGCCACCGGAAAGCGGCGATCTTGTCGACAGTGACGGTCTCCAGCGCGCCACCGCGACCATAGGCGATCACC
>CAMYLR010000019.1 GCA_947259315.1 uncultured Gemmatimonadales bacterium | reverse complement strand
TGGCGGGTTACTCTGGGACGCCATTACCGAAGAAGCTCGGCATTAAACCCGACTCGGTCGTCGCACTGGTCGGCGCGCCGCCCGATTTCGTTGCGACGCTGGGTGAGATCCCCGAGGGGGTTACGCTTCGGAAAAGCGCTCGCGGTAGGTGCGATCTGGCGCTATGGTTCACCAAGTCTCGAAACGACCTCGAGCGACGAGTTGACAGGATGGGCTCGTTCGCCAAAGATGGATTGTGGATCATTTGGCCCAAGAAGGCTTCTGGGGTCGTGACCGATGTAAGCGAACAAGTCGTGCGGGAGACCGGTCTCGCGGCCGGGTTGGTCGACTATAAGATCTGCGCCGTCGATGAGATTTGGTCTGGGCTCAAGTTCGCTCGTCGTCGAGGGGAACCATGACGCCAAAGCTCTGGACCTGCCCGCAGTGTGGTAACACGTTCACCACGCCGAATCAGTGGCACTCATGCGGGCAGTTCGATCTGGACGCTCACTTCGAGGGCGCCGATGAGGAAGTGGAGCTGATGTATCAGAAGTTCGCCGGGATGGTTCGGTCGTGCGGCCCGGTTCGTATCATTCCTCAAAAGACGCGCATCGCGTTTCAGGTTCGCACTCGGTTCGCGACTCTGACGCCGTACAAATCACACGTAGTAGGCGGGTTGATCCTCGATGAGCCGATCAAAAGCGATCGGTTCACAAAAATCGAGTCGTTTGGACCGCGTGCCCACGCGCACAGCTTTCGACTCGAGAAACTGGAAGAGCTCGACGACGAGTTTATGGCATGGATCCGACGCGCTTACGCAGTCGGAGCGCAACGATCGCTGGAGGAAAACAAGGGTGCCTAACGCGTTTTCGTTGCTCGACCTCGACACGTGGAGTCGTCGAGAGCATTTCCACTTTTTCCGCGGTTATGACAATCCTTTCTTCAATCTGTGCGCGGACGTTGACGTCTCGATGGTGGCCGAAGCGTGCCGCGCGGATGGGGGCCCTTCGTTCTTCGCAGCGTCGCTATACCTGTCGCTTCGGGCTGTCAACGATGTCGAGCCCTTCCGGTATCGTATCCACGGTGATGACGTAGTGGTGTACGACGCAATTCATGCCGGTTCGACGATCCTGCGCGACGACGGAACGTTTGGGTTTGGGTACTTCGATTACAGTTCGGATTTTGGCCCGTTTCGGACCCAGGTGGAAGAAGTGGTCGCAGTAGCCCGAAAGGGCTCCGGTGCGCTCGAGGACGAGCCCGATCGGGATGACATGATTCACTACTCGGTGATTCCGTGGATCGCGTTTACGAGCTTTTCCCACGCTCGGCGTTGGGGCACCGAAGAGTCAGTGCCCAAGATCGTCTTTGGCCGGCGTCACGGTGACCCTGGGGCTGAGCGCATGCCGTTGTCGGTCGAGGTCCACCACGCTCTAGTGGATGGATTGCACGTCGGCGAGTTCTTCCGCCGTTTCCAAGAGTACCTCGACGATCCGCCGCTCGATTGAAACCGGGAGCTCACCCCGGGCGTAGGGAAAACTGAGGAGGAACCAATCAATGCAAAGAAGCAGCGCACCCCTTAGACGCTCCAGCGATCATCGCATCATCGCTGGCGTCATAGGCGGCATCGCCGAACACTTCGGGCTCAACGTCACCCTGCTCCGGATCGTCTACGTGGTGGTGTCGGTCCTGTCGGTAGCCTTCCCAGGTATTCTCGTCTACCTGCTGCTGTGGGTGATCATCCCTAGCGGAAACGGCGAGCTGGCCGCACCCGCCGGCTAGCCCTCACCGGCCGGCGTGCTAGAATCGGGATCGATGCATTTGATCGCGAGACTTGTACCGATCGCCGTGTGTGGCGCGTTGGCGGTGGCTTTGTCGTGCGCGGAATCACCTGACGATCCCAACGGTTCACCCGACACGGCGGTCGTCGGCGAAGCATCGCCTCCCGAGACATCACGTTCTGAACCTGAACCTGAAGCCGTCCCGGCCGACGAAGAGATCCGAATCGTCTTCGTCACACACGGTCAATCGAGTGATCCGTTCTGGTCGGTGGTGATAAACGGCGCGGGTGACGCGGCCGCTGACTTGGGTGTAGCGGTTGAGTACCACGCGCCACTCAAGTTCGACATGGTCGAGATGAGCGATCGAATCGCAGCCGTTGTCGCCTCACGACCCGATGGATTGGTGGTCTCGATCCCCGATGCGGCGGCGCTTGACGCGGCGATTCGCGATGCCATCGATGCCGGCATACCGGTCGTCTCGATCAACTCAGGTGGCGATGTGTACCGTGATCTCGGCGTGCTCGCACATATCGGGCAGACCGAGTATGAGGCTGGCTACGAGAGCGGAGTGCGGCTCGCGCGGGCTGGCGTACGTCAGGCGCTTTGTGTCAATCACGAAGTCGGGAACACCGCCCTAGATGAACGTTGTAAGGGGTTCCGGGACGCTCTAGGCGAGCGTCGCGCTGTCGCCTACGCGTTGGTGGTGAACCTGGCCGACCCCGACGACACCCAGCAGCGAATCGCCGGCGCGATCACGACTGGCCCGGCGATCGACGGCATCCTGACACTCGGGCCGAACGGCGCTGCTCCGGCGTTAGCGGCGCTTCGTCAAACCGGAAAGATCGGCGAAGTGGCGTTGGCGACGTTCGATCTGTCACCCGAGGTGCTCGAGGCGATTCGCGACGGCGAGATGAACTTTGCCGTCGATCAGCAGCAGTACTTGCAGGGTTATCTGCCGGTCGTGTTTCTGGTGAAGTATCTGGAGACCGGGACGATCCCGGGTGGTGGCGACGTCATTCGTACCGGGCCCGGGTTTGTAACCCAGGAGACGGCCGCCGACGTGATCGATCTTTCCGCACGTGGCATTCGCTAACCTCGGCGTGCGCGCCGCTTTCTACAGCTCAGCCTAGCCACGTAGTTGAGGCAACGGTCGACGAGTGCCAGACTTGACATAGATACATAAATATATATACTTATTTGTATATAATGTCCCCTAGTAGCCATCCCGCCATCAGCTCCAAAATGATCCTAAACGCTGCGGAGGTTCTCAAATGTATTGGGCATCCTGTGCGGCTAGAGATCCTCGAGTTGCTCGATCAGAGCGGTGAGCAAACGGTGACCCAGGTTCACGATCGACTCGACATCGATCAACCCACCGCATCTCAGCATCTCGGTCTTATGCGCGATCGGGGAATCCTGGCGAGTCGGCGCGAGGGGGTCAACGTCTACTACCAAATCAAAGACGAGAAGGTCATTCGTGTGCTTGATTGCTTGCGAGACTGCGATCTCTAACCGCGCGCTAGCAGCTGTGCTCTTGCTGGCCGCCTGCTGCACGGTTACCCCCGCGCTCGCGCAGCAGCCGATCCAGGGCGGAATCGCTCTAGAAGAGCGCCCCATCACTCTCGAGCAGTTAGAGCAAGAAGCGTTGAGTGGAAACCTCGGCGTATTGATTGCGGAGGAGCAGACACGCATCGCTGTTGCTGACAAGAGTCGCGCGCGAGCCTTCGTGTGGCCCGAGATCGGAGTTGAGAGTCGGCTCATCCGCTCAACGGATCCGGTGTTCGCCTTTGGAACGAAGCTGCGCCAAGCTCGATTCACTGAGAGCGACTTCGAGCTCGATCCGCTCAACGATCCCGATCCGATCGAGAATTGGAGCAGTCAAATAGACCTCCGGTGGGGTGTGCTCAGTCCCACTCGATGGACGGCATTGTCGGCGGCGGGCGAAGCGGTTCGGTCAGCCGAGTTCGCCTCGGTGCGAACGAGAGAGGAGACTTTGTTCCGCGCACGCGAGCTGTACTTGAGAGCCATTCGCGCGTCTGCGCATCGAGTTGCTGCCGAGCTTGCCGAGGAGGCCGCGAGCGCGACCGCCGAACGGTTCCGAAGGCGGAGGGTCCAAGGGCTGCTGACGGAAGCGGATGAGTTACAGGCTGAGGCCAGCTTCGCCACGGCCCGAGCGATGCGCGTCGAGAGTCAGCGCGTGGAGCTCGAGTCAAGGCAACGGCTCGGGTCCTTCCTAGGTTGGGAATCAGAAGTGCTCCCGGTGCCGATGGATACTCTGGTTGTACCCGCGCCAATGGTCAAACAGCCGTTCGACGCGGATGCGCGATCGGACGTAAGGAGCCTTGAAGCGGCGTGGCGAGCAGCAAGCGCTGAGCGACGCCGGGCGACGCTAGCCTTTGTCCCAGCGATTGACGCGGTTGGCGCCATCGCCTCCCATTCTGAGGATCCTCTGAGCTCGGAGTCGACGGATTGGAGCCTCGGGGTCGTCCTCCGGTGGCCGGCCTTTACCGGTTTTCGGAGGTCGGCGGAGCGAGATCGCGCGCGAGGCGAGGAGCGAATCGCACGTGGGTTGTACGAACAGGCGAGACGTGACGCTGAGATCGAAGTCGATCAAGCGATTCGAGCGGTAATGACAGCTGTAGAGCGGTTCGAAGCCACAGCAGTTGCGCGCAAGGCAGCGAACGCATCGACCGAGCTAATGCGCCGACGATTCGAAGAAGGGCTTGCTACACCTGCCGAACTTCTCATGAGCGAGGCACAACTCTCGAACACACGCGGTCAAGCCATCGATGCTTTGGCCGCTTATCACATCGCTGTCGCGCGAGTTGAACTTGCGCGGTCCCAAGTCGGCCTTGAAGGAGTCCCATAATGCACAGCTGGTTCATCTGCGTCATTGCGCTCGGCTCCCTGTTGATGTCTTGTGGGAGAGAAGAACCGGGCAGGGTAGTAGCACTGCAGCAGGTTTCCGTCATCGTTTCGCAGGTCAGTTCTGAAGCTGATGCAATGGTATTTCCTGCGCGAGTCGCATCGGCTCGGGAAGTGGAGCTTGCAACCCGTGCTAGCGGGATCGTGAGACAGGTACGCGTTGATGTTGGAGATCCTGTGAGGACCGGCGAGCTACTTGTTGCGATCGAAAGTGGTGATGTGGGTGCGAGTGTGACGGCTGCGGAGGCCGAGGCCCGACTCGCACGCCGCTACTATGATCGAATCGAATCGCTTGAGCGAGACGGCGCGGCGACATCGCAAGAGCTCGACGAGGCGAGAGCCGGCCTCGCAGCCGCCGATGCTCGACTGCAAAACGCGAAGACGCAGCTATCGTACGTGCGACTGACCGCACCGGTCTCCGCCGTAGTCACGGAACGACACGTCGACCCGGGGGACTTGGTCGTCCCCGGGCAAGTAGCACTGGCCCTCTCAGCACCGGACGACGTCAAGATCGTTGCCGATCTTCCCGCTGCTGCAGCGGGCCGCGTGGTGCTTGGGGATTTTGCAACGGTTGCGAACGTTGACAGCAAAAACCGATGGGCGGTTACGATCACAAGCGTCGTGCCCGTCCTCGAAAAAACGACGCGTAGGTTCCGAGTCCAGGCAGAGTTCAAGGGTGATATCGATCCGCCCCCACCCGGCTCCTACGTTCGCCTTGAGGTTGCAGACGCCGAAACCAAGACGGTTTGGATCCCAACCGACGCAGTCGTGAGTCGTGGGCAGCTCCGGGGCGTCTTCACAGTCGAAAACGACACGTTGCGACTGCGTTGGGTTCGGCTCGGCCGAGCCCGAGCCGACGCGGTTGAGCTCCTCGCTGGTCTCGATACGGAGACCTTGGTGGTGCGTCGGCCGGTGGCGAACCTGGCGGATGGCACCGCCGTTGAAGCGGTCGAGACTGAGCCTTGGTCGCCTGTCTCCGGTGCTCCGATTCCCAACGATCCGGCTTCGGACAGCGCAGGGATGAAGCGGTGAAGACTCGGATCGCCGGTCGGCTTGCGGATGCTTTCCTTCACTCCAAGCTGACTCCGCTACTGCTCGTCGGTTCGTTGGCGATCGGGGGATGGTCGGTATTGACGATGCCGAGTGAGGAGGAGCCCCAGATCATCGTGCCTCTCGCTGATCTCTACCTCCCCTTTCCTGGTCGCTCGCCTGACGAGATCGAAAACCGTTTGCTCATCCCACTCGAGAACGTCCTCTCCGGAATAGAGGGCGTGGAGTACGTGTACAGTCACGCGCAGCAGGGGTTTGGGCTGGTGACAGTGCGTTTTGAAGTTGGTCGCGACATGGAGGAGAGTCTGGTTCAGCTCCACAGTACACTGCTCAAAAACGCGGATCGCATGCCGCCGGGGTTTGGACTGCCGCTGGTCAAGCCAGTCACGATCGATGACGTACCCTTCTTGACTGCGATTCTCTCTGGGGACGCGTACGACCATGCTAGGCTGCGCGCGATCGCTGAGGAGATCGAAGTCGAGCTCGAAAGCGTCCCGGATGTACGTGAAACGAGAATCATCGGCGGCGAACCAAGGGAGATCCGCGTTCAGCTCAACCCGGAAAAACTGGCAGTCTTCGGTCTCGACCCCCGTGACGTCGCCGCGGCGTTGCAGGCGGCGAATTCCGAGGCCGATGCCGGATCCTTTACGCGTGGGGGAGAGGTCGTACGCGTTACCGCCGGCCCGTTTCTTACGACCGTTCGTGATGTTGAGTCGGTCGTACTCGATGTTCGTGATGGAGCGTTGGTCCAGGTTGGTGATCTGGCAGACGTGACTGACGGTCCCGCCGAGGTGTCGTCGTACACCTTTTACGGTGTGCCCGGCACCGAGCTTGACCCGATGGTCACTTTGGCTATCGCAAAACGACCGGGCGCTGACGCCTCAGCCGTCGGGGAGGCACTCACCGACCGCATCGAGAAGATGGTTGGGCGAGTCGTTCCGCACGATGTACACGTGGCTATCACACGCAACTACGGGGAAACCGCACGCGAAAAGATCAACACTCTCAAAGCGCATCTGCTGCTGGCGATCTTGGCGGTCGGTCTTGTCGTAGCGATCGCGATGGGGTGGCGTGCCGGAATCGTCGTCATGACGGCGGTACCGGTGACGTTCGCGCTAACGCTCTTTGTTTATCACATCTTCGGCTACACTCTTAATCGCGTTACGCTGTTCGCGCTGATCTTTGTAACGGGGATCGTGATTGACGACTCGATCATCGTTGCCGAGAACATGCATCGCCACTTCGCGATGCGAGACCGCCCGCTTCGCGCTGCCGCGCGCGCTGCCGTGGATGAGGTCGGCAACCCAACAATCTTGGCCACATTGACAGTCATCTCCGCGGTCCTCCCAATGCTGTTCGTCTCGGGCCTCATGGGTCCCTACATGAGCCCGATGCCGATCGGCGCAACCGTAGCGATGACGTTCTCGCTGCTCGTCGCGTTGATTGTCACGCCTTGGCTTGCGTTCCGGTGGCTCCCTCGAGACGAGGACCGACCCGATCGGGAGTATGTGCTAGAGGAGACGAATATCTATAGAGCTTACGGCCGCGTGATGAGGCCCCTCCTCGATCAACCCAAGCGCATGTGGTGGACCTTGACCGGGGTGCTTGTCTTGCTCTTGATCTCGATCGCTATGTTCGCGACGCGCCTGGTTGCGGTGAAGATGCTCCCGTTTGACGACAAGAACGAGATCCAAGTCATCGTGGATGCGCCAGAGGGTACGGCGCTAGAGACGACAACCGCGCTTGCTACGGACATCGTCCGAGCGCTTTCAGAGGTGCGTGAGATTTCGAGTGTCGAGGTGTACGCCGGGACCGCCGCGCCGTTCAACTTCAATGGCATGATCCGACACTACTACCTGCGGAGCGGACCCAACGTCGCCGATCTGCAGCTGAACCTGATCGACAAGGGAGAGCGCCGGGATCAGAGTCATGACATCGCAAAGCGCGTGCGACCGATCGTAGAGCGCGTGGTCGACCGATCGTTGACCGATGCGCGTTCCAAAGTGGTCGAAGTCCCACCGGGGCCGCCGGTCCTGGCAACCCTCGTTGCAGAGGTCTATGGGAGCGACGTGGAAGCTCAGCACGCGGCAGCAAGAGAGGTGCGGGAGATCTTGGAGTCGAGCGAGGGGATTGTGGACGTGGATTGGTCCCTCCAGAGCGCCCAGAATGAGCGCCGACTCGTTGTCGATGAAGAGAAAGCGTCACTCTCGAACGTCACCAAGGCAGGAGTGGTCGAGGCGATTCAGATCGCGTTGGGAGGCCAGGTTGCCACTCATCTTTCCGACCCGTCCTGGAGGTCACCGGTTCCCGTCCGGGTTCGTCTCGCCGAAGCCTCGCGCTCGGGTATCGATCGCCTGTCGGGCCTCCACGTGAGGTCAGACACGGGCGAGATGGTACCGGTCGGAGAGCTCATTACGGTCGATGAGGGGAGCGCACCTCAGGTGATCGACCGCAAGAACGGTCAGCGCGTTGTGTACGTAACTGGCGACGTAGCTGGCAGCCAAGAGAGTCCAGTCTACGCCATCCTAGATCTTCGGGAGCAGATCGGTCAGATCGAGCTACCATCGGGTTCACGTCTTGGACAACTCTATACACGTCAACCCGGATTCATCGAACAACCGCTAATGAAATGGGACGGCGAGTGGCAGATCACCTACGAGGTTTTCCGTGACCTTGGGATCGCTTTCGCCGGAGCGTTGTTGCTGATCTACGGTTTGATCGTCGCCTGGTTCGGCTCGTTTACGACACCCCTTGTGATGATGGCCGCAATTCCGCTGACTCTAGCCGGGATCGCTCCGGGTCATGTGGCGCTCGGTGCTTTCTTCACCGCAACATCGATGATTGGGATGATCGCACTGGCCGGTATCATGGTGCGAAACGGAATTCTGTTGATCGACTATCTCGAGGCGCGATTGGCGGTGGGGACCCCTCTGAAAAACGCTGTGATTGAAGCCGGCGCTGTACGAACGCGGCCAATCGCTTTGACAGCAGGAACGGTTGTCATAGGTGCCTTTGTGATCTTGTTTGACCCGATCTTTGAGGGTCTCGCCGTTTCGCTTATCGCCGGTGCGCTGGCATCAACGGTGCTGACATTGGTCGTTGTTCCCGGGATCTACTTCCTAATGCGCAAGACGGATGAGGAGGAGCTGGACAAACCGTGAAGCTCATATTGTTGATGTATCTCGAAGAGGATCAGGGGTCGGTCGAGGACCTGCTCGCGGGACAGGAGATCCGGTTGTTTAGTCGTTTCTCCATGGAGGGGCACTCACCCGGGACTCAAGGTTGGTATGGCGAGACCGCGCCACATCAAGCGGGTCTCATTATGGTTGTCCTGGCCGACGAAGCGGCGTCGGACCTGCTGGCGGCGGTCGAGGGATGCCGTAACATCGAGGACTCTCGTCACCCGATTCGTGCTGTTCAAGTGGACGTCGAAAGGGTGACCGAATGTCTCTGCGCCTGACAAGCGCTGTAGCCCGGCGACCAGAGCTTGGCGCGGTAGCGGCCGCTTTTGCCGTGTGGGGTTTCTTTGCGCTCGCTGCGGGCGAACCGTTCCGCAGCACGCTCGGAATGGCCGCCTACTTGAACGCGGCGGCACCACTCGGCATCCTCGCGGTCGCCGTTTCGCTGCTGATGATCGGCGGTGAGTTCGACCTCTCGGTCGGGTCGATCATCGGTTTCGCTTCCATGTCGCTGATGCTCTTGACGACTCATTTTGGTTGGCCGCTGTGGCCCGCCATCGGAGCGGTCTTCGTGCTATCTGCTCTGGTTGGCTTGTTCAACGGCTTGTTGGTCGTCCGCACGGGTCTGCCTTCGTTCATTGTGACGCTGGGTACGCTGTTCGCCTTCCGCGGTCTCACGATCGCCCTGAGCCGCCATTGGACGGGTCGCACGCAGCTCGGCGGACTCGACTCAGTCTCCGGCTACGATCCCGCACGTCAGCTCTTCGCCAGCGACGTGTTCGGCGTGTTTCGTGTCTCGATCGTCTGGTGGCTGCTCCTGATCGCAGCCGCGACTTGGGTTCTGCTGAGAACACCACTTGGAAACTGGATCTTCGCGGTCGGTGGGGATGCCCGGGCCGCCCGCAGTTCGGGCGTTCCGGTGGACCGGGTCAAGCTGGGCTTGTTTGTTACCACCGCGTTGGCCGCGTGTCTGGTGGCGGTACTGCAGACGGTGCGCTTCACCGGAGCGGATGTTCTGCGCGGGGAGCTGCAGGAGTTTCGCGCTATCGCTGCGGCGGTGATCGGAGGCACGCTCTTGACCGGTGGTTACGGATCGGCGGTTGGAGCCGCACTGGGGGCTCTCATTTTTGGCATGGTGCAGCAGGGGATCGTCATGACGCGAGTCGATGCGGACTGGTTTCAGGTCTTCTTGGGCATTGTCCTGCTGGCGGCGGTCATCGTCAACCATACGCTTCGGCAACGGGCGCTCTCGGCGTGACTACCGTGTACGCGCCCTTGCTCGAAGCTGATTGTGTATCGAAACGGTTTGGCGCCGTGACCGCGCTGAACGATGTGTCGCTGGCGGTCGAGCGGGGCGAGGTGACATGTCTGTTAGGCGACAACGGCGCTGGCAAATCAACGCTGGTCAAGATCCTGGCCGGCGTTCACTCGCCGACCGGCGGCGAGCTCCGCGTCGACGGTCGACCGATCACTTTCTCATCCCCGCGCGATGCCCGCGAGCACGGAATCGCGACAGTATATCAGGATCTGGCGCTGATTCCGCTCATGCCGGTGTGGCGCAATTTCTTCTTGGGGAGTGAACCGACGGTTGGAGTTGGCCCGCTGCGTCGGATCGACGTGCAACGGTGCCGGGCGGTCGCCACGGAGCAGCTCGAACAGCTTGGCATCACGGTTCGCGAACCCGATCAATCGGTGGGCACACTTTCGGGCGGTGAACGTCAGGCCGGCGCGATCGCTCGAGCGCTGTACGGGGGTGCGGAGGTGCTGTTGCTGGACGAGCCGACGGCGGCGATGGGTGTGCGGCAAGCGGAGATCGTGCTCGAGCAGGTGCGGCGGGCCCGAGATCGTGGTGTCGGCATCGTGTTGATCACCCACAACCCGCGCCATGCGGCACCCGTCGGGAATCGGTTCGTCGTCTTGCGCCATGGCTGTGTCGTGGGCGATTTCTCGTCTCAAGAAGCGACCGTCGAACGGCTGATTTCGGCGATGACATGTTCTTAGCCTGGATCGGCGCGATCGCGATCGGCCTGAGCCTGGGGCTTTTGGGTTCAGGGGGTTCAATCGTGACCGTGCCGGTGTTGGTCTATCTGGTAGGCCAGAGCGAGAAGGTCGCGATCGCCGGCTCGCTCGGGATCGTCGGGGGGGTCGCGCTGTCCGGCGCCCTTCTCTATGCCCGTCGGCGGCTGGTCGACTGGCGCAGCGTTCTGTTCTTCGGAGTCCCCGGGATGGCCGGTACGTATGGGGGCGCATGGTTGGCCAAGTTCGTCTCTGGGTCGGCACAGCTCGCGGTGTTTGCGGCCGTCATGTTGCTGGCCTCTGGGTTGATGTTTCGCACACCGGCCCGTTTCCAGAAGGATCATGGCGAGCGTCACGTTTGGAAGCTCGGGTTCGATGGCGTCATTGTCGGCATCTTGACGGGTTTCGTCGGTGTGGGTGGAGGGTTCTTGATCGTGCCTGCGCTCGCGGTGCTCGGTGGATTGCCGATGCATCGGGCGGTCGGCACGAGCCTGATGATCATCGCGCTCAAGTCGGCCAGCGGTTTTGTCAAGTACTTGGGTGTCCTGTCAGAACTTGGCCTCAGCATCGACTGGTCGATCATCGGCCTGTTTCTGGTCTTCGGAATCGTGGGCACTTTTGTCGGGCGCGCGATCGGGACACGCGTACCACAACTGGTGTTGAAAAAGGCGTTTGCTGTGTTCCTCATCCCCGTCGCGATTTTCATCCTTTGGGAGAACCTGCCTCAGGTGTTGTAGGCGAGCGCCAGGTTTCGCGTCGCCCCGTTTCGGCACGTTCACTGTCATACATCCTCGCTCCTCGTGACACTCATCGGTGGGTTCGGGGTAGTACCCGACCATGGGTTGCGATCACGATGAGAAGGAGGGTCATTCATGACGATCTCTGGAGTCAGGCCGTTAGTGGAACGCGTCGTTGTTGGTGTGCTCGTGGTCGGGTTTCTGGCGGCCTGCTCTGAGGACAGCGATGGCCCCGCGGGTCCCGTTGGGACAACCGAGCCGGAAGCGCTCGATGTAGCCACCGCCAGCGCAGAGCTGAATCGTATCGATGCGGTGTTTGGCGACGATGACTGGGCGAGCTTCCGCGCGCTGAGCGTCCCGATCGACCTGGGCGATTTTGGTTTCTTGATCGAGCCGAGCACGTTGGAAGCGTTGGTCGGGTCGCCGGAACGGTCCGAGGCTCGGGCCGGAACGATTCGAGCGATGCGTGGTTTGATCGACGGTGGTATCCGAGCCGATCAACTGATTTCCGATAGTTCGCTCGGCATGACGTTTGTTTACGATCCAGCCCAGAACAAGTACGTCGCCGATCCGTTGCGTACCGGTGCTCCCGCAAATGGGATCCGGTTGATCCTCTACGCGACGACCTCAATCGGTGAGCCCGATGTCACGCAGGAAACAGGTCACGCTGACTTGATCGACAACGGTGCGGGTGTGAATGGGATCGATCTCAGGTTCGAGGTCGTCAATGAAGGGCAGACGTTCCTCGATTACTCGATTCGCGCCGAGGGCGACAACGGATCTGGCTCGATCGGTATCGAGGGCTTTGTTCAGGGTGATAACGATCGGCTCGACTTCGACCTGGCAGCTGAAGGTGACATCGAGGGATTCGAGCTCGACGTCCAGGTGGAGAATGCGTCCAGCGATTTTCGCGTTGATGCGTCGATCGATGGTGAGCTCGACGCGGGCGAGATCGGACTCGAAGTGCACTACGGGGACCAGTCGGTCACGATCGAGATCGAGGGGTCAGATGATTCGCTGGAAGCGGAGTTCTATCTCAACGGTGAGCTGTTCGCGACCGCCAGTGGCGATCCCGATGATCCTTCGATCTTGGGCGCCGATGGTGAACCACTAACGCCGGAGGAGTTCCTGGTTCTCTTTCAGATCTACGATCTGGCCGAGGATCTGTTCACTCTGTTCGGCGATCTCACGGCCCCGGTAGGATTGATCATTCTGTTGGGTATCCTCTTCTAAGACTGCACGAACAGCGGTCCTTCTAGGCGCGCGCCTGACCGTTCGTCGGGCGCGCGTTTTTTGTCCGCTGCCGAGCGGGCATTTCGCATCTATTATTGAGTTTGGTCAATCCGTACGCGCGATCTGGAATCATCCAGCAAACTGGAGCGCCATCATGGATATCAAGGGTCCGATCTCCCGTCGTGCGCTGCTCGGTTACGGGCTCGCATCATCGACCGCGGCGCTCATCCCCGATTTGCGGTTGGATGAGCTGTGGGCGACTACAACGCAATCTGCTCGAGTTCCACAACCCACGCCGACGATGGGCGATGAGCCGTGGGTAATGTCGGCATCCGAATTGGCGGCTGCGATC
Organism: uncultured Gemmatimonadales bacterium; assembly: GCA_947259315.1. Lineage (GTDB taxonomy): Bacteria > Gemmatimonadota > Gemmatimonadetes > JACCXV01 > JAHWKZ01 > CAMYLR01. The sequence continues at coordinate 124,783 of CAMYLR010000019.1, read as the reverse complement.
CGCGATCGCCGGATCACCAGCCGAGCTGTTGTAGAGTCCCACCTGGAGCGGATCGAGAAGGTCAATTCGGCGGTAAACGCGATTACGGTGGTGCTCGAGGAACCAGCGATGCGAGCCGCAGAAGAAGCGGACCGGGCCATCGACTTCGGGAAAGAGATCGGTCCGTTGCACGGTGTTCCGTTCACGATCAAGGAGAACATCGATGTCGCGGGGTCGGCGACGACGATGGGTGTTCTTGGACTTGAAGGAGAAATTCCGCCGGTTGACGCGCCGCTCGTCGCCCAGCTCAAGGCCGCCGGCGCGATCCCGCTGGCGCGCACGAATATGCCTGACTTCGCGTTGCGGTGGCATACCAAGAGCTCGCTGCGTGGGGCGACGGCGAACCCGTGGGTCCGCACGCGGACTCCTGGCGGATCGAGTGGCGGTGAGGCCGTCGCTCTGGCGTTGGGAATGACCCCGCTGGGTGTCGGAAACGACTACGGCGGCTCGCTTCGCTACCCAGCTCAATGTTGCGGGGTGTGCTCGATTCGGCCTACGCGGGGGCGCGTTCCCGACAGGTCAGCGATGGCGCCGGCCGAGTTTTCGATCACCATTCAGCTGTTTGCGACCAACGGGCCGATGGCACGCCACGTTCGCGATCTACGGGTCGCTCTTGCCGCGATGAGCGGGCCAGACCCACGGGATCCCTGGTGGGTCCCGGCCCCGCTCGAGGGACCGTCCGTGGGTGGTCCGATCAGAGTGGCGGTGACGACGGATCCGGGTGGACAGGGAACCGATCCGGACATCGCCGATGGTGTGCGAAAGGCGGCCGACGTGTTGTCGAACGCTGGCTATGCGGTCGAGGAGGTGGATCTGCCGGCGGTCGATGAAGCGGCTGCTCTCTGGGCTCGCTTGGTGGCAGCCGAGCTGAGTACCGATTTCGTACCCGCGGTGCAAGAACTCTTGGCTCGGGATTCGTACAGGATGCTGGACGACTTTTTCTCGGTGGTGCCCGAGTTGAGCTTGCGCGGCTACATGCGCGCGTTAGCGGATCGAAACGGGATCGCGCGCCAGTGGACGCACTTCGCGCAGGAGTATCCGTTGGTTCTGGGTCCCGTTTCCACCCAGCAACCGTTCGCCGTCGGTGCTGATCTGAGGGGAACGGACGCCGTTTTGTTATTACTTCGCTCGATGCGGCTTGTCGTGACCGCGAACTTGCTCGGGCTTCCGGCGGCCGCCGTGCCAGTGGGACTCGCTAACGGGCTACCGCAGGCCGTTCAGGTGATCGGCCCGCTCTATCGGGAGGACTTGTGTTTGGACGCCGCCGAGGCGATCGAGAACGAGCTCGGTGTGTTGACACCGATCGACCCGCGAAAGTAGAGAACAGGCATGCCTTGGATTCACCAAGTTCCGATCGACCACGCTACCGGTCGGCTGCGCGAGCATTTCGATGCCGCCATCCGTCGTGCCGGTCGGGTGTGGAACATCGTTCACATCATGAGCCTCAACCCGCGCGTACTGGAGTCGAGCATGCGGTTGTACATCGACATAATGCGCGGCCGGTCGCCGCTAACGCGCGCACAGCGAGAGCTCTTGGCGACCGTTGTTTCCTCCGAGCTCGACTGTCACTATTGAACGCAAGCCCATGCCAACGATCTCCGGGAAGAGATCGCGGATCAGTTCACGGCGGGAGATGAGGCCGATGCCTACGTGCATGCGGTAGCGAGAGATTGGCGCTCAGCTCGGTTGTCAGAAGTTGATCGCGAGCTTTGTGTGTTCGCGACCAAGCTGACCCACCAGCAACACGATATGGCACCCGCGGACCTGGATGCGCTGCGGGAGCACGGACTTGGTGATGATGCGATACACGACGCGGTCCAAGTGATCGGTTACTTCAACTACATCAGCCGCATCGCCGACGCGTTGGGCGTCGAGGCGGAGACGTTTATTCCTACGTGGGGTGGCACGCCAAAGGAAACGGGATGAATAGGCAGGCGTTGACGATATGCGCGGTTCTGTTAGCCATCGATTGTACCGACGGCGTGAATCAGCCAAGTCACGAGATCCAGGTGCGCCACCAGCAAGACATGAATTACGAGCTCGATGTGATTCGGAAGGAAGACCGGGCCGTCGTTCAGATCATCGAGGTTCGCAACAGCATCAATCCGTCGGAACCAGGCGCTACTGAGTTGACTGATGTCGACGGGGACGGTCACCCGGACCTTCGAGTGCTAGGCGGCGAGGCACGAGGCGAACCTTGGCACAAGATCTGGATCTACGATCCTGAACAAGAAGGGTTTGTCTGGTCCCACACCACGGAGCAGTGAGATGATCGATCATGTAACTCTGAACGTAACTGACCTGGCTCGAAGTCGATTGTTCTACGAGCGGGCCTTAGCCCCGCTCGGGTACGAGGTTGTGAAAGAGTTTCTCGTGGCTGCCGGGTTTGGGCACAAGGAGACGGGGAAGCCCGACTTCTGGGTCGTTCAGCGCGAGCCGCTTCACACGAGAGTCCACGTCGCCTTTGGTTGTCCGAATCGGGAACTTGTAGACGCGTTCTACGCGGCCGCGATCGCGGCCGGTGGCGAGGACAACGGCCCGCCCGGGATTCGCGAGATGTATTCTCCCGACTACTATGGCGCGTTCGTTCTGGATCCCGACGGCAATAACGTAGAAGCCGTTTGTCGACAGCACGAGTAGTGCCAGCCCCAGGCCACGACATTCGCTACGTGTGCCTTTCGGACCTCCATCTGGGGGAGCAGGAGAGCGTCCTGACACCCCTCAAACCACCAGGTGCCGGGAACGGCGTGCCCACCGCCGCACCCATGTTGGAGCGGTTGGCTACGTGTTTGCGGCACCTCGTAGAACAAAACGAAGGTGATCAGCTCCCGACGCTGATCGTAGCGGGCGACGGGCTCGGGCTCGCCTTCGGGTCCTACCAGGAGACGCTTACGCTATTTGGCTTCCTCATGGAAAGCCTGTTCAAACCTGGCGCCGAGCTGTGTGACTCGATCGTGTACATCCCCGGCAATCACGATCATCACATCTGGGAGCTCGCACGCGAAGCCGGCTACGCGCGCCAGGTCGGGGACAGCGACAAACAACGCGCTCTTCCGCCATCGTCGCATGTCACGTCCCCACTGCTCAGTGCGGGATTGCCGTCGGACTTGTTGAATAGTCTGGCCACTCGAATCGGTGGCGGAGAGAAGCCGGTCACGAGCGTCGAGGTGATCTACCCGAATCTGGCACTGGTGCGAGAGTCGAGCGATCGGTGCGTGCTGATTCACCACGGACATTATGCCGAAGACGTCTACCGGTTCTTCAGCATCGCGCGACGTGCGCTCTTTCCTGGACGTCCGGAACCAGCGACGGTCGAGGAGATCGAGAACGAGAACTACGCATGGGTCGATTTCGTCTGGTCGTTGCTGGGGCGCTCGGGCGCAGCCGGCCGGGACTTCGAGGCTTTGTTCCTGACGCTTCGAAATCCCGACCACGTTCGGGCTCGCGCCAGCGAGCTTGCAGCGCGCATGGCTAAGGCACTCGACCTTCCATTACTGCCGTCGGAACGGCTCGAACGCATGGTGATCAAGAAGAGTCTCGACTGGTATGCTGGGCGGTTCGTCACTGAGCGATTCGTTCGCGACGGACCGTACTCCAAGAGCACGATGAAGGGACTACAGAAGTACGTGTTTGGGCCGTCATTCCGACAGTTGGAGGAGGCGATCGGGCACGTTCCCGAGGACCTGACAGTCGTGTTTGGCCATACCCATAAACCGTTCGAGAGCATCGTGTCCCCGAAGGGTGTCGAGCGCAAGGTGAAGGTTTTTAACACCGGTGGGTGGACGATCGATTCGCGGCGTCCGTTCGAACAGATTGGAGCCGCGATCGTGTTTATGAACGACGCGCTCGACGTCGCCTCGCTGCGGATTTACAACGACGGTCCCGGCGGCGGCACGGTGTTGCTTGACGTCCACGATGCCCAGGGGCAGCCCGGTGGCAGCGCGTTTGGTGCGACCTTGGAAGAGCGGTTGCGTGGGGGCGTCGATCGAACCAACCGGGCTGCTGTTTGGGACGATCTGGGTGCGTCGTTGCATCGTCGAATTAAGCGGCGACGAGAGCTCGATCGACTGCAAACTGACGCTTGAAGGATTTGGTCGACCAGTTTCGGCGCGCCCGTACCGATGAGCGCCTCGCGGTCCTCGAAGGATTTCATCCCGTCAAGCACGCGATCCGTTTTGAAGCCGAACTGGTGGCGATCGCGGTTGATGACCCCGACGCGCTCGTTGATCTTGCGACCGCGCTGGCGCCCGATGTCATCGAGTTCTTGAATGCAGAGTCTACGGTCGTAAGCGGGGAGGTTTTCAACCGGTTGGTTCCGACGCCCCCCGCCACGCCGATCGTTGCTATCGCTCGCCGCAAGATATCGACGTCGGCGGAAGTATTGGCTCAGCCGGGTCGGGTGGTACTGCTCGAAAACCCCTCCCGGTTGGGCAACCTCGGTGCTGCCATCCGAGTCGCCGCGGCTGCGAAAGCGGCCGGTGTCATTGCGATCGGACCCCACGACCCCTGGCACCCAGAGGCCCTGCGTGGTGGAGCGGGTCTCCAGTTCGCGCTGCCGATCGCCAGGTCGGTCGCGCTTCTCACGGCTGATCGACCGATCGTCGCTCTGGACCCCTGCGGTCAGTCATTGAGTACCGCCACCATACCGGACGACGTGATCCTGGCCTTTGGGTCCGAGCGCAGCGGTTTGAGCGATGAACTCCTCGGACGAGCGGATCAGCGCCTGGCGATCCCCATGCGAGAAGGCGTGTCGAGTTTGAACCTTGCCACCAGCGTGGCAGCCGCGTTTTACGCTCTCGGTGTCACACCCGACCGCTGAGCGCTAGCGGGATCTCAGGAATCCCTCGAGCAGTCCCTTGCCAAGCTTGGCGATATCATCGCTGATGTCTCCGTCGCCGTCGGAATCGAGCAACCGACCAAGGCCGGCTGCTGCGGCATCCCGCTGCTCGACCTGCTTGCGCTCACCAGTCAGAAGTTCGGCCAATCCCGTCGGGTTCAGTCCCTGTTGGCGCTGATTGCGTCCGAGCATCCCCATGACGACCGGGGCTAGGACGGCGAGCAACTTCGCGGCGTTGGCCGTATCAAGACCGCTCGCCTTGCTGACCCCACGCTCAACCGCAGCCTGACGATCTCCAAACGCATGACGAAGAATGCCGGTGCCGTCATCGAGGTTTGGCGCCCCGATGTAATCGGTGAGGTTGTCCAATACGCTTCCGTCGTGATCTTTGGCTAGTGCACTGTGGAGAGCTTCGGCGCCTTGGGCATCGTCGGAGTTTCGGGCCAATGCGCCAAGCAACAGGGGTAACGCGGCCGCGATCGCGGTCTGAGTCGTCTGCTGGTTAGTACCCAACGATTTTCCGATATCACTAGAAGCGCTACCGGCCAGTTGTTGCATCAGAATCTCGACGATTGAGCCCACAGGGATGCCTCCATGGAATAGGTGAGGAAACAACTGAGGCGGTGAGTCTGCAGATACGAATGCCATCCGTCAAGCGCTGTTCGCCACTCACGTCTCCCGTAGATACCTTTTGGAGTCCGCCATTGTCATATCAGCGCACTCTAATTGTTTGGGGGAACCCTATGAACAAGTGGGGGAGTCACTTGGTTTTGGGGCTGGCGGTGCTGTTGACAGGCGCTTGCTCAACGAACGAAAGCGAGAGCGACACTGGCGCTTCGAGCAACGATCAGACCGAGATCAGCGAGGACCGATCGGGTGGAACAAACCCCGCGCCATCAAATGCCGCGGAGGCGATCGAGATATACCTGGTGAGTTTAGAAGAGCTGGTCGAGATCGCTCGCAACATAACCGATGAAGCCACGGCCAAAGAGAACGCGCCGGTTTTTGAGCAAAAGGCGAAAGAATTAAACGAGCTTGGCGAGGCTCTGGGCGGCATCGATCCGGCGGAGTTGCGAAGCGAGTTCATGGACGAGCACTCTCAGGTCACGCAATTGACGGCTGAGCTGGGCAAGGAGATGGTCCGAATCTCCACTGACCCAGAGCTCGTCATGGTCATGTCGAATGCCATGCGTGCCTATCGCGGCCAGTAGAGTGATATGGATCTGATCACGAAGAGCTTGGACTCGCCGGACGAAAAGCGCGCGTTCGAAAAAGGGACCTTCGAGCTGGTGAAGGTCGGAGAGCTTACAGTTGGTCGGGCCACCTATCAGCCAGGGTGGAAATGGTCCCGGCACGTTGGCCCGGGATTGGGTCAGACGACCTGTGAGGTTGCCCATGTGGTTCTGGGTGTGAGTGGGTGCGCCAAGGTCCGGATGGACGATGGTGCTGAGTTTGAGATCACCCCCGGGGTTCTGTGTGCCATTCCCCCCGGCCACGACAGCTGGGTCGAGGGCGACGAGCCTTACGTGTCGCTGCACTTCATGGGCGCTGAGGATTATGCGCGTGGCTAATACTGGGATAGACGCCGATCAGGCATTACGTGTTTCTCGGATACTGGCGATTTCGCTTTTGTTGGGCGTGCTCTTGTTCGCGGGGGTCGTCTACGTGGTGACGGGATCCGGTTCTCCAATCGATGGGAGCGAGGGAGATTGGCAGTTCCTGGTCAAGCCTTGGTACGGCGTGGCCGCGATCTTGGTGGCGGGCTGGTACGTGGTGTGGCGCAAGGCGACGTGCCACACCGACTCGCCCGCGTCGCGCCCGGTGACCGGAGGGCCTGAACGAGTGATTCGTTTGCTCATCGTTGCGTGGGCGATGCTCGAAGGGGCGGCGCTTCTCGGTGTCACGGTCGCGCTGCTGACGGGACAGCGAAGCATGTTGGTTGCGGCGGTTGTTTTGATGCTGGCTGGGATGGTGTTCTCTTTCCCGCGCGCGGAGTGGTTCGCGTCCTTCCGAGGAAACGGAGCCGGCGCGAACCCCTCCTAGCTTTGATGATCAGGTGCGCCGATCGCGCCGATCTTCGCGCCGGTCGCGAACGTCTTCGCGTCGATCCCGCCGATTCTCACGCCGATCGAAATAGTCTTCGCGTCGGTCAATCCGGTCTTCGATGCGATCACGCGCTCCGCCATCGTGTTGTCGGTCGCGAATGTCCTCGCGCCGGTCGGCCACGTCCTCGGCCCGGTCCCGGCGGTCCTCACGTCGGTCCCTGACGTCTTCGCGTCGATCCCAGAAATCTTCAAGTCTGTCGCCGGGGTTGTCGATGACGACCTGGCCGTCGTCCTGTGCCCGAGCCGGGGCCCCAATGAGTAGCAGCGCCGCAGTAGCCAGGACCAACGTTCTCAAGCGAAACATCATGCCTCCTCTATCCGTGTCGTGTCAGACCTTCCGTCTACAGAGTCGGACGAAGGAGGGACGCAAATGTTAAGTCGGCTCGGAAAGCGCGAGCGTCATCCGGATGTTGGAGCGCTCGTACTCGTCCCCCTCGCCTAGGCGGGTGGTCTCAAACCCGTACTTCTCGTACAGCGTGATGGCTATCCCCAGAACGGTGTTGGATTCGAGGAAAATCTGCTTTGCGTGACGCTGCCGAGCCCACGCGATCATCGCATCCATCAGTAGGTTTCCCAGACCCTGTCCTTGAGCTGACGGGTGAACCGCCATCTTCGATAGCTCGTAGACTCGATTATCATGCTGGATGAGCGCGCATGTTCCAATGGCGTTTCCGTCTTTGAGGGCGAAGAAAACCTCTCCGCCACGGTCAATGATCGTGCCCTTGGGATCGCTCAACACCTGGCGGTCGATCTCCTCGACCCAGAAATGCTCTTCGATCCAGTCGAGATTGAGCGACTCGAACGCCGGCTGGAACTCATCACGGTAGGTCACGATCTGAATGCGGTTGCTGGCGGTCGTGGAATCGGTCACGCTAAAAAGCTATCCTCCGTCGGAATCGTAGCAAAACATCAAGCCTCAACCAGGAGTCTGCGATGTCCATTCCAGTTCGATCTCGTACCATGTTGTTGGTTGGCGCGGTGGCCGCCGGCGCCGCGCTCACCTCGGCTTGTCGCGGCACGATGTCGATCCAGTCTCTGCTCGACGATCCCGGCCGTTACGAGGGCGAAACGGTGCGCGTGAAGGGTGAAGTAACGCGCGCGTTTGGCGCTCTTGGGCAGGGTGCTTACCGGATCGACGACGGTACCGGAACGATGAACGTGGTGAGTCGGGAGTTGGGAGCTCCACGTGAGGGTGCCGAGGTCGGTGTTGAGGGAACGTTCAGATCGGTGTTTACGTTCGGTGGCGAGTCAGGCGCAGTTATTCTGGAGAAAGACCGTTTCGATCCTTGAGCTTCGAGAGTACGCGGCGCGCTGTCTCGAGCCGCTCTGGGTTGCCGATCTCGAGCCACAACGCGGCGCTAACATCGTGTGGTAGGATACGATACCCAGCTTGCGCGAGTCGAAGGTAGACCGGGATAATCGAGAAGGCGCCACGCTCACTGATCAAGTCGAAGATCCTTGGAGAGAGGACGTGAACGCCCGCGAACGGGATTGAGCGGTTCTCGCCGCACGTCGGACGCGACGTTTCCGACTCACCAGTCGATAGGTTTGCCCACCCGTACAGACCTTCGTCGTCGAAGAGCAGACATCGAGATGTCTCTCGACGATTGACCGCCAAAGTGGCCAGCCGATCATCGGCTTGGTGCGCGCGGTTCATCGCCACGAGATCGAGATCGGTAATGATATCCCCGTTGTACAGCACGAATGGCTCGTCACGCCGAAAGAACGATGCTGCGTTCAACAAGCCACCCCCGGTTCCTAACGGCCGGTCGGGCTCGGCCGACAGTAGGATTTCCACTTCGCGGTCTTTTCGATCGGCGACGTAATGCTCTATCTGGTGGGAATGATGGTGCGTGTTGACGATGACCCGATCGGCCCCTGCCGCCGTGAGATAACGGATGATTCGTTCGAGGATCGGAACGCCATCGACCTCGATCAGCGCCTTCGGCGTATCGTTGGTGAATGGTCTCAGGCGTGTACCGAGTCCGGCGGCGAGTACCATGGCGTCCAAGATCTCTAACCCGCCGGAGTCGTTGCGATCCGCGGCCAGCTCGGCTCCTCGCGATGAAGGAGCCGAACGCGAATCTCTGGGAAACGAGCCTCGAGATGCCCCGCCATTTTCTCAGCCAGATACACCGAGCGGTGTTGTCCGCCGGTGCACCCAAAAGAGACGCTCAGACTGGTGAAGCCCCGCTGCTCGTAGGCCTCGACGTGGGCTTCGGTCAGCGCGCGAGCGTTCTCCCAGAATGGCTCGAGCTCGCTCAGGCCCGCGATGTAGTCGGCAACTTCCGAATCGCGTCCGGTGAGCGCGACGTACTCCGGCAGGCGACCCGGGTTCGTCAGTCCCCGGCAGTCGAAGACGAACCCTCCTCCGTGCCCCCCTTGATCCTGGGGATAACCACGTCGATAGCTGAAGCTGTAGACGTACACGGTGAGTTGAGCGCTATCGGGCTCGCTGCTGGCATCACCCCACTCGGCGATAATGCTGCGCAGGACCCGCTCCATCTCCGGTAGTGGGATCGGCATGCCCTCGTCCAGTATTCGTTCGATGTTACGAGCCGCGTAGGGAACACTCTGAAGAAAGCGCGGCTTGCGTTCGAAAAAACCGCGATAACCGTATGCGCCCATCGCCTGAAGGACCCGTACCAGCACATACCCGTGATATTGCTCCAGGAACGTCGCTCGATCGAAGTCGAGGTGTTGCGCCAAGGATGATAGGTAATGGTCGAGCAGCTCGGCTCGAACAGTTTCGGGGATGTCCGCTTTGGCATCATATAGCAGCGAGGCGATGTCGTACTGCAACGCCCCCCGACGCCCCCCCTGGTAGTCGATGAACCATGGCTCGCCATCGCGAAGCATGATGTTTCGCGACTGAAAGTCACGATAAAGAAAGTGCTCGGTGTCAGCCGTGAGTAGGTACGTCGCTAATGTATCAAAGTCCCTCTCGAGCTTGGCTTCGTTGAACGGTATTTGAGCCAGTTTGAGGAAATGGTACTTGAAGTAATTGAGATCCCAGATGATCGATTGCCGGTCGAATGCAGCCCGCGGGTAAGCCACTGAATAGTCGACGATTTTGTCGCCCTCGACCTGGAACCGCGGGAGGATTTCCACCACGCGGCGGTACGCATCGAGGATCGCGGGGTCGAACTCGTGACCACCCTCGCGAGCCTCTTGCCGAGCTCGGAACAGCGTGGTGTCGCCCAAGTCTTCGATCAGCCAGACACCAGCTTCTTCATCGTCGTCATAGAGCTCTGGCACCGGGAGCCCAGCCCGGTTGAAGGCACGCGAAAACGAAAGGAAAGCCCGATTCTCCTCGTGGTCGGGCCCGAACGCGCCGATCGCGGTGCGCCCGTCGGGTGCCACCAACCGGTGATAGGTCCTCTCCGAGCCATCTGCGGCCACTGGGAGTACGGCTTCGGGTCGGGCGCCGAATTGGGTCTCGAAGAGAATTATTAGTCGGTTCTGCATTCGCGATTGATCAAAGGGGCCCCCCGGAACCCGAGAGGCCCCTCCGACACTGTACTGCGCTCGCTTTCTACGCGGGCGGGATTCGCAGCACCTGACCCGGGTAGATGAGGTCTGGGTTGGTCAGCATTGGTTTGTTGGCTTCGAATATCTTGCTGTACTGCATCGCGTCACCGTAGTGATCTTTCGAGATCTTGGAGAGGGTGTCTCCCTTGACAACCGTGTACATCGTGGCTTCTGGCTCGGGCGCCACGACCTGGATGCGGTCATCGACCTTCGCCACGCCGCTGCTGTTTCCGACGGCCAGGATGACCTTTTCGCGTTCAGCGTTCGTCTCGGTTGTACCATGAATCGTTGCCACGGCGTCGTCGAAATCGATCCGGAGATCCTTGATGTCGAGGCCCAGACGAACAACGACCTGCGTGAGTTTGTTGGCTATGCCACGTTCTTCGGCCGCTTCCTCGCGGGCCTCTTTTTCCTTGTCCTTGATAATGCCGATCGCCTCACCGGCTTCCTTTACGAAGTCGAAGATGCCCAAAATCTGCTCCTTGTTGCTTTGTTTGTTAGTTCTGACCCTCAGGTAACGCTGAACCTAACGGGTCCGATACGGGGCTACCAATCTCGGCCGGTCGATGATAGGTTTCTATCGTGAAGCACGTGCCGAAAACCCTCTCCCTAGGCCGAGTCTTCCTCCCCTCGGAAGCGCGTCCGGCGATCTTTGCGCCCCCGAACGTGGGCCAAGGCGCGGCGCCCACGAGCCCGCCAGCGTAGCCGAACGATCCCTTACGCTGGCCAGTCGCCGCGATTCGTTTGTTGCGTTTGGTCCAACTCAGCTAGCGGAGGGCGATATGCCAGAGATCACGGTACCGGCAGACCAGGTCTTCCCGATCCTCAGAAGCAACATTCTGGTGGATGGCTTCCATTTCGTCATCGATCTCGAGAACTCCCACGGGACGACGATGGTAAATGCCGTTACTGGGGAGGAGTACCTCGACTGCTACTCGTACTTCGCGACCCTGCCAATCGGACACAACCATCCGAAGATGAAAGACGAGGGCTTTCAGGCCTCGCTCTTGAGGGCCGCGCTCGCCAACCCCGCCAACAGCGACGTGTACAGCAGAGAGTATGCCGGGTTCGTCAAGACATTCCGGGAGATCGCGGTTCCCGAGACCTTCGAGCACTTGTTTTTTATCGCGGGTGGGACACTCGCGGTCGAAAACGCCATGAAGGCGGCGTTTGATTGGAAAGCGCAGAAAAACCGCGACAAGGGAATCGACGGCGGCGCCGACAAGATCCTACACTTTCGTGACGCGTTCCACGGCCGCAGCGGTTACACGCTAACCGTTACAAACACCGACCCGACAAAGACTGACGACTATCCGAAGTTCGATTGGCCTCGCGTCTCCAATCCTAAGATCGAGTTCCCCATCGACGAACAGAAAGTCGCCGCCGCTGAAGATCGGTCGGTTGCCGAGATCGAGGCTGCCTTTGAGCGTGATCCTCACGGAATTGCGGCGATTCTGATCGAACCGATTCAGAGTGAGGGCGGGGACAATCACTTTCGCCCGGATTTCCTCCACCGGTTGCGGGGGTTGGCCGACCATCATGAGGCCCTCTTGATCTACGACGAGGTCCAGACTGGGATGGGGATTACCGGAACGATGTGGGCTTTTGAGCAGCTTGGACCGATCCCGGATATCATCGCATTCGGCAAGAAGAGTCAGGTATGCGGGATGATGAGCACCGGTCGAATCGACGATGTGGAGAGCAACGTCTTCAAGGTGTCGTCCCGTATCAACTCGACCTGGGGTGGCAACCTGGTCGATATGGTCCGCTGTGCTCGCTACCTGCAGATCATCAAGGAAGATCGGCTCGTCGAGAATGTGGCCTGGGTCGGCAAGGTGTTATTAGAGGGACTCCAGGCGATCGAGGCCGAGTTCGATATAGTGACGAATGCCCGCGGTCGAGGTTTTCTGTTGGCGATCGACCTCCCGAACACAGCGCACCGGAGCCGAGTGCGAAAGGCGTGTTGGGAAGCGGGGTTGGCCACGCTGGCGTGTGGACCCAGGTCGCTCCGGTTCAGACCGACGCTGACGTTCAGCGAGGTCGACGCCCAGCGAGCGATGACGATTCTGCGCGGGGTCTTGGCACGCGAAGTGGAATGAAATCGACGCGGGCCCTTGCCGCTTTTGCTGTCATTGGTGTCATGGCGGTGGATCACGCCACCGCCATTCAGGAATGGAGTCCGCTCGAGTGCGCTGATCGGTCGATCGCCGTACTGAATCCACCGGCCGGGGCTCCAGAAAAGCCCCCGGCTGACCCGACGTACTTGCCGATGCACGGGTTTAGCGACGCGAATCTAGGCGTTGGGCATCTCATGCTGGCAGTCAATACGCTGCCCGAGTGGTGGCTCTGGCACCATGCCGTTTGGCTTCCGCTCACGGAGCGGCCCGGTGAGGTGCCGTGGGCGTGGTTGGCAAACGGGTGGTTGGTCGAGACCGAAAGGCCGGGGGTGGAACCCCTCGCGATCGACGCCTCGGGGATGGTCGAGACGGGCTATGAGATACCGAGTTTCATCGTACTCGAAGAACGCGGTGACGGCTGGTTGCGTTTCCGCTACGCGACCGCCACCGATTCTCGTGACGGGACTGCCTGGGTGCACCCTTGTCAACTGGCAGGCGGGCGGCTACCGGTCGAGTACGTGCGGTGGGCCGATTGGTTCATGCGCGATGGATGGCCACTCTATTTTCGAACCGATGTGCGACACGCCCTACGGTCTCAACCGGCCGCTGAAAGTGAGCGCGTTCTTTGGATTCCGGTTGCCAAACACGAGTACCTGCTCGAGCCGCTCGAGGTTCGGGGTGACTGGATGCGGGTTCGCGTCAAACAACCGTCTGATCACTGCTGGAACCCGCCCGAGGTGCGTGTCGATGAGGGGTGGGTACGCTGGCGAGGGCCCGAGAGAGGGCCCTGGGTGTGGTATCATTCACGAGGGTGCTGATTGACAATCGCGATGAGGTGCCGATGAGCAAGCCGATAGCCAAACCGAGAGTGACCTCGGACGAAGGGGCGGGGACCAAGGGCACGAGATGGGTTTGGTCCTTCGCGGAAGGCGACGGAAAGGACAAGCGACTTCTGGGAGGGAAGGGCGCCAACCTGTGTGAGATGACTCAGATCGGCATCAACGTGCCGCCAGGCTTCGTCGTCACCACGGCGGCCTGCCTCGCCTACCTGGAATCTCCCCAGGGTGACCTACCTGCTGGGGTAATGGAGCAAGCGCGGGACGAGATGGCACGGCTCAAAGCAGCGACCGGAAAGAGCTTTGGGGACCCCAATGATCCGTTGCTGGTCTCGGTACGCTCCGGGTCCGCCCTGTCGATGCCGGGGATGATGGACACCATCCTCAACCTCGGTCTCAATGAGCACAGCCTCGCCGGGCTGATCGCGCAAACCGGCGATCCGCGGTTCGGCTACGACGCGTATCGCCGGCTCATCCAGCTGTTTGGCAAGGTCGCCTTTGACATTCCGGATGAAAAATTCGATGAGCAGTTCGAGTCGGTGAAGGAGCTGGCGGGCGTGGAGTCTGACGTCGATCTGCAGGCTGAAGATCTCGAGGAAATAGTCCGCCGCTTCCTTCAGGTCGTGCGTAAGCACACCGGTCGTCCATTCCCGAGTGATCCCTATGACCAGCTCGAGATCGCCATCAAGGCTGTCTTTGGGTCCTGGATGGGGCGGCGCGCGGTGGAGTACCGACGCGAGTTCGGAATTACTTCCGAGATGGCTCACGGGACGGCGGCCAACGTCGTCGCGATGGTCTTCGGCAACATGGGGCCGGACAGCAGCACGGGGGTTGCCTTCACCCGAGACCCTGGAACCGGGGAGAACGTGCTGTACGGTGAGTACCTGGTGAACGCTCAGGGCGAGGATGTAGTGGCCGGGATTCGAACCCCCAAGCCGATTCGGGAGATGGCTGAGGAGATGCCGAGCATGTACGAGCAGCTGCTCGAGCTCAGCAGGAAGCTCGAGGAGCATTACCGCGAGGTGCAGGACTTCGAGTTCACGAACGAGCGCGGCACTCTCTACTGTCTGCAGACGCGCAACGGGAAGATGAATGCGGTCGCGCGTGTCAAGACATCGGTCGAGATGGTCGACGAGGAGCTGATCGATCGGGAAGGCGCGCTTTTGCGCGTGACACCAGACGATCTCGAGCAGATCCTATACCCGCGGATCGATCCCAGCTTTGACGGCAGCCCTCTCGCTAGCGGGCTCGGCGCTTCGCCGGGTGCAGCTTGCGGGCAGGTCATCTTTGACGCCGATCGGGCCCAGTTGCTGGGGCGGCAGGGTGTCAACGTGATCCTGGTGCGTCAAGAGACGAAGCCGGAGGACATCCATGGCTTTTTTGCAGCTCAGGGGATTCTGACGAGCCGCGGAGGCGGAACCTCCCATGCCGCGGTTGTCGCTCGAGGAATGGGCAAGCCGTGTGTCGTCGGAGCTGAAGGGCTCATGGTGGACGAGGATCGCGCGCAGGCGATAAGCGGTGAAGTCGTGGTGAAGGAAGGCGACATCATCACGATCGACGGGGCGGCCGGTCACATCTACCTGGGCGACGTCCCTACCGTCGAGGCCGAGTTTTTCGACGAGTTGGACACATTGTTGACCTGGGCCGACGGTGCAGCCCGGCTCCAGGTGATGGCGAACGCGGACACGCCCGAGGACGCGTTGCGAGCGATCAGCTACGGAGCGATGGGCATCGGGCTCTGTCGCACCGAGCGGATGTTCAACGCGCCAGAGCGGTTGCCGATCGTGGTGGACATGATCATCGCGGAGGACGACGAGCAGCGAGCGGCAGCGCTCGGTCGCTTGCTGCCGATGCAGCGGGCCGATTTTCGGGGGATCTTCGAGGCGATGTCGCCCCGACCGGTGATCATCCGGCTCCTTGATCCGCCGATCCACGAGTTCCTTCCGGCGCGGGCGCGCCTGGAGGAGGAAATCGACCAGCTCCACCGGCTCCGAGATGCGTTGCGGGGGATGGACGTGCTGACGAGCACCATGAAGTCTCTGGAGGATCGAGCCCCCAAGACCGATAACGGATTCTCCGACGCTGCTAAAGAGCTGGCAGACGTGCGACGCGTCGACCGCGTGATCGCGCGCAAGGAAGCGATGCTGCGACGCTCCCAGGAGCTTCGTGAGACCAATCCGATGCTGGGACACCGGGGGGTGCGGCTCGGGCTCACCTATCCCGAAATCTACAAGATGCAGGTGAGGGCCGTGCTCGAGGCTGCGGCTGAGTGCCTGAAGGAAGGCGTTCGGGTGCGCCCGGAGATTATGGTCCCGCAGGTGTGCACGTCACAGGAACTGACACGGGTCAAAGAGTACGTCAAGGAAGCGGAAGCCGAGGTGCGGAAGGAGTATGGCGTGGCGGTCGACTTCGCGTTTGGCACAATGATCGAGGTGGTCCGCGCTTGCTTGCGCGCGGAGAGCCTAGCCGAGGTAGCGGATTTCTTTTCCTTCGGCACGAACGACCTGACACAGGCGGCGTTCTCCTTCAGCCGCGAAGACGCAGAGACGAAGTTCTTACCCCTCTACAATGATCGAGAGATCTTGCAGGACAACCCGTTCGAGGTTTTGGATCGCATGGGCTTGGGTCGACTGATGGCGCTCACAGTGGAGTGGGGGAGATCGAAGCAGCCCGACCTGGAGGTCGGGATCTGCGGCGAGCATGGCGGCCATCCGGATTCCATTCGCTTCTGTCATGAGATCGGGCTCGACTACGTCTCGTGCTCACCGCCACGCATCCCCGTGGCCCGCCTAGCCGCGGCGCACGCCAACGTTGACTCGGGTGGCTCTGTAGACAACCGTACTTGAGCGCGGCCGTCGCTTGGCATTGATCTCCTGTACGGGACGATCTTTGTTGAGCGCATCGAGGCGGGTGACGTCGATAGTCGTAACGTCTGCGTGTTTGTTGAAGGTGAGTTCGCGCGGGGCTCCCAGCCGAAGAGTAAATCACGATCGAGAGTCTCATCGGAACGCAGTTTCCGGTTCGAGTCCGCTGGCCGAGGAATTTCTACTGCGATAGCGTGAGTGGGGCGTGAGATATTCGGACAATCTCCGACAGGATGCAGAATGCGACGTCTGATCTCGATCATACTGCTCGGGTTCGTTTCGTTGACGATCCCGGCGCCCACGATTGGTCAAGAGCCAGCCGTTGATGCTGCCGATCCGTCCCTAGTCACGCTCGAACGCCTGTTTGGAGAGGACAGGATTCATGGAGACTTCCTTGGCCCCGTGCAGTGGCTCAACGGCTCCGCTTACACGACCGTCGAGCCGTCTCCGGACCTAGCCGACGGACGCGATATCGTTCAGCACGACGCCCGCACTGGTGAGAGCAGAGTCCTGATATCAGCCAAAGATCTAGTCCCCGAGGACGCCGATCTTCCGTTGGCGGTTCAAGGCTATACGTGGTCTGACGACTTTCGGAAGCTGCTGGTGTTCACCAATTCGCGCCGGGTGTGGCGCGAGAACACGCGCGGCGATTTCTGGGTTTTCGATCGCGAGACCGGCGAGCTGATCCAGCTCGGCGGTGATGCCGAGCCGTCGACCCTTATGTTCGCCAAGTTCTCACCCGACGGCAGCCGGGTCGGGTATGTCCGCGAGAACAACGTTTACGTCGAGACGTTGGCTACTGGCCAGATCGCACAGCTCACGACGGACGGTTCACGCACAATCATCAATGGCACCTTCGATTGGGTCTACGAGGAAGAGTTAGACCTGCAAGACGGCTGGCGTTGGAGCCCCGACGGCCAAGAGATCGCGTATTGGCAACTCGACGCTTCGGGTGTGCGCGACTTCCTGCTCATCAACAACACGGACTCGCTGTACTCATACACGATCCCGATCCAGTACCCGAAAGCGGGTTCCACCAACTCGGCGGCCCGCGTCGGAGTCGTGGGCATTGACGATCAATCCACGCGTTGGTTGGATGTTCCCGGCGACCCGCGAAACAACTACATCGCCCGAATGGATTGGGCTGCCAACTCGGACGAGGTCGTGATCCAACACCTGAATCGGTTGCAGAACACACTCCAGATCATGCTCGGTCAATCTGCCGATGGCTCAGTCAGAACGGTCTACACGGAGCGCGATAGTGCGTGGGTCGATATGCGCGAGAACGCACTCGCGTGGTTGCCCGGTGGCCAGGAGTTCGTTTGGATCAGCGAAATCGATGGCTGGCGTCACGCGCACGTGATTTCACGAGATGGCACTGTGGTACGCACACTGACCCCGGGCCCAACGGACATCATCACGGTCGAGAAGATCGATGTAGAAGGCGGCTGGCTTTACTACCTGGCCTCGCCAGACGACGCCGTGCATCGATATTTGTTTCGTGTCGCTCTGGACGGCTCGAGCGCGCCCGAACGGTTGACTCCAATCGATCAGCCGGGCTCGCACCGCTATGACGTCGCTCCAGGCGGCGAATGGGCGCTTCACACGTGGTCGTCGTTTGGGAATCCTCCCGTTACCGATCTGGTCCATCTTCCAGATCATACTTCCGCGCGTACGTTGGTCGACAACGCGGAGCTGCGAGCCTACGTGAAGGGGCTCGATCGCGGGCCGATGGAGTTTTTCCAAGTCGATGCCGGTGACGTCACGCTCGACGGATGGATCATGAAGCCGCCCGACTTCGATCCCGGGCAACAATACCCCGTGTTGTTCTACGTGTATGGCGAACCGTGGGGTCAGACCGTCCGCGATGTCTGGGGCGGTGGTCGCTACTTGTGGCACTTGATGCTCACGCAACAAGGGTATCTCGTCGCCAGCCTCGATCCGCGTGGCACGCCCGCACCGCGGGGTCGGGAGTGGCGCAAGACGATTTATAAACGCCTCGGAACGTTGACGTCGGCCGATCTGGCCGCCGGTGCCAGAGAGATACTCGCACAACCCTACGTGGACCCGTCGCGGGTCGCGACTTGGGGGTGGAGTGGTGGTGGCTCGCAGAGCCTGAACGCGATCTTCCGCTACCCAGATATCTTCGGGACGGCGATGGCCGTCGCACCCGTCCCCGACATCCGCTTGTACGACACGATCTATCAGGAGCGGTACATGGGTCTCCCTCAGGACGAGCCCGAAGCGTACGAGAGTAGCTCGCCGCTCACGTTTGCCGACCGGTTGGAAGGCAATCTCCTACTCGTCCACGGGACCGGTGACGACAACGTTCACTATCAAGGGACGGAACGGTTAATCAACGCACTAGTGGAGGCCAACAAGCCGTTCAGTGTCATGGTCTACCCAAATCGATCGCACGGGATCTTCGAGGGCCAGAACACGACCCTTCATTTGTACTCGCTGTTGACCCGCTACTTGAAGCAACATGTGAAACCGGGACCAATGAGGCGGGAAATCAGCTCGATCCTGGGCGCAGGCGAGACGGCGCCATAACGAAGTTGTCTCACATCGTATAGGAGGTAGCACGTGCAAACGGAGAAGGCGACGTTCGGGGCGGGTTGTTTTTGGGGCATCGAGGTCACCTACGCCCAGATCGATGGCGTGACCAGAACGGCGGTCGGTTTTATGGGTGGGAAGACCGAGAATCCATCCTACGAAGATGTCTGCACCGACACGACGGGGCATGCCGAGGTCGTTCAAGTCGAGTTTGACCCGCAGTTGGTCTCCTACGAGCAGTTACTGGACGTGTTCTGGCGATCACACGACCCGACCCAGGTCAACCGCCAGGGCCCCGATGTTGGAACCCAGTACCGGTCGGCTGTCTTTTTCCACTCGCCTGAGCAGGAGGACGCTGCCCGGAGATCGAAGGCGGAACTCGAGCGCGCAGGCCGATTCAAGCATCCGATCGCAACCGAGATCGAGCCTGCGGCGACATTTTATCGAGCCGAGGAGTATCACCAGCGATACCTGGAGAAGCGCGGGCTCGCACAATGCACGGTCCCGGCGAGCAACGACGATCACGACTGAGCCGGAGGCGATCCAGCGAGTGCGGGAGCGGGCGTTGCGGCTGCTCGCGCGCCGCGAGCACACGGTCAAAGAGCTCGGTCAGAAGTTGAGTCGCGGCGGTGACGTCGATGTGTCTATTGTGCGATCGGTCATCGACGAGTTGGCACGCAAGGAGTTGGTCTCGGATCTTCGCTACGCGTCGGCGTACACGTTGGATAGTGTAAGGCTCAAGCCCCGGGCTCGGCGGCAGGTCGTGAGCGAGCTGGTCGATAAGGGTGTTCCGGCGCGGACCGCTGCGCAGGCGGTCGATGAGGTATTCTCGGATGAAAACGTCGATGACGGTGATCTCGCACGGCGCGTGGCCGAGCGGTACTTGCCCCGCCTTTACGACAAACCCGACGCAGCACGATGGCGACGGCTGGCTGGATACCTCCAACGGCGCGGATTTGACAACATGCTGATCTACGACGTTTGCCGCGAGGTTCTACCGGAGCCGGAGGGTTAGCTATGCCCCGCGCGGCGATTATGACCGGTCCCGGACGGCCAATCGAAGTGCAAGATCGGCCGGCCGGCGATTTAGAGCCGGGATCTGTGCTTCTCGAGACGATCTACTCGGAAGTGTGCGGCACCGATGTGCATCTCCATCATGGCCGCTTGGCTGGTGTGCCATATCCGATCATTCCCGGCCACGTGTCGGTTGGTCGCGTGGTCGAGGTCGCGGGCGAGGTGGTCGACATCGATGGGCACTCGGTTCGCGAGGGCGACGTCGCAACGTTTCATGACGTGCACGAGACATGTCACGCGTGCTGGTACTGTCAGGTCGCTCGGGCCCCCAACCGGTGCCCTTCCCGTAAGGTGTACGGAGTTACCTATGGCGCTGAAGATGGATTGCTCGGTGGGTGGAGCGAATCGATCTATCTCAAGCCGGGTGTCAAGGTGATTCCCCTGCCGGAGAGTGTGTCACCAGACCGATTGATCGCGGCCGGCTGTGGGCTGGCGACCGCGATTCACGCCGTCGACCGCGCAGGGATTCGAGTCGGCGATGCGGTTTCCGTTCAAGGAAGCGGACCCGTTGGCCTTGGCGCAGCGATTCTGGCGCTGCTATCGGGCGCCGATCCGGTGATCGTCGTTGGTGACCCGGCCGAACGGCTCGCAACCGCCCGTGCGTTCGGAGTGGATCACGTGATATCGGTGTCGGAGACGTCTCCAACCGAGCGCGTCGAGGCGGTTCGCGAGTTGACGGGTGGGCGCGGCGCCGACGTGACGATCGAGGCCACGGGCGTACCGTCAGCCGTTCGCGAAGGGCTCGGCATGACGCGCGATGCGGGACGCTACGTAATCGTTGGTCACTACACGGATGCTGGTGAAGCGACGATCAACCCGCACACCGATATCAACCTGAAGCACCTCGAGATCCGTGGTGCTTGGGGCGCCGACTTCAACCACTTCTATCGCATGGTCGGGATCCTCCACCGCCACGGGGACCGGTTCGATTGGGAGCGGATGATTACGCGCCGCTATCGATTGGATGAGATGAACGAGGCTCTTGGTGATGTCGAACACGGACGCGTCGTCAAGGCGGTTGTCGAGCCGTGAAGCGGCGCTGCGGTTGGGTAGGGTCGGATCTGATGATCGTCTATCACGACGAAGAGTGGGGTGTTCCACTTCACGATGATCGCCGGTTATTCGAGTTTCTGCTGCTCGATAGCGCACAAGCCGGTCTATCATGGGAGACGATCTTGAAGAAGCGCGAGAACTATCGAAGGGCATTCAATGATTTCGCGCCCGAGACGATCGCTCGATACGACGACGAGAAAACAAAACAGCTACTCAGTGACCCGGGTATCGTTCGCAATCGTCAGAAGATCGCGTCAGCAGTCAAGAACGCGTGCGCGTTCCTGGAGATTCAGGCCGAGTACGGAACGTTTGACGCCTACATCTGGCAGTTCGTCGGTGGCGACACAATCCAGAACGAGTGGCGAACGCTATCCCAAATTCCAGCCAAGACCGCCGAGTCTGAAGCGATGAGCATGGACTTGAAACGCCGCGGTTTTGGTTTCGTCGGTCCCACCATCTGTTATGCGTTTATGCAGGCCGCTGGCATGGTCAACGATCACACCGTGGATTGTTACCGCCACGCTGAGTGCGCGGCCCTGGCTCAGCGGGACTAGCCAAGGCCTAGTCGTCTCGATCCCAGCTCTGCCTCACTTTCACCCGAGAGCTCTCGTCGATCGCGGCCGCCTCGACCTTCTCGTACGTCATCGTGATCGTCTCCATCGGTCGCTCGCCGGTGGCGTCGATACTGTAGCTCGTGATCATGACGTTCTCGAGCTTGTACTTCATGTATGTCGCCTGGGCACCCCGGCGCTCCGGCGCCTCGAGCTCGACGCTCGGGAAATGCGTCCCGTTGGCACACGCCAACATTATTTTCGGGGATGAGGCGTCGTATCCCTTCGTCATGGTTATGTCTCCGAGCTTCACATCGCCGCGGCGCCGTGCCGCGTCATTTGTCGCACCGGGCTTGTGCGCTCCCCAGTCGATCGACAGAACGTCGATCCACTTATCGTGATTCTCGTCCACGGATTCGCCATCGATGTCGGGGAGCTTGATGTACATATCGACGGCGGCGGTCGGTGGTGTGGGAACACGACCCGTGATGACCGGCCGGTCGGGGTCACCCTGGGCTTTGGCGCTGGGTACGAACGCGATCAGCAGGGCGAGTCCAAACCCGGCGGCGTAAGCAAAGGGGTGGAGCTTGCGGGCTGAGTACTGAGCGAACATGGTTTCCTCTCTTGAAGCGTTGCTTTCTTGTTGACCCTGAGTTGATGTACCCGCGATACACCGACTATTTGTGTAGGTGCCCTTTGCAGCTTCGCAAGGTGGCCTGTATCTTGAGTCAAGTCCCCATGCAGCAACCACATAGCAGGGCGGGTAATGCCGCCCCTTCGTATTTCCGACGGTACCCATGACCGGTCACGAACTCCGCCAGCGATTCCTCGATTTCTTTGTCGCCAACGGCCACGAGCAGGTAGGCTCGGCGCCGCTTGTGCCTGAGGACGACCCGACGTTGTTGTTTGTGAACGCGGGCATGGTGCCGTTCAAGGACATCTTCACCGGTCAGCGCTCGGTCGATTACGCACGCGCAGTGTCATCACAGAAGTGTCTCCGGGTATCGGGCAAGCACAACGACTTTGAAAACGTGGGATATACGCCGCGGCACCATACGTTCTTTGAGATGCTGGGGAACTTTTCGTTTGGTGACTACTTCAAGCGCGAGGCGATCGCGCTGGCGTGGGAGTTCCTCACCCAAGATCTCGAGTTGCCGGCGGATCGACTTTGGGCCAGCGTCCATGAGAGCGACGATGAGGCGGCTGATCTCTGGCCCCAGGTCGCCGGGATCCCTGCGGAGCGAGTTCTGCGCATGGGCGACAAAGACAATTTCTGGGCGATGGGAGACACGGGCCCCTGTGGTCCTTGCTCGGAGATCTTCTGGGATTTCGGCCCCGCGTACGGCGATGGCACGCCAGCCGACAACGAGGGTCGGTACCTCGAGATCTGGAATCTGGTGTTCATGCAGTTCGAGAGTCGGGCCGATGGCACGCGAATCGATCTGCCGCGACCGTCTGTCGACACGGGGATGGGGCTGGAACGGATCGCGGCCGTCGTTCAAGACGTGTACTCGAACTACGACAGCGATCTGTTCACACCCTTGCTCGCGGCGATCGCATCAAAGACCGATCGGACGTACGAGCCGGACACCGAGGTCGGCGTTTCATTTCGGGTCCTCGCCGATCACGGCCGCGCGGCGGCGTTTCTAATCGGGGATGGTGTGTATCCAACCAACGAGGGTCGCGGTTACGTCCTGAGGCGGATCATCCGTCGAGCCGTGCGCCACTACTGGATGCTCGACGTTCATCGGCCGGTGCTCCACGAAATCGTTCCAACGGTTGTCGCTGAAATGGGCGCGTCGTTCCCGGAGCTGGCAACCCATGAACAACAGATCCGGGTGATCCTCGAAGCCGAGGAGGAACGCTTTCTTCAGACGATCGATCAGGGGATGGAGATTCTGGACAAGCTCCTGGCGACGACGCCGGCAGGTACCGATGTACCCGGCGATGACGTCTTTACGCTCTACGACACCTACGGTTTTCCACCCGATCTGACCGAGTTAATCGCCAGAGAGCGAGGTCACGGTGTCGATGACCGAGGCTATCAGAAGCGCATGATGGAGCAGCGCGAGAGGGCTCGCAAAGCGAGCGGTTTTGAAACAGCAGACGTTGACGCGGTGGGTCCGAGGCTAGAGGCAGACTCGAAGTTCGTCGGCTACGATCGGCTTGAGGTCGATACGACCATCGAGCACGTCGAACCAGACGGTGATCGTCTCAGGTTGGTTTTGCGCGAGAACCCATTCTACGCGACCGGTGGTGGACAAGTGGCCGATACCGGCGTGATCGATGGGGAAGGGTTTGGGCTGGCTGTCTGCGACGTCGAGCGGCACGGTGAAGTGTTTGTGCCTGTGGCCGAGGTCGTCGAGGGTGATGCCGACAATGTCGTCGTAGGTGCGACGGTGCGCGCAATGGTGGACGAAGCACAACGCCGTGACACCGAGCGCCATCACACGGTGACACACGTGATTCACGCGATCCTTAGGAATCGCCTCGGAGGACACGTCCGGCAGCAAGGCTCGCTGGTCGCGCCCGACCGCATGCGATTTGATTTCTCGCACCCCAAGGCACTGACGACGCAGGAGATCGGCATGATCGAGGATGAGGCCAACGCATGGGTCTTATCCGATCTGCCGGTCGATAAGGCGATCATGGGGTTTGACGACGCCAAGTCGCGCGGTGCGATCGCACTCTTCGGCGAGAAGTATGGCGACCGGGTGAGAGTTGTTGCGATCGGTGACGATGAATCGATCGAGTTGTGCGGAGGTTGCCATGTCGCGCGAACAGGTGAGATCGGAGCGGTCAAGATCCTTTCCGAGTCGAGCGTCGCCGGTGGCATCCGGCGTCTCGAGGTGGTTACCGGCTTCCGCGCGCTCGAAGAATTCAGGCAAGCCGAGCGGCTACTGGCCGAGGCTTCCCAACGGCTAAAAGTGTCCCAAGAAGAGCTACCGACTCGTATCGATCGCTTGGTCGAAGAGAAGCGCGAGATCGAAAAGCGTTTCGAGGCTGCTCGGCGCCAGGCGATGCGGGGCGGAACGAGCGGACTCGCTCAGCGCTCAACGACCGTGAACGGGTTTGAAGTGGTGACGCTCCGAGCCGAACCCGTCTCGATGGACGATTTGCGAACGATCGGTGACACCGTTCGTGAACAAATCGGCTCGGGGGTCGGGGTTATTGGCGCTGCGCTGGAGGGGAAGGCCAACCTTCTGACGGTCGTCACCGACGATCTGATCGAAGCCGGCACGCTCGATGCGCCCCAAGTGATTGGCGAGTTGGCGCCGTTGATTGGAGGCCGCGGTGGGGGCAAGAAACACATGGCGCAGGCCGGGGGAAAGGACGTCGAGAAGATCGATGCAGCGCTCGAGCAAGCGCCGGCAATAGTGGCCTCGCTGGTTCGCGGTTGAACCAGACTCGCCCACCCGAGGTCGACTCTTTCGCGGTGGCACTCAGCGAGTGGCTGACCAGCTTCACGCTGCCTGAATCGCTGGCCGGCGAGATGGCGGACGTTTGTTCTGGCGGCGCACCGTGGCCAGCCGCGATCGGCGGCACAGCGGCACGACGGTCTGGATGGGGGGACTCTGAATCGCTGGTCTGGGGGATCGCCGTCGGAGCGCTGGCCGGTGGTCTGGAAGGCGCCAGCACCAGCATTGCGTCGGGTGTAGATGTAGGTCGAACACCCGGTACAGCGGTCGACGGCGCGGCCGGCACGCTGCTCGCGGCGGATGGTTTAGTGGCCGCCGCTCATGAGGCGCTGGGGTCGCTCGGGCCTGATCGGCTCGAGATCGTGATGGATGCGCTCGACCAGGAGTTTGGCGACGGTGGACCGTGGGGGAGGCTAGGCGAGGTGGGTGGCCTGGCTTGGCCGGTCATCGTGCCGTTGGCGCTGATACCAGCTGCCCGCATCGACCCGCGGGGTCCGTGGAACGATTACGCGAACGCTTGGCGCGTTGTCTATGGCTCGCGAGGCTCAACCGAGGCAGCCTCGGAATCCAATGCGCTCTGGAGCCATCCGGCGGCTGATGACGCAACACGTGAGCTGATGCAGGCGGCGACCGATGAAGCGCGCACCGTGCAAGCGCGGCTCACAGCGCGGTTGGAGACGCGCTAGGTCCGAGCCCGCGACAGCAAGATCAGAGCGACCACGAAGAACACGCCGTTTGCAAGCCATGCCGCCCACACCGGCCCCAATCCGCCCCCGTAGCCGATCCCCTGCCCAACCCGCAGAAACCCCCAGAATACGATCGTCAGAAAGAGCGCGATGCCGAAACCCATCGCTCCTCCGTGTCGACTCGTGTGGGCAGCGGACCCGACGAGCGCAACTCCGAACAAGACGATGATCAAGTTCGCGAACGGGTACGACAGCTTCATCTGGAGATCGACTTCTTCTTCCAGTGTATCAGCGCCGAGTTGACGTCGCTTGGCGATATATGCATCGAGATCCGCGTAGCCCATCTCCTCGGGCTCCCTGTCTTCTGCTAGAAGTTCTTCGGGCCGATCGACAAACTCCGGCGATCGCAGTAGCGAGAACGTGAACATCCGCTCGTCGCCGTCGGCTGGAAACAGGCGCATCTCTCCACGTTGGAGCACCCACGTTTCGGTTTGTGGCTCCCATACCATTTGTGGCGCGTTGATACGAAGGAACGTTCCGTCTTTGAACTGGCGCTGAATCTCGACCTGGTCAGCTGATGCTCCGGTTTGAATCGTGTCGCCTTCTTCGACGAACAGCGCTCGCACGATGTACGTGTAACCCTGCTCGTTCTGATAGACGAAGTTGCCGCGATAGTCGTCGCGCCTGGGCCCCTCGCCGATGATCTCCTCCTCATAAACATCGTTGACCCTGGCGTTCAAGACCGGAATCCAGGTTTCACCAAAGACGAGACCAGCGAGACTGACGAGAAATGAGAACAGAATCACCGGTAGAGTGATCCGATAGAGGCTGAGCCCGCTCGATTTCATGGCTGTCAGTTCACCGTGTCGACCCAAATCGCCGATCGACAAGATCGTCGCGACCAACATCGCCATTGGAAGCGTCAACAACAGGTTGTATGGAGTTTGGTAGAAGTAGTACTTGCTGATCGCGCTCCAGGGAGCTTCCTGGTCGAGGTAGAGGTCGATGTGATCCATCAAGTGAATCATTACGAAAATTGCCGTGAACGCGAACAACGCAAGACCGAGGATCTTGAGGAACTCTCCCATCACGTGCCGGTCGAGGCGACGCATGAAAATCATGCCGTCAACTTTCTCCGGGGCCACCACTTGGGCAACCTGAGCTTGTGCGTTCTTGCGTCCCGGGACGCGCGACTAAACAGCCAAATCCCGAACGCGAGAAACACGATGTTGGCCAACCACATCGCCAACCACGGAGGCAAAAGGCGCCGATCGGCTAGATCCTCGCCACCAGTCAGCGCCATGTAGTAGAAGACAAATGCCAACGTGCTCAAACCCATTGCGAAACCGTACCCCCCGCGCTTGGCGCGCACTCCGATGGGGGCCCCAACCAGAATGAAGATCAAACAAGCGAAAGGGATGGCGAACTTCTTGTGGTACTCGACCAGGTACTTGCTTCGCTGGCGCAATGCGTAGTCGACCCCCTGGCTCAGTCGCTCCACAGTGTTGGCCCGGAAGCGTTCCTGATCAATCGGTGCCTGGCTTCTTAGGGCTCCAAAACCGATGGTGTCCTTGGCCGCTAGCACAAGCGTGTCTCCGATCAGAGTGGCCACGTGGGCAGTGACCACTCCACTCAGTTCCTGGCGTGCGGTGTCGATTCTCGCTTGTTCAACACGGACGTTCTCCAGCAGTGTGCCGAGATTCATCTCGCGGTCGCTGCGCATGCCGGAGTCTTCGCGGGCGCGGTCGAGCCGCGACGACACACCACGCATGACCAATTGTTGTTGCTCGAAGTCGAGCATCTCGTACTCGCCAGGTTGAGTAATATCGCGGTGGTGGACCCGGCCATCCCATAGTGTCAGGACAGCATCTTCTTGATTGGTTGTGTAGTCGAGTCGACCCGAGTCGGCGAAGATGGTGCGCTGCACGCTCAAGTCCGACATGTCGAGGATTCTGAGTCCGTACATCATATTGGTCTCACGGTTCAGCCGGTCTGGCAATATCCGGTAATCTCCCAAACCGGTCGGATCGTTGAACCGTTTCTCTTCCAGGACTACGGTGGGTTTCGTACGCTGGATGTCTTGCATGAGTCGACTCAAGCGATGGTTGCTATCTGGCAAGATGGTGTCGTTGAACCAGATTGTTGCAAAAGAGAGCAATAGGGCAGCCATGATCGTTGGCATCAATATCTGGTGAAAGCCAACCCCGTTGGCCCGCATCGCGGTGATCTCGTTGTCGCCGGCCAGCCTTCCAAAGGCCGCCATCGTGGCGACCAAGACGGCCATAGGGATCGTCACAGCTACCGTGAGCGGAATCGAGAGTAGGAAGATCTCGATGATCACCTTGGCACCCAATCCCTTGCCGGCGAGCGACTGAAATTGCCGGGCCACCTGATTCATGAGCATGATAAACGTGAAAATGACGAGCCCGAAGACGAACGGACCGAGGTGTTCG
Source organism: uncultured Gemmatimonadales bacterium (assembly GCA_947259315.1). GTDB lineage: Bacteria > Gemmatimonadota > Gemmatimonadetes > JACCXV01 > JAHWKZ01 > CAMYLR01. The sequence continues at coordinate 96,662 of CAMYLR010000019.1, read as the reverse complement.
CGAAGCGTGTACAGGGACAGCGTGCGGGCGCTGATCCACTCTTGCCAACGGCTCATAAAGGGGGTCCTCAAGCTGTGGGCGCCAAGTGGCCCGCTAAACGGCTGGATCTATATTCAAAAGTGTGCACGTCTGCCAACCCACTGTCGCGCGAATCTCAGGTGTCGACTCTGTTTCGGCGCTAGAGTCAAGGCCAAAGTAATATTGATGTCTTGCCCCGCGCCTGCGGGACCACTGTGATTCGTATACCCTGCATGAGTCTGACTGCTCCCCCGACTCGATGTGTGACCCGCCTGATCTGGGGCGTTGCCCTGGCAGTGGCGGTCGCCAGCCCACTATCTGCGCAGCAAGAGCAACGGACCCCTGGTCTTGTCTGGCGAACGGAGCGTTGGCAGCCCAGCGTGGTGCGTCTCCCGGCCGACAGCCTGCTCGAGTTTGATCCGCGGTTGGGTTCTGTCGTTCCGCAGGGTGCCGATGTGCCCTCCGCTGGAGCGCGCCGTCCAGCCGCCATGGGCTTCAGCCTCGATGCCTACACACGACGTGCCCAGGCTCGTGCGCGTGAGGAGCTATGGGCGAGCATCGTGGTCGGCCGGCTCTCCGGCCGGTCCCAGGCTGCCGAAGGTTTGATACCCGAGCTGGAAAATCCGCTCAGGGTCCCGGCCCCGTTAGCGGCTGTATTTGGTGAGGGGTCGGTGTTCGATGTGCAGGGCAAGCTGCACCTAGGTGCGCTCGGATCGCGCAGTACTCAAGACCCCGATATCCGTCCCGAGCTCCTTAGGCGAGCGGCAGGCGGTTTCGATCTCGATCTGGATCAAACACTTGATCTCAAGATCCTGGGGACCGTTGGAACGAAGCTCGACGTAACCGTCGACTTCAACTCACAGCGTGAGCTGGAATCCAAGCAGCTGATCTCGCTTGCGTACGCGGGGACGGACGACGAGATCTTCAAACAGGTCGATGTTGGGGACATACGGGTTGCGCTGCCGCCGTCTCGATTCCTGGGGAGCGGTGTTGCACAGGGAACATTCGGAGCTCAAGCGGTGGCTCAACTTGGCCCGGTCGATCTGCGAGTTCTCGGCTCCCGCAAAGAGGGACAGACGACCACGCGGTCCCTCTCGATCGAGCCCAGCGGAGATGGCGTCCTATCCGAGGTGAGCCTCGACATCAAAGACACGCAGTTTCAGAATGACCGGTTCTTTCTCTTGTTTCACCCAGACTCCCTCGTTCCTGGTCGGATCCTGTATCCAAGCGCGGGGACGTCTCTGCTCACCCCTTCGTCGCTGCCCGAGCTCGGCTCTTTCAACGTGTGGTTGGACGACGGGAACTTTAGCAACAACCGCGAGCTGGCTTCGAAGCCGGGAACGGCGTTCATCAATCCCACGCTTCCCGACACACTCGCCGATCAATCGCATGCCGGGTTCTTCGATCTACTGATCGAGGGGGACGATTATGTCATCTCGGACGGTGTCATTATCCAGATGAGTCGGCAGCTCAACGACAATGAGGTCCTAGCCGTTGCTTACGTGACAACGGATGGGACAGAGGTGGGGACACCGCAAGAGGCCGACGATCAAATCCTCAAACTGATCAAACCGATCAATCCCGACACGCTGGACTTCACGTGGGATTACACGCTCAGAAATGTCTACTCGCTGCGGGAGCCGAACATTCAGCTGGGCGCTCTAGAGTTGACGATCTACCGCGGCGCTCAGGATCTCAAAGAGACGTTTGAGACGATCGACGGTGAATCACGCAAATACTCAGAGATCTTCGGTGTGACCGACGTGAATGAACGCGTGAGCGTGCCACGGATCCTACGCGATCCTTTCGGGGGCCCGGATTATCTCGTGTTGCCCAATATCCGACCGTTCTTCGAGCCTACCGACGAAATCGGTACACCGATTCTGATCGAGCGTCCAAACCGACAACTGTATTTCAACAGCGATCCCAATCGGACGGCGCTGAACGATCAGGTCTACTTCATCGAGGCGACTTACCTCTCTCGCGGTGGGTTGACCGGCGAGATCGAGCTCGGAGCGGCCAATCTGATCGATGGCTCAGAGCGAATCACGATCGGCGGAGAGGTGCTCACCCGCGGGGAGGACTACCAGATCTTTTACGATTTCGGGCGCGTCGTTCTGACTGATCCCGCTGGGCTCGCCGAGCGATATCCGAACGACCGGCTAGACATCAATTTCGAGGTCGCTCCCTTGTTCAACTTGGCTCCGACGACGTTATACGGCGCGGCGGGGTCGTACGCGCCCGCTCCCAACATGACGATCAACTCGACCCTAATGGTGCAGAATCAGGAGAGCTTGGCCAACCGACCGATTCTCGGAGCCGAACCGTTCCAAACGGTCATCGGAGCGGTGGACGGCGTCTACACCGGCAGGATGCCCTTCATGAGTCGTTGGCTCGACGGGCTACCCGGTGTCGATGGTGCACAACAGTCGACATTCACCTTGCGTGGTGAGCTCGCCTGGAGCAATCCCGATCCAAATACCGATGGGGAAGTCTTCCTGAACGATTTCGAGAACATCGAAGTGGCGAAACGGCTGAACCTGTTCTTCCGTGCGTGGACCTTCGCGTCGGTACCGAGTCAAACCACGTTAAGCTTGGCTGAGTACGCAGACGCCCGGTGGTTCACCTTCGCGATCGACCAGCAGCAGGTGACAGGCACCGTGCGTGGAGTTGACGTTGGTGACAGTGAATTCGTTGTGCTTCTCGAGCCGCGGGGTGAAACACCCGGCGAAAGGTCCTCTTCTTGGCGCTCGATTCAGACCCTCGTCTCCACCACCGGCGAGGATCTGACCCGGCAGAAGTTTGTCGAGTTCTTCCTGCGCGGAAACCGGGGCACGATGATCGTCGATCTCGGCACGATCGATGAGGACACGGTTCGGATCGACCGCGACGGGGTTCCGGTTGGGATCGGCGTCTTGGATACCGAGGAGACGGACCCGAATACGCGAGACAACAACTTGGATTTCGAGGAGGACGTCGGCCTGGATGGAATCGAGGGAAACGACTTCATCAATGTTGCCGGTGATGATGGGACAGATGATTTCAACGAGTCTTTCGGCGCCGGCAATTTCCCAGCCAATCCTAACGGAACCGAGGACAACTCGATTCTCGATACCGAGGACAACAACCTGAACGGTCTTCTCGACCGGCAGGAAGACATCATCCGTTGGGAGTTCGACCTGTCCGGGGATCGGTTCGAGGTGCCAGGTAGCCGAAACCCTGCGACTGGGTTCCGTCGCATTCGGCTGCCGCTCGTGTCTCCCGATCAGTCGATCGGGTCTCCGGACTTGCGCAATGTGCGCGCCATCAGGCTGACGTTTACCGGTGTCGAGAGTCCAACCGAGTTTGAGATCGTCAACCTCGAGATCGTTGGGTCGACGTTTCTGCAGCGCGGCATTGTCGACGCCGATGGTTTTCCGATCGCTGGCCAGGATAGTGACAGCCTTCAAATCACCGCGATCAACGATGTCGAGAACCCCGAGTATCGGAGTCCTCCGGGAGTAATCGCGCAGCAAGACAGGGCTGATGAGATCGCTGGGGTCAACACGATTGTCCGCGAGCAGTCGCTCGAGTTCGGGTACCGCGGACTTCCGATGGGCGCACGTGGAACGATCTTCCGGCCGTTATTCGATCGAGAGTCCTACATCGATTACGAGGAAATGCGGCTTTGGGTTCAGGGTCGTGATGTCGATACTGGGCAACAGCCGAATTTTTTCGTTGCGTTTGGGATCGACACGCTGAATGCCTACGAGTACACCGCCCCTCTGCGTGATCTCGATTGGGAAGAACATATCATCGACTTTGATATCTTTACCGAGCTGAAGCGAACCTTGCTCGACAGCCTTGCCACGGTGGGAGCGGATACCGGAAGCGCCGTATCAGATGACGGCCGCTACCGTGTCCGCATCGCATCATCGACAACGCCAGCCCCGACGATCACCGAAGTGAGCCAACTCACGATCGGAGTCGAAAACACGACCGGGTCTCCCGTCACCGGTTCATTCTGGATCGACGAGTGGCGGCTAACGGCACCGCTCAGAGAGGGGGGCGGGGCCGGTTTCATCAGCGCCCGGGCGGTGTTTGCCGATCTCGGGCGCGTCAACCTGACGTTTGAGACCCGCGATGGTCGATATCGCAATCTAAACGCGGTTCGCAATAACTTCGATAGCGGCGACTTTGATCTGAGTATGACATTAGATCTTGAGAAGATGTTTCCGGAGTCATGGGGCATCGCTTTGCCCCTCGCGTACGATCACTTCGGAACAAAGGACATCCCGCTGTACGCGGTGGGGTCTGATATCCTCGTTACCACCAGCGCGCAGGAAGACTCGCTGGAGCGAACGAGTACCCGCGATATCGTTTCACTGCGTGCCTTCCGAACGAGACGATCTTCAAATCCGATTGTTGCTGCGACACTGGACAAGTTAGAGGCTCGCCTGACTTTCCGAGGAGAAGATTCGAAATCTGTGGATCTCGACACGGACCGCAAACGGTGGGAAACCCTGGTTGCGTATCGGAGCGGGTTCAGGAAACGGGGACTTCCGCTCGGCTTGGGCTGGATAGCGAAACTGCCATTCCCCAAAGCGATCAAGGGCAGCGAAGCGCTTCAAAAGTTGGCCGCAGCCGATCTGAACCTCGTCCCGGCCACTGTCGCGCTCAGCACCAGGACCCTGTTCGAGGAACGCAACAGTAACAAGTTCCTGGCGAGTGGGACTGATTTCACCGCCGATACGACGCAGAACGTGACCGGCAACGCCCAGATAGACTTCCAGCTGTTTTCATCTATGCGGACCAGTCTCAGATGGGACACAACGCGTGATCTCGTGTTCCCGGAAACGGTAATCTCGAGAGAGACGCTGGGGGTGGAAGCACTGCGCGGCCAGTCGTTCGACTTTGACTGGACGATTCCGATCGCGAGTTGGCTCACGCCTCGCTACAGCTACCGAACGACGTCGAACAGGAATCACACTCGTGCCGCCAGTCGAAGCCTCGACAGTCTTGATCTTCGCGACTTCGCGGCGACGAGAAACAGGTCTCTTTCGATACAGTTCCAAGTCGTTGGACTCATTCAGGCGTTGGGGTCGTCCGGGGAAGGGAGCGCTACACCTGCCCCCTCTCGGACCGCTTGGTGGAGCCGATTCTTGGGACCGATCCGCTTTGATCGTCGCCAGCGCGAGAGCGTGTTGTACGTGCAGGAGGAGGATGACCCCAGTTTTGGCTTCGGGTGGGGCTTCGGGAGCCTTGACAACGAAAGCGCCGAGGAACCTCAGAGTTTCACAGAGAGCGATGACTGGGGTCTCTCTACTACGCTCCAGCCGGTACGGACCCTTCAAATTCGAGGAGCTTATCGAGAGACGGACAATGTCAGTCGATATCTACAAGGCGTGAACGAGCAATCGGTGCGCACTTGGCCCGATGTTAGCGTCAGATGGACCGATCTCTGGTTACCGGGCCCGGTACGTAGGACGATCGCGGGCGCAACGATTTCGTCCAGCTTCGAGCGTCGAACGACTAGCGACACCTCGAATGATCAACTGCTGGGTGACGTCGATCGTCGATTGTGGGATCCGGTGGTTGCGGTTCGACTCACGTGGGTCAATGGGATGTCGACCGATTTTCGCGCTTCGCACAGTGAGACGATCACTGCAGCGATCAGGGGTGAAGAGGTGGACAATCGTCGGGAGAAATTGTCCACTGATTTCTCGGTCAATTTCAACTACAACATCCGTCCTGGTACTACGTTGTACATTCCATTTCCGACACTGTGGAAGGCGAAGCTGAGACAGCCGTTGTTGACATCGGTGTCGTTCAACCGACGTTTCCGAGAGGACTCAACCGTGCTGGCGGGCGAAGAAGAACCAGTCTTGAACGTCGAAACACTGACGACGGAGATTCGCCCTTCGGTGGCGTATGAGTTTGGACGGGTGGTATCGGGGTTTGCGGTCAGCTACCTGTCGCGAGATGATCGAAAACGAGATCTACGGAATACAACGGTGGGAATGGAGGCATTTCTCGATTTTCTTTTCTAGGTGGGAGAATGACTGATCTTATTGTACCGCGATTGTCAAGCAACGCTGTCATGTTGAACCGGCTCGTTGGGCTCCTGCGTGTGCTTGTCCTAGTGCTGGTAGTGGGAAGCTGTGACGGGGGGCCCACGCCGTCGGGTCGCACGATGGAGTTCGACCGCCAGCTCGCGGACACGCTCGTTCAGCGTCAGGTAGCATTCGGACCGCGGGTTCCGGGCACCACTGCTCACACCGAAGCACTGGCTTGGATGACGACGTTTCTGGAAGCACGTGCAGATGTCACCGAGCAGATGGGGTTCACGCACGTAACGCAGGAGGGCGAAACGCTGTCGCTCACGAACGTCTGGGCGAGCTTCAAGCCCGAAGCGACGTCGCGCGTATTGGTCCTTGCCCATTGGGATACTCGACCAGTGGCCGAGAGGGCGGCAGATCCCGCCGACCGTGACAATCCGATACCGGGTGCCAACGATGGAGCGTCGGGAGTGGCGATCGTTCTCGCGATCGCCGATGCGTTGGCGGAAAGGCCACCCGAGATCGGTGTCGACTTGTTGTTGACGGACGGAGAGGATTGGGGTCACGATCCCGTCACGCTGGCCACCTTTACGCCCGATATGTTTTTAGGCGCAAGACACTTCGCCGAGATTCGCGGCGATACGTATCGGCCACTCTACGGGATCTTGCTCGACCTCGTCGGTGACCAGGACCCGAGGTTCCCGAAGGAGGGTTTCAGCTTGCAGTTTGCACCCGAGGTCGTGGACCGAGTGTGGGATCTTGCACACGAGCTGGGGTACGCGGCAGTCTTCCCTGCGAGTCCCCCGGGACAGCCGATCACCGATGATCACGTGCCGCTCAACGAGGCCGGGATCCGCACGATCAACATCATCGACTTCGACTACCCGTTCTGGCATACCCCCGAAGACACCCTCGACAAAGTCTCCTCGGCCACACTCGAAATCGTTGGCGACGTGGTGCTGACGATGATCCGGCGCCAGGGCGGTCAATAACGGTAATCAGTTATCACTGCGGGTTATGATTCGGATCGGGCGATCGTACTTGAAGTAGTTCCACCCCCACTGAAGCAACACCGCCACGCGATTCCGAAACCCGATGAGGAAATACAAGTGGATTAGCAACCACGCGACCCACCCGACAAACCCCTTGAGCCTTAACCGCCCGATACGGGCTACGCCCGCGTTGCGCCCGATTGTCGCCATGATCCCCTTGTCTCGATATCGAAATCGTTGTGCGGGCTGGTCGCGAACGTCGCGCAGGATGTTGTCCGCCGCATGCCGCCCAGCTTGCATGGCAGGCGGGGCCATCATGGGAAGAAGCCCACTCGCATCGCGCACGGCTGCCATATCCCCGATCGCGTAAACGCGATCCTGGCCAGCGACTCGTAGAAAATCGTCGACCTCTACGCGGCCGGCTGTCGCACGAGGCACTGTCAGATGCTGAGTGAGACCGGTTGGTTGAACCCCCGCCGCCCAGATCAGAGTACCAGCCGGAATCCGCTCGCCATTGTCGAGATGTGCGAATCGGTTTTCGTAGCCCTGAACGAGTGACCCGAGACGAACTTCGACGCCTAGTTTTTGAAGCCGCTCGCGGGCATAGTTCCCGAGAGGCGACGGGAAATCGATCAGCAATCGATCTCGGCCTTCAATGAGAACGACCCGCGCTCGGGTCAGGTCGAGATCGGGAAAATCGTGAACCAGCACACGACGGAAGAGCTCGGCTAACGCACCTGCGTACTCGACGCCGGTTGGGCCTCCACCGACGATGACAAAGCTCATCAGCTTAGTCCGCTTCTCCTCGTCCGGTTCCGTCAGAGCGATCTCGAATTGTTCGAGCACTCGATTGCGAAGCGCCAGTGCCTCGGGTAAGTCCTTGACCCCCGAAAGGCCATCCCGTTGGGGGTCAAGGTTGAAGTAATTGGTGGCACACCCGACGGCGAGCACCAAATAATCGTAGGCGATGTCGGCTCCGTCGGTGATCTGTAGGCGTCGGGTTTTGAAGTCAACGCCGGTCACGTTTCCCAGTCGGAAGCGCACGTTTCGTGCTCGGCTCACGACTGACCGCACGGGGATCGCGATCTCGCTAGGGTTCAGAAGCGAGCTCGCGACTTGATACAGCAACGGGGTGAAGAGATGGTAGTTGTTTCGATCGATCAGCAAGACGTCAACGGGTTTACTGGCGAGGCGGAGTGCACACTGAAGGCCGCCGAATCCGGCGCCAACGATGACTACCTTGGGTCTCGCCCGGTCATGATGGCGGGCCACGTCGGCGCTAACCGGGGGTCAAAACGAGACTCACCCGAGCCGGATGCGGACTCAGGTTCGCGGGCAGAACCTCGGTCTCAAGTCCGAGCCCCCTCGCCTGCTCGGCGAACTCCTCCGAGGCGATCGTCAACAGTGATACGGAGCGGTGCACCTGTCGATAGCGGCGCCACTCCTTCACGCCCTCGATCAAGGCGCGGAACAGCGTTCCACGGCGCAAGCTGAACAGCAGCACCGCTGGAATGTCGCGGCGGACATCGTACCCGCGCGGGATCAAGTCCGACAGAACGAGCCTGCCCTCCGGAGCCAATCCGTCGCGCCACGCGGTTAGCCAGCCAGCCAGCTCGTCCGCGGACATGTACTGGACAACGCTGTTTACGACAATGAGATCGAAGCGCACCCCGTTGGGTAGCGCGATTCCGGTCCCGAGATCGAGAAAACTCACATTGCCATGCGGGGCGAGATGATCGCGGGCGTGCGCACGCATATTGGCGGCTGAGTCCCAGACGGAGACCGATGCCACCCTCGGGGCCATCAAGCCGGCTGTGAAGCCGAAGCCACAGCCGAAGTCGAGCACGCGCCAGGTGGGCTCAAGACCGACATGCTGCTGCAGGGCCTCGATGAAGTGCTCGGCCTCGGCGTGGTTCAACCGGCAGCTGCTCGCCGACTCCCAGAAACCTCTCCACGATCGATCGCTGTTGTGCTGAGCGACCGGGGTGTCGTCACTCTTCATCGTCAGGAATGTAGTTAGCGCGCAGCTGCTGGCCCGAACACGAACAGACGTCGCGTGGCTCGAATCTTGACACACGGAGAGCACCAAGAGGAACGAATCGTCGATTATATGACACCTGCACACGGATGCGATTTCAACACCGCTTGACGGCTGTCGAGCAGCGCGCGCTAACCCTCATCGTGTCGGCATGGGGTCTTGGTGTGGTGGCTGGGTGGGCCGCGTGGCCTTCGATTTTGGTCGAATTCGTCGAGCGGCAGCTCGATCCGCCGTTGGCATCGATCGAAGCGGTAGCCGCTCGGTTGGGACCCGACGATTGGCTGACTCAGCTTTACGCCGCGGCGCTCGAGCTGCGAGCCGAGCGCAAGCTGGCCGACGCACCGCCAGAGCTGATCAACCCGAACCTCGCCGATCAAGTGGCTTGGGACCGGCTACCGGGCATCGGGCCGAAGACGGCGGCGGCGATTTTGGAACACCGGACTCGCCACGGTCGGTTTGACGACGCAGACGACTTGCTGGCGGTGCCGGGTATCGGGCCGAAGACGCTGGATCGGCTGCAACCGTACCTGGAATGGCCCATGGAGGGCGTCACGCCGGGGGCCGCTGATCGCCAGCTTCAGCCCGATTTGAACCGGGTCGACGGTGCATTCCTGGAGGCGTTGCCTGGGATCGGTCCGAAACTTGCTAAGTCAATAGTACGCGAACGGATACGGCAGCGGGGCTTTCGCAACTGGGGCGAAGTCCTTGCTATCCAAGGGATTGGGCCAGCAAAGCTGGGCATCCTGCAACGCGCCACCCGGTTGGCCATCTCGTCTCGAGCGAGGGCCTCCGACCCCGAAGGGAAACGATGATGCGTGCCTCGGCTCGAGCCAACAAGGCGTCCGACCCCGACTCGGGAACCACGGATGAGGAGAGATCACCGGACGTAGAAGCTCGTCTGCAGAGCGGTGAGACGATCCCCGGGATGTTGCTTCGCGGGGGGTTTGTCACTGCCGAGCAGATATCCAAGGCCCACGCCAGGCAGAAAACGAGTGGTCACCGACTCGGTTACAATCTGATCGAGCTTGGCTACGTCGAGCCACAAACGATTACCACACTTCTCGAGCGCCAGTTTGGCATCGATGGTATCGACCTCGCTGACGTCGAGATCGATCCATCCGCGCTCAAGTTGATCCCGCCGGAAATCGCTCGAAAGTACGAGGTGTTCCCCGTAAGCCGCGACGGCAGCATGATCGTGCTCGCCATGACCGATCCTAGGGAGTGGACGGCGATCGATGATCTCAAGTTCCTCACCGGCTACGACATCGAGCCGAGAGTCGCCGATGAGTACTCGATTCTCGAGGCGATCGATACTCACTACGACGAGGAAGGCGAGGGCTCCTATCGCAGGTTGCTCGAGGATCTCGGCGAGTTCGAGCTCGAGGTCATCGAAGAGACACCGGAGGACGAAGACCTCGGCGTACTGGCGGCGCAAGTCGAGGCCGCGCCGGTTGTCAAGTTCATCAATTCGTTGCTCGCGGACGCTGTTCAGCGCGGGGCATCGGACATCCATGTCGAACCGTATGAGGACGAACTACGGATTCGGTACCGCATCGACGGGGTGTTGCGCCAAATGATCTCCCCGCCGCCGCGCATGAAAGCGGCTTTGATATCCCGCATCAAGATCCTCGCTGACTTGAACATCGCCGAACGGCGCGTGCCTCAAGATGGTCGAATCAAGCTCAGGATGGCGAAACGAGTCATCGACTTTCGCGTATCTACGCTGCCCACGTTGTTTGGCGAGAAGATCGTGATGCGGATCCTCGATAAGGGGAATCTCACGCTCGATCTCGAGCGGCTCGGGTTCCCGGTAGAGGCGCTGCACGATTTTCTCGATTCGATCGAGGCCCCCTTTGGGATCATCCTGGTTACCGGCCCGACGGGCTCGGGAAAGACAACCACCTTGTACTCGGCACTGACGCGTCTCAATCAACCGGGGGTCAACATCATGACGGCAGAGGACCCGGTTGAATACAACCTCAAGGGAATTAACCAGGTCCAGATTCGAGAAGAGATAGGCCTCGATTTCGCGCAATCGCTGCGAGCGTTTCTACGACAAGACCCGAACATCATCATGGTTGGCGAGGTCCGGGACCTCGAGACCGCATCGATAGCCATCAAAGCCGCACTGACGGGTCACCTCGTGCTGTCTACGATTCATACCAACGACGCTCCTTCGACCGTCAACCGTCTGGTCGATATGGGCATGCAACCATTCTTGGTGGCCACCGCGATGCGCTGCATCGTCGCTCAGAGACTCGTGCGCAAGATCTGTCTGGCTTGCAAGAAGCCGCATCAGTACGCCCGCGAAGCGCTCGAGGATGCTGGAATCGAGGGCCCAGGACTCGATGCCGTCTATTACGAAGGGGCGGGTTGCGACGAATGCGACGATACCGGCTATCGCGGCCGGATCGGTTTGTATGAGGTCATGCGAATAACCGGTCCACTCCGGCAGCTGATCACCAATCACGCCACCACTGACGAGATCCGGGCTCACGCTCTCAAGAACGGCCTGGTCACGCTGCGCGAAGACGGTCTAGCGAAGATGATGCAGGGGATGACAACGCTCGACGAAGTTCTTCGAGAAACGGCGCTCGTCTGATGAATTTCCAAGAGCGCAGTGATGAAAGTGCCACGCTCGATGTCCGAGCCCTGCTCGAAGAGCTGGTTCAGCTGGGCGGGTCAGACCTCCACCTAACGGTTGGTCAGCCACCAAAGCTGCGCATCCAAGGTGTGCTGCAAGACAGCGCTGTGTGGCGCTCGGTGCTAGGGCCGATGGATACGGTTGCCGCAACAGACGCGCTGCTAACCGACCAGCTAAGAGAACAGTTTGATATGGCCTCGGAGTTCGATTTTTCGTTCGGGATCGCAGGCCTGGCGCGGTTTCGGGCCAACGTGTACCGCCAGCGCGGCGCAACGGCCGTGGCGATTCGCACGATCCCGTTCGGGATCCCGAGCTTCGAATCGCTCGGGCTCCCCTTTCACGTGTCTGATTTTGCCGGCCGACCAAATGGGATGGTACTCGTCACCGGAGCGACCGGATCAGGCAAATCGACGACACTTGCCGCGCTGATCGACAAAATCAATCGCGAACGCAGGGTCCACATCTTGACGATCGAGGACCCGATCGAGTTCGTGCACAATCATCAACTGAGTATGGTAAATCAGCGCGAGGTCGGAACGGATACCAACTCGTTCACCGCGGCGCTGAAGTACGCGTTGCGGCAAGATCCAGATGTCGTCTTGATTGGTGAGATGCGGGATCCGGAGACGATCGCCGCCGCGATCACAATGGCCGAGACGGGGCATCTTGTGTTTGCCACCTTGCACAGCAACTCAGCAGCCGAGTCGGTCGATCGCATGATCGATGTCTTCGCGCCTACCCAACAACCACAGATCCGAACTCAGCTCGCTGCCGTGCTCGAGGGGGTTGTAACACAGCAGTTGCTGCCCAAGGTCGGTGGCGGATTAATCATGGCCGCCGAGGTGCTGGTGGTGACGAACGCCATTCGCGCGATGATCCGTGAGGATAAGACCCATCAGATCTACTCGGCGATGCAGGCTGGGTCGAAACACGGCATGCAGACCATGAATCACGCGCTGTTCGGACTCTACCGACAGGGTTCGGTGACGATGGAAGAGGCTTTGAGCCGGAGCGAAGAACCGGATGAGCTCAGGCGCCTGATCGGCGAGTACGCGCCCGCTGTGGGCAACGGGCGATAGAGGCGTAAGGACTCGCCGTGAGAACGTACCTGTGGAAGGCCCGCAGTGTGACCGGCGAGAGCCAGTCAGGGGAGATGACCGCCGCCAGCGAGCAGGAGGTGGTGGGTCAGCTTCGACGCCGCAGGCTGATCGTCATTAGCGTAAGAACAAAGCCACGGGAAATCGCGATCCCGTTCGGAAACCGTATTCGCGCCAAGGATCGGATTCATTTCACCCGTCAGTTCGCAACGATGATCAACGCTGGCTTGCCGTTGGTTCGGTCGCTGGACATTCTGGCTCAGCAGCAAACGCGACCCGTGGTGGGGGATCAGATTCGTTCGCTGCTTCGGGACGTGGAGTCTGGAACGACACTCGCCGATGCGATGCGACGTCAAAAGGAATTCTTCAACGACATCTACGTCAGCATGGTTGCCGCGGGTGAAATCGGCGGCGTTTTGGACACGATTCTGCTGCGACTGGCTGATTACATGGAGGCCGCTGGCCGCCTCAAGCGCAAAGTCAGGACAGCGATGTTGTACCCGGCGGTGGTTATCCTCGTCGCCGTTATCGCGATCGCCATCTTACTGGTGTTCGTGATCCCGACTTTCTCGGTGTTTTTCAGCGGTGCCGGCGTAGCACTTCCGTGGCCGACACGTTTGCTGGTCGCGGTCTCCGACTTCCTCATCGCCTACTGGTGGGCACTGTTGGCTGGTGTGGCCCTGATTGGCTACGCCATCCGCGCTTATTACATGACCTCGAACGGACGTCTTACCATCGATCGGCTCTTGTTGCGCTTACCGCTGATGGGTCCGGTGCTGAGGAAGGCCGCTATCGCTCGTTTTAGCCGCACCCTGGGCACGCTCGTTCAGAGCGGTGTCCCGATCCTGGAGGGACTCGAGATCACGGCCCGGACGACCGGTAATCGCGTGATCGAAAACGCGGTCATGGAGAGCCGAGTGTCGATCGCGGGTGGCGACACGATCTCCGATCCCTTGGGTCGAAGTGGGGTGTTCCCCCCGATGGTTGTGCAGATGATCAACGTTGGCGAACAGACGGGTGGTCTCGACGAGATGCTTGAAAAGATCGCGGACTTCTACGACGATGAGGTCGAGACATCGGTTACTGGGCTGACGTCAATTCTGGAACCGGTCATGATCGTTGTCTTAGGTGGTCTTGTGGGCGGTATGCTGGTGGCGTTGTATCTGCCGATTTTCGACCTCATCAAAACCGTCCAGTAGAGAGGCAGCGCAAGGCGGCACGGGTCTTCGTTCCGCTCGTCAGGCTGCGCTGTGGCGTACCTCGGTACGCCTCGCTTGTCTTTCTCGAGCGCCTCGACTCGTGTCGCCTATCGCCGCCTTGAAGTTCGGGACAACAGTAGCATTGAGCGCGGAGCGGGGTTGGCTCGTCCTAGCTGCTGTGCGCTTCTTACCGACCGCAATATTCTCGCTGTGTCTGGGGATCTCCGGTGCCGTGACGGCGCATGCACAGGGGCAACCGGCTTGGGAGGCGCATCGGCTGGCGGATCTGATCGAGCGGCGCGAGGCTAGCGGGCGCAACTACCTGAGCTTTGTAGATCGTGCCTCGTTCAGCGTCGGGCTGTACGACCTGCCCGCCGGCGCGATCGATCGACAATCTCCACATCGTCGAGATGAGGTCTACTATGTCGTTTCCGGTCGAGCTGTGATCGAAGTGGAGGACGACGCGTTCTCGATCGAGCCCGGCTCGATCGTGTACGTCGAGGCCGAGGCCAGCCACCGCTTCGTGGAGATCATCGAGGACCTGCGTACCTTGGTCGTGTTCGTTAACGGTCCCCCGGCCGAGGCTGGGCCTGCTTGGGAGGGGTTTCAGATGACGGATATCGTTGATGACCGAGACGCTGGGCGGAACGTCTGGAGCTTGTTTCTCGATCTGCCTTCGCTCAGGTTTGGGATGTACATGTTGCCCGAACAGCTCGGTGGAGACAAGACGCTGGTACACGCTTTCGACGAGGTGAACTTCGTAGTGAACGGCAAGGGGAGGTTTCGCATCGATGACGACGCGATCGATGTTGAACCCGGTTCGATCGTGTTTGTGAGGGCCGGGTCCGATCACTCCTTCGACTCGCTGGAGGGTGATCTTGACGTCCTCATCCTCTGGGAGGCGGGGGGGGCTGAGTGATGCGCCCGCGTACCCTCTTTGTGGTCACGCTTGTGGCGCTGTCGAGCGCGTGTACCCGGTCCGGGGTTAATTCGGAGCCCAACACCGATCATGACCTTCTCAGGGCCGCAGAGGCGACCATTACCGCGGAAGACATGCGCGCCAGGATCGCCTACCTGGCGAGCGATGAGTTGGCTGGACGGGACACCCCGAGCCCTGGACTGGAGATGGCAGCTGAATACTTGGCCGGACAATTCCAAGCGTTGCGCCTCGAGCCCGGCGGTGACGGGGGGAGCTTCCTGCAACGCTACTCGCTGCCGCTGCGAGCGCTCGATACGGAGTCGGTCCACTTCGGTGTCGTGAACGCCGATGGCTCGAACAACCAGATGTTGGAGTATGGGGTCGACTTCTTCGCCTCGCCGGCGGTCGATCGCGTGGGGCAGGACATGCAACACGGGTCGTTGGTGTATTTCGGTGATTTGCCGGAAGCCGGACTGCCCGCGTCGGCCGACGTTCGAGGAAGCGTCATGGTTGTGTCCCTGCCCGGCGCTCCGGATCGTGACTTTCGTCTCCGCGCGGCAAGCGCTCGACGCCAAGCCGAGGAGGGTGGCGCGTCAGCGCTACTCTTGATGCTTGGCGCCGAGTTTCCCGCAGAGATGATCGGCCGCATGGCGGAACTGTCGGCTCAACCGAGACGGGTACTCGCCAACCCCGATGAGATCCCCGTGTTCTACGTCTCGAATACGGCCGCCACTAGTATTCTGGACCGAGCTGAGTTCACTGCAGCGCCGAGTCCAAACGCGGACGGGGTGCCCATTGCGGGCATAGAAGCACACTTCGCAGCCTTCCCGTCGACGTTTGAAGATTCCCGCCCACCGAACGTCGTAGCCGTCATCCGTGGCAGCGATCCCCAATTGCGCGACGAGTACGTGGTCTTCAGCGCACATATGGACCACGTCGGCATCGGTACCGCTGACGCAACCGGGGATTCGATCTATAACGGGGCCGACGATGATGCCTCGGGAACAGCGGCGCTGGTGGAGGTTGCGGAGGCATTTGCGACGCTCGAAGAACCGCCGGCGAGATCGCTGCTCTTTCTGGCCGTCAGCGGCGAGGAGAAGGGGCTTCTTGGTTCACGCTACTTCAGCGATCATCCGACAGTGCCACTGAAGAGCATCGTGGCCAACATCAACGTAGACATGATCGCCCGCAACGCTCCCGACAGCGTTGTGGTGATCGGTCAGGAGTACTCGTCGCTCGGACCGCTCGTGCGTGCGGTCGCTTCGGAGAATACGTCGCTGGGCCTCACCGTGGTCCCCGACCCGTGGCCGGAGGAGCGTTTCTTTTTCCGCAGCGATCACTTCAACTTCGCCCGCAAAGAGATCCCCGCCTTGTTCTTTTTTGCCGGCGTGCACGAGGACTACCACCAGCCCTCGGACGAAGTGGATAAGATCGATGCCGACAAGGCAGCACGTGTGGCGCGGCTGATCTTCCACACCGCGCATGCGATCGCCGATGATGCGAGCCCCCCTGAGTGGACGGAGGAAGGACTGACCCAGATCCGGGCGTTGACCCGCTAGATAACCGCCTTCCGAGCGCATACCGGTTGCTCACCGGTTAACAAAGTTCCCGTCGACGGTGTCCAAGTTTTCGAACATCCGATGGGAGCGATTACATGGTCAGAATGAATCGGTTCGTGTTGGGTCAGCTGATGTTGACCATTGCACTCTTCGGATGGGATCGGCCTGCGGTCGCGCAGAGCGAGACCTCGGAGACAGAAGCCGTGCACCTCCTCAAACGGGCTACGTACGGGCCCCGCCCCGATGACATAGCGAAGGTGATGGAGATCGGCGCAGAGGCGTGGCTCGATTCGCAGATGCGTCCCACACATATCGACGACACAGTGTTTGAGACCCGGCTCAGCGCCTACGACGCAGCGACGATGACCCCAACGGAGCTGCTAGCGGAGTACCCGCCACCTCGAGTCTTGCAAGAACAACTAGGCGCAGAGGACTCGCTGACCCCGGAGCGCCTTCGCCAGCTCATGCGGGAGCGCGGGGTCTCGCCGCCCGGTCGGATTCTGGGCGAGTTGGCGAGCGTGCGTCTGCAACGCGCCGTCTATTCGGAACGACAGCTGGAAGCCGTAATGACCGAGTTTTGGTTCAACCATTTCAACGTTTTTTGGGCCAAGGGCCCCACCCGTTGGCTGGTCGGTGACTATGAGAGCGAGGCGATCCGACCATATGTGTTCGGCAAGTTCGAAGAGATGCTGCAAGCGACCGCTTCTCACCCCGCGATGTTGATCTTTCTCGACAATTGGCGGTCGGCAGGCGCCGAGTCCCAGGCTGCCCGATTCGTTGGTCGCCGGGGAGGAACGTTGGGGCTGAATGAGAACTATGCGCGCGAGCTCCTCGAGCTTCACACGCTGGGCGTGGAAGGCGGGTATACGCAGGAAGACGTGGTCGAGGTGGCACGCGCGTTTACTGGCTGGACCCTGGATGACGGCAGAGAACGGGGACGCACCATGCGACGCGAGCCGAACCAGCCCCGGCGTGGCATGCCGGAGAGGGTAGAGTTCGAGTTTCGGTCACCGATGCATGACATGGGTTCGAAGACCGTTCTGGGGCATTCCTTGCCGGCAGGGCGTGGCGTCGAGGACGGCCTACAGGTATTGCACATGTTGGCGCTCCACCCGTCCACGGCCCGTCACCTCGCGACAAAGCTGGCACAGGCGTTCGTCTCGGATAGCCCGCCAACAGCCCTGATCGATGAGATCGCTGGGGTCTACCTCAAGACCGAGGGCGACCTTGGCGCCGTCACGAGAGCGTTGTTCACTGCAGAGCAGTTCTACGATCGGGATTACATCGACGCCAAGGTGAAATCGCCGTTCGAGCTCATCGCAAGCGCACTGCGTATGAGTGGGGCCGATGTCGGACCCTCGCGCCGGTTGTTTGGTGCCCTGCGTGAACTCGACCACGTGCCGTACTTAGAGCCCGCCCCCACTGGTTATCCCGACACCGACCCAGAGTGGGTAAGTAGCGGGGCCATGCTGCAGCGGTTGAACCTCGGGCTGGGGTTGGCGGCCGGACAGTTTGACAACGTCGACCTAAACCTCCTTGCCGAGTCAGCGATGACGATCGACCCGGTGGTGACCGTGCTGGATGCGCTATTGCCGGCGGCTGACACCAAGCAACTTGAATCCGTGGTGCGAGCCGATCTCGAGATGAATGCCCATACAACTCGCGAGCGAAACATGCGGACGATCGGTCTCGTCCTCGGTTCGCCGGACTTTCAATACCACTGACAGGACCGCCGGAGGCGAAGAAATGCGCACGATACCGAGACGGATGTTTCTGAAAAACAGCGGTTTGGCGCTCTTGACCTTAGGAATGCCACCCGAGTTCCTCACCCGAGCACTGCTGGCGGATACGGCGGCCGCCACTCGAAAGAAGACGCTCATCTGCATCTTCCAGCGTGGCGCTGTCGACGGGCTCAACATGGTCGTGCCATTTGGCGAGAAAGCGTATTACCGAGTGCGGCGATCAATCGCGATCGATCCACCACGCGCCAGCGCGGAAGAGGGTGCGCTCGATCTGGACGGCTTCTTTGGGCTCCATCCGTCTCTTGAGCCGGTTCTGCCGTTCTGGCGGCGGGGTGAGCTGGCGGTGGTTCACGCCTGCGGATCACCGCACCCGACGCGTTCTCACTTTGAAGCCCAAGACTTCATGGAGACGGCCGCACCGGGGGTCAAGACGACGCGTGACGGGTGGTTGAACCGGTTGCTTGCTGAGAATCGATGCGTCGAATGTGACGGCCGCACGTTGGCCGGTGGCAACGCCCACGCTGCCGACCATGCCGCGGGGCAGGCAGGCCTGGCGAGTGATCTCTTGCGCGGTATCGCCATCGCCCCGGAGCTACCGTTGGCACTGCGTGGCGCCTACCCGACGTTGGCCATCCCCGATCTGCAGCGGTTTGGGGTGGCGGGGGGGAGGGACCGATCGCTCGAGACGACGTTCTCGGAATTGTACCGCGGCTCATCGGGCGATGTCGTGAGCGGTGCCGCGGATCAGTCGTTTGATGCGATCGAGCTCCTGCGCCAGGCCGATCCGACGCGCTACTCACCGCGGGATGGCGTGGAGTACCCGCGCACGCCGTTTGGCCGTTCACTTCAACAGATCGCTCAACTCGTCAAAGCCGATGTCGGTCTCGAGGTGGCGTTCGCCGATCTCGGGGGTTGGGACACTCACTTGGCTCAGGGTGGGTCGAGAGGCCAGCTGGCCAACCGGCTACGCGAGCTCGCAGCTGGGATCGCGGCTCTCTACGGAGATCTGGACGAGCGTATGGACGACGTGGTGGTGATCACGATGTCTGAGTTTGGTCGCACGGTGGCCGAAAACGGCAGCGGCGGCACCGATCACGGCCACGGCAATTGCATGCTGATCCTCGGTGGCGCCGTGTCCGGCGGTAGCGTGTTCGGCACGTGGCCCGGGCTCGAAGCCGGCCAGCTCTACGAGCGGCGCGATTTGGCGATCACGACCGACTTCCGCGACGTTTTCGGTGAGGTCGTTGTCCGTCATCTAGGTGCCCGCAACACGGATCGCGTCTTCCCTGGTTATACCATCGATTCGCGACGCTTCCGCGGAGTGCTGGCCTAGCTCGGCAGGCGCCTCCTGGGGGTGGGGTGTCGGCATAGACCTTGAAGGGTCATGTTTACAGCTCATGGCCCAAACCCTCCAAAGTTCCCTTCGCACGCTCGACGAGCGCAGTCTCCTCTCTGGGGTCTATGCGGCCCGACTGGCGGTGGCGTACGCGTTGGCGCTGGCGGCTACGGTCGTTCGCACGACAACCGTTGCCGAGCCGTCATCTACCCCGCTGGTCCTCCTGATCGTGGGTGTACCAACCGTTTTCACCCTGGCTTCCTGGATTTACGGCAAGAGCCACCAGCCAGGCTCCCGTTTCCTGGGCGCCCAGGTCATTCACGATCTGTCACTGATTACCATCGCGGTTCTCCTGACCGGTGGGGTCGGGAGCGAGTTCGCGCTGTTTTACATCCTGCTCGTGGCGGCGGCTGGTTTGCTGCTCGGTCTTCGTGGTGCCATGGTGACCGCGGTGACCGTGGTGATTGTGTACTTGGCCACTGCTTATTGGCAGATCGCCCCCCAGCTGGGTGCAGAATCGGGGGCGGTCGTACTGCCGAACATCTCCGGACAGGTGACTACGATCCTGTGGAGCCTCGCTTTGTCGGTTATCGTATTCCTAGTCGTCGGTGTGGCGAGCGGGATCGTCGGACGACGGATGCTGGCGCAGCGCGATCGGTTGATGGAGCTGGAAATGCAGCTCGCTCGATCCCCGCTTGACGTCGAAAACCTGCTCAATACGATCGAGAGTGGCGTGCTGTCGATCAATGACCGTGAAGAGATCGATTTCATAAACTCTACGGCCCGCGCGCAACTCGGAATCAAGGGCATTCCGCTGGGCGGGACGGTACCAGAACGAACAGAGAAATCCGGCCTGGCGACCCTCTATCGGTTGCTGCTGGGTACGCTGCGCTCTGAGCGCGAGGTCGAGTACACAGAGTTGAGCTTTGCCGACGAGGAGGGCGATTCTCGAGCGGTTGGTGTGACTACCACTGTACTGTACGATCCACGCGGCGGGAGGCGCGGAGCGGCGGCGATCGTCAGGGATGTTGAGAACGTGAAGCGTCTCGAGGAGCTCGCGCGGCAGGCGGATCGATTGCGCGCGGTAAACGAGCTCTCGGCTGGATTGGCACACGAGATTCAGAACCCACTGGCGGCGATCCGATCAGCTGTCGAGCTATTGGGCGCTGGCGGCAGCGCCGGTGAGCGCGATGAGTCGCGGCTGATCAACCTCACGATTCGTGAAACCGACCGGCTAACCGCGCTAATCGATGATTTCAAGGAGTTCTCTGGCGTTAGGATCCGAAAACTCGAACCGGTGGATGTCGTGGCGGTGGTCGAGGACGCGATCGAGGTGGATCGCATGGCAGCCGGAGACAGCGGTCCGCGAACGGTGTTTGTGCGACCCGGGGCGCCCCACCGGATCGAGGGCGATCACAATCTGATCAAACAGGTTTGCCTCAACCTGCTGAGCAATGCCAGGGCGGCGGTCGACGGCGTGGCTGACCCGCAGGTTGAAGTGCGAGTTG
The DNA here is from genome assembly GCA_947259315.1 of uncultured Gemmatimonadales bacterium. Lineage (GTDB taxonomy): Bacteria > Gemmatimonadota > Gemmatimonadetes > JACCXV01 > JAHWKZ01 > CAMYLR01. The sequence continues at coordinate 75,572 of CAMYLR010000019.1, read as the reverse complement.
GCGGCGACGCGATGCTCCCAGAGCTGGAGGGCGCCGGGCCCTTCGTGGCGCTGGAGGTGCGCGACAACGGCCCGGGGATCGATCCCGAGGTGAAAGACCGGGTCTTCGATCCTTTCTTTACCACCCGCCAGACGGGTTTCGGAATGGGTCTTGCAATCGTACACCGAATCGTAGAGCTACACGGGGGAATGGTTTGGGCCGATAGCGATCGCGGCCGCGGGTCGAGATTTCGAGTCGCGCTGCCTCGCAGTTCGTAGGCGTTGGATGCCCGGCCGCGGTATATTGGTGAGCCCCCCGAATCTCTTACAACCCGCGTGATGAAACGGCGAAGCGCAAGATGAAAAAGTCCAGATCCCCACGCGTGCTCCTGGTCGATGACGAGCCAAGCGTGCTCGAAGCGCTCTCGGTGCTGTTCGAGCGCAACGGTTTCGAGGTGACCGCCACCGGAACCGGTGACGAGGCTGTCGGATGGCTCGAAGAGAACGGCCCCATCGATCTCGTGGTGACCGATCTCCGCCTGCCAGGGCGCGATGGCATAGCGGTCCTGAAGCAGGCTCGATCTCAGGATCCGCTCGCCAAAGTGATCTTGATCACTGCCCAGGGTGACGAGGATTTCGCCATGCAGGCCTGCAACGAAGGCGCGTTCCGGTACTTGAGAAAGCCGTACAAGAACCAGGAGTTGATTCTGAACGCGCGCCAGGCGATCGAGATGCACGCACTGGAGGAGCGGAACGTCAAGCTCTCTCGCGAGAATCAAGCGTTGGCACGGCGAGCCGGGAGTGAGGCAGAGGTCGAACCAGTGGGTCAAAGCATCGCCTTCCAACGAGTGCTCGAGATCGCCACCCAAGTCGCGCCGGCAGAGAGCACCGTGCTGCTGATGGGGGAGAGCGGCACCGGTAAGGAGCTGTTCGCGCGGTACATCCACGATCACTCGAGTCGTGGCAAGGGGCCCTTCGTGCCCATCAACTGCGGAGCGCTCCCCGAGTCATTGTTGGAATCGGAACTATTTGGCCACGTCAAGGGCTCCTTCACGGGCGCCATCCGAGACAAGGAAGGGTTGTTCACAGTCGCGGCTGGTGGAACTCTGTTTCTGGACGAGATCGCTGATACGAGCCCAGCGATTCAGGTCAAGCTCCTGCGCGTGCTTCAGGAACGGGAGATCATACCCGTCGGGGCGACCGAAGCGGTCCCGGTTGACGTGCGGATCTTGGCGGCCACCAATAAAGATTTGGAAAAAGAGGTCGAGCGCGAAGAATTCCGTCAGGACCTCTTCTATCGGCTAAACGTCATCCCGATCACGATTCCACCGCTGCGGGGGCGGCCGGAGGACATCCCCGACCTGCTCGATCACGTGCTGACACGCGCCGGGTTCCCGGATTCGCTGCCTGGTGGAAACCGCTCTCAGGACAAGATCTTCACCAAACGCTCCTGGGAGGCGCTTTGCGCCTACGACTGGCCGGGGAACGTCCGCGAGCTCGAGAACGTCGTCGAGCGACTGCTCGTGCTCGCCGGTTGGAGCGGCGGTGATCAGCCCGGCCGCACGATCGACCTCCCGGACTTGCCCGAGAAGATCAGGGAGAAGCCCGAACAGCCACTGGTGTCGGATTCGCCCGTCCCCACCCCGACGATGGAAACGATCGAGCAGGCGTATATCCAGTGGGTACTCGCCAAGACCGAAGGGAACAAAGCGCGCGCAGCGGAGATACTGGGTATTGACCCGTCTACGCTGTACCGCAAGATCGATCGCTACGGGATTCAGATCGCGTCGTAAGCGATCGGTCGCAATCTGCAAGACAGCCGCACCGCCGGGTGGGTCGAGAAACCGATCTAGGAACCCCTTTTCCACCCTCATTTCGTTGTCATAAAGCGTTATGCAACAATACGTTACGATCTACCAAGCAGGCTCGTTGTCGGTCTGGCACCCGTCTTGCGAAGTGGGATGGTGACCCCGCAGAGCAACGGAGCAGAACCGTTGGAAAGTTGACACGAGCTGCTAGGCAAAAGGAGTCGTAGGAACATGAGGATTCGGAACACCAAGGGTTTCACCCTAATCGAGCTGCTGATCGTCGTGGTGATTATCGGCATCTTGGCCGCTATCGCGATCCCGCGCTTCGCCAGCACCAAGGAGAAGGCGTTTGACGCGGCAGCCAAGAGCGACCTGAGGAACGCCATGACGTCGCAAGAAGTGTATTTCGCTGAAAACCAGACGTACGCCGCCGACGCGGCCGATCTGAACCAGACTTCGTCGCAGGGTGTGACGCTGGATGTCGACTCGGGCGATGCGACCGGTTACACGATGTCGGCGCAGCACGCTTCGAGCAGCAACGACTGGTGCGTGGATTCGAGCGTCGGCGTGATCAGCGCCTGCGTCGCCGCGCCGTAGTCGTCTAACAGTCAGTTTCGGGCCACGGAAGCGGCGCGAGAGCTTGGGCTCTTGCGTCGTTTTTGTTTTTTGGCTGTCTGGGGCGATCCCGCGTTGAAACGTCGGGCTGTCGACACTCCGGCCCAATTCTCTCGTGTCCCAGACCCTCCACCCCGCAGGGAATAGGCACCGGTCCTCGTTTTGCGTAGGCGCCCTGTCGATGGTCACTCGCAGCCGGCTTGGCGTCACCGTTCTCGAGTTCGTCGCGGCTTCGATCGTCGCGGCGATATTGCTTTCGCTCGCTATACCAGCCGTGTTTCGCGTCGAGCGCCGGCTGGGAGCGTATGTCGCGGCCAACACGTTTCGCAGCGACGTCACCGGAGCGCGTCAGCACGCCATCCTAGATGGGGCGACGGTAAGGGTCGTGCTCGACACGGTCGTTTCAGCGTACCAGGTCGAGGATGTCGATCGACGGGTTTTGCGGCGTCGCGAGCTACGAACGGGGTTGGCGTTGAAGACGACCGCACATCGACAAGAGATCCTCTTCAGTCCGCGCGGCACGAGCAATCTGTACAGCACCACATGGATCGGTGTGCGACGCGACCCGGATGGACGCTGGTACGGGCTTCGCGTGCTGCCCTCTGGTGCGATCGAGGATCGATGAGTGGTTCGGGCGGGTGGACGCTTGTCGAAGTGGCGGTGGCGCTGGTGTTGCTCACGGTTGGCGGGTTGGCACTCGCCGGCAGCACGACTCACGCGTACGGGGCCCGCGAACGCGCGCTCAAATCGGCGCTCGCGCTGAGCGCAGCGGAGTCGTGGATCGAAGCTTGGCGCGCCGCTCCGTGGTCAGCCGGAGAGGGATTTGGCGCCGCACCGGTGGCGTGGGGATCGGTGACCGGCACCGTAGAGTGGAGTGTGGTGGTGTTGGCACCCTGTTTGAGCGAGGCTCGCGTGCGAGTCGTGGCCGGGGCTAGAGCACCGGCGACCGCGAATCTCGTAACCCGCCGTTTTCGTGAGTCGGTGGCAGGATGTTGATGCTGCCGCGCCTCAAGCGGGCGGGTCTTACCGAGATCGAGCTGTTGGTGGCGGCGACCGTGGGTTTGTTTGTGACCGGAGCGGCGATCTCGCTTTGTTGGACCGGTAACCGGATCGTCGCCGATTTGCTCGAATCCCAACGTGCTTGGCAGGAGACGCGATCCGCGGCGACGCTCTTGACGGTGGAACTGCGCGGAGCGGGTTACGACCCGACGTCGATGGCGGGCGCCGGGATCAGCCGCGCACGGGCCGAGACGCTGGAGTTTTCCGGTGACTGGAACGCCAGCGGTGCGGTCATACCAACCGCTGGCAACCCCAGTGAGCGGATCGCGTATGCGGTCGGGCCGGGAACGTGGAAACGGGGCGTCAACGGAGGCCCTCGGTTGCCCGCCGCATGGCCTGATTCGGCCAGCTTCCGGTACTTCGATGGTCTGGGTGCCGAGCTTGGCGCGGTGCCCGATCCAGCTGCGATTCGACTCTTCGAGGTACGTGCGCGGCTGGCTTCGCCGCGGCACGATCCAGATGTGGTCGTCGGGTGGCGCGTGGCGCGTCGGAACAGCCCAGCGCCGTGAACCCTCGACGAGCCGGCACCGCATTGCCCGTGGTGTTATGGGCACTGATTATCCTTGGTGCCCTATCTACGGCGGCCTTTGTAACCGCCGTGCTAGATCTCAAGCTTGCCATTCATCACCGAGATTTCGCCGCCGCCCTCGGTGGTGCCGAGGCTGGGCTTGCCGAAGCGTTGGCAGCGGTGGCACGACAACCCGCCCGTGCCACGACGCCCGACAGCATCCGCGGCACCATCGGGTCGGCGACGTACCAGGCACGATGGGAACCCGCTGCGGGTGGTTTCAGGGTGGTGGCGACCGGTGTCCAGGGGTCAGCCGAGCGGCGGGTCGAGGCGTGGATCTCGTCCGATGCTGGGGGAAGCTTGCGGATTTCGGCTTGGCAGGAGGTCCGGTGACCGTCCAAACACCCCCACCACGGGTCGTAACTCCTTCAATTGAACAGATTTGGAGCCCATGAGCGAGCATCGGAACGGAGTTTGCATCTTCCATAGCGCGGGATCGCATTTAAGTCGTCAACCTAGGCTCGGGATCGATGCATCTTTCAGGTGGGAAGACACTCCAAGGCCAAGTCGTGAAGCGCGAAACCGGTATAACGCTGGTCGAAACGCTCACGATCGTGGCTCTGATCGGGATCCTCGCGGCCGTCGCGATCCCCAGCCTGGCCCCCTCCTCCTCACCGTATGACGTAGTCCGGGAGGCTCGCCGCGCGCACTCCGCCTTGGTCGAAGCGCGCAGCCGGGCCACCGCTGAACAACGCGATTACCGGTTCTCGGTTTCGGCTGGAAACACTTATCAAGTTCAGTACGACAACGGCGCGGGTTGGACCGCGTTTCGAACGGTCAGCTTGCCCGATCGGGTCGCGATGACGATCGGGGGCGGTGATAGCGGTGAGATCGTGTTCAAGCCCCACGGTCGGGTCGAAGGCCCGACGGCGATCGCGCTGGATGACGGGCGGGCTTATCAACGCGTCAGCATCCTCGCGAGCGGTCTCGTCCGGTGGGAGGGGCCCACCCCGTGAGAACGCCAAGGCTCGGACGAGCACGCTCGAACGACGGCTTCACGATCGTCGAGTTCGCCGTGGCGCTGGTGATCTTCGTGATTGGGATTCTCGGGGTCTCCGGTCTGCTGCTGACGGTGATCCACGCCAACCGCAGCGCGAGCAATCGCACACGTGCCGACCAACTGCTGTACGAAAAAGTCGAGGAGTTCCAATCGACGCCGTTTGCCTCCATCGAGGGCGGGGCAGATCAAACCTCGGTTGGCGATGTCATTTTCACGCGAACGTGGACGGTGGCCAACGACGTTCCGGTGGAGAACGTGGCGACGATCGAGATCGCGGCGGAGTGGAGCGAGCGGGACGAGACGTTCACCGTGCAGACAGCCACTATGAGGAGTCGCGATTGAGGACGAATCTCGGGTCCAACGCCGGCTTCACTCTAATCGAGCTCCTGGTCGCGTTAGTCATAATCGCAATTCTGGGTCTCGCGGCACTCAACCAGTTTGTCGCCCAGCACCAGGCTTACGTCGCCCAGAACGACGGTGTACGCTCGGAACAGAACGCCCGCGCTGGATTCGACATGCTGATTCGGGAGGCCAGAAACGCCGGCTACGACCCGCGTGGGATCACGGGCGCGACGATCACGCACTGGACGGCCGACAGCTTTGGATGGACGGCTGACCTGAATGCCGATGGTGACCTCAACGATGAAGCCGAGGACGTTTTGTACTTCTTCCAAGCCGATCCGGGGGCGCTGATTCGGCGTGAGCAAGCGGTGGACATCGAGGTGATGGACGGCGTGGCCGACCTGTCGTTCGGGTATTTCGCAGATTCCGACGGAACGACAGCTCAAACGGTGGAGAGCATCGAGTTGGTTGCGGTGTCGATGACCTATCTCATGCCCGAAGGCACAATGCCAGGGGCGCTGCGGACCCAGGTTGCGGTCCGGAACGCTATCTACGAATGACACACAGGCGGCCTCAGACGGCGAGCAGACTCGGCCACGCGGGATTCGCGCTGCCAGCCGTACTCGCACTGCTAGTCGCGCTGTCCTTGGTCGGAAGCGCGGCCGCGATCCTGACGTCGACCGAGGTACGGGTCGCCGCGCTCTACAACCTCTCGAACCGCGCCAGCGCCGCAGCCAATGGCGGACTCGAGCACGCCGTAGCACACTTCGGCGTAAGTGGACCAGAGGATGGATGGCCGGTAGTAGGTTCGATCGGTGGCTACGACTACGGCGTCGAGATCACCCGCGATTCATTCGATTTCGGGGCTGGCCAGCTGCCGGTGTCGTGGAGCTCTGCGGTGGGATACAACACCGACGATGATGGGCAGCCGGTCTGGATATTGAGCTCGTTGGCGACCCGGGGACCTTACCAATCCTCTGAGGAGCTGCGGGTGAGCGTGGGGGGTGGGACGTTTCAAGCCGCCGCGCCGTTCACGTCCAGCTCGGGGATGAAGGTTCGGGGCAACGTCACGATCTCCGGAGTCGATGCGTCGGACGATGACTCCTGCGGCGGCGACAAGCCGGCCGTCGTCCTGACCGATCCGGACCACGATGTCGATAGCGGTGGCTCGGTCGAGTTCGAGGGCGACGAGGCCTACGCGGATAGCGTTCCGCCGTATGTCGGACACGACCCGGCGACCGCGTTCAACACGCCTGAGGAGGTCCTGGGGCTCGACCCTGGAGCGTTGGATGGCTACCAGCAGACCGGGCAGGAGTTTGACGCCGATCCTCCCGATACACTGTCCGGTGTCACCTACGTCACCGATGACTTCGGTTCCAATGGAGCTGGCTCGGGCGATATCGACGGGTCGGGCGTGCTCATCGTCCACAACCCGCTCTACGATCCGCGCGAGCACGATCCGAGTCATCCTCTCTACGACCCGGTCAAGGCCGCCGATCCCCAGTACGCACCGGCCACGCTCGGGAATATCAACAAGGGCACTTTCAATGGTATCGTGATCGCCGATCGGATCGATAAGTTGACCGGCAAGACCAAGATCTTCGGTTCGGTGGTCATGCTGCGACGGGTCGACGACGGCCGCAACGTGGCTACCGGCAAAACGCTTATTCAATACTCGTGTACCGCGATTCAGACCTCGACGGGAGGGTTGGGAGGACCGCGTCGATTGTCGTGGTCAGCGCGTTAGCGCGCTATCGAACTACTGCCAGCCGTACTGGTTTAATCTCCACACACGCACCTCGCCCTGCCGAGCCACGGTGACCGCCCGAACGTCGTTGCTCATTTGATGGCGAACGACGACGAATCCGAGACCGACATCGCTCGCGCCGAGCCAGAACGCCCGACCACGAGAATCGAAGCCCACTCCTTTGTCGAGCAGGTCTATTCCTGTTGCCGCTGGTGGCGTGATCCCGTGTTCCGGCGACTCGAACGTCAGTCGATCGGGCAACGCGCGCCCGGACATGCCGCCAACGATGTCAGGGAACGGGATCCGCGTCTTGGCCACTCCGCCTGCCGTGGGTAGCGGTGGGTCGGTGGTCGAGATGTATGCGGTGTAACTGTTCCTCGTGCCGTTGGGCTCGAACTCGACGTATATCCGTTGGCCGAGCGTGATCGCTCGGTAACGTGCCAGACGCACGGTCCACGCGAGCAGGTCCGCTTCTTCGGTGACGATAGAGGCCGGCGTGGGCTCGAGGAAGCGCGGAATCGAGAAACCCGCGAGCAAGCCGATCAAGGTGATGACGACGACCGCTTCGGCGAGCGTCACGCCACGACGACCCACCCGCCGGCTGTTCGATCCAGGTGGGTTCGCGTGCACTCTGCGGGGTCGTCGATCAGGCTTCATTTCAGGCTCGTCGATCGAGGTCGCAAATACCGCGCCGCTTTCCGCCATAAACGCCAACGAAAAGCGCCGTTTGGGGCTGTATCGAGACACACAATCTGGTTTGGCGGCCCGATCGCCCGTTCGACGGCAATCCGCCACAACCTGGTATGTGCATGGCGTATCGCCAGATGGCCTCGGGTCGCCCGAGCGAGCCTTCGGGGCTGGCACCGGAGTTGCATGGCAATACCGCTGAAAACCCGCCCTATCCGCTAGCGAAGCGTGGCTGAGGCCACGCATTTGACTGTTTTTGTGGTGCGACCGCAAGGCCCCGAAAAGGGCTTTCCGGGCGTTATCGAGACTCTAGGCCAGGTCGGAGGCCCCATGGGTACCCCGACCAGAGGGTTCGATGATTCTTCGGCGATCGCGAGGCTGCTTGGCGATCGACCTCGGTTCGAGGCAGATCACCGTGGCAGCTATCGAGAACGACGGCCCCCGTGCCCGGGTGTTGACGCTAGAGCGTGAGCCGCTCGAGCCGGGAGCGATCGTGGCTGGTGACGTGATGGACTACCACCTCGTGGTCCAGTCGCTAAGGGCGCTCCGAGAGCGACTTGGCCTCAAGGAGCGTGTGGCAGTCACCTCCGTGTCGGGCCGTAATGTCATCGTGAAGCGCGTCAAGATGGACCGCATGCGGGAGCAAGAAGCTCGTCAGGTCATCCGGTGGGAGGCCGAGCAACACGTGCCGTTCGATATGGACAATGTGAGTCTCGACTTCGAGATCCTCGATCCCGACGGCGACGGCCTCCAGATGGAGGTGTTGATCGTGGCTGCCAAGAAGAAGTTGGTAGAAACGCGGGTCCGATTGTTCGAGGAGAGCGGCTTTCGTACTGGCGTGATCGACATCGATGCGTTCGCGGTTCAGACGGCGTTCGAACACAACTACGAGACCGCCGGCAGCGGTGTGTATTGCCTGGTAAACGTCGGCTACGAGGTCACGAATATCAGTCTCGTCGAGGCCGGTCGGCCGATCCTCACACGTGACACCAGTGACGGCAAGCGGCAGTTCATCGAGGCGCTCGTGGCGTCGCTGGGCATCACGTCTGAAGAGGCCGAGGATCTGCTGCGCGGAGGGCACGAACTAAGTCCCGACGCGCGTCAGGCTCTGGACGCTGCAATGGCGACCGTTGTTGTGCCAGTTGAACGCGCCCGCGGTTTTCTTTCGACCAGCGAGGAAGACAAAGACCTCACCGAGGTCGTGCTGTCCGGCGAGGGGGCTGGGATTCCCGGGCTGCGCTCCGCGTTGAGCGACAGCCTGCAGGTGCCGGTCGACTATCTCGATCCATTCCGGACCCTCGAGAAAGACGCCAGCGTGATGGCTAGCGCAATCGAGCCCAGGGACCGCGCCACGCTGGCGGTTCCGATCGGGCTCGGGCTGAGAGGCGATTCCGAGTAGCGCTTATGATACGCATCAATCTTGTCCCCGCCCCCGAGGGCCCCAAGACGCACATCGGCGGTCGACCGAGCATTCCCGAGTTGCGGTTCGATTGGGTACCCCAATCACCTTCGCTAGTCGCCGTTGGAATCGGCGTGGCGCTGTTGCTGACAGCGGTGCTGCTGTACTCCGGAGAACGGCGAGCGATGACCCAAGCGCGAGCGGCGATCGTGGAAGCTCAGTCAGACTCGATACGGCTGCACGAAGTGTTCGTGAACGTTCGTGCAATGGAGGACGCGCAGCGGCAGCTGGCGTTGCGGCTTGAGCGCTTGGAAGGCGTTGTACACGGACGGGATTACTGGCCGGCGTTGATGGAGACGGTTTCAGCGTCATTGCCTCCGTACACATGGCTGGAGCGGATCGACCGGGCTGAGCTACAGCCCAATCAAATCCGCATCGAAGGCGCGACCTTCGCGGCCGCGGCGGTGACCGAATACATGCGCGGTTTGGAAGCTTCTTCGACGCTCGATGATGTCGATTTGGTTGGGGTGTCGCGTGCTGATCGCGACTCGTTTCGGATCCAGGAGTTCACGCTCGTAGCGAGCTTTGAGGACTACGAGCCGGTGGTGATCGCGCCGCCGCAGCCGGAGGATGATTGACATGCAGAATCGGATGAGGAACTCGCTGACCGCGCTGTTACTGGGTGTCTTGCCAATCGCGGTTCCGAACTGTGACCTGAATGACTTGGACGAGATCCAGAACTCTTCCAATCAGGCTGTCGTCCGTGCTCAGTTCTTTGCTTCGCGCACGAACCAGGTACCGGTGGCGGGAGTTCGGATGGTGGTTGAGGCGGATCCGGATTCTGAGCGACCCTATCGTGGCCCGGACGTGATCGGTGTTTCGGGGGAGGATGGGGTGGCGACCGCGCTCGTGTTTCCAGGTTTTGAGGACGAAAACGAGCAAAACAACAACAACAGCGGCGGAGACCAGCAACCTATGGGCCCCGAGAATCCGCTCGATCTTCCGCCGCCACTTTTCTTTGGCGATGCTGCCGTGACTCTGATCTACCAGGGCAGCATCGTTTCGTTCATATCGGGCGGTCTGACGCTCGGTTCGGGACGCCTGTTCGATCTGGGCCCCATCTTTCTGGACGAACTCGGGTTCACGGTCAACTGATGTTCGGACTCGACGACCCCGGGCAGCAAAAAACGGCCGTAACGGTGCTGTTGATCATCGGCGCTGCAGTGCTGTTCTACCAGTACGAATGGTCTCCGCTGCGGTCGGACCGGATGGCAGCCGAACAGCACCTGAGCCTGATCGAGCAAACCAATCGCCAAGCCCGCGCGGTGACGCAGCCGCAACGCGTAGCCGATTTGAAACGGCGTGAGTCCGACTACCGAATCGCGATGGCGGCGTACGACGAGCTCTTGCCCAGCGCGGCCGAGGTTCCTTTGTTGCTCGCCCAGGTGTCTTCGGCGGCGCTCACCGAGCACGTCGAGATCGTTCAATTCACACCGCTCGATGCGCGGGCCGGAGAGGATCTGATCGAGTTCCCGTACGATCTACAGGTCCAAGGTCGGTACCACGAGGTCGGCCGATTCATGGCCGCAATCGTCAATCTTCCCCGCATGGTGCGGCCGATGATCGTCTCACTGGAGGGGGTTCTCGTTCCCCCAGCTAGAGCGTTTGAGGAGCCAAAGCACGAGGTCGTGGCAACGATCGTTTTGTCGGCGTTCGCACGGCCGATAGACAGAGAGGATCAAACGTGATCCGGGCGAGTCTCCTCGTGTGGGCTCTGCTGGTGATCGCGCCGCGAGCGGTGATCAGTCAGGAAGCGACCGCGCCGGAAGGGCTTGACGTGGTGCGCGTCGAACCGGCGAGCTATCACGACGACGGTCGCCGCGACCCGTTCGTTCCGCTTACGTCGGGTGCCGATCCGGGCGAGGGTCCGCGATTCGAGACGCTCAGATTGACCGGCATCTTCCTCGGCGCACCGGGCAACAGCCTGGTCGTTCTTGAGGACCCGATGCGGCGCGGGCACTTCGCGCGGGTGGGCGAGAAGATCGGTAATGCTCGGCTACTGGCGATCCACTCCGAGTCGGCCGACTTCGAAGTCGACGATTACGGGTCAGTGCGGCTGGAGTCACTGCGACTCGACCGAACGGATAGCGATCGAGCGTTGAATGCGGTGCGACCGGGAGGGGCGCAGTGATCGTGCGTATGACGTACCGTGCTGTCGTCTTTATCGCGCTGATTGCGGCAGGGCTCATCGGTCCTCGGACCGCTGGGACCGCCGTCGAACGCAATCAGGCTACCGACGTGGTCGGATTCCGAGTGATTTATGACGGTAGCGCCACGCGCATCGTGATTCACTCGGCAGGACCGGTTCAGTACCGAGACGAATTCGAGCCGCTACCACCGAAGCTGACGGTCGAGCTCGTGGGTGCCCGTGCGATGATCCCGTTGAAGGAGTATGACGATATCTACCGCGGGGGCATTCGCTACGTGGTGACCAGTGCGCCGGCGCCAGATCGCGTGCGGTTCGATATCGCGCTGGATGGCGTAACGTCGTACGCGATCTATCAGCAGGGAGCGGACGTGATCGTGACGTTTGAAAACCCCGGCGCGCCGTTCTCGGCCTACGTCACGGATAGGGTCGACGATCAGACCCAACCGCGATCGGGGGCGGTGATCGCTCAGAACGCGACACCCATCGGCGACCCGTTCCAGCCAAGGGGTGAACTCGGTCTGTCAGGGATCAACGGCGAGCGCGTTACGCTCGCCTTCCAGAACACCGAGATCAGCACGGTGATCCGGGCGTTTGGAGAGATAGGCGGACGGTCGATCGTCGCCGGATCGGGCGTGAGGAACGTCTTGGTAACGGCCGACATTCGCGATCAGCCGTGGGATGAGGCACTAGTCACACTCATGCACGCAAACGGCCTCGAGGTCCGGCTCGAGAACGACATTATCCGCGTTGATACGGTGGAGAATCTGCGCACGACCGAGGCCTTGGTCGACCTCAAGACGGTGATCTCGCGCCTCAACTTCATCACCGCGAGTGACGTTGCTCTGGTCGTCGATCCGCTCAAATCGGAGCGCGGGAGCATCCAGGCCGACGCCAAGACGAACTCGTTGGTGATTACCGATGTTCCTGATCGTGTCGAAAAGATCGTGGACATCGTTGGACAGCTCGATGTCCAGACCCCGCAGGTCACGATCAAGGCCAAGATCGTGTTCGTCAACAAAGTCGACCTGCGCGAGATGGGTGTGAAGTGGCGCGTCGAAAACCTGCGCGACCCGACAGTCGACACACACGTGCTTGCAAATACAGAGGGGACGCTGGCCGATCCGTTCCTCGATCTGTCGATCGGAACGCTGGCCTCTGGGCTCAATATCGGCGGCTTGCTGCAGGCGCTTGAGCAACGGGAGATGGCGGATATTCAGGCTGAGCCGCAGACGACCGTGCTCAACAACCTGCCGGCCGAAGTCTTCGTGGGGGAGCGTACACCCATCCGCGTCCTCGACGTAGGCGCAGATACACCAGAGGCCACGGCCAGCGTCGAGCTCATCGAGACCGGTATCATCCTTCGGGTCACACCGCATATCACCTCCAACGGCAAGGTGCTGATGCAGCTTATGGCCGAGCGTTCGGGTGTTGCGGTCGCCGACCCGGAGATCGGCGTGACGTTCAACACCCAGCGAGCGACCTCGCAGATCTTGGTGGACGACGGCGAGACGGCTGTCATCGGTGGTCTTACGGTGCAGGATTACTCGAGTGTGCGCAGCGGTGTGCCGGTGCTCAAGGACATACCGCTGCTTGGTGCCCTGTTCCGTACGGAGCGCAGGCGCGACGAGAAGCGTGACTTGCTGATCTTTGTGACTCCGTACGTCGTCCCAGTGGAGCGTCCCGACCCGGATGTGATCAGCCAGGTGTGTTTGGAAGATCAGTCGTGGTATCGGAGCGACCGGGTAATCATCCACAACGGCGATCGGTGGACCGAGTTTGGCGCCCCTCACCGGGTCGATCCACTCAGTCTCGTAAAGGTCGGCAACTACCGAGGGGTCCCGGTCTTTACCACTGTGGAAAGCGCTGCAGTTCAGGTCTACATGCCGCTTTGCGCCAGCGGCATGTACCAGCCATACCGTCTCTCGTCTGACCTTCGGGGAACAAATGGTTAGCGGGGAGCGATCGACGCGATGGTTTCCCCTTTGGCTTGCTCTGGCGGTCGCGTTCGCCATGTTCGTAGCCTGCGACGAGGCATTGCTGGACGGTGGGCCGCCGGCAGCGAGCGGTGAACCGAGAGTGGTCGCAGTCGGTGGTGAGCAACTTCTCGCTCAGCTCGGCTCGTTGTTCGACACGTCGCTTCGCGTTCGCGTGCTCGACGCGGAGGGCCGCCCGATCAGGTCAGCTGTGGTTCGATACACGCTGCTCGCCGGCAGTGGGGCGTTCTCTTCGGATAGCACGTTGACCGATGACCAGGGGTTCACGGAGGTGACTTTCCGTCCGGCGCTGGCTGGGATGGCGATCATCGAGGCGCGGTCGGAGCGGCCAGGTGGGGTCGGCCGAGTTCAGTTCACGATCCAGGTGCTCAGTGACCCAGCGGAAGCCGCTGCGATGACGCGCGTGAGCGGCGACAACCAATCCGGCGCAGCCGGGAGTGAGCTCCCGTTACCGCTTGTGGTGCGGGTCGATAGCCCGGATGGATTCCCCGTCGGTGGTCATACGGTGACGTTCACGCTGGAGCAGTCGCAGGGAGCGTCGGCCGCGGTCATGGTCGCGCCCGACGGGCCGTCGGCTGGCGAGGTGACGGTCAACACCGACGGTGGTGGCATGGCTCGCGCCTACTTGAGGTTGGGGACCGCGCCGGGCCCGCACTCGGTAACAGCTCGAACGCTGATTGGACCTGTTGGTGCGCAGACGACCGCGAGCCAGACGTTCAACGCGACCGCCACGGCGCTCGGTCCGGCGCAGCTCATCATCGTGGCCGGGAACAACCAGACGGCGATCATCGATACCCTCCACCAGCCGGGGAGCCCCGATTTTCAGGGTCGTGATCCAAACCCGTTCGTGGTTCAAGCCATGGATGAGTTTGGCAACCCCGTCTCAGGCGTCGCCGTCACGTGGTTGATATCCGATGGTGGTGGCTTCCTCACTGCGTCGACGAGCTTTACCGATGGTAATGGGCTGGCCCAGAGTCGACTGCTGGCGGTAACCGAGGGCCGTAACGCGGCGGTGGCGATCGCCACCGGAACGAACGGTGTCGAGTTCGTTGTTACTGGCCAGGTGTTGGCACCACCAACTGAGGAGGGGGGCGGCGACGGCGGCGGTTAATCGGTGCCGAGCCGCGGCTACCGAGGGGCCAAACCGGATCTGAACCAGTCGGGGCATCCGAAGCGGGTGCCCCGAAGGCATTTAGCCCCTTGATCCCGGTGGGCGCCGGTTGGAACCGCATGCCATATTACGCGCGCCATGAGTACCGAGAAGAAGAAAAAGAAGCCGCCAGCCACCCCAAACGTGGTCATCGTCGAGTCGCCAGCCAAGGCGCGGGCGATCGGTGGGTACTTGGGGAAGGAGTACCGGGTGGAAGCCTCCGTGGGCCACGTCCGTGACCTACCGCCCAAGGAGCTAGGTGTTGACCCGGCGAACGGGTTCGCGCCGACCTACAAAGTGATTCGCGGCAAACGCAAAGTATTGAATCAGATCGGCAAGGCGGCCAAGGGCGCCGCGACGGTGTACGTCGCGACCGATCCCGATCGTGAGGGCGAGGCGATCGCCTGGCACATCGTCGACGAGCTCGGCATTCCTCCCGAGAACATTCGGCGGGCCCTGTTTTATGAGGTCACACCTGCGGCGGTGAAACGCGCGATCGAGAATCCGGAGCGTATCGATGGCCGTAAGGTCGACGCGCAACAGGCGCGACGCATCCTAGATCGGTTGGTCGGCTACAAGATCAGTCCGTTGTTGACCGCACCCTTCTACCCGGGGCTATCGGCCGGCCGGGTCCAAACCGTCGCCCTCCGCTTGGTGTGCGAACGCGAGGCGGCGATCGAGAGCTTCCAGAAGGTGGCGTACTGGCGGGTCAAAGCGACGCTCCAGTCCCCCGGCGATCAGGAACCGGACAACTTCCAGGCTGACCTCCAACGGGTCGCCGGCGTGGCGGTGATCCCGCGTGGACAGCCGGCTGACGAGGATTTTCGCGCACCGGCGCTCGATACCGAAGAAGCGGCTTCCAGCGTCGTCGACCGCGCGACCCAGAACGAGTGGAAGGTCGGGAGCGTCGAGCGCAAAGAACGTCGGCGTTCGGCGCCGCCGCCGTTCACGACGTCGACGCTTCAGCAGGAGGCCTCGCGTCGGTTGGGGCTCAGTGCTCGTCGCACGATGTCATTGGCCCAGCGACTATACGAAGGCATCGAGGTCGAGGGTCAAACCGCGGGGCTCATCACGTATATGCGGACTGACTCCACTCGGGTGTCCAAGGGGGCGCTCAGCGAAGTGCGAGAGTTCATTGGTCAGCGCTACGGCGCTCAGTTCTGTCCCGACAAACCGAAGCATTATAAGAGCACATCGAGTGCGCAGGGCGCGCACGAGGCGATCCGCCCGACATCGATGCACGCGCCGGAAGCGATACAGGCAACTCTCGGAAAGATGAAGGATGGTCGTGACTTATCTCGACTTTATGAATTGATATGGTTGCGCTTCGTGGCATCGCAGATGGAGGTCGCCCGGTATGACAGGACGACGGTTGACTTCGTCGTAGATGGAGATCTGGAGTTCCGTGCGTCAGGCTCGGTGCTCACGTTTCCGGGCTTTATCGAAGCCTACCGGCAAGCCGGCAAGCATGGCGAGGCCGGGGACGACGTCCTGCTCCCGTCGATCGAGGAAGGCGAGGTCCTGACCGCGCTCGAGGTCGTCAGCGACGGGAAGGAGACCCAGCCACCGGCGCGTTACAGCGAGGCGACCCTCGTCAAGGAGCTCGAGGCGCAGGGTATCGGACGACCAAGCACATACGCGACCATCATTTCACGTTTGTTCGAACGCAATTACGCAGAGCGGCACGATCGACGGATTCGCCCGACTGTGCTCGGGCGCTTCGTGCTCAGGTATCTGGTGCACCATTTCGACGACATTTTCGAGGTCGGGTTTACGCGCGGGATGGAAGAAGAGCTCGATAAGATCGAAGAGGGCGCGCTTGCCTGGCGGGACGTGGTCGAGGATCTGTGGCGTCCGCTCAGAGAGGACATCGATCGCGTAGCCACGATCGCCGAGAAGGCCGGGAACGGGGATGACAGCTGGAACGACTTGGAGCCGCCTAATTGTCCGAAAGACGAGGCACACGGCGCGATGGGGCTCAAGTGGAACCGCTTTGGGCCGTTCTGGGGGTGTCGCGAGTATCCGGACTGCCGCGGTACGCAACCGATCCCCGAGCTCGGTCCCGAACCTCCGGACGATCCGTGTCCGGTCGATGGCGGTGAGTTGGTCATCAAGCGGGGTCGGCGGGGCCCGTTTGTTGGGTGCGCGAACTATCCGAACTGCGATTTCACGATGAACATCGGGGACGATCCTGAGGCGGCGTTGGCCACTCGACAGCGGGCGCAGGCCGCTGGCGAGAAGCTCGATCGTCAGTGTCCCAAATGCGGCGAAGGCGAGTTGGCGATCAAGACCGGGCGCTTTGGCGCCTTCATCGGGTGCTCGAAGTACCCGAAGTGTCGACATACGGAGTCTCTGCCGACGGGTGTGAAATGCCCGCAGTGCGGTGAAGGCGAGCTGGCGGAACGTCGTAGTGGTCGAGGTCGTGGCGCGCGACGGTTCTATGGCTGCAATCGATACCCCGAGTGCGACTACACGCAGAACGGTGCACCCCGGACGGTCAAGTGTCCGGAATGCGGTCATGGGGTGGCTGAGGCGTGGCGCGATAGCGATGGCGTCACCGGGCTTAGATGTCCAAAGTGCAAGTCCGAGGTGCCGGAACCGGCGCCAGGCACGGAGCCGGTCGGGTCGACCCGCGGTTGAAGCGGGTCATCATTATCGGTGGTGGTCTAGCGGGCACCGAAGCCGCTCTGCAGTGCGCTCGGTTTGGTGTTTCCTCTACCCTGTACGAGATGCGTCCGGTGGTGGCGACCCCCGCGCACCAGACAGATCTCTTGGCCGAGCTCGTCTGCTCGAACTCCTTTAAATCGCTGGATGTCGAGACCGCCCATGGTGTTCTCAAAGCCGAGTTAGAGCAGCTCGGAAGCCGACTGTTAGCCGCAGCTCTCCAGACCAAGGTGCCCGCTGGCACGGCCCTCGGGGTCGATCGCGTGCGCTTCGCTGATCGGGTTACACGGCTGATCGAAGCCGAGCCGCTGGTCAGCGTGGAGCGGGAGGAAAGAACCACCCTCGACCTTGATCAACTGACGATCGTTGCCACTGGCCCGCTGACATCAGACAATCTGGCGTGCGAGATCGAGCGCACACTTGGTGCCGGCAATCTGGCGTTCTTTGATGCCATTAGTCCGATCGTATCCCGGGGTTCACTCGTGCCGGGCCGTTATTGGGCTGCATCGCGTTATGGCAAAGGCGATGACGACTACCTCAACTGTCCATTGACGGAGGCCGAGTACGCGGCTTTCATCGACGCACTCTTGAACGCCGAGCTCTATCCGCTCAAAGAGTTCGAACATGATGTCATGTTTTTTGAGGGTTGCTTGCCGATCGAAGAAATGGCTCGGCGGGGGCCCGATACACTCCGCTTTGGACCGTTCAAACCGGTTGGCTTGACCGATCCCGTGACCGCTCGCCGACCACACGCGGTCTTGCAGCTCAGACGCGAGAATCGCCAAGGAACGATGTACAATCTGGTTGGTTGCCAGACGCGGATGAAATACGGCGAACAAAAGCGGGTGTTTGGAGTCGTGCCGGCGCTCTCTCAAGCGGAGTTTCTGCGCCACGGCCAAGTTCATCGCAACACGTTCCTACAGCACCCGGTCGCACTGGATCCGTACGGAAGGCCCGCTAACGAAACGTGGCCGCGGCTCTTTTTCGCTGGACAGTTGACTGGGGTTGAGGGATATGTCGAGTCGATCTTGAGTGGGCTCCTGGCGGGTTGGAACGCGGTCCGGGTCGCGGGCGGGGCTTCACCAGAGTTGCCCCCCCGGGAAACGATGGCCGGTTCGCTTGCCCACTACCTTCAAACCGCCGATCCAACCAACTTCCAGCCCATGAACGCCAACTTCGGACTGCTGCCCCCACTCGAGCATCGGGTGCGGGACAAACGCGCGCGGCGCCGAGCGCAAGCTGCGCGGGCGATCGATCGGATGGGGCAGTGGAGCGTTGCCGCGGCTCCGAGCTTGGTCGAGGCGGCTTGAAGACCGTGGGCGGATCGCTCGAAGCCCGCATCGCCGACCACCTCGACTATCTCGGCACCGTTCGGCGGTACAGCCCGAACACGATCGCTGCGTACCGGCGGGATCTCGCTGATTGGTCCGCTTTTTCAGTTGCTCACTTAGGCACGTCGGACATCGATTTGAACACGGTCAGACCAGAGGATGTGCGGGCGTTCCTGGGATACTGCGCAGACCGCGGTCTGGTGCGACCTACGATCGCAAGGCGACTGGCAGCTGTACGGAGTTTCTTCCGTCACGCTTGTCGTGAAGGTTGGGCGGAAATGAACCCTGCTCAACAAGTCGGAGTTCCGCGGCAGCATCGTAACCTTCCAGAGGTGTTGAGTGCCGCCACTTTGGACCGGGCGCTGGAGAGGTACGCCGATGTGGAGGGGTTCTTTGGGCGCCGCCTGGCGGCGCTTTTGGAAGTCGCCTACGGAGCCGGTCTTAGAGTTAGCGAGTTGGCCGGGTTGACCTGGGCGGACATCGATACGGGGTCCAAGATGGTCCGCGTCATCGGTAAGGGTGACAAGGAGCGTCGGGTGCCGATCACTGGTCGGGCTCTGGAGGCGCTTGTGCAGTACCGACGTGAGTTAGATGAAGACGCACTCGCGGAAACGAAGGACTCGGTATTTGTAGGTCAGGCTGGTCGCCCGCTATCGGTGCGCCAGATTCAACGCGTGGTAAAAAGAGCCTTGGAAACGATTGCCGAGCGAGAGGGAGTGTCGACCCATACGCTCCGGCATTCATTCGCTACTCATCTCCTCGATCGTGGAGCCGATATCATGGCGGTCAAGGAGCTCCTGGGCCACGCTTCTCTTTCGACTACTCAGCTGTACACACATTTGTCGCGCGAACGGATAAAAACGGCCTACGACTTGGCTCACCCTCGCGCATGAGAGGCTCGCGCATGGAAGCAACCACGATTCTCGGCGTTCGCAAGGATGGAGCCGTTGCACTTGGGGGCGACGGCCAGATCACTTTTGGCGACACGGTGGTGAAGAGCCGATCGTCAAAGGTCCGGCATCTCAAGAGTGGGTCGATCGTGGCTGGGTTTGCCGGTGCCGCCGCGGACGCACTCACTCTGTTTGAGAAGTTTGAGGAAAAGATCGAGCGTTACCCGACCAACCTACCACGAGCCACAGTCGAGCTGGCCAAGGAATGGCGTTCAGACAAGATCTTGAGGCGACTGGAGGCGATGCTGGCGGTCTGTGATAAAGAGCACAGTCTGCTAGTATCGGGTAACGGAGATGTCATCGAACCTGACGACGGCATCCTGGCTATCGGCGCGGGGGGCCCCTACGCGTTGGCTGCTGCGCGTGCACTCGCGAATGACTCTGAGCTAAACGCTCGGCAGATCGTCGAGCGGGGGCTTCAGATCGCCGCCGAGATTTGCATCTACACAAATACGGAACTGACGATTCTGGAGCTAGAAAACAATGAGTGATGACGGCCGCAACGAGACCGGAACCGCAACAGTCAGACCCCCGCAACCGGCGGTCAACGACGACGCAGATCCCTATTCCACGCTGACGCCTCGGGAGATCGTCGCCGAACTCGACAAGTACATCGTCGGCCAGGACGATGCCAAGCGTGCGGTCGCGATCGCGCTTCGCAATCGCTGGCGGCGCTTACGCGTTGAGGACGAGCTACGCGACGAGATCTTGCCCAACAATATCATCATGATCGGCCCCACTGGTGTCGGGAAGACAGAGATCTCGCGTCGGTTGGCGCGCCTTGCTGATGCGCCTTTCATCAAGGTCGAGGCGTCGAAGTTCACCGAGGTCGGGTATGTGGGCCGAGACGTCGAGTCGATGATCCGTGACCTGGTAGAGATCTCGGTGAACATGGTTCGTCAGGATTGGCAGGACGAGGTCTACGAGCAGGCTGAATCGAGTGTCGAGGAGCGCCTGCTAGACTTGCTGCTCCCCCCCTTGAGGAGTGTTGATGAAGCCGACGGTGGCCACCGCTACTTGGTGGACCCGGCCGGGATCGCGCGCGAGTCGGAAGGCGCACACCCCGATGATCCCCGTGTTCAGCGGGAGCGGTCTCGCGATAAGCTGCGCGGATTGCTGGCTGACGGAAAGCTCGAAGAGCGACAAGTAGAAGTCGAGACCACATCGAGTCGGCTACCGTTCGTCGAGGTCCTCTCTCCGATGGGTTTTGAGGAGATGGACGTCAACGTGAGTGAAATGCTCGAAGAGATGCTGCCCAAGCGAACAAAGCGCCGGAAGGTGACGGTTGCCGAAGCGCGACGGATTCTGCTCCAGGAGGAGCTCAATAAACTGATCGACATGGATGAAGTCGTGAACGAGGCGATCTATCGGACCGAAAACTCGGGGATCGTCTTTCTCGATGAAATCGACAAGATCGCGGGTGAAAAGATTACCGGTGCACCCGATGTCTCGCGTGAAGGGGTACAGCGAGATCTGCTGCCGATCGTAGAGGGATCCAACGTGCAGACCAAGTACGGGCTCATACGAACCGACCACATCCTGTTTGTCGCGGCAGGTGCGTTTCACGTTTCGAAGCCCAGCGACCTGATCCCCGAGATGCAGGGGCGTTTCCCGATACGGGTCGAGCTGAGTAGCCTGACGGCGGGGGATTTCGAACGCATCCTGACCGAGCCCAAGAACGCGTTGACACTCCAGTATGAGGCATTGCTAAAAACGGAGGGTGTTCAGTTGTCTTTCAGCAGAGGCGCTATCCGGGAGGTCGCTCGCATCGCGGCCGAGGTCAACGATCAGATGGAGAACATCGGTGCCCGTCGCCTCCACACCGTGATGACCAGTCTCCTCGACGACATCTTGTTTGATGTTCCCGACACCGGGGCAGAACAGGTCGCGATAGATGCGGAAGCGGTACAGAAGAGGTTGGGGGAGATCGTGGAAGACAAAGACCTTCGCAAGTACATCCTCTAAATGCAAGCAGATCTGAAACGAACCGGGCTCACCGACATCCACGAGCAGTTAGGCGCGCGGATGGTGCCGTTTGCGGGATTTCTGATGCCGATCCAGTACACGTCGATCACCGAGGAGCATCGGGCGGTGAGGGAGCGCGCCGGGGTTTTTGACGTGAGTCATATGGGGGAGTTCATCTTCGGCGGCGCGGATGCGCTGGAAGCGGTGCAGCGGGTAACCGTCAATGACGTGTCAGCGTTGTCCGTCGACCAGGCACAGTACTCCGCCATGGTCAATGAGGACGGTGGAATCATCGACGACTGCGTCGTCTATCGACTCGATGACAGCCGGTACATGATGGTTGTCAACGCTTCGAACATCGCCAAAGATTGGGCCCATATAAGCCGTGACCTTCCGTCTGACGTGACGCTCGCCGACGAGTCAGAAAACACCTCGCTGCTTGCCGTACAGGGTCCGGAGGCAAGTCGCGTCATGGCCGCGGTAACCGATGTCCCACTCGAGGAGCTCGAGTTCTACTGGAAGCGCGACGGATCGGTGGCTTCCGTGCCGGCGATCGTGAGTCGGACGGGATATACGGGAGAGCTAGGCTACGAGCTCTATTTCGATCGTGAGGGATCGGCGGTGGTGTGGCAGGCGTTGATGAAGGCGGGCGGAGGCGTTGGTTTGCTTCCCTGTGGGTTGGCGGCCCGCGATACGCTGCGGTTGGAGATGCGCTACGCCCTCTACGGTAGCGACATCGACGAGACGGTAAACCCCTACGAAGCGGCACTTGGGTGGATCGTCAAGCTCGACAAGGGTGATTTCATAGGTCGCGATCGGCTGAAGGAGGTCGCCGACTCGGGACCGAAACGTCGATTGGTCGGTTTTCGGCTCGTCGAACGCGGCATACCGCGCACGGGTTATCCTGTCGCGGTGGATGGAACCGAGATCTCTGAGGTTCGCAGCGGAGCGATGAGCACGTCACTCGGTTATGGCATTGGAACCTGTTACCTGCCAACCGAACACGCCAAGGCAGGCACAACATTGGCCGTTGTGATTCGCGGGAAAGAGGTCGCGGGCGAAGTCGTTAAACCGCCTTTCTACGGTGGCGGTTCGCTCAACCGGTGAACGGTAGCCGGTTCATCTCCCGTTGAGCGAGCGGGTCGTTGTCATAGGCGCGGGTCCTGGTGGACTGACGGCCGCACACGAACTTACCGAGCTCGGACACGAAGCCGTCATCTTCGAAAAGGACGATCAAGTCGGCGGCATCGCCCGCACGGTGAGTTATCGCGGCTATCGGTTCGACATCGGCGGCCACCGGTTTTTCACCAAGGTCGACACAGTACAGACAATGTGGGAGGATGTGATGGGGGACGATTTCCTCGTCCGACCTCGCCTCTCTCGGATCTATTACCGCGATCGGTTCTTTGACTATCCACTTAGACCCGGGAACGCCCTGCGCGGCTTGGGGCTGATCGAATCGATCCGCATCGTCGCCAGCTATTTGAGGGCACGAGGGATTCCTAACAGCGACGAGCGAACGTTCGAAGACTGGGTCGTGAATCGATTCGGTCGCCGGCTGTACGAGATCTTCTTCGAAACCTATACCGAGAAGGTGTGGGGTATTCCGTGCAGCGAAATCGGCGCTGACTGGGCCGCCCAGCGTATCAAGAACCTGAACTTGACTCAGGCTATCAGGCACGCGCTCCTGGGCGGAAAGAAAGGCGGCTCGTTAATCACCACGTTGATCGACGAGTTCCAATACCCGCGCCTCGGCCCAGGCATGATGTGGGAGCGATGGAGCGAACGGCTCGAGACTCGTGGGGTGAAGACACATCTCGATGCCGAGGTGTCCGACCTACACCATAAAGATGGTCGAGTCGAAGCAGCGACGGTTCGATTTGGAAATGGCGAGATCGAGCGTGTATCGGCTGATCATTTCGTATCCACCATGCCAGCTCGTCGACTCATCCGCTCACTCGATCCCCCAGCGCCAGAACCAGTTGCCGAGGCGGCTGAAAAGCTGCGCTATCGTGATTTCCTAACCGTCGTTCTGATCGTCCGCGATGCCGAGGTCTTCCCCGACAACTGGATCTATATCCACTCGCCAGACGTCAAGGTCGGGCGAGTCCAGAACTTCAAGAACTGGAGCTCAGAAATGGTTCCAGACGCGAGCACGACTTCGCTGGGACTGGAGTACTTCGTCAACGAGGGGGACGAACTTTGGTCCGCTGCCGACGAGGAGCTCGTCGAGCTGGGTGAGGCCGAGATGGTCCGGCTAGGGTTGATCCGCCCAGACACTCTGATCGACGGGACAGTGGTCCGCATGCCAAAAGCGTATCCGGTGTACGACTCAGAGTACGGGGAGGCGCTGGCGACGGTGCGTCGCTACACCGACGGGTTGACCAACCTCCACCTCATCGGCCGCAACGGCCAACATCGTTACAACAACCAGGATCACTCTATGGTGACCGGGATCTATGCGGCGCGGAATATTGACGGCGCAGACTATGACGTGTGGTCAGTGAACGTCGAGGATGAGTATCACGAGGAGAAGCGCGTAGGGGTCGAGAAGAGAGCGCCGGTCGCGGGTCGGTTGACGCCGTCGATCGCCGACGAGGAGACTCTCGAGGACGTCTTGGCGGCAGCCTTCGCTCGCTACGACTCGCTAGCCCTCGGTATGGCGGTCGCCATCGTGAGCGGGGTCGGGTTGTTCCTAACTACGGCTTGGGTGCTTCTGCGTGCTGAACACGATTCGACAGAGATGCTCGCGCTCGTTGGCCAATATCTGCTGGGTTACGAGGTCAGTTGGGGTGGGGCCGTGCTGGGGCTGATCGGCGCCGGGGTTTTCGGTTTTGTGGTCGGTTTTGGGGTCGCCTGGCTGGTCAACTTGATCATTGGGTGGGAAGAAACGATTCTCGAACGTGAGCTCGAAGTCGCTGGCACAATCGACCCGCTGAATCTGGAGTAACGCGAATGACCCGAGGTGTTACCAACGAAGAGCGAGCACTGGTCCAAGCCGCGGTGGCTCGCATGCGCGCCGGTGCCATGGCGATCGTATTTGGCGTGTTGGGTGGCCTGGGGCTCTTTCTGGCCACTGTCTGGCTGCTCATTCGTGGTGGGCCCGAGATCGGACCGACGCTGGGCCTCCTGGGCAACTACTTCCCCGGCTACTCGGTGACCTGGCCCGGCTCGGTGATCGGTTTTGGCTACGGCGCTCTGGTGGGGTCGGCGGTCGGGTGGTCGCTGGCCCGACTGTACAATCGCTTCGCCGATCGCGGGTAGCGATCGCGAGCCGTTAAGGGGCTTCGAAAGTCGAGCCCGGACCGTCCTCCCAAGGTCGCAACAGCACCGAGCGCAAGAGCTGTCTCTCTCTCGCGTTGAACTCGCCAATGAGCCACAAAAGGGCCGGAACCGCGATCGAGATCAGGCTGAGCTTGATGACGATTAGCCAGCCCGAGGCGACCCACCAGCGGGCTGCCGCGTAGGCCGCCAGGGCGACCGCCACACCGCGAAGAATCGACGTAATGGGCGGCCAGATACGCCACAATCTGCCGACCGCAAGAACGCCCAGCACCGCTGCCGTGACCGACACCACGGCGGTAATTGTAGCCGCACCGAGCGCGCCCCACCGGGGCACCGCGATCAAGTGGCCGACGACAGTGATCGGCACCAACGGACCGACCAACGCGAACGTCCAGTTGGGCTTGCCGGCGGCCGTCAGAATCGAAGAGCAGACCCCGAACAACGTCATTGCGATTCCGGCGACGACGAGCTGCTCGAGCAGTGGTGCAGCGGCCTCGAATTCCATCCCCAAAGCGAACACAGTGATCTCGAGCGATGCGCCGACAGCGATTCCGATCAGCGGTAGCAGGAGAAACGGGAAACGAAGCGCGTCACGACCCATGTCGCGCGCGTGCTCGAGATCGCCAATGCCGACGAGCCGACTCAGCGTGGACAACAGCAGTGGCGAGAAGGCCATCGAGAAGAGGGCCGCCATGAGCGCCAAGTTGCGTGCACCCGCGAAGATACCGGCCATCGCTGTGGCTCCACCCAGCGCTTTGAACGCGATCAGGTCGACCTGCTGAATGAAGCGCAAGCTGAGACTCAACAGAAACAGTGGAAGCGCGTAAACGTAGAGCATGCGTACCGGCGCATGGACGCGGCGGAATAATGCCGGTCGGTCGTAGCGCATTGCGATGATGAGCTCGACAAGCGACGCACCGATGGTGCCGAGGATAGCGCCGTTGATCGAAAGGCCCAGGCTGACCAATAGAACGATCAGCGCCAGCCGGGCGATCCAACGGGCGGCGATCGCCAGCGCGCGTTGTCCGAATCGTCCGCGTCCAGTCAGGATGATTTGGTGGCCGAACCCCATCACTAAAAGAGGGACATCAATCGTGAGCAACCGCAGAGGGGAGATCAACCGCGGTTCGCCTAGAAAACCGGCCACGGCCGGCGCCAAGATCCAGAGCCCGATCGCCACCGCTAGGCTGACGGCGAAGTAGATCTGCAACACTCGGGTCGCAATCGGTTTCCAGTCCTCGCTGCTGCCGACAAGGCGGATGGTGGCCCGGGATAGCGCATGAGCGATCGTCCACTCGATCGTCATGACAAGCGTCACGGCGAGCGCGTATACCCCGTAGCCTTCCGGGCCCAGCGCTCGGGTTAGAAATGCAACCGTGGCCAGTCCGGTCGGGACCATCAGGCCCTGGGCGAGAAATATCTTGACTGCGCCGGACACCGTCTGTTGCCCCACGCTCGAACGACCGGGAACCGCTTCCGCCGACCTAGGTCTCGTCATACGTCCCTGCCTGCGCCCGAAAGACGGGCTCAGTAGTTTCTTGCGCATTCGAATGAACCCGCCATACTTCTCCGTGATCGTGCCAGTTCACAACGGGGGCTCGGATTTCGAGCGCTGCCTCGATGCACTCCATCGATCGCGATGGTCGAACCTCGAGTTGATCGTCGTCGACGATGGGTCGGCCGACGGTTCGGCAGAGCTGGCGCGGCAACGCGGAGCGGCGGTGATCTCCGTTGATCGTGCACGAGGCCCGGGAGCGGCGAGGAATCTGGGAGCCGAAAGGGCGTCTGGAGAATACCTGTTCTTCGTCGACGCTGACTGCCAAGTGCATCCCGATACCCTCGATCGGGCTGCCGCCGTGCTCCAGGCGGAACCCGCCGTCGACGCGTTGTTCGGGTGTTACGATGACGCGCCAGCCGCGCAGAACTTTGTCGCCCAGTTCAAGAACTTGTTTCACTCGTACACCCATCAGCAGGGGGGTGAGGACGCTACGACTTTCTGGGCCGGTTGCGGGGTCGTTCGGCGAGCCGTGTTCGCTACGATCGGTGGCTTCGATGAGGAACAATTCCCGCGGCCGAGCATAGAAGATATCGAGCTGGGTTACAGGCTGCGAGATGCCGGCTTTACGATAAGGTTGTGCAAGGAAGTCAGGGTCAAGCACCTGAAAGCCTGGACTTTTGAGCAACTCATGCGTTCAGACATCTTTGATCGTGGTGCGCCCTGGACGCGGCTGATGCTTGACCGTGGCCGGGTAGACACGGCGCTGAACCTCCGGTGGTCGCAGCGGGTGAGCGCCGTTCTGGCGTGGCTCACCGTGGGTAGTGTGCTGATCGCCTCGGTGAGACCGGTCGCGATTTGGCTGGCAGGCATATCGGCACTCGGGTTGCTGGTCCTGAATCGGGACCTGTACAAGTACTTCGCTCGCCAGCGTGGGGTCGTATTCGCTATGAAGGCGATACCGTTACACTGGTTCTATTACTTGTATGCCTGCTTGGCCTTCGCGTATGGGGCGTGGGGATACATACTGTCGCGTGGGCGGGTCCGCCGCTCACCAGCTGAAACGAGATGACTCTGTCGATGTTTCGTCACGCCTGTGGGCATGTTCTAATCGTGCCTTTGATGCTGGTCGCGGGGTGGGCCGATCCCGTCGAGGCCCAAACGGAAACGTGCACCGTGGCTTTTGTACTCGACGGTGACACGCTGAACTGTCGGAATGGGGAGCGCATTCGCTTGTTGCTCGTGGACTCGCCCGAGCGGGGCCCGTTTGGCACGCTGGCGAGGAACGCCCTGGCGGCCTTGTTGCCGAGCGGTTCGGAGATCCGGTTGGAGTTGGATGAGGAGTCGCGAGATAAGCGGGGCCGGCTGCTGGCGTATGTCTTCCTCGCCGACGGTCGAATGGTCAATGAGATGCTCATTCGACAGGGCTATGCCTTTCTCAAGCCGAGCGTCGTGAACCGGCGCCACAGCGATCGATTGCGAGCCGCCGAATCGACTGCCCGCCAGCAGCGCCTGGGGGTCTGGACCCGCTAGCACTCCGCGCGTCACCGGTGCCAACACCGATGTTTGGCGCCCCTCGCAAGCCGACGTATCTTGCCACAAATGTCTGCCGAAATGGCACATCACAGGGGGGCCGCGGTGCTGGTGGTCAGCGATCGGGTGGCAGCTGGGGTCCAGGCCGACGCCAGCGGTCCAGCGCTCGTCGGACGCCTCGAGGAGGCCGGTTGGGAGGTCAGGGCATGCGAGGTCAGCGCCGACGAAGTTGACGCGATCGCCGAGACCTTGGCTCGGCTGGCCGACAACGACCGAGTCCAGTTGATCCTGACGTCGGGCGGAACGGGGTTGGCACCGCGTGATGTGACCCCCGACGCAACCCGCCAGATCGCCGACCGCGAGGTGCCCGGTATAGCAGAGGCGCTGCGCGCAGGATCGCTCGAGCAGACGCCTCACGCGATGCTATCCCGGGCCACGAGCGCCATTCGCGGCCAAACCCTGATAGTCAACCTTCCGGGAAGCCCACGCGGTGCTTGCGCCACGTTTGAGACCTTGGCGCCGGTTCTCGATCACGCGGTCGCCCTACTAGCGGAGCTACCCATCGGTCAGGTCGAACACAGGGCGGCTGATCGGCCATGAGTGCGGGCGCGACGATTCCGGCCGCTGTCTTGGTCAGCCGCTACGACCCTGAGTACGCGATTCGCGCCGAACACGTACTCGGCATGGCTGGGCTCGACGTGGAGGTCGTGGATTCGATCAAGGAGATCCGGGAGCGAGTTTTGAGCGACAGTCGGGTGACACTCATCGTACTGACCGGCGGAATCTCCGAGCGTGCGACGCGAGAGTTCCTGCGACAAATCGACGATGCCGCCCGGCCGGTTGGCGTGCTTGCGCTGGTCAATGATACTGAGTTCGAGCGCATAGAGCGGCGCCGTAAGCAGGGGATCGACGAGGTTCTCAAGAAGCCGTTTGATGCGAACGAGCTGACGCTCGTCGCACGCCGTCTGATCGCGCGCGAGGAGTTGGTTGGAAGGACGCACATCATCGGCCGATCGGAAGCGATCAAACTCGTTCTTGAGCGAGTTTCCCAATATGCCCCGGTTCATTCAACCGTCCTGATCGAAGGCGAGAGTGGCACCGGGAAGGAGCTGATCGCGAGAGCGATTCACGATCTGTCGACACGCGCCAGCAAGCCATTCATCGCCGTCAATTGCGCCGCTTTGACCGAAAGCCTTCTCGAATCGGAGCTGTTCGGTCACGAGAAAGGGTCTTTTACCGGCGCCACTAGCCTTCGGAAGGGTCATTTCGAGATCGCCGATCGGGGCACGCTGTTATTGGACGAGGTTGGAGAGATGCCGCTCTCGACTCAGGTCAAGCTGCTTCGCGTGCTCGAGGAACGCGAGTTCATGCGGGTCGGCGGCTCGAAACCTATCCGGGTCGACGTGCGGGTTCTCGCCTCAACCAACCGCGATCTCGAGTCGGCGGTAGAAGCGGGCGAATTCCGACGCGATCTGTACTATCGGTTAAATGTCCTGAACGTGCGCATGCCCCCGCTCCGTGAGCGGCGTGACGACATTCCGCTTCTCATCCACCATTTCGTACAAGAGTTCTGCACCCAGAACGATCGCCAGTTTGTAGGCATCACCGACGAAGCGATGTCCGTCCTCAAGAACTATGACTGGCCTGGCAATGTCCGTGAGCTGAGAAACCTGGTCGAAAGCATGTTGGTGTTGACTCCTGGGTCGAAAATTCGCGCGCGTGACATTCCAGAAGAGATATACGCTCGGGCGAATCCCGAGCGGCTGCTGCCGATGCCGCTAGGTGAGGATGTTGTCGACGGGGGTGTCTCCGGGGCTCGGATCGAGGCGCTCTTGGGGTACTTGTATCGCGATCTGAAGGGTGAGCTGGACGCGTTGCGGAACGACTATCGGGAGATCCGCGAGTTGCTCGAGGGAAGCGACCGGGGGGTGCCATGGGTCCGAGCAGTAGAGGTCGAAACGGAAGGCGGCGATATCGACAACGAAGTCCGAACAGTTCCGATCGGCGAACCCAGTGACGCCCGCGAGGTGCCCTCAGTGGCTGATGGCGAGCTGCTGACGGTGGGGGTCAGTCTGGATGAAATCGAGCGCTTGGCGATCGAACGCACGCTGGCGGTCGTTGACGGTAACCGCCGCCGGGCGGCCGAGATTCTCGGCATCGGCGAACGGACTCTGTACCGAAAACTCAAGAAATACGGACTCTCATAGCCTCGGCAGTCAGTAGGGCAGGGGTTCGCCGTGACGATCGAGGAATTGACCGCTCTGATCGATGGAGAGCTGCTGTATCGTACCGACCATGTCACTCACGGCGGCCTCGGTTGTGAGCGGCGCAGCGGATCCGCCCATTCGGGTCTGCACCCATCCCGGGTGTATCGCGGCCGTCGTGACACCGTAACGCGCCAAGTCGTAAGCCAACGTGCGACAGGCCATGTTGAGCCCGGCCTTTGAGATCCGGTAGGCATACGATCCACCGCTCTGGTTGTCGGCAATCGACCCCATGAGCGAGCTCAGATGGACAATCCGCGGTGGCTTGCCGTGGCCGGAGCGAAGTAGTGGAAGCAACGCGCGACTCATTCGCAGCGACCCAAGCGTGTTTGTGTTGAAGACGCGTAGGACGACATTCGGGTCAAGCGAGTCCAAGTCTTCCGTTTGGCCCCGCTCGCCAGCGTTGTTCACGACAATCTCGAGGCCGTCGACGGTACTGCCAATCGTTCGTGCGGCGGCTTCCACGGAGGCGTCGTCACCGATGTCGCAATCGATCATAATCAACTGCCGACCGGTTCGTTGGGCTAGATCTACGAGACCCGTTGAGGCACGGGTGTCGCGGGCCAGGGCGATAACTTGATCGCCGGCGTCGACCCATTGACGGGCGAACTCAAGTCCCAGGCCCTGCCCAGCCCCAGTAACGACAACCCGGGCTGATCGACCCATTACGGCGATCCGGCTTCCCGACGCGCCTTCGCCCTTTGCACTCGCTTCACGATCCGAAGCCATGACCCGCCAGACGAGAGGTCAGCGTACTGGAATTCGAGATTTGCGAAGAAGTCGATGCCTGGTTCAAACAGGTAGATC
Source organism: uncultured Gemmatimonadales bacterium (assembly GCA_947259315.1). GTDB lineage: Bacteria > Gemmatimonadota > Gemmatimonadetes > JACCXV01 > JAHWKZ01 > CAMYLR01. The sequence continues at coordinate 44,722 of CAMYLR010000019.1, read as the reverse complement.
CCGTAGACTGTCTCGTATAATCCGACCAACCGGCGATCGAACTTGGGGCTCACGGGCAAAACGTGGAGTGGGTAGAACGTCGATCCCTCACTGCGGATGATTAGTCGGGTAGGCTCAAAACTGATCTCTTTTTCGAAACCGGTAAAGGCGACCAGCAGCGGGGTCATCTCTTCGACATCTTCAGCGCGAAAGTCGTGGGCAGCCGGGATTCGCTGCTTCAGATCGGTCAGGTGGGCGTATATGTCTGGGGCCGCTAGGGCGATCGCATCGTCATCCAGCGTCGTGACGTCGATCTGTAACCCTTGGGTTGTCTCCCGACCAACCAGCCGAACACTCAACTCCTCCCAAGACAGCGTGCTCGCGCTGCGCGTGCGACTGACATGCGGGTCGTCTTCGGAGGTCGCCTCGCCGGCCGAGACCGAATCGGCCGGGGGCTGAGCGTCATCGGTAGGCGGGACTTCTTCCTGCGCCGTGGCGCATGATGCCAGTCCTACAACAGCGATCAGAGTCAGAATCAGCTCGCGAGTCATCCGGCCTCCAGGGCTAACAATCGAGACACCGCGTCGAGGAGGGCATCGCGACCCTCGCCAGTGCGGGCTGAAAACCATACCACTTGATCCTCGCCCAGGCCAAGCTGGCTGCACGCCTCGGTTAGCAGTGGTCGTCTCCGCCCCCGGGCCACTTTGTCGGCTTTTGTGAGCACGACCAGCGTGGGCACACCGCGCCCGGCGAGCCAGGCGATCATCTCGCGGTCCAGCGGGGTCGGTGGTCGGCGACCGTCGACCAGCGAGATGACCCCCATCAGGCGGCTGTTGTCGGTCAGGTAGCCCTCGATCATCGGACCCCACTGCTCGCGAACCGCGGTCGGCACGGCCGCATAGCCGTAACCAGGCAGATCCACGAAGTAGCAACGATCGACTGCGTAGTAGTTGATGGTCTGAGTTTTACCTGGCCGCCGGCTGGTACGCGCCAGGCTGCGCCGCTGGACGAGCGCGTTCAGCAACGATGACTTCCCGACGTTCGATCGGCCGACGAAGGCGACTTCGGGTCGTGGCTCTGGGGGTCTCGTATCCGAATCGACGGCCGTCAGCGCCAGCCACGCGCCGCGAACGTCGATCAGCTAAGCCTCGCGTGCCTGGGAAGTGGGGTCAGCGGCACTGGGTTCAGCAGAGTGGCGCTTGAGCACGTAGATCGGAGGCTTCTTGTCGACGATCGTCTCCCGGGTGACGACGACTTCCTCGATGTCCGAACGGGACGGGATCTCGAACATGATCTCGAGCATCGTCTCTTCAACCACGGCTCGCAGGCCACGAGCGCCGGTCTTGCGCTCGACAGACCGCTCGGCGATCGCCTGGATCGCCTCCGGTTGGAAGCTCAGCTCGACTTCCTCCATCTCGAACAGCCGCTGGTATTGCTTGAGCAGGGCGTTCCGTGGCTTGAGCAGGATCTCGACCAGCGTCTCGACGTCCAACGGATCGAGCGTGCCGATGACCGGCAGCCGACCGACGAGCTCCGGGATCAAGCCGAAGTGGATCAGGTCTTCCGGCTCGACCTGAGTCATGATCTCACGCGACTGTTCGAGGGGCGTGCCAGCCCGCTGCGCGCGCGAGAAACCGATCACGGTAGCGTCGGTGCGTCGTTGAATGATCTTGTCCAACCCGTCGAAGGCGCCACCACACACAAACAGGATGTTTCGAGTGTCGACCTGGATGTACTCCTGCTGCGGGTGCTTGCGTCCGCCCTGCGGCGGCACTGAAGCGACCGTCCCCTCAAGGATCTTCAGCAGCGCCTGTTGGACGCCCTCGCCCGAGACGTCGCGGGTGATCGAGGGGTTTTCGCTCTTGCGGGCGATCTTATCGAGCTCGTCGATGTAGATAATCCCGCGCTCAGCGTCGGCGACGTTGTAGTTAGCGGCCTGTAGCAACCGCACGATGATGTTCTCGACGTCCTCGCCGACGTACCCGGCCTCGGTCAACGTGGTCGCGTCCGCGATCGTGAAAGGCACTTGGAGAAAACGGGCAAGGGTTTGGGCGAGTAGCGTCTTGCCTACGCCCGTGGGACCGATCAGCAGGATGTTCGATTTCTCGATCTCGACGTCGTCGTCGGTCCGCGAGTTGATCCGCTTGTAGTGGTTGTATACGGCTACGGCGAGGCCTTTCTTAGCCTCTTCCTGGCCGATCACGTACTGGTCGAGATACTCCTTGATGCTCTGCGGGGTGGGTAACTCCTCGAGCGGGGCGGCCTGGTCTTGGAGCGCCTCTTCCTGGAGGATCTCATTGCAAAGCTTGATGCACTCGTTGCAGATGTAGACGGATGGCCCGGAAATGAACTTCTGCACATGCTCCTTGCTCTTTCCACAAAAGGAGCAACGGAGTTCGTCTCGGTCGCGTCCGCCTCGATCGTCGTAGCCGCTAGACATGCGGTTTTCCGCCCCCTACTCGCTGTCGCCGTTGGAGCCGGAGTCGTTTGTTGACTTGGCTGGTTTTCCGTCCCCGTCACGCTGCTGATCTTGGCTCAACAGTACAGCATCAACCATGCCATAATCCCGAGCCTCCTCGGCTCCCATCCAGAAATTCCGGTCCGTGTCGGCCTGGATTCGCTCCACATCCTGGCCGGTGTGGACGGCGAGGATCTCGTTTACTTTCTGCTTCAGGTGGAGGATCTCGCGGGCCTGAATCTCGATATCTGTAGCCTGGCCCTGAGCACCCCCCAAAGGCTGATGGATCATGACTCGCGAGTGTGGCAACGCGAATCGTTTGCCCGGCGCACCCGCGGCAAGCAAAAGGGCTGCTGCCGAAGCCGACATTCCCATACACATCGTTGATACGTCGTTCTCCAGATACTGCATGGTGTCGTAGATGGCGAGCGCTGCGGATGCCACGCCGCCTGGGCTATTGATGTACATGTTGATGTCCTTGTCGGGCGCCTCGGCCTGTAAGAACAGCAACTGCGCGATTACCAGGTTCGCGATCTCGTCGTTGATCGGCGTACCTAAGAAGATGATGCGATCCTTGAGCAGCCGTGAGTAGATGTCGTACGAGCGTTCTCCGCGACCGGTCCGTTCAACAACAATGGGGATGAGTGGCATTCAGGATCTCCTTATCGTGATTCGCGTCGACTATTCAGAAATCGGCTCAGGTAACTCCGGGGTTATGTCCGAATGTTCGCGCAACCAGGCGAACACTCGCTCCATCGTCAAATGAAATCGAAGATCATCGAGCTCGCCGGAGCGCTCGAGCTGCCGGCGGGTCTCCGTAACTGAACTCTTGGATGGGTCAACTCGATCGGCGATCGCCTGGTCGACATCTGCATCGGTCGCCCGGAGGCCCTCGCGGTCAGCGATAGAGTTCAAGATATAGTATCGGCGAAGCGCGCGCTCGGCGCCTGGTTTTAGAACGTCTCTCACCTCGGCCAACCGCTCAGGCTCAGCTCCGTCGGCCAGCAATTGTCGCTGGTCACCAATCATGTTTGCCAGGTACTGATCAACCATGCTCTCGGGCAGATCGATCGGGTTCGCGTCGATGATCTCGTCGACCAACGCCTCGTTTACTTCGCGTTGAGACTGCGTGGCCATCTCAACCTCGAGGTTCGCTCGAATCTTGTCGCGGGCTTCCCGCAGCGAGTCGAACTGACCCAAGGAGCGGGCGAATTCGTCGTCGAGCTCTGGCAGTATTCGTTCACGAACCTCTTTGACCTCGATCCGGAACGAGCGGTGGGAACCACGCAACATCTCGTTCGGGTGATCGTCGGGAAACCGCACATCGATCGTTTCCTCGGCGCCCGGCTCCAGTCCACTCAAACCGGTCTCGAACTCTGGTATCAGCCCGTCGGCGCCAAGCTCTGCTACTTGGTCTTCCTGCCGTTCGGTGACTGTGACGATGCCGTCGTCGCTAATCGGGGTGGAATCAAAGACCACTCGGTCCTCGGCTTGGGCCGCTCGGTCGACCGACCGCCAGTCGGCGCGCTCGCGACGCAGTCGTTCGATCACGTCGTCGACATCCGTCCGGGTTACTTCGCGAGTTTCGCGTTCGATGCTAAAGCCGGTGGTCCGACCGAGTTCAATCTCGGGCCGGACGTCAAACTCAGCCGCAAAGCGGAGCCCACCTTCCTCAGTTCGCTCGACACCTTCGAATTGAGGCGCCACGATTGGCTCGAGGCCGGAACGAGCGATGGCTTGCTCGAACCCCTCCTGAACCAGGCGCTTGAGCACTTCTTGGTCGATCTCGGGCCCGTACTGACGTTCAACTATCTGGGTCGGCGCCTTGCCACGTCGAAAGCCCTTGAGTCGCGCGCGCTTGGCGAAGTCGCGCACGGTTTGCTCGTGGACCCGTTGGGCCGCGTGGACCGGTACTTGGATCGCCAACCGCCGCTTCCAGCGGGCGAGCTCTTCAACCTGGTAACCGATTTCGGTGTCGCTATCGATCAATACGCTCATCGCTTCTCAGATGGTGCGAGAGGAGGGATTCGAACCCCCACGGCCGAAGCCACAAGCTCCTAAGGCTTGCGTGTCTACCAGTTCCACCACTCTCGCGTCGCCTACGTTGGCCCTGGCACTGCTCAAAGGCAGCCCGGCCACCGGGGAAAAGTAACGTAATTGGGGAGAAGTAAAGAAGTGGCCGTTCGCCCCACCCGCCGACTCACAATGAGCGGGCGGGGCGCCAGCCTGAGGCCGCTAGCGGGGAACGCGCAACGCCCGGAACTCCTGCCCCGAACCGCCGAGTCGGAAGATCCTGAAATAGACCACCGAGCCGGGCTGGAGATTCTCGACCGCCTGCCGGTACTCTTCCACATTTCTAACCTGACGATCGCCGACCTGAGTGATCACCGAATTAGCCGGGATGCGGGCGTCCGCGGCAGGACCGATCGGCTCGACCGACCGGACAACCACGCCTTGCGGTATGTCGGCCGCACTGATTTGCGCGCGCTCAGCCAGGTTGGCGCGCAGCCCGCTGGTCAGACCCTCGACCTCCATGCCGAGGGCTGATTCGAGCTCACCCCGGTCGTTGTTTACAAACTGGGTGACCGAGTCCGGAGGCGCTGGCCGCTTTCCAAGTGTCACTTCGATCTTGCGCTCTCGACCGTCACGCCAGACGGTCAGCTCGACCTTGTCGCCAGGCTTATGAAACGCGATTTGCTGTTGCAGTTGGCTGGGGGTCGACACCGCGTGGCCGTCGACTGCCATCACGACATCGCGCGGCTGCACACCGGCTTTGCGAGCCGGGTTGTCGGCGACACGCGAGTCGAAATCCGCGATCAACACACCTTCAGCTGTCCGTAACCCCAATGCTTCTTGATCGAGCGGGGTGACCGCCTGGATCGAGACACCGAGAACGGCGCGCTCGACGGAGCCATTCTCGATCAGCTGTTCCATGACATTGCGCACGATCGTGATCGGGATCGCGAAACCGTACCCCATGTAGCGTCCGGTCTGCGACGCGATAGCGGTATTGATACCGATTACGTGGCCGTCGATGTTGACCAGCGGCCCACCCGAGTTACCCGGGTTTATGGCCGCGTCGGTCTGGATGAAGTCCTCGATCGCATAGGGGTTTTCGCCACGGTTGATGATGTTCAGGTTGGCGCGTCCCATCGCGCTCACGATTCCAGCGGTCATGGTGAACTGAAGCCCAAGCGGATTCCCCAGGGCGAGCACCCATTCGCCCACCTGAACCTCTCCGTCGGCAGCCAATTGGGCGACCGGCAGGTCCGAGGCGTCGATCTTGAGAACCGCGACATCGGTGGATGGATCTCGACCCACGATCTCGGCGTCGAACGTCCGCCGGTCGTTCAGGATAACCTGAAGCCCCTCCATGTCCTCGACGACGTGATTGTTGGTGACGATGTAGCCGTCCGGCCGAACGACGACCCCCGAACCGCCACTAGGGCGTCTCAGTGGCTGATCATTGTCCCGGTGCGGTGAGCGCTCGAGAAACTCCTCGAACGGACCGAAATCGAACGGAAGATCACCGCGTTGGATAAGTCGCTGACCGGTGACGTAGACAACGGCCGGTGTCACCTCCTCGGCGATCTCGGTAAAGGAGTTGCTGAGCGAACGGAGCGACGCCTGACCGGCTGTCGGCGAATGATCCGTCTGAGTGGCTTGGGTTGTCGGGGTCCAGTCGAGCGTTGAGGCGAACAGCACGCCGAGCCCTAGACACGCCACACCAACCAGAAGGGCAGTCAGCTTGCTCTTGATCGGGTGCATCGGATTCATACCTCCAAGATCGGGAATCTCACGCCGGCCGCGGGTCAACAGCCAGTCCTGACCCCTAATACTGTAACTAACGGCCGGGGTTCCGGCTGGTACGCGGGGTTGCTTGCTATCGAATGGGACGACCGGACCGGGGTGGCGCGTTCAAGCCACCCCGGCAACACCAGTCGCGCTTACTTCTCTTCGTCGACGACCTCGTAGTCGGCCTCGATGACGTCCTCATCAACCGTCTCGGGCCCGGCGGATTCGTCGCCCGTGGCTTCCGCAGCCGGCTCGCCGTCTGGGCCGGCCGACGCCTGGTAGGCCTCTTGCGCGACCGTATGCCACAGCTGCTGAAGGTCTTGCGTCGCTGACTTGAGGTCTTCGCTGTCCTCGTGCTTCAGCGCTTCGCGGGTGCGCTCCAAGGCCGCTTCGACCCGGGCCCGTTGATCGTCCGAGATCTTGTCCCCGAGGTCCGTCAGACTCTTCTCGGTCTGGTAGACCAACGAATCGGCTTGATTGCGGATCTCGACCTTCTCACGCCGCTCGCGGTCGCCAGCAGCATGCGCCTCGGCGTCCTTGATCATCTCTTCAATCTCGGACTCGTCAAGACCGCTCGAGGCCTCGATTCGGATCTTCTGCTCCTTGCCCGTTGCCTTGTCCTGCGCCGAAACGTGGAGGATGCCGTTGGCGTCGATGTCAAAAGTGACCTCGACTTGCGGGACTCCACGGGCAGCTGGCGGTATCCCGGTCAACTGGAAGCGACCGATCGTCTTGTTATCGCCGGCCATGTCGCGCTCGCCTTGCAGAACATGGATCTCGACCGTGGTCTGATTATCCTCGGCAGTTGAAAAGATCTCCGCCTTCTTGGTCGGGATCGTCGTGTTGCGCGAGATCAGCTTGGTCATCACGCCACCCAGCGTTTCGATCCCGAGCGACAGCGGTGTCACATCAAGGAGAAGCACGTCTTTGACGTCGCCAGCGAGCACTCCGCCCTGAATCGCCGCCCCGACGGCCACCACCTCGTCCGGATTGACCCCCTTGTGGGGCTCTCGGCCAAACACTTCTTTGACGGTGTCCTGAACCTTGGGGATACGCGTGGAGCCACCCACGAGGATGACTTCGTCGATATCTCCGGGTTTCAACCCAGCGTCCTCCATGGCCTGCTTGCACGGGCCCACGCTGCGCTCGATCAGATCATCGATCAGTTGCTCGAGCTTTGCGCGCGTCAACGTCAGATGCAGGTGCTTGGGACCCGATTGATCAGCTGTGATAAACGGCAGGTTGATGTCTGTCTGCTGGGTCGAAGAAAGCTCGACTTTGGCCTTCTCAGCAGCTTCCTTGATGCGCTGCAGCGCCATCGGATCGGCCTTGAGGTCAAGCCCCTCCTGCTTCTTGTACTCATCGGTGATCCAATCGATGATCCGCTGATCGAAATCATCTCCGCCGAGGTGCGTGTCGCCGTTTGTCGCCTTGACCTCGAACACCCCGTCGCCGATCTCGAGGATTGAGATGTCAAAAGTACCGCCGCCGAGGTCGTAGACGGCGATTTGTTGGTCGTTTTTGTTTTCGAGTCCGTAGGCGAGCGACGCCGCGGTCGGCTCATTGATGATCCTGAGCACTTCCAGGCCGGCTATCTTGCCGGCATCCTTTGTCGCTTGGCGCTGGCTGTCGTTGAAATAGGCCGGTACCGTTACGACCGCGCGATCCACTTTTTGCCCTAAGTAGTCCTCGGCCGTCTGCCGCATTTTCTGAAGCACCATGGCCGAGATCTCGGGTGGGCTGTAGATCTTGTCCAGGACCTTCACCTGCACTTGGCCGTTATCGCCAGACGCGATCTCGTACGGCATCTGTTTGCGCTCCTCGTCTACTTCGCCGTGGTGGCGACCCATGAACCGCTTGATGGAGAATATGGTGTTCTGGGGGTTGGTGATCGCCTGGCGCTTGGCGATCTGTCCGACGAGCCGCTCACCGTCCTTGGTGAAGGCGACCACGGACGGGGTCGTCCGCGAACCCTCGGCATTCGGGATAACCACCGGGTCGCCGCCCTCCATCACCGCCACGACGGAGTTGGTCGTGCCCAGGTCGATTCCAATAACCTTGCTCATCGCTTTCCTCTCATTCGATCGAAGATGGCCTGCACAGACTGCGTTTTTGACGGGGAGCCCCGCCGGGCTGCAGATATCTGCCTCCTCTAGTGCAAGCCATGTGCCGCGCCGAAAATGCGTCATTTTGGCAGTTGACGGCGCTGCCCGGGGAGGGATACTCTCCGGGCCATGCACTTTGCACGTGTGATTGGGCGGGTGGTGAGCACCCGCAAGATCGAGCCGCTTGTCGGCTATCGGCTGCTATGGATCGAGCCCACTGACGCCGAAGGGCAACCCTCCGCCAAGCCGCTGGTGGCCGTGGATACGGGATCCTACGGTGATGATGAGTGGGTCTACTATGTCACCAGCCGCGAAGCTTCGTTGCCGTTAAGGGATCCCTTCTGCGCGGTGGATGCGGCGATCGTCGGCAAGATCGACTCGGTCGACCGGACATGATCCTCGCGCGGGTGACCGGAACCGTCACGTCCAGCGACAAGGACCCCGAGCTGGCGGAGTACAAGCTGCTGGTCGTTCAACCGTTGGCGATCGATGGTCGCGACGAAGGCGAAGAGATGATCGCCGTTGACCGGGTCGACGCCGGTATCGGTGACAAGGTGCTTGTCTCTCGCGAGGGGACTGGGGCTCGGCTTGTTACGGGTCGTGAGCGGGTTCCGCTCCAGAACCTAGTCATTGGTGTGGTGGATCGAATCGACTTCTTGGACTCAACCGGTTTGCAAGAGTGACAACTGGTCCGAACATCGATCTGTTGGCCGACCTGATCGCGGCCGAGCTCAGGACGCAGCTCGCGAGCGGGACGTCTTACGCGCTGGGTGCCTGCGACCGCTGTGATGGTTCGCACTGCGTAGCCCACTGCGCTGACAAGGTGCGCCGCTTGGCGGCGTGTGGTGCGGACCGGTTCACCGCCGGCCCAGGCGTCGATGCGTGTGACAACGTTTTGGCTCGCATGATCGACCATACGTTGCTCGCGCCAACAGCCAGTCAGCAAGAAATCGAGGCGCTCTGCGATGAGGCGGTAGAGTTCTGTTTCGCCACCGTGTGCATCAACCCGTGGTGGGTGAGATTGGCGGTCGAGAGGTTGGCGACCACGCCGGTTCGGGTTTGTACGGTGATCGGTTTTCCGTTGGGCGCCAATCGATCCGAGACCAAAGCGTACGAGGCGATCCGCGCGCTCGAAGATGGTGCCGCAGAGCTCGACATGGTGATCAACGTGGGGGCGCTTCGGTCGGGCGCGTACAGCGAGGTCGAGCGAGACATCCGCGGTGTGGTCGAGGCGGCGAGGCGGAGAGCCAAGGTAAAAGTGATCATCGAGGCTGCATACCTGACCGATGAGGAAAAGGTGAAGGCGTGCGTCTTGGCGCAGGCCGCTGGGGCTCACTTTGTAAAGACGTCGACCGGTTTTGGGCCGGGTGGTGCGACCGAGGATGACATCCGACTCATGCGCCGCGCGGTCGGTGCGGAGTTGGGCGTCAAGGCCGCCGGTGGAGTGGGCGACCAGCCAACCGCACTCAAGATGATCGAGGCCGGTGCGACCAGGATCGGAGCCAGCGCCGGCGTCAAGATCGTTCGCGGCAACGGCGGTGGACCCGAGCGACCATACGGTGCGGCGGCGGAGCCGTCGGGTTCGGGTAACGGCGATGTCCGGGCGGCCGTGATTCCCGCTCCTCGCGCGACGATTCACAAGCTGGGGTAGTTACAGGTCGCGTGCTCGCAGTTGCAGCGGGCTTGCTAAGAGCGGCTGGGCGTCGAAACACTCCGCGTCGCGATCAGGAAACCCCACGAAGACGAGAGTCAGCGACGACAGCTCGGCGAGATACAGATAGCTGAGCATCCCGAACCAGGACGATGAGAAGGGGCGGCATCCACGCTGGGCGTTTCGTTTCGGATGTCCGGGTTGTCAGTTCGCTCTCCCGCTAGGTGCGACTATCGACCTGCAATAGTGTGCGGTGCCAAGCGGTGTTCATATAACCCTTGAAGTTCCAGCCGGTGGCTGCATGATCGGGTTGATGAGAGCCGCTCCCATGGACCCGGACGATGATCTCGTGCTCGCCGGCCGTCAGCTCGACGACGATTCTCCACAAGTACCAGGTGCCGTGCTCCCCGGAGCCCAATTTTGCCGGGTGCCATATCGCGCCTCCGTCAATCGAGACTTCGACACCGTCTACTTCCGTTCCGCCGGCGCCCATCGCGTATCCAGCGAGACCGACGGGGCCGGCCTTGGCTGGGACGCCACCATCGATTCGGCACAGTACCGCCGTCGGCCCGACTTCGCCGAGCATCAGTCCGTGATCCCAGTCTACCGTTTCCGCTGACACGGTGGGCGGGAAGAGCTTGTAGCTCTTTCGCTGGTAGTAGTTGTCCGACGGTGTCGCTTGGACCCGGATCTCAGAGACCCATTTGACGCTGCGCGCCCCGATATAACCGGGGACTACGACCCGCAACGGGTATCCGTGGGTCGCTGGCAATGGCTTACCGTTCATCTCATAGGCTAGCAGAACGTCGCTGTCATTGGCCTTTTCGATCGGTATCGACCCCCCAAACGGAAACGTCTGGCTGCCCTTCTGGGCACGGTCGCGCCCCACGAACGCTGCGTGCTTCGCGTCATCGCTCACGCCGGCGGCAGCCAATACGTCGCGCAGTGCGACGCCGCCCCAGCGGGCATTGCCGATCGCCTCCGCGCCCCACGGCACCTCGCCCGGGATCTCGCGCACCGCGATCAGCTCATCACGCCGGTTGCCCGCGCACTGCAGCGTTGCCTCGACCCTGCGGAACTCGAACTCGCGCTTCAGATCATCGAGCGACAACTCGAGCGATCGCTCGACTAGGCCGCCGACCGACAGTCGAAACGCGGTAGCATCGATTTCTGGGACAGGGGCGTGGTTGCGAACGTAGAAAAGCTCTTCTGGAGTGATAGGCGAGTCGACCAGCGCGGCTAACGGTGGTCCGCCATTGAACGGTGCGGCGTGCCGCACGATAAAGTCGGCGTGTTTGGTAGGCCGGATCCGTTCCACTGATCCTCCTTCGGTATCGCCTATCGGTTTGCCGTTACGGTGCTCCCGAAACGTCGACTCCCGGCGTCAATAGATCCAACGGCCCACGACCCGAGCCCAACCCGGGGGCACGCTCGATCGCCTGTCGAACCCACTGTCGTGCCCCCCGCACGGCGTTCTCCAGCGGTTGCCCGAGGGCCAGTCGCGCGGCGATTGCCGATGCCAGCGCACACCCCGACCCATGCGTGTTGGTGGTTGCGATGCGGGGCTCTCGAAAGACCTCGCGGTTCGTACCGTCGCAGTATACATCGACCACGTCGTCTGCCTCTAAATCGCCGCCCTTGACGAGTACCGCTTTGACACCGACTTGATCGACGAGCGCGTCGGCTGCCATCTCGAGGGCGGTTTCGTCGGTGATCGTCGTATTCAGCAACACGCCGGCCTCCAGAACGTTCGGAGTGACGACCGTGGCGCGCGGCAAGAGCTTACGGCGGAGCACGTCGACGGCGTCCTGGTCGATCAAGCGTGCGCCGGTTGTGGCGACCATAACAGGATCGATAACGAGGGCATCCCAATCGTACCGATCGGCGGCCTCGACGACGACCTCGACGATCGATCGGTTGGCGAGCATGCCCGTCTTGACCGCATCCGGTGGGATGTCGGAGACGGCAGCGTGGATCTGCGCGGCCACGAAATCAGCCGCGAGCGGTGTCACATCGACGACGCCCTGGGTGTTCTGGGCGGTCACCGCTGTGATGGCGCTCATCCCGTAGACGGCGTGGGCGTGAAATGTCTTGAGGTCGGCCTGGATTCCGGCCCCGCCTGACGAATCGCTGCCGGCGATCGTCAGCGTAACCGGCGTCGAGTTATCGATTGTAGCGCGAGAGCCGGCGTCGAATCGCGTCGAACTCCGCATCTTCCATGATCAGGTTCGCCCGCGGCTCCAAGCTCTCGATTCGTGCGCGCACGTTCCTGATTCGTTCTTCGGTTAGTGGGTGAGACGCGAAAAACTGTTCGACCGAGTTGGGCTCTCGCTGGCGCTGGCTCATGAGTTCCTGGAACATCGTTACCATGCCGTGTGGATCGTAGCCGGCGCCGTACATGTAGATGACCCCGAGTTCGTCGGCCTCGCGTTCAGCGTCACGACCAAACTTAGCGAACGTACCCGCGCCGACGATTTGCGTTACTAACTGTTGATAGAGTGGCGGGTTGGAACCCAACGCCAAACTGGCGACGATGTTGAACCCGTAGGCCTTTGAGAGTTGCTCGGTGCCGTGGCGAGCGACTCCGTGCGAGATCTCGTGCGCGAGCACGCCAGTCAACTCAGCAACGTTGTCTGCGGCTTGAAACAGACCCGTGTTGACGTACACATGGCCCCCCGGAATATTGAATGCGTTGATCCGCGGATCGGCCACGATATGAAACTCCCAAGGCGCCTGGGCAAGTTCGGTCTGGGTCACAATCCGCGTTCCTAACCGAGTGAGATACGCAAGTGCGGGCCCATCGTTGATGACCGGGAGCTGTTGCTCGATGTCCTGCTCTAACTGAGCGCCGAGTTGCCATTCCTCCTGGTACGAGACCAGGTTGAAATCGCCCTTGTTGACGCCGGTCGAGGCGCACCCCGCTCCGGTGACCGTCAAGCCGATCACGATCAGCATGCAGTTGCGGGTCCTGGCTAACAAAGCACGGGGCATGGGGCTCACCTCTCTCCTCGGAGGCAATCATTACTGAACTCTCGAGCTTAATATCGCATGCCAATTGCAAAAGTTCCTCTCCCCGATGAGTAGCGGTCTGGATGTACACCGCCTGTCCCGGGCCAAGCGCAAGGTGTTCGCCGACTTGCGAACGCGAGCGGGACGAGCCCGTCACAAGCTGTTCCTGTTCGAGGGGTGGCTCGCGATCGAAGACGCCGTGTCGCGTGGCGTCGACTTTCCATACTTGATCGTACGCGATGATGCGCTTCCGCGATTGGAGGCCTGTGCTGCGCGAGAGCAACTTGGGTCCGCGATCGTCTACTCTGAACCGGCAGCAGGTTTTACCGCGCTTGCGCAGACCAAGACGCCTCAAGGGGTGATAGCGGTGGGGAACCTGCCAGCGCTTGACTTGGCAACACTTCCGACCGACTCGCCGGGTTTGACCTTGTTGGCTGACGAAATTCGGGACCCCGGTAACTTGGGCACACTGCTGAGAACACTAGCCGCGGTCGGGGGCCGAACCGCCCTGTTGCCGGCCGGGACCGTTGACCCGTTCAATCCAAAAACCCTGCGCGGGTCTGCCGGGTGTGTCTTTGCGCTCGACATGGCGACGGGCATGACGCGCACCGCCGCGGCCGAGTGGTGCGCGGCACGCGAGCTTCCTATTGTAGCGCTTGAACCTGGCGCGCCCGACTTGTTTCAAGCTGTGCTCCCGTCGATGCCGGTAGCACTCGCGGTCGGCAACGAGACGGTCGGTGTGTCGGGTGAGATCAAGGATCACGCAGCGCTCGTGGTCGGGCTGCCGATGTCGGATCGGGTCGAGTCTCTGTCAGCGGCGGTGGCGGGTTCGGTCGCGCTGTACATCGTGGCTCAGAATCTCAGCCAGCGAGGATGAAGTGACATCGATAGCGAAGACCGCTCTCTCGATCTTCACCATGATGGCGAGCATCCTCGGCGCTGACCTCGGCATAGCGAAGGGCCAAGAGGATGCGGCCCGAATGCGCGTGCGCCAACTGGGCTTGGAGGTCGGGGTTCTAACACCCGGCCCGCTCAACGCCATCACCGACGTTCAGGGCGTGCTCGTCGGTCACACGACGGTGGTTGAGGGCGACTCGATCCGGACCGGGGTAACAGCGATTCGACCGCACCCGGGTGACGTGTTCCTGGAAAAGGTCCCCGCCGCGATCTACGTCGCGAACGGATTCGGCAAGCTGACCGGCGTCACTCAAGTCGATGAATTGGGTACGCTGGAGACCCCGGTTGTCTTGACCAACACGCTGGCGGTCGGTCGCGTCGCTGACGCGCTCGTTCGCTGGACGCTGGACACGACCGACGACCCCGCGGTGCGTTCGGTCAACCCCGTCGTCGGGGAGACAAACGATGGCTTTCTGAATGCGATCCGAGTTCCCCGGATCGGATCGGCCGAGGTCGAATCCGCATTGGCGGCGGCCGTGGCTGGCCCGGTGGCGGAGGGGTCGGTCGGGGCCGGCACGGGGACTCGGGCGTTGGGATTCAAGGGTGGTATCGGTACCGCCAGCCGCCAAGTTCGGATCGGCGACGTAGTCTACACGTTGGGTGCGCTCGTGCAGTCGAACTTCGGGGGTGCACTCGAGATCAAAGGTGTACCGGTCGGTCAACGGCTTGACGCGGCTGATTTTATCCAGCGGTGGTTGCCGACCGATCCACACGCTATCGGGCACAATCCGGGCCCTGATCCTGTTTCGTACGGCTTAGCGGACGAGCCCGATGCTGACGGCGGCTCGATCGTCATCGTGATCGCTACCGATGCGCCAGTCGGGGCGGACGCCTTGATTCGGATCGCCCGCCGTGCGCCATACGCCATTGGGCGCGTCGGTGGCTTCTCTTCACATGGCTCGGGTGACTACGTGATCGCATTCTCGACCCACCCACAGCTTAGGGTTTCCTACCGTGTCGATGAAATAACGACGACTCGGGAATCATTGCGGGCCGAGGCGCTGTCGCCGCTTTTTCTGGCGGTGATCGAGGCCACCGAGGAGGCGATCCTGAATTCGTTGTTCCAGGCGACCACCGTGACTGGACACCGCGGCACGGCGGCCGCCCTGCCGCTCGATCGTGTGCGAGAGGTGCTGGAGCAAGCGGGTCGGTAGGGGCAAGCCCTGGTTGATAACGCTCAGCCCTTAGCGTCGATCCGAGGCCGAGCTGGGGTCGGGCCATTCGAGATGCTGATGAAGAAACTCAAACGTGCCGACACCGTGGATCGTGTGGGGGCCGTCAAAGTACTCGATGCGGGCGCGATCCGAGATCTCCAGATCAGCGTACAGGAGGCGCACCTTCGCGAACTCAAAAGCCACTGTCTCATCTCGAGCCACACCGTCCCGGTGGCCCCGCTCGACCATAAAGGGCCGAGGCGCTATCAGGCCTGCCATCTCGGCGTAGTTGAAGGTGTTGCCCAAGTCGAACTCGAACATCTCGTATTGTCTTCTGGTCACATAGGTGTAGCGGTTCCGCGTCGAGGCGGTTGTCCAAATCCAATCGTTGAAGTCACCTGACGAAATCACGAGGCTGTAGTTGTCGACCAACGGTGGAACGCGCATCGCGGTTTTGCCACCGTAAGACAAACCGTAGAAAGCGATGCGGTCAGGGTCGACGAACGGCAGCGACGCGAGCCAATCCGTTGCTTGCTGGTGCTGCGGCACGATGATCGAGAAGAGGGTCTTCTTTAGAGGCTGCGCCTTTCGTTGCAGTGTTCTGAATCGGTCCCCAAAGATATAGAGGTTTTGGGGGGCGAAGGTGATGAATCCGCGCTCAGCTAATCTGACCGCGAACATGTTATACAGGGGATCGTGATGACCGGGTTGTGCGAGATCGCTGGGTCTGTCCTCCAACCCGTGTTGACAAACGACGACCGGGCGCCTCTCGCCGGGCTGGAGGTCTTTGGGAAGTAGAAGAATACCGTAGGCGATAACATCAGGATAGATGTCCATGACGACTTCGTAGCCTCGGAGCTCAGGCTCATCGTAGATCTGGCGGGTACGGACTCTCGGCGGCAGTAGTGGCTGATCGATGCGCCCAATTATCTCGTCATAGAAGTACTGTCGGTACGAGTCCGTTGTCTCTTTCCACTGCTCGACAGAGCTGCGATCCGCAGCTTTCCAGAATTCTTCACGGACCTTTCGGCTCTCGTTGAGCAACTCTTGTGTGTCGTCCTCTATCTCCCCTAGCTGGCTTCTCAACCGCGCGTGAGGATCAAACGTCTTTCTTAGGTCCTCTGGTTCTGGTCCCGCTTCCATCAGCCGCTTGTTATGAGCCAGTGTAGCGACAAAGGTCTCGAGAGCGGGTTTCGAGCCGAACGCACCATGGCCATTCGAATGCCCGATCAAGTAAGGGCGGGCGTCGGGATGCAGTTTGCCGAGCAGGCTTCCAGCGCGATCCACTTCTGCTTCGACATCTTGGAAGCTCGGCGTAACGACACGCCCTGGGGCACCCCGCGTACCTGCCGGAATAACAAACTCAGGCGCCTTCGACGCCTCGATGATAAGTGTGCGCGGAGCGATCAGGGTTGCTAGCTCTGCATCGCCAAACTCGTCTAGCAACCCGAAGACATTGCGGTCAATGGGTTCCTGCCAGAGGTTCTCTCGGGGACCGTAATAACCGCTAACTAACGTCACGTCGATTCGCGGGTCGATAGCGCCTGCATAAAGAGCGAGAAGCCCACCCCCACCGTATCCGAAGACGCCAATTCGTGCATCATCCGCCGCTTGTTTGGCGAACCAATCAATAATCGCAAGTACCTTCTGCGTTTCGTAGCCGATCAAATGACGACCCAGCTCGAACGCGGGTCGGTAGAGATACTCGCGGTTCGAGAGCGCAGTTCGGTCCCGATCCTGAACGCCGTCCACGACTTGTCGAGCGAACTCACGGGCTGAACCGTAGAGATCGTCGCGCTTCCAGGGCGGCGGAGCATCGACGTTCGCTCGGTCGATTAAGGTTGGTATGATTACCTGAAAGCCATTCTCAGCCAACCGACGAGCGAACTGGGACTCCATTGCGACTCCATCAGCGAGCCCGACGAGCATCTCTGGTGTCTGGTCCGGATCGGGAACGGCAACAACATGACCGATCGGCACACGGCCAGTCGGTTGCAACAGCAGACCTTCGCCATGCACATCACGAATCACCGGCCACCGTACCGCGTAGGCTTTGAAACCTCTGCCCTCGCCAACGGTCGCACCCTGTTTCGTTGTTGCGATGAGTTCGAGTCCGTCGAATGCGAGTCGCTCCTCGTGCGCGCCGATAATCCTCGCGAACCGGGTCCGATTGGGGCTGACCGACTCGTTGTAAGCTCGCTCGGAAGAGTCATCGCGTGCCCAGTGCCTTTGGCGTTGCTTAATCGACTGCTCGATCTGCCGCAGAAGGAATCGATCGACGCCAGCGATGATCTCAGACGCGAAATCAGTTTCAGAAGTCAGTAGCAGCGTACCGGGCAGTGCCGAACCAAGAACGCTGGAGGCATCCTCCAGGTTCGCCTCGGCCGCGTGGCGCGGCTCCGCCTTTTCGTCGTCTCTTGGGGCGGTGGTTTGGGAGCACGCCCCCCAGCTGACACAGAGCAAGATGCAGATGAGACGGGAGATGTTGGTTTTCATGAGCGTGCTGACGATCTTTTTCGGACCCCGAAAGGCAAAGGTGAGTGTGACCGGTGCGGAGAACGTTGCAGATAGCTAAAGCCGGGCGATTCTACCGTCCCGATGGGTCAACTGCAAACTGTGAAGAGTTCGTGAGGCAACGTTACTCTCTGAGGTGGCGTCGGCTGGACGCAACCGCCAACACGGCGATCTTCTGTAGCTGCATGGGGATCTCGATCCGACCCGCCGAGCCTACCGACGTCGGCCAGATTGTCGACTTCAACTGTCGCCTCGCGATCGAGAGCGAGGGTATCGAGTTGGACGACCAGACGGTGACGGCCGGGGTAAGAGGAATCATCGCAAACCCTGACAGTGGGCGATACTGGCTGGCCGAACGGGACGGTGCCGTGTGTGGCCAGTGTCTGGTCACCGTGGAGCCGAGCGATTGGAACGCCGGCTCCTATTGGTGGCTCCAGTCCGTGTACGTGGATTCTCGCCACCGGCGGAGTGGGGTTTTCCGAGCGCTCTGGCAAAGCGTGCTCGAAGCCGCTACGGTCGCTGGCGACGTGGCCGCGGTGAGGTTGTATGTCGACCGGGAGAATCGTGACGCACGCGACGCATATCAGACAATGGGGATGCGGAAATCGAGCTACATCGTCTATGAGCTGCCGATAGGGAGACCATGAACCGACAATCGAAACCGATCGCTGAATTACTCGTGGTCGACGACGAGCCCGGCATCCGTCAGGCGCTGCAACAGATGCTCGAGTACGAAGGGTACGCAGTGCGCACCGCCGAAAACGGACCTGAGGCACTAAGCGCTTACGCCGACCGGGTAGCGGATTTGGTACTGCTGGACATCAAGATGGCACCCATGGATGGGCTCGAGGTCTTAGAGCAGCTGCGCTCCGAGGACCCGGATGCGACAGTGGTCATGATCAGTGGGCACGGCAACGTGGAGACGGCGGTAGAAGCCCTCAAACGCGGGGCGTTCGACTTCCTCGAGAAGCCTCCTGATCGCGAGATCGTTCTGCGCCGGATCGCAAATGCACTCGCGGAACGCGAGTTGGAGCGGGAGAATGCAGCCCTTCGTGGCGAAGGCCGGGCGACACGTGATGTCATCGTGGGGAATAGCCCGGCACTCGAGGAAGTTCTGCAACAAGTGACGAAGGTCGCGCCTACCAAAGCGTACGTATTGATCACCGGTGAGAATGGGACTGGGAAGGAGTTGGTGGCGCGGGAGATTCACGCTCGCTCAGAACGGCGCGACAAGCCATTCATCGAGGTCAATTGTGCGGCGATCCCGCAGGAGCTCATTGAGTCGGAGCTGTTTGGACACGAGAAGGGAGCCTTTACCGGCGCGCACGCGCGCCGAAAGGGAAAGTTCGAGCTGGCAGACGGTGGCACGCTCTTCTTGGATGAAGTCGGGGACATGAGCCTCGCTGCGCAGGCGAAGGTCTTGCGAGCGCTGCAGGACGGCGTCATACAACGCGTGGGTGGCGGCGAGCAGATCGAGGTCGATGTACGCGTGCTAGCGGCCACGAACAAGGACATCGTGTCCCAGATTGCAGAGGGCAACTTTCGAGAGGATCTGTATTATCGACTAAACGTCGTCCCGATCCACGTCCCGCCGCTCTCCGAGAGAGTGGAGGACATCCCGGGGCTCGTGCAACACTTTGCGCGCACGTACTCCGCCGACAACGGCATGGTGGAGAAGCCTTTTTCTGAGCAGGCGGTAGAGACACTCACCAAGCGATCGTGGCCCGGCAACATTCGAGAACTGAAGAACACCGTCGAGCGGCTGGTGATTCTGGCGCCAGGGGACACGGTTGACGTCGTTGACGTGGAGACCTTGACTGAGCCTGCGGTCAGCAAGCCCCGGGCAGGTGAGGCCGAGTCCCTGATCGCCAAACACTCCACGTTCAGCGATTACCGCGACGCTGCCGAGCGAGCGTTTCTCAGTCGGAAGTTGAGCGAAAATGACTGGAACGTCTCGGAAACCGCACGTCAGCTCGACATGCAACGCTCCCACTTGTACAAGAAGATCGAGAAGTACGGTTTGTCCCGCGAAAACTAGCGACCAGCGTCGATTATCCCTTGCACGCGCTCAAATATCGCGTCGAGCATCGGCTCGGTGAGCTTGCCGGTGAAAGTGTTCTGTTGGGAGGGGTGGTACG
Source organism: uncultured Gemmatimonadales bacterium (assembly GCA_947259315.1). Taxonomy (GTDB): domain Bacteria; phylum Gemmatimonadota; class Gemmatimonadetes; order JACCXV01; family JAHWKZ01; genus CAMYLR01. The sequence goes on along the minus strand of CAMYLR010000019.1, from coordinate 24,962 downwards.
AGGCGATCACCGTTGGCTCGTCAACCCCCAACTCGACCTCGGCACCGTGTGCGAACCGTGGTTTGGGGACAGGCACCGAGACGCCCCGATCGCGGTAGATCCGCAAGACGTGGTCGTACGCGTACTGCCCTAGCGTAACCACCACGCGGACATTGTTGAGTGCGTTCATTTCAGCCTCGAGATAAGGGCGACAATTGTCGCGCTCGGTCGGTTTCAGCCGGTTGGCGGGTGGGGCACAACGGGCGACGGCTGTGATGAAGCAGTCGGTAAGGGTGAGGCCATCATCCTTATGTTCGCACTGCGGTTGGCTGGCGAAACCGGCGCGGTGAAGCGCGCGATATAACCAGCGACCGGATTCGTCGCCGGTGAACATGCGCCCGGTCCGGTTCGCGCCGTGAGCGGCCGGGGCCAAGCCGACCAACAGACAACGCGCATTCGGATCTCCCCAGCCCGGCACCGGCCGGCCCCAGTATTCCTCGTCGGCAAATGCTGATCGCTTCTGTCGCGCCACCCGCTCGCGCCACGCCACCAGCCGGGGACAACGGCGACAACCGGTGACTTCGAGCGTCACATCGTCCAGCGACCTCGTCATGCGATCGCAACCTAGCCCTGGCGTCGATCGTCGACCCGTTGGAGATCGCCTGGCGAGCGGCGATATTTGCGGCCATGATGAGCGTTCAGTCTGACCACGGCGCCGGATCAAAACCCGTGTCCTTTAGCCGCGTCGAGATGAGTGTTTTCGCCGAACCCCAATCGCGGAACATCTTCGGGTCGGTTCACGGTGGGTGGATCCTCCGTCAGGTCGACCACGCGGCGTACGTTGCGGCGGCTAGGCATGCGGGCAAGCACGCGGTCACCGCATCTATTGATCGGGTCGACTTTCGCTCACCTATCCGCATTGGTGATCTGGTGACCTTGTGCGCCTCGGTCCATTGGGTGGGTCGAACATCGATGGTGATCGGAGTGCAGGTAGAGGCCGAAGATCTGCTGACGGGAGAGGTGCGCCATACCACGTCGTGCCTGCTGACATTTGTGGCGATTGACGAAGATTTCCGGCCGGCTGCCGTGCCAGGGCTGAAACGCGAAACACCGGAAGAAGAGTCGCTGTGGGAGGCCGCGCAACTTCGCCGGGAGCGAGATCGGAACTGAAAGCCGATGCATGGCGAGGTCGCAGATCACAGGATACTTATAAGGGCCTATGAGTGAGACGTATCGCAATCTGATCGCCGGGAAATGGGTCGAAGCCACGACCCGGACGGATTTTCCAAACACGAATCCGGCAGACACCAGCGACGTGATCGGGACGTTTGCCGCGAGCGGACCGGCGGATATCGACGAGGCGGTGGTCGCTGCTAAGGCGGGGTTCGACGAATGGTCGCGCGTTCCGGCTCCGGTGCGGGGCGATGTGCTCCGGCAGGCCGGGGACCTGATGACCGAGCGCAAGGAGGAGCTCGCGGACGGAATGACACGCGAGATGGGCAAACCGCTGGTTGAGACCCGAGGTGATGTCCAGGAAGCGATCGATACAGCTTACTATGCGGCCAGCGAGGGGCGGCGGCTCTTCGGCCACACCGCTCCTTCGGAGCTACCACAGAAGATGGGTTTTTCGATTCGCCGCCCGGCTGGCGTCTTCGGGATTATCACGCCATGGAACTTCCCGATCGCCGTACCGAGCTGGAAGATCTTTCCGGCCTTGGTGTGCGGAGACTCGGTCGTCTGGAAGCCCGCTGAGGACACTCCATGGTCGGCGGTCAAGTTCGTCGAGATCCTGCTCGAGGCGGGGTTACCCGAGAACGTCATGCAACTGGTTACTGGCTTCGGGCCAGAAGCCGGCGCCCCGTTGACGACCCATCGGTGGGTGACCGGCATCTCGTTCACCGGCTCGACGGCGGTGGGGTGCAAAATCGCGGCCGCTTGTGGTGAGCAAGCCAAGCCGGTCTCGCTCGAGATGGGCGGCAAGAACGCCCAGCTAGTGCTTGACGACGCGGATGTCGAGCTGGCCCTGGAAGGGGTCCTTTGGGGCGCGTTCGGAACGACCGGCCAACGCTGCACCGCGACCAGTCGTTTGTTGCTCCAGGCGGGTGTTCACGATGAGTTCGTCGACGAGTTAGTGCGGCGGGCCGAGGCGCTGGTGCTCGGAGATGGTCGCAAGCAGGGCACAGACGTAGGGCCATTGATCAACGAAGAAGCTCGGGACAAAGTCGCCAAGTACGTGCGCATTGGCGCCGAGGACGGTGCGACCTTGCGGACAGGTGGGGAGATCCCGGCGGACAAGGAGCTCGCCAGGGGCTGGTTCTACCGGCCGACGATCTTCACCGGCGTGGAAACCGATATGCGGATCGCGCAGGAAGAAATCTTTGGGCCTGTGCTATCCGTTATCAGGGTCGAGAACCTGGAGCACGGGGTCGAGGTGATGAACGACGTCCGGTATGGGCTCTCGTCATCGATCTACACCCGGGACGTCAACGCGGCGTTCCAGGTGATCGAACGTGTCGACGCCGGGATCACATACGTCAATAGCCCCACGATCGGGGCTGAGGCTCATTATCCGTTCGGTGGGGTAAAGGACACCGGCAATGGCCACCGCGAGGGTGGCTGGCCAGTGTATGATTTTTTTTGCGATTTGAAGACCGTCTACGTCGATTATAGCGGGCAATTGCAGCGCGCTCAGTCGACACATGACACATTTTCGCGATCTCTTCAACCATGAGTAGAGGACCGCAGCCTTGAGCCCGGCAAAACGAGCAGAGAAAAAAGGGAAGACGCGCTACACGCAGGCCCCGGCGGAGTCATCATTGAGACGGGGAGCGTGGGAGTGGGCGAAGTCGATCGCGGTGGCGTTCGTGCTCTTCATCGTCATTCGCACATTCCTGATCCAGGCGTTCAAGATCCCCACCGGCTCGATGGAGGACACCCTGCTGATCGGGGATTTTCTGCTCGTCAACAAGGTCGTGTATGGCGCCCAGATACCAGGCACGGGCTACCGGTTACCCGGGTTCAGCGAGATTGGGCGTGGCGATATCGTGGTCTTCGTGTACCCCGATCCTTACAACGAGTACGAGCCGGACCCCGACTACGTGAAGCGGGTGTTGGGGATGCCCGGAGACACGCTGTCAATGCGGAACAAGGTGTTGACCGTCAACGGCCAAAGCCTTCGCGAGCCCTACGCACGACACGTCGATGGGCTGGATGACCAGTATCGCCCGCAGTTCGCTTGGCAGCGCGGATTCCTCACGCCCGAGGTCGACTCCGATACATACCGGCCGTCGCGGGACAATTGGGGACCGATCGTGGTTCCGCCCGCTAGTTACTTCGTCATGGGCGACAACCGCGACAACTCTGCGGACAGCCGATATTGGGGTTTTGTCCCGCAGGAGGCGATCAAAGGTCAGCCGCTAATCGTGTACTTCTCCAAAGAATCGGCCGGTCCAATCCCCTGGGTCGACGAAATCCGGTTTGGTCGCATTGGTGATCTGATCCGGTAGTTCCTGGACATCTTCGGGTTTCTTATGGTATAATCGCTCCACATCTACTCACAGGCGCACCACGCGCCCCTTCCACAATCCATAGACTCAGGGAGACCGGGACCTGTATGGCTATGGCACTGAACGCATCTAAGCAGACCGCCTTTGACGAGGGGTCTCTCGACTTGTACCTGAGAGAGATCAGCCGTTATCCGCTGATCACTCGCGACGAGGAAGCGCGGCTCGCGAGCCGCATCCGAGAAGGCGACCAGGAAGCGATGGAGACACTCTGTCGCTCCAATCTCAGGTTCGTCGTAAGCGTGGCCAAGAAGTACCAGAACCAAGGCGTCTCGTTGGCCGACTTGATCAACGAGGGCAACGTCGGACTCATCCGTGCCGCCCACAAGTTTGACGAGACGAAGGGCATCAAGTTCATCTCGTATGCGGTGTGGTGGATCCGGCAGGCGATTCTGCAGGCGCTCGCCGAGCAATCGCGAATCGTTCGTGTGCCGCTGAATCGTGCCGGAACGTTGCATCGAATCGGTCGGCGTTCGAACGCGCTGCTTCAGGAGCTCGGCCGAGAGCCGTCGGCCGAGGAGATCGCTCGCGGGATGGACATCTCGATCGAGGAGGTTCGCAAGACGATGTCGATCTCGCAGGCGCACCTGTCTTTGGACGCGCCGCTGACGCCGGGCGAAGACAACAAGTTGTTGGACTACCTGCCCGACGAATACAGCCCGCTGCCCGATGACAACGCGGCGGAGAGCGCGCGCCGCAGGGCGATCCAGCGGTCACTCGGTTCGCTCAAGCCCCGTGAGGCCAAGATCCTCCGACTCTACTACGGGCTCGACAACCACGAGGCGATGACCCTGGAGGAGATCGGATCGGTGCTTGGTATCACCCGTGAGCGGGTCCGTCAGATCAAGGAAAAAGCGCTCGACAGGCTGCGCCACCGTTCGCGATCCGAGACGCTGGAGTCGTTTACCGTCTGAGCGCGCTACCCCGCGGTTTACCACGTCGCGTCGGAAGCGCGGCAGACGTTGGGCCGCTTCCCGCTGGACGACGCATGGAGTCGAGCCTGGTAATCCAGCCCGTCGATGGCGAGGTCCACGATCTTGAGTAGCGACCGAACCAGCGCTGGTTTTCAATCTCTGTTGCTGCCTCCGAGGGCGCTTTATCCCACGTCGGATGGTGGCGGCAGGTTGGTGGAGCGCATCCAGCCCGACGATGGTGGTCCGTGTGCGGCGGCGATCATCGGGCTTCCCTTTGATGCTGCGATTCCGACCCGACCGGGTGCGCGTCGCGGCCCGGATGCGTTTCGGACAGCGTTGACGCGGTTCTCAGCCGACCAAGGGAGTTCCCAATGGCCGGTGGGGTCGAGGATAACCGATCTCGGGGATGTCGATCTCCGGACCCTCGCGGTCGCAGACGCCCACGATCGTGTCGCGAACGTCCTGGCCGGCGTGCTCGATCGTGTCGATTGCCTGATCGCGATCGGCGGCGATCAGAGTCTCTCGTTTCCCGTGTTCCGAGCGCTGGTCGAAGCGCGGGGGGGGAACTGGGGTATGATCAGCTTGGACGCTCATCACGATGTACGGCCGTACAGCCGCGATTCGATCTCCAGCGGTACGTCGATGCGGCGGGCTCTCGAGCTGGAGGCGCTCTCTCCCGGGCAACTGATACAAATCGGTATCCGACCCTTTGCCAACTCGGCCGTCCATCGCGCGTGGTGCGAGGAGCGGGGCGTGGGCGTCTACGATGTCGCGACGGTTCGCGCACGCGGAATCGCTCAGGTCGCTGAGGAGGCGCTCGAGCGTGCCTCGCTGTGTGCCGATTGCCTGTACGTTTCGGTTGATCTGGACGTCATCGACCAGGCTCAAGCGCCGGGGACGAGCGCGGCCGGGCCGGGTGGGTTGTCTGTAGCAGAGGTTCTTCACGCGCTGGAAATGTGGGCGTCGTCGCCCAATTTTTCCGGTGGTGACATCATGGAGCTCTCGCCACGATGGGACTGGGGCGACGAGACGGCACAGGTGGCCGCACGGGCGTTCCTGGCGATCGCGTCGGCGCGCTGGCCAGTCGTGAGCGATAAGTCCGGGTGAACCGCACCCGCCTGTTGCTACTTGTGACGTTGGTGATGCTCGCCAGTAGCTGGCCGTCCCCCGCGCATTCGCAGTCGATTCCGCCCGACCTTCCGACCGACACATTGCGCATTCAAGCCGACGGAACGGAACCAGGGGTCGCGCTCTCAAGTGGTGAGCGGTTGGTGGTCTGGGTTGAGAATCACGTTCGGGTCGCCCGGCCCCGAGCCGCGTCGCTGCCGGTCCCCGAGGCACAGGCTGGCGAGGTGATCGCCCGGTTCCAGAATGGCGCCCGGTTCGCTTGGCCCGTCGAGCCGATCGTCTGGGCCGCACCGCGCGAAGGTCGTTTGACGTTCGGCCTCAACGGTGCCGCGGCGCACCGAATGACCGGTGCGGCTCATATCATCGTCGCTCGGCTCGGTGTCGATCCAAGTCCCACGCAGAAGATGTTTGCGCCGCCGTCCTTAACGTTGGAGCGCACTGCGGGAGGCGTCAAAGCACACTACGCTGACCGCGCGGGGTTCGGTCTGGACTTGGCTGCGCTTCGCTTTAGGCTGATCACTGCCCAAGGGGCGATTTTCCATCTCGCCTCTTGGGTCGGAGCAGGAGAACGTGAGACGACATTGCCGCTTCCGCCGCCCGGGGTGCCGTTGCCAGCGGGCGTACACACACTCGAAGCGACGATCACCGATCGGCTCGGAAACGATGCCCCGAGTGCCACGCTGACGTTCGATTCCGCGCGCCAGAGTCCCTGATAGCTAGCTTACCGCCGCCCGATACTCTGTAGTTGGCGTTCTAAGGCGTCCGGCTCGGTCACGGGTTCCAAACATCGATCCCCCACGCAGACATAGGCTCGCGGTTCGCCCTCGAGCGGATAACCGAGCGCCTCCAACCGGGCCTGTTGACGGCTCGGGTCGAGGATCTCCGTTACCCGTGATGGCATATAGTGGCGCCAGGCGACCCTCGACAATGCCCGCAACTCCTGGTCTTGGGTTGACCCGACCAGGTGGATCTGGACCGGCATGTCCATGACGTCGATCGCCGCCAGCGCGAGGCTGGCGCCGAGCAGGCCGAAACCCGCCGCCTCTCCGGCGAGCGCCTGAATGATCGACTCTGCCCGCTCGCGCCATCGCTCGTCACCGCCCAGCGCAGTCAAAGCCGCAAAGCCGGTCGCGACCGCGGCGTTATCGGTCACCGGATAGTGCGGTTGGTCGAGGATTCCGTCGACGCGAGCGTCGAATGATCGGTCCCGGCACGCTCCACGCTGAGCGTCGAAGAAATTGCGTTCGATCACATTCGCCAAGTCCTCCGCACGCCTGAAATGGCTGCGATCGCCGGTCCTCTGGTAAGCTGCCAACTGGGCCGCCAGCCACCACGCCTGATCGGTCAGCAGCAATGGCGCAGCCACATCGATTCCGTCGTCGCCGTACGGGGGACGCAAGACGTGCCGCATGGCGCCGTCGGGTGTGGATAACCTGGACGTCAACCGTTCGACTGTGAGCTCGCACCACGCGGCAAGCTCAGGCCAGTCGAGGACCGCTGCGGCCTCGGATGCGGCGACTACCATCATCCCGTTCCAGTTGGTGTAGAGACGATGGTCGATGATGGGCGTTGGGAGCTTGGCGCGTTCACTAAGCTCGAGTCCGTAGTACTCGGCCTCCCCGTCCGCATCTTGGCTTCCGAACGCACCGCCCTCGCGGTGACTCAGTGTCTCGAGTACAAACGAGAGGATCCCACGAACGGTCTCAGCGAACCGCTCCTCGCCGGTCAATCGGTAGGCGTCGAGGTAAGCCATCGCCAGCCGCGCGTTGTCTTCGGCCATCTTCTCGAAGTGAGGCTCACTCCAATCACGAGTCGTCGAGTATCGGAAGAAACCGCCAGCCACGTGATCGTAAAGTCCGTATGCACGACTCGCTGACACGCCGGCGTCACGCATTGCGACCAGCGTCTTCTCGGCCGCCTCCAACGGTGCATCGGCACCACTGCCGTGATGCGCGTGCAGCAGAAGTCGCACTGCTTCGGGGTGTGGGAACTTTGGTTGGGTTCCAAACCCGCCGTGTCGCCAATCGAAGGCATCGAGAACCGACTCGACGACCGTTGTGAGAAATTGTGCGTCGAAAGCGCCTGGGCTGGAACGTTCCACGAGGGCCGCGGCGCGTCGTTCGCGGACGTTCTCGACGGCCGCGTCAACGGCTTCGCGGTCGTCGACCCAACCACGGTGGACGCGCTCGAGAATGTCGCTGAACTGAGCCGCTGGGAAGTACGTGCCGCCGGTGATCAGCTCGCCGTCAGGGGTCAGGAAAGCGGTTGTTGGCCAGCCGCCCAGGTTGTAGCGGTCGTTGACATCGGGTCGCTCGTCGTTGTCGACTCGTACCGGGACGAACCACTCGTTCACTCGCCGGGCGACTTCAGGGTCGGCGTCGGTCGTGTCGTCCATCACGTGGCACCAGTGACACCACATCGCCGAGATGCGAAGCAGTATCGGCTTGTCCTCGCGGCGTGCGCGCGAGAACGCTTCGGGCCCCCACTCGAGCCATTGAACCGGTGAGGAGACGGCGTGGGAATCGAGTGCCATCGAGACTCCGTAAATCCAAGAGGGAGAGGCTGTTGATCGGACCGCCCGAATCTTCAACTAGCGATGGCCGATCGACGCGGCACGGGATTATACTGCGCCCGCCATGTCTAACCCACCGAACGCTGAATCGACGCTCGCAGCGCGCGATACCGGGACCGTCGACGCTGCGGCGGCCGAGCTCGAAACCGATCCGTTCGCCGCGGTCAATCACTACTTCGACATCGGGGCTACCGCAGCTGGCGTTTCAGAGGACTTTCGGCTGCTGCTCAAGACACCGTATCGCGAGATGCGGGTCGAGGTGCCGGTGAGGATGGACGACGGGACCCTCGAGGTTTTTATCGGCTATCGCGTGCAACACAATGGCGCTCGCGGACCGTACAAAGGGGGAATCCGGTATCATCCGGAGGCAGACCTGAGCGAAATCCGGGCACTGGCGTCGCTGATGACGTGGAAGACCGCGATCGTCGACGTTCCCTTTGGCGGCGCGAAAGGCGGCATTCAGGTCGACCCACGGGGAATGAGTCCGCGCGAGCTACGCGACATGACGCGCCGCTATACCTCGCACATCTCGTACATCCTCGGAATCAATCGGGATATACCCGCACCTGACATGAACACCAATGCGCAGATCATGGCCTGGATGATGGACGCGTACGGTCAGCGTTATGGTCACACGCCGGGGATCGTAACTGGCAAGCCCATTCCACTCGGGGGCTCGCCGGGGCGGGAACAGGCGACCGCCCAGGGGGCCGCGTACGTGCTCGAATCGGCGGCGGCTGATTGTGGCTTTTCAATCGATGGCACCCGAGTCGCGATCCAGGGTTTTGGCAATGTCGGCAGCTGGGGAGCTCGCATTCTGGACGGTATGGGGCTCACCATCGTGGCGGTTTCGGATGTCGACGGCGGGATCTTCGATGGCGACGGGCTCGATATCCCGCGGTTGCTGAAGCACGTTGACGACACCGGTAGCGTGGTCGGGTTCCCGGACGCCGATCCGTTGACTCAGGAAGAGCTACTGACGTGTGATTGTGACATTCTTATGCCCGCCGCGATCGGCGGCGTGATCAATCCGGAAGTCGCCGCACGCGTACAGGCCGAGGTTGTCGTCGAGGCCGCCAACCATCCCGTGACCCCTGGTGGCGATGATGTTCTCAACCAACGAGGGGTCCTGGTTTTGCCGGATCTTCTAGTCAATGCCGGTGGGGTGATCGTGTCGTACTTCGAGTGGGTTCAGAACATCCAGAAGTTCCATTGGTCACTCGGAAAGGTGAATGAGGAGCTCAAGCGATTCATCAATTTGGCCTGGCGGGACGTATTTACAACCAGCCAAGCCGAGCGGTTAACGTGTCGCAACGCTTCCTACATGATCGGGATCTCGCGCGTCATGGAAGCGACCCGCCTGAGAGGTTACGTCTAGCTACCTGTTTTTCCGATAGTCCGAGGTCAGCACTGCGCCCGACGAGCCGCGGCTTCGCCCGGTTTGTCGGTGTCATCGTCGCGGTCCGTGTTGCGGCAGCGGTCCGCGCGCCAGACTTCGTCGTATCGATCCGCAGGGAGGAACCCCGACCATGGGATCACGACCGTCACGCCGCCCTCCTCGGCCAGGTCGATCGGCCGCTTCGGTTTCGGAGCGCCTGCTCCGGGCAATGAAGCCAACCGTGAGGTGAGGAGGGACTCGGCTCGGGCTATCGCCAACATCTTGGCGTCGATGGGGGACGTCCGGCGCCCGATTCCGGCTGGCTTGACGATCAGCGATTGGGTCGGCTCAGTAAGGGCGTTTAGCGTTGTCGGCGGAATCGTTCTGGTCAACGGTGCTGCTGGCGACATCGCGGGTTGGGGGATCTCGATGTCGATTTGCACTGCCGGAGTCTCTGGCGGAACCTCATCGTCGAGTTGTTGTACCGGGGGTTCCGGGGCTGTCTGACGAGGCTGACTCACGACCATTGGAACGAGAAGCAATTCGCTATCGGCGAGCCGATCGTCGTACGTCTTGGACCCCGGGATCGAAAGCGTCAGCAGTGCCACTACGTGGATCGCGGCCGCCGCCAGTACGGCGAGCCTGAAAGGCCGTCCCCACCATGTGTTGATGTCAGGTTGCACGCGCCCTCCTCGTGCAGATTACCCCTGGCTTCGACGAACGGTTCGAACCGCTCTATTCCTAGCGGTGATCAGATACGGCGGGTAAACGCGTCCACATCGAGCTTCCAGACCCGCTCGCCGCAGAAGCGTGTCCCTTCGGGGCAGATCGGTCGTTGACCGGCGTGAAAGCGGACCGTGCAGGGTGGTAGTAGATGGCGCCCGATTCGCGGGTTGACTGCGGTGACTTGTTGCGCCTCTTCGAGCGATGCCTGCCAAATCTCCTCCTGCGCATTGTAACACAGACGCATCGTGTGCTTGTGGAACAAGTTCAGCAGGTCCGCCGACTCGGTGAACCGGATGGCGACCGCGTTCGGCAGAAGGTATTCGGCGAACTCTGCCGGGGCGCCAGCCGCCCGCACGGCGTCGATGTCTTCCCAAGTGCGCTCCATGCTCTGTCGGTACGCTGTTTCGACACGCGCGTCCTCAAGTACCAACCGTGGAACGAGGTAGTCCGGTTCACGGGTGATGTGCGCGGTAAGCGCTGGCCGCGAGCCAGGTGTCATTCGATGCCGTTGGTCTTGTGAGTCACCGGCGTGCGAGAGCCGTTTCCGAAACGTGTAATGGGGGTGATAAAGGGCCCGTGTGAGCTTGGCGTGTGTGGTCAGATTGAGTGCTTCGCCGAGTAACGGGTTGAGCCGTGAATCGAGCGCCAGGCCGATCGCCTCGTCATCGGAGAGCGCGGCTTTGGGTTCGCCCAGCACCTCACGCACAGCGTCAGCCAGCACCTGTTCGTTGCGAGCCCCGTAGTCGACCAGCTGCGACAATCTGCCATCCAGCTGACGATCGAATTCCCTACGGAACGTGCGCCGTCGCTCGCCATCGCCGTTGCGCGCGCTCAGGAAGCTGTGTTCAGGAGTGGAATCCAACGGCAGCGATTCCTCCAGGATCGTCTCGTAGGCGGGATCGTATTCCAACAACGCGTCCACCATCGCCTTGACGACTAGCCTTGTCTCCGCCGTCGTGTCGACTTGCTCGCACAGCCTTGCGTAGCGCAACAGTGTGATACCACTGACGGTGTGATACAGGTATGCGAACGTGCCGATCGGCAACACGTATCGAGCGATCTCCTGCGCTCGTTTCTGGATCTCTTTGGCGTACTTCTCAGCGTTCGATCTTCGGCCTGGGAAGCGCTCGTAATAGGCATCCTCGGTCACCGGCGTCAACAGCTCGATCAGCTCGCGGTACTCCTTCATTTGCCGCCCCACCGTCGATTGATATCTCGCCAGGGCTTCGCTCTGCAACGGCGGGATCACGACGTTTCCCGGCTTCACCTCGACGTAGCGCTGACTCACCTGCTCGCTGTTGTAGAACGGATGACTGTGGAGAAAGCTCCAGATAAAATGGCGGCTGACATTGGCGAGGGAGAATTGAAACTGAGCATGCTGCAGGGTGGTGTGGTGCCCGGCCTGGTACAGACTCCTGGCCAGCCCGATCCACCGATCGTTGATTTCGACGTCGGGGATGATGCCCTTGGAGCTGTAGCACGTTCGCGCCGTGGCGAGAAAGTTGGCGAACGGCGCTTCGAACGCTTTTGCCAGCCGGACCTCGGGCGCCGCTGAGAGGAAGGTTGCCGCCGGGCTCACGTCTCCAGGCTGGGTGGGTCGGGTTCAGGTGAGGTAGCCCCCTCGCGACTCTTCCGGAGCTGTCCGTCGATCGAGAATGAGCCGGGACCGAGCACGATGACACCGATCAGCATGACGATCAATGCGAGACTGTACTCGTAGCCGCCCTCAAAAACGTTCCACCCATTTGGCAGGTGGACGGCCACGATCGCTACAACCATCTCCAGGATGAAGAGCACGGATAACCAACGGGTGAGAAACCCCACTAGCAGGAATATCCCGCCGAAGAACTCGAGCCCGGCGACCGGGATCGCCAACCAGGATGGAAATCCGACGCTCTCGAAGAAGCCCGACGTGGCCTCGAGGTTAAAGACCTTTGGGGCGCCGTGAAAAACGAACGCTAGACCGCAGAAGAGCCGGCTCAGCGTAGAAACCAAGGTTCCGCCAGCCATGCTATCGCCTCGCTACGTTTGGGATCGGTGATGGAGCGTACCGTGAACGAATAATCGTTACCGCTCCAATGCAAGTCAAACGGTTGCGCTGAGCGGCGACGAGAATCACTCGACGGGAACACCAAAGACGGAGAGCGCAGCTCTGGCCGCGCGTTCGGCGACGCCGGGCGGACCAAGGGCCTGAGATACGTTTCGCAACTCTGCCCTGATCGCCGCACGCGCGCGGTCATCTTCGAGCCATTCGATCACCGGTTGCGCCAGCCGGTGCGGCTCGGCGTCGCGTTGAATCAGCTCGGGAACGATCGCTCGACCGGCGATCAGGTTGGGCAGCGCGATCCAGCGCACCCTGGCCATACGCCTGGCGATCGCGAACGTGACACTAGAGAGCCGGTAAGCCACCACGTGTGGGACGCCGAGCATCGCCAGCTCTAGAGACACGGTTCCCGAACTAGCGATCGCCGCATCGCAATGACCTAATGCGACGTGGCGGTCCGTATCGATGAGTTTCAGCCCCGCGACCCCGGCGAGGGAGGAGGCGACCGCCGAAGAGTCGAGCCCCGGTGCGACCATCGCCAAGAGCTCGATGTCTGGGATTCGTTGCCGAATGCAGGCGGCGCTCTGTGCCAGCAGCGGACCCATCCGGTCGAGTTCGCCCGTTCGGCTGCCCGGCAAGAGGGCCACCCAGCGAAGCGACGCGTCTAAGCCGAGTCGTTTGGCGATCAGATCGCGGTCACCGAGATCCTTTGGGATGCGATCCAAAGCCGGGTGACCCACGTAGACGGCGTCGACGCGGGAATCACGATAGAACTCGGCCTCAAACGGCAACGTGAGCAACACTCGACGCACGCTTCTCTCGATCGCAGAGACGCGTCCCGGACGCCAGCCCCAAACGGTTGGACTGACGTACTGAACGACCGGGATCGTTCGTCGATCGAGCTTCCGGGCTAGGCGCAAGTTGAAATCGGGTGAATCGATGAGCACGGCGCCGATCGCGCGGTTTTCCTTGGCCGCTCGCTCTAATCGCTTCATCGCCCGACGAATCGCTGGCAAGCGGGGCAGGACCTCGGTCAGGCCCAGGGCGGTGAGCTCGCGAGTCTCGACGACACGCTCCGCTCCCGCGCTTTCGAGACCTGGACCCACCGCGCCGAAGAACTCAATCGCCGGGGCCACTTTGCGCGCCGCGTCGACGAGTTCGGCGCCAATGGCGTCGCCCGAAGGCTCGCCGGCTACGATTAGGACTTTGGCCAAGGGGAGCTCGGTCGCTCGGCTTCGCGCGGCTTAGCGGCCCAGGCTTGGGCGCGGGTTGCGGGTGAATCGAGCCTGCCGGCGAGTCGGTCCGCCAAATGGTCCATGCGGTCGTGACCCCAGAAGACCTCCCCCTGCCACAGAAAGGTCGGCACACCGAACACACCCGCGGCGAGTGCCTGCGCCGTGTTCTGCTTGAGCAAAGCCTTGGTGCTCGGCGCGGTGATCTGGTCAGCTAGATCGGGTGTCTCGAGCGCGGTCGCTTGAAGGGCTTGCTCGAGCACTTCGTACTCTGTCAGCGGTCGTCCCTGACCCCAACAGAGGGTGGCCAGCTCGACGGCTAGCTCGACGCTACGCGGATGATCTTGGTGGAGGCAAGTTGTTCGGAGGGCCATCAAGGGGTTGAATGGATGGGCCGGAGGACCGACCAAGGGGACACCCAATCGGTCCGCCGCGCGGATGATATCGTGCGCCGTGTAACGCCGTTTGATCGGTTGCTCGGCTGGACCCACCAACCCGGTGGCTTCCAGTATCGCGGCGTACAGGATCGGCCGTATCTCCCACTCGATTGCGTACCGTTCGCCAAACATTTTGGCTTGAGATAGCGCTAGGTAAGAGTACGGGGAGATGAAATCGAAATAGAGCCGAACGCCGTGTTGAGTCACGTGTTCTTCAGCCGGTTACGCTCAAGTACATGAATGGCGGGATCGTAAGCGCAACCACATCGTCACCGCCGGTGACCTCCTTCGCGTGTGCCAGCGCATGATCCAGGTTGGGCGCCCATGATACGCCCAATCGCCGGGCCGCGCGATCATCCGGGGGTCCCACAAGTATCGTCTCGGATAAGTACTTGAGTGGGTAGGTCGCCCAGTACCACACCGTGAATGGATGGAAGCCGTGGTGAGCAAATCGATGCCGGTAGCAATCGATCAACTCGGGATCGCGCGCAAACGACTCTTGAAACTCGGCTTGCATCGTGAACGGGTCGGTTGTGGCGGGCAATACTTCCTCCCAGAACCGCTGGTACGCAACGTGATATCGATCGTGAAACACCTCGAACACCGGGTTCAAGATGATCACCGCACCGCCCGGTTTGATAAATGGCCGATTCCAAAACCAGTTGAACACGTAGCCGAGGACATCGCTGACGACGAGCACGGGGTTGATGCGGGCATCGATCGCGTACGGTGAGAGGTCGGGTAACCCAAAGACCAACGTGTCGAACTGCCGATCGACCGCAACTTCCAGTTGAGGTCGTAGTGCATCCAACGTGACTTGATGAACGTCGTCGATCGCCCCAGCGGTGATCGCCATAGGCGCGTACTTGGATCGTATACCGCGAAAAACCTTGGCTCGCGCTGGCTCTGGCAATGCCCGCATGGACATCGGGGCTGTCTTTCGCAGGAGCCGTTCGGCGAAACTCAATCGATCCGGCGACTTGCTCAGGTACTCGAGATGTTGGGGATAGGTGGCTCCGTTCATCGCAGCTTCGATGACCATGATTCGACAGTGTTTCTGAATAACCTCGCTCATGCGGCGTATCGTCGCGTGCATGCAAGAGCCGTCGGGTTGCATCACGTGTGGCGTGTGCTCGGTCATTTGTGGTGCGTGATGGGGAGCGATCGAGTTGTACGTACCGAACCCGACGGCTACTGACTTGTGACCCCCGTTTAGCGGGATCTGGACGGTGTCGACGTAAATGACGAGATCGCTTTCGATTACCGCCCGGCTCGTTTCTACAGGCTCTCCCTCGTCGGTCTCACCTAGCGCGACGATATCGTCCGCATCTTCGGCATCGAAGTTCATCAGTTGATCAGGCCAAAACCGGGCCATGATCTTTTCGCCCAGCATGTGTACCAACTCGTGATGCTGCATCTTGCGGTGCAGTGCGACCGCGCAGCGCAGTTGGACGTTCTCTTCCTTCACGCCTTGATCTTCGAGTAGCTCGAGCAGGCGTGTGATCATGATCTGCCGGATATCCGGCTGCGCCATCAACGGGAACGGTTGGCAGTTGTCGTCGAAAGCGATCAACACCCGTGAGCTTGGCCCAACGAGTTCGGCCAGCGGCTCCATGCCGACAGGCTCCTCCAGTGCTTCCCTCAGGGCACGCGGAATGCCGCGCTTGGGAATGCCCGCGATCTTTGGCGGCGGGTAGAGAACGGTAGCTCGATCGGGCAGATCAGCTCCCAGCAGCGTGTTTCCCGAGTAGGTCAGGTACTTCATCCCGCGAGTGACTCGGTCGAGTCGTGGATCTCGAAGGCGACCTTGGAGACGCCGCGGCGGCCTGCCTCGAGCGCACACTGAATCGCCTCACGGTAGTCGGTGAGCGAAAAGCGGGCGCCAACCAGTGGTGCGAGCTGGTCGTCTAGTTCGGTAGCGAGTGACAGCGTCCGATCAAAGGTGTTTGCGTCAGCCGTGTAGCTGCCGCGCACTTCGAGCTCCTTGTGCCACATCGCCGTCCAATCGATTCCACGAGGTACGCCAGGCATGCCGACCACGATAACGGCGCCTCTGGCTTGGGTAAAGCGCATCGCGTCGTCGATCGTGATCCCCGAGCCTACGCAGTCAAAGACGACCGCAGCACCTCCGATCGCCACCGGTGGGCCTATCTCCGGCTGCAAGAGCTCCGCTCCGATCGCACGCGCCAAGCGGTCGCGCATTCCACTGCCGGTCGACACCACGAGGTCGGCCCCGAGACGGCGCGCGACATCCGCTTGGTAGGGGTACTTGGCGACCGCTATCACACGACAACTGGGTCCCACGTATCGCAGCGCCGCAATCGTGAGCACGCCGATCGTCCCACAGCCGAATACGACGACGGTATCGTTTTCGTCGAGCGGTGCTTGTTGAACCGAGCTCAGACAGCAGGCGAGCGGCTCGACCAGCACCGCCCCAGCGTCGGATAACCCCTCGGGGACCCGGTGCAGCTGCGACTGGTGGGCCACGAACCCCTGGCTCCAGCCGCCGCCTGTATCACGGCAGTACCCGGTCTGGATACCGGCCCCAATCACTCCGCGGGTGACGTTGCGACAGTGGCCGAGGTCGCCGTCGCGACATGCAGCGCAAAGATCTTCGATGCCACGAATCGCGCAGTGAAGCGGAGGCGCGAGACAGACGCGGTCGCCGGTTCGCACGGAGGTCACGTTCTCGCCGGTTTCATCAACGACACCGACGACCTCGTGTCCAAAAACAAACGGGGTCGAGGTCAGCGGTGAGAAATACGGGCTGCCCTGGGCCGAGATCGTGGCCAGATCAGACCCACAGATCCCGCTCAAGATCGGTCTTACTCGCGTCCACTCGGGGCTTGGCAGCGGAGGTGGCTCGACTTCGGTTAGGCGCACTACGCCGAGCTTCGAGGTTCCGATCCCCGGTCGGCGTCGACCGAGAGCCCGGGTGGCCAGAAACCGGGGCACACTGCGGACGTACTCGAGTGCCAGCACGGTCTCGATCAGCGAACCTGGGGTGCGGTTCCAGGAATGGTGCTATCCCACACGTACACCCCCCAGCCGCGGGCACGGGCAGTCTGAAGCAGACGACGCCCAGGATTGACCACTGCGGGCCGGCCGACCGTTTCAAGCATTGGCACGTCATCCAGGCTGTCTGCGTACGCCGACGATCGCGAGAGCGAGATTCGGTTCTCGGCCGCGTATTCTGAAACCGCATCCGCTTTTGTCTCGCCGGCGAGGGGTTCTCCCTCGAGTTCACCGGTGTGAGCACCATCGCTTATACGCAGCCGAACGGCAATGATGTTGTCGACTTCCAAGTGCGCGGCCACCGGTTGAACGATCTCCTCCAACGAGCCAGAGACCAAGACTACATGATCGCCTCGATCGCGGTGTTCGGCGACTCTCGCGACTGCGGCCGGAAGAAGGCGCGGGCGAATGTGATGCTCGAACAGCTCCTCAGCGCGCTGCCGCAATTCTTCCGGGGACACAGACCGGTAGGTGCGATAGAACGCTCGCTGGAACGCTTTTCGGCTAAAGCTGTCGAGTGCTAGGTAGTAAGGGATTCGCGGCAGAAACGCCGCTGTCCAGAGCTTTCGCTGACCGGGCCCCATGCCGCTCGTCCGGATCTCGACGCCATAGCGAACGATGTTGCTCGCGACCAGGGTACCATCGACGTCAAAAAAAGCTCCTTTCTGCCTCATTCGGCTCGACCACCAGCGCCATTACCGCTGTCGGGATCTGGTTGGCCATCCGACATGCTCACGATCGTATTCCGCACGTCAGCGGCAATCTCGCGGTAGAGCCGGTTATTCGGAAGCCGATCCCTGACTTTATCGTACGCGTCCATCGTTATTGGATAGCCAAACTCGATCCTGACCCGTTGCCTGCGGGGTAGGTTTCGGCCGACGGGCAACGCGTCGTGCGTTCCGGATATGTAGACCGGCACTATGGGCGTCCTAAGCTCCCACGCGATCAGTCCCAAACCCGGCTTGAACGCTTGGATTTCGCCGCTCCGCGAACGGGTCCCCTCGGGAAAGATCAGCGCCGACTCACCACTCGTGAGAATCGACTTGACGGTTCTGAGCCCAGCCAACGATGTCTCTTCGCGCTCGATCGGCACGACGTTCAGAAACGTGCTGAAGAACCAACCCTTCAGCGTCGTATCAAAGAAATAGTCACGAGCACCGAGCACGTGGATAGACCGCGCCGCCTCTGGGCCATGCGCGAGTCGAACGGCCGACAGCACGGCCGGCGCATCGAGATGGCTCGAGTGGTTTGCGGCGAGCAGATACGGCCGCTTTCGCGGCAACCGATCAGTGTGGACTAGCTCGAGGTCGAAGTACGATGTGTACAGGGCCTCGAGTCCGCGGCCGGCGGATCCGAGCAACCACCGGTCTACGGCCTTGCGCTCTGGATATGGCAGGGTTGAGCGAAGCGCGGGTTCAGGCTGCATTGCGCCCAGCTTCTCCCGCACCTTTTTCTCCGGGGCCACGATCGCCAACAGCTGCTCCACCGTTTCGACTTCCGCCGCTGCTTCGTCGTCTAGCGTTTCGCCGATCGCATGCTCGACGAGCAAGAAGAGCTCGATCGCCCGGAGTGAATCGAGCCCCAGATCTTCGTACAGATGAGTGGCTGGCGTGATCTCTTCGAGTGGTCGACCCGAGAGGCGCGCGAGCTCGTCGTACAGTTGGGCCTTGAGTTCGAGTTGGCCGGGTCCGCTGGCGACCGTGGGTGTTTCGAGATCAGCGCGCGCGCGCGCAGTGCGCTCGATCCAGCCTCGCAATCGCGTCCGATCGATCTGCCCGTCGCTTGTTCGCGGCAACAACCCTGCCCAGAGGTGAACCTGTTGCAGCCGATGGTAGCTCGGCAGCTCGCGTCCCTGGGCCTGGACCTCGCGCTGAATCAGCTTCTGGACTTCGTCCGCCGATGCATCGTGCAGCAGAGCCGGGTCCGGTTCGACGATTGCGTGCACCTCCTCCGTCAGGCCGCTCGGGATTCCTACGACACAAATCTCCCGCACCGAAGGTAGCGCTCGGTAGATAGCTTCCAGATCCATCGGGTAGACATTCTTGCCCGCCCCCGTCACGATGACGTCTTTTTTACGACCCGTGATGTAGAGGTACCCGTCAGCGTCGACCCAGCCTAGATCGCCTGTGTGGAACCATCCGTCCACCATGACGCGTTCGCTAGCCTCGACGTTGTTGTAGTAACTGTTCATCAAGCTGGGACTCTGAACGATGATCTCACCAACACCTTCGTTGTCCGTGTGGTAGAGTCTCAGTTCGATACCCGGCAGTGGTTTGCCGCATGAAGCGGGACGACTCTGATACAACGGGTTGACGGTCAGAACTGGAGCCGTCTCGGTGAGTCCGTAACCCTCGTAGATCGTTAGGCCCATCGCGCGATAGTCGTCGTATAGCTCCGCACCGAGCGCGGACCCACCACTTACGAAGAACCGTACGCTGCCGCCCAGCTCCTGATGAACTCGACTGAAGATCTGACGGCCTATGTTGCGGTTAAACGTTCGCTCCCATGAACGGCTTATCTGCTTGGTCGTCTCCATCAAGTTTGAGCGTAGCGGCGATTTCCCGGCCCGCAGAACGCGCCGCTCGAGATCGTCGCGAATGAGCGCGTACAGTGTTGGCACCCCAAGCATGATCGTGGTGCCAGTCTCGCGCATCGTCTCCAAAATCACCTTGGGTTTCAGAGATTGTGCATAGCTGACCGTCCCACCGTGGTAGATAGGTGTGAGGAATCCGCATGTGAACTCCAAGGCATGATAGAGGGGGAGCACCGAAAGCAATCGGTCGTGCTCGCTAACCGATAGCGTTCGGCTGACACCGAACAGGTTGTTCAAGAAATTGCGATGTGTGTGTATTGCGCCCCGCGGATCCACCGCAGTTCCGGTGGTGAAGATGATCGACGCCGGATCGTCGGGTCGCACCCGATCGGCCTTGTTCAAGGCCGGCGGTTCTTTCTCTGCTGGACGGGTGCTTCTGGGGTAGCTGTCGAGGTCAAAAGGTCGACAGCTGTGGTCAACGTTGAGCACCAGCATCGGCGCATCGGACCGTTCGTTCTGTTCCAACCCTTCAGGTGCCAAGCGATCGAAGCACGACTCTGAGGCGAGCATAGCCTGCGCGCCTACAAACTTGGCCGTGGACCACACCTCCCGGTGCCATGTCTGGGCATCGAGTGGGACAACAACCAGTCCGATCGATGCCGCCCCCATGTAGGCGAGGCCCCATTCGGGTTGGTTCTCCGAGTAGAGGACCACACGATCACCTTTGTGAAACCCGAGCCTCCGGAACCGCTCGCCGATTTCTTCGGATCGCTCCTTCAGGTCGGCGTAGGTGATCTGGACCCACTGGCCGTCCCTCTTCATCTGCAGTGCGGTTCGATCGGGAAACTTCTCGGCCGATTGTCTCAACAAGTCGTTGATGGTCGAAATGGACGCTCGTTGGGCGGCAGCCTCGTCATCGAGCTCAAGCGTTCCCGCGCGTTCTACTTTCAGGATGTGCTTCTTGACCCCGGCGATGTGGACGTGCATGTAGTGGGGCCAGTTGATCCTTGTGACATCGAAGTTGTAACGACTCCGCTCTTCCTCGGTCAGCTCCTCGAGCAGCTGCATCGTGTTGTCGATCTTGAACTGGCAATCGAGGTTCAGGTACGGCTCGTACAGTTCGCCGTAGTAGTAGAGGGTCTCCATCGCTGCGAGGCGGGCAGCGAGGCGGCGTCGGTATTTTTGACTTTGCTTGTTGAGCACGCCCCAGGCGACCAAACGTCGGAGCATACGCTCGACTCGTTTGAGTGGCTCCGCCCTGGCCCGATACATCAGCCGAAACTGTTCCGGTTCGGGGAACGTCAGCGGCTTGACCCGGATCGGCTGGTCGTTCTTGTCCAGCATCGGATTCGCGGTGAAGTACCGCACGATGAGATCGTGAAGGCGACCCATCGTGACCGGGTTTCGCGACCCGGTAGCCACTTGATAAATCGCTATCCCACGCTCCTGGGCCAACTTCGGCATTGCCGCCAAGATCGTATTGACGACCATGTCGGCGGGAACGAGGTCGAGCGTCACTTTGGGGTTCAACGGTAGGGATCGTAACCGTCCCTTTCCGATGGCCGCGATCAACGGGTCAGCCATTCGCAATCCGTCTAGCCAGCCCGGGCTGGGCTCAGCCAGGCTGCTCTCGATGATCGCCGGTCGCACGACTGCGACTGGCAAGTCACCGCGTTGTCTCAGAACAACCTGTTCACCGAGCGCCTTTGTGTACGTGTAGGTGTCGTTCCAGCCTCGTTCCCGAGCCCACTTCATGCCTTCTTCCGTCAGCCGGTTCTGAATCCATCGACTGCGGAGGTTCTGTATCATCTCGCGTCGCGGCTCAGCTCGCCCGGCACCACGGCCGCGTCGGCGTTGGACGAGCGCTTGGACAAGCTCACGGCGCACGTCGGCACCCTGGCCTTGTTCGCGTACGGCAGTGATGATCTCCCGGATCCGCGCTATATCGCGTTCTGGATCCGTAAACTGACGCATCGGGAACGGTTCGTCGGAATCGGCGGCGTGATGAAACGTCTCGGGGACGGGTTCGTCTGTGGCCCCGCAGACGTAGGCTGTCGAAACGTGGATCAGTACAGCCCGCTGGCAAGAAGCGGTGAAGTCGGTCACCCGTCCCGCTCCAAGCGTGTTCAGATCTAGGGCGTCGTCCAACGGCGCGTCGAACGAGACCACCGCTGCGCTGTTGATTACCACGTCGAGTTCGCGTTCGAGCTGAGCCCGGACGGTGGAATCGATTCCCAGGCCATCCTCCGATATGTCGCCAGCTACGGCGTGGAGTTTCTGAGCCAAGAAGCGTTCGAGTTGTTCGCCGTGCCGATAGCGCAGCCGATCAAAGACGCTGGACTGAAACAGCTCACGGCGCAGCCGCTCAGCGGGCGTTTGAATCCGACCGCCGAACTTCCGCTTGGGGCGAATCAACACGTTGATGCGTTCGACATCGGGTGCTGCCCAGAGGATCTTCTCTACCAACGGTTGACCCAGGAACCCGGTGGCGCCTGTGACGAGCAGCTGTTTACCGTGCAAGAATTCGGAGATCGTGTCCACCCGGGTCAGCCTCCGTTGGATGACGATGGGCCCACGACGACCCTGAGTGATCGTGGTACCACCGAAGCCTCGAGCGGTGAGCTGCCTATCACGTCGCCATCGAACATCTTCGGCATTGGCTCCGGTGACGTGATGCGCACCGTTCGGGACTGGTAGAGCTTAAAGCTAGGGTGATCGAGGTGTTTCCCGCGATAGACCTTCGGAAAGTTGAGCATCAGGTCGAGTCGGCCGATGTCGTCAACCACGACGATATCCAGCAAGCCATCATCGATCTCCGCCCCCGGGGCCATATGGAGCCCGCCCCCGGTGTAGGGCGTGTTCTGAATCATGACTGCGACCGACTCCAGCTCCAGGGTTTGATCATCGAGCTCGATCACGAGATGCACGGGACGCAAGCGGTACAGACCCTTGTAGACAGAAACAAAAAAAGCCGGTGGTCCTCTGAGCCAACGCGCACGGTTCGCTGCGTCGGCCACAATCGTCGGGAACCCGAGACCAAGCACGGAAATGAAGTGACGATCACGCTCGCGGCCGACATCGATCGCGATCGCCGATCCGCTGATCGCCAGGTCGAGTCCAGCCTCGATGTCGTTGAGCGGGAGGCCAAGGCTCCGGGCCACGTCATTGCCGGTCCCCACCGAGACTACCGCTAACTCGGTATTGGTGCCGACTAGCCCTTCCACAACCTCGCCGACCGTCCCGTCGCCGCCCATCACTACCAGGCGCGCTTCGGCCGCTTCGGCCGCGCACCGGGCCAGCTCGGTGGCATGGCCGGGGTGTTCGGTCAGGACCGGTCTGCAATCAAGGCCGCGGCGCCGGATAATGCGTGCGAGCTGCGCTACGTTCTTCTCGCCCCTCCCGTGCCCGGCGCGCGGGTTCGCGATGATCTTCATGGCAGGCGAATCAAGATAAGGATCGGTTCTGCAATGGTCTACCGGAGCGATATCGAAGCTTTAGTCGTCGGTGGTGGGCTGGTCGGGTGCCTCGTTGCACGGGCGTTGGCGGCTCACGGGTTAGGTGTTGTGCTAATCGAGCGCGATCCCGAGCTGGGTCAGCGTGCGTCGACCGCAGCGGCGGGGATGCTCTCTCCCCAAATGGAGGCCGCCGAGGGGTTGCTCGCCGAGAGTTCGACTCGAGCCGAGGCGATGCTGGCGTTCTGTCTTGCCGGGCGGGATTGGTACCCGGGACTGGTCGATTCATTGATGCGCGAAACGGGATTGGAGATCGAGTACCGAACCCGCGGCACGCTCGTCGTCGCGACGGATTCGATACGGGCCGAGGCGCTGGCTACGGCGGCTGCCGCCCACGCGGCCGCTGATCTGTCGGCCGAGTTCGTCGATGGCGAACAAGCCCGCCGATTGGAGCCCGCGTTGGCGTCCCGCACCGAGGGTGGGTTGTTGCTCCCGGATGACCACCAGGTCGACTCGGTGGCGTTGGTCGGTGCAGCCGCACGGGCTGTTGTCGATGACCCTCGCATACGACTCGAGTTGAACTGCCAAGTTGTGGGGATCGAAACGGCAGCCGGGCGGGTCACCGGTGTACGGCTGGAGCGAGCCGGCGGCGCCGTAGACCATGAGTCGGCGAGCCTGGTGGTGATCGCGGCAGGCGCCTGGAGTGAGAACGTCGCCGGGTTGCCGCGACGGCTTGGTGTCGAGCCGGTCAAAGGCCAGATGGTGGCGGTCGATGGCCGGGCGGCGGGCTTGACTCACACTGTGGGGGGGGCCGGCGTCTATTGCGTGCCTCGGGGCGATGGCCGAGTGCTGATCGGTGCCACGGTCGAGCGCGCCGGGTTTGACGTCAGCGTAGATGAGGCGGCCATTGCGGGGCTGGTGGCGGCCGCCGCGGAGTACGTTCCGGCGCTGGGGCGCACGGATCGACTGAGCGCCTGGGCCGGGATCCGACCTGGCACCTCAGACGAGCTCCCGATCATCGGGCCCGACCCGGACGTGGAGGGGCTGGTGTACGCTACCGGTCATTACCGCAACGGCATCCTGCTCGCCCCGATCACCGCCGCAGCCGTGGCCGCTTTGGCGGGCGGTTCGGCGCTGCCGGTCGATCTGACACCGTTTTCTCCGGCCCGCCTTCGTGGTCCCCGAAAAGACCCTCGAAACGGTTAGTTCGTTGTCGTACTAACTCTTTGGGTGCGTTGCGTCGTCGATAGCGGCCGCAATAGCTTGATCGCCATCGACGCGCACTCGACAGCCATCGCCCAGCCGCCGATCTCGACGGCTGGACCCATTGCGCCCGGGGTTTCCCAGACGGGGGTGCAGGTCCATCAGCTGGGCCGGGTGGGGTACCGACAGGCGTGGGAACTCCAGCGCCAGATGGTGGCCGCACGCCGCCGGGACCGGATCCCGGACACACTCGTGCTGCTTTCGCATCCGCCGGTCATCACGATGGGCCGTGGAGGCCGATCCGAACATTTGGTCGGGTCGCTGCGCGAGCTGTCGGCACGCGGCGTCGAGTTCGTCGAGACCGATCGCGGGGGTGACGTCACGTTCCATGGTCCTGGTCAGGTCGTCGGGTACGCGATCGTCGACCTCACCCAACGAGAACGCGACCTTCATCGATACCTGAGAGACCTCGAGGAGGTGGTCGTGCGCGCGTTGGCGGAGTTCGAGATCAACGCCGGTCGTATCCCGGGCTTGACCGGTGTTTGGGCCGCGGATGCCAAGCTGGCCGCCATCGGGGTCCGTGTATCGAAGTGGATCACCCACCACGGTTTCGCGCTCAACGTTGACACCGACCTGTCATACTTCGATCTGATCGTTCCGTGTGGGATCGCCGACAAGAGAGTCACGTCAATGACTGAGCTGTTGAAACGCGACGTGAGCCGGGATGCGGTCGAGGATGCGCTCGCGCGTTCGTTCTGTGACGTGTTTGGGTCGATTGTAGAATGA
>CAMYLR010000018.1:12652-68385 GCA_947259315.1 uncultured Gemmatimonadales bacterium | reverse complement strand
CGGGTCACATAGCTCATCGCTTCGAACTTCTCGATGAGGATCGCGGCGTCAACGCGACTGACACCATCCAAAGTCAATGCGACGTGGGTGCCGCCGTGTTCGCGCTTGACTCGCTGGACCGGACCATCGACGACCTTGCGCCCCCCGTCGATAATGCAGACGTGATCGCACAGTCGCTCCGCGTATTCGATCAAGTGTGTGCTCAACAGGATCGTGCGCCCGGTCTGTCGGATATCGGCGATGACTTCCTTGAGGACTCGCTGGTTGATCGGATCGAGTCCGCTGAACGGCTCGTCCAGCACGACGACATCCGGCTCGTGGAGCACCGCGGCTATGAACTGCAGCTTCTGCTGCATCCCCTTGGAGAAATCTTGGACTCTGTCGTTGCCGCGGTCTTCGAGCCCGAACCGCTCTAGCCAGCCGTCGATCCGTAGCCGGGATTCGCTGCGCGGGACACCCTTGAGCTCGGCCAGGAACGACAGCATCGTGCGAACGTTCATGCTGCGGTAGAGACCCCGCTCTTCTGGTAGATAGCCGACCCGGTCGAGCAAGTCGCGGCGCACCGGGCGACCAAAAACGCGCAGCTCGCCGGCGTCGGGCTCGAGGATTCTGAGCAACAACCGAATGGTCGTCGTCTTGCCGGCTCCGTTGGGTCCCAGCAAGCCGTAGGTCGCGCCCCTTGGCACAGCGAGGTCGAGCTCATCGACGGCGACGAGATCGCCGAACTGCTTGCGCACGCCGACCAGCTCGATCGCGGTATCGGATCGTTGGATATTGACGGCTTTTGTGGTGTGACCCGTGGCCTGATTGAACACTTCTGCTGCCTCCAACCCGCTGTTTTACGGTGCCCGCGGGGTACAGATGCCAGTATAGGGCCAACCTGCTCGATCTCGAAAGCGAGCCAGCCTCCGGTTGGCCGCAAACGATCTCAGAGCCGAGATTGGGGGCATGAGACGAGTCGCTTTCCTCGCGCTTCTCGGGGCCGTCGTGGCACTCCTCGCTTATGCGCTGACACGCGAGATTACGCTCGCGTCGCCGCTTGTCGGTCATGCGGCGCCACCGTTTGCGATCCCGTACTACAGCGCACCGGATTCCAATCTTGTGCTGAGTGATTTTCGCGGTAAACCGGTGGTGTTGAACTTCTGGGCGTCGTGGTGTCTGTCGTGCCGTGATGAGGCCGCCGTCCTGGAGGCCGGCTGGCAGCGGTACGGTCCCGATGTGGCGTTCATGGGGATCGCGGTCAACGATAGGGAGGCCGCCGCCAGGGCGTTTATCGAGCGTTACGGAAAGACGTACTTGCTGGCGGCGGACGTCGACGGCTCGGTCGCGATCGACTACGGCTTGTTTGGTGTGCCCGAGACGTTCTTCATCGCTCCCGATGGACGGATTCTGTCAAAGCACATCGGCCCGGTCTCGAGCGCTGACCTCGATCGACAGATCACGGCGCTCAGAAGCGGTCAGGTGGGGGAGGCGTCCGGCGATCCGGCGAGCTTGACTCCGCTCGAAGGTGGTCAGCAGTGAAGACGACAGCCCTGGGCGCGATCGTGATCATCGGAGCCCTCTCGGTAACCGCAACCGTGGCCGCTCAGGATGATGCTCTAGCACCGGAAGAGCGATTGGCGGCGGCTGGCGAGAGCGCCATCGAGTTGACTCCCGAGCAGGAGTCTCGCGCCCGATCCCTCGAGAGTGAGTTCAAGTGTCCTGTGTGCCGCAGCCAGTCGATTCGACAATCGCGCTCCTTCATGGCCGAGGACATGAAACGCCGGGTGCGTGAGTTGATCGTCCAGGGGCGCTCTGACGACGAGATCCGGGAGTACTTCATCGCCCGCTACGGGGAGTGGATTTTGTTGACGCCTCCGAAGCGCGGGTTTAGCCTTGCAGCTTACGTATTGCCGTTCGTGGCGGTGGTAGCCGGTGCCGCCATGTTGGTGTTCGCCGCACGCCGTTGGCGAGGCCAAGACAGCAGACGAATCACGCCAGAGCCGCCGCCGGCTCCGTATCTGGAGCGGCTCGATAAGGAGCTAGAGGAGACCGAATAATGAAGAGAGGGCGTACGTCAATTGGCAGGTTGGCCATCGCGATAGTGTTGGTTGGTGCCGCGTTGAGTTACTTGGTGTTTCAGGGCACCCGTCAAAACCTTACCTACTATTACGAAGTGGACGAATTGCTCGCCGTCGCCGACACCGAAGGTCGAATCCGGATATCGGGAGATATCGTCGAGGGGTCGATCGTAAAGGACGACGAGGGTCGGCAGGTTCACTTCGCGATCCAAAGCGCGGCCGAGTCCGGCGGTGGCTCAGCTCAGGTCCCGGTCGTCTACGCTGGCACCGTGCCTGACATTTTCCGACCCGGGATTCAAGTCGTCGTCGAGGGGCAACTGGATACGGAAGGCACCTTCCACGCCGAGACGCTCCTCACCAAGTGCCCATCCAAGTACCAGGCCGAGGGCGACCTCACCACGCTAAGTCCATAGCCACGGTTCCGAGCCGAGAGCCGACCGGAGGCGCACCACTGCTCGAGGTCGATGGCGTATCTCGACAGTACGGATCGCTGTTTGCGCTCCACGAGGTATCGTTCTCAATGGACGCGGGCGATTTTCTGGTCATCGTCGGGCCCAACGGCGCCGGCAAGACGACGCTCGTCCGAACGCTCGCCAGGCTCGCGCGACCATCGTCAGGCACGGTGCGTCTGACCGGCGAGGATTGGTTGTCGGCACCCGCCGAGCGGCAGGTCGCGGTCGGCGTCGTGTCCCACCAGACGTTTCTGTACGATGGACTGTCGGCGTTCGAGAATCTCGTTTTCTACGCCACCCTATACGGTGTGGAAGATCCGGAGCGAAGCGCACAGAAAGCGCTGGAGGACGCCGAGCTCGGCGGCCTCAGCGACCGTCGGGCGGGAACGCTCTCGCGGGGTCAAGCCCAACGCTTGTCGATCGCTCGGTCGGCGCTGCACGATCCGCGCATTTTGCTGCTCGATGAACCGTACGCTGGGCTCGATCCACACGCCGCCTCGCGCCTTGGCGTCGCACTCGGTCGGCTTAGGTCTGCCGGTCGTGCGATCGTATTGACCACCCACGATCTGGCTCGCGTGCCCGCAGCGGTCACCCATTATCTCGTCCTCGTAGCCGGCAAGGTGGCCGACGCGGGGGAATGGAGCACACTGGCCAACGGTGAGTTGGCGGATCGGTACTCGCGAGCCGTGGCGAGGACCGAATGACCGGTCTCAGGTCGGCCGCCGCGATTCTCGCCAAAGACGTTCGACTCGAAGCGCGTCGCGTCGAGAACCTCGCTACGATGGCGATTTTCGCCGTGCTCGTCGTTGTGGTCTTTGTCTTCGCAGGTGATCCAACCCCGGAAGATCTGTCCCGGCTGGGACCGGGCGCCCTCTGGGTGAGCCTGTTGTTCGCGGGTGCAATCGGATTCCAGCGGTGGTTTGCCCAAGAGGAAAGAAACGGAGCCCTGCAGGGGTTGCTGCTTACGCCGGTCGATCGCGGCGCGCTGTTTATCGGCAAGTGGGTCGGCGCAACGCTCTTTCTGTTGGCGATCGAGGTCGTCTTGGTGCCGGTGGCGTCGATGCTCTACGACCTGCAGCTGGGCGCTGTGTGGCCAAAGCTGACCCTCGTCATGGTCATCGTGACGATCGGCTACGCGGCGTTGGGGACATTCTTCGCCGCGATCGCCGCCCATACGACGGCCGGCCAACTCTTGTTACCAGTATTGTTGTTCCCGCTCAGCGTGCCGATTCTGCTGTCCGGCGCCGGTGCCAGTCAGCAACTCATGACCGGTGATGGCACCGCCTACTGGGATTGGGTTGGTCTTGCGGCCGCATTTGACGTGATATTTGGGACCGTGTGTACAATGACCTTTGAATACGTGATAACCGAATGATCTCATCGATCAAAAAATGGTGGCCGCGTTCGTGGCGCCAGTTTTGGACGACGCTCGACGGCCGCACGTACCACGTTCTGCTGCACATGCGATCTTGGATCGGCTGGCTGGCGGTCGGAATGATGGTGGCCACCTTCGCGCTCGTCTTTTGGTGGGTGCCACTCGAGTCGATCCAGGGTTACCCGCAGAAGATCTTCTACATCCACGTCCCGTCAGCGTGGCTCATGTATTCGGCCGTTGGGGTCGTTTTCGTCGCGTCGGTCATGTACCTGTGGCAGCGCACCCAACTGTGGGACATCTTCGCGCGCTGCGCGGCCGAGATCGGTTTTCTTTTCTGCAGTCTCACGTTGGTTACGGGCATGCTGTGGGGAAGTCCGATCTGGGGTAAGCCATGGGTGTGGGACGCACGGCTGACGTCGACGTTCGTTCTTTGGCTGATCTATCTAGGCTATCTGCTCTTTCGGATGCTCGCCCGACGTGACATCGAGGTGGGTCGGATCGCGGCGGTGATCGGCATCGTGGGTGCGATCGACGTGCCGATCATTCACCTGTCGGTGCAGTGGTGGCGGACACTCCATCCGCTGCCAGTCGTCATGATCGCAAACGATCCAGGAGGCGGTCTGCCGACTTCGATGTTGGTTACGCTGCTCGTGGCGTTGGTTTCATTCTCGCTCGTGTTTGTCTACTTGCTGACCCAGCGCGTCTGGCAGGAACGGACGATCGAAAACCTGGGACTCTTGGAAGCGATCCTCGATCGAAAAGCGGAGCACGCAACGTGAGATACTACCTGACGGCTTACATCATCTTTTGGAGTGGGTTGTTCCTGTACTTGGCGTGGCTGACCGGCCGCCAGGCATGGCTAAATCGCCGCGCCGCGGGGTTAGTCGAGCGGCTCATCGCACAGGGTGAGCGAGGAGGAGAGTCATGAGCGCGTACTGGCTAGGTCCGCTGGCGCTTTGGGTGGGGCTCGGCCTCACGCTCTACGGGTTGGTCGCCGGGATCGTCGGCGGCCGGCGTCGTAACCAACGATTGATCGATGGCGCGGTGGGCTCCGTGTTCGGCGCAGGGATCTGTGTGGTGTTCGCCTACGCGCTTCTCACGGCTGGTTTTCTGGCCGATGAGTTTCGGTTGTCTTACGTCGCCAACAACGCCAGCCGTGCGATGCCCGTATGGTACAAGGCGACCGCCGTATGGGGTGGGATGGAGGGCTCGATGCTCCTGTGGGCGTTCATCCTGGCCTGCTACTCAATGGCCGCCATCTGGATTCATCGCCGCCGCCATCCCGAGCTGATCCCGTACGCGGCGGCTGTGTTGCAGGGCATCATGGCGTTCTTTGTCGGTGTCATGGTTTTTAGCTCCAAGCCGTTCGTGACGCTCGACTTCACGCCGGTCGACGGTGTGGGTTTGAATCCGCTCTTGCAGAACCACTGGATGGCTGCCCATCCACCCTCGCTCTACCTCGGCTACGTCGGTTGGTCGGTCCCGTTCGCATTCGCGATGGCAGCGCTTATCAGCGGTCGGTTGGGAACCGAGTGGATCGTGGCGATGCGGAAGTGGGCGTTGGTTTCGTTCCTGTTTCTCACGGTCGGCAACCTGATGGGGTCCCACTGGGCGTACATCGAGCTGGGCTGGGGTGGTTTCTGGGGTTGGGACCCGGTCGAGAACTCGGCCATCATGCCGTGGTTCGTTGGAGCCGCGTTCGTGCACTCTATAATGATTCAGGAAAAGCGTGGCATGCTCAAGCTCTGGAACGTGGGTCTCATTACTGCCACGTTTGCGCTGACAATCCTGGGAACGTTCGTAACCCGAAGCGGGATCATCGAATCGGTTCACGCGTTCGCCTCGACGAACATCGGGGTCGTCTTCCTGAGCTTCCTGGTCGTCGTGATCGGAACGGCGGTCGGTCTGACGTGGTGGCGGTCGGATCTTCTGCAGACCGAGAACCGGCTCGAGTCGTTTGCCTCTCGAGAGGCCGCATTCCTGTTCAATAACCTGCTGCTGCTCGGCATTTTCTTCGCGGTCTGGTGGGGGACGTTCTTCCCGTTCATCTCGGAAGCCGCAACCGGGCAGCGGATCTCCGTCGGACCGCCGTTCTTTAATCAGGTAAATAAACCGCTGTCGATAGCTCTTCTGCTGCTAACCGGGATCGGCCCGGTGATCGCTTGGAGGCGAGCCTCGCGCCATAATCTGCAGCGGAATTTCCGGTTCCCGGTTGCGGCTCTGCTCGTGGCCGGAGTGGTCGCCGTTGTGCTCGGAATCCATTCCTGGTACGCGATCGCGGTGATCGCTTTCGGAGCCTTTGTGTTGGCGACGATCGGCCAGGAGATGGGTCGTGGAACACGAGCTCGCATGCGCTCCAAGGAGGAGCGCGCACCGATCGCGCTGGTGAGCCTGATCGGTCGCAACCGGCGCCGCTATGGCGGTTACATCGTTCACATCGGTGTGGTTCTCGTGTTCGCGGGCATCGCCGGTGTCTTCTTCGTAACCGAGCAATCCGCGAGACTCGCGCCCGGCGAATCGGTTGAGGTCGGATCGTTCCAGGTCTTCTACCGAGGAACAGACATCGAGCGGGGGCCGAACTACACGGCAACGGTCGCCAACCTGACGGTGTCCGAGAATGGTGGTCGCGCGTACCGGATACGACCCGAGAAGCGCTTCTACCCTGAGGGGCAAGAGCAAACCACGACCGAGGTCGCTATCTGGTCACGGACCTTTGAAGATTTCTACGCCATCCTCGAGGGGTATCAGCCCGCCACCCAGAGCGTCGACCTGACCATTATCGTCAATCCGATGGTGATGTGGATCTGGATCGGCGGCGGGATCATGGTGTTCGGCATGGTGATCGCGCTGACGACACCCCGCCCGGGTGCTCCTCGTCGTCGAGTCGTCCAGCCGGCGAAGCGAAAAACCGAGCGCGTCGGTGCGTGAGCGACACACTGCTGATCCTGATCGGGTTGTGGGTTCTGCTGGCAGCGGTGTGGCTGGCCTTTTATCCGCTGTTCGGTGGTGCCGCGGAGTCGGTGCCCGCGGCGGTTGCGCATCGACGTGAGTTAGAGATCGAGAAAGCCAGACTCGTCGAAGAGATCCACGAGCTACAGCTCGATTACGCGACCGGCAAGCTGTCCGACGAGGACCACGCAGTCCTCGAAGCGCGTCTCAAGTCACGTGCGGTAGAAGTCATGCAACAGTTGGAGGCTACAGCGGGTCGCTCGTCTGGATGACGCGGTAGCGGTCGACCGTTTTGGTGGCAGCAACGGCCTGGTCGAGACTCAGCGATGCGTCGGTTTCCGTGCCCCGATCACTTGGCTCCGGCATTGGATCCGGGTGAATGATCGCTGACCGAGGGTCGTGTGGCGCGTTTGGATCGACGTCGATTACCCAATCGAAGCGCTTTCCTTCAAAAGCCGAATCCCGCTTCAGAAATTCGCGAAAGTCGTCGTCGTAAACTTCGAAAACGACTCCGTCGTGCTCGGGATCGAAGTAGAACACGCTCACCGTAGCAGGCGGATCGGTGCGCCGATCGAACACTTGATAGCGCGGCGGTACGCCTCTCAGCGCCGGTGGCTTGCGGGCGTGGATGCGGCGTGTCTCTTCGGTACTCACTGTGCTCTCCGAGAGGGTTCACGATCACACCGAACGGGGAGGCTCGGTCGGAAAACCGAATATAGCTTGCATCGCCACGATGGCATTTGATTCACTCACGCGGTGGGGGGTGCTTTCGGCGCTTTGCCTGCTGGCGCTCGGTTGTCGCGCCGACGTGTGGATCGAGAGCCCGGACGAGCGCGCTCTCGCGCGTGCTGACACGGCGGGGCTCACGACTCGAGCGGCCCTGATCGACACCGTTTTTCGACCCATGCCGGTCGACAGTGCGGCGGCCAGCTTCGCCTGGTTGATCGATCGCCCGGAGCCCAGGCTGCCGTCATCGCGCGCGTTTCCGCGCGACCCGGTCGCCGCGGTCCGCCAATACCTGCGAGCGCTTTCGCAGACCGGCTCGAGCTCTCGCGGCACCATCGGTGTCGGCGAAGTCGGCTATGAGCGGGCGTTCACGTATCTCCACCCGCGTGTTCGGCGCAGCATGTCGGAGGAGGAGCTGGCGCGGCGGTTGAGTGGCGTCGTTCGCCCGACGATCGTTCGGTTGCGAGCCGTCCCGGGTGACTCGACCCGTGTTTTCGCCGAACTGCTGGTGCTCCGGGAAGTCAATGAGCAGGCGATGCTGGGCCTGTACTACGGACACTTTGCCGCCCGCCCAGGCGACAACGGGTGGCAGCTGACCGGTGCGCGGCTGGCGAGCGAGGATTGGCAGTCGCGGCTCGGACGGATCGACGATTGGAGGTACGATCGCGCGCGGGCAGCCAATGAGTTCGCGACCGAGGACGCGCGCTACTCGCGTGACTTGGTCGAGCTTGAAAGCGGTGAGTGGGTCCCGCTAGCGCGACCCGCGCCGACTATCGATTTGACACTCGGATTGCCCGAGTTGCGCTAGCCGGCCTCGAGAAAGCCAGGGTGATCGACGGCGCCGACCCAGTCGAGTCGTCCCGACGGATAGGTTCCCAAGACCCGCGTGAAGCCCGCCGCTGTCTTCAGCTCAGCCAAGGCGTCGCGAGCCTCCGACGTGGCGGTCGTGCCCAAGAAATCGAGATAGAACAAGTAATCGAACGGCTTGCCGCGCACGGGCCGGGATTCAATCCGAGTCAGGTCGATTCCGCGTTGCGCGAACGGCTCGAGCGTCGAACACAGACTCCCGGGCGCGTTATCGATGTGAAACACGATCGATGTCTTGGGCGGGCCGACAGCTTCCCGCGAGAACTGCTCCACCAGTTCTCCCAGCTGGGCGTCGCCCAGGCTGAGCAGGAAGAAACGCGTGTAGTTCGCCGGGTCGTCCTCGATGTCGGAGCGAACCACCTTCCCGCCGTAATGAGCTGCGGCCCCAGCTCCAGCGATCGCGGCTGCGCCGGTCATACGCTCTGTGATCAACATCTTCACGCTTCCCGCGGTGTCGTAGGTCGCGATCGCTTCGATCCTGGGGTGACGACGGAAGAACTCTTGACATTGATCGATAGCTAGCGGATGCGAGTAGACGCGCTCGATGTCATCGAAGTACGTACCCACCGGTGCGATCAAGCAGTGCCTAACGCGCAAGTAGACCTCGCCCCGAACGCGATAGCCGTAGCGTAGCAACAGGTCGTAGTTCTGAAAGATCGAGCCCACCAACGAGTTTTCCATTGGCGCCAGACAGGCGTGGGCCTCGTGTCTGGCGACTGCCGAGAACATCTCCGGAAAACTCTTGGCGGTTTCGATCTTGAACGGGCAAACGAGCAGCCGGTCGAGGGCCTCCTCGCTGTAGGCGCCGTGGGCGCCCTGGATCGCTACGCAGACGGGTCGTGGAAGGGTCATTTATCCGGAAGCTCCCAGTGCTCTTAAGGTACGTTCGCCGAGATCGAGCAGCCCCCTGGGATCTCAGTGAATCGCCGGCCCATGGGGCCAAGATTAAACCGCCTACGGGCTGGCGCCACGGAGACGTGGACGACCGGAGAGCCCGCTCGAGCCAGATTTCATACTTTTGTCACAATTGAGACATAGAATCGTCATGGCGGACGACGATACTCGAGGTGCGAGAATCACTTCGTCCACGTTTTTCTTGGGTTCACTTGTCGAACGGGTAGCGACAATGAGGATCAGAGTAGGGGTTTTCACATTTGGGTTGGTCTTACTGACCGGCGCATTTCAATCGGTCAGCGCACAAGAAGTAAGCGCGCCGGCCGTCGATAGCCTGCGGTTTCGGGGAATCGCTCAGGCGCAGTTCAATACCACGTCGGCTTCTGACGAACCGGAATCGGAGTGGCTCATCCGTCGCGCACGGTTGGGCGCGCGGGCGTATGTCGGAGGCTGGATTCAAGGTTTTGTCGAGGGCGACTTTGGCAAGGGTGGGGCGAAGCTCACCGATGGCTGGGTCAGCCTGAGATTCGATAAGCGGTTTCAGCTCAAGCTGGGACAGTTCAAGGTCCCGATCGATGCGCTCGAATTGACTTCGAGCCGCCGGCTGCCGGTGATCGAACGCGATCCGATCCCGCGAGGTGCGGTCGGGTTTAGCCCCAACGGTTTACTCGATGATCTGGGTTACAACGGGCGCGACATCGGTGCGATGTGGACCGGTGCCTGGCCGTCGGTCACCGTCGAGGGTGGGTTCTTCAACGGCTCGGGTGACAACTCGAGCGAGGACGACGACGGCAAACAAGTAGCCGCGCGTGTCACCGGGAAGCTGCACGAAGACTGGCGCTTGAGCGTCGGTTGGACCGGCATCAGGGTTAGCGACCCGCCAGCCGATGATGACGCGGCGTGGTACAACGCGGTCGAGCTCGCGGCCACACACGGGACCTACGGCGAGCCCGGTTGGCGCGGTATCGGTCACATCATCTTTGGTGATAACTACGACCCGGACGTCTTCGGCGATGAGGACGCATCGTTTGTCGCCCTTCAAGGGGTCGTCGGCTATCACGTGCCACTGTTCAACACCGCGTATCTGATCGGTATGGAGCCAATCGTCCGTCTGGGGTGGACGCGCGTTGACGACGGCTCGGTCGTGATCGACGAGGAGCTTGTCTCGCTCAGCGACGATCCCGAAACGTTCATCGCGACGGGGGGAATCAATCTCTTCTGGCAGGACAACGTCGTCACTCAGTTCCAGATCGATGTATCCGATCCCGATATCGGTGAGATCGACGGCGACACCGAGGTCGCATTCCGGTTTCAGGCCGGATTCGCTTTCTAGTTCACGATGACTTTATCAAAGAGGGGAACGATGATGCGTAGGGCAACAGGTTTTGGCTTGGCCACCGCGATCCTTTGGGCGGCAACCGCCTGCGGTGGTGGCGGCGGTGACGCCGCTTCGAGCACCGGTCTGAGCGGCGCCGTCTCAGTAGACGGGTCGAGCACCGTCTACCCGGTGACGGAAGCGATGGCGGAGGAGTTTCAGATCATGCACCCGGAAACCCGCGTGACCGTGGGGGTCTCGGGTACTGGTGGTGGCTTCAAGCGTTTCTGTGTTGGGGAGATCGACATCTCCGACGCGTCGCGACCGATCAAGGACTCGGAGCGTGAGATGTGCACCAGCAACAACATCGCCTTTACCGAGGTGCGTGTGGCGTGGGACGGTCTCTCAGTTGTGACGAACCCGTCCAACGACTTCTTCGATTGCCTTACTGTCGACGAGCTCAAGGCGATCTGGGAGCCTGGCAGCCAGATCGATAATTGGTCACAGGTCCGGTCAGGGTTCCCGGACAAGGAGATCGTGCTCTACGGTCCCGGCACCGACTCCGGCACGTTTGATTACTTCACCGAGGCGATCGTCGGAGAAGAGGACGCCAGCCGGCCGGACTACACCGCCAGCGAGGACGACAACGTGTTGGTGCAGGGCGTCGAAGGTGATGCCGGCGCGCTCGGCTACTTCGGCTACGCGTATTACGAGGAGAACGCTGACCGTCTGAAACTGGTCGCGGTCGACGGTGGCGGCGGTTGTGTAAAGCCTTCGGTCGAGACGATCGAATCCGGATCGTACGCCCCGCTGAGCCGGCCGCTATACATCTACATAAGCGACACCGGGCTCGAGAAGCCCCAGGTTAGCGCGTTCGTCGACTTCTATCTGACCGACGGAACGCCGCTCGTGCGAGAGGTGGGATACATTCAGCTGCAGCCGAGTCAGTATGAGGAAGAGCTGGCGAAGGTACAGGCCCTCAGGGGGACTGAATAGCTGGATAGGCCAGTCACGAAGCAGCCGGTGACGTGAGCTCACGTCCGATGTCTTCATCCGTTTTGGGGGCGGTGTCGAGCCGCACGGCGAGAGAACGTCTCGTCCGTGCGGTTGTCACCGCTGCCGGCGGGGTCTCGATCTTGACGACGATCGGGATCGTTGTTGTGCTGGTGTGGGAGTCGATCGGGTTCTTTCGACGCGTCTCGCCAGTCGAGTTCCTGACCGGCACCGAGTGGACGCCGCTCTTTCAGCCTCAGCATTTCGGTGTCTTGCCTCTTCTCGCGGGATCGGTTCTGGTGGCGGTCATCGCCGCCCTGATCGCGATACCGCTGGGGCTCGGCTCGGCGATCTACCTGAGCGAGTACGCACCGCGTCAATTGCGAGCGGTGATCAAGCCCACGCTCGAGGTGTTGGCCGGGATCCCGACCGTTGTCTACGGCTACTTCGCGCTCACGTTCATCACGCCCGTACTCCGGCACATCATTCCTGGCCTCGGGATCTTCAACGCCCTGGCTGCTGGGATCGTCGTCGGTGTCATGGTGCTGCCGATGATCGCGTCGCTGTCCGAGGACGCGATGTTTGCGGTGCCGCGAGAGTTGAGACAGGGCGGGTACGCGCTTGGCGGAACGAAGTTCGAGGTCGCGACACGAGTTGTTACTCCGGCCGCGTTGTCGGGCATCGTGGCGTCGTTCATCCTCGCGATCTCACGCGCCATCGGTGAGACGATGGCGGTTGTGCTGGCGGCAGGGATGACGCCCAATCTGACGTTCGACCCGCGGGAATCGATCCAGACGATGACCGCTTACATCGTACAGGTGAGCCTCGGTGACACGCCGTTCGGATCGATCGAGTACCAGTCGATCTTCGCGGTCGGGTTACTGTTGTTCATGGTGACGCTGGCGATGAACATATTCGGTCGCTGGTTCTTGAAGCGGTATCGCGAGGAGTACGCGTGACGGGTGAAGCGCACGCCGCCGTCGAGTTTCAACTCTCGACGCCGCCTGACCTGGTCCGCCGCCGGCGGATGGGACGGATCTTCGAGCTGGCGTGCCTCGTTACCGCCGCCGCGGGAGTGGTTGTGCTCGCGGTTCTGCTGGTCGACGTCATCGTCGACGGCGCGGGGTGGCTCAACCGGACGTTCTTTACCCGACCGCCGTCGCGGATCCCGACTCGGGCAGGGATCTTGCCCGCGCTGGCGGGCACGATCTGGCTCATGTCATTGGTGGCGTTGATCTCGTTTCCGCTCGGTGTTGCCGCAGCGGTCTATCTCGAGGAGTACGCGGAGAAGGGGTGGCTCCAGACGATCATTCAAACCAACATCGCCAACCTCGCTGGAGTGCCGTCGATCGTCTACGGGATTCTAGGTTTGGCGGTGTTCGTTCGCTGGATGGGAGGGCTGACCGGCGGGCGGAGCGTGCTGTCGGGAGCGCTCACGATTTCATTGCTCATCCTCCCGGTACTCATCATCGCCGCGCAGGAAGCGATCCGCGCGGTGCCGAACTCCATTCGGGACGCGTCGTACGGACTGGGGGCGACAAAGTGGCAGACGGTTCGACATCACGTCTTGCCAAACGCGCTGCCGGGTATCCTAACGGGTACGATCCTGGCGCTTTCAAGGGCGATCGGCGAGACCGCGCCGCTCATCATGATCGGGGCGTTGACATTCATCGCGTTCACGCCCGAGGGTCCGCGCGATGCGTTTACGGTATTGCCGATCCAAATTTTCAACTGGGTCAGTCGACCACAGGACGATTTCCGACATCTAGCGGCGGCCGCCATCATCGTGCTGCTCGTGTTGCTCTTGTCGATGAATGCGCTGGCGATCTGGTTGCGAAACCGGTACGAGAAGGAATGGTGAGCGAAACATGTCGACGATTCGAGTAACCGCCGGTGGAGACGCAGCGCTCGAGACGCGAGACGTCAGCGTATTCTACGGCTCCAACGAGGCGATCAAAACGGTCTCGTTCGAGATCCCACGAAACAAGGTCGTTGCCTTGATCGGCCCATCCGGCTGTGGCAAGTCAACTTTGTTGCGGGTCTTCAACCGAATGAACGACCTCGTGCCCACTGCCCGAGTGACAGGCGAGGTTCTGTTCCAGGGCGAGGACCTGTACGCCGATCACGTCGACCCGGTGGAAGTCCGGCGCCGGATCGGGATGGTGTTTCAGAAGCCGAATCCATTCCCCAAGTCGATCTACGATAACGTCGCGTTTGGGCCCAAGATCAACGGGACCGGTGGGGACATCGACGCGATCGTCGAGCAATCCCTGCAGCAGGCGGCGCTGTGGGACGAAGTCAAGGACCGGCTAAGCGCTAGTGCGTTGGAGCTCTCGGGAGGTCAGCAACAGCGGCTCTGCATCGCTCGTGCGCTGGCTGTCACGCCGGAGATCTTGCTGATGGACGAGCCGGCTTCAGCGCTCGATCCGATCGCTACCGCGAAGATCGAAGAGCTCATCCACCAACTCGTTGCCGACTACACCATCGTCATCGTAACCCACAACATGCAGCAGGCGGCACGCGTGTCGGACTACACCGCCTATCTCTACCTGGGCGAATTGATCGAGTACGACGACACGAACACGATCTTTACGGCGCCGACTGAGAAGCACACGGAGGATTATGTCACCGGCAGATTCGGATAAGACATTCCGCCACTTCGATCAGGAGCTGAGCGAGGTGCGAGAGCTTTTGCTCACGATGGCCAGCCGGGCCGAAGAGCAGGTGCGGGCGGCACTCGCGGCGGTCAAGCACCGCGACGCACAGGCCGCCATCCACACGATCGAGGCCGATCACAAGATCGATGCGCTCGAGATCGAGATCGAAGAGCGCGCAATCAGCTTGTTGGCCCGGCAGCAACCGATGGCGATCGATCTCCGAATGCTAGTCGCCATCCTCAAGATCTCGAACGATGTGGAGCGAGTGGGTGATCATGCCGTGAACATCGCGCAGTGTGCCAAGCGACTGGCAGAGGCCTTCCCAATAGCGTCGCTCGACGAGTTCGACACGATGGCCGAGGACTCGACAGGGATGTTGCGCGACGCGATCAGTGCGTTCGTCGACCAGGATCCAGACAAGGCTCGGGCAGTGCTGCTGCGAGACGATAAGGTGGATCGCTCCAATGACGCTGTTTTCCGCGTCATGCTGGCACAGATGGCAGAGAACACAAACGCGATCGTTCCCGGGGTCCAGATGATGCTGGTGGCTCGTAATCTGGAGCGCGTCGCTGACCTGGCGACCAACCTGGCCGAGGACGTGATCTACATCGTCGAAGCGCGCACGATCAAACACCACGTCGCTGACCACGAGCTGGAGGGCGAGCACGATCAGTGACCGTTGAAACTCCACGAATCTTAGTCGTCGAGGATGAGCCCGATCTGCGGATCTTGCTCGACCGCCATCTAGATAGCGCCGGTTATCGCGTCTCGCTGGCCGAAGACGGGATCGAGGCGCTCGAGCGCGCGTGGGCGGAACCGGTGGATCTCGTGTTGCTCGACCTCATGCTGCCGCATCTCGACGGCATCGAAGTGTGTCGCCGGCTCAGACAAGACGAGCGCACTGCACGGTTACCGATCATCATGCTGACCGCCAAGAACGATACCGCCGACCGGATCCGAGGGTTCGAGGTGGGTGCCGACGACTACATCAACAAACCGTTCAACTTGCAGGAGCTCATGCTGCGCGTGGCGGCGGTCCTCCGGCGCCGAGACGGTGGCGATGACTTTCCGTCGCGGGCTATCGGTATCGATGGATTGCGCCTCGATTCCCACTCACGGATCGTTACCGTGGACGACGTCGAGATCGATCTCACCGCTCGGGAGTTTGATTTGCTCTACTTTCTGATCAACCATCCCAATCGTGTATTCAGCCGCGCGGATCTGCTGCGCCACGTCTGGGATTATGACTACACCGGGTATGACCGTACCGTCGATGCGCACGTCGCCCGTCTACGTCGAAAGCTCGGCCGCTCAGGGGGTTGGATCGAAACCGAGTGGGGGATTGGCTACAAGTTTCGGCCGCCATCCGGCTGATTGGGAGAACCCTCCATGCGGCTGAGAAATCGAATCTTCAGTACCTATCTGGTGGTGAGCTTTGTGCTGGTCGCCGTCGTCGGTGCGCTCCTGTACCGTGCGGCGATCGATGCGGCGCGCGTGGGTTTCGAGGACCGGCTGGCGACGACGGTCCAGATCTTGGCCGTCGAGCTAGGGCGAACGAGCACGCCTGCCGAGGAATCAGAACTGGACGTTTACATCGATGCCCTGGCGCGGGCGGCAGCAGCGCGGGTGACGATTGTTGCGCCTGATGGTCACGTTGCTGCCGACAGCGAGTTTGACGGCCCGGAGTTGGCGGCACTCGACAATCACAACTCGCGCGCAGAAGTGATCGCCGCCCGTCGCCTCGGCACGGGTGAGAGCACGCGCTACTCGCGATCGTTGGGCACGGATCTGGTCTACCGTGCTAACACCATCGATGCTGGACCGTGGGCTGGCAGCGTTGCTCGGGTGGCGATTCCGAGGACGCGGATCCAAGCCGCGCAGTCGAATGCGCGGCGAAGACTTTTAGGGGCGTTGGCGCTTGCGCTCGCCTTGGCTGGGGTGACCGGTGCGCTCTGGGCCCGACGATTGAGCCTCCCGATCAAAGGTCTCAAGGAGGCGGCCGAACAGGTGCGCGACGGCCAGTTGGAGGCACGAGTCGATATTCGGACCGGTGACGAGATCGAGGAGCTCGCTCAGGCACTCGATGGTGCCCGCAACCAACTCGCCAGTCGCATACAGAACGCGAACTCCGAACGTGATCAACTCGAAGCGGTGCTCGATGGCATGGTTGAGGGGGTCATGGTCACGGACGCGAACGGCACCATCGTTATCGCGAACCCAGCGCTACGCACGCTATTCGGGTTGGAGTCTCCCGCCGTCGGACACACCGTGATCGCCGCCATCCGACAGCCCGCGGTCGCTGCCATCATGGAGGAAACCGCTGCACGCAACACGGTGATGTCGCGCGAGATAACGATCACCTATCCCATGGATCGGATCATCGCTCTTTACGCGACCAAGTTGTCGACCGGTGGAGCGGCCGGTGTCTTCCATGATGTCACGGCGCTCAAACGCACCGACGCGGTGAGGCGCGACTTCGTGGCCAACGTCAGCCACGAACTGCAGACCCCATTGGCGACGCTATCGGCGCACGCCGAGTCGTTGGCTGGGGCGGATCTGAAGTCCAGCCAAGCAAAAGAATCACTGGCAGCAATTCAACGGCAGGTAGGTCGACTGTCGGCTTTGGTAGCCGATCTGCTCGAGTTGTCGCGAATCGAGTCCGACGGTTTCGAACCGGTGTGGACGGCGGTCGACGTAAACGCGCTAGTCAACGACCTCGCCTCCGAGTGGGAGCCTCGCGCCGGGGAAAGTGTACAGGGCTTGACCGTCGAGTCCGAGCCAGAGCTAGTCGTAGCCGGTGATCGGCGCCTGCTTCGTCAGGCGGTCGTCAACCTGCTCGAGAACGCGATCAAATACGCAGGGGAAGCGGCACATATCCGTTTGATCGCCAGACGGGTCAATGGTGACGCACAGATCGAGGTGGCCGATACCGGTCGCGGCATTCCGATCGAGGATCAGTCCCGGCTGTTCGAGCGCTTCTATCGAGTCGAGAAAGGGCGGGCGCGGGTGGCTGGCGGGACAGGCCTCGGGCTCTCTATCGTCAAGCACGTAGCTGAAGTTCACGGCGGCAGCGTCGTCGTCGAGTCGACTCCCGGTGCCGGTGCGAAGTTCGTTATAACCATTCCGACCAGCCAAACAGGTCCTAAACCAGGAGAATCGTCATGAGCATACAGGCGGGCGAGAAGGCGCCACCCTTTACCCTCCCGGACGAGCCGGGCAACGAGATCGATGTCGGCGAGCGGATCGGTCAGCGGCCGGTCGTGCTGCTGTTCTTTCCACTCGCCTTTAGCTCGGTCTGCACGACTGAGATGTGCGCGATGCGCGACGACTGGAGCCAATGGAGCGATCTCGATGCCGACGTCTTTGGGATCTCGGTCGACAGCCCGTTCGTAAACGCCAAGTTCCGCGAGGAGAACGACATCCCGTTTCCGTTGTTGTCGGACTTCAACAAGCGCGTGGCGGCCGAATACGGCGTGCTGTACGAGGAGTTCTTCGGTATGCATGGGGTGGCCAAGCGATCGGCGTTCGTCATTGGCACTGATGGCACCGTCGTCTACCAGTGGGTGACCGAGGATGCGGGCGTCGAGCCGGACTATCAGGGGGTCCGAGAGGCGGTTGCCAAGGCGCGGTGAGGTAATTGCCCCCGGTCACAGTTTTGTCTAGTTTTGGTCAGACTTCCGCTATGGAGGCCGGATATCCTGGATCAGTGTCCGGAAAGGCGTAGCCAGCCACTTCAGCGCGTCATGCGACGCTAGAGGGCACGTCTTGCATCCCCCGTTTCTAACCGCAAAATCGAAGGGAGAAACCATGGCACGAAGACTCGTGCGTGGCTTTATCGGTGCGGGCGTCGGTGTGCTCGCCACGCTCGCCTTCCTGGCTCTCGCGACCCCCGCCGCCGCACAGCAGGGCGTGACGACGGGCGCGATCAACGGTCAGGTGTTGGACACCAGCGGCGCGCCACTGGCTGGCGCAACGGTGACAATTCGCAATGTCGACACGGGCGCGTCGCGTGAGCTTCAGAGCAACGCGACCGGCCGCTACAGCGCGGGCTTCCTGCAAACCGGTCGCTACACGGTGGCGGCAGAGTTTCCGCCCAACCCGGCGGCTGAACGCGGCCCCGTCCGCGTCAACCTCGGTGAGACGCTGGTCATCGATCTCGTCGTCCAGCCGGTCGAGGTCGAGGCGATCGGCGTCGTGATCGCGCCGGAGAACCAGGTCGATGTGTCGCAGGGTGGCATCGTCGAGCTGATCGATCAGGAACAGATCGAGTCGTTGCCGACCTTGGGACGCGACTTTACTGACTTCATCAACCTGTCGGGGCTGGTCAGCCCGGCGACAGGCACTGGCACCGGCGGTCAGTTCTCACTCGCCGGCGGCCGCACATCGGGGACCAGCATCCAGATCGACGGCGCCGACGCCAACAACGCGTTCTTTGGTGAGAACCGCGGCTCGTCGCGGTTGCCGTTCTCGTTCTCGCTGGAGTCGATCAAGGAGTTTCAGATCGTCACCAACGGTTTCGACGTCGAGTTCGGCAACTTCAGCGGCGGCGTCGTCAACGTGGTGACAAAGGGCGGAACCAATGAGTTCCAAGGATCGGGGTTCATTTTCGCCCGCGACGCCAACCTGACGAAGGACGACTTCATCGGCGCCCCACCGGCCGACTTCTCGAACCAGCAGTTCGGTTTCCAGCTCAGCGGCCCGATCGTAAAGGACAAGGCGCACTTCTTCTTCTCGCTCGACGGCCAGCAACAGGACCTGCCGGAATTCGCGCTGGTAGGAGAGAATTGGTGCACGAGCTGCGCCCCGGGCGAGGCGGACGCCTTCCTCA
Organism: uncultured Gemmatimonadales bacterium; assembly: GCA_947259315.1. Classification (GTDB taxonomy): domain Bacteria; phylum Gemmatimonadota; class Gemmatimonadetes; order JACCXV01; family JAHWKZ01; genus CAMYLR01. The sequence continues at coordinate 49,269 of CAMYLR010000018.1, read as the reverse complement.
CGGAGTTCCGGCGCATCCTGAGGGATACCTACGGCGTGTCGCAAGCGGAGCTTGATGCCAACTTCGGACAGGTGACGAGCACCTCGGACGAGATCGCGATCTTCGGCCGCGTCGACTGGCAGATGAACGAGCGGAACGCGCTCACGCTGCGCCACAACTTCGTCGACCTGTCGGAAGAAAACGACCGCATCAACGACGAGGAGGCGGTAACGCACGGCGGCTCGTTCGAAGACACGTCGAACTCGTTCCTGGCCGAGCTGACGTCGGTGATGAACGAGCAGGCGACGGCGTACAACACGTTCCGTTTCCTGTGGTCGTACGAGGACCGTCCCCGTGACGGCAACAACCTCTTGCCCGAGGTCGACATCGAGCCGCGGATCAACGAGGACGACGACGAGCTGCCGGCGAGCGATGTCGAGTACTTTGGCGACGGCATCGTGTTCCGGAACCGGCTCGAGGAAGGCAAGTTCCAGATCATCGACAACGTGACGTGGGCGCTCGGCGAGACCGGCGCGCACACGCTCAAGATCGGTACCAACAACACCTTCACCAACGTCAAGAACCTCTTCTGGCTGCTCGGGAATGGGATCTTCTCGTTCGACAGCCTGGAGGAGTTCGAGAACATGGACGTTGACAACTACTTCCGGTTGCTCCGCGCCGACGCCGAGCCGCCGTTCGCCGACATGGACCTCTCGGAGTACTCGTTCTACGTCCAGGACGAATGGCAGGTCAACGACAACGTGATCCTAGCGCTCGGTCTGCGGTACGACTCCGACGTTTTTGACACCCAGGCTGTCGACAACGACCAGTTCCTCGATACCTTTGGCGAATTCGGTCTGGCCAACTCGACGGTGCCCGAGGACCGCAACAACTGGAGCCCGCGGGTGGCGCTGACGATCGATCCGCGTGGCGATGCGACGGCGGTGTTCCGGACCGGCTTTGGGTTGTTCTACGGCAACACCCCGCTGGTCCTCCACGGCAACGTGTTGCAGACGACGCCCCCGCTACTGTCGCTGTTCTGCGGTGGCGGTGACGCACCGCCTCCCGACTACGACTTCTTCCGCCAGGATCCGACCGGTGGCAACAACCCGACCGGCTGCGTCGGTGGTGGTTCGGCCGGCGGTCGACCCGAGTTCACGGTCTGGGACGAGGACTTCGAGAACCCCCAGACGTGGAAGTTCAACCTCGGGTACGAGCAGATCACCGACGCCGGGTGGCGCTGGTCGGCGGACTTCTTGGCCAGCAGCACGTCGAACAACTTCAACGTCATCAACGTCAACCAGCGTGGTTGCGATGCGTCGTCGGTCGCAAGCGGCGAGGGCATCGACTGCGAACCGATCTTCCGGACGGCAGTCGATAACAGGCCGGTTTTTGTCGCGCAAGGCGATTTCAATCGGTTCGACCCGTCTAGCAGCCGGATCATCGAGAACAACGATTTTCAGTTCATCTACTTGAACGAGTCGACGGCCGAGTCGCGGTCGTACAGCTTGAACCTCAAGGGTGGCAAGCGGTTCGATAACGGGGCCCGGGTCGATGTCTCGTACACGTTCAACGACGTCAAGGACAACTCGTCGTTCTTCTGCTGCACGTCGAACGAAGGGTTCCGGATCCGGCCGACCGCCGGCGACCCGAACTTCATCGGCGACAGCGGCGACGAGGACGAAGGCACGTGGGGTCCGGCCGACTTCGAGCGCAAGCATGTCTGGATCGTGTCGGGCGGGTTCGAAGCCCCGTGGGGCATCGACATCAGCGGCATCTGGCGGAGCCAGCGCGGCCGTCCGTTCACGCTGACCGTCGCCGGTGACATCAACGGCGACGGTGAGACCAACAACGATCGCGCCCCGATCTTCGCCGACCTCGAGTTCGCGGACGCGGACGACGCGGCCACCTGGGCCAGCTGGCTGTCCGGCGGTGGCGGCGACAACGAGGCGTTCGAGTGTCTGCGCGACCAGATCGGCAGCATCGCCACCCGCAACGCGTGTCACAACCCGTGGTTCCACTCGGTCGACATGCATATCGCGAAGGCGTTCGAGTTCGCCAACGGACAGGAGATCGAGTTCATCGCCGACCTGTTCAACGTGTTGAACGGCTTGAACGACGATTGGGGTCGGTTGGTCGGGTTCTCGGCGGGTGCGACCGGGTTGTCGAACCAGCCGCTCCGCAAGCGCGGGTACAACGAGGACACGAACAGGGTGATCTACGCTCTTCAGGGCGATTTTGGTGACAAGGAGATCATCGGGTTCGATCCGTTGCAGTTCCAGGTTCAGCTCGGGTTCCGGTACCGGTTCTAGGTTCGGAACGCGATTGCGTCAGTAGCACGCGAGGCCCCCGGCCGTGTGGTCGGGGGCCTCGATTCGTATATTCGCGGGCCAAAATGAAAGCTTCTCTTTTCACAATCGGAGCGTTGACGCTGGCAGCGGTGGTGGCTGCGTGTGCGTCGAACACGGTCGGCCAGCGCGGTGCGCAGCCGGGCGACCGCGTCGAGGTCGTCGTCATGGGCACGACCGACGTCCATGGTCGACTCGTACCGTGGGACTACTACACCGGGCAACCCGAGGAGCGCGGCTTGGCCAAGGTCGCGACCCTGGTCGATTCGATCCGTGCCGCCAACGAGCACGTCTTGCTGGTCGACTCGGGCGACCTCCTGCAGGGCAACCCGCTCGACTACTACTTCGGGATCGTCGAGCCGGCCGAGGTGCACCCCGTGGTCCACGCCATGAACCACCTCGAGTACGACGCTTCGACAGTCGGCAACCACGAGTTCAACTACGGCCTCGAAGCGCTCAATCGAGCCCTCGAGGATGCGAGCTTCCCGTTTGTCGCGGCCAACGTTTTTGTCGCGGGCACCGACACCACCCGCTGGCCCCCGTACACGGTGATCAACGTCGGCGGAGTCCTGGTTGGCGTTCTCGGTTTGACGACCCCGGGCTCGATGATCTGGGATCGGCGTCACGTCGAAGGCGAGCTCGAGTTTCGTGACATCGTGGAGTCTGCCGTCCGCGTTTGGCCCGAGTTGGAGGCGGCGAGCGATGTCCAGGTCGTGGCGATCCACTCCGGCATGGGCCCGGGCTCTTCGTACGATGCGGCGGCCACCGGCGTACCCGAGGAAAACGCGGGCCAGCGGCTGGCCGAGGCGCTGCCCGGGATCGACGTCATCTTCCTCGGCCATTCGCACCTCGACATCCCATCCGAGACGGTGAACGGTGTCCTTCTGACACAGGCCGCCAAGTGGGGTGAGGCGCTGGCGGTAGCCACGTTGACGATGGAGAGGCAAGAGGACGGCTGGACGCTGGTCGACAAGAGGGCCACGACGCTCTCGACGGAGGGTATGCCGTCGTCTGATTCGTTCATGGCTGCGCTGGCCCCGTATCACGAGAGCACCATGGCCTACGTCGCCGACACGATCGGCTGGACCGCCGAGTCGTGGTCGACGGCGCGGGCGCGGCAAATCGACACCCCCGTCATCGACCTGATCCAGCGGGTCCAGCTTGAAGCGACGGGGGCCCACCTTTCGGCCGCGTCGGCCTTTACGACCGAGGCTCAGATCGAAAAGGGTGCCATCACCGTGGCGGACGCCGCGGGTCTCTATATCTACGACAACACGCTCAAAGCGATCGAGATCACCGGCGCCCAGCTCCGCGCGTACCTCGAGTACTCGGCACGCTTCTTCCACCGCGTGGACGAAAAGGGCGCGAACGTCAACGCCGAGGGTGACTTCGACGTCTTTGTCGACTCGATTCCGGGCTACAACTACGACATGGTGGCCGGCGTCGACTACACGATCGATCTCTCGCAGCCGATCGGCTCACGGATTCGCGATCTCACGTTCGAGGGTCAAGCGGTCACGGATGACCAGGCGTTCACGCTGGCGATCAACAACTACCGCCAGAGCGGCGGCGGTGGGTTCTCGATGCTCCAGGGCGCTCCCGTCGTGTACGATCGCCAGGAGGAGATCCGGCAGCTCCTGATCGAGTGGATCGGCGCCCGCGACACGTTGCGCCATGCCGAAGTGTTCGAACCGTCATGGCGGTTGATGCCTGAGACGGCTGCCGGCATGGACATCACGATTCCGGTGGAACGGGAGCAAGAGCGGATCGAGGGCGAAGCCCACTCGCAGGTCACCCCGCTCAGGCGCATGCTAGACGCGCTGCCACCGCCAACTTCTGCCGACAACGACACGCTGCGGCTGGTCGTCGTGGCGACAAACGACTTTCACGGTGCGCTCGAACCGCTGACCCCGGGTTGGGCCGAAGGAGACACCGTCGGTGGCGCGGAGGTCCTCGCCGCATTCACTCGCGCGGTCGAGGCGCGTTACCCCGACGTCGTGCTCCACCTGGACGGTGGGGACGTCATGCAGGGGACGGTGATCTCGAACCTGACCGCCGGTCGCTCGACGGTCGCCGCCATGAACGAGATCGGGCTCGACGCCGCTGCGATCGGCAACCACGAGTTCGACTGGGGGGTGGAGACGCTTCGCGCGCGCATGGGCGAAGCGGTGTTCCCGTGGCTGTCGGCCAACATCTTTGTTCGTGATACGGGATTGCGGCCGGATTGGGTCGAGCCGTACGCGTGGTTCGAGCGAGCCGACCTCAAGATCGGTGTCATCGGTGCGTCGACGGTGTCGACGCCGGAAACGACGATGCCGCAGAACGTCGCCGACTATGAGTTCCGCGACATCGCCGACGTCGTCAACGAGCTGGCGCCCGAACTCAAAGCCCAAGGCGCCGACTTGATCTTCGTCGCCGTGCATGCCGGCGCGTTCGGAGACGATGAAGGCGTCTACTCGGGCGAGGTCGTCGACGCCGCGAACCGGATCACCGCGCCGGTCGATTTGATCGTCTCGGGTCACACCCACAGCTTGGTCGAAACGGTGGAGAACAACATCCCGATCGTTCAAGCCCGGTCCAGCGGAACGGCGCTCGGCGTCGTCACGTTGAGCTACCTGCGGGATCTCGGACGAGTCGTCGATCACACGATCGACGTTTGGACGACGCGTCATTCAACGGGTGTCCAGCCCAACAGAGCTGTGGCTGATATCGTCGCCGATTGCCGGACCGAGGTGGCCGAGATCGCCGACGCGCCGATAGCCCGGCTCGTCGACACGCTCGAGCGGGCGCGGGGCGAGGAGTCGGCGCTGGGAGACTTGATCGCCGACGCTCAACGAGCCGCTACGGGCGACCAGATCGCGATCGTCAACGGCGGTGGGATACGAACCGATTTGCCGGCTGGCTCGATTGCCTTCAAGGACGTCTTTGCCGTCCAACCGTTTCAGAATGTGCTGATGCGGCTCGAGTTGACCGGCGCTCAGCTCGAGCGGGCGCTCGAAGCGGTCGTCGAAGACAAGATCGGTCAGGTTTCGGGGATTCGGTTTCGCTTCGATCCCTCACGACCGGTGGGCGACCGTGTAGTGGACGCGACGCTGGAGGAGGGCGAGGTTGCAGTGATACGAGACGGTCGAGCGGTAGAGCCGGAACGGCTCTACACGGTGACCGCCAACAACTTCATGGTATCCGGTGGAAGTGGTTATGACGCTTTGGGTGAGGCTCAGCAGGTGATCAACACGGGACTCGTCGACAGCGAGGTCATGGTTGCGCACTTGGCGCAGCTGCCGCAACCAATTCGTTATTCGGTCCAGGGGCGGATCGAACAGCTTGCCCCGTGGCCCGAAGAAACGTCAGAGTGATCGAGTGAGCGTCGACCGCGGGCTGCTCGAGCGCCTCCCCAAGACCGACCTTCACGTTCATCTCGACGGCTCACTGCGGCCCGAGACGATTCTCGAGCTGGCTCATGAAGACGACGTCGATCTGCCGTTCGAGACCGTCGATGACGTACGCCGCTTCTTCACCGAGGAGCTGCCCAAGCGGGATCTCGTAGCGTACCTCGAGCGGTTCGACGTCACCACCGCGGTTATGCAAACCGAGTCGGCGCTCGAGCGGATCGCGTTCGAGCTCGTCGAGGACGCCGCGAGTGAGAATGTGTGGTACATGGAGGTGCGGTACGCGCCGCTCCTGAGCGTCAAACGCGGGCTCTCGCCGCGCCAAGTAATCGACGCCATCGAGCGCGGCTTGCGACGTGGACAAGAAACGTACCCGAGGACCCGTTCGCACCAGATCATCTCCGGGCTTCGACACTTCGAGCCGAGTCGCGCTATTCGCTTGGCGGCGCTTGCGGTCGAGTACAAGGACCGTGGCGTCGTAGCGTTCGATCTGGCGGGCGCAGAGCGCGACAACCCGGCAAAGCGGTTCCGCGAGGCGTTCTACCTGGTGCGCGATGCCAACCTCAACGTCACGGTGCACGCTGGTGAGGCGTACGGACCGGACTCGATACACCAGGCGTTGCACTGGGTCGGTGCGCATCGGATCGGGCACGGCGTCCGGCTGCGGGAAGACCCGGACCTGATGGAGTACGTCCGCGATCACCGGATCGCACTCGAGATGTGCCCGACATCCAACGTCCAGACCGGGGCTGTACCGTCGATCGAGCTACACCCGATCCGCGAGTACTTCGATCGGGAGGTCCGGGTCACGATAAACACGGACAACCGACTGATGTCCGACACCACGATGACGAATGAGCTCGAGCTGTGCTGTAAGCATCTCGACTTCGATCTGGAAGAGATCAAGAAAGTGGTGCTGAACGGGTTCAAGAGCGCGTTTCTCAGGTACCCAGAGCGTAAGGCGCTGATCGGCGAGGCGATCGAGGCGCTCGGCGAGATTCGTGAGTAACGGACCGCGGAGCCCACTCCGACGGTGGGCGATCGCGTTGTGGATCGTGACCGTGACGCTGATCGGAGCGGGTTGGTTATCGACCGTCGCCGCGCCCGATAGCGCGGCCGCGACGATCGTTCAGACGCAGGGCGACCCGACCCAGGCCGGTGCGCGTGCCGCCGAGGCTCGCGAGGCGCTCGACACCCCGCTCGAGCAACGCGCGGCATCGATCCTCGGGCTCGGTGTGATGGTCTTTATCGCCTGGCTTTTGTCGGTCAACCGGCGCTCTTTCCCGGCTCGAATCGTGCTCTGGGGGATCGCGCTGCAGCTCATATTCGCGCTTCTCATCCTACGGACCGCTCCCGGCGAACAGTTCTTCGCGCTGATGAACACCGTGTTCATCAACATCATATCGTACACGCAGGACGGGTCGCGCTTCATCTTCGGAAATCTGATCTACAACAATATCCCGGTCGGAACGCCGGTCGGGGATCCGGCCACGATGGCTCCGATCCAGCCCGACGACCCCGCGCAATGGGCCAACAGCGGATCGTACTTCGCATTCACGGTATTGCCGACGATCATCTTCTTCGCCTCGTTCATGACGGTGCTGTATCACCTCAAAGTGATGCAGTTTTTCGTCAAGGGGATGGCGTGGATAATGCAGCGCACGATGGGCACGTCGGGTGCGGAGACGCTCTCGGCGTCGGGCAACATCTTCGTCGGCCAAACCGAGGCGCCGCTCATGATCAAGCCGTTCGTCGATCGGATGACGATGAGCGAGCTCCACTGCATCATGACCGGTGGTTTTGCGACCGTGGCCGGGGGGGTGATGGCAGCCTACGTGGGGATGCTCGTCAACTTCTTCCCCGACATCGCCGGCCACTTGCTGGCAGCCAGCGTGATGAGCGCCCCGGCGGCGATCGTGATCTCCAAGGTCATGTACCCGGAGACCGAGGAACCCGAAACCGCCGGTACGCTCAAGGCCGATGTGCCTTCACCCGATGTCAACGTGATCGAGGCCGCAACGCGTGGTGCGTCCGAGGGACTCTTCCTGGCGCTCAACGTCGGTGCGATGCTGCTGGCTTTCATAGCGCTGATTTACATGGCGGATGGGATTATCGGTTGGGTCGGTGGCCTGTTCGGCGTCGAGGGGCTCCAGCTGCAGCAGATATTCGGGTGGGTGCTGGCACCGCTTGCGGCGGTGATGGGTGTCCCGTGGAAAGACGCCACGACGATCGGCTCGCTGCTCGGGATCAAGACCGTATTGAACGAGTTCTTTGCCTACATCCAGCTCGCCAACATACTCGGCGAAGGTTCGGATCTTTCCCCACGCTCGATCGTCATCGCGACGTACGCCCTGGCCGGGTTCGCGAACTTCAGCTCGATCGCGATCCAGATCGGTGGTATTGGAGGCATCGCGCCGAACCGAAAGCAGGATCTGGCAAAGATCGCACTGCGGGCGATGATCGCCGGCACGCTGGCAGCGTTCATGACGGCGACCGTCGCTGGGGCGTTGTTGTGACACCGATGATGATCGATATGCTCAGGTGGGGTATCATCTTGCGAGGCCGGCGCTCCGCGTCGCCGAGCCTCCTCGGTTACCCTGTGGGGTCTCGGCTCGCTCCCGCGAAACGGCCTCGAACGACGATACCCGACCCGAGGTGAACGTCCCCCGCGGTGCCAACCCGACCGTTAGCCCTACCGCTCTCGTCGAGGATGCGGTGGATCGACTTCGTGCAGCCGGCGCGGGACGGGTAGAAGCCGGACTGATTCTAGGGTCGGGATTGTCGTACTTGGCCGAGGACGTCGACGACCCGATGACGGTCGGGTACGACGAGATCCCGGGCTTCCCGCGATCGACGGTCGAGGGTCACAGCGGTCACTTCGTCGTCGGCACGCTCGATACCGTGCCGGTCGGCTTTGCTCAGGGTCGATTCCATCTGTACGAGGGGTACCCACCGCCGTGGTTGGCCCTGCCGGTGCGGGTGTTCGCCGCACTCGGCGCCCGATTCCTGTTGGTGACAAACGCCGCCGGCTCGCTCGATCCCGACCATCCACCCGGGACGCTGCTATCGATCACCGATCACATCAACCTCCAGTTTGCGAACCCATTGATCGGGCGCCCGACGGATGAAGTGACAAACCCCTTTCCCGACATGTGCAACGCTTACGACGCCGGGCTTCGTGAGCAGCTGACGGCGATCGCGCTCGAACACGAGATCCCGCTGCGCGAAGGCGTCTATGCTGGCGTGCTTGGTCCCAGCTACGAGACGGCTGCCGAAATCGGCCTCCTGCGAAAAATCGGTGCCCACGCGGTTGGGATGTCGACTGTGGCGGAAGTGGTTGCCGCCGCCGAGCTCGAGCTGCCGGTGGTGGGGATCTCGTTGCTGACCAACTACGCCACCGGATTGACCGCCGAGCCGCTGCACCACGATGAGGTAACGGAGGCGGCAGCTGACGCTCGACCGAGAATCGAAGCGCTGGTGAGGGCGTTCATCCGGTCCGCGGCGAGCGAATTACGATCGGTGTGAACTCGCGGCTCCGGATCTTCTTCTTCGGCGCGGCACGCACCGTGACCGGCTCGATGCACGTTATCGAAGCTGCGGGAAAACGCGTGCTGCTCGATTGTGGCATGTACCAGGGCCGGCGGAAGGAGGCCGAAGAGAGGAACCGCTTCTTGCCGTTTGATGCCACTGGGATCGATTACATGGTTCTCTCCCATGCCCACATCGATCACAGCGGAAACATCCCGTCACTTGTAAAACAGGGTTATGAGGGGCCGATCTACACTACCCACGCGACGCGCGACCTGTGCGCCGCGATGTTGCGCGACTCGGCTCGCATCCACGAGCGGGACGCGGATTACTACAACCGCCGTATTCGATCCCGGAACGAGCCCGAGGTTGAACCGCTGTACACCGAGGAGGACGCGGTGGCAGCGATGGGGAACTTCGTGAGCGTGAACTACGAAGCGCCCATGATGCTGGCGCCGGGGATTCGGCTCGAGCTTCGTGACGCCGGCCACGTGCTGGGGTCCGCGATCACGATTCTCGATATCGAGACCGACGGGAAAGAGAAGCGAATCTGTTTCACTGGCGATCTGGGTCGCCCGAATATGCCGCTGCTGCGCGACCCCCAGCCGGTCGAGGACATCGATGTCCTTATTATGGAATCGACTTACGGCGACCGATTGCACGAACCGCACAGCGGCAAGGATAAGCTGGCCGAGGTCGTGAATCGCACGGTCGCGAGGGGCGGGAAAGTGCTGATCCCCGCGTTTGCGCTCGAACGCGCACAGACGGTGCTCTATCTGCTTCATCGGTTGTTGATCGAGAAGAAGATCCCGGTCCTCCCGATTTACATCGACAGCCCCCTTACGATCAACATCACCGAGATCTTCAAGCTCAACCCGGAGTACTTCGATGTCGAAGCGCGCACGTTCTGGGAGGACGTAGACCCGTTTGGGTTTCGCACTATGCGCTACATCAGTGAGGTGTCGGACTCAAAGGCGCTCAATTACGAAGAGGAGCCGAGTATCATTATCGCTGGATCGGGGATGTGTGACGCCGGGCGTATCGTGCATCACCTGCGAAACAACCTCGAAGACGAACGCAACACGGTGCTGATCGTCGGGTTTCAGGCCAAGCACACCCTCGGCCGCCGGCTGATCGAGCACCAGCCCGAGGTCAGGATCTTCGGCGTCGACGTGCTGGTGGACGCCGAGATCGTCGACATCCGGGCCTTCTCGGGGCACGCCGATCGAAACGGGCTGATCGGCTTCGCCGGTGGCTGTAACCCGGCCCCCGACAACATCTTCCTCGTGCACGGCGAGGAGCCCCAGGCGCTCGCTCTGGCCCAGCGCTTGCAGGAAAACGGGTGTGCCCAGGTGGCCGTACCGCACCCGGGTGAGTTTCACGACGTGTAAGCTGTTGTACGGGAGGCGGCTACGACATCAGGCGAAGCGTCTTGTCGGGAGCCGCTCGACCCGTGTAAAATCCAAATGCGAGGCGTGACCACCGTGCGGGTAACGATCGCTCTCACGCGCCAAATCGAGATACAATCAGCACCGCAAAACTGTGGCCACGGCGCTATCGTGCGAGCCGTTTGGGCTGCCGGCCTTTTCAGTGTCGGTATCGCCGAACGATCGATCGGAGGCATTCATGCAGCCCAGCAAGACGCCCGGCGGACGATCTGATGCCAGAGTGGTCACGGATCCTGTCGAAGATGAGGAGGATGTGTCACGCACCGATGGAGACTATCGGCCGGACTCTGATGCGTCAGCCGAACATGCTACGAACTCCCAACAGCGAGCTCGGTCGGTGAAGACAGATCTCCGCATCCAGGTGATCGGTCTCGGTGAGTGGGGAACCCGCGCGGCCGAGTTGTTCTCGAATAGCGGGCTGAGCGCCCGTGCGATCGACCTCGATCCTGCGGTTGAACACGCGCAGCTCGACGCAGCGCGTCGACATCGGGTCGACATGGCGGGCCGCGTGGTGGGCGATTACACGCAAGCCGCGGATGCGCTCCGCGCCGACGAAGCCGTCTCGACAGCGCTAACGAACGATGCCGATTGTGACTTGTTTGTCGTTGTCGCCAACGTCAGCACGCACGCTGGGGCGTTGCTCGGCACCTTGCTGGGTCAGCTCGAAGCACTGGCCCCGAACGTCGGTCGGTTGGCGGTGACGCGGCTCCCCGGGTTGCAGTCGGGTCCTGACGAACGAGCTCTAGGCCTGGTTGCGCTGAACGGAGTGCTTCAAGCGCCGTCCGCGAGCGTACTGGTGGTTCAACCATCCGAGGGTCTCGGGATGCGCGCCGACGAGGAAGCGAACCGTGCGCTCGAGCGCCTGCTGGGGTTGTTCGAATTGGTTGGCGGCGAAGACGCAGAGCCGGTCCTGGGCCTTAGCCGTAGCTCTCTGGTCCAGCAGCTCTCAGCGCCGGGTTTTGTCGGTTGGCGCGAGGTGGAGCTGTCACGCGAGATGCTGACCAAGGGTGATGACTGGCACACGCGGATGACCGATGCGAGGGTGACATGGCAGCCCGATGGTTTCGGGTGGAGCGATGCGCAGGCGATCCTGCCCGTCGTCCGCGCCCCGCGCCCGTGGCTGGAGGCAGAGGGTCGCCTGCGTTTCGACCAGCTGGTCGAGTCGGCTTGGGAAGAGGCAGCCCCGTGCGCGATGACGCAGGCGCTCTACGCTGACCAACCGGCGATGGCGATGCTCGTCTCGGCCGGTTTGCCGTTCCCGACCGGTATGTTGGCGCTGAGAGACAGCGTGCAGGCCGATCGTGAGCGCATGGTCGAAAAGCGCCGCGCCGCCGGAGCGTTGATCCCGCTGGGCGAAGATTTCCTGTCGCCTGACGCAACGGGGTTGGCGGAGCTCACGGTTGAACCACCTGCCCCGCCAGCTGAGCCGGTACCCGAAGTCGAGCCCGAGCCGGTCGTGGAGCCTGAGCCGGTCGCGGAGCCCGAGGTGGTTGAAGAAGTCGCGGAAGAAGCGGTCGAGCCCCCGGTTGCACCGGAGATGAGCGCGCCCGCGGTCGAGGCCGAGCCGCTACCGACCGAGCCGGAGCCGGAACCGGAACCGACTGCGGAACCGGAACCGATTGTGGAAGCGGAGCCAATTGTGGAACCGGAACCAACTATGGAACCGGAACCGCCGATGGAACCCGAGCCACCGATGGAGACCAGCTCCGCACCACCGGTGATCGACGTCGAACCGCCGGTCATCGAGGCTGAACCGGTCAAGCCCGCGGCCCCGGCCCCGGTGGCGCAGGCTGAACCAGCGGCGACCGCAGTGGCCGAGCTGGAGTTCACCGGAACGCCGTACGAGAACGCGTTGATGATCGCGCGCCACGTGATGGCTGCCGAAAACCTCGGTGCCGACATCGACCTGGGGAAGATCCGGTACGCGTTGTACGATCTGCTCGAGGTCCTGCGCGAAGACGCCGAACCTCTATTGCGGGAGGTCTTCGAACCGGTCGAGGAAGAGTACTTCGAGCGACACCACGTCAACGTGGCGGTGCTAGCGATCCTGGCCGCTGATCAGCTCGAGACGACGTTGACCGATATCATTGACGTCGGCACGGCGGCCATGCTTCATGATATCGGAATGGCACAGACCCGTGAGAACTGGGACAGCGACATGCGGTTGCCCCCGAAGCTGTTCGACACAGCCATTCGTCAACATCCCGAAAAGGGATACGAACGCCTCCAGGAGATCACCGGGATGACCGGTGACATCGCGCGCATGGTGCTGGAGGAACACGAGCGGATGGACGGCACCGGGTACCCTGAGGGGATGTCGGGTGAGACGATCGACCCCGGCGCCCGCGTCCTTGCGGTGTGCGACACGCTCGAGGCGTTGACGCATCCGAGGCCGTTCCGCGAGCACCTGGCGCTTGGCGAAGCGCTCTCGCGACTTCAGATTCTGGGGCAGTACACGCTGGACTCAGCCATCGTGCAGACTCTGACCGAGACGATCGGTCAATTGATGCCATCTCTGGATAGCGAAGCCGACGCCGTTTGATCCTCCATGCATGACCCCCGTCCGGGGCCGGTCATCGTCGCCATCGGCGGTGGCAAGGGTGGGGTCGGAAAGTCTTTTCTAGCCGCCAACCTCGCTTTGGCCTTGGCTCAACGAGGCGCCACTATTGGACGCCGCGTGGCAGCCGTGGATCTCGACTTCGGCGGTTCGAACCTCAACCTCTTTTTGGGCGAGTCGTTTCCCGAACGCGAGTTGGCTGATTTTCTCGACGACCGGGCCGAAAATCTGGACGCGATCTCGCAACCGACCCAGCTCGACAACCTGCGCTACGTCGCCGGCTCATTCGATTTGATCACCGCTGTGGATCCACTGCGCGATCGCAAGCTCGATCTGGTCCGTGCGCTGGTGGGTTTGAAAGCCGACTACGTGGTACTCGATCTGCCAGCGGGCAGCGCGCCAGCCACACTCGATTTTTTCTTTCTGGGTGACATCAAGCTGGTTGTCACCAACCCCGAGGCGACGGCATTTCACAACGCGTACGGGTTTCTCAAGAACTACTTGCTGCGGCGATTGTTGACCGAGTTTCGTGACCGAAAAGAGATCATGAGCTTTATTCTCGATCACTATCGAACGTCGGGGACTGTTGCCGAAGTTCGAGATCGCACGATCACCAGCCTGGTCGAAAACCTTCGCGCCGAGTTTCCTGCGGTCCGACCAGAGGTGACGGGTATCCTGCAGGAGAACACACCGCTGCTCGTCTTGAACCGTTCCCGCGGTCGCCGCGATCGACAGTTCTTGACGCGGTTCCGATCAGTGCTCGAGGAGAACCTGGGGCTCGTCTGCCAGGCGCTCGGGGTGATACCGGAGAACCGGCGCGTCGCGCAGGCGGTGCGCGACGGAGAGCCGTTCCTGCTCGCACATCCGCGGCATAAGATCTCGAAACAGCTGATCTCGTGGACCGATCAGCTAACCGACCAGCGGTCTTCGCGCCGGTGACCGATCGCCGGCCTCGCGGCGGGCTCATGGCCGTGCTCTGGTGGCCGTATGCGGTCGTCCGAACGTTGTACTGCTGGATCGCGTTGGCGATTCTGACGGTGGGGCTGGCGATGGTGTACATCCCATCCGCGGCGATCGGCCCCAACAGTCGACTGGTAAACGCGTTCGAACGATTCTGGGTATGGTTTATTCTGCGCGGATCGAACGTCGGCCTACGCGGCCACGGATTGGAGAACGTCGTTTCCGGGCGATCGTACATCGTGATGGCCAACCATCGAAGCATGTACGACATCCCGGCGCTCCACTACCTTCTCGGGAAGAGTCGTGATCTGCGATGGATCGGCAAGCACGAGATGCTGAGGGTGCCTTTCTTCGGTTGGGCATTCGCGCTCAGCCGGCATATCGCGATCGACCGGCAGAATCGGGACAAGTCGATCGCAGCGCTCAAGGAAGCCGCGGCCAACAGTGACGAGGGCGTGTCGTTCGTGATCATGCCCGAGGGGACGCGGAGCATTGACGGCCGGCTCGCGCCGTTCAAGAAAGGTGGGTTTCACCTGGCGATCGACACCGGCTTGCCGATACTGCCCGTCGCCATCATGGGGACCGAACAGCTTATGAAGAAGGGTGAGTGGTGGATTCTACCCGGGTCGATCGATGTCTTCGTCCGACCGCCGGTCGAAGTCGATGATTACGATAAGAGTCAGCTCGAGGAGTTCCGCCAACGGGTGTGGACCGACATCCGTGACGCGTTGCCGGACCTGCCAGCCGAGGCGCAGAGCGGGGCAGCGTGACTGAGAACTCAAGCGCGGCCAGGCCCGGCGTCCCCAAGTCAGCATACGACGCCGCGCGGGAGGAGCTGGTCGGTTCGATCAACCGAGCACCCAGCCTCGCCGAGGCGCACCAACGGGTGTGCGACGAGCTGTACGTGGCGTTTGAGCACTACTCGTGGGTCGGTATCTACAGCGTCGATGGTGACGATCTCTTGCTTTCGGCCTGGAGTGGGCCCGAAGAGACCGAGCACACCCGCATCGGGATCGGTGAAGGGATCTGCGGGTTGGCGGCCGCAACCGGAGAGACCGAGCTCGTACCGGACGTGGCCGAGCGACCCGAGTTCATCGCTTGTTTTCCGTCGACCAAGTCGGAGATCGTGGTCCCAATTCATGGACCCGAGGGTGTCATAGGCGAGATCGACATCGACTCCGACTGGCTGGATGCGTTTGGAGACATCGACCGGAAGTTCCTGGAGTCGATCGCGGCGGCACTAGGAGACAAGTTTTCGAGCCAATCGGATGCATGAGGTGAGCGATCGAGATCGGGTGGTCGAGACGATTCGCGAAGCTTTTGGCTCCAACGAGTACCCGGGTGATCACTTCCTTCAGGGCAGCTTCGAAGGGTGTGAGCCGGCCGACGCCGTTGGCCCGTTTGTCGGGCAAGAGGACTGGGAGGCGGTCGACCCGCAAGTTCTCGACAACGCGGGTGCGCTGAACTTCTTCTCCGAGGCGGGGTTCCGTTTCTATATGCCGGCGTACATGGTCGCCGATCTGCGGGACCAGCTGATGACCGAAGACCCCGTCTTTCATCTCGTGCACGGGTTCCACGACATCGCCGTTGAGGTCCCAACCGAGTCTGGGACGTTCGTACGTAAGACCGGGAAATCGGCATTTGTGAACCCAAGGCGATACGGAGCGATGACGTGGTACGACTATGGGCGGCAGAGGCTGTCGGTTTTCACGCGTGAAGAAGCACAGGCGATCGTGGCCTACTTGAAGCACAGACGTGCATCCGACCCAGACGGATTGAACCACGCATCGATCGACGCTGCACTCGAGGAGTACTGGCTCGACCGGGCCGCGAACGCGCCCGACAGGAAAAACCTGGTAGCACACCTGGAAGAGGAGGAGCGTTTCATGCGCGGCGTCAATCCGGACTTCGCACTGTAAGGGGGGGAGAATTGGCTTTTCGCGGGCTACTCCTTTGACTAACCCACGGGTCACACTCTTTCTGCTCGCTGCGCTTGTTATCCCTGGGGTGGCTCGGGCGCAGCAGCAGGACCTCAAAGGTCCAGTCCTACTCGAGAATGGTCTTATCTGGACCAATGACCCGGGCCGGCCGCTGGCAACCGCGATCGTCATCGAAGGTGATCGGGTCGTCTGGGTCGGGGCAAGTGAAGATGCGCCGGTAACCGCGGCCACCCAGCGGATCGATCTTCGCGGACATCGCGTCGTGCCAGGTTTCAACGACGCCCACACGCACTTCATCGATGGCGGCTTCACGCTGCTAGCGCCGGACCTGCTGTCATCCGACAGCGCTGAGGAATTCGTTCGTCGCTTGGGCGAGTACGCGCGGACGCTTCCGGCGGGTCGATGGATCGACCTTCACGCGGCGTGGGATCACGAACGGTGGCCTGGTCATACCCTGCCCTCGCGCGACCTGATCGATCCGGTCACCCCCGACAACCCGGTCTGGATGCGACGTCCTGACGGACACATCGGTCTCGCCAACTCGTTGGCGCTCGAGCTGGCTGGCGTGAACTCCTCCACACCTGATCCACCTGGCGGTCGAATCGATCGCGACTCGAGCGGTGATCCAACCGGAATCCTGCGCGACGCGCATGATCTCATCCGGCCGTCGATTCCACCGATCTCGGAAGATGAATACCGCGAAGCACTCGACGCCGCGCTCGAACATGCCGCCCGGATCGGCGTAACGAGCGTGCAAGACATGTGTTACGAGTCGGGCTCGGCTGGCAAGCGGTTGCTCGAGTCGTACGCGCGCGATGGAAAGCTCACCGCACGGTTCTATTGCCGTACGGCGCTCAGCGATTGGCAAGAGATGGCGACAGCCGGTGTCTCGGCCGGGTCGGGTGACTCCTGGCTCCGCTGGGGAAGCCTCAAGACTTACGCCGACGGCGCGTTGGGCTCGTCGACCGCGTACATGTTCGAGCCCTACACCGACGACGCTGACAACCAGGGACTCCTGGGCGACGTGATGCTCCCGATAGACACGTTCTACGGGCTGGCGGCGGGTGCTGACCGCGGCCGCCTGCAGCTGTCGGTTCACGCGATCGGCGACGCCGCGATCAGCCTGGTGATCGACCAGTTCGAGCGGATCGAGGCCGAGAACCCGGCCTGGGATCGCCGTTTCCGGATCGAGCACGCCCAGCACATGGCGCGCAAGGACTTCGCGCGGCTGGCCGAGCTCGGTGTAGTCGCGAGCGTACAGCCCTTTCACGCCATCGACGATGGCCGCTGGGCGGAACGAAAGATCGGCCCCGAGCGGGCCAAGACGACCTACCCTTTCCGATCGTTCCTCGACGCCGGAGTTTCGATCGCCTTCGGGACCGATTGGCCGGTTGCACCGTTGGAGCCGATGCGGAGCGTCTACGCCGCGGTGACACGGCAGACATTGGATGGCGCACACCCGGATGGCTGGGTGCCGGAAGAGAAGATCGCCGTCGCGGAAGCGTTAGGCGCCTACACCAGCGGCTCAGCGTACGCTGAGTTCGCCGATCACGAGAAGGGCCGGCTGCGGCAGGGATATCTCGCCGATCTTGTCGTTCTGTCCGAGGATCCGCTGGAGGTCGAACCGGAGCAGCTCGAGACGATCGAGCCGGTGCTTACGATCGTCGGCGGTCGCATCGTGTACGCCGCCGAGGGGTGGGCGGCCGAGTAGCCGGGTGCTGGCCGGCACCGCGCTAGCGTACTGCGGTGCCGGCTGACCGTCTGGCCCAACCCACCGGCAATCGACCCCAATCCAGTGAATACAACTGGAAATAATTATGGTATAATCGGCTCGGACTTCTTGACAGGAGGAACGAGGAACGATGCCCTATTGCCCTGCTTGCGATGAGTGGCTCGAAGTCCGCCCCGGCGATTACGGCAAGGGAGAGATCTTCGATTGCCCCGAATGTGGTGTCGAGCTCGAGGTCGTTAAAACCTCGCCGATCGAGGTCGACTTCGTTGAAGAGTACGAGCTCGAGCAGTTGGACTGGGACTAACTCCCAGTATCACGATCTCGATTAGTGCTGATCGAGGCTGATCGAGAGAGTGAATCCCAAGTACGAAAAGAAAGGGCGGCGAATCGACTCGTGTTTGATTCGTCGCCCTTTTCCCTCTTTGAGGAGAAAGACAATGGGTAACGAATCACTGGAAACGCCGGAATACTTCCTTCTGCGACCCGAGGTTGAAAGGAGCTATGGGTACAGCCACGCGGTGAAGATCGGCGATGACATCAAGATCTCGGGCGCGGTGAGCATGGACGATGAAGGCAACCCGACCGCCATCGGCGATCTGGAGCAGCAGATGAAAAACGCTTACTCCGATCTCGACCAGGTTCTGAAGCACTACGGCTATACCTTCGACGACGTGGTCGTCGAGAACGTCTATACGACCGACATGGCGAAATTCCTCGAGGCTGCTTCCTATCGCAACTCGATCTACACGGAGCACTTTCCGACCGGAACCTGGCTCGAGGTCAAAGGGCTTGCCCTGCCCGAGTTCATGATCGAGATCGAGCTGGAAGCGCACAAAGCTCGGTGATGCCTAGGCGGCACGGCGTCGCCATGGTGATCGACGGGATCGAGCGCAGCGCGCGCTGGGGACGTCTATCGAGCGCCAGCCCAACCTCCGGCGGCCCGACGAGATTTTCGTTGTCGCCGGGTCGTCGGAGATACAATTTCGCTTCCTATCAAGACACGCTCCGGGGTTGACTATCCTCAGCAGGAGGTTTCGATGTCTGAATCGCAAGGTGGCAAGTTCGTTTGGTATGAATTGATGACTTCCGACCCGGACGCGGCGCAGTCGTTCTATCACGAGACGATCGGCTGGGGCACCGCGCCGTTCGAAGAATCGCCCGAGCCCTACACGATGTGGATGAATGGTGAGAGCCCGGTGGGTGGGGTCATGGCCCTCCCCGAGGAGGCCAAGCAGGCCGGCGCGCCGCCTCACTGGATCGCCTACGTCACGACGCCGGACGTCGATGCGACGGCCGACAAGATCAAGGAGTTGGGTGGCAACTTGATTCACGGCCCAATGGAGATCCCGAACGTGGGTCGATTCGCGATCGTTTCTGATCCACAGGGCGCGGTATTCGCGATCTACAAGCCGGCGAACGAACAACCCGGTGGCCCCCACGAGCCCGGCGTCGGCGAGTTCAGCTGGCACGAGCTGGCGACCACCGACTACGAGGGTGCGTTCGACTTCTACTCGAAGTTGTTCGGGTGGAAGAAAACCGAGGCGATGGACATGCCTGAAGGCGCGGGCGTGTACCAGATGTACGGCCTCGATGACACGACGATGGGCGGCATGTACAACAAGCCGGCCGAGATGCCGGGCCCACCCATGTGGCTCTACTACACGACCGTTTCGGACGTCAGCGAAGCCGCCGAGACGGTGAAGGCGAAGGGTGGCCAAGTCGTCAACGGTCCGATGGAGGTGCCGGGGGGTGACATGATCGCTATGTGCATGGATCCCCAGGGTGCGGCGTTCGCCATCCACTCGAAAGCCGCTGGGTAGACCGAGACGATCTCGACAGCAACCCGGGGGGCTCCGCTGGAGCCCCCTTTTTTCTTGCGACTTGCCGCGACGGTTGGTCCTGCCGAGACTATTGGGCTGAATCAGCCACTAAGGGTCGCAATCTCGGAGGAACGATGAGCAAGAAACTGGCAGGCTTGTTGGCCGCGCTAGCCACGGTCGCGATCGCCTCTCCGCAGCCGGTAGACGACGAATCGATCTTCGTCAAAGGGCTCAAAGCGGGTGAGCGCGAATCGCTGCTCTACGTGTGGACTCGCGATGGCGACGGCCAGGACAGCGATTTCCTGGCGGTCGTGGACGTCAATCCCGACTCGCCGGAGTACGGCAAGATCATCGCCACCAGCCCCACCGGTTCGGCGGCGAACGAGGCGCACCACTTCGGCTACACGGTGAACGCCGACCGGATTTTCGCGGGCGGCATGTTCACCAACAGACTCTTCATCTACGACTTGGCGGAGGATCCGAAGGATCCCAAGCTGATCGACACAATCGACCTCAATCCGACCGGTTACAGCGGGCCGCACACGTTTTACGCCATCCCCGGCGGCGTGATGATCGCTATGCTCGGGTCCGTTGATGGGGGGACGCCGGGCGGACTCGTCTATCTCGACGACGATGGGAACTTCATCGAGTCATGGCCGTCGGAGCGGGACGGCCCACCGGTCTACATGTACGACGTCGGAGTCAAACTCGAGATGAACCGCATGATCACGTCGAGTTGGGCACCGCCCGAGCACATCATGCACGAGCTGGCTCCACCCGACCTGGTCGGCGACGAGATCGTCGTTTGGGATTGGGAGACGAAAAAGCCGCTACAGGTCGAGCACCTCGACAAGGCCCCGCTGGAAGTGCGGTGGATGCACGGCCCGCAGGGGTTGGGCGGGTTCGTCAACTGCGCCTACGGGGGCACGGTCTGGTACTGGGAGGATGCCGACGACGATGGAACGCTCGAGTTTGAACGGGTGATCGAGCTGGGGGAGGGGTCGATCCCGGCCGACATGCGGATCTCGTACGACAACAATCTGTTGTACGTGTCTCTGTGGGGTGGAGGCGAGGTTCGGCAGTACAACATCACCGACCCCCATCATCCCAAGCTGGTGGACTCGGTCCAGATTCCGCAGCCCAACATGATGAAGCTGACGCCGGACAGCAGGCGGCTTTACGTGACCAACTCGCTCCTCTCGCCGTTGGATGGTGACGTCGAGTTTGGCGCCTGGATGTACCACGTTGGACCTGAAGGGATGGAGCTCGACCCGATCTTCGAGCCCGACTTCAACAGCTTCGAGAACGGCCCGGCTGGTCCTCACGATATGCTGCTGAAGTAGTTGAGGGACGCACCGATGTTTGCTCGTTGGGGGCGGCACGAGCCGCCCCCATTTTGCGTTACGGGTTGTTGGTAGTCATCAAACAGGCTGGGGCTGCACGCTGAGAAAACCGCACGGGCAGACCTCGACGCACTTGCGACACCCTTCGCACATCTCGATCGACAACGAGAAGTAGGTCCCCGGTTGGACTTCCTCCAGACGCGTGAACCCGCCCGGGTTGCAATAGGTCCAGCAATGCTCGCACCCAAAGCAACGACCACACGACAAGCAGCGCGACGTCTCTTCGAGAAACGCTCGCTCGGAGATCGTTTGGTGGATCTCCCGATCGGGTTCGGACAGCCAAGTTCCAACCGCACGACTAGGGACAGCTAGCGGATCTTGGTGCTCGTAGTAGTCGGGCTTGACGCGGGCAACGGGAGTCGCGGATCCATCACCGTCCTCGGGTTGGGGTAGCCCCCGCAACCGGGCGTGGACGTCCAGGGCTGCCTTGCGACCCTGCGCGATCGCGAGCCCGGCGATTCCCGGGTTCAGGGTGTCGCCTCCGGCCCAAAGAGTGTTAGCGACTTGGCCGCTTTGCGTGGTTTTTAGCCGATCCCCGGAGGGATTGAGGCCCCCTAGGTGTTGCCAATCCGGTACCTGGGAGATGGCAACGATCACCGAGTCAAACGGTATCTCGGCTTCCGAACCCTCGATCGGCCGCGGTGAGCGCCGTCCCGAGGTATCGGGGGGACCGAGCTCCATTCGTTGGATCACCACCGATCGGATCGACTCGTCACGCCGTTCGATGCGGATCGGGGCTACCAGAAACTCGAACCGAACGTCCTCGGCCATCGCATCATCAACTTCGCTTCCGATGGCCGGCATCTCGTCCCTCGTCCGTCGGTAGAGGACCGTGACGTCGGCTCCCGATCGACGGGCTGCGCGAGCCGCGTCAATGGCCGTGTTCCCGCCGCCAACGACTGCAACCCGCTGCCCGAGATCGGCGGGCTGACCGCGGTTCACGCAGCTGAGGTAGTCGGTACCGGTCCAGCATCCTCCTCCATCCTCGCCCGGCACCCCCAACTGGCGGCTCAACTGGGCCCCGATGCCCAAGAACAAGACGTCGTGCCGCGATCGGATCTGATCGACCGAAACCGATTCTCCCACCGTGGCGTTCAGCTTTATCTCGACTCCCAGGTCGACAATCCGCTGGATCTCGGCATGGAGCGTGTCTTTGGGCAGCCGGTACCCCGGTATTCCGTAGCGAAGCATTCCACCGGGCTCGGACGCCTTTTCGTAGACGATGACTTGATAGTTGCGGCGGGCCATCTGGTACGCGAACGAGAGCCCGGCGGGACCGGCGCCGATCACACCGATCGACTCGTGTTTGGTATCGCTTTCTAGCTTTGGGGTCGGGAGCTCTTTCTTGATCGCCCAGTCTCCCAAGAACCGTTCCAATGCGTTAACTGCAATCGGACCATCCTTTTCGGTTCGGTTGCACTCGACCGTACAGGGGTGCGGACAAACCCGTCCCGTTGTCGCTGGAAACGGGTTGAACTCGGTCAAATGCTCCCATGCCCTGAGATACGCTTCGTTCCTCGTGTACCCCAGTTTCTTGCGCTGCGCAATCAGTCCGACCCAGCCGCGGATGTCCGTCCCGATGGGACAGTTCGCCTGGCACGGTGGGCGTTTTTCAAGCTGTTCCGGATAGACCAGACTGTCGTCGTAGATGTTGGTTTCTGTCACCCGTCGATCCGTCACTTTTCTGTCTCGCGAGCTCGCATCTCTGCAAGATCACAGTTCAGCTGTCGGATGCGCTGGGACATCGTCCTAACGATGTCGAATGCGAGCGAAGGATCTTTCTGAATTCGCCGCATAAACGTCTTCTTGTCGATCGTAAGGACTCGCACGTCACCGAGAGCCTTCACGGTTGCTGCGCGCACCTCGCGATCGAAGATCGACATCTCGCCAAAAAAGTCGCCCTCCTTGAGAACCGCCATCCGGATCTCGCGGCCATTCTCCTCGCGGTAGACTTCGGCTTGGCCTTCCTGGATGACGTACATGCAGTTGCCGGCAGCGCCCTGACAGACGATCGACTCGCCAGATCTATAGCGTTTGCCCAACGATCTAATGCCCATTTGCATCTCCATTGGTCGGTTGGCCGTTCGCAGAAGCCAGGCTGCCCGGCGCGACGTTTCCCGCGACCAGATTCCATCCCAATCTGGCCACGAAAGCGGGACGGAACGTTCTGAGGAGGATCTCCCGGTAGGGTGCACTGCCCGTGAAGAGGTCCCATAGGACGCTGCTCATGTGGCGTCGATTACCGGTGCGCGTCTGTTCTGTGGCTGTCATTCTGAACAGCGCCCGGCGGGTCGGTCGGGTCTTTTGGATTACGTGGCTGACCGTGAACATAAACCGCCCGATCGAGTTGTCGACATCGATTTGTCTGCACGTTGGCCAGTAGTGCTTTGCGAACGCCTCGTCAGAGATCCCGTGAAACACGGCCGTCCGAGCGGCTGCCTTGGCGGTTCGGTAGGCAGAACCGATTCCGTCCTTGTAGAGACGGGCCACTCCGCTGTCTCCGATCAGGACTATACGGTCGGTAAACGGTCGAACAGCGGCTTTAACGTTGATGCGAGGAAAACAGTGGCAGACCGTGCGCGGTACCATCGCCTTCGGGAAGCACGCTCGAACCTCGGGCGCGTCCAGGAAAGTTGTCACCAGCGAATCATCGATCTTGTCTCCTAGCAGACACAGCGTCACGAAATCCCCCTTGGGGATGATGGCGGCGCACTCGAGGTGGGGGATGTCGAGCAGAAAGAGATGCATCGATGTGCCGAGATGTTCCCGGATCGTCGCTTCTCCTAGGTGGAACTCACAAATGAATGTCCGCGCCGCTTCCGGAATCCGGTAACCGAACTCCAGCCCCTCGATCGGTTGGAGCACGTTGCTGTTGATCCCTGCGGCCACCGCGACGAGGTCATAGACCTCGCTGGGGCCGGTAGAGCATTGCACGTGCGGTCGGTCTTCCTCCCAGGAGACTTGATTCACCAACTGACGTCGGATCTTCGCGCCGCGGGAAACCGCCAGATCTTGCAGGTGACGGTCGAAGCCGACAACGTGGGTTGGGGCTGGCCCCGCGTCACGCGGACCGTTGCCACGGTAAACCGCTGCGATTCGTTTCTCCTGCAGCGGCGTGTCGATCCGGACCGTTCCCACATCCATGTGGAGCATGTAGGAGTCGATCCCTCGCTGGACGACCTCGGGCGGCAGGCGAAACCCCTCTGCCGCTAGAAGTTGAACCAAGAACTCTGATACGATGCCACCGCAGTGGTTGCACCCTGCTGGGCCCTTGTGGACAAAGTGGCGAGGCTCGTAGATGTCGATGTCAACGTCGAGACCGATCGTCTCGGCCATCTTGAGGAGAAAGAGACTAAAAAAGGACCCCGCCGGCCCACCGCCAATGACTCCTACGCGCGATCCATTCTCAAGGGCGACAGGGTCAAAGCGCTCACTGAGGCCGACGGCGAGCCGATCCTCGATGGAGGCGGAAGGTCTTGGCATCTTACCAGTAGCTTGTCCGAAAAAAACGTTGTCTGCTGTAGGGGAAACCCCGAATCCCTTGTAAGGGTAAGTCTGACAGGTGTGCCACGGTCGCGATTGTGGATCGACTTGTTCTTTCCCAATCGGCGGGACAAGTTGGCGAGCATGAGAGCTTGGTTCGCAATTGGCGCTGTGATGGCGGCGCTGGGGGTTGTTCTGGGCGCGTTCGGGGCTCACGGTCTCGAGGACCGGCTGAGCCCCGACGCGTTGACGGTGTTCGAGACCGGTGTCCGCTACCACCTCTATCACGCGATCGGCTTGATCGTTGTAGCGTGGGCGTGGACCCGCTGGCGAAACGCGTGGACCGACGCCGCCGGGTGGTTTTTCACCTTCGGGATCATCCTCTTCTCGGGTAGCCTCTACTTGCTTGCCGTGACCGGCGCTCGCTGGTTGGGCGCGATCACCCCGCTCGGCGGGCTAGCGTTCATCGCCGGTTGGGTAGCGCTTGCCGTCGCCGCGCTGCGGGCCAAGTCGTAGCCGCTTGCAGACCTTCGAAATCTGCCGCGGTCGATCGAGTTTTCCGATCGTGCTCTCGTGTGAGCACGCATCGGGTGAGATACCCGACGAGTTCGGTGATCTCGGCATGACCGAGGAACACCTGACGGAGTGTGCGCGGGGCAAGGATCAGGGCGCAGCTGACCTTTTCGACTACCTCGTTCGCGAGCTCGATTGTCTTGGCGTGCGCAACGGGATCTCGAGGCTTGTCATCGATGCCAACCGGTACGAGGACCAGGACGAGTTGATCCCGACCCGCTGGGGCGGCAAGGAGATCCCCGGGAACATCGGTTTGAGCGATGCGGAGCGAATGCGCCGCATCGAGCTGTACTACCGACCGTACCACCAGGCGTTGGTGGACTCTCTACTCAAGTGCGAGACGCTCCATGGGAAGGTGTTCTTCTTCGCCATTCACGCCATGGCAGAGCAGTTCGAGGGCCAGGTGCGGGAGATGGACTTTGCGCTGATAGCAAATCGCGGCCGCGAATTGGCACCGTTTCTCGAGGAGCGACTCCGAACGTCAGGCTACACGGCCGCCATCAATCAACCCTACCATTTGGAACGCGACATCCTGCGGGTCTCGGTGGGGTCGGAGCTCGAGCGCTTCAACGAAACGGCTGTCTTGATCGAGATGAACGAGCGGTGCCGCGCCGACGATCGGGCGAAAGAAGCGCTGCTGAACGCGATTCGCGGGACGGTCGAGGCGAATTACCCCTAAAGGAGGGAATGGAGCGCGAAGGAGACGAATGGCACTCAGCGCATTCGATGACAAGTCGAGGCCGCCCCAGGCGAAGGACTTAAAAGGCGTTTTGGGTCGAGCTATGGGCGCGTGGGAAGCGCTTCACGAACATCTCGCCGTCGATTACGCCCCGATGACCGAACAATGGAGTTTCTCTGGCGCGAAGTGGGGATGGTCCTTACGCGTGATGCAAAAGAAGCGCACCATTCTGTACATGACGCCGCAGAAAGGACGCTTCCAGGTGGGCTTCGCCCTCGGGGAGAAAGCGGTGAGTGCGGTACGCGCAGCCGGTCTCTCCAGCGTCGTTTTGGATGTCGTCGATAATGCGACGAAGTACGCGGAGGGCCGGGCAGTCCGCCTTGAGGTTCGCTACAAGAAAGACCTCCCTGACATCGAGAAGCTCGCTGCGGCGAAAATGGCGAACTGAGGAGATCAACGACGCCGGGCTAGGTACCCGCATCCGAGGCCAACCACGCTTTTCGAAGTCGCAGCTGGCGCTCCGTGGACTCGGCGACCGGCTCGACGACCCATCTCAGGTTCGCGCCGCCGTCGAGGGTGACCGAAACGGTGTTCTCCACTCCGCCGCGTTCGTAGACGACACCGACGACTTCCCCGGGTTGGTGTGTCTTCATCGCTTCCATGATGTCGGCGCTGGTCTCGATCTCGAGCCCGGCGATCGACACCAGTACGTCACCGCGCATGAGTCCCGCCTCGAGCGAGGGGGAATCAGGGAATACGTTGTCAATCGCTACCCGATGGCCGGTTGGGCGCGGTGCCAGCCCGATCGTGGCTGCGGGGCGGGTCTCGTCGACGTCCTCGCGCAATCGCAGACCGACCACGCTCAAGTAGTCATCGTAGGGTAGCTCATCGACGCCGTGTACGTAACGATCGAAGAAGTCGTCGAACGACTCGCCGGCGATCGTTTCGATCGCTCGTTGCAAGCCATCCTCAGGATAGCCGAGATCTTGTTCGTAGTACTCGCGCCACAGGTAACGGATGGCGTCGTCGAGACTTTTCTCGCCATCCGTCAGATCTCGGATCCGGAGGTCAATCAACAGCCCCAACAGCGATCCTTTGGTGTAGAACGAGATCGACTGGTTGGGGTTCCCGTCCCCGTAACCCGAATGCCACGACGTCAGCGAGGCAAGCGATGCGCTGGTGACCTTGCGACCGGGTGAGCGTTGCAGCGAGCGGATCGTGTTGCCGAGCGCCTCGTAGTACCGCTCCTCGGTCGCCACCCCCGAGCGCGCCAGGAACAGCTTGTCGTAGTACGACGTCACGCCCTCGGTGACCCAGTGGAGCCGGGTCAGCTGTGGTGTCGAGTAGTCGTAGGGCCACAGGGCGGCCGGGCGGAGTCGCTTGACGTTCCAGGCGTGGAAGAGCTCGTGCGACGTCGTGCTCATGAACCCCATGTAGGCGAAATCGTTCATGAAAACACCGTCGTGCATGACGTACGACGCGCTCGCCTCGTGCTCGACGGCGTGCCCAAAGGGGTAGGGAACGAGCTGATACAGGTGCCAGTACTCGTCGAACGGGGTGACACCGAAAAACGCTACTTGTTCACGCGTCATCGCTTCGAAGTCTGCCAGGATCGACTCCTGGGTGCGGTCGCCGAGCCGCACTTCGCCACGCATGACGACGTGATACGGAACGCCGTCCACCGTGAAGGACCAGTCGGTGAGCTCCGGTGCGGCGACCGTCGGTGAATCGACGAAGCGGTGATAATCCGGTGCCCGGAACCGGGCGAGCAGCACCTCCCGGTTGCCTCTTTGCTCGATCTGTTCTCCGTCGTCGACGCGTTCGAGTTGAGTGGCGATCGCCCACTCTGGCGGGAGATCGAGCGTCAGCGCGACCGGGTTGTCCATCCGACCCTCGATCCAGGGGAACAGGTTGACGGGGTTGAAATACGCCACGTCGGGCCGCAGCGTCGACGAGCCGGCGTCTAACGTGCTCGCATAGTACTCGTACTCGAGCGTCACCTGGGCGGCGCCGTCGGGTTCGACCCGCCACGAGTCGAGATCGATCCACTCGGCTTCTAGCGGACGTCCGTTCTCGTCGCGAGCGCGGATCGCCTGCACGTTGGCGGCGTAGTTTTGGATGATGTACCGCCCCGGACGCCAGGAGGGGAGCGAGAAGATGATCGGCTCGTCGCCGGCGGAAGCGGTCACGCTCACGGTGTACAGCTGACTGGCCGGGTTATCCCACCCCAGCCGATAGTGAATCGTAGCGTCCATTCCGGACTCCTGCGCTATGGTCGGCCCGGGCGTGGCGGCAAAAAAGAACGCCACGGCGGGTAGAAAGGTCAATCGTCGCATCAAAACTCCCTTCGAGATAGCCGATGTGCGCAGGGATTCTAATTGCTCTCGGTGGTCGAGAGCAGGTCCGCGTAAGCTATATTCCGCCCGCCGATGCCCGCTCCCACACCCCAAAATGATCTGACGCGACTCACCCAGACGCTCGCCGTCCAGCTCGAGGCGAGCCGGCGCCGGTTTATACGCGGAAACGCGATGTACGTGTCTGCGAACTTGGTTTTGGCCGGATTGGCGTGGCGGCTCCCGGGCGGGGGCGTAGCCGGGTGGTTGCCGGCGGCGATCGGCGTGCTCGGCAACGTGTTCTACGCGTTGACGACCGAGTGGGAACTCCGCTGGCATGCGCTGTGGCGGCGCGAGATCCCGCGCCTCGAGACACAAACCGGGCTCGATCTCCTGTCCAAGCTAAAACCCGAGACGAGGCGGCTGGGCGGCCTCATGCGAATCCTGGCTTGGGTGCTGGCCCTGGTCTGGATGGCGATCCTGGTCCTCCAGATGCAGGCCTCGGGACTCGACATCCGTATCGTGCGATGACGCGTCACGGGCAGAGTCGGATCGAAGCTTTCGATCTCCAGCCCGGGGACACGTTGACCGATAAGTACGAGGTCGTCGAGAAGTTGGGCGCCGGTTGGGAGGGCGAGGTCTACCTGGTCTCCGAGATCACGACCAAGATTGAACGCACGGCCAAGCTCTTTTTCCCACATCGCAACGTCCGCGACAAGACATCGAAGTTCTACGCCAAGAAGCTTCACAAATTGCGGCACTGTCCGATCGTTATTCAATACCACACCCAGGACACGATATGGTTCGATGGTGCTCCGATCCGATTCTTGGTTTCGGAGTTTGTCGAGGGTGAGCTGCTCTCACAGTTCATGAAGCGTCAGCCAGGCCGGCGGCTGCAACCGTTTCAAGCCATTCATCTTCTGCACGCCCTGGTAGCTGGTATCGAGTGCATTCACCAGGCCGGTGAGTACCATGGGGACCTTCACATCGAGAACATCATCGTTCAACGCTACGGGCTCGAGTTCGAGCTCAAGCTGCTTGACATGTTTCATTGGGGCCCGCCGACGGCCGAGAATCGACACGATGACATCGCTGACGTGATCCGTCTCTTCTACGACCTGTTGGGCGGCCAGCGGTATTACGCGAATCAACCCGACGAAATCAAGGCGATTTGCTGTGGCCTCAAACGCTCGCTGATCATCAAAAAGTACCGGACGATGACGCGATTGCGTGCGCACCTCGAGACGATGGAGTGGGAATAGACAAGCTCTACGTACAGAAGGATCTGTCCGAGGTTGAAGCGCTCTCGTTTGCGGGCGGCGCGGTGGTAGTGTTCTGTCACGCCGGGCCCGGTAAGTCGACCCCCAACGAGGATTCGGTGGCTTTGATCCCGATCAGCTCCGAGTCCGGTGTGCTCGTGGTGGCCGATGGCGTGGGCGGAATGCCGGGCGGAGCGCGGGCGTCGCGCATCGCGGTCGAAACGTTGGCCGAACGGCTGGGTAGTCTGGCCGATGGCGAGCCCATTCGTGGCGCTGTGCTGGACGGTATCGAGATAGCAAACGAAAAGGTGCTCGCACTTGGGGGCGCCGCGACGACGGTCGCCGTCATCGTTATCGATAACCGGGTCGTGCGGCCTTTTCATGTCGGCGATTCGCTGATCCTGCTGACCGGCCAGCGTGGCAAGGTCAAATTCCGCAACATTCCTCACTCGCCAACGGGTTATGCGGTCGAGTCGGGATTTCTCGACCATGCTGACGCGATCCGTCACGAAGAGCGGACCCTGGTCTCCAATGTCGTCGGCGACCCTGAGATGCGTATCGACATCGGCCCGTCGATCCACCTCGCTGCGCGCGACACGCTGGTCGTCGCCAGCGACGGGCTGTCAGACAACCTGATCAACGGCGAGATCGTCGACACCGTTCGTGTCGGGCCGCTCGAGCGGGCTGGGGGGCGCCTGAGACGACTGGCACGCTCCCGGATGGCCAGGCCGTTACCCGGCAAGCCCTGTCACCCCGACGACCTCTCCTTTGTGGTGTATCGCCCCGACCCCACGGCTGGCGGTAACGTTGGGACCAGGTAGACGTCGACGGTTGTCACGATATCGACGATCTTGAGGGATCCAATGAGCGACGCCAAAAACATCCGATCGATCAAGCAGCCCGCCCGGGGCACGGCCGAGAGCCACATCTACGAGCTGCTCAAGTTCTTGGGCGAGAACCCTGATCGCGAGGGGCTGCTCGCGACCCCCGAGCGGGTCGTGCGCGCGCTCAGCTTCCTGACCGAGGGGTACCAGAAGGACGTCGACGAGCTCTTCAACAACGCCTTCTTCTCTGAAGAATACGACGAGATGGTGCTGGTCAAGGACATCGAGTTCTATAGCCTCTGCGAGCACCATATGCTGCCCTTCTTCGGTCGCGCTCACGTCGCGTACCTGCCGCGCAAGAAGATCGTTGGGCTGTCGAAGATTCCACGTTTGGTGGACGTCTTCGCCCGGCGACTCCAGGTTCAGGAGCGGATGACGAAGGAGATCGCCGAGATGATGCGGGAGAAGCTCGACCCTCACGGCGTAGCCGTCGTCGTCGAAGCGCGCCATCTGTGCATGGTCATGCGCGGCGTCGAAAAGCAGCATTCGTACATGACGACCAGCCACATGCTGGGGAAGTTCCGCGACGATCACTCGACGCGGCTCGAGTTCATGAACTTGATCGTGCCCAAGGGAATCGATTGAGACTAGTAGGGTTGGCGCTGTTCTTGCTTGCTGCCGCGTGCGGCGGTCCGCAATCATCCCCGGAGGGAACCGTGCGCAACTTTCTCGACGCGCTCGAGAGCGAGGACACGGTCGCTTTCGAGGCGTCGTTTACGAGCGAGACTATGACGCTGGTCGATGAGATCGAGCGGTTGAGCGGGGTGGCCGATAACACCGGTCGGCCATTCGACATCAGAGAGTGGTGTCAGATGTTCTGTGGTGGAGCGGTGGTGGGCTCGACGCTGCTCGGCGACTCGGCGACCGTCGACGTCCGGGTCGAGGGGATCGAGGAGAGCTTCCCGCTACGCCGGGAGGGGGACCGGTGGAAGATCGACTTCACGACCCGGCTGGAGCCGGCCGTTCAGCTGCTAAAGCTGGCGGTTCCGGACACCGTGGGCGGGGCCCTTCCCTAACGGGCCGGAAGTCGTTATAGTAACCGAAAGAAAACCGAAAGTCTATTGAACGAGTGAAACCGCCCGGGACCCCGGAGCGGCGGAGGTGAACGAATGGCAACGACGACGGACACGAAAGAGCAAGAGAAGGCCCTCGGCCTGGCGATCAACCACATCGAGCGGCAGTACGGCAAGGGCGCGATCATGCGGCTGGGGACGGATACCCGGCTCCAGGTCGAGGCGATCCCGACCGGAGCGTTCAACTTGGACGCTGCGATCGGCATCGGCGGGATCCCCAGAGGCCGGGTGACCGAGATCTACGGCCCCGAGTCCTCGGGCAAGACGACACTCGCCCTCCACATCGTTGCCAACGCACAGAAGGAAGGCGGCATCGCCGCCTTTATCGATGCCGAGCACGCGATGGACTCCGAGTACGCGAAGAAGCTGGGCGTCGATATCGATAACCTGTTGGTGTCACAGCCCGACACCGGTGAGCAGGCGCTCGAGATCGCCGAGGTGTTGGTGCGGTCAAACGCGGTGTCGGTGGTGGTCATCGACTCGGTCGCGGCGCTGGTCCCCAAGGCCGAGATCGAGGGCGAGATGGGCGACAGCCACGTCGGTCTGCAGGCCCGGCTTATGAGCCAGGCGCTGCGCAAGCTGGCGGGGGCGATCAATCGCTCGCAGACGTCGGTCGTCTTCATCAACCAGATCCGCGAGAAGATCGGCGTCATGTTCGGTAATCCCGAGACCCAGCCTGGCGGTCGGGCGCTCAAGTTCTACGCCTCGACCAGGCTCGACATCCGACGCGTAGGTGCGATCAAGGATGGTGACGCGCTGGTCGGCAACCGGTGCCGGGTCAAGGTCGTCAAAAACAAAGTCGCCCCGCCGTTCAAGCAGGCCGAGTTCGACATCATGTATGGCGAAGGGATCTCGGTCGAAGGGTTGTTGCTGGATCTTGGCGTCGAGCACAAGGTCGTCGACAAGTCCGGTGCCTGGTACAGCTACGGCGACACGCGCTTGGGCCAAGGCCGCGAGAACGGCAAGCTGTTCCTCGTGGAGAACCCCGACATCGCCGACCAGATCGAGAATCATCTGAAAGTCGAGATGGGGTTGTATAAGGCGGAGGAGAGTCCAGAGCCAGAAACCGACGAGGCTAGCGAGCCTTCGCCAAAGGAAGCCGGCTAGGCTCTTCCGTCACGACATCGTTGCCCGAAACGTCACCGAGTGCACTACGCCGCGGACGTCGTTTAAACCGATCCCGGTGCTTTCCAAGAGATCGGTGATGTCGTCCGGCACGTGATCCTCTACGGCGGCGAGAAAATCGACGTCGCCGAAGATCTCGACGTTGGTTAGCCCGGCGGCCTCGACGGCGGCAAAGTACGCGTCGCGCTGCATCGCGCCGGCGACACACCCGACGTAGGCCAAGAGATCACCGGCCACGCTCTCGGGCAAGGGTCCGTCCAAGACGACATCGGAGATCACTAACCGTCCTCCAGGTTTCAATACCCGGGCGATCTCATTGAATACCCGCTGCTTGTCGGGAACCAGGTTGATCACGCAGTTGCTGGTTACCGCGTCGACCGAATCGTCGTCGACCGGCAGGTCCTCCAGCCGTCCGAGCCGAAACTCGACCTGATCGAAA
The DNA here is from genome assembly GCA_947259315.1 of uncultured Gemmatimonadales bacterium. Taxonomy (GTDB): domain Bacteria; phylum Gemmatimonadota; class Gemmatimonadetes; order JACCXV01; family JAHWKZ01; genus CAMYLR01. The sequence goes on along the minus strand of CAMYLR010000018.1, from coordinate 16,317 downwards.
CCACCGCTCTCGGCGTTCTGTCTGGCGCGCTCGATCATCTCGGGCGTCATGTCGACACCGATCACCTTGCCATCGGGACCGACCTGCTTGGCGGCCAAGAAAACGTCGATGCCGCCACCGGATCCGAGATCGAGAACGACTTCGCCTGGTTTCAGATCGAGATGGTCGATCGGAGCTCCACACCCGAGCCCCATGTTGGCGCCCTCGGGCAGCGACTTGAGCTCGTCGGTCTCATAACCAAGACCGCCGGAAACCTCCGCTGCGGTGGTCCTGCAGCAGCTAGTAGCGGCCGCGGATTCTGCGCTCGGCGCGGGAGCACAACAACTCGACTCCTGCCCCACGGCGATCTTCGCATAGCGTCGCTTGACTTCCTTCACAAGTTGTTCGGGATCGATGTTCTTCATCAGGCACCTACCTTTGACGATTCGGATGCAAGCGTCCGCTTTCCAGCAGCCAATGGCTTCTCCATCCTCGACAGCACGACCGCGCCGACGTTCTCGGCCAAACAATCGAGGTCCTGCAAATGAGCGACCAACCCCAACGTCTTGCGAATGTCCTTTGGGGTGCTGCCTTGATCGAGCGCGCGGCGGACCATCTTCTCGGCGCACGGTTCACACCCGGCGGCGATGACGACCGCGATCGGGATCAGGTTCTCCAGCTCAGGACCGATATCGGTTTCGCCACACATGGTTCCTCCTCATTCCTTGACGAACGCTTCGACCTGTTGCAACACGTCTTCGTTGGGGGAGCAACACACCCAACGGCCACGCTTCTCGCAGCAGATCAAGTCCGCGTTTTTGAGCTCTTTGATGTGATGAGACACGGTCGAGAGGGCGATGTCGAACTGATCGGCGATCTCGGACACGGTGCTGCCGGCCTCCTTCTCGGACACCGTGCAGCCGGGCCCGCACCGCTCGCGGAGAAGCTGAAGAATCGCGAGCCGATTGGGGTCGGATAGCGCTTTGAAGATGCGTGCGAGGTCGTCGAATCGTGACATTTCGATATTCTTATGACCATCGAAATGATACCATGGGCTGCGCAGCCCTGTCAAGCCCCTAGTTTCCCGAATCGAGCTAGAGGGAAGCATCTTGGTCCAGAATCCGGGGGAAGCATGTGCCGAAACATCAAGCCCTTGTTCAACTTCGATCCACCCGCGACCGACGACGAGATCCGAGCGTCGTCGCTCCAATTCGTGCGCAAGATCAGTGGCTCCACAAAGCCGTCCAAGGCGAACGAAGAGGCTTTTGAGCGTGCTGTCCGAGACGTCTCGAGAGTGGCGCGAACGCTGATCGACTCGCTCGTCACCAACGCGCCTCCGAAGAATCGCGAGGAAGAAGCTGCCAAAGGTCGGGCGCGGGCGGAAAAGAGGTACGGCACGCGTGGCATCGCGTAAGATGATCGAGAGTTGAACGGCGTCGAGGGACAGGTCGTCGCCCGACTGGAGACCGACCACGAAGAAGCACAGGAGGAGTAATGAAAAACAAGATCGCGTTCATGCTGACATTCGCGATGGTGTTCGCGGCCCTCGCGCTCGTTCGTGCCGAGAGCAACCCAATGTCGTCCGATGAAGAGGCGATCCGCGCCACCGTTCAGGGGTACTTCGATGGCATGATGACGCCATCGACCGATGCCCTCAAGGGCTCATTTCATCCCGAGTCGCGGCTGATCGGGCTCAGCGAGGGCGAGTTGGTCATCATCCCGTTCAATGACTGGCAGGCCAGCTTCGACCGCGAGTTTGACGAAGATTGGGGCAATGAGGCATTCCGCAACAAGATCGTCTCAGTCGATATCGCCGAAACCGCGGCGGTGGCCAAGGTCGATCTTCAGTGGCCACGGGTGCACTACGTCGACTACCTGTCGCTGATCAAGATCGGTGACGAGTGGAAGATCGTGAACAAGATCTGGCACCAGGGTCCGCCGGTGGAACCAAGCGCGAACTAGGGTTACAAACGCCAGCTGCCTTGCGGTTTGCGTTGCGTTCTAGGACAGGCGGGTTGCGATCTCCACTAACCCGGGAAAACGGTCATCCCGGATAGGGACCGTGGCGTAACAAAACCGGACCCCCTGAACCGTGTCGCGTGATCGGCGTTTCCGAAAACAGGCATGGCGGTTTCCGCCGACGCGGTAACGATTCCGACCCGCTACGCACATTGGTGCCGACTATTCCGCGCGCGAGCTAACCCCACGACAGAAGCTAGGGTAACGGGAGGGTACAACTCATGCGAGAGACGGGTCCGCAAGACCCCGATCTCCCACGACAGGCCATCACCTAGGGGGCAATTTGCGGACCATTCCGCTTGTTGTGGTTGTCTTCGCGTTCGCCGTAACTGGGTGTCAAGAGTCGACGGTCGGTCCGTCGGCCGCTTCGAGAGGGCTGGCAACCGAGGGCGAAGTCATGTTGGGGACCGTTGAGGGCTTGGCCCTGAGCTCCGCGGATGTCGTGTCCGGGTTCAATTGCGCGGTCGGCATTTTCGGTGGCTACCCTCGCGTCTTCACGACCGCTAGCCACATAACCAAGTCCAACAGCGGCAAGATGACGCTCACCTGTCACGGACAGCTTCCCGAGGGTATTGCGCCGGAAAAGGCAGAAGTGCAACGCTCCGAGGACTTTCCGGGCCGCAGGTGCCGCGTGTTTTCTGCGATCGCTACGCGGTGGCAACAGGTGTTTACTCCTTCAGGAGAGATCACGCTGAAGTGCCAAGTGAAGTAAGAGCTTAAGACCGAGCGCACGATCAAAGGCGTGGGGGCTTGTGCTCCCGCGCCTTTCTTTTGGATCGAACTAACCCGTTGCGCGCGAGACCGATAGAGAACAGCTTCGCGTAATGACGGTACAGAACCTCGCCCTCGACCACCGTACGATCGTCGTCGGTCTCGTTTGGAATCATGACGGCGAATTGTTGTTTTGCCGGATGCATCCAGAGCGCGGAGTGTTTCCGGGTCAATGGGGGTTTCCCGGCGGGGGCATCGAGCCCGGTGAGCGCATGGAGGAGGCATTGCGCCGGGAGCTCAGGGAAGAGCTCGGGGTCGAGGTCGAGAACATCCGACCGGCGTTCTTCAAGGACTGTACGCACGAGAAGACTTTCGCGGACGGCACAAAGAAGCCGGTGTACATGATCTTCTTACTGTTTCACTGCACCGCCGCATCGGATCGTCTCGATCTCAACGATGAGTTCGTCGAGTACCGATGGGTCCGGGAAGATGAGCTCGGTGACATGGAATTGAACGCGGAAACGATCGACACGCTCGAGCGGCTCGGTCGATGGCCGTAACGCCACGCAACGACAACTACGAAGCGGTCATCCGGGAGATCTTCTCGCGCGCCCGGTTTGTCGAGGAGCTGGGCATCACGCTGGTCAGGGTCGTGCCTGGGGAGGCCGAAACGTCACTCGAGATCCGGGACATGCACCGTCAACAGGACGGCTTTGTCCATGCGGGGGTGCAGGCGACGATCGCCGATCATACAGGCGGGGCCGCCGCGGCGACACTGTTTGGTGAGGGTCAGTATCCGCTTTCGGCCGAGTTCAAGATCAACTTCTTGCGTGTTGCGGACGGAACATCGTTGATTTGCCGCTCAAAAGTGCTAAAGCCCGGTAAGACGTTGTCGGTCGTGGAATCGGAGGTCTACTCTGTAGACGAGTCGGGGGAGAAGCTCGTTTCGAAGGCGA
>CAMYLR010000018.1:0-12617 GCA_947259315.1 uncultured Gemmatimonadales bacterium | reverse complement strand
TCGGCCACCCCTCATCCTTGGACGCCTACAGCTTTACGCCGACGCCGGAATGGTGGTAACACGACCCCTCGGCAACGCTGCGCCGCGTGCGCGGGATCCCGAGCCGGCCAAAGCTGATGTAGTGCCCGGGCAGAACATCGACTGAGCCATACGTCTTCCATTTCCCAAACCGCTTGTACTGGGTTACGAATCGAGTCGTCCCAGCGCATGAGTAGACGGTCGCGCTGATCCCGATGCTCCACACACTGTAGTTGGTCCTGCCCTGTCGGTTTAGCCAGCACCACGTAACGTCGCGACCACCTCCCGCATGGCAAAACTCCTTCTGGAACCAATCCGCCCGGTTCTTTGCTTCGTTGGTCGGTGGCAGATCAGCTGGTTCTTGCTTGGGCGTGTTGTCGGGATCCGGCTTCGCACTTGGCTGCGCCGGTATCTTGTCGGTCGGCTCGACGCGCTTGGCCTTCATGACCGGCTTGACTTCCTTGCCCTCGAGCTTGGGCAGGGCCGGCTTGGCGACAAGCGTGATCTGCTCGCCGCTGTTCGCGATGTCGGGCTCTGGCTCCTCTGGCTCTTCCTCTTCGGGAACCGCCAGCGTGGCGACCTGAATCGACTCCGGAACCGGTTGGTCGGGAGCGAGTGCGCGGAAGACATCAGCCGGTGTGGCGTCTTCGCCGAGATCGAGTTGCGTAAGGGCGGGTGTCGCCGGCCACTCACCTTGCTCGACGATCATCACCACTCCCGGCTCGGGCTCGAGGAACTCGACTTTGCTGCCGCTATCGAGTGCGATAGTGGTGAGGCTCTTTGCTTGCACGAGGGTCGGCGCGGGTGCTTCGCACGTCACCGAGCTAAAGCCATCGCAGAATCCCTCGTCGCAAACGAGCCCGTCTTGCAGCGTTTTGGTTGGGGTGCGATCGCCGATGTCGGATGCGACTTCCCACCGCGCCGCTTTCTCGAACCCTTCCGCCTCACAGAACGCCGTGGCGGCGGGCTCGCCGCAATCGGCGCCCCAACTCAAACAGAGATCGAGTCGATGACCCTCGTCCACCATCGGGTTTTCGAACGTGGTTGTGTCTTGTGCGAAAGCGGAGGTGCTCGTCACGAACAGGAACACCACCGCGGAGATGACGACCCTCATAACCCGTCTCCTTTTCGGTGCGCGGCGGGGGGAATCCGCGCCTGGACCCGACTAACGCTCGATAAGAGGAGTACTACCCCAGGATAGTGAAAGGGTTCGGAGAGGGGAAAGAAGGCGTCACCGTCGGCATGTGCCGACGGCGACGCCTGTATTGCTATTGTTGTCCCGGAGGCCGGACGTCTACGAACACTTCCTTGACATTCCCGAAGACCGGGTCCTCTTGGCGGAGGCTAAAGGTGTCACTTCCGAAGTGGGACACACCGCTCTCGATCTTCGCTGCTTCCATCGTGTAGAGGACCGCCGACCCGTCGTGTTCTTCGTCGATGTTCGCGGCCAGAATGTCACGCATCGTGCATTCCGCGGCCTTGGGACCGAATAACGGGGTCGCCACTGTCTCGCAGCTGTCGACGACCTTCGGAACAATCGGTCCGCGCTCGAGGATGGTGCATGTCGTGCCTTCCGAAACCGCCGCTGATTGAGAGTTCACCTTGCAGACGACGTCGCGCTCCGCGAGGTCAGCGTCGACCGCAGTCCATGTGCTCGGAGCGAACGCCAGGGCCCCCTTGCTGCAACCGACCGGTTGACGGTCTAGGAGACCGCGCAGTTCTGTTTCTTCGGCTGGTGCGCATTCGAACTCGTTGGTATTGGGGTCAAGCGCGCAGCGGCCTGGGACGTCAGCGAAGTCTGTGATGTCTTGCTCAGGCGGCCCCTCGCAGATCTCGACATACAGTCCCAGTGGAGGCCCATCGGCGATCGGGTCGTTGTCGTCATAATCTTGGCCTACGCCGTCCATGTCGACGGTGTAGTTGTTCTGCACGCAATCGTTATCGGATTTATCCGGGCATTCGCCGACGACCGAGGTTTTTTTGTTCTCGCGGATCGCGACGTACACCTCGGTGACTGTTAGGGCGTCCAACTCAACCGCGAATTCACCGTTGGGAAGGATGACAACCGCGTCCTCACGAATTGGCCCAGCGACGATCCAGCCTCCAGCTGTGTCCGCCGTGGGGTCGGTCGGCGGAAAGGTCGGTGGCGCCAAGTTCTCGGGATCTGGAACAACACAATCGACGTCACCGGACCGGGGTAAGCCGTCCGGGGGTGGGGCTATGTCGCAGGTTGCTCGGGCGAAGGTGACCACACCGCCGCGCTCGACATTGGCGCCGTCCTTGAACGGGCAGGCGGCCGGGTCTTGCGTGCCAAAAGGTGCGCCCACGCACGCCGCGTAGTCGTTGTAGAGCGCCACCAAGAGCTCGTTGATCACCAGCTCGGCCGCGGTGAGATCGCCAGCGTCCACAAACTCGGCGGCGTCCTTGCACGCAGCGGTCTTATCGCTCTTGAACTTGTTCTCATAGATGTCGGTTACGCTCTTGTCCCAATTACACTTGATTGCCGGCGCGCCTTCAAGCGTACGGTCTGGGGCAACCGGTGCCCGGGTGTCACCCTGGCATCCCACAAGCAACAGACCGATCGAGAATACAGGAAGACATCGAAGAGAGAACCGCACGGGAGCCTCCTTCAAGAGGAATGCTTGGCCTGACCTCAGAGAATGCAATAGCATACTTCGAGGATAAAAAACATGCCAGACCTATCCCAACCCGATCAATTCTGCACTGAGTGCGGCTCGCCTCTGCCAGCTGGGGCGAAGTTTTGCGCTCAATGCGGTACGCCAGTAACTGGCTCAGTCGCAGAACCGGAGACCGTACCGGCGGCCCCTGAACCGAACATCCCGCCCGAGCTCCGAGCCAAGTACGAGCGTGCCCGCGAGGAGCTTCGGGGCGATCGGCGCGAGGTTGTCGTCTTATTCGCGGATCTCTCCGGCTTCACCGCGCTCTCCGAACGGCTCGACCCCGAGGAGGTCAGCCTCGTGATGCACGGGCTGCTGGGCGAGCTAGCCGACGTCGTGTATCGGTACGAAGGGTACGTCGACAAGTACATCGGGGACGCGATCATGGCTCTGTTTGGGGCTCCGATTGCGCACGAGAATGACGCCGAGCGAGCGGTTCTGGCGGCACTCGACATGCTGGAGGTGACGGCGCGGAGAAGCGACGATTCCGATCATCTGCTCTCGATCCGCGTCGGCCTCAACCAAGGTGAGGTGGTAGCTGCACACGTAGGGTCAGAATCGCGGCAGCAGTACACGGTGATGGGTGACACCGTCAACGTGGCCTCGCGTCTCGAGGGAGAGGCCGCTCCTGACTCGGTGCTCGTGAGCCAATCCGTGCACGAACGGATCGATTCCCGGTTCGAGACCGAAGCCGTCGATCCAGTCACGGTCAAGGGCAAGGCCGAGCCACTGCAGGCCTACCGCGTGGTCCGTTTCCGGCCGTCCGCGCCAGCGCCCACACGTGAGGCGACCCCATTTGTCGGTCGTGACGAGGAACTCGCGCTGGTCGACTCCTTCTTGCATGGGGTCGTCGAAGGAGCGCCGGGGACGTTCGTCATAGAGGCCGAGGCTGGTGCGGGAAAGAGCCGGCTCGTGAACGAAGCCCTCTCACGAGCCAGCCTGCAGCTCGATCTTCTCGATGTCGAGTTTTCCCCGATCGATCTCCCGGGCAGCCAATCTGTTTCGACCGATCTCTTTCGACAGCTGGTCGCCGATCCGGACCGGGTAGTGCCTGAGGATGATGCGAGCGCGAGGGAGAGTGCCACCGAGCTCTTGGGCGAGGACTTCCAGAATCACGAGGCAGGGATCGATCAGCTCGTTCGACAGCTTTTCCAAACAGTCGACGGTGAATCGACCCAGGATATCGATCCAGGTATCGCTCGGCAGAACCGATGGCTGGCGGTGATGGCGCTTCTTGGTGCCCGGGCTCGGACGGTTCCCGTTCTGATCCGATTCGAGGACGCTCACTGGGCGGACGAAACCGACGAGGAGTTCCTCGGCTTCTTGATAGGCTTGATCGCTGGCCGTCGCGTTGGTGTCATCGTTACGGCTCGTTCGGGTGCTTCGCTCGAATGGGTCCCCGGCGGGGCGGAGCGCCTCGAGCTCCGCAACCTCGATGAGGAGGCCGCACGATCGATCCTGGGGGGTTTCTTCGAATCTTTAAGGCCCGAGGACCGCAAGGAGCTGATCCGGCGGAGCCAGGGGAACCCCTTCTATCTCGAAGAGCTGGCTCGGTCGCTGCGCGATGAGGTGGGGACCGGCGACAGTTCAGTGCCGGGAACGATCCAAGGGTTGCTTCAGTCCCGTATCGACCGTTTGGATGAATCCGTCCGGCTGCTACTCCAGATGGGGAGCGTGCTGGGCGCCACCTTTTCGGTTGAGCTACTTGGGCGGATTTATCGCCTCGAGCAGCACCCGGTCAGTTTCGACGATGCTTTGCAAGAGTTGGAGGGAGAGGGATTCTTCGAGATTCCCGTTGCCGATAGTATCGGACGCTTCCGCCACGCTTTGGTCGTGGAGGTCGCCTACGGAAGCATCCTCGGTGGAGTGCGCAAAGTGCTTCACGAGTCGGCCGCGCGATTGGGCGGAGAGCACTACGCCGAGCGTTTGGAGGCTGAGGCCCCGTTTTTTGCCCATCACTTCTGGGAGGCGGGTCTGCACGCCGATGCCGCGCCGCATCTTTGGAGCGCCGGCCGCGTAGCCGCGGACAATTACGCGCTCCACGCCGCGGAGCGCTTCCTCAATCGGCTCTCCGAGGTGATCCAAGAGGATTCGGGCGTGCTACCCGAGTCTGCCCAACGAGCGGAATTCATGACGACCTACGGTACCGTTCTTCGCGAGCGCGGTCGGTTCGAGGACGGTGAGCGATGGTTCGAACAACTGCAAGAACTTGGTACGATCGAGAAGCGGGAAGAGTGGATCGGCAAGGCCCTGTTTCAGCGCGGCGCGATTGCGCTGTACCGCGGACAAGTTGACGAGGCGCAGGTCTTCTTCCAGCAGGGGCTCGCGCGGTCCCCCACGGACAAGCGGGCAACCGCCGATCTGCACAGCGGGATGGGTCTCGTGCACCACTTTCATTTAGAAGTCGATCGCGCGCTAGACGAGCACAGACAAGCGCTGCACTTGCGCGAGCAAGCCGAAGATCGGTTTGGATATGCCAAGAGCCTTATGAACATCGGCAATGTGCTGCTTCGTCTTCAGAACGACCCCGAAGGCGCTCGAGATCACTACGAACGCGCACTTGTTCTCGCTCGAGAGAACGGCGACCGCGAAATGCAGTGTAATCTTCTTCTTAATCTTGGAACGCTCGATCTAGAGCTCGGCGAGTATGCCAGCGCAATCGATCGCTTCGAAAACATGCAGGAGGTAACGGAAGAGATCGGGTTATCCCAGCTCCGATTCCTCAGTTTGAGGAATCAGGCTGCCTGTCACGTGCGTTTGGGACAGATCGGAAGTGCGATTCGGGTCTTGAAGGCGTGTCTCCAGGAGGGAGACGAGATCCTCGATGCCGGGAATCGCGTCGCGGTTCGAATACTTCAGTTTGAGGTTTGTTTTTGCGCTTTGGACGACACCGGGGCCGGTGAGTGGTTACATAAGGCGCGAGAGCTGGCTGATGAGCTCAAAGTGACCGAACACGACGATTGGATCGCGCTCTCCGAGGGTCGGCTGGCAGCCGCTCGCGGGGAATGGGAAGGGGCTGCTGCTGCTGCCTCACGCGCCGAGGAGTTGGCCCGCCAGCAACGAGATGTCGATATCGCGACGATTGCAGCCGCGCACCAGTGGCGAGCCAACGCACGCGCCGGCGTGGAGGTGGAGGAGAACTGCTCCGCTGCGGACCCCGACTTGCAGCCATCGATCTTAGCGTTGGTTCAGTACCTTTGCGCCGACGGAGCTGCCGCGCGAGGGACCCTGCAGCCGGCCGCTGATAATCTCACCGAGGCGGGCGAATTGGCTCTGCAGGTCGGAGATCTTTCCCTCGCGCTGGCGGCGTTTCAGCGGTTGGCCGAGGTGCTTCGTGACTTGGGCGATGAGTCGGGCGCGCGAGCGGCGGGCTCGCGTGCCGCCGAGGCGAGGGATTCTCTGCGCGAGAACCTACCCGAAGAACTTCTCGAGAGGTTCGATGCAGACCCGCGAGGCGCGGTTCCTTCCGAGTCGTCGTAATACCTGGTACAAGAAGAGAGGGGTGACCGGATGGTCACCCCTCTTCTTTCGTGTTGCGAGGGTGAGGTCTCTACTGCAGGACCTCTTCTCCCCCACCGTCTGAGCACCCGAGCGCGAACAGGTTCAGGAAGTAGTTCAAGTTGTCCGCGTCGGAATCGGTGAACAGGTTGAAGTAGAGCGGATCGCCCATCCACGACAGGTAGCCGTCGCCGACACCCAACTCGGCCACAATCGGGAGTTCCCCAACGCTTGCTACATCAGTGCTACTGTCGGTTTGGAGAATCCGGAAAATCGTGGAACTCATCGGACCCACAACGCCGAACGGCCCGTTGGTCACCGGCGTAGCTACAGGTATCGACGTCGACGTTATGCCGGGGCTGCCTGTTGTGTTGACGTCGTACTGATCCGCGACATCGAGCTCCGAGAATAGCGGGTTATAGCTCGGCCCTTCATTGCCACCCGAGTTGCCGCTGATGTATACGACGCCGCCGGCGTTCATGAAGGCCGCGAGCTCGGTTGCCTCCTCGGCTGACAATGTCTGTCCAGTTAGGCCAGCGAAGAAGAGGTCCACTTGGAGATTTCCCTGACCGTCGACGAGGTCCCCGGCTGCGATACTCTGGACCAGGCCCTGGAGATCAACATCGCAGGCGACGGTTCCCTCGCCTCCGAAGTTGTCCGGGTCGTTCAACGCCGCCTCGAGCGTCGCCGCGCCAACGGATCCCGTTCCACTTCCGACCAAGGGACCGCCGGATACCCGAATGGTGCCATCCGGCTCGGGAGCTGAAACGTCCACCGCGCCGTACGTGCTAAACGCCGAAATCGCGCCACCTAGCCGGCCTGGATTGGCGTACAGCGGGGTCACGTCGAGAACCGACGCCGCAGGACCGAAAACTGACGCCAGCCAACCGCGCCAGCCCGTTAGAGCCTCTCCGTTCGTGCTCGCGCCGGTGCAATCGAGGAACGAAGCGTCGCGCAGCGGGGTGATCTCGACTTCCGATCCCTCATCGCCGTCGAAGAGACGGGCGATACGGAGGTCAGCTCCCTCAGGCGGTGCCAATGGATCCGGTGGATCGACGACACACACGCCGACGATCATCTCGTCCTCCTGAGCGCCGTTCAGACCACCATTGCTCGGGATCTCGACCTCAGGAATAGTGGTGATGTTGTAGAAGAGCGGAAAATCGTCGAACCCAAACTGCGTGAACGGGTCGAGCGTGTCGCTCTCACGGCTGATGACGACGATCAAATCGTCCACCGGCTCACCGGTGTTCACGTCGACCAACGGGGTCCCTGCTGGGATGTTCGCACCGGCGAACTCGGTGCCGGTAGTAACGGTGCATCCCGCTGAAGCGCTGCACTCCTCGAATGCGCCTTCCTCGGTGAATGCGCCGGGTGGGATCGGGCCGCTGCCGGGTGGCAGCAGACCTCCGAGCTCGGCGATGCCGGCGATCAGCTCGCCGAGAACGTCCTCGGTCGTCTCTGGACCCGGTGGATCGTTGAGCCGACCGCCGCGAAAGTGGTCGAGGACAAACGCGATCAAGTCGCGTGCTTTTTGGGCTGCGTCGACCGTCTCACCACGATCGGCTTGGCGTTCAATATTTCTGAGTTGCTTGCAGACGGCGTTGAGCTTCCCGCGATCGAGAATCATCCCGGCGAGCTCACAGAGCGCTTCGTCGTCGGCAGCGGTGTCAAGTGATCGCGAAGGCGAGGACGGGAGCAATGCATCATCGTTTTGGCAGCCAACCAGAGTTATGGCAAAGACGATGGAAAAAACGGCAAACAGCGTGCGCATCGAGGGGACCCTCCTGTAGGAGTGCGTGGGGCGTCCGTGTCTGTTTACCGCCCGATGCCGCATGGCCTGGGGTTACCGATATGGAGAGCGCAGCACCACGAGCGGAAGGCAGTATAATAATACTTCTGTGGTCAGAAAGGCATATGTAACCCACACCCAAGCGCTGGAATGAAGTACTGTACCGAATGCGGCACTCAGCTCCCGGCGGGGGCAAAGTTTTGCTCCAACTGCGGAACTCGTTTGCCACTGCCCGACTCATCCGCCGGGGTGGCGCCCGAAGCGCCCCCAGCCCCAACCGGACCCGAACTGCCCCCTGGCCTGCGCTCGAAATTTGAAATCGCGCGTAAGGAACTACGCGGCGATCGACGCGAGGTCGCCGTTCTGTTCGCCGACATCAAGGGGTTCACTTCGATGTCGGAGGTGATGGACCCGGAAGAGATAACGCTGCTCCTTAATCCTCTTCTCATGAGCCTCGGAGACGCCATCTACGCTTACGAGGGGTACGTCGACAAGTTCATGGGTGACGCGGTCATGGGATTGTTTGGTGCTCCGTTAGCGCACGAGAACGACCCCGAACGCGCGGTGCTCGCGGGTCTCGCGATGCTCGACATCATCGAACGCCATAACAAAGAGTCAGATCAGTCTCTGTTGCTTCGGGTTGGGATCAACATCGGCACCGTTGTGGCGGCGCAACTGGGATCTGAGATGCAACTCCAGTACACCGTGTTGGGCGATACGGTCAACGTCGCGTCGCGACTGGAGACCGCCGCTGAACCAAACACCGTCTTGGTGAGTGAGATGGTTCACCAACGGATCTCCGATCGGTTTGTCGCCGAGGAGGTGCCGCCTCTTACGCTGAAGGGTGTGTCCCAGCCGGTACGCGCGTTCCGGATCGTGGGTTATGAGGAGTCGATGCCGGAAGTGCGCTTTGAGAGAACTCCGTTTGTCGGTCGCGATGAGGAGATCTCGACGATCCAGGCATTTCTCGAGCGAGCGTGGGTGAGCGAGGGAGGAGCGTTGATCATCGAGGCCGAGGCCGGAATCGGGAAAAGCCGTCTGGTCCAAGAAGCGTTGGACCGAACGGATGCCGATCACCTGACACTCGAGATCGGTTTCACGCCGATCCGGTTGCCCGGTCAGCGTCCACCCCCAACCGAGCTCTTTTGCCAGCTCTGCGCGGAGACCGATGACCGATCGGCAAGCGATTGGGCGTTCGCACTGCTCGGCACCGATGGTGAAGCACACCGCGCTGGTGTTGAGAGCTTGGCGCGAGAAGCGAATCTGGAGGCTGCGCCGGAGGTCGACACCGAAGATCCCCAGTCGGCGCGGGAGAACCGCTGGTTGGCAACCGCGGCACTACTCGAGGCCTCAGCGCGGAAGCAACCGGTCACACTGGTGATCGAAGACGTTCACTGGGCAGATGAAGCGACTCAGGAGTTCTTGGCATTCCTGCTTCCGACCTTGGTCCGCCGCCCGATTGCGGCGCTGGTGACCAGTCGACCGCTGGAGTCGCGGCCATGGCTGCCGGAGAAAGTCGAGTGGCTCCAGGTCGCGCCGCTAGACTCGGAGACCGCCGAAGAGCTGCTTGGTGATTTGCTCGACGATCTCGCGCCGGAGGATCGTCGTGATTTGATCGAGCGCAGCGCCGGCAATCCTCTATTCCTCGAGGAACTGATACGGACGCTTGGCGAGACGGCGGGAACGGCGGATGCGCCAACCACCGTGCCCGGCACGCTACAGGGCCTGATCATGTCACGTATCGACCGGTTGTCACCGCCGCTACAGACACTGCTCCAAACAGCTGCGGTGCTGGGGAACCGCTTCTCGATATCGCTGCTGGGCCTGTTGTATGCACTGGAGGAACAACCGATCAGCTTCGACGAAGCTCTGGTGTCCCTTCAACGCGAGGGGTTCCTGGCGGTCGACGGCGAAGACCATTTTCGATTTCAACATGCACTCATGCAGGAGGTCGCATACAGCGGCTTGTTGGTTCGTGTGCGCCGCGTTCTCCACGAGTCGGCGGCACGGATCGGCGAAGACCACTTCGCCGATCGCATGGGAGCTGAGGCCGAGTTTTTCGCGCTTCACTACTGGCACGCGGGGCAACCAGAAAAGGCGGCACCGCACCTCTGGCTCGCGGGTCGGGCAGCAGCCACGAGTTACGATCTACCGCGGGCGGAGGAGTACCTGCAGCGTGTAGCTACTGCCATTGAGTCAAATCCCGACGTGATTCCGGATATCGATGACCGCGCGGATTTCAACGAGATATTTGGGACCGTGCTCCTTTACCGGGGTGATTCCGAGACGGCAGGGAAGTGGTTTCAGAGACTGGAGGAGCTTGGCACGGCGGAGGGACGACCAACCTGGGTGGCGCGCGGGGTGGAACGACGCGGTCGCGTCGCGTGGTACCGCGGCAAGCTCGATGAAGCGATCGAGCTTTTTGAGCGTGGCCTGGCGACGGTACCCCAAGACGAACCGTTGGTAGCGGCCGACCTACGCAACGATATGGGTGTCGTATTCTACTATCGGAGTCGAGCCGACAAGGCGCTCGAACACCATTCTGTCGCGCTCCAGTTGCGCGAGAAACACGGTGATCAGGTCGGGATCGCGAAGAGCCTATCGAATATCGGAAACTTGCTACTCGATCTGCGCAACGAACTGGACGGGGCGGAGAGCCATTACAAGCGGGCGTTTCACACGGCGGAGGCGATCGGTGATCGACGCATGATGTACTCTGCGCTCAATAACTTGGGCCGGGTCGCGATGGAGCGGGGGGCTTGGCGTGAGGCGCTCAATACGTTGCGTCAGGCGGAACGGCTGCTCGAGGACATCGGCTGGACCTTTGCCCGGTACGTGACATTACAGAACCGAATCACTTGTGAGATCTCGCTCGGCAAGATTAGCGATGCGCTCAGGCACCTGGACATCTGCCTCGAACAGGCAGACGAAATACTGGAGCCTGTGAACCAAATCAATACCCGCTTGATGCTTTTTGACGCGTACTTGCAAGCGCTAGATCACGAGCGCGCGCGGGCCGCGCTCGACGAAGCTGACCGGCTCGTAGATGATCTCGGGGTCGAGGAGCAACGCCACGAGGTGCAACTGCGTGAAGGGCGTTGGTTGGTGGCGCTTGGCGAGTGGGCGAAAGCGGCGGACGCTTTCGCAAAAACCGAGCAAACTACCAATTCAGCAGGCTTGGTTGCCGCCACGGCACTCGCTCGAGCTCACCGATGTCGCGCGGAGGTGCGCGCGCGAGGGGGTCGGCCCGAATCGTGTGATGCGGATCTGGCCGGAAACCGATCGCTGGAAGCTCTGGTCAAGTTCCTTAGGGCCGATGCCGAGACAGAGTTGGAACCAACTGCAGAGATCGCGGAATCGCTGGGTGAGGTTGCGGATCACGCCGCTCATCTGGGAGAGATCGCACTCGAGCGTGCTGCTGCGGAGCGGCTGGCCGATGTCCGTCGCGCGCTCGGTGACCGACGCCGTGAACGGATCGCGCTGGCACGGGCGTTGCGCGCGATGCGATCACTTGAGCGTAATCTGCCCGCGGACCTCAAACCGACTTTTCTCGCTCACCCTCGTAACGCGGCGCTGCTGGAAGTCGCCAGGGCGCCGGCACAAAAGACATAGGTTTGAAACCCGGAGCGATCCCTTCCGCGCTGACGCCCGACATGCTCGTGACCGGTGTCCGTGCGTTGTCCGTGGCCGATCGTGACCTGGCGCGGGTGGTGAAGCGGTACGGTCCGCCCCCGATGTGGGGTCGGAGCCCCGGATTTGCGACGCTGTTGCGCATCATCCTCGAGCAGCAAGTCTCGCTTGCTTCGGCCGACGCGGCGTACCGTCGGTTGCGCGCGCGAATCGGGCGAGTCACACCGAGAGCGTTTCTCGCGCTCGATGATCGAGCACTGCGGAAAGCTGGTTTCAGTCGACAAAAAACGCTCTACGGTCGTGAGTTGGCGCGCGCGTTTCGGGACGGGCGACTCAAGACCCGTGACCTGAAGCAGATGACCGATTTGGAGATCAAGTCTAGCCTGACGCAGATCAAAGGGATCGGTG
This sequence comes from uncultured Gemmatimonadales bacterium, assembly GCA_947259315.1. GTDB lineage: Bacteria > Gemmatimonadota > Gemmatimonadetes > JACCXV01 > JAHWKZ01 > CAMYLR01. The sequence goes on along the minus strand of CAMYLR010000018.1, from coordinate 593 downwards.
AGTGGACGGTCAACATTTACTTGTTGATGGGTCTGAGGCGGCCGGACGTTTGGCCTCCCGGCGACTTGGCGCTTGCGAAAGCCACACGTGAGCTAAAGGGGTTGACTGACATCCCGAACAACGAAGAGTTGGCCGTGATGAGCGAAACCTGGCGGCCGTGGCGCGCCGTCGCCGCGCGTATACTGTGGCACTACTACCTGTCAGTGCGACGACGCGGGTCATGACGAAGGAGAAAAGACGTTTAGTGCGGTTGATCCACTGGAACGTGGCGCAGGCAGGGGAACGCGTGGCCAAACTGGAGGCCAGCGGGTACCAGGTCGATTTTGGGCCGCTCGATCCGGCGAGCATGAAATCTCTTCGGTCGGACCCACCCGACCTTGCCGTAATCGACCTCTCACGTAGCCCCTCACAGGGCAGGGACCTAGGGATTTGGCTGCGGAAGACGAAGGCCACGCGCTCGGTCCCGATCGTCTTTGTCGACGGCGACGCCAAGGCAGTGACCGGCACCAGGAAGCACTTGCCCGACGCCACCTATACTTCGTGGAGCCGGATCATAAGCGCGCTCAAGCGTGCGACTGATAACCGACCCCAGA
>CAMYLR010000017.1 GCA_947259315.1 uncultured Gemmatimonadales bacterium | reverse complement strand
TGCGACGGTCATGATCTCGATCCGTGTTTGACCTGCCGAAACGGGAGTCGATATGATCAGCTCGAAGTGCCTCTCCTGAATGAGGAGGGAAGCGTTCGGCGCGATCGAATAGAGCAGGTGGGTATGCTTGCGGATGTCCCACTCCGATTCGGGTTTATCGGCGAGCTCGAGAATCGAAGTGCGAGGTAGTACCGACCTCACGTGATCACCCAAGAACTCGAACGTCGAGACGTTGTCTGGGAAAAAGCCGGCGATGGTGTCTCGATGGGCAATCCGGAAGTGGTAGGACTCGAGGCCCCCGTCGACAACCAGCTTCCAATTGGCTTTCCAGAGCTTCGTGTAGGATGCGAGCACGGTGGAATCTGCGCAGCCGAGCCCCTCGAGCTCCGCGATGACCGCGATTGTTGCATCATCGGGCTCCCAGTCCTCGGCGCGAGGTTCGGGGCAAACCCACAAGAGCCCTACCGCTTCGAAGCAACGAAGCTCTACCAGGGACGTGTTCTCGAGGTCGAGCGTGGGGAAGCCGTCAGCATGGCGGACCGAGGCGAGTGACCCGTCGGTTTCGTACGTCCAGGCATGATAGGGGCAGACGAAGCGCCGACAGCTTCCGGCGTCTCGCAGCTCCAAGGTCGCGCCTCGGTGCCGGCAAACGTTTAGAAACGCTTTCGTCGTTCCATCTGCCTGTCGCACGACGAGGACCGGACTACCGAGGACGTCGCGAGTGACGAAATCGCCTGGTGAAGCGACTTGGCTTGCGTGGGCCACGATGTTCATCGAGCTTCGGATCAGATCCCGCTCTTGCTCGAACATCGTTTCATCGACGTAGTCGGCCACGGGTATGAGCGTTTCGTCGTCCGTCGCGAGCGGCCGCTTGGCCTGCACGAGGTCCAGGCACTGCGACAGCAACTCGATCTCTTTGGCTCTCTCCATCGGCGCCTGCACGTAGACTTACCACATGCCGTGGGTGTCTAGACCGGCGGCTTCTCCGCGACGATTCTCCAGTTCAAATCCGCAATCTTGGCCTTCTCGGCGTCTGTCCATGACTGACCACCGCTCTGAAGAAGGTCGAGCGATTCTTCGACCCAGGGGGGCAAAACACGAACTGCTTCGAGCGCCCTGATGCTTTTTGAAGGCGCCGAAAGGACAACGGTGAATCCCGCTCTTTCCAAGGCGGCGCAAACGTCAGCTGGGTACATGGATTGAGTAGCAGCGAGCGTTGGCAGAAATGACTTGTGTAGGGTCACGTGCTCCTCGTTGTCCCAGTCAAAATGCGGCGTCAATAGATACTCCGAACAAGCGTATCGAGCTCCAGGCTTCAACACCCGGTGCATCTCTTCCGCGTGGGCATCGAGCTCCTCTTTCTTGAAAAACGGCCAGACCGCTTGAAAGGAAAAGCATCCATCGAAGGTCCCCGACTCATACTCGAGCGGCTCGTGGTGGTTGCCCACCTTGAAGTGAAGCCGATCACTCATTCGGCATTCCGCCGCCCAGTCGATCGCGCTCTCAATCTGATTTGCATCGACATTATATCCGGACACCCGACCGCCGGTCAGCTTGGCGAAGTGGTACGAGACCCTTCCCCGCCCACACCCCATGTCCAACAGATGCGATCCCCGAGGGTCTTTGAGGTCGAGCTCCTTCAATACAGCCTGCTCGACCAAGAGCTGATTCCCGTAGAGCCCTTGAGATTCGTCCAGCTGCGGCGGGATGTAGAGCTTTTCCAGGTCGAAAACCGAGAGCATGTTGTTGAGGACCTTGTAGTAGTCCGCGACCGCTTTCGTCTCATCGGCGGTCTCGGTTGGCTCGCCATTCTGCATCCTCTGAAGGAACTTGAAGCCATCGATGCAAGCTTGCTTGTCCTCGTCCGTCAGCTCGGCCAATCGCTTGAGCCCGATGAGAGCGGTCTTTATTCGGTACCAATTCATTCAATACGATGTCGCGTTGGACGTGGGGGCGACGGGAGCCTCTCAGCCTAGGACATCACTCTGGAAATTCAACGACGGCAACCGCAATCGTTCGCTGGAGAACGAGGCAAACTGCGTCGGGAGCATCACGTTCGTCGATCCGCGAAATGAGCGCAAGGCCTGTGAGCCGCCCTCGTCGGGGCTCTGACTGACAAACACCGCGCCCGAGCGCAGGAACCCCTAGAGGCTTCGTTCAGCGGCAAGCCAGTCGTCGAGCTCGTGATTTGGCGCGAAGCCACGTTGCTCGGCGAAGTAGTAAGCAGCGACGGCAATGCGCTGAGCCCGCTGTCGTCCACTAAGCGCAGCGGCCTGCGTGGAGGGCGATCGCTTCGCCGCGGTTTTTGTGCGCCTTGCCCTGACGGTTGCCTTTGTCGGCGCCGGTGTCGCTGTAGTGCTGCCTTGCGCCTTCGAGGGCGCTGGTTTCCGCTTCGCGGGCCTCTTGGATTGGGACCTGGATATCGTCTTGGTCTTGTTCGCTTCCATGCGTCCAGATACGCGCATCGCAAAGCAACGCGCAAATTTTTGGGGGACACTCTTCGGGTAGACAAGTGCCCGAATCCACACCGATTCTCTGGCGAAGATCGCAGTGACTCGCGTGAGAACGTGCTGCGATCTTTGCCGCACGAACCGTATGAATTCGGGATGTTACGCGGGGGGAGAGTGTCGCCTTCAGATTCAGAAGACCAGCGCGCCCTTTGGAATGTCCCACTGAAGCCGGCGGCCGTATTGGCGGCGTCGGATGTCGCGCTGGATCTCGCGCTTCCGCTTGTTGGACACTCCGAGCATGATGCCGGAGGTGAGCATGCCGATGGCGCTGAGGCCAGCGATCGTGCCACCGAGCGGCAGAAGAACGTTGCCGGCATTGTTGCATGCGAGGTCGTTGTAGTTCTGCGTCGACGACGAGTAAATCTGCTGACACTGCGAAGCGCCGATGCCGGCCAAGATCGCGCCGAGGGCGAACGATGCGCTGGTGGCGATCAGCGCATTGCGCGTGCGCCGGCTGCGCTCCTTGGCTTCCTCGAGATCCAGTTCTAGCCAGCGCATCTCCGAGGCCGACTGTCCGGGGGCGGTAGTGACCAAGGAAGAAGAAGGGCTCGCCTCGCCTTGGGTGCTTGTGGGTTGTTGCGCAGATGCAGGGCTCACCGCCG
>CAMYLR010000016.1:42126-46463 GCA_947259315.1 uncultured Gemmatimonadales bacterium | reverse complement strand
CATAAGCCCGCCCGGGTGCCCGCTATCCGCAAATAGAAACTGATGGCATCGTTACGGGTATCAATACACCTGCCGCAACCCGTTTTCGCACCTCGATCGAGGTCCGCGCAGGGCCTCGAAACCCGGATTTCAGCGCCCTCGCCGACCGGTTGTTCCGGGCTTATCAAAGATTTCACAAGTTAATTGAAACGAGTGAGATAAACGCTTGATTCGATTTAATTTATAGACAGCGCGGAATTCGCCTTGTGATACTGTGAATTCGGTCTAAAATTGGTTCTAGATACCTCAACAAACCAGGTCAACTGTAATATACTTTCGGCGAGGAAATTCTCCGATCACCGAATAAAGGCGCTTATGGCTGCTACCAATATGAATCTCACCGGGATCGCGCGCAAGCTGGTTCTCGACAAGCATCTCGACGAAGCCGCCGCGGTCGAAGCGGTCGAGGCCGCGAACAAAGAAAGCATTCAGCTCACCAGCTACCTGGTCAAGAACAAGATCGTACCCTCGAACGTCATCGCGATGATTTCGTCGCAGGAATTCGGTCTGCCGGTGTTCGATCTGGACGTCATGGATACCGAGCTCGCAGCCTTTGGCCTGGTCGAGGAAAAGCTGATTACCAAACTCAACGCGGTGCCGCTGTTCAAGCGCGGCAACAAGCTGTTTGTCGCGATTTCGAGCCCGACCAATACCCAGGCGCTGGACGAGTTCAAGTTTGCCACCGGGCTTTCCACCGAGGCCGTGCTGGTGCAGGAAGACCAGCTCAACGATTTTATCGAAAAAGCCGCCAGCGCGATGGACACCGCGATGGACGATATGCTCGACGACGATCTCGAGAATCTCGATATCGGCGGCGAGGAAGAGGATGACTCCGGACCCACCGCGGCCGACGCCGACGATGCGCCGGTAGTCAAATACGTCAACAAGATCCTGCTCGATGCGATTAACAAGGGCGCCTCGGATATTCACTTCGAGCCCTACGAAAAACGTTATCGTATCCGCTATCGAATCGACGGAATCCTCAACGAGGTGGCGTCGCCGCCGATCAACATCGCCGCCAAACTTACCGCGCGCGTCAAGGTCATGTCACGCATGGATATTTCCGAACGCCGCGTACCGCAGGACGGCCGCATCAAGCTCAAGCTGTCGAAGAAACGCGCCATCGATTTTCGTGTCAATACCTGTCCTACCCTGTTTGGCGAAAAAGTCGTACTGCGTATTCTGGATCCCTCCAGCGCCAAACTCGGTATCGACGCGCTCGGTTACGAACCCGAACAAAAAGAACTGTACATGAACGCGCTGGCCAATCCCTACGGCATGATACTCGTCACCGGCCCCACCGGTAGCGGTAAAACGGTTTCCCTGTACACCGGCCTGAACATCCTGAACATACCGGAAACCAATATTTCGACCGCCGAGGATCCGGCGGAAATCAACCTCGAAGGAATAAACCAGGTCAACGTCAACGACAAGGTCGGACTGACGTTTGCCGAAGCCCTGAAAGCGTTTTTGCGTCAGGACCCGGACGTCATAATGGTGGGTGAGATTCGTGATCTCGAAACCGCCAGTATCGCGATCAAGGCGGCGCAAACCGGTCACCTGGTGTTGTCTACCCTGCACACCAACGATGGTCCGCAAACCCTGACGCGCTTGATGAACATGGGCGTACCGGCCTTCAATATAGCAACCTCGGTCAGCCTGATCATTGCGCAGCGCCTCGGTCGGCGCCTGTGCGGCGACTGCAAGGCGGTCGACGATCTACCCGAGGAAGTGCTGCTGAAGGAAGGTTTTACCAAGGCAGACCTGGCCGAAGACTTCAAAATTTACAAGGCGGTCGGCTTACCAGGTCATGACCATATCCGAAGAAATGGGCCGTTTGATCATGAGCGGCGCCAATTCGATCGATCTCGCCGACCAGGCGGCCAAGGAGGGAGTCGACGACCTGCGCCGCTCGGCGTTGAAAAAAGTCATGCAGGGTCTGGTCAGCCTGGAAGAAGCAAATCGCGTAACGAAGGATTAAGTAGATGGCAGCTAAGGCAGCAACAGCAGAAAAAGTCGAATTCACCTACGAGGGAACCAATCGAGGCGGTTCGAAGGTCAAGGGAGAGATTTACGCGCTCAGCGATACGCTGGCCAAAAGCGAGCTGCGCAAGCAGGGTATCAACCCGCTTAAGGTCAAGAAAAAGCCGAAGCCGCTGTTTGGCGGCGTGGCTAAGGTCGAACCCGCCGATATTGCAATTTTCGCACGCCAGATGGCGACCATGATGCAGGCCGGCGTGCCGCTGGTGCAATCCTTCGAAATCATTGGTCAGGGCAACGATAAACAGTCGATGCAGAAACTGATCCTCGGTGTTAAAAGCGAAGTCGAGGGCGGCGTCTCGCTGGCTGAGGCGCTGTCGAAACAGCCGCTTTATTTCGATCAGCTGTTCGTCAACCTGGTCAATGCGGGCGAGCAGTCGGGTGCGCTGGAAACCATGCTCGACAAGCTGGCTACCTACAAGGAAAAAGTCGAAGCACTGAAGGCCAAGGTCAAAAAGGCTCTGTTTTACCCGATCGCGGTAATGGTGGTGGCGTTCGTGGTTACCGTTATTCTGCTGGTATTCGTGGTACCGCAGTTCGAGGAATTATTTGATTCCTTCGGCGCCGATCTGCCGGCGCTAACCCTGGCGGTTATCGCCCTGTCGGAGTTCATGCAGGCCTGGTGGTGGGTAATTGTGCTCGCCATCGTCGGCGCCGTATTCGGTATGTTGAGGCTCAAACGGACCTCGCCCAAGGTGGCGGAAGCCTTCGACCGGATGGCGCTCAAGGCGCCGGTGGTCGGCGATATCGCGACCAAGGCCGCGATTGCGCGATACTCGCGAACCCTGGAGACCATGTCTGCCGCCGGCGTGCCGCTGGTCGAGGCGATGGATTCGGTCGCTGGCGCATGCGGCAATATCGTTTATTACAACGCCAGCAAAAAAATCAAGGACGAGGTATCCCAGGGCACCCAGTTGCAAACCTCGATGCGCAATACCGGCCTGTTCCCCAACATGGCGATTCAAATGGTTTCCATCGGTGAAGAAGCAGGTTCGCTGGACGCAATGCTGGGCAAGGTCGCGGACTTTTACGAGACCGAGGTCGACAATGCGGTCGATGCGCTGACCTCGCTGCTCGAACCGATCATCATGGCCGTACTCGGTGTGCTCGTGGGTGGCCTGATCATCGCCATGTACCTGCCCATCTTCAAGCTCGGATCCGTGGTATAGGGCAACTCGCTTGTTCGATGCGACGATTGCGCTGTTCCTGCAGCAGCCGGCATTTTATTACGCCATCCTGTTTATCCTCGGCGCACTGGTCGGCAGTTTTTTAAACGTCGTTATTTACCGCCTGCCGGTCATGATGGAACGCGAATGGCGCAGCGACTGCCTCGAATTTCTGGAACAGTCCGCGGAAGGCGAAAGCGAAACCTTCAACCTGGTGGTCCCGCGTTCGCGGTGCGGTAACTGCGGACACCGTATAACCGCGCTGGAAAACATCCCCATCGTCAGTTTTCTCGTACTCGGCGGCAAATGCTCATCCTGCAAGACCCGGCTGTCGGTGCAGTACCCGCTGGTCGAGGCCTTTACCGCGATCATAACGGTGGCGGTCGGCTGGCATTTCGGTGTCAGCCTGCAAACCGCGGCCGCGCTGCTGCTGAGCTGGTCGCTCATCGCCGCCAGCGGCATCGACATCGGCCACAAGCTGCTGCCCGACAGCATCACCCTGCCGCTACTATGGCTGGGGCTGCTGCTGGCGCTGTTCAACGTCTATATTCCGCTCGAAGATGCCGTCATCGGCGCCATGGCGGGCTACCTCAGCCTGTGGAGCGTATTCATACTGTTCAAGGTGGTTACCGGCAAGGAAGGCATGGGGCACGGCGATTTCAAACTGCTGGCGGCCTTCGGCGCCTGGCTGGGCTGGAAACCGCTATTAATCGTCATCCTAACCTCTTCCGTTGTCGGCGCCGTGGTCGGCATCAGCATGATCCTGCTCAAACGCAGCGAGCGCGGCACCCAGATTCCGTTTGGCCCCTACATAGCGGCGGCCGGCTGGATGACGCTGATCTGGGGCACGCAGTTGTCGCAGTTTTATTTTTCCCTATTCGGCTTGTGACCGCACGGGTATCCCATGTTTTCAGTCGGACTCACCGGGGGTATCGCATCAGGAAAAACGACGATTAGCGATCTGTTCGCCGCCCGCGGCGTGCCGGTAATCAATACCAACCTGATCAGCCGTCAACTGCTCGAGCCGGGCGAACTCGCCTATGACCAGGTTTGCGCGCATTTCGGAGATACGATCATGAACGCTGACGGCAA
>CAMYLR010000016.1:0-42053 GCA_947259315.1 uncultured Gemmatimonadales bacterium | reverse complement strand
TCACGACGCCAAAACCTGGCTCGAAACCATGCTGCACCCGCTGATATTCCAGCGCAGCCACGAAGCCATCCAGAAGTGCCGTCAGGCCGACTACGTGCTGGTAGTGGTGCCATTGCTGTTCGAAACCAACTTTCAGTCGCTGGTCGATCGTATCCTGGTGGTCGATTGTCCGGCCGAGCGTCAGATCGAGCGCCTGATCAAACGCGACAACATCGATACCGCGCTGGCGCAAAAAATGCTCGACCAGCAAATGCAGAACGCCGAGCGCCTGGCGCGTGCGCACGATATTATCGACAATCGCGAAGACGATAGCGACCTCGAATCCCAGGTTGACGCCCTGCATCGGTTATACTTGCAGCGCGCCGCCGCCGGCTAGACCCGCGGGCAGGGGCAGAAGCCACAATAAGCCATTGTTTTTCAGCTATAATTTAAGGGTTTCGCAGAAATAAATCTAATGTCATCCAGGTATCAAACTTTCGAACAACCGCTGAACGAGCGCATTCGCATGTGTCTGCGCGTGGAAACATTGATGAAGCGGTTTCACTACTTCGAAAACCTGAAAGGCGACTGGAGCGCTTACAGCGCGCTGTTGACGATACTGGAGCTGACTTCGCTGCTCGAGCGAGGCGATCTGAAACAGGAGTTGATGAAAGAGCTCGAGCGCCAGATCGGCGCGCTGAAGGCCCTGGCCGAGCACCAGGAAATCGATCATTCCAAGCTCGACCTGGTATTGTCGCGGCAATCGACCGCGCTCGATCGCATGCACCATCTCGACGGTAAACTCGGCGAACATCTGAAGCGTAACGATTTTCTACTCGCGATCAAGCAGCGCACGTCGATTCCGGGTGGATCCTGCGATTTCGATTTACCGCAGCTGCGTTTCTGGCTCAATCGTGATCACGAACAGCGCGTGGCTGATCTGCAGGAGTGGGCCAAACCTTATTGCAAACTGGAGGAAGTGATCGAGTTAATCCTGCAGGCGATTCGTGACAGCGCCGTCGGCAAGCCGGTTATCGCCGAAAACGGTTTTTATCAAAAACCGCTGGACACCAAGCAGCCCACCCAGTTGATTCGCATCGGTATCGAGTCGGGCAGCCAGATATACCCTGAAATCAGCGCTGGCAAACATCGCTATTCGGTGCGTTTCATGCGTGCGGAGTCGAACGACGCGCCGCCCTCGCAGGTCAAGCAGAACGTCGAGTTCATGCTCTCGCGTTGCGTCTTATGAGGTCCAGAATTGGCAGGTCTGCCGGCGGAAACCGGTAGTTTTCTATTTCATCCACGGCAATCCATTTCAGCGCCTGCTGCTCACAGGCGGTGACTTCGCCGTGAAAGCCCTGAACCAGCCAGGTATCGAGTAAAACGTTGCGCTCGGGATAGACACCGCCGAGCAGGTCAAAGGTATCGAGGCTGATACCGTGCGCAGCCCTCGAGACTGGGACCGACGATCTCTCTCTGATGCCTTCGCGCTCGTACAGCCGCATCTTGCTCATAATCGGTCGATCTCTACGGCGTTCGGTTTCGGCGATCACCTTATGCGGCATCGATTCGAGAAATCGATTGATGGGCCTACGGATCCATTTCCCGCGCGACCCGGTGTCGTTGTTGGGTGGACTCTCGATGATGGCGGCATCACCCAAATCGAGGATGGCGTGCGCAGCCGTACGCCAGCGCAAACGAAAGTGATGGATCACGTTGAGGGCGAGGACGACGTCGAAATGCTCGGTGTGACTCAAGCGCATTAGCTCGCCAGCGCTTATCGCGTGTTGGAGCAAAACCACTCGGTTGCTCTCGTTCTTTCTGCAGTTTTCGAGCAGTGCCGCTTGCTTTTCGATCATTACGCAGATGGCGTCGAACTCGTGAGCGATGCGAAAGCTGAAGTAACCTTGGTTGGCGCCGATATCGAGCACGGTGAACGGGCGACGATAGCGCTGAAGGACTTGGGCGACCGCCTGGTAGCGCTCTTCGGAGCTCCGCGTGCCGTGACGGACAACGCGGCCTTTGAGGTAAACGTCCTGGTAGACCTTGTCTTGGTCGGGCATCTTTTGGAAAGGCGGCGCTCGACGCTCTGAGGTCGAGCGCCGAGCGTCACCTCGGGTCGGTCATGGGCCTTGGGTTATGAGATCGGCTTCTCGGGAAGCTCGACCGTGAACGTCCACAGCCCTGAGTTGTAGTCGGTCGCGTAGAACACATCACCAACCGGCGACCAACCGTCACCGAACATCGGGAACACACCCCACACATTTGGCGCGAACGGAAGCCGCGCGTCTTCGGGTCCGGCCGCCGGCAGGAAGTAGGTGATCTCGCGGCCCTGTGCGTAGAGATCACCTCGCAACTCGCCACTCACATCCACGACGCGGATACCACCCTGGTAATAGCCGATGTACAACACGTCATCATCGACCCAGAAGTTATGCGCTCCCGCCTCGGGCACCTCATACTTGGCCACGTACCTCGGGTTGGCTGGATCAGTCACGTCGACGACGTGCACTGGACCGCGGGGGTCGTTGTCCAACCCCGGAACGCCGGGGGTAGTGCCTTGAAGGCTGAAGTCTTCGTCGCCCACGAAGACGTAGTTCCGATGGCGGATCGCCGAGTGCGTCGGTCCGCCCGGATAGAAGATCCGGCTCACCTGCACTGGCGCCTCGGGGGTCCCACCCTGATCCCCACCGCCAACATCGAGAATGACGAGTCCGTCGTTCATGTACGAGACGTAAGCCATGCCATCCTGCACCCAAACATCGTGCAACGAGCGACCGACGACGGGGAGACCCCAGCGGCCGACCTCGCGCGGACGGGCAGGATCGGAGAGATCGATGATGTGCAGATCGTTGGTGCCATCATTGACCGCATAGACGAGATCTCCGACCCAGAAGACGTTGTGGACGCCGGCGGTCAAGGTCTCGGTGTATTCGCTCACCAACTCAGGCCGAGCCGGATCCTGGAGCGAGAACACCAGAATCCCGTTGCGCCTGTTAGTTGCCCCCTCGCGCGTCGCGACCAACCACCGGCCATCCTCCGACACCTTGACGTCGTTTACGACGCGGGCGTCGAACTCCTGCTCGTCTGTCAGCACCGGGTTGGCCGGGTCCGTGGCCGTTTATGTGGATCCGGCCCGACACTCCACGCTCGACCGCTTCGATCGACGCCGTTGCGACGCGGTCGCCCAACACCGCGACAACCGTATAACGACCCGGCCGCTCAGCCACGAACGAGCCGTCGGAGTATGCCTCGGCGCCGGCCTGAGCTACCGACCAGACCGGATGCGCATGATCCTCGGTCAACGTGAGCTTGACCACATCTCCAGTGCGGATGACTCCGCTGGGCACGCCACCGATCGACAACGGACCCCCAGGCCCGGCTACGACAGAGATGTTGTACTCCGTCGCCGCGTCGTCGGCGCTGACGGTGACAGTTGCCCGACCCGGTGATTGCGCGACCAGCGTGTGAGCATCAACCATGATCACGTCCGGTGCGCTTGAGACGACTTGGACAGCGGGATCCAAGACCCAGCGATGAATCGAATTGAGGGCATCGATCTCGAGCGGCACCCGGCTGCCAACCGCGAGTCGTGACGGCACATCGGTGTAGACGCTGATCGACTCGATCCTTGGGCTGGATATCGTGACCGCAGCCGTACCGATGGCGTTGCTCACGACCGCAACGACGACTCTCTCACCGGCGTTCATGCCTACGAAGTCGCCGGCCTCGTTGATCGTCCCACCCAACGAGAACCATTCGACGTCGCTATCGGCGATCTCGCTACCGGCTTCGTCGTAGGCGCGGGCGACGAAGCGCTGAGATTGTTCCGAGTCGAGGGTGATGTTATTTGGTACGACCTCGACTCTCGAGATGCCGGGTGCAGAGCGGAACATCTCGAAGCTCGGCTTGACCCGGGGTTGCTGACCGACCGGCACGAGTGCCACCGGCAGTACGAATCGAGCCTCCTCGCCGAGGCTGAACCAGAGCCCGGCCAGCGTGTCTCCGTCGCGCGTACCGATGAAACGGCCAGGACCAAACGGCGTGTCGAACTCCATCCGCGCCCGATCATCGGTCACCTGGCTGTCGGTCACACGCACGAATGTTCCCGGGCCTTCAGGCGTGGTGATCTTGTCGCCCTCGATCTTGAACGGCATTGGCGGCGCGTTTATCCCCTCACCGATCAGCTGATAGGGGGTGAAGCCGGCGGGGACCGTCGGCGCGTCTTGGGCGCTGGCGTGACTCGTAAGAGTCAACCCGGCAGCCATCGCGATGAGGACGATGAGCGAATGGCGTAGCATCTGTTTTCACCTCGAGATTACAATTGCAGCAGTTGATGTGAGGAAAGCGGCGGTCGATAAGCTATCCGGTAACCGAGGGGACGTCGAGATGTGGCGCGCGCGGCCGTGAGATCCCATTGTGTTGGGGTGTCGAGCTCCGGAGCGAGTGGTTTCTCGCGTCTCTTCAGACGGGTCTTGTGGATCGCGTTCGTCGCTGTCGCAGTACCGTTTTGGATCGTCGCTTCGGCTGTGGTTCACTTGCCCGCGATAGCATGGCATCGGTACCGCACGCCCGAGCGCACCTCTATTATGATCCATCGTGCGCGTGAAGCTGCGGACGAGGGTCGTGTGTGGGATCCACGCTACGAATGGGCGCCGCTCGAAACAGTGCCACCGCACCTCGCGCGCGCTGTCCTGATCGGAGAAGACAGCCGATTCTATGATCACTCTGGGTTCGATTACGAGGAGATCCGGTCGGCCTGGGACAGGTGGAGACGTGGCGGACAGTTGCGCGGCGCATCGACGATCACTCAACAAGCTGCTCGGAGTCTGTACCTGTCTCCATCCCGGAATGCGATTCGAAAGCTGCGTGAGGCCGTGATTACGGTTGGAATGGAGGCTATACTCTCGAAAGACCGTATTCTCGAGTTGTACCTCAACGTGGCCGAATGGGGGCCGGGGATCTTTGGTGTGGAAGCGGCATCACAAACCTACTTTGGTCGACCTGTGTCGCAGGTGACGCAACAACAGGCAGCCCTGTTGGCGGCCACACTGCCAGCCCCACGCACGGCCAACCCCGCTCGCGAGACGCGGGGTCTTCGCCGTCGACAGGAGCGCATCCTCGATCGGATGGAACGGTGGGACCGTTCACCGGAACAACCGATCACGGAGCCATCGCGAGCACCGATTCGACGTCCGGCCGAGTCGATCGAGTGGCCATCCGAGCGCCCTTGAGCCGGCGTGTCGATCTCAAAGTCGTAGTGGCGATCTCGTTCGTCACCATGACGCTGGGCTTCGTGGCGGGGAGCTTGGTTGGGGGCGGATCGGATCCGTCGTCACCGGAGGCGACGGACGGCGCGCCACACACTGTCGGAATCCAGGAGTACATTCAGCTCGGCGTTCAGGCGCTCGATCAAGGTGACCCGGCCACTGCCGAGAGGTACTTCCGGTCGGCGGTCGCGCTTGCCCCGTCGGCACCCGGGCCACGCGGCGACTTGGCGGTTTCGCTCATGGCCCAGGGGCGGTGGGAGGACGCCGATCGCGAGCTGACCGAGGCTCAGCGGCTAGGCCCCGATCGCCCCGAGCTCTATTTCGTCGAGGGCGTAATGGCCCGCGATGGGCTCGCCGACACCGCACGTGCCCGGACCGCTTGGACACGGTTCCTCGAGCTCGCCCCCGAAGGTTCCCAGGATACGGACCTCGTGCAGGAGTGGTTGAGCGGGCAGGGAGAAACCGATTCTCAATAGCCTGACGTTTTGCCTGATCCTCACCGGTTTCGCCGAGGGCGCGCAGGCCGATGCGGTGGCCTCTGGGTCGGTGTTCCTGAACTCTTTCGGCATCCTCGTCCGGGAGGGCCTTGAGGCGTTGTTGATCTGCACCGCCTTGGCAGCGGCGGCAGCCAAAGCCGGTTCTCATCACAGCGTTCGTGCGATTTGGCAGGGCGCCGCGGCGGCGATCGTAGTGAGTATCGCGACCGCCATCACGGTCGATCGGGTTCTCCATCTCACCGAAGCCGATCAGGAAGCGATCGAGGGCGTGACGATGCTCCTGGCCTCGGCGGTACTCTTCTATGTCTCATATTGGTTGTTGTCGAAGCTCCAGGTAGCACGATGGATGGGGTATTTGCAGGATCGTACGATCAACGCGGATAGCCGCTGGGCGATGGGTGGGGTGGCGTTTCTCGCTGTCTACCGGGAGGGCGCGGAGACGGTGCTGTTCTACCGGGCCCTGGCCGGTATTGGTGCTGGATTCCCGATGTGGAGCGGTATCGCCGCCGGCGCGGTCGTGATGATAGCGATCGGCGCAGCGGTCCTTCGCTACGGGGCCCGGTTGCCGATTCGACCGCTGTTCACGCTGACCGGCCTGTTGCTCTATTACTTGGCGTTTGTATTCGCCGGTCGCGGAGTCCATGAGCTGCAGGAAGCCGGTTGGATATCCGAGACCGTTTTGTTGAATGGCCCGCGGATCGGTTCGCTTGGGATCTACCCGACCGTCGAGACGATGGTCGCACAGCTCGTCTTGCTGGGACTGGCGATCGTCGCTGGCGTCGTAATCCTGATGGGTTGGAAGCGCGCCAGGGCGGTGGTCGGAACATCGACCACCGTTGCTCAGAAATAAGCTGACAAATAGCTTCATAGGTTGGTTCGAACAGGACATTTGACATTTCAATCCAGGTGGTACTGATGGCTCTGTCTGTCAATCTCGGATTCCCTCGCATCGGGCGTGATCGCGAGCTCAAGCGGGCGACTGAAGGCTATTGGGCCGGGAAAGTGAGCGCCGACGAACTGCAGGCGGTCTGTTCCCGACTGCGCCGTGAGCAGTGGGAGGAGCAACGCAAGGCCGGGATAGAGCTGATCCCCTCGAACAGTTTCTCCCTATACGACCAAGTCCTGGACGCGACGGCGATGGTGGGCGCGGTGCCAGAGCGCTACCGCTGGGACGGTGAACAGGTCGATCTCGATACGTACTTCGCGATGGCCCGGGGCGCGCAGCGCGAAGGGCTCGACGTTCACGCGATGGAGATGACGAAGTGGTTTGACACCAACTATCACTACATCGTCCCCGAGTTCGTCCCGGATCAGAAGTTCCGGATGGCGTCGACCAAACCGCTGGACGAATTCGCTGAGGCCCGCGAGCTGGGGATAACGACCCGCCCCGTGTTGGTCGGTCCGGTCAGCTATTTGATTCTCGGGAAGCCACGGGAAACTGAGGCAGAACCGCTGGAAAGCCACTTGGACTCGTTGGTCGAGGTGTATGCCGAGGTAATCGGCAGGCTGGCTGCGATGGGTGCGGAGTGGGTACAACTCGATGAACCGTGTTTCGTGGAGAATCGCTCGGCGGCCGAGATAGCCGCTCTCGAGCGGGCATATCGTCGTTTGGCCGAAGTCGCCGGTGATACACGATTGATAGTGCAGACGTACTTCGATCATGTTGGCGAGGCTTATGCGACGCTCACTCGGCTGCCAGTCGCCGCGATCGGGCTCGACTTTGTTCGTGGCCCAGAGAACTTGGCGCTCATGCGCGAGCACGGGTTTCCAAGCGACAAGCATTTGGTAGCTGGGGTTGTGGATGGTCGGAACGTCTGGATCAACGACTTGTCAGCGAGCCTCGAGTTGCTGGAGGACCTCCAGTCGATGGTGTCGGCGGACCAACTCATGGTTGGCGCGTCGTGTTCGCTGCTGCACGTTCCGATCGAAGCCGGGCGCGAGACGGGGCTCGACACAGAGCTCAAGAGCTGGTTGGCATTTGCGAGCGAAAAGCTGGCCGAGATCGCGACGCTGACGCGGGCCGTCAACGAGGGACGGGAGGCGGTCGCCGGCGCTCTGGCCACGAACCAGGCGGCGCTCGAGACGCGCCGCACCTCTGATCGGACCCAAAGTCGCCACGTGCGGGAGCGGATGGACGCGCTGGATGTGGACACGGTCAGTCGAGAGGTTGGCTTTGAGCAGCGACGCGGGGTGCAGCGCGAGCAGCTGGGCTTGCCCGCGTTGCCGACCACAGTTATCGGTTCCTTCCCGCAGCACCCAGAAGTTCGCGTACAGCGCCGGAAGTTCCTGCGTGACGAGGTGTCGCGGCCCGATTACGACTCCTTTCTTGAGGGCGAGGTCCGCCGGGCGATCAAGCTCCAGGAAGAGATGGGCATCGATGTGCCCGTGCACGGGGAGTTCGAGCGCAACGACATGGTCGAGTACTTCGGGGAGCGCATGGACGGCTACGCGTTTACTCGCTTTGGATGGGTGCAGTCATTCGGCTCACGTTATGTCAAACCGCCGCTTCTGTTTGGGGATGTCCATCGCCCGGAGCCGATGACCGTTCGCTGGTGGGAGTTCGCCCAGTCGTGCACGGATCGCCCGATCAAGGGGATGTTGACTGGGCCCGTGACGATGCTCCAGTGGTCGTTTGTGCGTGATGATCAACCGCGCTCGGAGACGTGCTTTCAGCTCGCACTTGCGATTCGTGACGAGGTGCAAGATCTGGAGGCGGCCGGGGCGAGGGTGATCCAAGTCGATGAGCCCGCATTGCGTGAGGGGCTGCCGCTTCGGAGCGATGGTTGGAACGAGTACTTGCGCTGGGCGGTCGCCGCGTTCCGCGTGACGACCGGTGGCGTGCGGCCTGAAACCCAGATCCACACTCACATGTGCTACTCCGAGTTTAACGACTTCATCGAGCACATCGCCCGCATGGACGCGGATGTATTGCTAATCGAGAATGCTCGCTCGGATGAAGAGCTCCTCGAGGTTTTCCGTGACGTCGACTATGGACGAGACATCGGCCCCGGTGTCTACGACATCCACTCTCCGCGCGTGCCACCAATTGACGAGCTGGCGGATATGATTCGGGCGTCGATGCGGGTCCTACCGATCGATCGGCTCTGGGTCAACCCTGACTGTGGATTGAAGACGCGGAAGTACGACGAGGTCATCCCGGCGCTGGAGAATATGGTGGCCGCTGCTCACGTGGTCCGAGCCGAGGCGGGAGTAACGGCGTGAGCCACCGAGGGGTGTCCATGGTACTTCTCTTGGCGATCGCGTGTGGTGCCGAAGAAACGGGGGATCGCAACGCGGAAGAGCTCGTCGAGACATTGCCCGCGTCGGTCCCTGCGCCCGAGGTTGAAGCCGGGATTCTGATCGTCACTCCGGAACGAGTGCGCGGGTGGCAAGAGGAGGGCGCGCCGTTTGTCCTCGTCGACGCACGCGATGCGGTGCAATTCGGACAAGAGCATCTTCCGGGCGCGGTCAACATCCCGTACGTTGATATCCGCCCCGGTGCTAGGTTACCACAGCGGAGCGCTCGGATCGTCGTGTACTGCTCCGACCACGACTGCCCAATCTCCCAGTACGCATACCAATCGCTGGAGAGCCTGGGTTATTCAGAGGTTTATGACATGCGGGCCGGTCTCCAGGGGTGGAAGGCGGCCGGTTATCCGACCGAGATCGGTACCCCCGACGATAACTAGCTGGCCGAGAATGCAGCTCAACTACTACATCGAAACGTACGGGTGTCAGATGAACGTCGCTGACACCGAGCTCATGGGCGGTGTTCTCAAGCACGACGGTCACCGTCGCGTGCCCGAACCCGACCAAGCCGACGTACTGATCGTCAACACGTGTGCCATCCGGGAACATGCTGAGCAACGCGTTATAGGGCGTATCGGTCAGCTCAATCGTTACAAACAGAGCCGGCCTGAAGTGCGACTCGGCGTCGCTGGCTGCGTGGCTAAAGAGCTAGGTCGCGAGTTGCTCGACAGGGCCACATATGTCGACTTCGTTGTTGGCCCCGACTCGTACAGACAGCTGCCCGAGATCCTGGCACGTGTTGAAGGCGGCGAGCGGGTTGTCTACGACCGTTTTAACCGGAGCGAGCATTACGAGAATCTCAAACCCTATCGGTTGGAGAAGTTCGCGGCCTGGATCACCATCATGCGTGGCTGTGACAAGTTTTGCTCATACTGCATCGTGCCGTTCACTCGCGGTCGCGAGAAGTGTCGTACCCTTGAGAGCGTCGTTGAGGAGGTCGAGACATCGGTAGCGGATGGCGCCCAGGAAGTAACCTTGCTCGGTCAGAACGTCAATTCGTACCACGATGGAGGGGCTGATTTTCCCGATTTGCTGACGGCAGTGGCCGCGGTACCCAGCCTCGCTCGGGTGCGCTTCACGACCAGCCATCCTTGGGATTTTACCGAGAAGCTGGTCGACACGATCGCTGGGCACGACAACATCATGAATCACGTTCACCTACCGGTTCAATCGGGCTCTAATCGAGTGTTGAAGGCGATGAAGCGGGAGTACACTCGCGAGTCCTACAGTCGTCAGATCGACATGCTGCGCGACCGAATCCCACACTGCGCCCTGTCGACCGATATCATCGTTGGGTTCCCGGGAGAGACAGAAGCTGACTTCGAGGCCACTCTCGACTTGATGACGCACACACGGTACAACTCCGCGTACATCTTCATGTACTCACCCCGGCCGCACACGCCCGCGATCGACCTGACCGATGAGGTCGTTCCGAGGGCGGTGGCACAGGAGCGACTCGAGTGTCTGAACGAGTTGCAGCGCTCGATCGGAGCGGCGTACCTCCTGGAAAAAGTGGGCACGACCCAGCCGGTGCTCGTGCAACGTGCGGCTCGGCGTGGGCGAGGCTTGCTTTCGGGCTGGACAGAACACCGCGAGACGGTTGTCTTCCCGGGCAGTGAGGAGATGATCGGAGAGATCGTCTTAGTTGCGATTGGTGGTTTCTCAGGATTCACGCTGCACGCGGAACCAGTAGGAGAGCCATGTCCGGTTGGCCGATATCGGGGCGAGCTCAACATCATCGCCGGTTGAAAGCGGTGAACGGCCAATGACGCGACCGCGAGCTGCGCTGGGGCTCGCGCTGGTGGTGTTGACAGTGTTGTTTCTGTTCGCCCTCTATAATCGCGGTCAGCCGATCGCGTTTACCTTCGGACTATGGCGCTGGAAGGTCGATGCGGTCGTGGCCGTTTACGCGGGGATCGGCTTGGGCCTTCTGGCGATGTTCTTGCTCGGTCTTCCGGGTGACCTTGCGGCCAGGGCGGAGAACGCGCGGTTGGCCAGACGGGTTCGCCAGCTCGAGCGCGAGCGAGGCGGTGATTGAACGGCTGAGCCGGTGAAGCATTTATAGTTTATAGGGATGGTATCGTCAGTTCGTCCGCTGGGCACGAGCCCTTTCTCGATCGCAGTGATCGCTTCGGTCCTGGCCCTGTTCTGTGTGGCCAAAGGACAGGCCCAAAGTCACGGTGAGACGAGCTTCTCGGCGGGCGAAGCGGCGATGGCATCCGGTGACGCATGGGACGCGCGCGAGTACTTCGAGCGTGCGGTGCGCGAGGGTTACCCCGCCGGACCGGGTTACCGAGCTGTCGCTGATGCCTATCTAGCGCTCGACAATCGTCTGTTTTTTGCTCGCGAAGCGCTCGAGCGGTCGCTAAGAGCGGAACCCGATGACATCGAAACATGGTACCGGCTAGCCGACGTGAACCTGCGTCTGGAGGGCGGTGACTCCGACCCCCGTGCGCGCAAGGCGTTACAAGAGGTTTTCCGGTTGGATCCGTACTATCGCGATGGGTACGAGCGATGGGGGCGGATGTACCTCGATCCGGGGGATTCGCGTGAGGTGGCAAAGATCTTCGAGAACCATCTGAAGAGCGATTTCGACCCCGATTTGGCGCTCAGGCGAATCGACGTCCTGACCGACGCCGGCGAGTACAAGACCGCCTGGGAGGCGATCGAAGAGTTTCGTCGGCGCGTCCGCCAGGAGCGTTATCTGGCCCGGTTATCACATCTGTCCGGGGTCGTATTGGCGGCGCTCGGTGAATTGGAGCAAGGAGCTGGCTACTACTTCAACGGTCTTGCGTTCGGAGTGACCGAGGACGACCTCGAGCCGTACTTTCGAGACATTCAACCCCTACTCTCGGATCGCGAGCGGATGGCATGGCCGGGTTGGCCCTTGGAACGGCGCCGAGCGTTCGTCGAGGGGTTCTGGAACGCGCGTGATCCACTCCCGTTCAGCGATCTCAACGAGCGATGGGTCGAGCAGCAGCAGCGAATCCGGGTGGCTCGCGAATCGTATCAGTGGAAGAAGCCGATCAGCAAGGAAAAGCTCGTCGAGCTCGGTGGGCGTGACAGCGGAATGCCAGCGGTCGCGATCCGCTTGGACGGTCGCGCTCTCGACGATCGCGGGGCGTTCTTTCTGCGGCACGGGGAGCCCGATGAAACTGCTGGCGTGGGTCGCGACGAGTGCGGCTTCTGGTTCTACGACCGAGAAGGCCTCCCGAATGGAGAGATGGGCGTCAACTTCTCTGACGGCGACGACTTGATGGTCGGGGCGCGGGGCATCTTCTTTGGTAATGACTGCAACTTCACCACAATTCCATCGACCCCGCTCGCGCTGGAGTACTTCGCGGCTGGAGGGTTAACCGGTAACGATCTGGCGCGGGCGCAAGAACACGCGCTCCGTGACATGAATGTTGGCCTGGCGATCGATACGTACGATCATCGAATCGAGCACAGGATGCCGGTCGATTTGACGCCCGCCAATTTTTCGTACTTCCGTACCGACACCGATGTCGTTTTCTATTTCGCGGTGCCGGTGCCAGAGATCGAAGTGCGAGGCAATCGCTCCCGATACCGAAAGGGATTGGTTCTCTATGACGCGGATTGGCGCGAGATCACTCGCCAGTCTGAGGACATGCGAGCCGTCGTCACACGCGCCATAGAGAACGAGGAGAAACTTGGCGAGTGGTACCTGGTCGATCTGTTTCGCGTCCGTATGAGCCCGGGGACATACCATTATGCACTGCAAGTCGACGACCTCCAGGGCGATGCCGTGGGGGTCAAGAAGGGCACCGTTCGGGTTCGACACTTCTCGCCGACGGGGCTCGATATCTCGGACCTCCTGCTGTCTGCCGAGATCGTCGAGGGTGGGGGTGTAGCCCGGTTCCAGCGTTACGGACGCATGATCGTTCCCTTGCCATCGCACCGATTCCTTCGCGAGCAACCGCTCTATCTGTACTTCGAGGTGTACAACCTGCAGGCCAACGACGACCGCGAGGTCGAGTTTCGCGTCGACTATACGATTCGTGCCGATAAGTTGGACCGCAACGCGCTCGAGCGGTTTTTTGGGAGCCTGCGGGGATTGGTTGGGGTGCGCGAAGAACCGGAAGCGATCACGTTTTCTTTCGAGCGCCGCGGTCCACATTTCGGAGGGCGCGCTTGGCCGGAGCATCTTTCGTTTGACGCCGCCGCCTTACCGGCGGGCACGTACACGCTCGAGGTTGTGATCACCGATCACGCATTCTTCGATCGGATCACTGAACGCACCGCGGCATTCTCGATCGTCGATTGATCGGATCGGTCCAGCCACAAATCCCTGGCACGAGCTTGATCTTCTGGGCGCTGATTTCGTTTGCACCGACCGCCCACGCCAGCATCATTCAAGAGACAGCCGGTGAACTGACGTTCGCGAAGGCTGAGCGACTACTGGCCGCCGGCGATGCGTGGAAGGCCTCCGGGGTGTTTGAGCAAGCCTTGAAGGAGGGGTACCCACAGGCTTCTGGCTATCGGGCCCTGGCGCGCTCGTACCTGGCGCTCGACAATCGACGGTTCGATGCACGCCGAGCGCTCGAGCGGTCACTGGCCGCCGACCCTGATCCGATCGATGCCTGGTATGACCTCGCGGATCTGAACATCCAGATCGATGGTATGGACGCTGAGAACCGCGCTCGACGGGCTTTTCAGGAGGTCTTCAAGCGCGACCCCTTCTATCGCGATGCGTTCGAACGCTGGCATCGGTTCTATCTGGATCCCACGGACTCTCAGGTAGTGGCTCAGATCTTCGATCAGCATCTGGCTCGATCGTACGATCCCGAGCTAGCCCTCCGACGGATCGACGTGCTTTACGAAGCCGGTGAGTATGAGGCTGCTCGTGCGGAGGTGACTCGCCTCAGGCGACACATGAACACGTCGGCGTATGTATCTCGTATTCAATACTATGAGGGTGTCATATCTGAGGCGCTCGGAAACCCCGAGGACGGTTGGCGAGCGTACCGCCGAGGGTTGGCAGAGGCGCGTCGAGACGAGGATATCGAACCGTTCTATCGCGACCTCGAGCCGCTGCTGTCGGAAGGAGACCGCTCGAATTGGGACGCGTGGTCGCTGCAGCAGAAACGGGACGTTCTATCCGGTTGGTGGAACGAGCGCGATCCGCTGCCGTTTAGCCCGGTCAACGAGCGATGGGTCGAGCAACAGGAACGAGCCCGCTTCGCCCGTTTCTCGCTGCGGCTCAAAAAGGCGTGGGGGCTCGAGAAACTGTTGGCGATTAACGCGACCGGGTTTGGACGCCCGACACTTGCCATTCGCTTTCAGGATCGGCCGATGGACGATCGAGCCGAGCTGTACTTGCGTCATGGCAAGCCGGATACGCAGGGAGGTGTCGGGCGCGATGAGTGTGGGTTCTGGTATTACCGCCGTCCGGAGGCGGGTGAACAGAAGTCATTTGCGGTGAATTTCCGGCGGCCGCGCAGCTTTGGTGAGCGGGCCGAGTTCCTGGGGAACGATTGCATCTATAGCGATTTGCCAACCACGCCGATGGGTCGGGCGCATTTCGCTCCCGGCGGCTTGCGAGCCTGGGACGTCGACAGAGTGATCGATCGCATCGATCGCGACCGGGCGCTGGCACTCTCGTCCGATTCGTACGCGTTCGAGCCAGCGGTTCGTCTTCCGGTGGATCATGCGCCCGCGAATTTCGCGCTTCCGGGAGCCGAGACGGAGTTGGTCGTGTACTTCGCCACGCCGATGACGGATTCCGGCGGTGTTCGATATAGAAAAGGGCTGGCGATCTATGACGAAGGGTGGCGCGAGATCACTCGCCGCGTTGAAGAGATGGAGTACGTGACTGGCGTCCGTCCGGCAGCGGCAGCCGGGTCGGCCGAGTCATTCATCCTGGATTTCTTTCGTGTCCGCATGATGCCCGGGAGATACCACTTTGCCTTGCAGATCGACGACCGAGGGTCAGGTGTGAGGGATTTCGTTGATGGAGCGCTTGGGTTGTCGGATATAGTGCTGGCGGCACAGGTGACGACGGGTGGAGATAGCCCGCGATTCGATCGGAACGGTCACACCGTACTGCCTCTCCCATCTCGCACCTTCTTGCGCGGTCAACCGCTGTTTCTCTACTACGAGATATACAATCTGGGCGTCGATGATGCGGGGGGCTCGGAGTTTCGAGTCGACTATACGGTCCGCTCAACAGCGCTCGATCGTGGCGCCGTCCGACGACTTTTCGAGGCTGTAAGGGGATTGGTCGGCGTGAGCGAGGAGCCCGAGGCGATCACCCTGTCATTCGAACGCAAAGGCTCGGCCAGTGACGTTGCTGCCGAGTACCTGTCGTTTGATACCCAGGAGCTAGCACCTGGCAGCTACACGCTCGATGTCACCCTGACCGATCGAAAGGCCAGCGATCGGTCCGTGCGCCAGTCGCGGACGTTTACCATCGTCGACTGACAGGGCGACCACTCGACCCGGCCCACGGCTTGCTGTTGCTCGGGTTGACTCCATGGCGATGCTTCAGTGCCCTGATCTTTGACGCACACCATCGTGGCGACCCTCAAGAGTTGTGACGGTCGGCCGACGATGCCGCGCCGCTTCCCACCGCTGCGATCACTGGCAAGTCTCAGAATCGCTCCTTCGAGCAGCCGCGTAGACTCGACCGCTTAGCGCTGGCTCCAGCTGCGTTCGTGGCGGTGGCCCTAGGGTTGGCGGGACTCGGGACCGCGTACGTGCACGCGCTTGTCGGGGCAGCAACCCTGATCATCTTGGCGGTGGTAGCCGTACGTCGGGTCGGGGCGAACCGTCGGGTCGGGTCACAGGTCGCCGTTTGGGTGATCATCGCGGTCGCTATCGGTGTTCGACTGGTGATCGTTACCGATCGTGCTCGCGTAGACACCGCAGCGTGGGCTGAGATGGCGGCTGACGGTCGAGAGGCTCAAGTCACGGCGATCGTGAGATTGACGTCGGTATTGCCGGGTGGCGATCAAAGATGGCACGTGCGGGGCGACGTGCTTAGCTGCAGCATGCGGCCGTGCCGGGGCGCCGGTCTCCGTTGGTGGTGGACCGGCGAACTTGCGCCCAGAGTTGGTGAGCAGTGGAGCATCATCGGTCAGCTGCGAGCCGAACCGTTGCGCGTCAATCGGCGCGGCGGCTACCCACCCCCAGGTCTAGCCCGTCAACGCCGCCGCGCGACCTTGACCGAGTTCGAGCTGATCGAACGATCGTCCGACCGGGTACCGCTCTTGGCGACCAGCGAGCGGCACCTTCGCGAGCGCATCGTCGCCCGTTTTGGCGCCCGATTGGCGCCTCTAGTGACCGCATTGTTGCTCGGCGATCGTACGGATCTGCCACCCGCGCTCGTCGATGGGTTTGCGGCGTCTGGCGCTTTGCACCTACTGGCGGTCTCGGGGCTGCACGTCGGTTTTCTGGCCTGGCTGTTGGCATTTGGCCTCGGTCTCATAGGGTGGGGCCCGGGTCGCCGTGCGAGCGCAGCCACGCTGATCTTGGTCGGATACGCCATGTTGGTTGGTGGGCGGCCCTCGGTGATTCGCGCCGCCACGATGACCGCGTCGCTTCTGTGGGCTCGCGCAGCCGAGCGGAAGGTGTCGATGTGGCAAGTGTGGGGGTTGGCTGCAGTTGCGATGCTCGCGTGGCGCCCGCTGGATCTGTTCGATCTCGGTTTCGCGCTCTCGTTCAGCGCCGTGGCTGGTTTACTGATTTGGGGTATGGGGGCTGGGCGCGCTCTCCGAACCCGGCGTACTCGCGGTGCGTTGGCTACGGTTCAGCGCGGAATCGTCACCTCGGTCGTGGCGACCGGCGCCGCGAGCTTGGGTACGCTGCCGGTTCAAGCGAGCGCGTTCGGCTGGGTGGCGCCGGCTGGGTTCCTCGTGAATCCGGTGGCGGTCCCGCTCGCAGCGGTCGGGCTGCCGCTCGCTTGGCTCGCGCTGATCGCCGACGCGTTGGGTTTGGGACAGGTGGCCGGCCCGCTCGCCACCACGGCATCGCTGGCGCTTGCGCTGTTGGAGGTCACGATAGTTGGTGTGGCGTCGCTTTTCTCGGTGTGGGTGCCGGGCCCCGGGACCTGGCCCATCGTCCTGCTTGCCGGGTTGATCGTTGCGGCTGTGCTGCTTCTGCGAGATCAGCCGCTTGCCGGGTGGGGTGTGGGAGCCGTGATCGTGGCGCTATCTCTGGGCGGTCATCGACAGCCAATCGAGGGTCTGGAAGTGACCTGGCTCAACGTCGGGCAGGGTGACGCGATCGTGATTCGCTTTCCAGACGGAGCGACGTGGCTGGTAGACGCTGGGCCCGCGTACCCGAGCGGCGATGCGGGGCGGAGCGTCGTATTGCCATACCTCCGAGCCCAGGGGATCGACCGCCTGCGATGGCTGATTTCGACGCACCCAGATCTCGACCACGTGGGTGGCGCGGCGACTGTTATCGACGGAGTGCGAGTCGATCGGTGGGGGAGCGCCGCAGCCCTCGGCGACAACCCGGCCTACATACGGTTGCTGGCTACGGTCGGGAGTCACCCCGCAACTACGGCGGTCCAACTCAGAGCCCCTGATCACTTGCAGCAAGGAGCGGTCAAAGTAGATGTCCTTCATCCCCAGAATGACTGGGTCCCGAGCGATCGGTTTGGGTCGGCGACGAGTGCCAACGACGCATCGATTGTTCTCTTGATGAGTTACGCTGGATGTCGCGTCCTCCTGACCGGGGACATCGGCGCGCGAGCCGAGGCGGCGCTGGCGACGACCCTCGGTGACTCGTTGCGGGCGGGTCTGCTCCACGTTGGCCACCATGGCAGCCGGCACTCGACCACGACGGGTTGGCTCGCTCGTGTGAAACCAATCGCCGCGGTCGTCTCGGTGAGCGCACTCAACCGCCACGGGCATCCACACGTTGAGGTCTTAGAGCGCCTCGATCGAGCCGATGTCGACGTCTATCGTACGGATCGACTGGGGACGGTCACCGCGCGGTGTGTTTCGGGTGGGTGGCGTGTGGAATCGGCGACTCTCTATCTTCGTTGACCTCGGCAGGATACGCCGCGGCGCCGGAACTTTGACGCGGCTGCACCGGTATTGAGAGGACGCATGGATCGCTCGCGAGAATGCGTTCGCTTCAACCTTGTTGGAGGAGATCGCGCGGGTCGTCGTAGGGCAGCGCGCATTGCTGGACGGACTGTTGATCGGTTTGCTGGCCGATGGTCACGTACTGCTCGAGGGAGTTCCGGGCCTAGCCAAGACACTCGCTGTCCGATCGTTGGCCGGTGCCGTCGATTGTGATTTTCAACGCATCCAGTTCACGCCCGATCTGCTACCAGCCGATCTGGTCGGCACGACGATCTATCACCCCCAACGTGGCGAGTTCGATGTCCACCGTGGACCAGTATTCACCAACCTTCTGCTAGCGGACGAGATCAACCGCGCACCGGCGAAGGTGCAGTCAGCGTTGCTCGAGGCGATGCAGGAGAAACAGGTTACGCTTGGCGAGACCACCTACCATCTCGAGGCCCCGTTTTTGGTACTTGCTACTCAAAACCCGATCGAACACGAGGGCACATATCCGTTGCCAGAGGCGCAAGTCGATCGGTTTATGCTCAAGCTTCGAGTCGGATATCCTGAACGCGACGACGAGCGCCAAATCATCGAGCGGATGACAGCCATCGAAACACCCGATGTGCGCCCGGTGATCGGACCCCAGCAGATCTTGCACGCCCGCGAGGTGGTCGCCGGCCTATACGTCGATGACAAGGTCCTCAGCTACATCCTCGACTTGGTCGAGGCGACCCGTCACCCGACTCGTTTTGGGCTCGAGGATCTCGAGCCGTGGATCGCGTTCGGTGGCTCGCCCCGAGCCGGGATATTCCTTACAAAGGCCGCCAAAGCACGCGCCTTCTTGAACGGTCGTGGCTACGTGGTCCCGGACGACGTAAAGGCCGTCGCGCGTGATGTCTTGCGGCACCGGCTCCTGCTGACCTATGAGGCGGAGGCGGAAGAAGTCGATCCCGACTCCGTCCTGGACCGGTTGCTGGAGCACCTCGACGTGCCGTGAGCGTCTCGGAGCTGGCCAAGACGGTCCGGCTGCTAGAGATCCAAACCCGACATCTCGTTAACGACATTTTCTCGGGAGAGTACACCAGCGTCTTCAAGGGGCGCGGGGTGGAGTTTTCCGATGTGCGCGAGTACCAACCCGGAGATGACGTACGGGCAATCGACTGGAACGTGACCGCGCGGCGTGGCACTCCGTACGTCAAGCAATTCGTCGAGGAACGTGAGTTGACGGTGATCCTGGCGGTCGACGGCAGTGCCTCGACACGATTCGGAACACAGGGCGCGCTAAAGCGCGAGCGCGCGGCCGAGATTGGAGCTGTTCTCGGGTTGGCCGCGAATCGCAACAACGATCGCGCGGGGGCCCTGTTGTTTGCCGAGGGCATCGAGCGGTACATCCCACCGCGCAAGGGAAAAACCCACGTGCTGCGGTTGGTCCGCGATATCCTGTCGTTCGATCCTCCGGCCCGCGGTACGGACCTGGTGGGTGCGCTCGAGTTTCTCTCGCGGGTGCTTCATCGCCGGAGCGTGATCTTCTTGCTATCGGATTTTCTCGATATCGGTTACGAGCGGGCGCTGGCAGCCTTGGCGGTTCGACATGACGTGGTGGCGCTGACGCTCTCCGATCGCCGCGATCACGAGCTGCCCGACGTGGGACTGATCGAAGTCGTCGAACCGGAGACCGGGGCCCGTCGTTGGCTCGATACCGGTTCGCCGCGCGTTCGGGAGGCGTACGCTTCCGCGGCCGAGCGGGTGGAGACCGATCGCACGCGGATGTTCCAAAAAGCAGGTGTGGATATGGTGCCAATCGACACTCTGGCCGACTACGTCCAGCCGTTGAGGCGGTTCTTTGAACGCCGCGAGCGCCGGCGCGGACGACCACTGAGGACGCAGAAACGATGAAGTTGCGGCGGCTGGTCTTGGCGTTGGCGGTGGTTGTCCAGCCGGTCACACTGGTTGCGCAGGAAGCCGACTCGGCGGCGGTTCGCATCCAAGTGGTGCCGGACACGCCGACCGCAAGCACAGCGGGCGACAGCCTGACCGTCGGCGATGCGGTCTGGGTTACCGTCCAGACGAGCGGCCCCCGTGGGCACTACTTGTTGCCCGAGACACTGGTTGAGGCGTACGGCGAGCATCCCGAGCTCGCAGTCTTGGAGAGTGCTCGCCAAGACGGTCAGCTGAGGCTCAGAGTGGCGCTGTTCCGTCCCGGACCTTTCGTGTTGCCAACCGTCAGGGCGGGTGTTGCAACAGCCGAAGGCGACACCCTGCGCGTGCCGGTCTACGCCGACACGATACAGGTGGCTTCCGTATTGGCGCCCGGAGATACCCTGTTGGCGGACATCAAGCCGCTATGGGTTAGCGGTGGAATCTCACTGTGGTTTTGGATTCTGCTCGGCCTGTTGATTGCACTCGCGCTGCTCGCTTGGTGGTGGTGGCGTCGACGTGGTCAAATTGATGAGCTCCCGCAGGTGCGTCCGGACGCTTACCAGATCGCGCGACGGCAGCTCGAGTCGTTGCAGCAGGAACCACCGTCTCCCGGTCGTCGCATCGTCGCAGCGGCAGAGATCGGCGAGATCGTGCGCGTGTACTTGACCGATGGGTGGGCGGTCTCGGCTAGAGAGCGGACCACGTTCGAGTTGCTGCCTACGCTGCCCGAGCGTTGGCGGCCGATTCGTCCTGCGCTGGCCTCGCTGCTGTCAGCTGTCGATCTGGTCAAGTTTGCACGCCTCGCGCCCGAACCTGGCGAAGTGCCGCGACTGGCGCGCACCGGACTCGAGTGCGTCGATCGGCTTGTGCAGACGCGGCAGCCCCCCGAGATCCTCGAGGCCGAGGAGGCGGCATCGTGAACCCCGTACCGCTGAGCTTTGGGAACTGGACGCTCGCCAGCCCGGCGTGGCTGCTGCTTCTGATAGCGTTGCCGTTGGCTTGGTATTGGCAACGCCGGAACCGGCGGCGAGCACTCGTCCTACCCGCTCTGGCGACTGTTGGCGCATTGCCCCAGAGCTGGCGACAGCGATTGCGAGCGGTTCCATCGCTGCTGCGGACGCTGGCGTTCATCGGGTGCGTGGTTGCGATGGCGCGACCACAGGAGTTGGCTGCCGGCAAGCCACTCACGACGTCAGGGGTCGACATCGTGATGGCGATCGACGCGTCAGGAAGCATGAAGGCTGAAGACTTCCAACCTCGGAACCGGCTTGAAGTGGCCAAACAGGCAGCCGCCGATTTCATCGGGGGTCGGTCGTCGGACCGCATCGGGCTGGTGACGTTTGCCGGCCAAGCGGTGACCCAGACGCCGCTTACGCTCGATCACGGTGCGCTCGCCGAAGCGATCGGTCGGGTGAGAATAGGCGGCCTCGCTGAGGGGACCGCCATCGGTACCGCGCTCGCCACGTCGGTCAACCGCCTCCGCGCCTCGGACGCTCGAAGCAAGGTCGCGATCCTGTTGACCGATGGCGTCAACAACGCCGGTCAGGTGGATCCGCTCACCGCTGCTGAAACCGCTCGCGCTATCGGCGTACGCGTCTACACGATCGGTGTCGGCACGACCGGGGAGGCGCCGTACTTGCTCGAAGACCCACGGTTCGGCCGACGTTATGTCCGCGTCGTAGTACGCATAGACGAGGAGACACTGCAACAGATCGCGACGCGCACCGGAGGCCGATACTACCGGGCCACTGATCCGCAAGCCTTGAATCAGGTGTATGCCGAGATCGATCGGCTCGAGCGGTCACCCCTGACTGGTCGTCGGCCGGTCGTGCGTCTCGATCGATACTTGTGGTTCTTGATCCCCACGCTGGGTTTGGTGATGCTCGAGGGTGCGCTGCGCGCGACCCTGTTCCGGAGGCTTCCGTGATGTTTGATGCCGTCGATTGGTCACGACCCGAGTGGTTGATGGCGCTGATGCTGGTGCCCGTCGTTATCGCCACCATCGTGTGGTCATTCAATCGGCGTCAGCGCGCGCTCGACGCGTTCTCGGAAGCGCCCGTTCGGGGTCGAACGCAACCGCTGCCGGCCAGGCGTCGACAGGTGCGTGGCGTATTGCTCGTATTGTCGTTGACGACGCTCGTGTTAGCGGTCGCCGGGCCCCGCTGGGGTACCGAACGTGTCGCGCCGTTGCCGGTGGGACAGGAGGTCGTGTTCGCGCTTGATGTTTCGCGCTCCATGTTGGCCACAGACGTCGAGCCGAGCCGACTCGAGCGCGCAAAGCTCGCCATCCGGCAGATACTGGCTACCCTGCCGACCGCCGAGAGCGGATTGGCGATTTTCGCTGGCGAGGCCGCACTCGTCGTCCCGTTGACGCGTGATGCCGCGGCGATCGATCTCTATTTGTCGTCTGTCGGTCCGGATTGGGTTAGTGACCCGAGCACGGATCTGGGTCGGGCACTCGGGTCGGCACTCGATGCCTTCCCCCCTGACAACGCACCCGGGCGAACGATCGTCTTGCTATCCGACGGCGAAGATCACAGCGGTGGGTTGGAATCGGTCGCACGCGCGGCACGCGGACGCGGTATCGAGATCAACGTGATCGGCATCGGTACCGATGATGGCGCACGGATACCAGCTGGTACAGATCGGTGGGTCGAGGACCGCGGCCAGCCAGTGATTTCACGGCTCGATAGAGAAAAGCTCGAACGGGTGGCGGACGAGACCGGCGGGCGGTTTATCGCGCTTGAAGCGGGCGATGGGGATCTGCCTGCCTTGATCGGTCGGCTGCAGGCACTCGATACCGGTCGCTCGATCGGACGCGAGTCCCAGCGCCGCGCAGACCGGTATCGGTGGCCGCTAGTCATAGCCCTGATCGCCCTCGGGTTGGAGACGTTGCTCGGGTTCGGCGCGATCAGTTGGCGGCCGAAGCCGGCGACCGTGATGGTGGCAGCGGTCTTGGCGCTAGCGATGGGCCGAGCGAGCGGACCCGAGGAGATGTACGAAGAAGGACGATATAGCGACGCACTGACAACGTGGCGTCAGATCGACCGCGCAGCGGATGCCAAGCCAGAGGATGCGTACAATCGCGGCAACGCGGCGTATCGACTTGGCGAGTTTCGAGAAGCGACTGGCAGCCACGCCGTAGCGGCGCGCACCGCCGGCACGCGTGGACGGGCCTCCGAGGCATGGTACAACGCAGGCAACGGGAGGTTTCGGATCGCCGAGGAGATCGACGTCGCCGATCCGGACGATAGTCAGCGGTACTGGGACAGTACCGTGGCGGCATACCGCGAGTCTTTGTTGCGCAACCCCGATGACATGGATACCAAACACAATCTCGAGTTGGCGCTCCGCCGCCGGGATCAAGCGGCTGGCGGTGGTGGTGGGGGCGGTGCGACCGGTGGGGGTGGAGGAGCGGGTGGTGGCCCTGGTGGAGGCGGCCGGGGTATGCAACCACCATCGAGCGGTGGAGCCGGCTCACCGCGCAACATGACGCGCGGCGAGGCCGAACGGCTGCTCGACGCACTGGCGGCGCAAGAGCGAGAGGCGCTGGCACGCGGCGAGGGCAACGAACAAGCTCGTCGATCGGATCGACCCGCCTGGTGAGTTCAAAGCCGGTCATCGCTGGCGCCTGGCTTTTGGTCACGAGTTTCGCGGCGGCGACGAACGCGGCGGCCCAGGATGACCCGTCCGCCAGGGTAACCGCGCGGCTCGAATCATCCCAGATCTCGCTGGGCGAGACAGTGGATCTGGTGGTAGAGATCGAGCCGCCTGCTCTCGCGACACCCGTGGAGGAGCCCGATCTGCCTCGACTCCCAGCGGTCGTCGTTGGCCGTAGCCGGGCATCTCAGGTGCAGGTAGTGGGGACTCGTGTTCGACGTGTCATCGTGCACCGGTTTACGCTCCAACCCTTGGATGCCGGTACGATGCGCATTCCTCCACTGGAGGTCAGGGTCGGGGATCGATCGCTGGTCACTTCAGCTCTCGATCTGGAAGTGGTCGATCGAGGAGAGGGTTGGCGGCTCGGGCGGCGCGAAGGAGAGCCGACCGAAGGGGGGCCGCCACAGTTTTTCGTCACCGCGCGAGTCGACCGCGATCACGCATACGTGGGTGAGCAGGTGACGCTGACGTTTGCTTTCTATCACGATCCGCGAGCGCCGCTGGCGGAGAGCCCAGACTACGATCCACCCGACACGCCCGGATTCTGGCGCATCGAGCTCGATCCCGAACCGGTCCTGAGCACCGAGCAAATCGGCGGTCGGACCTATCGGGTGCAACGCTTTCATTACGCGCTGTTTCCGCTGACCGCCGGCGAGCACGAGATCCGCTCAGCATCGGTGCGCATCGTCGAACCCGACCCTCGCGAATGGTGGCGCCGAACCGGTGTGCGGACATTGGAAACGGATCCATTGGTGGTGACTGCTGACTCACTGCCGGGCGAAGCTCCAGCCGGTTTCGATGGTGCGGTGGGTCGGTATGCGCTCGAAGGCGAGATCGGGCGATCGGCGATCCCGGCGGGGGTGCCGATCGAGCTCGAGCTCAGAGTGCGTGGTGTCGGAAACCCCACGGCGATCGGTGCACCGGTCCTACCGGCTTGGCCAGATGTCGTCGTTCGGGCTCCGACCGTTGAAACGAAAACCGAGATCGCGCGTCGGACGGTGAACGGCGAGGCCCGCTTTCGTTATCTGTTATCGCCGCAAGTACCGGGTCAACTCGACCTGGGCGCAGCGCGGCTCGTGTACTTCGATCCGAAGGCTGGAGCGTACGGAGTGGATACGTTGGCGCTGGGCGAGATAGAAGTGGTGCCCTCGTCTTCGACACCGACGTTCCGGCACGGCGACCGCGGGCACCCCGACCTCGCGGGCTCGCCGGTCGGGCCGACTACTGGTTTGCGCTCACGGCGCCATGGCTAGCGTGGTTGGGGGCCGCGGCCGCGGGTCGGGTGAATCGTCGGCAGCGAAGCAGCTTTAGCCGGCGAGAGGCGATCGCCGGTCTAGAACACGCGCGCCAAGCGATCGTGTCCGGGGATCCCGACAGTGCCCGAAGCGGAATCGCGGCCCTTGAATCAGCACGGATCGCCTGGAAGGGGGACTGGCCGGCGGGTGCCGCTCAGGCAGCCGCCGAGGCCCGCCGCGCTCTCGAGGCGACTGCCTACGGCGGTGGGGAACTGGTCGACGCGGTCACGCCGCTCGAACGGTTGGTTGCGATCCTGAGCATCGAGCGCCGTGATTCGAGCCGCGGGACGATGGCCACGTTGTTGTTGCTATCACCCTTCGTTCTTTCGGTAGTTCTCGCTCAGGCGCAAGAGAGCGCGGATCCGGTGACTCGCTGGCACGCGGCGAATCAAGCGTATCGCGCCGGAGCCTTCGAGCGCGCCGCCGCGACGTACGGTGACCTCCTCCGCGCGCATGCGGATCCCGACCTTGAAGCCAATATGGCGGCCGCGCTGTGGCGACTGGGTGCTCGCGGCGAAGCGCTGCTCCACTACCGGCGCGCTGTCATTCTATCGCCGCGTGATCGCGCGATTCGGCGCGATCTGAAACAGTTGAGTGTCGAGCTCAGCAACCCGCCCGATGGTGAGTCGCCACTCGCCGAGGTCTTGAGCTGGATGCGGCTGGACGAGGTGCTAACGCTGCTCCTTGTCGCCAATACGTTGGGCGTGAGTTTGCTCGTCGTGGGTCGTCGACGTCGGTGGGTGAACCGGTTGGGAGTCATGGCGCTCGCGGTCGCGATCACGATCGGTATCGTCGCCGCGGGACACGGCGTGCTGCTCAACCGAGGAGACCAAGCCATAGCGCTGGAGACGTTGGCGCTATCGGCGGAACCGGGTGGACCCCCGATCGCCAGCGTTAGTGAAGGCAGCGTGGTGAGGGTACTCGAGTCGAATGTCGAGGGTGCGCGGGTCAAGGCGCCCGATCTTCCCGCCGGGTGGGTGGCTGCGGATCGACTGGGCGGGCTAGATTCGATTCTCCGATAGAACTCCCCACAATGCAGGATGTCGTGATGGCCAGCGTACACGTTCTCCCCGAGGGCGTCGTAAACAAGATCGCCGCCGGAGAGGTCGTTGAACGGCCGTCATCGGTGGTCAAGGAACTGGTCGACAATGCGCTCGATGCGGCTGCGTCCCGGGTCGAGATCACGCTCGAATCAGCCGGACTCGAGAGGATCACGGTGGCGGACGACGGCTTTGGTATGGTACGTGACGACGCGGTACAGGCGTTTGAACGTCACGCCACCAGTAAGATCAAGGCGGCCGGGGACCTCGATCGGATCGAAACGCTGGGCTTCCGGGGCGAAGCATTGCCGTCGATCGCCGCGGTGAGCCGGGTGACGCTCGAAACCGCACCCGAGGGTGGTGGCGAGGCGACCCGGATTCGCGTGGACGGTGGCGAGATTGCATCCGTGGAGCCGATCGCCCGGGGCCGCGGCACGACCGTTGACGTGCGAGGGTTGTTCTTCAACACGCCTGCGAGACGAAAGTTTCTGAAAACTCACAGCACCGAGCAGGCGAACAACGTGCGGCGGATGCTCGAGCTTGCGCTCGCCCGTCTCGAGGTAGGCTGGCGGGTAACTCATGGCCGGCGCGGCATCCTCGATCTCCCGCCTGCGCGCACATTGCCGGAGCGGCTTACCTCGTTGCACGGACCTGCTTACGTCAACACGCTGCTGCCGATGGGTGACAGTGCATCGACAGTGACCGTTCGCGGCCTGGTTCAGCGGGCAGCGGCAGCTGGTGCGGGGCGACGACGACAGTTCGTGTTCGTAAACGGGCGACCGGTGGACGCGAGCGAGCTCGTGCGTGCTGCACTAAGCGGCTATCGCTCAACACTGCCGGCCGGGGCCAGGCCCGACCTTTATCTGTTCATCGAGATCGACCCGAATCAGGTTGACGTCAACGTGCATCCTTCGAAGCGCGAAGTACGGCTGCGGTCCGGAGCACAGGTCGCTCACGCGGTGGAGGAAGCTGTTCGAGCAGCGCTGGGCGCGGGCCACGTCGCGGCTCGGCCGGTGAGACCCCACATCGATCGCGTGGCCGAGACCGGCCCGCCCGATCCGGGGCAGCTGGGGTTGTTCCTGTCTGGACGCCGCGCGAGTCCCCGCCGAGCGCCTAGTGTGGATCCCCAAGACGAGGAATCGCCGGCAGCCGACGGCGCAATCGCTGGTCGGATCACCGGACCGGAAGCAGAGTCCACCGACGTTATCGATCGCGAGGTGCTGCCGTCGGTGTGGCAACTCCACAACCGCTATATCCTGGCGCAGACGACGACCGGTGTCGTGTTCATCGATCAACATTCGGCCCATGAGCGCATTCTCTACGAGGAGGTCATCGGGGACATTCGCGAGGAACCGCGTCCCGGCCAGCGCCTGTTGTTCCCGACAGTACTGCACTTGACGCCCGAGCAGTTTGCGACCTGGGAGTCGTATCGAGGTCTGATCCAACGGCTGGGATTCGAGGTCGAACCGTTTGGCGGTGACTCGATCGCGATCTCGGCCGTTCCGGCATTCCGGCATGCGTTCGATGCCGAGACGGCGTTGGCCGATCTGCTCGATGACTTGTCCGACCCGGGCGCCGGTAGCGCTGACATGAATCAGCACGAACGGGTTGCGCGACTGTTCGCCTGCAAGGCAGCGATCAAAGCCGGCCAACCACTAACACAGACCGAGATGGGTGAAGTCATCGATCGATTGTTCGCCACCGAGCTGCCGTATGATGATGTGCACGGCCGCCCGGCAGTGGTGCAGATCGCCCTTGAGGATCTGAACCGCCAGTTCGGTCGGCATTGATCGTTCACTGGATGAACACCGACTCAGCGTACCTCGTCATAGCTGGTTCCACCGCCGTCGGGAAGACCGATGTCGCGATCAGGATCGCCTCGGAGCTGAATGGGGAGATCGTCATTGCCGATTCACGCCAGGTTTATCGTGGCCTCGATATCGGTACGGCGAAGCCGACCGCTGATGAACGTCGCGCGGTGCCACATCACATGGTCGACGTTGTCGATGTCGGTGCTGCATACAGCGCGGCCGACTATGCACGTGACGCTCAGAGTGCGATCATCGACATCCAGGCACGCGGTCGAACAGCGGTGGTGTGTGGTGGCACGGGGTTCTACTTGGCCGCGTTGGCCGGTCAGCTAGAGCCCCTCGATGAAGGATCAGGGACCGAAGATCGGGCACGAGCGCGCTCCCGGATCGAAACCATTCCGGAGCGCGAGCGGCACACCGCGTTGGCTGCCGTCGACCCAGCGACAGCGGCTCGGTTGCACCCACACGATAGCCAGCGGGTCGAGCGCGCGCTGGAGGTTTACTTGCTGACCGGCGAACCGATGTCGAGACAAGTAACCGGCATCTATGAGATCCGACCGCACGTGGCGGTTTGGTTGACGCGCCCACGAACTGAGCTTCATCAGCGCATCACGAAACGCCTGGCCGCGATGCTCGAACTTGGTCTGGAGGCTGAAGCACGGCGGTTTTTTGATGCCGGGCTCAGCCCCGAGACGGCCGGTCTCGACACGATCGGCTATCAGGAGTGGTGGCCGTTCTTTGCTGGTCAGTGCGGTCGTGACGACGTTGTTCGCGAAATCGATCGTGCGACCCGACACTACGCCAAGCGTCAGGAGACTTGGTTCCGCAACCAAGGCGACTACCGGGCGACGCCAGCGGTCGACGGGTTCGAGAGTGTGCTTGCCATATGGGAGTCCGCACGATGACCGCGCTTCAAGGGTTCGTGTTGGGCATCATACAGGGATTGACCGAGTTCCTGCCTGTCTCTTCGAGCGGTCACCTGGTCATCGGCCGGACGCTGTTTGGGCTGGATACGCAACCATTACCGTTCGAGATCGCGGTTCACGGCGCCACATTATTGGCGGTGTTGTTTTACTTTCGCCACCGCGTGGCCGAGATCATTCTCAGGGCCGAAGTCAGCTACATGGGGAAGCTGGTACTGGCGACGATGCCGATTGTGATCGCCGCGATCGTCTTTCGTGGTGTTGTGGAGCGCGCCTTTGAGACGCCGCTGACGGTGGCGGTGTCGCTGGCCGTTACCGGGACCGTGCTGCTGTCGTTGCGGTTCAAGGCACGACCCGACATGAGATCGGTGGAACGGCCCGAGCCTACCTGGTTGGCGGCTTGGATAATCGGCTGCGCCCAGGCGGTGGCTCTGATGCCGGGCATCAGCCGGTCCGGCGTCACGATCGTGGCCGCGCTATGGTTGGGTGTCGCCCCGTACGCCGCGGCCGAGTTTGCGTTTCTGCTCGCGGTGCCGGCGATCGCAGGCGCTGTCGTCCTCGAGACGAACACCATCCAGTCGGCGATCGACGGTGGGTCGGCGGCCTATGTGTGGGGGACGGCGGCCGCGTTTACCAGCGCGTTGATCGCCATGGCGATCGTCTTTCGCATCATTCAAGTCGGTCGTTTTGATCGGTTTGGCATCTATTGCTGGACCCTGGCGGTGGCATTTGGCGCGTACTTATTGAGGGTGGCGAGTTGAGCGATCACAAAGAGAGCCGGGGGTCGTCGGCTTGGTCGCCGTTTGTTCGGATCGCGCTGGTGGAAGATGTCGGTCAGGGTGACGTCACGACCGCTGCCACCGTTCCCACAGACATCGTCGGTCAAGCCAGAATCGTGGCGCGGTCGAGTGGCGTGATCGCGGGATTGGGCGCGGTCTCCGAGACGTACCATCAGGTCGATTCGGAAGTCGCGGTCGTGCTGGAGACCGCTGACGGGCAACGGGTCGAGTCAGAGACGGCCGTGGTGACTGCCACCGGCTCGTTCGCCTCGTTGTTGGTGGCTGAGCGGACGGCGCTCAACTTTCTCCAGCGTTTGTCTGGCATCGCGACCCTTACCGCCGAGTTCGTTGACGCGGTCGACGGGACGGGTGCCAAGATCGTTGACACCCGGAAGACCACACCCGGTTGGAGGATGCTCGAGAAAGCCGCGGTAGCCGCCGGCGGCGGACACAATCACCGCATGGGTTTGTACGACGCCTACTTGATCAAGGAAAATCACCTCGCCGCTGCCGGTGGTATTTCGGCGGCCCTGGAGCGGGTCGCTGCTGTCAATACCGGTTGTCAACCGGTCGAGCTCGAAGTCGCGTCATTGGCTGAGGTGGACGCGGCGTTGGCATCGGCCAGTCGCCCCAATCGTATCATGTGCGACAACTTCGAAATCGACGATCTGAGGGTCGCAGTAGAGCGCATTCGGGCTGCTGACGCTGCGATTCTGATCGAGGCCAGCGGTAACGTGCGACTCGACACGGTACGTTCGATCGCCACAACAGGCGTTGATTGGATCTCGGTCGGTGCGCTCACGCATTCCGCTCCAGCACTCGACTTATCATGTCTGATCGAGAGGCGATAGAGCCGCTTGGGTTGAGCGCTGGCCGGCTGGGCCAGAAGCTGGGCGTCCGGGTCGTTACGTACGCGGATGTAACGTCGACGATGGATGTGGCGCGGGCCGATGGAGGTCTGCTGCCGGCGATTCACATCGCTGAACGACAATCTCTGGGCCGCGGTCGCGAGAGTCGACACTGGGCGAGCCCGAGCGGGAACTTGCACGCGACGATCGCCTGGCCTGATCCTTCGGAGGAGTTTCCGCCGGCGCTTCTAGCTGCGCTTCAGCTCGCCTGGGCGGAGACAGTGGAGGGACACGGGGGTCCTTCGGCACGCTGCAAGTGGCCTAACGATGGTTACATCGCGGGCCGTAAGTGGGCCGGTATGTTGGCCTCCCGCTGGCCGGCGCGCGGAGCACTTCTCATCGGCGTTGGCGCCAACGTACGAGTCGTTCCCGAAGACGTCGCTGGGACCGCTACCGCACTAGTCGATCAGTGGTCCGATTGGCCAGGTGGTAAAGCGGTTGCCGAGTCGCTGCTCGAAGCTGCGGTCGGCGTGCTAAAGAGCGGGGCCTCATCGGTACCGGGCATGCTCGCGCGGTGGCCGGAGCGCGACGTTTGGAGGTCTGGGGTCGAGTTGGAGGTCGAATCAGCCGGTCAGGTCTATACCGGTCGATACAGAGGCTTGACGGCCTCAGGCGAGTTGGTGCTCGAGACTGCAACCGGCACGACCACGTTCGCTAGCGGCGACGCCCATCGGGTTCGCGCCGCCGCCGGCGGCTAGCGGTATCTTGAGCCGATGCTCCTCGTCGCAGACATAGGAAACTCGTCCACTGTCCTTGGCATCCGCGAGAGCGGTGGCGCGATCGTGCGCCGCTGGCGCATCGGATCCAACCGTCACCGCACGCCAGACGAGGTCGGCGCACTGCTCCGGGCGCTGTTGAGTGATGGCCACGATGCGGACAACACTCCGACGGCGGCCTGTCTAGCCTCAGTTGTACCACCATTAACTGCGCTTCTGGCCGAGGCGATCGAGAAGCACCTCGGGATCGAACCACACGAATTTCGGTACGCTTCTGCGCTTGGAATTCGGCTCGATGTAGATGAACCCGCCCAGGTCGGACCGGACCGCGTGGCGAACACGTTGGCTGTCCATCTGGGGTACCCTGGGGCGGCGATCGTGGTCGATTTCGGTACCGCGACCAACTTTGACGTCGTCTCCGTGGATGGCGCGTTCTTGGGCGGCATCATCGCACCCGGGATCGAAAGCGGGTTCGAGACGTTCACTGGGGCGACCGCGCTGTTGCCACGCATTGCGCGTTCACACCCGCAGTCGTTTATCGGTAAGACCACCGTCGCCAACGTGCAGATCGGTGTCTACGGTGGGGCGGTAGCGATGGTCGACGGGCTGGTCGCGCGGATCCGCGAAGAGTGGGACCCAACCGCGCGGGTGATCGCCACCGGGGGATTGTCTGGCGTTGTCGGCCCGGATTGCCGCTCGGTCGATCTCATCGACCCCGACCTGACGCTGAAGGGGATCGGCTGGGGGTACGAGAGGCTGTTACCCTCTACGGCGTAGCTCGGTCCGCGCGGCGCCAGGCCGCACCTTCGGACAACTGCCAGCTGATCAACGCCGGAACGCCGATGATGAGATCCCGGGCTCGCGTCGCTAGCGATACGGCTAGCATCACACCCGGTGGGAGCCCGAGCAGTGCCCCAAATGCGATGTATCCACCCTCCTGAACGCCAAAGCCAAGCGGCACCAGCTGAACGACGGCGAACATGAGCGCCAGGTTGAGGCTTCTCAGCACGACCGCCTCCAACGGAGAAACAGGTTGCCCCATCAGGTAGAGCGCTAGCCACACTTCACCCGCCAGCAGGAGGTGTCCGGCGAACTTCAGCAGGCCAGCAACGACGACCCGGCCCACCTTGGCGTAGAGGAGTTTGAGAACGGCCTCGATTTCCTCAGCGTTTTGCGCCAGACCGCGGACGTATGCCTTCTCGCTCCGCTTGGCCGTGATCCTGGCAACGTATCCGATGACACCGGAGTGCTGGAGGTAGAGGATACCGGCGATCAACACAGCCAGTGCGCCGGTGCCGGCAATCGCCCAAAGCACCAAGCGACCTTCGGCTTTCAGGAAAACGAGTGATGTGACGCCTACCAGGGCGATAAGGGCCAGAGCCAAACCGTTGACCGTCGTGTCCGCGATGACTGAAGCGGCACCATCCACGCCTCGCACACCGCGCTGCATCAGCATTCGCACCCTGACGAGTTTGCCGCCGAGGGCTCCCAGCGGCAGCAGGCCCTCCATCGCGAACCCCACCCACATCGATCGCGAGACCGTCCGTAAGCGGGGTCTTGCTTCGGCTCGGAAGAGCAACCACCATCCGATGCTGCTCAGGATTATGTTCGGCACGAAGAACAGCGGCAAAAGCAGAATTGGCCATCCTGCTGCGACAAAAAGCTCCGCGATCGTGCCGAGCCCTTGCCACACGAGCAAACCGATCAGCAATCCTAAGCCGGCCAGGAACGTGATTGTGAACAGGGATCTCTTACTCATGGGCTGGTCGTGAAGACGTGGCCTTTGGCATTAGGCCCAATCGAAGCAGTATCGAGTAAGCGACGATCTTCAAGTCCTGCTTCCGGATACCGAACAGCACTCGGATTAAGCTGAGCAGCCCCTGTTGTCGAAGGACCACTAGCAGGGTGGTGCTCGACTTCTGGGATATCCGAGTGGCCTGTCGATAGAAGAGCCGTCGTTGCTCAGCACGATTCTCCAGCGGCCGGGAAATCGCCTCCATCCTGCCCAAGAAAGCTGAAGATCGCTCTGGCGTCTGAGGCCGGAGCCCTGTGTTGTCCGAGTGGACCGGGATTAGTTCGTGATCCACGACCCCGTGCTCGTCCAGCTCGATCGACAAGATACAGGTCTGGTTAAGAGAACCTGGTCTGATGAATTGCGCGACCTGTGAAACTTCGGCCAGCTCACGCTCATCATTGTGAAATACGAAGTTGCCCAGGCTGTAGAAAATGAGCTTGTCCCGATACCGCTCGTATCCCTGAACGACATGCGGGTGGGATCCCACGATCAAGTCCACGCCGGCGTCTATCAGGCGATGCGCGAGTCTCGCGCTGTCAGGCGATGGGAAATCGACGTATTCGTAGTTCCAGTGAGGACAGGCGATCACAAAGCGGTTGTCTCTCTTGGCCCTCTGTATCTCGCTCTCGAGCTTCCCGACGCGGTCAGGGGCGGTGCCGGCTTTGGATGGCCCCGCGTGGTACCAACGCGATAAGCCAAAAAACGCGAGCCTGCGCTCAGGCCGGTCTAGATACAGGGGGGTCACTGCGGCCCGTTCGTCGAGACCGGCGCCAAAGTGCGACTTGTTCTCAGATCGCAGGAATTTGATCGTGTCAGCGAGCCCAATCTCTCCGTAATCGAGGATGTGATTGTTGGCCAGCGAGAAGACATCGAACGCGTCGAGAATCTGGCTGGCACGAGGTTCTGCTTTCATGTTGATGGGGTGGTGTGGCGCCTTTTCTTCGGACATCGTCAATGGCGACTCAAGGTTGGCGATTCGAAGATCCGCGCCGTCTAGCACCTCGGCGATCTGGGGATCGACCGCGAACGTCTTGGTGTCGATGTTGGCGAGACACACATCGCCGACGAAAAGCAATCGCATGTACAGCGTCTCCGGGGTTCAGGATGGCAGCGCCGAGCGCCGCGGCGGAGAGGATACATCTGCCAGATCGGCAGAACAACGGGCTTGACGAACGAGCGTTGTTCCACTATTCTTGTTAGCACTCTCACACCATCAGTGCTAACAGCGTTGATGGTGAAATCACCCTAAAGTTCAGCAGAGAAACTCTTTCGGGAGGATTGCATAGCGATGGGTAGGAATCTCAATCCACTGGCTGATCGCGTGGTTGTGAAGCCACTCGAGGAGCAGGAGACCAAGAAGGGCGGCATCATCATCCCTGACACGGCGAAGGAGAAGCCGCACGAAGGACAGGTCGTGGCCGTTGGTCCGGGCAAGATCGCCGACAACGGCGAGCGGATTACGCCTGAGGTCAAGAAGGGTGA
The DNA here is from genome assembly GCA_947259315.1 of uncultured Gemmatimonadales bacterium. GTDB lineage: Bacteria > Gemmatimonadota > Gemmatimonadetes > JACCXV01 > JAHWKZ01 > CAMYLR01. The sequence continues at coordinate 7,628 of CAMYLR010000016.1, read as the reverse complement.
TCGTGTCTTGTACAGCAAATACGCCGGCACCGAGGTGACCGTGGACGGCGAAGAGCTGTTGATCATCAAGGACAGCGACATCCTGGCCACGCTCTAATGCGGGCCCGGTATTCAATCACGATTTTCTAGTAGGAGGCAAGAGAAGACATGGCCAAGGAGCTAAAATTCGACGTCCAGGCCCGCACCGCTCTCAAGCGTGGGATCGATCAGCTGGCCGATGCCGTCAAGGTCACGTTGGGCCCCAAGGGTCGGAACGTGGTTCTCGACAAGAAGTTCGGCTCGCCGACGGTCACCAAGGATGGCGTGACGGTGGCCAAAGAGGTTGACCTCGAAGATCCGGTCGAGAACATGGGCGCCCAGATGTTGAAGGAGGTCGCCTCGAAGACATCGGACATCGCCGGTGACGGTACCACCACGGCGACGGTCCTGGCGCAGGCGATCTTCCGCGAGGGCCTGAAGTCGGTGACCGCCGGGATCAACCCGATGAGTCTGAAGCGCGGAATCGATCAAGCCGTCGAGGTTGTGGTCGACGAGCTGGAGAAGCTCTCGGTCGCGACCAAGGGCAAGAAGGAGATCGCTCAGGTAGGCACGATCTCGGCGAACAACGATCCTGAGATCGGCGAGCTGATCGCTGAGGCGATGGAGATCGTCGGCAAGGACGGCGTCATCACCGTCGAGGAGGCAAAGAGCCTCGAGACGTCCAAGGAGACCGTGGATGGCATGCAGTTCGACCGCGGTTACCTGTCGCCGTACTTCATCACCGACCCGGACAAGATGGAAGCCGAGGTCGAGGATCCGTACATCCTGGTCCACGACAAGAAGATCTCGACGATGAAAGACCTGCTCCCGCTGTTGGAGAAGGTCGCGCAAGCGGGCAAGCCGCTGCTGATCATCGCCGAGGACGTCGAAGGCGAGGCGCTGGCGACGTTGGTCGTCAACAAGATTCGCGGGACGTTGAAGGTGGCGGCTGTCAAGGCACCGGGCTTTGGCGATCGGCGCAAGCAGATGCTCGAGGACATCGCCACGCTGACTGGCGGCAAGGTGATCTCCGAAGAGGTCGGCTTCAAGCTCGAGAACGTTGTGCTCAAGGACCTGGGTCAAGCCAAGCGGGTCGTGATCGACAAGGACAACACGACGATCGTCGATGGCGCGGGCAAGCAGGCCGACATCAAGGGGCGGATCAACTCGATCAAGCAACAGATCGAGGCGACGACGTCCGACTACGATCGCGAGAAGCTGCAGGAGCGGTTGGCGAAGCTCGCCGGCGGCGTCGCGGTGATCAGCGTCGGTGCGGCCACCGAGACCGAGATGAAGGAAAAGAAGGCCCGTGTCGAGGACGCGCTTCATGCGACCCGGGCGGCCGTCGAAGAGGGCATCGTCCCTGGCGGCGGTGTTGCCTTCATCCGGGCCCAAAAGGCGCTCGACGAGCTGTCGCTTGAGAATCACGACGAGCAGTTGGGCGTCAAGATTGTCCGCAAGGCGCTCGAAGAGCCGGCCAAGTGGATCGTGCAGAACGCCGGTCTCGAGGGCGCGGTCTACGTCGAGAAGATCAAGACCGAGAAGAAGAACGTCGGGTTCAACGCCCAGACCATGGAGTTCGAGGACCTCATGGCGGCTGGCGTCATCGACCCGACCAAGGTCAGCCGCACGGCGCTACAGAACGCGGCGTCGATCGCGGGGCTGCTGTTGACGACCGAAGCGGTTGTCACCGAGAAGCCGGAAGAGGAGAAAGCTCCGCCGATGCCGGGCGGTGGCATGGAGGGCATGTACTAAGCCGACTCTTCCAAGCCTGTATGGAGAACGGGGGGCAGCGATGCCCCCCGTTTTTCGTGGGTAAAGATGGGCACTTCTAGGGCCGTTGGGGTATATTTCATGCAGTGTTCTAGACTGTCATTCTCGTGGGGGCGAAAGGCTTCGACGGGGAAGGATGGGGTAGAGACAGCAGGTCGTGCAGCTCAGGTCCTCACGTTAAACGGTCCTGGGAAACTGATAGCTGCGAACGATAACTTCGCGCTGGCTGCGTAACGAAACTGCGTAGCCCGATCCGCTCCTGACCGCCGCTCACCGGTGGGGGATGGATCGTCACTTTAGTGAGCTGGCCGCGCCACGGGCCTCCTGTGACACGGCGAGACGTGGGCTTCGGTCCGCATGGGGGCTTGCCCAGCGGCTAGCGCGTCGGCGGTAGGCCGTTCGGGGACACAAATCAGCCGACTAAGCCTGTAGCGGTTTCTATTGCACCTCTCTCGGACGTGGGTTCGAATCCCACCGCCTCCACCAGAATGACGCACGGGCCTTGGCACGTAGCCGGGCCCGTTTTTGTATCGCCAAACGGGTCAATCGAATGTCCGCGGTGAAGAAGATCACCCCCTTCATCTTTATATCGTTGGGAATGACGCGACCACCACCCGACGTCATATATTGAACGTAGATGTATCCGATCCTCTTCCGCGTTGGCGACTTCACCGTGACCTCCTCCCTGGCCCAGGGTGGGAAACTGACTCAGGATCCGATCGGAACGCTGTTTAGCCGCGGTGGTTTCACCTTCTACGGCGGTCTGATCGGTGGCGTCTTGGCGGTGCTCGGGTGGCTGGCGTGGAAGAAGTACCCGCTTCGCCAGGCGGTCGACGCGTGCGCAGTCGCGGTTCCGGTTGGATACATGTTGGGTCGCGTGGGGTGTTTTCTCGTAGGCGACGACTACGGATATCCAACCGATGTGGGTTGGGGTGTGGCGTTCCCCGAGGGCAGCCCGCCAACGGACGTGCCCGTACATCCGACCCAGATCTACGAGATACTGCTCACCCTGCCGATCTTTGGGTTCCTGTTGTGGTTGCGGAAGAGAGGCCTCCCCGACGGGATGGTGTTCTTCTCTTTCCTGGTGTTGGCTGCCATCGAGCGGTTCGGGGTGGAGTTCTATCGGGTCAACCCCGAGGTCGCGATGGGTCTCACAGACGCCCAATTAGTCTCGCTCGGCTTGATCGCGTTTGGTTTGGTCGGGATGATCTGGGCCCGGCGAACTCCCGTACTCAGCAGTGCTAAGACGGCCACTCCAGGCTGACCGGCAGCCCTCTAGAAGACCTTCAAGTTGATGTACTTCCTGGGGTTCTCCTGGATGTCCGTCATCAACTCTTGGCTATCGACGACGAACTTGTCGATGCGCTCATACAACGTGGGATCGCGAATCAGACGCGCGACGGTGCCTTCGCCTTCGTGCATCTCGGCGATCAGCTGTTCGCCTTGGCGGACGGTTTGTACGAGACGGTCATATAGTTCCGGGTCTCGGACCATCTTGCCGAGCGTCCCCTCGCCTTCACGGATGCTCGTCGTCAGTGTTTGCAGGTCGGTTGTTGTCGCTACGAGCTGATCGTACAACTGCGGGTCATTGAGCAGGGCTGGCAGCGTTCCGTCGCCGGTTTGGGCCTTCTCGAGAAGCGACGAGCCGCGTTGCGAGAGGCTGAGCCACTCTTCGTATAGTTGGGGGTCATGGATAAGCCGACCCAGGGTGCCCTCCCCGGTATTCACGCTGGCGATCAACTGGCGTGTCCCCTCGAGCGATCCAACCAGCTCCTCTACGCCTTCAGCCGCGCGAGCGATCAACCCCTCGTAGTCTATCGGGGCATCGTTGAGAACGATATCGGCCTCTTGGAGTACCGGCTGACGAGGGTCGCCGACCTCGATGTCCAGGTACTTGTCGCCCAGCAGGCCGACGGTACCGATCTTGATACGCGACGATCGCGTCACCTTGTCCTGAACCGAGCGGTTGACATCGAACTCGATAATTACTGCTCGATCGCGCAGTGAGTCGCCGTATGCGGTCAACAGCCTTTGATTCAGACTGTCCCGGTTGCCCGCGTCGATGAACTGAACGGCTCGAACCGATCCCACACCGACGCCCGCCAATCGCACCGGGGCACCCTTCTGCAACCCCGACACCCCTGGCATCAGTGTGTACAGCGTGTACTTGTCAGCAAAAACGCCGGCCCGACCACCGAGCGTGAAAAACGCCACCAGAAACACGGCCAGCCCAACGGTGACCAGGATACCGACCTTGAGCTCCGACCAGGTGAGAAACTGTGAGCGTCTCATGCGCCGGCCATCCGCGCATCGATAAACGACCGCACGTCTGGATTGTCGGTCGCGAGCACTTCTTCAGCGTCGCCCTCGAAAATGATGTCACCATCTTTCAGCATCGCGAAACGATCCCCAACGGCCAATGCCGCCCCGATGTCATGCGTTACCACGATGCTAGCGACGCTCTGTGTATCGCGCAGCTTGTTGATCAGCGCGGTGATCGTTTCCGCGGTAATCGGGTCGAGACCAGTGGTCGGCTCGTCGTACAACACAATCTTCGGACTCCCCATGATCGCCCGTGCCAAAGCGACCCGTTTGCGCATGCCGCCCGATAGCTCAGCTGGCATCAGGTTGGCCACCTTTGGTTCCAGATCGACGAACGAGAGCTTCTCCACGACCAGATCGTCGATCTCGTTCTCGTCATGTTTTTTTTCCTCGTGCAGTCGAAACGCCAGGTTGTCACCCACCGTCAACGAATCAAAGAGCGCCCCACCCTGAAAGACCATCCCGATCTGGCGCCGCACCTCATCGAGCACTTCTTGTGCAGCGTGGCTGACGTTCACGCCATGAACGTAGGCCCGCCCCGAGTCGGGTTCGAGCAACCCCAGAATGATCCGCAGGATCGTACTCTTGCCCTGACCCGAGCCACCCATCACGACGAGCGTTTCACCGCGATCGACCTCGAGCCAAATGCCACCCAAGACGGTGTTGTCACCAAACGACAGGTGAACGTCCTCGAGATCGATCATCCGGTTGTCGGGGTCGGGCGGCCGGTCCCGCCCCGAGGCGGGCCGTGGCTGCCACCGAGGATCAGGTGCCAGCTCCCTGGGGTCGCTCGACTTGCGCTTGTTACGACGACGAAACATCAGCTGGTTTCCAATCTACGTTGGGAGCGGTGTCCGAGTAACCTCATCTCGCCCGGTCCACTAATGCCCGAAGATCTCGATAAAGAGCTTGGTGAGAAAGAAGTCCGACGCCAGCACGAGCACCGATGCGACGACGACAGCTTGAGTTGTAGAGCGGCCCACACCCTCGGTCCCCCCAGTGGTTCGCAGCCCCATGTAGCAGGCGACGATCGTGATGATGAACCCGAATACAAAGGGCTTGGCCAGGCCGGTGAACAGATCACTGAAGAAAAGCCCGTTCAGGGCCGCATTCCAGTACGTCGAAAAGCCTTGGTTAAGCGTCAACCAGGCGATCACCTGTCCGCCGATGATGGCGATCGTGTCGGTTATCACCGTGAGGGCCGGCAACATCACCAGCCCAGCTTGGACGCGTGGTTTGACGAGCTTCTTGATCGGGTCGGTGCCCATCGCCTCGAGCGCATCGATCTGTTCGCTGACACGCATCGAGCCCAGCTCGGCAGCGATGCCGGAGCCCACGCGCCCCGCCACCATAAGCGCTGTAAGCACCGGCCCCAACTCGCGGACCACCGACGCGGCCACGAGCTGCCCGACAAAGAGTGAAGCGCCAAAATCGGAGAGCTGAACCGCAGATTGCAGTGCCAGCACCATACCGGTGAAGATCCCGGTCAGTGAGACGATGACGAGCGATTGCACGCCGATGACGTCCATCTGGACCCAGGTGTCTCGCCAGTAGAACGGTGGACGGACAAAGGCCGAGACAGTGCGACCGGTGAGAATCGAGAGGTTCTGGATTTCCTCGAGTGCCGTCTTGATCGGCCGTGTGAGCGTGGCAGTTGTCACGGCATGGCAACCTACGAGCCGAACAGGGGCGATCGCAAGCGGGGTTGGGCCAGACCGTCCTGGAGAATATCTTGGTTCCGATGGTCGATTCCCTCACCAACCCGGTCGCTGAATCCCGTGAGGATGGTCGCGGCCCTACAGAGTTGCGGTCGACGACGCTCGAGCGCAACGTGCTCGACTACGCCGAAGGGTCGTGCCTCATTAGTGCCGGGAAGACGCGTATCCTGTGCGCAGCCTCAGTCGAGGACGGGGTCCCTCCGTGGCTGAGGGGTCGCGGGCAGGGTTGGGTGACCGCGGAATATCGTATGCTGCCTCGAGCCACTCAGACGCGAAAGGCACGCGAGTCGACACGCGGGCGGCTGGGCGGCCGCACCCAAGAAATCCAACGACTGGTCGGTCGCAGCCTACGCAGTGTGGTCGACATGCAGGCGCTCGGCGAGCGAACGGTGTGGATCGATTGCGACGTCCTCCAGGCTGACGGTGGGACTCGTACAGCGTCGATAACCGGTGCCATGGTCGCGCTCTACGATGCGTTGGCGGGTGGTGACGTGATGCCGATACGTGAGTTTGTTGCTGCCACGTCGGTCGGGGTGGTGGGGGAGTTCCCGGTGCTGGATCTCTGTTACGGCGAGGACGCAGCCGCGGATGTGGACCTCAATCTCGTCATGACCGAGAGCAGCCGGGTGGTCGAGATCCAGGGTACCGCCGAGGGTGAGCCATTCGGGCTTGACGTACTCGACACTCTGGTGCAGATCGGCGCAACGGGGATCAAAGAGTTGATCGGCCTGCAAAAGGCGGCACTAAGCGTGTGACTCGGCTCGTCCTAGCGACCGCCAACCCCGACAAAGTCCGAGAGATCGAGCCGTTGCTGACGGGAGTCGATGTGGAGCTAGTGGCGGTAACGGAGACCGTGCCCGAATGGACGGTCGATGAGACCGGCGAGACGCTGGAAGAGAATGCGGAGCTCAAAGCGAGAGCGGCTGTCGCGGCCACAGGTGAGTTCGCGGTCGCCGACGACACTGGACTCTTCGTTGATGGACTCGACGGTGCCCCCGGCGTTCATTCTTCGCGGTTTGCCGGCGAGACGGCGACTTATCGTGATAACGTAGAGTTGCTACTCGACCGCTTGCGCCACGTCGCCGGGGAACAACGCCAGGCAGAGTTTCGAACGGCGGTCATCATCATCAGGCCGGACGGGATCAAACGCGTCTTTGAAGGTGTGCTCCGAGGGCGCATCACCGATTCGCCACGCGGAAAGGGGGGCTTTGGGTACGACCCGGTTTTCGAACCTTGCGAAGGGAACCAGACCCTTGCCGAGCTGCCGCTGAGCCTCAAGAACAAGATGAGCCACCGAGCTCGGGCTTTCATGGCCTTAGCTCGATTCCTGAAGGTGAACCCCGATTGGCTGGAGATGAGTGACGGGTCAGTTTGACCGCTACCTTCGTTGTGACCCATAATGTGAGGATCCACTTGCGGTTACGGGCCTGTCTAGGAGGTCGTAGATGAACGTGCAGACGATTCTTGATCAAAAGGACACCCCGAGCGTTGTCACTATCGAACCCGAGCGCGTGCTTCAGGACGCCGTCGAGCGGTTGGTTGAGCATAATATCGGATCGCTCGTCGTCGTTGATGAGAGCGGCCAGCCGGTTGGCATCATCACCGAGCGCGATATTCTGAAAGCGTGCGCCAACGGGTGTGAGAAGCTGGCCACTACCAAGGTGGCGGATACGATGACCGCCGACCTCATTGTGGGCGAGGTGGGTGACGCGATCGACTACGTCATGGGGATCATGACCAACAACCGGCTCCGTGACCTTCCGATCTTGGGAGCGGACGGCCTCTGCGGCCTGGTAT
>CAMYLR010000015.1 GCA_947259315.1 uncultured Gemmatimonadales bacterium | reverse complement strand
CCCTCGATTGCGGTTGGAGTGATCTGGGATCTTGGGAGGCCCTCGCGGATGTGCTGCCGGTCGATGGCGACGGCAACGCTACGAGTGGTGACGTGGTGACTATCGACGGAACCGGCAATGTCCTGTTTGCAGACGGGGGCACGATCGCCGTGGTCGGTGTCTCCGATCTGGTTGTGGTGCGAACTGCAGACGCGGTTCTCGTCGTACCAAAACAACAGTCGCAGAAGGTCAAGCGGATCGTGGAGCTGCTCGAGGAGAAGTCGCGGCGGGATCTTCTCTAGTCGGTGCCCGGAGGCGCTGAGCTTTCTCCATGCAGCCGGCCGACATCATCGTGGCGTCGTCGTTGCTCGAGCCGGCAACGACAGTTGGAGCAGTCGATCTGGACGATCTGATTCCCGGCTCGGCCCCTTGGGAACTCGAGATCGGGTTTGGAAAAGGCCGGTATCTCCTGGAGCGCGCCGCCGCGCAACCCGAGGCGAGGTTTGCCGGCGTCGAGCTGGCCGCCAAGTACTTTCGGCTGGTGGCGAAGAGAATCCGCAAACGCCGGCTCTCCAACGTGGTCGTGTTTCGCGCCGAGGCCCTCTATTTACTGTCGGCGATGCTGCCGGCGAGGTTTGCGCGGGCTGTGCATGTGTACTTTCCCGACCCCTGGCCCAAGAGCCGCCACCAGAAGCGGCGCCTCTTCGACGCCGACACCCTCGACCTCCTGTTGAGGACCCTGGATGTAGGGGGCAAGCTCTTCTTTGCGACCGATCATCTCGAATACGGCGACATGGTGCGTGAGCTTCTCGAGTCTCACCCGGGGATCGAGCTGCGAGTGGTCGAGGGGGAGTGGGACGGCGGTCCGCGGACCAACTACGAAGCAAAGTATGTTCGTGAGGGCCGCCCCATCCGACGCTTTGTGATCGAGCGCTCAGCGGCAACCCCGGCGGAGCTTCTTCATCCCGGGGGGGCGACAAAGATCCTCTCGGCGACAGCGAGCAAGGGGTGATCGCTGATGTTCGATGTCCGATCTCCGATTTCTAAATGAACAATCTCTCGGCGCTTTCCCCGTACTTCGCCCGCTACCCGCGCAAGCTGGTTCTGGGTCTTCTGTCGATTCTGCTGTCCGTTTCGGTCGGTCTGGCGGCTCCGATCGTCATCGGTGGCGCTGTCGATGCGTTTTCCGCCCAGGTGAGTACGGCGACGTTGCTGCGTTATGGGCTCCTGCTGGTGGCAATCACCGCGTTTCAGGGACTCTTCAACTTCGCCCAACGCATGCTCTTGGTTACCCTGAGCCGCGACATCGAGTACGACCTGCGTAACGACTACTTTGCGCATCTCGAGTCGTTGCCGCGCGCCTTCTTTCACGGCCGTCATACCGGCGACCTGATGGCGCGTGCGACCAACGATCTGCAGGCGGTTCGCATGCTCTGTGGTCCGGCGATCATGTACGGTGCCAATACGGTTTTCGCAGGCTGTGGAGCCCTCTTCTTCATGCTCCGTATTGACATGCGGCTGACGCTCTTGGCGCTTTGCGCCATGCCGCTGGTGGCCATTGCGACGCAGGTTTTCGGGCAGAGAATCCACCGCCATTTCGACCGTGTTCAAGAGCAGTTCTCTGCGCTTTCCACTCGTGTGCAAGAGAATCTGGCCGGTCTTCGCGTGGTGCGCGCCTACGCGCGCGAGGAGTCGGAAATGCGGCGCTTCGAAGCGCTCAACACCGAGTATGTAGAGCGCAACCGTCGGTTGATTCGCTGGACCTCGGCATTCCACCCGCTGCTCCAGCTGCTGGTCGGTGTCGGCTTTGTCGCGGTGCTCTGGTATGGCGGCACACAGGTATGGCGCGGGGCCATTACGGTGGGTCAGTTCGTGACGTTCAACTTCTTTCTCACCAAGCTGGTCTGGCCGATGATTGCCATCGGCTGGGTCATCAATCTGGTGCAGCGTGGCTCGGCGTCTCTGGGGCGGATCAACGATGTGCTCGAAGTCGAACCGGAGATCCGCGATGTACCCCCGCTCCTCGAGGATCTCGTGATCCGGGGCCGAATCGAGGTTCGGGCTCTGACACTCACCTACCCCGGGGAGGATACCCCGGTGCTTTCCGACATCGAGTTCGAGGTCGAGGCTGGACGCGTGGT
>CAMYLR010000014.1 GCA_947259315.1 uncultured Gemmatimonadales bacterium | reverse complement strand
TTTCGCAAACCCAGTGTTGTACATGTCGATCAAGTCACTCGAGATGACCGCCGGAATCACGCCCGAGACCTCGGCCTCAAACCCGGCGTCCTCCGCGAGCTGATCGACTACCAGATCGGGTTCGATTCCGAATACACCGGTGTCGGTGACAAACCCCCGGCCGAAGAAATTGGCTCGCATCTGGGCCGGAAGTTTGAGACCAGCCATCGGCATGACGCGCTCGACACCGTCTAGCGCTGCGATCCGCTCGGCGGCCTGATCATCCAGGTTCGACAGCGGACTCTCGAATCGCAAGACGGAAAGCGAAAACGCTTTGGGAACGACGACGATGTGCGTGATCGGAATCGAAGACACGACCCGATCGAGCAGCGCTCTTCGCGTTCCGCTCACAAACGCCAGCAGGAACACGAGTAGCGCCACGCCGAGCGCCACGCCGCCAATCAGCATCGCGCTGCGCGCGCCGTGGCGCCTGAGGTTGCGCACGGCCCGCGTTAACGCCTGACCTTTCCTCATTCGACCAACCGTCCGTTTTCTAGTCGGAGAACCCTGTCGGCGATCGCCGTGATCGCTGGATCGTGGGTCACGATCACGACCCCCAATCCCTTTTGCCGAGCCAATGCTTCAAGTTGAGCTACGATGTCGGCACCGGTTTCCTCGTCAAGATTGCCCGTTGGCTCGTCGGCCAACACAAAATCGGGGCGATTGACCAGCGCCCGTGCGATAGCGACGCGCTGCCGCTGCCCGGCCGACAGCGTACCGGCTGGCTGATCGATCTGTTCGCTGAGAAAGTGAAACGACTGGAACACGAAACCGATCCGTTCGTTGCGATAACGCGACAACTCACGATCGCCGCGAGCGTACAGCTCCTCACCGTCGATCAGAACTGTTCCCGAGGTCGGCCGTTCAAGGCCTCCCAACGCGTTCAGCAACGTCGTCTTGCCAGAACCCGAACGACCGACAACGACGGTCACTTCGCCCGACGTCAGCTCGAACGAGACTCCGTTCAGCGCACCCACGTCGCGCTCCGCGAGCGAGTACGTCTTTACCAGGTCACGACAAACGATCTGCATCCGGGCCTACCTAGAAAGAGACCCCGTCGGGTCAGCCGACGGGGTCTCGCGATCGCCGCGGAGGGGTTTGGAGAGGAACCTACTGCCCGCCCCCCATCGCGTGAATGTGCTCGGAGACGGCGTTGATCTCGGCGTCGGTCAGCGTGCCCTTCCAGGCGATCATCGCCGTTCCAGGACTGCCGTTCTCGACGACGTTGACGATCGCCGCCATCGACCCGTCACCGGTCGTCCAAGTGCCATCGGTGAGGTCCGCTGGCGGGGGCTCCAACCCGACCGCAGCGGCACCACCACCGGTGCCGTCGTCACCATGACAGGTGGCGCAGTTGGTGGCAAACACCGCTCCCCCATCGGCGGCTTCCATGGCGTCATCGGCAGGCGCGCCCGCATCCGGCATCTCTCCGGCTGGCTCTTCCGCCGGGGTGCCGTTCCCACCACCACCGCAAGCGGCGAAACCGACCACCAAGACAGACACTGCTAGTGAGCGAAATAGTATGTCCATCGGCCTTCTCCTAGGACCTGGGTTGCTTTGGGGCATGACCCCAGCCCCGTGATCAACAGCGGTTTGCGACTCGGGTAGGAGAGTATAGCGCGTGCGACGAAAGCGTCAAAACCCGAGCTCGTCGACAGCGACTCGAAACAGCTCGATCAGGTCGGTGCGCGACAACTCAGCTGCTGGGCCCGGCTCGGAGACGCGCCCACCGGCGACGATCGTCACCCCCGGCGGGGATTCGGTCTCGGTCGAGGACCCACAGACGACGACGGCCGGAAAACCGCTTCGCTGGGCCTGGTCGATGACGTATCCGGTCACTTTTCCGGTGCCGCTTTGGTCGTCGAACCGTCCTTCGCCGGTAACCACGCCGTCGGCGCCGTGCAACGCCTCACCGAGCCGGGCCAGCTCCGCGCACCACCGGGCGCCGAGGTCGATCTCGGCACCTAGAAACGCCCGACAGCCAGCGCCCAGACCACCGGCGGCGCCGGTCCCGGGCGCTTCGCTCACGTCCGAAGCGACGCCGAGATCCGCCACCCACCTCCGGGCGAGCGTCGCCAGACCCGTCTCCAACCGCTCGATCGCCTCTCGATCGGCACCCTTTTGGGGACCAAAGACGGGTGCTGCCCCGGATGGGCCGAGCAGCGGGTTGGCAACGTCGACGAGCGCGGTGACCGCTAGCTGATCGGTCAACGACCGATCGTCGGGGGGCACGATCTTCGCTAAGCCCGCCAGATCACCCGGCCGGACGATCAGCTCGCCGCGTCGATCCTCGAACCGGTACCCCAGCGCGCGCGCCATCCCAAAACCGCCATCTACGGTCGCCGACCCACCCAGGCCAATCAACAATCGACGGACACCAAGACCGGCAGCGCAGCCGATCAGCTGACCGACCCCAAACGTATCCGCATCGAGCGGGGCACGTTCCGCTGGCGCGAGCTTCGCCAACCCCGACGCGGCCGCGCTCTCCAGGTAGGCTGTCTCGTGCTCTGGGTCCCAACCCCATCGCGCGTCGATGGGTCGACCGAGCGGATCTCGCACCCGCGCCCTCACTTCGAGAATGCCGGGCTGGTAATAGCGAATGACGTCGAGGAACCCGTCGCCACCGTCTGACAGCGGTCGCGGAATGACCTCTAGAGTGGAACCCGCCTCCGACGCCCACGCTTCCACGATTTCCACCGCGCTGAACGTCCCTTTGAATGCGTTGGGGGCCGCGACGACGGTCTTCAGCTGGTCAGCGCGCGGTCGAGGTCATCGATCAAGTCTTCGGCCGCTTCAACCCCCAGCGCCAGCCGCACGGTCTGATCGGGCATCCCACGCTGAGCGCGCTGGTCTGACGTCAAATGGCGGTGTGACGTCATGGCCGGCATCGAGACCAACGACTCGACCCCGCCCAGGCTCGGTGCCAGCCGAATCCACTCGAACCGCTCGACGATTCGTTGCGCCTCGGCCGGCGTGGCCCGCGGAATGAACGCCACCACGCCTCCGGCACCACTCAACACGCGAGCAGCGACATCGCGATCGGGATGATCGGCGAGCGTCGGGTAGAAAACCCGCTCGATCTTAGGGTGCGACGCCAGGTACTCCGATATTGCGCGGCCGTTCTCGTTGTGGCGTGCCATCCGCAGCGCCAGCGTCTTGATGCCTCGCTCGAGCAGGAAGACCGCGTGCGGGTCGGCCGACCCACCCAGGCTCGCCAGCATCCGTGTGGCCCGCTCGATCAGCCCGTCATCGCCGGCGAGAACGCCACCGATCAAGTCGGCGTGACCGCCCAAATACTTCGTGGCGCTGTGCATGACGAGATCGACACCGAACTCCGCCGGTCGCTGATTGATCGGCGTCGCAAACGTCGCGTCGACGAGCGATACCACTCCACGATCGCGCGCCAACCCGGCCAACGCCTCACCATCCGCCACTCGCACCAACGGGTTGGTGATCGCCTCCCACAAAAACAGCTTGGTGTTGGGCTTTATCACCGCTTCCCACGCCTCCGGCCCGTGATCCGCGGCGTAGCTGACCTTGATCCCCCAACCTGGCAACTCGTTATCGAGCAGACGGTGCGTACCACCGTACAGCTCCGGCGCCGCCACCACGTGATCACCAGCCTGGCACACCGTGAGGATCGCCGTCGACAAGGCCGCCATCCCGCTCGACAGGATCAACGCCGCGCGAGCACCCTCGAGCGCGGTAATCCGCTCCTGCACCGCGATCTGAGTCGGGTTGTTCCCGTACCGCGTATAGACGAGCGGACGATCCCCGGCGGGATAGTCGAACGTCGACGCTTGATAGATCGGTGTGACAACCGCGCCATGAGCGTCCTCGAGCCGACCGGCCTGAACCGCCAGCGTATCGATATGTGGTTTGCGAGATGAGTTAGCGTGCATGCACGACCTCCTTGAGGATCGAATGGAGCCGACTCGTTCCACGCACCGCCGCCGCAGTGGTCGCCGCGACGACGGCTCCCTCCAGCGCTTGTTCCGGCGATTGTCCGCGACCACAGTGGAGAGCGAACCACGCAGCGCCAAAGACGTCCCCGCACCCGGTGGGGTCAACCGCGACGACCGATCGCCCTGGGCGCTCGACGACATCGCCATCGGCTCCGTACCAGGCGGCGCCATCCGCGCCGTAGGTGACCAGAACACCGTGCACGCCGAGGCTGTGAATATGCGCCGCGAGTCTGGCCACCGACGCTCGGTCCAACGGTTCCGGGTCTCCGGTCCACAAGAGCGCTGCCTCAGCCGCGTTCAACTGCAACCACGTCACGCCCGCCACCCACGCTTCCCAGTCCCGCGGTCGACGCGGACCACGCGCCCGATCGGACGCGGGTTCGAGACACAAGCTGTGCAGGTCGAGGTAGACCGGTCCTTCAAACGCGTTCTTGAGCGCATCAAAGGTCGACCGCTCGACCTCGCTGCCCGAGACGAGGTTCCACAGCCAAGCATCGAGTCGGGCTGGCCATGGGGCCAGGTCCTCCGAGCTGAGGGGAGGGAGCCCACCGGCCTGGGTCTCATCCCGTCCGTCTTCGGCGTGATACTCGATATGTACCCGATTGTTGAGCGCCTCGACCCGCTTGACGCCATCCAGCACGACACCCGGCAACGCGGACCAATCACCGCGCACCGTCTCGATCGCGTCCGCGCCGACGACGAGCACCGGGTGGAGCCTCGCATCGGATGGAAGCAGCGCGCTCAGCGTGTGCACGGCGTAGTAGATCCCGCCCATATCGCTGGTTCGCACCCCGTCGGCGGTGTCGATCGTGTCGATGACCGCCGTTCCGGTCACGCCGATGTTCACCGCGATTCCGGTTTGGGTGACGCGCCGCGGCTCACTCGATGGCCTGCAACGCGAGCCGGGCAGCGCCAATCAACCCCGCACGGCCATCGAGGGTCGACAGCCCGAAGCTGGGGTGTGGGCCAGAGGGGCCGACGTCAGACTCGATCCCCGCGCGGAGGCGAGCACCAAAGGCGTCCCACGAGCCAGCTAGCCCACCGGTGAACGTCACTTGATCGGGGTCGAACAACATCACTGCGTGTGCCACCCCGCGAGCCAGCGCGTCGATGGCTCGATCCATCCACGGTGTCACGCTCGGATCGCCTTCGACGTAGGCCTGAAAGACGCTCGCCAGGGATGCCTCTTGATCGCCGCTGGCCGTCGCTGCTTGCTCGACCAGCGCGTGGCCGCTGAAGTACGCTTCGACGCACCCCCGCCGACCGCAGGTACACTCCCGGCCGCCGGGCTCGATGATCTGGTGCCCGATCTCGAGCGCGCCGCCTGCCGCCCCGTGAAACAACCGGCCGTCAGCCACCACGCCACCGCCGATGCCGGTCCCCAGCGTAACCATGAGCATCACCTTGGCTCCGCGGCCGGCCCCGACCCACGCCTCGCCAAGAGCGGCCGCGTTGGCGTCGTTGTCGAGCCAAACCGCGCAGCTCAACTCCTCCGCGAACATCGCCCGGAGCGGAACCCGCTCCCACCCCAGGTTGGGCGCCAACTCGATGATTCCCTCCGACAGTTCCAGCGGTCCGGGTGCGCCGATGCCGACGCGCTCGATCGCGACGCTCGCCTCTGCGGCGACGGCGCGGCAAGCGGCACCGATCTCGGCGACCGCGCTGGCTGGCTCGGTTGGCGTTTCAAGATGCTGTTCGATGATCACTCTACCCCGGTCATCGACCACTCCGACTCGGGTTTCAGTCCCGCCCAGATCGACCCCGATGGCGACCGTGTCGGAGGAGCTTTCAACTGGGGGTATGATCAACCCTCATGAGCAGTTGGCCCCACAGCGCGACGGGTGACACCGCCGCGCGTCCAGAGAACCCCCCGCGATCATCAATCTTCGATCTGAAGCGCCGCCAAGAACGCCTCCTGTGGGATTTCAACGGTTCCCACTTGCTTCATCCGGCGCTTCCCTTCCTTCTGGCGTTCGAGGAGCTTGCGTTTCCGCGTCACGTCACCGCCGTAACACTTCGCGGTCACGTTCTTGCGCAGCGGCCGCACGACCTCGCGCGAGATCACCCGCTGCCCGATCGCCCCCTGAATGATCACCTCGAACAACTGTCTTGGGATCAGCTGCTTGAGCTTCTGTGAGAGCCGTCGGCCCCACTCGTAGGCCCGATCGCGGTGCAGTATGACCGACAACGCGTCGAGCGGATCGCCGTTCACCAGGATGTCGAGCTTGACCAGGTCGCTGGCGCGGTACTCCCGGAACTCGTAGTCGAACGAGGCATAGCCGCGGGTCGCCGACTTCAACCGATCGAAGAAATCGGTGATGATCTCCGCCAACGGCAGATCGTACTCGATCTCGACCCGTTCGCTGTCCAGGTACTCCATCTTGACGTGCGTGCCGCGGCGCTCCTCGCACAGCTTCAACACCCCGCCGATGTACTCGGACGGCAACACGAATCGACCGCGCACGAACGGCTCTTCGATGCGACCGATCTGACCGGCATCCGGCATCTTGCTCGGGTTCTCGATCACCAACAGCTCACCGTGCTCGGGGTGAACGTGGTACTCGACGTTGGGAACGGTGGTGATCAAGTCGAGATCGAACTCGCGCTCGAGCCGCTCCTGAACGATCTCCTGATGCAACATGCCGAGGAACCCGCACCGGAACCCGAACCCGAGAGCGCTCGACGTTTCGGGCTCGTACATGAGCGACGAATCGTTGAGCTTGAGCTTCTCGAGCGCGTCACGCAGGTCCGGGTACTGATCGGCATCGGTCGGGTAGAGGCCGGCAAACACCATCGGGTGGACCTCGCGATAGCCCGGCAGAGGCCCCGGTGCCCGCCGGCGGGCGTCGGTGATCGTGTCCCCCACGCGGGTGTCGGTCACGCGCTTAATGCTCGCCAACAGATAACCGACCTCACCCGCGGTCAGCTCCGGCTCGGGGTGGAGTCCCAATCTCAGCCGGCCCACCTCGAGCACCTCGTACGTCGCGCTGTTCGAGAAAAACCCGATGTTCATCCCGGGTACGATGCGGCCGTCGACAACGCGAATGTACGGCACGGCCCCGCGGTACTTGTCGAACTGCGAGTCAAAGATCAGCGCTCGCAACGGCGCCTCGGGATCACCCGCCGGCGGTGGCACCTGGGTCACGATCGCCTCCAGCACCGCGTCGACGTTCGTTCCGTGCTTGGCCGAAACGTGGAGGATCTCTGACGCGTCGATACCGAGCAGATTGACCAGCTCTTCGGTTACTAGCTCGGGTCGCGCGTTGGGAAGATCGATCTTGTTGATGATCGGGATGATCTCGAGGTCGTTCTCGAGTGCCAGGAACAGGTTCGAGAGCGTCTGGGCCTCGATCCCCTGCGCGGCGTCGACGACGAGCAGCGCCCCCTCCGCGGCCGCCATACTGCGTGACACCTCATATGAGAAGTCGACGTGCCCGGGGGTGTCGATCAGGTTGAGCTCGTAGTTGCCGCCGTCAGCGGCATCGTAAGCCATCGCTATGGCGTGCATCTTGATGGTAATGCCGCGCTCGCGCTCGAGGTCCATCGCATCGAGCACTTGTTCGCGCATCTCGCGCCGCCCAATGGTGCCCGTACGCTCAAGCAACCGATCGGCAAGCGTCGACTTGCCGTGATCGATATGGGCGATGATCGCGAAGTTTCGAATATGATCGGCGTGCATCGATTCGAATCTACGATGGTGGCGCGGTGCGAGCCTTAAAGCACGTTCAACGGGTCGCGATCGATCTCGATCCGGTTGTTCGCGCCGACCAGGCTCTGTTCGTGACGCGCGAGATCCCACAACGCGCGTTCGAGCTCCGACGGCGAGACAGCCTTTAGCAAAACGTGATGGCGAGTCCGACCCCGGAGTCGCTCGAGCGGACACGGGGCCGGTCCGACAACCGCTAGCCCGGCCGCCGGCCGTTCCCGCAGATGATCGGCCACGCGAGCCACCGCCTCGGCGACCGCATCATCCGCGCTGCCGCTGACGACGACGTTGGCCAGCCTCGCTGAAGGCGGGTACGCCAGCTGCTGCCGATCGTCGATCTCATGGCGGTAGAACCCTTCGTAATCGTGCCCGGCGGCAGTCGTGATCGCGGGTCTTTCGGGCAGGTAGGTCTGGAAGATCACCCGCCCCGGTTGATCGCCCCGGCCGGCCCGGCCGGCGACTTGCGCCAGCAGCTGGAAGGTGCGCTCGGCGGCGCGGAAATCGGGCAGGTGAAGCGCCGTATCGGCGGAGACCACCCCGACCAGCGCCACACCCGGCAGATCGAACCCTTTGGCGATCATCTGCGTGCCGACCAGGACGTCGATCTCGCGCGCTTGCATGGCGCGGTAGATCCGCGCGTGGGACCATTTGGCGCCGGTCGTATCGAGGTCCATGCGCGCGATCCGTGCGTCGGGGTAGCGCGCTGCGACCGCCCGCTCCACCTGTTGGGTCCCGAGCCCGCGCGTGTCGAGCCCACGTCCGCGACACTCGGGGCACGCATCGGGCATCGTCTCGCGATGCGCACAGTAGTGGCACAGGAGCTCGTGCGGCCGGCGGTGGTAGGTGAGCGAAATCCGGCACTCCGGGCACATCGCGACCCAGCCGCAATCGAGACACTGCACGAAAGCCGAGAACCCGCGTCGATTGAGGAACAGCAGCGCCTGGTGTCCGGCGCTCAGAGTCTCATCGAGGGCCTCGGCCAAGCGGCGGGTGATGCCCGGCGCCACGGTCTCTCCCGGTGCGCCCTCATCGCCCTTCGTCAGGTCGACGATCTCGACCTCCGGCAGCGGTCGATCACCGATCCGTTTCGAGAGAACCAGCGGCTGGTACTTGCCGGCGCCGGCGTTGGTGCGCGTCTCGAGCGCCGGCGTCGCCGATCCCAACACCACAACGCTGTTCTCGAGCGTGGCCCGGTATACCGCCACGTCACGAGCCAAGTAGCGTGGCGTCTCGTCCTGCTTGTAGGCCGTCTCGTGTTCCTCGTCGACGACGATCACCGCTGCCCGGCCGACAGGCGCGAACAGCGCTGACCGGGCGCCGATCACGATCGGTGCCTGACCCTCGCGAGCCCGTCGCCACGCGTCGTGCCGCTCGCCATCGGAGAGCCCGCTGTGGAGCACCGCCAGACGATCACCAAAGCGAGCCCTGAACCGGCTTACCACTGGCGAAGCGAGGCCGATTTCGGGGACCAGGACGATCGCCCGCCCGCCAGCGCTGACCGCGGCATCGACCGCTTCGACGTAGACCCGTGTCTTACCGCTTCCGGTGATGCCCCGCAGCATCAACGTCTGCCCACCCTCCGGCTCATCGAGAGCGCGCTTTACCGCCGCCACCGCGGCGGCTTGGTCGGCCGTCAACGGACCCTCTTCCTCGACCGCGGTCAGGGCTTGCGGCGTGCGATACGGGTCCCGAGTCACCGGTCGCGGCTCGACCTGCACAAAACCACGCTGGGCGACGGCGCGGACGACACCCGACGAGACGCCGACGGCGTCACAAAACGCCGATCGCTCGATCGGCGCATCGAGATCCCGGGCAGCCTCCCAGACCCGGAGCTGGGCCGGTGCCCGGGCGAGCGCATCGCGTGCTGCCGCCTCGCCCACTTCATCGAGCTCACCGACCGGCAGCACGTGGAGCCGCTCGGGTGCACGGGTCGGCCGGCCCGGGGCTCCCTCACCTACCGAGTACGTCGCGCCGGGCGGGTAGAAAAGTCGGGCCACCAGCCCCAGTGGAGCCACGTAGTAGCGCGCCATCCAACGCGCCAAGCGCCACTCGGTCTCAGACAGCACCGGTTCGGCGTCCAGCACCTCGAGGATCGGTCTCACGCGGACGTCTTCGGGCGCTCGCTCCACCGGGCCAACCGCGAATCCGACCAGCCGGCGGCGTCCGAACCCGACCACCACCCGGGCCCCCGGGGCGGGGATCGTCTGGTCGCCCTTTAGCCGGTAGGTGAACCGGCGATAGAGCGGCAATGGCAAAGCGACCTCAAACAGCGTCAATCCGGCGGTTTCGGCGGTTGAAGCGGTCACGTCAAGCGGCTACATTCGAGTGTCATTTCCCCCATCCGTATCGTCGAATCACATTCGTCGCTCGGACACCGGGGCGGGTCGCAGCACGTCGCGTCGCACTCCGAGTCAGGCGATTCATATCGTGGAGAAGATCCGATTCATGAGGTCGCTTGCCAATAGCCTGACTCTGCTCGCCCTGTGTGTGGTAATAATCACGGGCTGTTCCAGCTCTCCCTCTGGTCCACCACCATTTCAAATCGTGACCCCCACTGGAGCCCGTGTTTCCGTCCTTCCGGGCGAGTCCGTGCGGTTTGAGGTCACGCTGATCGATCCTGATCTGACCGTCCAGTACACAGTCGACGGGGGCGCCGCCCAACCGGGTCCGGTGTTCGTCTTCCAACCGACCAACAACGAGCACACGGTAACGCTGCTCATCACCAGCGATGCCGGAGCCGCCCCATTCTCACTGACCTACAACGTCGTCGTCGAGGTGCCCGGAAACGAACCGCCAACGATCACGTCGACGGGCTTCGAACCGGTTACCGGTGGCGAAGCGGTGCGCGACGTCTTCACGTTTACGATCACCGCGGCTGACCCCGATGGCTCGGTGGCCTCGATAGAGCTCGACTTTGGCGACGGCTCGCCGCCGGTCCAGGGTCCGGGGCCGACGCTCGTGACCGACCACGTATTCGATTCCGCGGGCACCTACACGGCAACGGTCAAAGTAACCGACAACGTCCAGATCTTTGTCACATCCGAGTTCACCGTTTTTGTGCTGCCGCCCAACCAGCTGCCGACCGGGTCCATCGCGATCAACGGCACGTCCTCGGGCGGCCCGGTCGAGGGCGATGGCCCGTTCACCGCGCGTCTGACCGTATCGGGTTCCGACAGCGACGGGATCATCACGCTATGGGAGCTCGACGCCGACGATGGCGAAGGGTTCAGGACGATCTCGCCGGCCGAGACGGTCGAAGTTGCCTACCCGTTTAGCGAAACGCTCTACCGACCGGTGTTGAGGTTGACCGACGATGACGACGACTCGATCGAGATCCCGAGTGCGGTCGAGGTCAGGGTCTTCCGGTCGATAAGCGAGGATCTGTCGACGGCGACCGCGACCGGCAATCCGCAGTTCGACAACTTCTCGATCGCGCCGGCGGTGTTCGCCGACGGCAATGATCCACTGGTTGTAGACGTAGACATTTTGGATGTTGGCGCGGCGCCGCTAGCGGACGTACCGGTGCGTCTCAATCCGCTACGATCGGACCTCGTCACACCTACCGGCGTTAACCTGGGCCTGCCCGCCGCCGTCGAGCTCGACCCGCCACCGGCTACTGACGCCACGGGCCACGCGACAACGTTCCTCACGACCAGCACCTCGACCCGTGTCGAAGCGATACCGGAGATCGACTTCGAGCCTTTCGATATCATCGTTGAAGCCAGCAAAGGCCACGGCGTCTGGGTGGAGGTCGAGCGGCTGACCGGTAACAACGCAGAGACGATCGTCGACGCGTCTGGGGGAAGCTTCTCGATCAACGGGATAGGCCAAACCGGGTACTGCCCGGGAAATCAGGTTGAAATCCGGGTGCAGGCGACGATTCGCCCCGGCGCTCCCGGTGCCGGCGGGCCAGCTCGTCGACGCTACACGGAAATCCGACGCGGTTTTGGCGATCCGGTTGCACTGCCGGCACAACCGTCGTCGGGTTTCTCGAACTGGCGAACGAATGCGAGCGGTGTAATCGCCTTCCGTTACACTCCCAGCGCCGACGACGCAAACAAGATCATCATCGCCTGGGTCGACGGTCAGCCCCTGGACGATCTGGCAGCGTTCAACTTCCGGGCCGATTGCCCGTAGTTCTTACTGGGTGATGATGACGCGGCTGCCCACTTTGACCAGTGGGTAGACGGTCGCGATTCCGTTCTTAGAGAGACGCATGCAACCGTGACTCACGGCGCGGCCCACCGACGACTGATTCCGGGTCCCGTGGATCGCTAGTCCGTCGCCCAGGTAGAGCGCATACTTCCCCATCTCACCCGGGAAGTACCGCTTCGGGCTATCGGGCGCCGGGACGGCGCGGCCTTTCTCGACGTAATGCCAGTCCGGCGCGTACCAAACGGGATCGACTTCCTTGCGGCCAACCGAAAACACGCCAACCGGAGTTTCGAACAACCAACCACCGCTGTCGGCGTCACGGTGCCTCAGGTAGGCACCCTTACCAACCGCCACCGGGAACTCATGCAGGACCTCGCTGCCGCGCAGGACGCGCAGGCGACGGCTTCCGATCGACACGTGTAGGTACGTCTCGTCATCACCGGGGGCGTAGTAATTGGCGCCGGGGATCGTCCCGGCGAAGTCGAGGTACGCAGTCTCGCCAAGGGTGAAGAGTGACTGAGCACCTGCGGGGGACGCGGCCGCGAGCAACACGACCAACGCCAAAATCGTCTGGATGGGGCAGGCGATTCTTTTCATTGCTCGTCAGTTCAACTTCCTTTCCAGTGAAGTGCAAAAGGGCCCTCACAGCGTCGTGAGGGCCCCCTCGCAATAACTCAGCCGTTAGCGGAGATCGACCTGGCGGCTAGTTCGCTTCCCGAATGAAACCGGTGGTGCCGCGAACCTCGCTCACCCGCCGATACGGCTGGTACGTGTCATCGGTCCCGCAGATCGGCAGCCACACCTCGCGATACGGCCGCTGTGCGCGGTTACCCACGTAGATCGGCACACCATCGTAGTCCCCAACCTGGTTGAGGATGTCCATGGATGCGGTCTGCGTGGCACCGAACTTGACCCAGCCCCGGCCATCGTAGTTGATGGTCGAATCGCCGGAGTACCAATCCTGCGACCCAAGACATGCTTCCTTGGGTTCCTCCACTTCGATCGGACAACCCGTCTCGTCGACCTGCACGCCAGCTGGCGTGTTCGGGCAACGGTCGAGGCCATCGTAGACGCCATCACCGTCTGAATCGAGGGGGCAACCCCGCTCGTCGACAGTGGCACCCGCCGGTGTGTTCGGGCAGGAGTCCAAACCGTCCGGCACGCCGTCAGCGTCGGAGTCGACCGGGCAACCGGTCTCGTCCACGATCACGCCACGCTGCGTGTTCGGACAGAGGTCTTCCTTGTCCGGAACACCGTCGAAGTCGGTGTCCTTCCTACCGAAGCCTTCGTCCGAGCCACCGAAGCCGATCGTGAGGCCGCCGGTGAACTCCGGGTTGTTGGCCTGGAACGTCTTTGTATTGCTGGCCGGAGGTGCACCCTCCGACGCCCCGAACGGGAGCTCCATGTCGGCGACGTTGTCGCGCACGTCGACGCGGACCGCTACCCGCTCATTAACGAAAAACTTGAGTCCGCCGCCCCAGTTGATCGTCAGCTGGGGTTCGTCGAAAGCCGAGTCATCGGAATCGAAGACGAACTGTCCGACGCCGGCCGACAGGTACGGGACGACGCGTTGCTCCATGTCATACAAGAACTGATAAACAGCATCGATGCGCACCTCCGTGACGTCGATCGTCGACGCGGCATCAGAGGTGTCGAAGCTGCTCGGTGCTTCTGAAAAGTCCGTGTCCGCGCTCCCGAAGCTGATCGTCCCTTCGACGCCGATGTTCGGGTGGGGGAACCAAGCCAGCTTGCCCCCCGCGATGAAACCGGAGCCCATGAAGAGGACGTCCTTGTCGTAGATGCGCATGCCACCGTAGCCGGTGAGTTCCCAGCTCCGGTGCATCGTTTGGCCATATGCGAGATCGGCACTGACCGCGGTCAGCGCCACCAAGGCAATGGCCGTACAGAGCTTCCTCATGCTGGTCAGACCTCCGCTAGATCGTTGGTTGAGGAGCTAAAGCTTACGGGAAACCGGGGGAGCGGCAAGGCCGCTCCCCCGTCTCCCAGCGCCTCTAGGGCGTAGTGACGGTCTAGTTGACCGTCGTGGGCTCCTCGTCAACGATCGTGCCGGTCAGCTGATCGGCC
>CAMYLR010000013.1 GCA_947259315.1 uncultured Gemmatimonadales bacterium | reverse complement strand
GCTGGGCCCAAGAAGCAGGGGTCTTTTGTCCGGAGCAGAGGCCGTCTCCCGCCCATCGCCACGGCTCCTCGCGACATGGCGCGCAGTCTGGAGCAAGGATCCGAAGGAAGCGCCGCAGGCGCGGTCCTTGCTGCTGCCGAGGTGTGACTGGCATGGCCATGAGATTGGAGGTGAGCCTGATGACATAGGCAAGTCCTAACCGGGGGCCCGTCGGAGGGAACCCCACACCGATGTGGCAAGGGCGCCGATCAGAGCACTGATCGGTCGGACGACTGTCGGGAGACAGACGACCCCGGCTCCCGCGAGGGCGCGTCCGGTAGAAGCCGTAGGTGCGTATCGGTTTCGAGCGCAAGCGAAGCGTCGTAAGGCACGCGTGTCTGGGTAAGGGGACCTCCAGCTCCAAAGCCCGATATCCGTCGGAGACACGTGGTAGTGACGACGGGATCGATACGAAATCTCATGGTCTTACCCAGAGAGATCTGCTGGATTCCGCGACAGCGCGGTAGGCCGTAGGACGAAGAGACGAAAGCCGAAGGTCCAGCAGAAGTCGGAGGACCGCATGGTACCGGAAGGCCAGTGAAAGCTGGCCCCAACCTTGGGAGTCGAGACTCTCCGAAGGGGAGGGAAGGCGGTCCCGGTCAAAGGAGTGGGCATGCAGCTCAGACTGGATTTCGCTACAGCAGAAAGACCGTGCGAGAAGCGCGGACCCGAAAACGAACGAACCCCGGGCCAGCCCGAGGCGAAGTCGCAGAAGGGGCCGAAGGCGACGTTCAAGTGGAGCACCGCAGGTCCCGCGAGGATGGAGCAGGTGGTGGTACGCCTCGAACAGGCGTTCGCCAACATCGCGGCAAACAAGGGAGCGCCAGGTCCTGATCGTCAAAGCATCGAGGAGGTGCGCAAGCGCCTGCCGGAAATCTTGGCGGTCATTCGTCCCGCCCTGCTGAACGGAACCTACCAACCGGGCTCGATCCGGCGGGTCTGGATCCCGAAAGGCAAAGGCAAGGGACAAAGAGGACTCGGAATTCCAAACGTGGTGGACCGAATGGTGCAGGAAGCCGTGCGGCTGGTACTCGAGCCGCTGTGCGAGCCGACCTTTCACCCGTCCAGCCACGGGTTTCGCCCGAACCGGGGATGCCACACGGCGATCGCCGAGGCCAAGGGCTACGTCGAGCAAGGCAACCACTGGGTGGTCGACATCGATTTGGAGAAGTTCTTCGATCGGGTCCACCACCAACGGCTGATGTCGAAGCTCGCTCAGCGAGTGGACGACAAGAGGCTGCTGGTGCTGATCTCGAGAATGCTCAAGGCCGAAGTGATCATGCCGGATGGCGTCCGGGTGGCAACGGAAGAGGGCCTCCCGCAAGGAGGTCCATTGTCGCCGTTGCTGTCCAACATCGTTCTGGACGAGCTCGATCAGGAGCTCGACCGGCGCGGTCACCGGTTTGTCCGCTACGCGGATGATTGCAACATCTACGTAGGGAGCGAACGTGCAGGACAGCGGGTGATGGCGAGCTTGACGCGTTTTCTCGACAAGCGATTGCGCTTGAAGGTCAATGCATCCAAGAGCGCTGTCGCCCGGCCGCAGACCCGCCATTTCCTTGGTTTCCGCCTGGTGCCAGACGACCAGGGGGAAGTGGGAGTGTTGTTGTCGGACCGCAGTGTCAAACGGTTCGCACAGCGAATCCGCGAGATCACGCGACGATCACGAGGACGGTCGCTTCAGGCGACGATTCGCGAGGTCAACGCTTTTCTCGTCGGATGGCTGAGTCATTTTCGGATCTGCACGCGTGGTGTGTGGAGGATCGTGAAGATCAACGACGGCCACCTTCGGCGTCGTTTACGCGCAATCGTGCTCAAGCACTGGAAGCGCAAACGAACCATCGCCCGCCGCCTGATCTCCCGAGGTGTCAGCCCGAGATCGGCGTGGAAACGCGTCTACGAAGGACTGAAGTCATTCTGGGCTTTGAGTAAGGAAGCCGTCGTTCACCGAGCCCTTCCCAACGCGTACTTCGCGGACTTGGGATTGATCTCGATCGAAGGACGATTCAAGGACATCTGGAAGAACACCCCCGCTCTCAAGCGTCAACCGGCCGGCGACGGGGTTAACAACTCGTCGTCCCGAAGAGCCGTATGTGACCAGCACAAGTACGGTTCTGTGGGAGCTGGGGCGGGCAACCGCCCCGGCTACCCGACCACCATGTCATCCTCGGCTGGCGATGGGTCGTTGGGCCGTGAAGCGCGCCCTTCTTTCTTTCTTTCTTTTTTTCTCAAGTCTCCACCGTCGCCGCCAGATTCTTGACCCATGGCTCGTCGGAATCAAGGCGTTGCGTTGCCGACGCGCGAGGGGAGATCGTGGGCTTCGTCGCGTTCCCTTCTGGCTCACCCGCAATCGAAAGCTCGGTTGGTCATTCGCATTCTGTTGGAAGGGCTTGTAGGATTCGCCGCATGCTTGGCGAGAGAT
>CAMYLR010000012.1 GCA_947259315.1 uncultured Gemmatimonadales bacterium | reverse complement strand
GAATGCGGGTTCGGCGGCTTCGGGTTCTTCGGGGGCCGGTGGCTCGGCGCGTCGGGGCGGCGTTGGGTCGGGCTCGCGATCGGGCTCGATTTGTTGTGGTGGCTCCTCCGCGGCGGGCTCTTCCGCCGGAGGCTCCGGTTCGGGCTCTTCGCGCGCCGGTGGTTCTTCGACCGGGGGTTGCTGCTCGAGCTCCTCCTCGGCCGCGGGCCGATCGGGTGCGGCTTGCCCCGGGTCCTCTGGGATCGGGGCGGGGATCTCGGGGATGTCAG
The DNA here is from genome assembly GCA_947259315.1 of uncultured Gemmatimonadales bacterium. GTDB lineage: Bacteria > Gemmatimonadota > Gemmatimonadetes > JACCXV01 > JAHWKZ01 > CAMYLR01. The sequence goes on along the minus strand of CAMYLR010000012.1, from coordinate 71,178 downwards.
GGGCTTGAGCCGCGGGCACTTCGGGCTCCGGCTCGGGCTCGACCCGAGCCGGCACTTCCACCTCCTCCTCGGGACCTCCCACCGGCGCATCCTCGGCCGGGTCGGCCACCGCGACGTCACCGATCACGCCCTCGCGCGGCACGCCTTCTTCTCCCTCGCCACCACCCTGCAACGACGCCAACGTCGCGCGCGCCTCCGACGCCTGCGGCGACGCCGGGTAGTCGAGCGTCAACAACGAGTAGTACTGAATCGCGGCCCGCTCGTCGCCGGCATCCATGTGCGCGTTGGCGAGCCAGTGCGCGTACTCGGCCTCCATCGCCTCGCGTTGGCCGCGCGGCATCTCGCGTGGCAGATCCTGGGCCTTGATACGGCGGAACCCGTCTTCGAAGCTCGCGATCGCGTCGGTCGGGTTCCCTTCGGCCATGTGCGTTCGGCCGATCAACAGCGGCAGCTCGGGCTGCGCGCGGCTGAACGGGTACTCGCGCTGGAGCCGCTCGAACCGGCCGCGGCCATCCGCTGGCCGGCCGGTCGACAGCTCGAACAACCCCAATCTGTAGAGCGCCTGATCGGCGACCGTAGCCGCCGGGAACTCGTCGACGATGATCTCGTAGTGGCGGTTGGCGACGTTGGCATCGGGCTCCATCACCGCGATGTAGTAGAGCGCTTCGGCTTGCGGCATCCGCTGCGCACCCGTCAGGTTCGCGGTCGCGTCGAGGTACTTCCACAACGTTTCGCGGGCCAGCGTGTACTCCCCGCGCTCGTACGCGCGCCGGCCTTCGGCCAACAACTCGTCCTGGCCGCGCGCTTCTCCGGTCGTCGCGACGATCGCGATCGTCGCAGCCATTATCGCGATGCGCGCGCTACGCCGCATCGAGGATCTCCATTACCACACGGTCCATCACGAACTCCTCACGGTGAGCGGTCGATTTGAGCATCAAGTCGGCGGCGGCCAAGAGGTCGAGCGCTCTGGCCACCGTCTCCGGCGTGTGATCTTTGGCCTGGGTCGCCAACCCTTTGGCCATCGCGTACCACGATCGTCCCGGCAAGGCGGCCATGATCTCCTTTGGATCGCTCGTCCCGAGCTCGACGACCAATCCCAAGCGGCAGAAATGGGTCGCCAGGAGCGGCACCAGCCGGTAGGCGCTCTCGCCGGAGTCCAACAACTGTTTTACCAGGTGCAGCGATCGATCCGGGTCGCGCGAACCGACGGCGTCGCACCACTCCCATACGGTACCCGATATGCTGCCCGTGCAGACCGCTTCGACGTCGGCCCGGGTGATCGATTCCTGATCGCCGGCGTGCATCGCGGCCTTCTCGAGCTCGACATAAAGCGTTTGCAGGTCGCTGCCGGTCTCGGCCAGCGCCTCGGCCGCGTCGCGATCCATCCCGATCTCGAAATCGGCCTTGGCCCGGGCCCTGAGCCACCGCGAGAAGTCGAAGTCTACCTGCTTGGAGCGCGGCGATTTACGCGGCAGCTCGCAAGCGATTCGGGCGCCCTGCTCCTCCCACAGCTTGTACAGGTTGCCGCGCATCGTCGGCCCACCGGTTCCGATCAGACACAGGGTCGGCGCCGCTTGGGCCAGCGTCTCCTTGATCCGGTCGCGGACATCGGCCGATACCGCGGTCACGTTCTTGATGACGACGACGCGCCGATCGTTCATCAGCGGCAGCGCCGAGACGAGCTGTTCGTAGTCGGCAGCGGTCAGTTCGTCGCTATCACGCGTCTCGATGTCAAACGCCTCGGCTCCGGGGACGGTGATCACCGCCTCCAGCACCACACGCAACACCTTGTCGATCAGGTACGGCTCGTCGCCGGCCAATAAGATCGCCGGCGCCTGCGCGATTTCCTGAGGTGCGTCGGAAAGAAAAGAATCCGCTGTGGTTCGGGGCATCTGGTGTTCGAAGGTATTCGCGCTACCCAAACCGGTCAACGCGATGGGAACGGGATTACGGGATGTTGATCGAAGCCCGGAAGACGACCGGCTCGCGCGTGATCGGTAGCCGGTTCAACCGGTTCTGCACGCGCCCCTTGGCGCTCACGAACGTGGGCTCGACCTCGGCGATGGCCCAGCTGTCGACTTCGGTGTCGACCGCGCGCGGTTGCTCGCGCCGAACGCGTGGCGCGCGATTCCGCTCATCTGGCACCAGACTCGGCTGAGTGATCGTCGGGATCACGCTGGCGATCGACATCAGTGGCTGCCCCTCGTCGAGCATGTCGGGGCCGGTGCCGTACGAGAGCACGATCACGAACATCGCCGCGACCGCCATCGCGAACCCCGCCAGCCGCTGGGTCCGTCTGGGATCGGCGTCCCGCGGATGTGCCACTGGCACCGCCACCGGCAGATTGCCGCCCGTTTCCACCAGCCGCGACTGGATCATCTCAAAAAAATCGCAGGGAACGTCTTCCGACTCGAGGCTCCGGTAGGCGGCGATGCCCGTCCGGTAGGCTCGCAGGTGACGCAAACACGGCTCACAATCGTCCAGGTGAGCCATGAACTCAGCCTGCTGGGGGCCGCTCAACTCACGGTCCACGAAGTCCGAAAAAGCGGCCAAGAAGCGATTGCAGGGGATGGGGTATGGGTCGTGCATGGTGTTTCCAATCGTATCCAGTTCGAGCAGCTAGCGCGGTCGGGGGCTGCATGGAATACGCCCCAGCTGAGGAATGGTTCCACGGGGGCGGGAGGCCCCCAGGCGGCGCTTTCGAGCTAGGGGCGTAACTCGACCAGAGTCACCTTCCCGGCGACGACTTCGACCGCTCGGTAGACCCTGGCGCCGTCGATCTCGACCCCGATCACATGCGTCCCGGCCGGGACATCGCCAATCACGAAATGCTCGCCGAAACGCGGATCGCTGTGCGCTTTGTCTTCGTACGTCTCGGCGAAGGAGAACGGGGTCTCGCGCGGTCGCTCTTTCATGATTCCGTAGACGCGCGCGCCCGGCACCGGCTGACCGTTGCCGTCGAAGACCCGGCCCGCGATGACGCCCGTGCCCGGGAGGGGTTCGATCCACAGCTGCGGGTTGCGTGTGTACCGCGGGTAACGCTCCTCGGCGTTGACCACCAGCGATACGTCGTCGGTCGGGGTGGTGTGAACCTCGAGGTGCAGGTGGTCGTTGGTCGCACGGCCGGTGTTTCCCGCGTGTGCGATCAGGTCGCCGGCTTCGACTCGATCCCCAGCCTCGACCGTGAGGTCGACGTTGTGGTAGTAGCTCGACCACACGTACGCGTCGTCGAGCCGCCGATCGTGGAGAATCGCGACGGTGTTGCTGCCGGCCTCGGCCTTCTCGGCGAGTGCGACGACCCCGGCCCCGATGGCGTAGACCGGTGTGCCCTCGGGATCGTTGAACTCGATCCCCTGATGCTGCTGGAAGTTGCCACCCATCGTCGAGCCGTAGGTGTACGTCTGGTCGATGTAGGCATTGTCCCCGGGATCGATCGGACGTCGGAACCAGAACGCGTCGATTTCGCCGGCTTCGACCGGGGCTCCGCCGGGGGACGGAAACGCACGAAACTGAGCCTGGGCAGCGTGGACGCGGGCCTCGAGCGGCGACGGGTCGGAACGCGGGTCTGGCATCGCCGCGGCGTCGATCCATGTCTGGCCCCCGTCGTGGCTCTTCGAGATACCGTGGAGGTGCTCGACGTAGATCGTCGGCTCGCCGTCGCTAGCGGGCTCGACCGCCAGCGAGAGCAGATACTTGTTCGGCAAGCCGTTCTGGTCCGTGATCTCGCGGTAGCTCTGGCCGCTGTCGGTGGTGATTCGCAAGCCGTCGGCCGTGGCTATGAACGTCGTGCCGCCCAGGGTGGCGATGCCGTCGGGGGCCACGTATTGCCAGCGCGGACCCAGCTCGTCGAACGTCCAGTTGCGCCAGCTGCGGCCGTTGTCGGTGGAAAGACCCCAGCCGTTGCCGATCGTGCCGTACCACACTTGTCCCGGCGCGAACGCGAAGGCGTGAACGAAATCCCAAGAGATGCCATCGTCGGCTTCGCTCGTAATGTGCTCCCACTCGTCTCCGCTGCCGTCACGGCTAACGAAGATCCCCTGACCGTAGGTCCCCACCCAGACGGCCCCGTCGGGCGCGGTCTCGACCGCGAGGACGTGGATGCCCCAGCCCGAATCGTCAGGCAGAACGCCGTCCTGGGCGTCAGTCGGCGTAGCCGAAATCAGGGAAGCCCCAATCCAGGTGGCGGCCGCTGCTGCAATCGCACGAAGTCTCAGAAATCCTCCTTCTAGCCCGCCCTTACCTGCTTTACCCGCTCGACGAACGTCTCCAGGTCGAGCCGCCCGATCGTCTCGCCGATCAGCTCGAGCGGGAGGTCGTCGAGCTTGCGGAAGCGGACGCACGACCGGCCGACGTCGAGCCGTTTTCCAGTCTCCCTGTAAGCCGCCTCGAACGTTTCTCGATAGGCGTTGTCCATGTAGACCCCGGTCAGGTACACCGCCATGTGGTTTTTCTGCGAGGCTAGCGCGGCGTACATCTGGGGCTTCTTGTTGTACGTATCGGGATAGACGGACAGCGGCACCTGGTAGGCGATCATCCCCCAGTTCATGACCTCCTCGAACCCGTCGGGGAGGTTGTCGAGGATCGTATCGCGGACGGTCGAGATCGCTTCCCGCCGCTCGGCGGGTAGCTCCTCTAGATACTCGTCTACGGTGGTGGCTTCAGAACGCACCGATTCTCCTGGAAAAAGTTCAAGAAGGACCCGTTACAAAGACGAGCCGGAAGGTATGTGCGCCTAGCGATGCATCGCAATCACCTCGGGATTCGACTACAATCGGCGCTGTTCCCACTCACCTGTTCACCCGGAACCAAGGGGGCCCCGTGCTATTCCGAATCCTGGCATTCGCCACTCGCCGATCTCTCGCTGCGCTTATCGGGATCGCGTGGCTCTCGCTGTCGCCGGTTACTGCTCAGGAGCCGGAAGACCTGCGAGCCGTGCTCATTACGGGGACCAGCACCGGGATCGGACTGCGCATGACGGAGGTCCTTTCGCAGAACGGCTTCTTCGTCTACGCAGGGGCTCGCAAACCGGCGGACCTGGAGCGCCTGGACGCGATGGAGAATGTGAAATCGGTCCGCCTCGATGTGACGATCCAGAGCGAGATCGATGCGGCGGTGGAAATGGTGCGGGCCGAAGGACGCGGCCTCTACGGGTTGATCAACAACGCGGGCGTGTTGGTGATGGGACCGCTCATCGAGCAGCCGGAGGTGGAACTGGATTTCATACTCGATGTCAACCTCCTAGGGCCATACCGGGTGACGAAGGCGTTCGCGGACCTGCTCATCGAGAGCGAGGGTCGCGTCATGACCGTTAGCTCCCTAGCCGGGATCCTGTCTGGTCCCTTCATTGGCGCGTACAGCATGACCAAGCACGGCGTGGAGGCCTATACGGATGCGTTGGCCGTAGAGCTGGATCGATTCAATGTGGCGGTCGCCGCTGTTGAGCCCGGGAACTACAAGTCCCAGATCACGGCCTCAATGGTCAAGCGCATGGAGGAGGCCGGGTATTCGGCGGAAGGCTCGAGATACGGTTCGATGCTCAACCTGATCACCGGGCCCCTCGATCGCTCTCAGTACGAGGAACCGGATGATGTGGCCCTGGCGGCCCTCGATTTCCTCACCAGCGATTCGCCGCGGCGCCGATACATGGTGGTCCCAAACCAGGCCGAGGCGGAGTTCACCGTCCGGCAAGCCTTGCGGGAGTTGGCACAGCTGAACGAAGGGCACCAGTACTCGTATACCCGTGACGAGCTGGTGCAAATGCTGGACGAAGCCCTGGGCGCAGAGCAGCGCGAATCAGCAGGCCCGTCCGCCGACGTCGACCTGCACGAGGCAGTCGGGCAAGGGGATCTCCAGGCTATCCAAGCGCAAATCGAAGCCGGAGCGGACCTAAACGTGCGAGAGCCAATGGGAGGATCGAGTCCGCTGATTACCGCCGCGACGTTCGGTCAAACGGAGGCCGCGAAGATGTTGATCGAAGCGGGGGCCGACCTGGACCAACGGAACAACGACGGATCCACCCCGCTCATCGCCGCCGCCTTCTTCTGCCGTACCGAGATCGTGGAGGCACTGTTGGCTGCCGGCGCCGACAAGAGTATCAAGAGTATCACGGGATCCACCGCCCTCGACGTGGTAACCGTTCCCTTCGACGAGATTAGAGGAATCTACGACTTCGTTGCAGCGGTCCTTGGACCGTATGGATTGGAGCTGGACTACGAACGGATCGAGATGACTCGCCCCAGGATTGCGGAAATGCTGCGGTAGTACTTCACACGGTGATGACGACTTTACCGAGGGCGTGACCTTCGCCCATGTACTCGAGAGCTTCGGGAACTTCGCTCAACGGGTAACGCTTATCTATGATCGGCGTGACTTTGCCCGCCGCGACGAGCTCGGTCATGAGAGCCAAATCCTCCGTACGATCCTGCGCCATCAGGAAAATCACTTTCTCGCTTCTCACCATTGAGATCAACGGTCCAAGCAACATCGATTGAAGAACCGGACCGGTGGCACCCCCGGCCGAGACGTACCTCCCTCCGGGACGTAACGCGCGTTTGCACTCAAAGACCGACCGATGCGCCGCAAGGTCGAGGATGAGGTCGTAGCGCTGCTCATCGCGCGTGTAGTCCTCCCGTTCGTAATCGATGACGCGGTCGGCGCCGAGCGAACGCATCATGTCTTGCTTCTCCGCGTTGTCCACCGCGGTCACTTCGGCCCCGATCGATTTCGCGAGCTGCAGCGCGAGCGTCCCGGCACCACCACCGGCGCCGTTAATCAAGACCTTCTGCCCAGCTTCAACGTGACCTTTGTCGCGGATGCCCTGCACGGCGATAAACGTCGCCTGCGGCAACGACGCCGCTTCCTCGAACGTCATGCTGGCCGGCTTTGGCACCAGCGGCGCGCGGTTGGGGACGCAGACGTACTCGGCGAAAGCGCCGAAGAAACACATCCCGAACACCTCGTCGCCCGGCTTATGCTGGGGTACGTCTTTGCCAACAGCTTCAATCCGCCCGGCCAGGTCAGCTCCGAGGATTTTGTATTTGGGCCTCAAGAGTCTTTTCCGTCGCGGCGGAGGCGCGGTGTCGCTCGGTGGGACTGGGTGACGCGGTCTTGGACCGAAGATCTTGGCCATGACGGCGATAAAGAACGGGTCCGCTCTCAGGATCTCCCAATCACCCAGGTTCGCGGACGCCGCATGTACTTTGACCAACACCTCGTCGTCCCGAGGCGTAGGCTTTTCGATCTCTTCGAGTTTTAGAACCTCGGGGCCGCCGTACTCGTGTCGGACGATCGCTTTCATGGTCGACTCGAAACTATGCCCGCCTGCGAGCAACCGCTCCTCAGAATGGTGCGTCGTCCGGGCCAGGCAGTAGAACCGCCTCGGCCTCCTTGAAAGGCGCGTTCATCGCCGCCGTCTCGAGGTACGTCATGAAGATCCGCCCGATGGGCACGGCCTGCGCCTGGAGCACGCGGGTCGCCTCCGGGGTGCCACACTCGAAGTGGCTCTCGGCCACGCCACGATCGAACGTGGCGGAGACGAGGGTCGGCCGATCGCGACTCTCCAGCGGTCCTTCCGTGGACATCCCGCGATAGAGGACGACACGACGCTGACCACAGCGCGCGAGCAGCGCGGAGACGAACGCCATTCTCTGGATCACGTGGTCGGCACGACGCGCCCGGCTCCAGTCGCCCCCGAAGAGGGCCGGGTCGCGGACGACCGTTCCCGAATAAGACGCTAGACCCAGCCCGGCGATCACGATGCAATGGCCCTTCACCATCTCGCCCGAGTGCGGGTTGCTTACGTACCGCCGGGCGAACGGTTCCTCCATGTCCGCAAGACTGTGCCGCTCCAGGTAGGCGCGCAGGTCGGCCTGGAGCCGCGTGTCACCGGTACGCGTCGCGGGGTCCGGCAGCGTGCCGGCGGCGGCGAAGAACTGCGAGTGGGCGGCTAGCCACGTATCCGCCGCAGCCCGCGCTTCCTCGAGGCGGCGATCAGTCGCAAGAAGGGCCGTCTCGTCACGTGGGACCCGGAGCGGGCGGTCGAAACGGTGGATCGCTTCCTCGAACCGGCGGACGTCGATTGCGGGCGCCCGCCGCGCACCCGCCGCGAACTGGTAGCGCGAGACGCTTTCAAACGGGATGACCCATTCGGCGCCGCGATCCTCGAAGTCGTCAATCCGCACGACGAACTGGCCGGTGTCGACGCGGATGTCCACTACCGACACGGGCGTGCGTCGCGTATCCAGCAGCCGGCCGGTGTTGCCGACGACGACGTGATGCAGCGCCCCCAGCTCGAAGGCGGAGTCGGGCGGCGCGTCGGGATTCGACAGATAGACGCTCATGGACCCGGAACGATAGGGCCGACCTCCGCGACGTCGAAGACGACCATTCTGGGCGCGAAAACTACGCGCGCCAGAAACGGCCACCAAACATCGACCGATTAACGATGGGTTCGGCTTTTTGCGGTTTTGCCGGCTACTCCAACCAGGGGCCGATGATCTGCGCGAACCGGTTGCGGGCCCGGTTGAGGCGCGACTTCACGGTTCCCAGCTGGGTGTCGGTGATCTCGGCGATCTCCTCGTACGACTTGCCCTCGATCTCGCGCAGGATGAACACCTCGCGATGATGATCGGGCAGCTCGGCCGCGGCGCGCTCGACCAACTCTGCCAGGTGGCGCTTGCGGAACATGTCGTCGGGCTTCATCGACGAGTCTTCGAACTGGAGCGGACGGTGGTCGTCTTCCCAGGTCGCGGTCAGCGTCTGATACAGGACGACTGGATTGCGGGACCGGTTTCTCAACTCGTTCTTCGCCAGGTTCGAGGCGATGGTGTAGATCCAGGTCGAGAACTTCTTGGTTTGGTCAAACCGGTCGAGGTGGCGGTACACCCGAATGAACGTCTCCTGGGCCAGATCGTGGGCCCGCTCGCGATCACCGATCGAACGCTGGATGAAGTTTACGATCCGTCCTTCGTAGCGTCCGACGAGCTCCCGGAACTGCTCCTCTTCGCCGGCCAGATAACGCTCGACCAGCTGGTTGTCGTTGAGGGGCTGAGGCGCCGCTCTTGTCGAGCTGCGGTCGGCGCGTTCGCGGGTTGCCTTCATCGGGGTTCGTCCTCTCGCCATTGTCAAACGAGCGCTGTCGCCTGCTCGTTATGTCGCTGCTCTGCGGACTCCTTAAAAGCAGGCCGCGTGCCACGACAAAAACAGGGCCCGGATTCCTGTTCACAAACTCTTTTATGTGGTCAAAAAACTGGCCTGGTAGGGGTTTTCAGAGGCCAGTCCAGAGGTCAGTGTGTCCTCGTTTCCGGACACGCTCGGTTACTCCGTCAGCGCCACATCCTGCTCGTACATCGTGTCGATAAGGTGTCCGTATTTCTCCTCGATAACGCGCCGCTTGACCTTGAGCGTCGGCGTCAGCTCGCCGGCCGCGATGGTGAAGTCTTCACGCACCAAACAGAACTTCTTGAGCGTCTGATACGACGGGGCGTCGCGGTTGATCTTTTCGAGCAGCTCGTCGAACAGCGCTTGCACCTCTCGCGACTCGAGCATCGTACCGGTGTCGTCGGTCGCGACATCATGTTCGCGACAGTAGCGAACGACGGTGTCCATGTTGGGCACGATCAACACGCTGGCGTACTTGCGACGGTTGCCAACGACGACCGCTTGCGAAACGTAGCGCGATGTCTTGAGGTCGTTCTCGAGTGGTTGCGGTGCGATGAACTTGCCGCCCGACGTCTTGATCAAGTCCTTCTTGCGATCGGTGATGGCGATAAAACCGTCGTCGTCGATGAACCCGATGTCGCCGGTCCGGAACCAGCCATCGGGGGAGAGCACTTCGGCCGTCTTCTCTGGCAGGTTGTAGTAACCTTGCATGACGTTGGGGCCGCGCACCAGGATCTCGCCCTCGCCGCCCGGCCGATCGGGGTCGGGCTCGATCTTCACTTCGACGTTCTCGATCACTTTGCCGACCGTGCCAAAGCGGATCGCGCCAAACGTGTTGACCGAGATCACCGGGCTCGTCGCGGTCAGGCCATACCCCTCGAGGATCGGTATCCCGGCGGCGTAAAAGAACTTGGCGATCACCGGAGCCAGCGGGGCGCCACCCGAGACGAAGAAGCGCATCCGCCCGCCGACCAACTGACGGATTTTGGAGAACACGAGCCGATCGGCGATCCGGTACTGGAGTGCCAGGTGGGCGGGGATCCGTTCCCCGGCAACGCGTTTCTCGGCGTAGTCGATCCCGATCCGGCGGGCCCAGAAGACGAGCTGCTTCTTGAGACCACCAGCCTCGGTCGCTTTCTGCAGCACGCCCGCGTAGAGCTTCTCGTAGAGTCGCGGTACGCTGGTCATAACGGTCGGCTGAACCTCGGCCATGTTGTCGACCACAGTATCAACCGACTCGGCGTACGCGATCGACGATCCGGCGTGCATCATGATGTAGTAGCCGGCGGTGCGCTCAAAGCTGTGTGACAACGGCAGGAACGACAGGTTGGTGTCGGTCGTCAAGATGACCAGCGACTTGAGCCCGTCGATCACGTTGGTGATGAAGTTGTTGTGCGACAGCATGACGCCCTTGGGCTCACCGGTCGTGCCCGAGGTGTAGAGGATCGACGCCGTGTGCTCCGGCTCGATCGCCGCCAGCCGCTGCTCCACCAAACCGGGCGACTTCGAGCGGAATGCCTGACCTTGTTCGAGTAGCGACCGCGCAGTCATCGTCGACGGATCGGACGATTCGATCGGCTCGAGCGTGATGACATGCTTAAGCGCCGGGCAGCGCGCACGTATGGCGTCGAGCTTGGCCAGCTGCTCGGCGGTCGACACGAAGCACGCCACTGCGCCGCAATCGTTCAGGATGTACGCGATCTCATCCGGCATGAGCGAGGTGTAGATCGGCACTGACCACGCGCCGACCGACAGCGTCGCCAGGTCGGCGAACGCCCACCCGGGCCGGTTCTCCGACAGCAGCGCCACCCGATCGCCGTGCTGGACCCCGAGCTCGATCAGCCCGAACGCCGCCAGCTCGACTTCCTTGCGGAACTCGCGCGCCGGGATCGACGCGAACTCGCCGCCCGCCTTGTAGCGCATGAACGCCGGATTGTCGTGGCGCTCGACGGCTTGCAGGAAGAGCTCGGGGATCGTGCGCGGCTGGGGATGCGTCACGCTAGTAGAGCCAAACCTCGAGTCCGCCCGAGATTTCGAAGTGATTCAAAATCTCATCGTTGAAGCAGGCGGCGATCTCTTCCACTACGCCACCGGCGTCGGAGGAACAGAACATGATGTGATCGCGCACCTCGGCGCGAAACGTGATACGGTCGCTCGCCCGATGTGTGAAACCGACTCCGAGGCTGGCCAAGAAGTCGGTCTGATCATCAACGCCTTCCAGATCGACCGTCATTCCACCAATACCAGCTGAAAGCAACAGCGTCGTCGGCGAGACGCGTGAATAGAGGTTGTACTCGAAACCGCCGTAGTAAACATGGCTGTTGGCGTCGAGATCGGTGATGGCTAAGGGCTCGCCCACGAACTCGGACGCCTCCATGGAGAGTGGCGCGTAGCCGTAGGCGCCGAAGAGGCGAAAGTTCCCCGGCAACGAGACGATCAATCGACCACCAAAGATCGCCCCGACATCGACCTCCAATCCGAGATCGTTGACCGCGCCGTCATCAAAGACGATCGCCCCCGCGTAGGGGTTGATGACGATGCTTCCAGGATTCTGCGCGCGCGCGCTGGTCGTCGACATGAACAGGATCGTAACCGCAAACGTGAGTACAAGGCCTGCAATCCTCATTCAATCGGCTCCGGTTTAATCAATCTGCGATGCGACGGCATCACCGAGCGCGACGAGCGCGTCGCTGCTTTCGCCAGCGTCAGCCGTCATGAGTTCTAGTTCGATCACAGCGTCACCCTGGCTCGCGGTCAGCTTCATCTCGGCCGAGTCGCCGTACAACCAACCGCCGTCGCCGACTTCGATCTCGCGGATCTCGTCGTAAAGCTCCGACATCGGTCGCCGGGGCTCGATTTCCGAGACCAACGTGTTATCGGTGGCGACATGGACGGTGACCGTCAACAGATCGAGGTCGGTATTCGAGTACGAGCACTGGTATGCGTCAACGCCTTCGATCATCGACCCCCCGGTTGTCACCGCCATGCCCTCGTCCGAGCCGGTAAGCACGGTGGCTATCTGTTCAGTCGTGAGCAGGTCGCACGGAGCGATCGCCTCGCTGGCCCGGTTGGCCCCGTTGCTCGAATTAGTCGTCGATATAGCGGTCCTTGGTGGCTCTTCTCCGCCCCCGCACGCTAGCGCCAGCGTGGAGATCACCAGAGCAGCCGCGGTCTGCACCCGCAATCCAGTCATGCTCTCCCCTTTCGGCGGCTGGTTATGCCGCCAAAAGTCTCTCTCGTTCGGGTCGGAACCACAAGGGGCAGGCGCTAGTCTTGGAGGATCGTGGGGCTGCCGGGCGAGCCCGAAACCGCACGACCCGTCCCAACCACACCCAATCCTACCGCCCGAAGAGCGTCAGCATACCCGTCGTGAGTAGTGGAATGTACGTGATGAGAAGGACTCCCAAGCCCAGGATCAGGAGGAACGGCACCGCAGCGCGGTAGAGATCGAGTATCGGTCGATCGAAGCGGTAAGAAGCCAGGAAGAGGTTCAGGCCGACCGGAGGGGTCAGGTACCCGAGCTCGAGGTTAGCCACGAAGATGATCCCGAGGTGGACCGGATGAACCCCGAACGCCATGCCCAGCGGCACGATGAGAGGAACGATCACCACTGTCGCAGCGAAAATGTCCATCACGGCGCCCACGAGGAGGAGGAATACGTTCAGGCAGAGCAGAAAGACGATCCGCGAATCGATGTGACTCTGAACCCATTCGAGAGCACGCGTGGGAATCATCGCGTCCACCATGTAGCTGCTGAACCCTATCGCCATCCCGAGGATAAGTAGCACGCCGCCGATGAGTACAAGACACTGGCGGAGCACGCGCGCGACATCGCTACCCAGCGACAGATCCCGGTGCACCAAGCACTGGATGACGAAGGCGTAGAGCGCGGCGAGAGCGGCCGCCTCCACCAGGGTGGCGATCCCCTGGAAGATCACGAAGAGCACGAGGACCGGCAGGAACAGTTCCCACTTTGCCGCCCAGAGTGCCCGCGTCGCTTCGCGAGGGTCGAACGGCCTGCGCTCGACACCCGATTTAATGCCCGCGCGAACACCCCACGCCGCGACCAGCGATACGAGGAGGACGCCCGGAATGATGCCCCCGATGAACAGATCCTCGATCGGCACGCTGGCAACGATTCCGTACAGGATGAGTGGCAGGGCTGGTGGTAGGAGGAGGCCAAGAGAGCCTGACGCGGTAAGCAGACCGAGGGAGAAACGCTCGGGGTAACGGTCCTCCTGGAGAACGTGAAACAGGAGCGCCCCCAGGGCGAGTATCGTGACCCCGGAACCACCGGTGAACAGGGTGAAGAAGGCGCAGACGCAGGCACAGACAACCGCCGTCCCGCCCGGTGCCCAGCCGACGATGGCGTGAAACAGCCTCAACAACCGCGAGGATGCCTGTCCTTCCGCGAGGAAGAAGCCGACTAGAGTAAAGAGCGGAATCGCCGCTAGTGTCGGGTTGACAGAGAGACCGTACGTCTCGATCAGCACGGCTACGGGGGGAACCCCTTCCGCCATGAATAGCAGGGCTGCGATGCCACCGAGGCCGGCGAAGATTGGCCCGCCCAGCAGGGTCGCCGCCACCGCGACGAACACGCCCGGCCAACTCGGCCACGCTGCGAGGAATCCGGGAAACTGAGCCAGCAAGAGGCCTATAAGGGCACCCAGGATCGACGCCGACCGTCCCCTCCAGCTGTCAGCCGATCGCCAGATCAGTCGTAGACCGATCAGGAAGAAGCCAACCGGCATGACGACCTGAGCGACCCAGACGGGCAGGGTCTGGGTGATCATGGTAGCAGCCGCCCGTTCTTCAAGAACGAGGTCGATTCCAGCCCGGAAGAAGAGCGCGCAGACCGCGGCAGCGACCGCTGAAGCGAGACGTCCCCCCACCGCTCGCAGCTTGCCCTCCGGAAGTAGGTCTCCTGTGGCGAGCGAGAGTAGGCGCCCTTCGCGAGCAGCCAACGAGGCACCCAGGAACGCAACCCACAGGGTCAGATGACGCTCGACGGAGATCCCGCCGGGTATGCCCGTGCCGAAGCTTCTGAGGGGAATCTCGATGAGGGGCAGCACGACCATCGCCGCCAGCGCTAGACTCGCTGTGGCCTCTTCGATCTTACGGAGGGTTTTCAAGAGCGCCGCTCATCGTTTGAGTCACGGACTCGGACCTGCAGCCACCCCTGGGTTACGCCGGCGATACTCAGCGCGATACTGAAGAGCCAGAGTAAACACTTCCTGCGGAACCATCGTCGCGCGGAAACTCTCTGCGAAGGACTCCGCCGCGGCTCGCCATGAACCCGCCTCGTCATCGAGGTCAACCGGGATCACTTGAAGACCGCGCATGATCATCTCTGCCAGTGCCTGTTCGTCCTTCTGAGGGATCTCTGAGGTGAGCCGGCTGGCTGCTCGACGAGCGGATTCGAGCAGCGCCGCTTGATCTTCCTTCGACATTTTCGCCCATGTACGCTTGTCGATGACCGTAGCTCCGACGAGCGGCGCGAGACCCTGGCTCAGCATGTACGGTGTTTGTCTGTACCACTGAAAGGCCAAGGCCCCCAACGGAGGGGCTGGCAAGCCATCGATCATTCCGCTCTGCAGCCCCACCATGATGTCGGTCGCAGAGAGAACCACCGGATTGTATCCGTTCCGCCGCCAGATACGCACCATCCGGTCGTCGCCCGCGCTCGTGTACATCTTCAGTCGCTTGAGATCCGAGACCGTCGGCGTCGGAGCCTTGGAGAAGAAGTACACCCACCCGCCATAACCCCAATGCACGACTACAAGCCCTCGCTCCTCCAATCGTTGGCTCAGAACCGGCGAGAGGCGATCGAGAACGTAAAAGAACTCGTCAGTCGACTCGAAGAATAAGGGGATCTGAAACACATTGAACGCGTCGTCCAGCTCGACGAGACCGATGACCGTCAGCGCGCCGGCCTGAAGCTGCCCGTGCCGAATCTTCCGCAGAGTGGCCCTGTCGTCGCCCGCGACGCCGCCGGGGTAGATGACAAGCCGAACCCTGTCGTCCGTGGCCTTCTGCCATTCGTGTCCCATGTCCTCGAGTATGACGTGCCACGGTGAGCCGTCGGGCGCGAGCGTGGCCAGCTTGACACGGACCCTCTGTTGCGAAACAGCATCTGCAGGAGCGATTACGGCCACGCAAGTGGCCACGAGCGTCGTCGTTAAGAACATCCGGCAGCTGCCTCTTGCCATGATCCCTTCGCCAGGCCCTACTCTATGAAGTAGTCATCCACGTGATCGAGCATATACTGAGCGCGCTTCTGCGCGGTGAGGTTCTGGAGTCGGTGGCTCGGATTGGCATCCGGGTCCAAAACCAGCGCCTCCGACATCAACCGCTCGAAATCCTCCCTTCGCTGTTGAGGTAGCATCACGCTGGCCGCGTACGTGGCGTAGGTACCGGCGAGCCCACCGCCGTTGAGCTCAAGTGCGCGCTCGAAATGCGCGCGCGCTTCTTCCGTAGATCCACCCATGCTTGAGGGGAGACCGCGCAGCATGACGAACACGTCGTGGATCGTGCCATCTCCAAACGCCTCGTCGAGCTCCAGGATTCGCTCCATCATCGCGATCACGGACGGAAGATCCGCGATGAGGTCAGGCCGGTCTTTGCCACGAGAGATCGCCGCTCCCCAAGACACCGCGGTCCAATACAGCAGCGGAACGTCCTCCTGGGTGGTGCTGACTACAGCTTTGTCGGGATCGATCAGCAGCCGCTGCTCAAACCCAGGATGCCTCAGCTCGAGACCACGAATGCCGTACCGCTTCGCACGCAAGAACAGATGAAGAGCGCGCTGCAGCTGCAGCTTGGAACGCTCGTAATTCTCTCTTTCGAGGAGGATCCCGTTGGTCTCGACGCAAACATAGGCGTACTGCGTGAAGCCCTGTGTCGCGGTCAGCAACAGCCGCTGGCTCTTCGGCTGTTTCCTTAACAACCCCTCGACCGTCGAGAGTGCGAAGGGGATCGACTGACACACGAACTCTGGGTCGTTGTCCGATGCCCAGACCTCGCTGGTCGCCTCCATGACACCCGTCATGCTGTTGGCAGCTAACCTGCTCATGATGCCGCACCCGCTCAATGAAACGCCGAGTAACGCCGCGCCGGTCGCGCAGCGCACCGTCTGAACGCATGCCCACGCGGAGATCATCCCTCTTGCCCTGAGCTCCCGAGAGGTTGCGGCACCGATGCCGTCATAACACAACCAACGGCCTAACCGAGGCGTGCCATGCTTAAACCGTAACCTTGATCGGCAATGGTCGTCTGTGGGGAGATACCCGCCGCGATGTAGTCAAAAACCGTGCGCTTTCAGACACCTTACAAGACGCGCTCGCTAGCTCTGGTTCATCAGCCCTTGGAGCTCAGCCAGCAGTTGACCGTTGGTGCTAATCGCCGAGCCGCCGTGGATCGTCGCCTGACCGCTCCAGTCGGTGAAAGAGCCCCCGGCCTCCTCGACGATCGGTCTGAGCGCGGCGTTGTCCCAAACGCTCATGATGGGGTCGAGCATCGCATCTGCGCGGCCAGACGCAACGAGGCAATGCCCGTAGCAGTCCCCAAAGCCCCTCAGTATGCCCGCCTCGGTGCGCAATCGCGACCAGAATCTGGGGTGCCTGCGTTCCAGATCCGAAGCGTCCGTCGTGCAGACCATCGCTCGAGACAACGTCGGTGTCCGGCTGACGTGACATGGGCGCCCGTTCCAACGACACCCCTCACCGACAGCGGCCGCGAACATCTCGTCGAGTGCGGGTAGGTAGCAGACTCCGACCGCCATCTCACCGTCGATCTCGAGACCAATCAGCACACCCCAGAGTGGAACCCCGTGAATAAAGGAACGCGTTCCGTCGATCGGATCGACAATCCAGCGGTGGCCTTCTTTGGCCTCCTTCTCGCCCATCTCTTCGCCGAGAATTCCGTGCTGCGGGTATGCGGTTTCGATCAACTCTCGGATGAGAGCCTCGGCCCCCCGATCCGCCGCCGTAACCGGTGATAGATCGTCTTTTTCGATGATTTCGATCGGGCGTTGAAAATGGGAAAGCGCGAACTGGCCAGCCCGAACGGCGGTTTCGGCAGCGAAGTCGAGATACTCAGACATTAACTTCCCTGAATGCAGCTAGTGAAGATTGTCGCTTTAGGCATAGCGTGGGTTCTTGCGGCGTGCGTTTCCACAACTGACGCGATAGACCCGAGCGGCCTCTTGGGCGCGTGGACGTCCGCGGGCCCAAGCTTCGATTTCGACATCCGTGAGTCGACGATTCTGTACGAGTTCGATATGCAAGAGCACCCTTACACAGTAGAAGGCGACACGCTGGTGATCGATTTTCGATCGGTGTCATTGGGCGTGCAGAGAAAACGCATCGTCAAGCTGACCCCGGACGTGCTCGTACTCCAGGACATCGAACGGGAAGGCAGCACGGAATACCGTCGAGTGCGTTAACCTAATCCGACGATGCACGCTGAAGACGCCGCCCAGATGTTCGACGATATCGCGCGGTTGCTCGAGTTCCGCGGCGAGAACCCCTTCAAGATACGCGCCTACGACAACGCGGCCCGCACGCTGCGCGAGCTGGACGAGCCGATCGACGCGTTGATAGCCGAGGACCGTCTCGAGGATCTGCCCGGGATCGGCACCGCGATCGCGCAAAAGATTATCGACCTGGCGACGACCGGGTGCGTGCCGCTGTACGAGCGGTTGATCTCGGAGACGCCGATCGGCGTGGTCGACTTGCTCCGCGTGCCGGGGCTCGGGCCCAAGCGTGCGCGCGCGGCCTATGACACGCTCGGGATCGACTCGCTGGACGCGCTCAAGGAAGCCGCCGCCGACGGCAGCTTGGCGCGAGTGGCGGGATTTGGCGACAAGATGTCGACGACGGTGCTCGCCAACGTCGATCGGGTCAAGGCGTACGCGGGTCAGTTCCTAGGGGTCGAGGCGCGCGAAGTGGCCGAGCTGCTGACAGCCCGACTCCAGGAAACAGACGCTGCGAGCACGGTGGTCGCCGCCGGCGGTGCCCGGCGCAGAGCGGAAACGGTGCGGCGGATCGTGCTGGTCGCCGCCGGCAAGCAGCCGGCCGCGATCGTCGACGCATTTGTCGGGTTGGCCGCTGTGCACCAGGTCGTCGAACGCAACGCCGGTTGGGCTCGCGTGCAGCTGACGGGTGGCCTGGGAGCCGAGCTTCACGCCGTAACCGAGCGCGCGTTCCCGTTCACGCTGCTGGAACAGACCGGCAACACCACCCATTGGACAGCGCTCCAAGCGGTCGCCGACTCACAAGGCCAGGTACTGACGAGCCAGGGGATCGTCGACGCCAACGGGACATCGATCGACTGCGGCGACGAGCCGGCGGTGTACAGCGCGCTGGGTCTGTCGTGGGTGCCACCCGAGGCGCGCGAGGGTCGCGGCGAGGTCGACGCCGCGGTCACCGGCACGCTGCCCGAGCTCGTCCGGCTGGGCGACATCAAGGGCGTCGTGCATTGCCACACGACGTGGAGCGATGGGCGGGCGTCGGTCGACGCGATGGCCCGAGCGGCGATCGAGCGCGGCTACAAGTACATGGTGATCTGCGATCACGGGCCGAGCTCGGGCGGGCCAAACGGTGACGAGCTGTTGGAGCAGCGCGAGGAGATCGAGGAGGTCGACCGGGCGGTCGTCGACTTCAACGTTCTGGCTGGCATCGAGGTCGACATCTTGAAGGACGGGCGGCTCGACTTGCCGGACGCCGCCCTGGCCGAGCTCGATTGCGTGGTGGCGGCGGTCCACAGCCACTTCGGCCTCTCACGCGACGAGCAGACGGAACGCTACTGTCGAGCCATTGCCAACCCACACGTCGACATCCTGGGCCATCCGACCGGGCGACAGCTTCTGGCTCGGTCGCCGGTCGACATCGACATGGCACGGGTGCTCGACGCCGTGGTGGAACACAAAGTTGCGATCGAGATCAACGGACAACCCAAGCGGCTCGATCTCGGCTGGCGGTGGCACCGCCCGGCGCTCGAGCGCGGCGTCAAGTTCGTGATCGCGCCCGATGCGCACGGGCCCGAGACGATCGACTATCTGGTACACGGAATCGCGATGGCCCGAAAAGGCGGTTTGACCGGGAACGATATCCTCAACACTCTGCCGGTCGAGGCTTTTCGAGCCGCTTTCAAGAAGCGTTAGGAACCGGTTTAGTCTTCTCTTTCTTTCTTTTCCCTTTCTTCTTTTTTCTTTTCTTGCTTTTCTTGTTTTTCGCTTTCTTCTTCTCTTTCTCTTTCTCGCCTCCGACTTCGTCATCGGGCTCACCGAGCAGGTGCCGCATTTGCCCCTCCCAGCGTCCATGACCCTCGAGCAACGCCCGAAGTGAGTCTCGCAGCGAGATCACCTGCTCGTCCGACAAATGGCTCCGGAGATTGGCGTCGACCCACGCCACCAACGTCGGTCGTGAGCGGTCGAGGGTCGCGCGCCCAATGGCGGTCAGCCTGGCGCTGGTGACCCGGCGGTCAGGACCTGGCCGCACCCGCTCGACCTGTCCCGCCCCTTCAAGCCGGTCGACCATCTTCGTCATGCCGGCCTTGGAGAGATAGACCCGCCGGGCGAGCTCGGAGAGCATCACTTCGCCACCCACCTTGTCCAGCTGACTCAGCAAGTCGTGTTCGGCAAGTGAGACGCCCACTTCGTCCCGCAAGTGCCGGTCCAGCTGCGAGATCATGTAAGTACTTGCGTGGACGAAACTTACCCACGCTAGCATCCAATCGTGTCGGGTCACTTCCATGGCTGCTCCAAGATATAGTTAACGAGAGAACGGTACGCCAATGAACTGCATTTCGTTGACGGGTCTACATCTACCGCCGATGTAAGTGCTTCTGTGGAAGAAGCTTACCCATGCTAGCATCGGATCTTTTCGGCTCCCTCCCCATCGCTACTCTCATATATAGTTGACAAGCGAATGATATGCCAGTAAACTACTGATCGTTCACCCGTAAACTATCTACAACGCGGGCAGTCGCCCGGCTCGAGGAGGGTACTCACATGTCCACCATCAGCCTTCGGCAGGCCACGGTCCTGCAGCTCGCTCCGGGGGTGGCAACGCTACTGGTCTATCTGCCGCTCGCTGCATTCGTCAGCAGCCGTGGCATCCCCAATCTGGTGGCACTCATGCTGGCGGTCCTGGTAGCCGAGCTACCCGTCAGCTGGGCGATCATGATGCACCGAGTTCGTCGCGAGAATGGTGGGAGCTTCAACTTGCGGGTCGCGTTTCCGTGGCACGCCAAGGTGCCTTGGTGGCAGTACGCGATCATCGGGGTGCCGCTGATCCTGGTCAGCGCAGCGATTGTCGGGGGTCTGAACCCGATCATCGAGCGACTGCTGCTAGCGGGGCCGTTCGCGTGGGTGCCGGATTGGTTCGTGCTCAGGTCGGATCCCGCCATGTTCACCGAGCTCTCGCGAGGATTGGTCCTCAAGATCTGGGCCCTCGGTCTCGTCAGCTTCGTTTTGGTCGCTCCCACGCAGGAGCTCTACGCGCGCGGGTTCCTCTTGCCCCGCACCGCTCATTGGGGCAGCTGGGCCCCAGCGTTCAACGCTCTGCTATTCGCGATCTTCCATCTGATCGCCCCGTGGAGCTGGCTAGGGTTCTTCATCATGACCCTGCCGTGGGCGTACTTGGTGTGGTGGCGTCGATCGGTCAAGATCGGGGTGTTCATCCACGTCGGGATGATCGTCGTTCAGTTGCTCGGGATGACGGCGCTCGTCTTCGGTCTCGTACCAGCGCCCTAAGCGTTACCGCCAATCATTCAACGGGGTAGTGATCCGCGTCCGCGTAGATGACTCGCCATTCGCCGTCACGGCGTTCCCACACGAGCGTCGTGGCGCCACCCGCTAGCAAGACATCTCCCGAACCGGTGACGATTGAATCCCGAAATGTGAAGCTCACCATAGCGGCGTCGGGACCGAGCGCTCGCACCTCGAGGTTGTCCCAACCGGGCTCGAAATGCTGAAAGGTCGAGATCTCGTCGATGCCGGTCACGACCTCTCCGTAGTTCGCCCGCACTCCGTCCGCGTACATGTAGAAGTCTGGTGAGAGAAGGGAACGGACACGCCCTGGCTGCAGATCCCGCTCCGCCTGCTCAAAGGCGCGGGTCAGAGAATCCACGATGGCGACGACGTGCTGGTTATCGGCTGCGGTCGAGCTCGACTCCGGGGCGAGCTGCTGACACGCGGCCACGAGGAGAGCCGCCGCAACGACGATGCGACGCATGAGCAGGTGCGCGGGCCGACTTTCGAGCTGCATGCCATTATCGTACGCAAAACCGTGAGCGCCGCAAAGGAGGCGTGACGTGCACACGCTCTTCAAAACGATCTTGTTTGCACACATCGTTGTCGCGTTTTTCGGCCTGGTGGTG
This sequence comes from uncultured Gemmatimonadales bacterium, assembly GCA_947259315.1. Classification (GTDB taxonomy): domain Bacteria; phylum Gemmatimonadota; class Gemmatimonadetes; order JACCXV01; family JAHWKZ01; genus CAMYLR01. The sequence continues at coordinate 49,638 of CAMYLR010000012.1, read as the reverse complement.
TTCTGGATCCCGATCTTCGCGCGTAAAGGCGAGCGGGTTCATGTCCGCGCCGGCAAGGTGTTCCTCTACGCGGCCTACTTCGTGGGCGCGAGCGCGTTCACGATCGCGACGATGTCGATCGTGAGCCCGTTCGGCACCCACCCCGAGGCGTTACCCAGCGATCCGGCGGACATCGCCGCAACGGTCACCGAGATTCGGGTGCTCGAAGCCTTCTTGGCTTACCTGGCGATCATCACGGTGGCGTCCGTACACCACGGCGTGCGGTCGATGCAAACCCGGCGCGATCCATCGCTCCTCAAGACGCCGTTTCACACGTTCATCAGCGCAGCCGCGATCGTGGCCGGAATCGCGATGCTGTTGATCGGCTTGACGACTCAGCACAGCGCGCGCTGGGTCTTTGTCGCGCTGTCACCGATCGGCATCCTCATCGGACAGAACGCGCTGCGCTACGCGCGCCGACCCAAGACGACCCCGATGGCCCACTGGTACGAGCACATCGGGGCGATGCTCGGCGGTGGCATCGCATTCCACACCGCGTTCGCGGTGTTCGGCATTCAGCGCTTTGTCGAGTACAGCCTGGAAGGGTTTGTCGGAATCTTACCGTGGATCACGCCGGGCATCGTCGGCACGATCGCAACCGGCATCTGGCAACGACACTACCGCCGCAAGTTCGGCGAAACGGGTTGAGCGCAGAGCGGCTAGGGGACGACGGCGATCGCTCGGACGCGGCGGCGCGCGTCTTCTTCGGTCCACGGGATCGACAACTGGGTCCAGTTGATCCCACCGTCAGAGGAACGAAACGCGCCGCGATTGCAGACCGCGTAAAAGATGCCGGGCTCGAACGGGTTGGCCGCCAAAACGTGCGCGGTGGTGCGCTCCGGATCCGGTAGGCCGACGCCGAGCTGGAACCATCGACCATCACCCACTCGACGGTACATCCGGGCGTAAGCCGCGTTCGGGTTGTGCGCCTGGACCGGGCCCGCGGCGGCCGAAGCGACGGCGATCGCGGGGTCGCGCGAATCGAGTGCGAGCCCCCACACGTACTGCGTCTCGAGCCCGGCGGCGGGCTGGGTCCAATTGTTGCCGTGATCGCGGCTCTCGAAGTATCCGTCGCCGGCCGCGGCCCACAACTTCCCCGCTGCCCGGGGATGAGTAGCCATCACGTGCACGTCACGCGGACTCCCTTCGACGCGATCCTCCCACGACGCACCGCCATTTCGGCTGCGGATCGTCGCGCCGGCCTCGATGCTGACGTAGATCCACCCTTCGCGATTGGGATCGCACTCGATCCAGCGCACGTGATGGGTAGTGGGACGCGGCGGGAAGGCCCATTCGGGGGCCGACGGTAACTCGTCGAGCCCAGTCCGCTCGCGCCACGAGCTCCCACCGTCCTCGGAGCGATAGACGGCGCTCGGATCGGTGCCGGCGTACACCACGCCACCGGCGGCCGAATCTTCGAGCGCGCTGACGGCGATCGCGGTGATCCGCGCCTCCGGAAACCCTTCACCCGCCCACTCCCACCGATCGCCGCCGTCGTCGCTGCGCCACAGACCGGCGCCAAACGTGCCACAGTAGACGTTCGCCGGGCGACTGGGGTCGATCGCGACGCAGACCGGGAGCGTCATCTCCAGGTGCGATGCGGTTTCCCACTCACCTTCCGGATCGGTCGCTTTGGCGACCAACAATTCGTCTTCGCGGGCGATGATGAGTCGCGGCATCGCGATAATCTACCGGCTGTCGAAGCACGCGGCTTCGCGGTTGTCGGGGGACACACCCAAACCTATTTTATCACACTCGTTTAGGCGGATTCGAGCAACCGCTCGAGGAGCCGAATTCCATACTCACCAGGAGACAACTTTGAAGATCGCGGTATGCATCAAACAGGTGCCCGAAGGGGACGCCCGCCTCGTGATCGACGCCGACGGCATTTCGATCGCTGATGCCGATCTGGCTACCGAAATCAACGAGAGCGATCAGTATGCGCTCGAGTCCGGACTCCGGCTGGCCGAGAGTCAGGGCGGTGAGGTGGTCGTCGTCTGCCTGGGTCCAGACCGCGCCGAGGAAGCGATCCGGCGCGCGCTGGCGATGGGCGCCGGGCGGGCGATCCATTTGAACGACCCGGCGTTCCAGGGCGGTGATGCGGCAGCTACCGCACGCGCGCTGGCCGCGGCCATCGAGCGCGAGAATGTCGATCTCGTATTGACCGGGCTTCAGTCCGACGACGCTGGCTGGGCTCAGACCGGCCCGATCCTGGCGGCTCGACTCGGGTGGCCGAGCGCAACGTTGATCATGGAGATCGAACCCGAGGGAGACACGATCAAGGTCAAGCGTGAACTCGAAGCGGGATGGTTCCAGTGGGTTCGCTTGCCGTTGCCGGCGCTGCTCACGATCCAGTCCGGGATCAGCACCGTGCGCTACGCGACACTCAAAGGGATCATGGGCGCGAAAAAGAAGGAGATCGCCAAAGTGACACCGGCCGATATCGGGCTGGCGCCAGACGAAGTCGGTGGCGCCGGGCGCAAGACGCGGACGACGCGCCTTTACGTGCCTGAGAAGACCACCGGCGCGGAGATCATTGAAGGCGATACGGCGACTGCCGTCGCCACGTTGGTCGAAAAACTCCAGAAGGAAGCGAAGGTGCTATAAGATGGCGGGCGCCATTTGGGCGATAACGGAATCCGGCGACGACGGGCTCAAGTCGATCTCGTTCGAGGTGATCGCGTGTGGGCAGGCGTTGGCCGAGGCGCTAGGGAGCTCGCTCGAGGCGGTCGTGATGGCGGCCGACGGATCGGCCGCCGCTGAGGCTTTGGGGGCCAAACGGGTCGATGCGGTGCGCGTCATCGAGGACGCGGCGCTGGCCCCATACACACCCGACGCCTACACCGCTGCGCTCGCGCAAGCGATCGAGGCCGACTCGCCGAGCTTGGTCTTGTTTCCACACACATATCAGGCACGCGACTGGGTGCCGCGGCTGGCGGCCGAAGTCGATGCCGGGTTTATCTCTGATGTCATCGCGCATCGCGTCGACGGCGATGAAACCGTGTTCGTGCGCCAACCTTATCAGGGGAAGCTCAACTCCGATTGTGTGTTCGCCGGGGACGGGCCAAACATCGTGAGCCTACAGTTAGGCGCGTATCTGGCCGACGACGCAGCCGCGGGCGACGGCTCGGCCGAGATCGTGAAGCAACCGGTCGATCTCGACGGCGCGGCGAGCCGCACCGAAGTGCTTGAGACGTTCCAGGAAGTCGCCGACCGGGTCGACCTATCGCGCGCCGACGTGATCGTCGCCGTAGGTCGCGGCATTGGCAAACAGGAACAGATCCCGATCGTCGAGGAGTTGAGTGAGGCCCTCGGTGCACAGCTCGCGGCCAGCCGGCCGGTGTGCGATAACGAATGGCTGCCGATGGATCGCCAGATCGGGTCATCGGGTCAGACGGTGACCCCCAAGCTGTACGTCGCGGTCGGTATCTCCGGAGCGATTCAGCACCTGGTGGGTATGAAGAACTCGGGCACGATCGTAGCGATAAACAAAGACCCCAATGCGCCCGTTTTCTCTGTCTCGAGCTATGGCATCGTGGGAGATCTGTTCGAGATCGTGCCCGAGCTGACGAACCAGATCCGTGAGGCCAAAGGAACCGGCTAATGGAAGACCTGAAGATATTCGAAGAAGTCTCGGTCGAATGTGACGAGAAGGGCACGATGGAGTACCAGGGGGGCCACTCTCACGGCACGATTGGGTTGCTCGATGCGGCAGAGGCGCCGATGCCGTTTGACGGTTACCGCCAACTCGATGCAACCGTCTCGGCCGAACGCGTCGCGGCAGCAAAGGCGACTCTCGCCGATCAACTGGTGGTCCTCGTTCACCACTACCAACGCGACGACATCTACCAGTTCGCCGACCTGACCGGTGACTCGTTCAAGCTGAGCCAACAGGCAGCCGACTCGAGCGCGTCGACGATCGTCTTCTGTGGCGTCCACTTCATGGCCGAGTCCGCTGACATCCTGTCGCGTTCGGACCAAACGGTGATCCTGCCGGATCTCTCCGCCGGGTGTTCGATGGCCGACATGGCCGACATCGCTCAGGTCGAAGAGTGCTGGGAGACCTTGACCAACGTGATGCACGTCGATGCGGTTGAAAGGGTGATGCCGGTTACGTACATGAACTCGAGCGCGGCGCTGAAGGCTTTCTGCGGGGAGCGTGGCGGCATCGTCTGCACGTCGACCAATGCCCGAGCGGTGCTCAAGTGGGCGTACGAGCAACGCCGCCAGGTGCTCTTCTTCCCGGACCAGCATCTGGGCCGCAACACCGCCAAGGCGATGGGGATTCCGCTCGAGGAGATGGTGGTGTGGAACCCGCGGCTGTCAAACGGTGGCGTCGAGCCGGACGCGCTGGAGCGCGCCAGGATCATCCTCTGGCTGGGCCATTGTTCGGTTCACAACATCTTCCGGGCCGAGCACGTCGATCGAATCCGCGAGGCCAAGCCAAACGTCAAGATCCTGGTCCATCCGGAGTGCCGGATGGAGGTCGTCGACAAAGCGGACGAGGTCGGTTCGACCGAGTTGATCGTGAAAACGGTGCGCGAGTCCCCGCCGGGCACCGAGTGGGCGATCGGCACCGAGATCCACCTCGTGAACCGGCTCAAGGAGCAGTACCCCGACCGCGGGGTCTACTTCTTGAGTCCGACCGTGTGCATGTGCGCCACCATGTACCGGATCGACTTGCCGCATTTGGCGTGGGTGCTCGACAACCTCGTCGGCGGTCACGTCGTCAACCAGATCTCGGTCGACCACGATACCGCCGAGTGGGCTCGGGTTGCGCTCGATCGGATGCTGGCGGTGCGATGAGGTCGCACGCTCGAAAGTGAGGCGACCCGGCGGTCACGCCAGCGCCGCGGCGAGGATCGCCACGTTTTTCCTGCTAACGGTTGCGATCGCCGGCGGATGCGGGAGACAGATCCTCGGCTTTGGTAACGTCGACGAGGGGGTTCTGTTGGTGCGCCACAACGAATCGGAACCACTCGAGATCGTGGCCAACGAGAACGTCCTCGGCATCGCTCAGCCGGGCGAGTTCACGTGTTTTCAGAACACCCCCACGGGAACCCTGCGGGTCGAAGCGCGGGTCACCGACGGCGAACGGCTCGTGAGAGCTGCCACTATGATGCTGCCGCCCGATCAACCGCTATTGTGGGACGTCGATCACGATCAAGTCTTGTCGGGGCGCGCCCACCGAGGACTTTGCGATGAAGGAGATACGGATGAGTGACGTCATGGTACGGGTTCAGCAGACCCCAAACCCGAACAGCATTCTGTTCCAAGTTGATCAGACAGTCACCGAAGAGCGGATGCGGCAATACAACTCCCGGGAGGAAGCCGAAGGCGCACCGCTGGCGCAGGCGCTGTTCGGGATCGCGAACGTCGAGTCGGTGTTCTTCATGCCGAACTCGGTCACCGTGAGCAAATCGAACGACGGGGACTGGGACGCAATCGCCCCGGCGGCCGAAGCGGCGATTCGATCCCACTTCGCGGCCTAGAAGCGACGAGCGATTGAGCTTCTACGGCTTACGGTAGGTCGCGAACGAGGTCGCTGTCTCCCACAGTCGAACCTCAGTCACCGGATACCCGCGCCCGTGCGCGTGCTCGAAGATCTCGTGGGCGATGTTCTCCGCGGTCGGGTTGCCGCTCATCAGATACATCGGCTCCCCCTGCTCGCGTAACCACTCCACCATCGGGTCGTCGTCGCGAAGGATCATCTGATGATCCATCTTCTCGTCGATCCACGTTTTGACGTCTCGCTTCACATCGCCAAAGTCGACCACCATCCCACGATGGTCGAGCTCTTGATGCTCCAACTCGATCTCGACCAAGCCGTTGTGCCCGTGCGGGTGCGCGCACGGACCCTCGTAGTCGAGCAACCGGTGGCCGTAACAAAAATGGATCTCGACGGTGACGCGGTATGTCATTGTGTCGCTCCGTTGATGGGCTGCGGAATTGTCGCGCCGAGGCCGTTTCGCGGAGCGAGTCGAGACCCCGCAAGGAACTGAGGAGGCTCGGCGAAGTGGAGCGCCGGCCGAGAGGGACAACTCCGCGGCCTGGTATTGAGTAGCACCCTTACTTGCCGATCAATCGGCCGCCGTCGACAACCATGACGTGGCCGGTCACGAAGTCGGTCATCGCAACCAAGTATACCACGCTCTGCGCGATGTCTTGCGGGCTGCCGAGCCGTTTGAGCAACGTCTCGTCGACGATCTTGTTGGCGTCTTCGTCGCTGAAGTCGGACGGCAACATGACCGGTCCAGGCGCGATCGCGTTGACCGCGATGTCGGGCGCGAGCTCCTTGGCCATCGCCTTCGTCATCGTGATCACGCCGCCCTTGGAAATGACGTACGGCAGGTAGTTCTTGTACGGCCGGAAGCCAGCCCAATCGGCGATAAAGATGATCTTGCCGCCACCGTTCTCGCGCATCAGGGACGCGCCGTGCCAGGCGGTGAAGAAGGGCGCCTTGAGGTTCGTGCGAAGCGTCTGCTCCCAAACCGTCTCGTCGATCTCGTCCCACGGCGTGCGCGGGAAGATCGCCGCGCTGTTGACGAGCACGTCGAGCCGGCCCCACCGTTCGCGCACGCTCTCGATCAGTTGCTCGACGTGGCGCAACTCGTCGAGGTCGGCTTGAATCGATTCCGCTTCGACCCCCAACTTCCGGATGCGATCGACGGTATCGAGCGCTGGGCCGGCGCTCGATCGGTAATGGACGGCGATGTGCATCCCGCACTCTGCCAACGCAACCGCGATCTCGCGGCCGACTCGCAACGCGGCGCCCGTCACCAGCGCCACTTTTCCTGTTGTGTCCATCAACCCCTCACTAGGTTGTGCGCATGATGAAGCCGGGGAGCCTGTGTGTGCTCGCGTCCGGGGGTATCGACAGCGCGGTGGCGCTGGCCGAGGCCGCCCAGGGCGCTGAGTCCGTGATTCCGATCTACGTCCGGTCGGGACTCGTCTGGGAGCGGGCGGAAATCTATTGGCTCGAACGGTGGCTGCAAACGGTCGGCGACCGCGACGTGGCGCGGCTCGAGATTCTGGATCTGCCCGTTACCGATCTGTACGGCGAACACTGGAGTGTAACCGGCCTCGATCCACCTGACGATCGCTCGGCCGACGACGCGACGTACTTGCCGGGCAGGAACATCTTGCTGCTCGCCAAAGCGGGTGTCTTCGCAGCCGCCAACGGCTGTCGAGCGATCGTTCTCGGCCCGTTGGCAACGAACCCGTTTCCCGATGCCACGCCGACATTCTTTGAGGCGATGGCGACGGCCCTCGGTCATGGCATGGGTCTGGATGATCGGCTGAAGATCGAAACCCCGCTGGTCGGTCTCACGAAGCCGGAGGTCGTGCGCCGCGGGGCGGAGTACCGGCTCGACCTCACGTTCTCTTGTCTGGATCCGAAACCAGAGCACCAACATTGCGGCGCTTGCAATAAGTGCGCGGAGCGACAGCAGGGGTTTCGTGACGCCGGGATCGACGACCCAACGTCGTACGCTACGAACGACAGCGTTGTTTCCCGGTCGACTTCCCGTCGCCGTCGCGGCAGCGTGTAGCCACCCGCCTGATCCATTGCGGACCGGCGATCGTGATGTTGTCGACCCGAACGATCCCACGACCGCGCTCGAACCGCACGACCGTCCCGGCATCGAAACAGACGCTACACCAAACGTGGAGAATCGTGTCCGGGTCATCGGCCGAACCGCCAAACGCATACCACCCGTCGCGGATCGGCCCGCCGAGCAGCATCTTGGGAGTCGTATCGACTAGAAACTCGAACCCGTTCTCATCCGGGCCGTAAAGTGGCGCGACGTTGGGACGTGGTCCCGGCGTGCGAATGACATCGATCTCGATCGCTCCGTCGAGCGGAATCAGGATCTGACTGTCAGAGGCCAGGCCCGGCCACGACAACCCCTGCAGCGTGGCGAACGATCGCGCACCGATCGTGCGCATCGAACCGACCTGCACGCGCAGGGTATCGCCGTACGATGTTTCGTACGCCATCTCATCGCCGACTTCGAGCCCCATCCAAGCCGCCAAATGGTGCGACTTGAGCGGCGTCTGGGCCACGGCTGGGGTCGTCAACGACAGCGCGACCAGCGCCAGCGCGAAGAGTGCACGATCGAAACTCGCAATCATAATCATTTAATACCCCCGGCGGGGACGTGGGTTCTACGAGCCGAGCGGCGGCGCCGGACCGAACAACCGGTCGGCATTGTCTTGCAGCAGCTTGGTCTGCACGTCGGGTGGTAGGTCGAGCGCGAGGAAAGCGTCGAGGTTCTCTTTCATGCCCGGCACCATCGGTCCCGGCCAATCGGTGCCCCACAGGAGCTTGTCGGCGACAGCGGCCAGACGTGGGAAGTACTTGAGCAATCCTTTTGGTGGGATCCCCGATACATCGCCCCAGAAGTTCGGATGCCGGCGTAACAGAAAGAACGACGTGTCGGCCCACAGCGGGCGTCCAAGATGGGCCATGATGATCTGCAGCTCGGGAAAGTCGACGCCGACGTCGTCGAGCACGATCGGGTCGGCGTATACGTTACGCGCACCGGGGAAGACCGACGTTCCGGTGTGCACCATGATCACGACGCCGAGCTCTTCGGCGCGCGCGTAGATCTCGTCCAGCCGCGTCGCGCCGTCGCGATAGGCGTTGGCGGCGACTTCCTGGTGCGGCGGGTGGAGCTTGATCGCGCGAACGCCCAGGTCGACCAACCGATCGACCTGATCCCCGGCACCGTTTGGATCGACGCCCCCAAACGGAATCATGCGCTCCGGCGCGTTACGCGCGAGCTCGGCGACCCACGGGTTCACGTTCTCGGTAAAGCCCATCAGCGTCGGACTGACATAGTTGATGACCCCGATACGCGCGATCCCGGCCGCATCCATCGCGCGCAGCACGAGCTCGGGATCGTTCATCATCCGCTCGAGCGCATCGAATTCCTGGCGGCCCTTGGCCATCGTCGCGCGGGCGCCGGGCTTGAGCTCGTGCCACGGTTGGATATGGATGTGGGCGTCAGTGATCCGCAGGTTCACCGCGTCTCCCTAGCTGGGTCCAAGCGCGGTCAAGAAACCGCTGATCACGAAGACCGCGACGCCGAGCGCGTACGCGGCCCCCCTCGACGCCTTCAACGCGTGGACCGCGGCCAGCGCCACCAGCACCGAGTACCAGATCGAGAAGAAGTTGATGTTCGCGATTTGGCCCCAGAGCAGGGCGGGCATGTCACCGCGATCGAGGAACAGCGACAACCCGAACAACGGCGGCCCACCCTCCCGGGCGACCGTTTCCGCGCCCTTGATGGCGATGACAAAACCCTGCAGAACGACCTGCAGGACCGTTACCGCGCTGGCGTACACCAACGCCGTAAACGCGATCGGGTACTCGGCGTTCTTGGCTCCCGAGATCGCCGACCAACCCCAGAGCAAGAGCCCCATGAAGGCGGTCACGATGGCGTACACGATCGGCGCCGCCACCACGCCGATCCACTTCCACATCGCGAGTTGCCCATACGCTTGCTCGCGTTGGCTCTCGCTCAAGCGCGCGTCCTCTGCGATCGCGATCCGCTGCAGCTCTTCGACCATCGGCAGGTTGAAGAACGTCATGACGAGCAAGATCGCCGCCAGAATGACCAACGGTATGACCCAGCGTGGCCGCTCGGCGACATCTTCGAACGTAGCGTGCGGCGCGAACACGATGTCGCGGAAGTTGTCCGCGATCGAGCGGTTTAGCGCCCTTTCCATTCGGGCTTCCGTTTTTCGAGAAACGCCTTGACGCCCTCGACCTTGTCGTCGGTAGAGAACGCCAGCGCGAAGAGATCGCGCTCCTGCTCGAGGCCGGCTGACAGCTCCATCTCGTAGGCGGCCCGCAGAGCGCGTTTGGCGAGCTTTAGCGTGACCGGACTCTTGCTGGCCATCGCTCGCGCCACATCGAGCGTCTTCTCTTTGAGCTCATTGGCGGGCACGATCTCGTCCAGCAACCCGATCTCGTACGCCTTGACCGCGTCGATGATCTCACCGGTCAGGATCAGTTGATGCGCCTTCCCATAACCGACCAGCCGCGTCAAACGTTGGGTCCCTCCACCACCGGGGATGATCCCCAAGTTGACTTCGGGTTGCCCGATGCGCGCGGTGTCGGCTCCGATCCGAACGTCGCACGCCAGCGCCAGCTCGCAACCACCGCCCAGGCAGAACCCATTGATCATCGCGATCGTGGGCAACGGGAAGTCCCAGATGCGATCGAATATCGTCGGCGTCGCCATCGCTTCGCGTTGCTCGAGCGGTGTGCGATCGGCGAACTCGCCGATGTCCGCGCCGGCGATAAACGCTTTCTCGCCGGCACCTGTAATAACGAGCACCCGGACGTCCGCGTCGTCCGCCGCTTCGGCGGCCACATCGGTCAGCGCATCGCGCACGGCCGCATTGAGTGCATTCATCTTCTGCGGCCGGTCGATCGTGACAAGTCGGACTCCCCGGTCCATGTTTTCGACCCGCACGACAGGTGGGGCGCTGCTCATGGTGCCTCCTTCGGTATCGGTTCGCCGTCCTTCCATACGTAGAACCCCTCGCCGGTCTTGCGACCCAGCTTGCCGGCGGCCACTAGCTCGCGCAGGATCGCCGGCACCGCGAACCGCTGCTCGTCGATCGTGCGCGCCAGGTGCTCAGCGATCGCCAGCCGTACGTCGAGCCCGACGAGGTCGGTCAGCTTGAGTGGACCCATCGGATGGTTGTAGCCGAGCTCCATCGCCGCGTCGATATCACGCGCTGAAGCCACGCCGTCCTCGAACATTCGCATCGCCTCGAGCCCCAGCACGATACCGAGCCGGCTCGACGCAAACCCCGGGACGTCACGCACGACGATCGGCTCCTTGCCGAGCGAGCGCACGACATTGACGACTTGTTCCCGCACCCCGGGATCCGTCTCGGGCGTCACCACCACCTCGACCAAGCGCATGATGTGGACGGGGTTGAAGAAGTGGATCCCGATCACGCGCTCGGGTCTGCCGGTCGCCGACGCCAACGCGCCGATCGATAGCGACGAAGTGTTGCTGGCGAGCACCGTTTCCTCGCCACACCGCCGGTCGAGCAAACCAAAGATGTCGCGCTTAGCATCCAGATCTTCGGGGATCGCCTCGATGACGATTTCGGCACGCTCGGCGGCGGCGACGACATCGGTCACCCGCTCGATTCGCTCCAACGCGGCGCCTTTTTCGTTGGCCGTCACCTTGCCCAGCTTGACGCCCTTGGCGAGCGTCGCGTCGATCGCATCAAACGCGCGGGCGAGAGCCGCGTCATCGGCGTCGTAGAGCCGCACCGCGTACCCCGCCTGGGCGGCCACCTGCGCGATACCGCGACCCATCGTGCCGGCCCCGATGACGGCCACCGTCTCGAACCCGTGCGGCCTGGGCACGGTCGCGCTCATGCGTCGCCCCCGGGTGAGACCCCGACCGGCGCGGGCGCCAGCTCCGCGATCCGGTCGACCGCTCGATCGCACTCATCAAGGGAGTTGTAGAAGTGCGGCGCCAGCCGGATCCCCGCGCCGGGCCGATGATCGATCAAGATGTCCTCGTCGAGCAGCTGACGTGCGATCGACTCGGAGTCCGGCGGGGCCAACGTCACCGTTCCGCCACGGCGTTCCGCCTCGCGCGGCGTGGCGACATCGATCCCATAACGGTCGGCACGCTCGATAATCCGCTCGGTCAGCGCAACCGACTTTTCGCGAATCGCCGCGGGCCCGATCCGATTCACGATTTCGAGTCCTGGCCGGGCCACCATGTGCGCCGGTACCGCCGGCGTTCCGGTCAGGAAGCGGTGGACCGAATCGGCGCGTGTCAGCTCGGGCTCGAAAGCGAACGGCTCATCGGCCGCCATCCAGCCCGTCACCTGGGGCTCCAACCGCTCCTGAAGGTCGCGACGCGCGTACAGGAACGCGTTGCCGGGCCCGCCGCACAGCCACTTGAGGCAACCGCCGACCGCGAAATCCGCGTTCCACGCCTCGACCTCGATCGGCATCACCCCAGCTGACTGGTAGACGTCGAGACAGACTCGCGCCCCGACGCGATGGGCTTTCTCACAGATCGCCGCAGCGTCCTGGATGAACGCGCTCTTGAACGCGACGTGGCTGATCGGCACGAGCGCGGTTCGCTCGTCGATCGCATCGAGCAATTGGTCGAGATCGACGGTGATCCCGTCACCGCGAGTCGGGACGACGACCACCTCGGCGCCCTCGGCCTGGGCGCCGGCGTAGAGATACATGACGGAGGGGAACTCGAGCTCGGTGTGGACGATGCGATTGCGGTGTCCAGCCCAGTCGAAGCACGACCGTACGATCGCCGACGCCACGGTGACGCTGGGCTGCATGACGACTGTGCCGGGCGGCGCACCGAGCAGCGGCGCCGCCAAATCGCCGATCTCGGTCACGATGTCCCACCACCCCTTCTCCCAGGCCTTGATTCCACTCGTGTCCCACATCTCGGCGTACTCGGCAAGCGCTTCGGAGGCGCCTTCCGGCATGGCGCCCAACGAGTTCGAGATCAGATACGTGGTCCGATCGACGATCGGGAATTGGTTACGCCAGGCTAGGAGCGGATCCGACATGATGTCTTCAGTCGCCCTCGAAGCGGGGCGTTTCCTTGGCTCGAAAAGCGGCCAGCCCACGGGTGGCGTCGTTCGACCCGAAGCACGCCAGCTGGTTCTCGAGCTCGAGCGCGAGCATCGTTTCCAGACTCTCGACTTCGCTCCGGTAGATAGCGTGTTTGATCCGTGCGACCGCGATCGGCGGGGCGGCAGCGAGCCGCTTGGCCCAGGCGAGCGCCTCGTCCCACAATGCGTCTACCGGCACGACCCGGTTGACCATCCCCATCGCCAACGCCTCTTCGGCGCCGACCATCCGGCCCGACCACATGAGCTCGAGCGACCGCGCTGCACCGACCAACCGCGGCAGCAGGAACGTCCCGCCCCAGTCGGGGTGGAGCCCGATGCGCGAGAACGTCTGTCCGATCGAGGCGGTGTCGGCCATGATCCTGATGTCGCACGCCAGCGCCAGGTTCGCTCCGCCGCCAGCCGCGGGGCCGTTGATCGCCGCCAGAACCGGCTGGTCGAGCGCGTGGATCGCCGTCACCACGTGCTCACCCGCGCGGAGCAGCTTTTCGAAGTCGGCGCTGTTCTGGGTTTCGATCAGCTCGCGTAGGTAGTCGACGTCGGCGCCGGCACAGAATCCGCGGCCGGCGCCAGTCACGACGATGGCGCGGACCGCCGGATCGTTGCCCAGCTCGGTGATCGCCTCGCCAACCAAGTCACGCATATCACCGGCGAAGGCGTTCAGCTTCTCGGGGCGGTTGAGGCGCACGATGCCGACCGCGTCGTCGCGTTCGACGAGAACCACGGGCTCGCTCGCGGTCACCGGCTCAGCTCCCCCCATCGCTGCCGCGCTCGACGAGCAACGAAGTTCCCATGCCGCCGCTGACGCACAGCGTCGCGATCCCGAGCCTGCTCTCGCGGCGCGCCATCTCGTGAAGCAGCGAAACCACGATCCGCGCGCCGGTGCAACCGATCGGATGGCCCAGAGCGATCGCCCCGCCGTTGACGTTGACGCGGCTCAGGTCGAGATCGAGGTCTTGAGCCACCGCCAGGACCTGCACCGCGAACGCCTCGTTTAGCTCGATCAAGTCGATGTCGTCGATCGTCATGTCCTGGCGCTGAAGCAGCTCGAGGACCGCGGGCACGGGGCCGATCCCCATCACCGCCGGGTCGACGCCAACGTTGGTCCAGTCGACCAGCCGCGCCATCGGCTCGAGCCCGTGCTTTTCAACCGCATCCTCGGCGGCTACCAGCACCGCGGCAGCGGCGTCGGTGATCCCCGACGCGTTGCCGGCGTGAACCGTGCCCGCCTCGCGGAATACTGGCGGCAGCTTGGCGAGCTTGTCGAGCGTCACCTCGTCACGCGGGTGCTCGTCGTGATCGAGACCATCCGGGAAGGGCGCGATCTCGCTCGCCCACCGGCTGGCCTCCCGGGCCGCCTGGCACCGGTGCTGGCTCTCCATGGCGTAACGGTCCTGCTCTTCGCGCGAGATCTCGTACCGATCGGCCAGTGTCTCCGCCGTCTCGCCCATCAAATCGCCGCACAACGGGCACAAGAACCCGTCCCGGTACATGCCGTCAACCAGCTCGCCGTGGCCAAGCCGGTACCCCCATCGCGCGCGGGGGAGCATGTAAGGCGTTTGCGACATCGCCTCGGTCCCACCGGCGAGCACCAAATCGGTGTCGCCCAGAGCGATCGATTGCCACGCCTGGATGATGCCGATCAAGCTCGAAGCACACGCCTGGTTGATGGTGTAGGCCGGCGCACTCTCGGGTATACCGGCGCGGTAGGCGATCTGACGGGCCGAGTTGGGCCCCACGCCCGCCTGGCGCGCGTTGCCGAAGATCGTGAGTCCGATCGCTTCCGGGTCTACGTCGGCTCGATCGAGACACGCGCGGGCGGCGTGAGTACCGAGGTCGGGGGCGGTCTTATCGGCCAGTGCGCCGCCGAACTTGCCGATCGGCGTCCGCACCGGGGCGCACAAGAACGCGGGACGATCGTAGCGAAACTTCATTGAGTCGAATATCACCCCGCGCCGGAGCGTGTCAATCAGCCACAAAAAAAGCCGCCCGGCATACACCGGGCGGCTCTCGACGCGCTGCACGAGACAGCAAAAAAAGTGAGGGCCGGAAAAGCCTGAGGCCTGTTTCCTCCTCCGGAGTCCGAGCCGTTCCCAGCTGCGCTCCGCCGCTCGACCAAGGTCTCGCGGCCAGCGCCTCCTCTCCTGGGTTTCGCCTCCCTTTCAGAGGTCATCCCGGTGAGCAAGTAGCGCGGGCATTGGTTTCGCGCTCCCCCTTCGTCGTTAGCTTGCGCCCCGACCTTGGGGTTTTCCTGGCTCACCGATGGCATGCGAAAGTCAAAGACGTCCGCACACCGCCTCTCTGAGGGTTGACTCCCCTGCAGAGTGTTACCGGGGCGGCCTGCCGACTTCCTCTCGAAAGCCAGCGCCTCCCATAGAGTTTCTCCCCCTTCAACGCATCCGGATACGGGAACCCACTCACCCGGGAGTTGCCTCGTCCCGGTTTCGGTGCGACTACAGGGTTTCCCACCCTCTTGCCGCGTTTCGTCTCCCGCGTCCTGCCAGCCTTTTCAGGCCGGTAACGCTCATGGGGTTTTCCCCTTCGGAGCTTTCCCCTCCCGCGGAGCCGTAACGCCTCTCGGCGCCCTGTGCCCTCTTGCCGTTTACCGGTCTCTGAAAGCAGGTGCAGCCCGCAGGAGCCACATCCCAAATCATCACCGGCCCGACTTCAGGGCCTCGCTCCCCGCGAGAATCCGTCGCAGGCGAACGGGGGTTAGCCGTGCGCCCACTCGTTACTCCCTTGGGGTTTCCGCGCTCTAGGGCATTCCGCTGTTGCGTTGCGCGCAGCGTCCCGCGTGCTCCCCTCGCAGGCTTAGCATGCGACGCCAAGCGGCGTCGCGCCGGCCTCTCAGGGTTTCGATCCGCAACGTGGTCGGCCCCCCGTCGGGAACCACAACCCTTATGCGCTTCTTGCACCTCGTCTCTGCTCCGTGAGCTTTAAGCCGCGTCGTTCCGAGCTTGCGCTGACGACCCCGGTGGCATCGCTGCTCCGGTGACTCGCCTATGGAACGTCCACGGCCCTCCCTGAGGGCCCATGGAGTGAGTGTCGGTGCCAGGCTTCAGGTCGCTATCCGACCCTCGCAGATCATTATATGAAGACGCCTCGAAGTGTGTCAACTTATTGCGCTATAAAGAGTTACAAGGTCGCTGCGGGGGTCGGACAAGTGCTTCCCAAACGGGTAGTTGGCGATCCTCATGTCAAGCTATTTCCTACATCACAACGGTAAGCCAAAGGCGTCGAATCGGTTCGCACGATCTGTACAAGGGTTTCACAGAGTGTCCACAAGTGGCGTCTCTTTCTCCACCACTTATCCACGCGTTATTCACAGAAAGAACGGCCCCGGGGCATCTCGGACCCCAGGGCCGTTGTGGACGAACTAAGAGCAGATGTCGGCGAGAATATCCGCGACCGCCGGCGGAATCAGTACGCCATCGATGAAATGAACGATACCATTGCGGGCTCGGATGTCGACCGGGCCGAGCGTCGCACCCTCGATCATTCCGTTCTCGATCGTGGCCCGGTTCCCGTCCAGCATGCGCACCTGTCCCGAGGCGAGCAGCGCCGTTGATGTCCGGTCTCCCCGAGCCACGTGGAACAGCAGGATCTGGGTCAGCAAGTCCTTATTGGCCAGCAGGTCTCCGGGGGTAATCCCGCAGCTGTTCTGCAGAAAGTCGAATGTGGCATCGAACGCCGCGTCGGTAGGCGCGAATACCGTGTAGTGCCGCTTGCCGTCGAACACGTCTTTTATCATCGCCGCGTCGAGGGCCACCTCGAGAGTCGTGCCCTGGGCGAGCTCGGCGATGCTTGGCAGGTCGGCGCGCCCCTTCATCGCTACTTGTGCCTCGCCGCCGTTGAGTGCGAGATCGGCCCCGGTTGGAGCGGCGGAGTCCTGGCATGCGGCCAGAACCAATGCGCTGGCCAGTGCCAGACCGGTCGTTTTCAAAAACCTCATGCTGGGCTCCCTGTTCTTGGACTCGGAGGTCGACCGAATCCCACGCTGGATTGATGGGACCCGGTGTTTAGGTTGACCCCTGGACCCTATATGTATGTATAATACTTGTCAAGAGTTTTGTTCTACAAATAGTGGACAGGGCGCACCTGTCCCATCCCGATCTTTGACCCCCTCGCTTCCAAAATCGGTGGTGGCTCGTGGCCGGCTTGGCTACAGCAGGTTGGCGGCGTATTCGGCGAGCTTTGACCGCTCGCCCTTGCGGAGCTCGATGTGGGCCGCTAGCGGGACATCGCGGAAGTGCTGGACGACGTGGTTGAAGCCGTTGGTCGATGAGTCGATGTACGGGGTGTCGATCTGCCACGGGTCGCCGGTCAGGACGAGCTTGGTGTGGTCGCCGACGCGGGTCAGGATCGTCTTCACCTCGAGCGGGGTCAGGTTCTGTGCTTCGTCGACGAGCATGAACTGCTGCGGGATCGACCGGCCCCGGATGTGGGTCAGCGGCTCGACGGCGACCGTTCCACTCCGGATGAGCTCGCTCACCGATCGATCGCCGTTGCGGCTGCGCCGGCCCTCCAACAGCAGCGCAAGATTGTCGAAGATCGGTTGCATCCAGGGGTTCAGCTTCTCGGCCACGTTGCCCGGCAGGTAACCGATGTCTTTGCCCATCGGGAACGTCGGTCGCGAGACGAGCAGGTGACGATAGGGACCGTCCGAAAGCACTTGTTCGAGGCCCGCCGCCAGCGCCAGCAACGTCTTCCCGGTGCCCGCCTTGCCCATCAGGGTGACCAATACGATCGAGGGGTCGAGCAGCGCGTCGAGCGCGAAGTACTGCTCCTTGTTGCGCGGCCGGATGCCTTGCACGCCTTCGCTGCTCGAGGTCAACGCCAACAGCCGGCCGCCGAAAACGTCGATCCGAGCCAGCGCGGTGTTTGACTCGTCCTCGGGGTCGCGCAGGAGCGTGTACTCGTTGGGGAAGAACTCGCCCTCGACCAACGGTAGCTCACCCGCCTCGCGGAACCGATCGAGCTCCTCCGCCCCCAGCTCCAGCTCGGTCTGTCCCGAGTAGAGGTCGTCGAGCCGAACGCGGTCGGTTTCGTAATCCTCGGCCGCCAGCCCGAGCGCGTCAGCCTTGATTCTGAGGTTTACGTCTTTGGTCACCAGGATCAGCGGAACGTCGGGATCCTCATCGCGAATGTGCCGCGCGATCTTGAGGATCTCGTTGTCGACCGTGCCGTTGCCGTGTGTGATCGGCTGCTGTGGGTTGTCGGGGTCGAAGACGACCTTCAGCGACCCCCCGGTTTCGAGCGGGACGCCCTCCGATAGCCGACCTTGGCGGCGCAGACGATCCAGGAAACGGCTGATCCAGCGCGCGTTTTCGCCCAGCCCGGTCAGCTGACGCTTGAAGCGGTCGATCTCCTCGATGACGTAGATCGGCAAGAGCACCGCGTTGTCCTCGAACGCGAGCAACGCCTTCGGGTCGTGCAGCAAAACGTTGGTGTCGAGTAGGAAGCGCTTGCTCACGCGGAGCTGCCTGTCACCTCAGGTTTACCCAAACCGACTTCGTCTCAGTGTATTGCTCGAGCGCGTACTTCCCCAGATCGCGCCCGTAGCCGCTCTGTTTGTAGCCGCCAAACGGGTTCGCCGCGTCGTACAGATTGTAGGTGTTGATCCACACGGTGCCCGCCTTTAGGCGGTGGGCTACGTAGTGCGCTTTCTTGACGTCGCTCGTCCAAACCGCGGCCGCCAGACCGTACGGCGACGCGTTGGCTTGTTCGATCGCTTCGTCGACGTCGTCGAACGTGATCGTCGCCAGCACGGGCCCGAAGATCTCCTCCTGGGCGATCGTCATGTCGTTGGTCACCCCGTCAAACACCGTCGGCTCTACGAAGTACCCGGGCTCGATGTCGGCCCGGCCGCCTCCGGCGACGACCGTTGCGCCCTCCTCTTTGCCGCGCTCGATATAGCCCAGCACGGTCTCCATCTGCTTCTCCGAAACGATCGCGCCGATGCGGGTCGACTTCTCGAGCGGGTCGCCGACCGTGAGCTTGGCGGTGCCGGCCGCGACGCCGTCGACAACTTGATCGTGCGCACTGCTCTCGACAAACAGCCGGCTGCCGGCCGCGCACACCTCACCTTTGCCGTAGAAGATCCCACCGATCGCCCCCTTGACCGCCGCCGGCAGGTCGGCGTCGGCGAAGACGATGTTGGGGCTCTTGCCTCCCAGCTCGAGCGACACCCGCTTGACCGTATCGGCTGCCGTCTTGGCGATCCGGACGCCAACCGCGGTCGATCCCGTGAACGCGATCTTGTCTACGCCCGGATGTTTGACGAGCGCCTCGCCGGCGGTCGACCCGCCGCCCGGAACGACGTTCAGCACGCCATCGGGGACGCCGACCTCTCGAGCGACATCAGCCAATAGGAGCGCGGTGAGCGGAGTCTCGCTGGCCGGTTTTAGAACCACCGTGCACCCCGCCGCCAGCGCCGGAGCCACCTTCCACGACGCCAAGTTGAGCGGGAAGTTCCAGGGGACGATCGCGCCCACCACACCGACCGGTTCGTGGCGGGTGTAGGCGAACTGACCGGGCACCGAAACTGGAATCGTGGCGCCTTCGATCTTGGTCGTCCAACCGGCGTAGTACTCGAACGTCTCGATCGTCATGTTGACGTCGATCCCGCTCTCGAACAGCGGCTTGCCGTTGTTGAGCGTCTCGACCAGCGCGACCTCTTTCTTCCGCTCCTCGAGCCGCTTCGCGAGCGCCCACAACAGGCGACCTCGATTGCGCGGCGTCATGTCGGGCCAGGGGCCGGACTCGAACGCCGCTCGCGCAGCACGGACGGCTCGATCGACGTCCGCGCTGTCGGCCTCCGCGACCTCTGTGCACGGCTCTGCCAACGCGGGATTGATTACCTCGAACGTTTCGGTGCTCTCGGCGTCCTGCCACTCACCGTCGATGAACAGCCGACCCGGGAGCAGCACGTCGGGCAGCGCGGGCGCCGTTGCGGTCGTCATCTAGCGCCCCGCGAACTCGGGCTTCCGCTTTTCGACAAACGCGTTTAGCCCTTCCTTGGCGTCATCGGACGCGAACAGCTTGGCCTGCAGCTCGCGCTCGATCGCCAACCCTTGCTCCATCGGCAGCTCACCACCCGATTGACAGGCGCGCTTGATGTGCCCGACCGCCATCGACGCCTTGGCGGGGGTCGTGAACTGCATCGCGTACTCTTTCACCTTGTCGATGAACGCGTCGTTCGACTCCGCTTCCCAGGCGGCGTTGATGATCCCCAGCTCGGCGGCTTCTTCCATCTCGAAGTTGCGCCCCGTCGCCATCAGCTCGATCGCTTTTGACTTGCCTACCAACCGCGTCAGCCGCTGCGTGCCCCCGGTGCCAGGGAGCACCCCCAGCGTCACCTCGGGCAGACCGATCTTGCCCGCGCCACTGCGAGCGAACCGCAGGTCGGCCGCCATCGCCACCTCGAGGCCCCCGCCCACGGTATGCCCGTTGAGCGCGGCGATAACCAGCTTCGGCGTGTGCTCGAGCCGTGACAGCGTCTCGTTGGCGTGCAGGCAGAAGAAGTACTTCCACGTCGGGTCAGACTGGGACAGCATGTCGATGTTGGCGCCCGCACAGAAGAACTTCTCGCCCGACCCAGTCAACACGATCACGTGCACGTCGGTGTCGAAGCGAGCATCGATGATGGCCGCGTCGAGCTGCTTCATCATCTCGTGGGTGTAGGTGTTCGCGGGCGGGTCGTCGAGGGTGAAGATCGCGATTCCGTTCTCCTTCTCGACGCTAATGAGCTTCTTTTCAGCCATCGAATCCTCCATTTGGGTACAGCACGGTTCGATCAAGTAAAAGCGTTCAGGCCGGTAATATCGTTACCGATGATCAACGTATGAATGTCGTGCGTCCCCTCGTATGTGAACACCGTCTCGAGGTTGCACATGTGCCGCATGACCTGGTACTCCGAGTGTATGCCATTGGCGCCCAGCGCCCAACGGGCGGTGCTAGCCACCTCGCGCGCCATCATGACGTTGTGTCGCTTCGCCAACGATACGTGTGTGTGCTTGAGTTTGCCGGCGTCCTTTAGCCGGCCCACACGGTACGCCAGCAGCTGACCGAGCGTCACCCGGTCGAGTATCTCGACGAGCTTCTGCTGCATGAGCTGAAAACCGGCGATCGGACGGTCGAACTGCACCCGTTCGGTGGTGTACCGCAGCGCTTCCTCGTAGCACGCCATCGCCGAACCGACGGCACCCCAGGCGATCCCGTAGCGAGCTTGCGTCAAACACATGAGCGGGCTCTTCAGGCCGTCGGAGCCAGGCAGAATCGCGTCGCCGGGCAGCCGCACATCGTTGAACACCAGCTCCGACGTATCCGACGCGCGAAGCGAGTGCTTGCCGTGCATCTCCACGGTGTCGAACCCGTCGGTCCCGCGCTCGACCAGAAATCCCCGAATCCCGTCCGGCGTTTGGGCCCAGACGACCGCCACGTGCGCCATCGAACCGTTGGTGATCCACATCTTGGAGCCGTTTAGTACCCACCCGTCGCCGTCGCGTTCGGCGCGTGTCGCCATCCCGCCCGGATTCGACCCGAAGTCGGCCTCGGTCAGGCCGAAACAGCCGATCGCCTCGCCGCTCGCCATCGCCGGTAGCCAGCGCCGCTTCTGCTCCTCCGAACCAAAAGTGAAGATCGGGTACATGACCAGCGCGCCCTGAACCGAGACGAAGGAGCGTAAACCGCTGTCGCCGCGCTCGAGCTCCTGCATGATCAACCCGTAGGCGACGTTGTTCATGCCTGCACAGCCATACTCCTCGGGCAGATTGGCGCCGAGGACGCCCAGCTCCCCTAAACCTGGGATCAACTCCACCGGAAAGCGCCCTTCGAGGTACGCCTCCTCGATGATCTCCATGACCTGCTCGTCGACAAAGCGACGCACCGTGTCGCGGGTCATTCGTTCCTCGGATGTCAGCTCGGAATCGAGATCTAGATAGTCAACGCCTTTGAAAGCCATTAGCGCACTGCCTCCGCGGTCGGGATTCGCTCGAGCGCTCTGACGACCTCATCGCAGAATTCAACGGTGGTCGCCGAGCCGCCGAGATCTGGGGTTCGAACCTGGCCCTCGAGCAGCACCCGCTCGACCGCGGCGCGCGAACGATCACCGGCCTCGGCTTGATCGATGTGCTCGCACAGCATCGCCGCCGCCAGGATCAGGGCGGTCGGATTCGCGATCTGCTTGCCGGCGATATCCGGCGCCGATCCATGCACCGCTTCGAACATCGCCATTTCTTCGCCCACGTTTGCGGCTGGGGCCATGCCCAACCCGCCGACGAGACCCGCGCACAAGTCCGACAGGATGTCACCGAACATGTTCGTCGTCACGATCGTGTCGAACTGATGAGGATCGAGCACCAGCTGCATCGCCATGTTGTCTATGATCCGATCGTTGAACTCGATCTCCGGGTGGTCGTCCGCAAGCTCTTTGCCGACTTCGAGGAACAGACCACTCGTGTACTTCAGGATGTTGGCCTTGTGAACCAATGTGAGATGCTGTTTCGGACGCCCGGCGACGTAATCGAACGCGAACTTGATGACCCTCCGCGAGGCGTCCTGAGTGACGATCGTGATCGACTCGGCGGCGCTGCGCTTGGTATCGATGTAGTGCTCGATGCCGGCGTAGAGACCTTCGGTGTTCTCGCGGATGACCACCAGGTCGACGTCATCGTAGCGCCCGCCTGGTACCAGTGATTTTGACGGCCGCACGTTGGCGTAGAGGTCGAACTCCTTACGGAGCGCTACGTTGACGCTTCGAAACCCGGAACCGATGGGGGTCGTGAGGGGCCCCTTGAGGCATACCCTGCTGTCACGGAAAGAGTCGAGCGTAACCGGCGGCAGGGTCTCCAAACCCCGCTCGACCGCGGTCACACCGGCGACTTGCTCATCCCATTCGATCGTCGCTCCGGCCGCCTCGATGACGCGGATCGCCGCATCGACGACTTCGGGCCCGATGCCGTCGCCTTTGATGAGAGTGACTGTGGGCATCACAGCAATCTACGCCCGGTCGGTGCGACCGTCATCGCAGAAGCCCACTATCCGGAACGAATTCTGTCGCTTAGTCCAGCGTCGCCTGGATGAACGCCGCTACGCGTCCGAGACCACCGCGCTCAGCCCGCGGTTCGGGCAGCGGCGGAAGGTCGGCGAGGAGCGTTCTGGGCCGTGGAAGATCAGCGGTTCCGTGCACGAACCGACCGAAGAATGGGTTGACGTTGCCATCGATAAGCGCCGCGGCGCGATCGGAGATCTCGTTCGCTGTCCACCGCACGTGGCCCCAAGCCGCCAGGTCGTTCATCTCTCGCCACAACACGGCCAAGTCGATCTCGCCGTCGGTCCGCAACCGGAGCTCGCGGTCGAGCGCCAATCCCACGATCGCCCCCTTGCGGTACGCTAGGTACTCGTCACTGGGACCGTATGCCGGCACCGCACGCGCCTCGTCGTCGAACGACCACCGTTGGCGGTGCGGATTGGCGCGGTACGTAGCATCGATCGCCGCCAGATGGTCGACATATTCGTCGCCATCCAACAACTCAGCCTCGTGCGCGATCCGCAGCGCCAGGTAGTCGTTCACCCCCTCCTGAAACCAAAGCGGCGCGTCGTATTGTTGCCACAGATGCACCAGCTCGTGAGCCAGCAAACGAACGCTGGGACGCGAGCCGTCGGGCAACCGATGCACCAACCCGATCGCGTGCGGGCCGTTACGGTTCCCGCTTGTCATGGGGAATCGCGCTGGCACCAGCGTGATCGACAACCGGTCGATGCCGGGATCCCCCAATCGGTGACGCGCTGCGCAAGTCAACGCCACCATATCATCCGCTAGCTCGCGCCGGTCGAACGTCCACTCTCCCTGCGCCGCGAACTCGACGGTCATCCCGCACGCTTCCCGCTGATGCTGCTCGATGGAACCAGCCAACACGTTGGTCCGTAACAACGATCGCACGCCATGAAACGCGTACTCGTCCCAGCCGGCGACAACCTCCCAATCCCGCGGCAACCGCCAGCGGATCTTGACCCGGGCGTGCATCGCCGCCTGGGTCGGCATCTCCGGAGTCAAGAACAACGCTTCGGCTGGGGCATACAGAAGATCAGGGCCGAGACCAACGCTCCACGCGTTGACCGGCTCCTCAGCGGTGATCGCCAGTCGGTAATGGATCCGAATCGGGTCGCTCCAACCGCGATCGGGTTGCGCGAACGTCCACCGCGGCGCGCCGTCGACCACGTCCCAGCGACCGCTGCGGGCGCCCTTGACCTCGGGATCTTGGGCCAGCAGCCCGACCAACGGACGGGCGCTCGGACGAACCAGGACCAGCGAGTCGCCGTCGAATCCGTACACCGCCAGCGACACGTCGACGACCCCGGCCGTTGGATCGGGCCGCACCTCGTAATTGAGCTCGCAGCACGGCACTTCGCCCGGCAGGGTGGTCACCAAGCTGACGATCACGGCCGCCAGCAGCGTATAGTGGCCCAACCGACTCATGTGTCAGCTAATACGCAACCTGCGGGCCAATTGTTCGATGGGGGCTTTTCTGGGGTGTTCTCTAGCCGGCGCGGCCAGCGCCGGCGCCCTCGATCACGGCTTCGATCTCCTGATCGGTGAGGGTGTGATCGGAGCTTTTTGCCAGCTCAAAGATCTTATCGACCAGTTCTGGGCAGGAATCGTGTCCTCGCGATCTGAGCCAGTACTCGACGTTGGAGCGGCCCGACATGTGGCCGATCTCGATCCGCTGGTGGCGCCCGACCATCCCCGCCGGGACACCCGAGTAGACGCGGTCGGCGAGCCACTCTTCGCCCTTCTTCTCGGCTTTGATGACCGCCGCCGCGTGGACTCCAGTGCCGGTCCGGAAGGCATCCGCCCCGACGACCGGGTAGTTGACCGGCAACGGCACGCCGGTCGATTCCGCGATGCGCTGACAGTACTCGGGCAACGGGCTGAGATCGGTTTCGATCCACCCCAGCAGATTGAGGTTGACGAGCAGGAGATCCATCTCGGTGTTGCCTACCCGTTCGCCGATTCCGAGCCCCGTTCCGTGCACCCGATCGACGCCGGCCACCATCGCCGACAGCGCGTTGGCGAGCCCGAACCCGCGATCGCGGTGGCCGTGCCAATCGACTTTGACGTCGGCACCCGTCCTTGCAACCAGTTGTTTGGCCCACTGCACGAGATTGCGAGCACCATCGGGAGTCGCGTGACCGACCGTGTCGGCCAAACAAATCCGGCTCGCACCGGCCTCGATGGCGGTCGTGTAAAGTTTCTCCAAAGCTTCGGGGCGGGCGCGGGTCGTATCCTCGGTCACGTACATCACCTGGAGACCTTGCTTGACCGCGTAATCGACCGCCTTTTGGCTCGTCTTCAGCACCCAATCAAGCTCCCACCCCTCGGCGTACTGTCGGATCGGCGATGAGCCGATAAACGTGCAACACTCGATCGATAAGCCGGTTCGCTGTGAAATCTCGGCGACCGGATCGATATCCGGCTGAAGCGTGCGGGCGGCGCAGTTGGCGCCGATCGACAGCTTGGCGTCAACGATCTCCTGCGCCAGTCGGGTGACGTCGGCAACGGCGCGCGGGCCGGCTCCGGGCAGACCGATGTTCGCGGTGTGGATGCCGAGTTGATCCATCAAGTGGAGGATCTCGATCTTGGTGTCGATCGGTGGGTCGACGACGGATGGCGACTGCAACCCATCGCGTAAGGTTTCGTCGTCGAACTCGACCGGCTGGGTAGGCCGAACCAGGTCGCCGGCCTCGCGGTTCCAATCGTAGATCAGCTCCGAGATTTCTAGGTCGGACACGGCGTCAACCTATCGTCGTCGGCTACCTAGTCGCCATCCGAGCCGGCGCTACCTTCCGCCGATGCGCACCGTGACCCCAGCCAACCCGGTTGCCGTAGCCGTCGCCTACGCCGCGGTCTGCGTTGTTTGGGGCTCGACCTACCTGTTCATCAAGCTCGGCGTCGCGGTGCTTCCACCGTACCTGCTGGGAGCCGCCCGCTTCACGATCGCCGGCGCGGTGATGCTGGCGGTCGCCATGGCGACGGGCCGGCGCATCCCGCGGGATCGGGCCGTGATCGCCCACGCCATCCTGGTCGGGATCTTGTTGCTGGTGCTCGGCAACGGCTTTCTGAATACCGCTCAGCAGCACCTCTCAACCGGTTTGGCTGCGCTGCTGCTCACGACGGTGCCGATGTGGAACACGCTGATCGCGATGCTCGGGCGCCAGCACGAGCGGCTGGCGCCGATCGGTTGGGTTGGCCTCGTCGTAGGGCTGGCTGGTGTCGCGATTCTCGTCAAGCCGTTCGAGTCGATCGAGTCGTCTTGGTTCGGCGTGATCGTCGTCTTGCTGGCCGCATTCACGTGGTCACTCGGGACGGTGCACGCGCGGCGACGGTTGGCGCATATCGACTCGCTCCTCGCGAGCGCGATCGCGAACGGTACCGCCGGTCCGTTGATGTTCGGGGTTCACCTCGT
Organism: uncultured Gemmatimonadales bacterium; assembly: GCA_947259315.1. Taxonomy (GTDB): domain Bacteria; phylum Gemmatimonadota; class Gemmatimonadetes; order JACCXV01; family JAHWKZ01; genus CAMYLR01. The sequence goes on along the minus strand of CAMYLR010000012.1, from coordinate 23,485 downwards.
TCTCGAGCGCGGTCAACCAGCGGTGTGGAACCAGCAAGCGTGGGTCTCGATCGTGTATCTCGCGCTCGTTGGCTCGCTGATCGGATTCTCCGCGTTCGCGTTTATCACCGCCCACATGTCGAGCAGCAAGGTCGGCACGTACACGTACGTGAATCCGGTCGTCGCGATCATCCTCGGGTGGTGGGTCCTCGACGAGACGCTTACGTGGCGGCTGGTGTTGGGTGGAGTGACGATTCTGGCCGGACTGCTGTTGGTTTACTTCTCGCGCGTGCGGGCCGCTACTTGGCCTCCTCGATGATCTCGAAGTCCGCGCGTCGCAACTTGTCACCGAGCCCGCGCGCGACGTTGCGGTAGAGCACCACGCCGATGTCGGGCCTGAGACGGACCAGCTTTCCGATACGCTCGCCCGTCAGCACGCCGGCCTCGACGGGTGTCCGGGCGATGCCCTTCGCCATGTGATCCGCACGCGTCAGCATCGCGACCTCCCCAAGGCACTCGCCGGGTCCGACGCGCCCGATCGGCGCGTCAGAGCCGGACATTACGATGTCGACCTCGCCGCTCAGGATCAGGTACATCTCCTCACCCCGCGTGCCCTCCTCGAGGATATTCTCGCCCGCCTCGTAGTTCTGGTACCTGGCGTACCCCGCCACCCGCTGTACCTGCTCCTCGTTCAGGCCGTCAAAGAGCGCGACCCGATCGACCACCTCGCTGATCCGTGGTATCACCTGGCGTTGCGAGAACGCTGCCAGCACGGCGTCGGCGATTTCCTGCGTCGTGTCGATCAACGCCACCTCGCCGATCACGAGGGGTTCCAGCAGCCGGACGAACTTTACGACATCACGGCGCTCGGTCCGCTGGAACGCCATCGCCGGCACGTACGCACACGGCACGAAGCCCAGCTCCATCAAGGTCCGTTGCATCCGCGTCGCGTCCGCTGCGGCGTCGACCTCGATGATCACGATGCCGTGCTCGTCGCGACCGTAGCGCACCAGCTCCTCGAACAGGAACCGCACCACGTGGTCATCCAACGTGATCAACTCAAAGACCCGGATGTCACGGTCGAACTTGTCGAGCGTAAACCCGATCGCTCCCACGATCCGTCCATTGTCGCGCGCAACCAGATAGTTCGACTGTTTGGCCTGAAGCATGAAGACGCCGTAGTGAAGCTGGAGCGGTCCAAACACCTCTCGATTTCGCACCCGACCGCGCTCGATCCGCAGCAGATCCGAGTACCCATCGGCGGTCATCTCCACGATCTCATAATCTTCTCCGTACGGATACGGCGCCGACGCTTCGTCCACGATGAGGTCGTTGGGGAGGCCGACGTGACTCATCGCCATGACCCCGAGCCGGTACACCTCGGGGACAATGCGCGGGTTGTTGCGACGAAGCTCGATCGACGGTCCGAAATGCCGGTACATCACGGCGACGTGCTCACGGCGATTCGCTATCTGGACCTTCATCGGTAGAAACCCGACCGCGGCGAAGCCGTACTTCTCGGCGATTCTCTGGGAGAACGGGTGGACGACCCGCGCTTCTGTGATCCCGATGTGGAGGCGGTCCCGGATGCGGTCGAGGCGGCCCTCCATCAGCAGCTTGCCGACGCCGTGACCACGCGCCTCGGGGTGCACCGCCAACCGACCGAACTCGCCCAGAAGGTCGCTGAACGCACCGACGTCCATCACGACCGAAGCGGTTCCGAGGATCAGACCGTCCTCGGTTCTCTCGGCGACGAGCACGATCGTGTCGTCGCTAAAGATCATCTTCTTGAGCAGCTTCTCGTCGTAGAACTCGGGGTAGGCGTAGTCATCGCCGTAGGTCGCGCGGAAGATCGCGCTGATGTGCGTGGCGTCTGCTTCGTCCGCTTCGCGGACCACCACTGGGCTGTTGCCGTCGGCTATCGTTCTATTCCTTCAAGATCTCGCGGCCTGCCACAATGGCGATCTCGGCCAACCACGCGGCACCGATCGCCAGCGCTTCCTCGTCGAACTCGAACTTGCTCGAGTGGCTCGGGAATCCCTCGCGGCCTTTCACTTTGGCACCGTAGCGAACGTAGCACCCAGGCACGATGTCCAGATAACGGCTGAAATCTTCGCCACCCATGTTCGCGTGCTCGAGCTCGATCACCTTGTCATCGGGCACGACTTTCCGCGCCGCCTCACGCGCGTAGTCGGTAGCCGGTGCTCGATTGTACAGGATCGGCGTGCTCTCGGTGAACTCGAACTCCAGCTCTGCGCCGTGGAGCAGAGCCGTCGTCTCCGCAATCCGCTGCACGGAGGCCTTGAGATGTTGACGCACGTCCAGGTCCTGGGCGCGGATCGTTCCCTGCAGCTCGGCCTGACCGGCGATGGCGTTGGAAACGTTGCCGGCGCGAAACATCCCGATCGAGACGACCGAGGGGTGATCCGGATTGATCTCGCGTGAGACGATCGTTTGGATCGCCATGACCATGAGACTGCCGACGACGATCGCATCGACCGCTTCGTGAGGGCGACCGGCGTGTCCCTCGCGGCCGCCAATCTGGACCCGGAACGCATCGGCTGAAGCGTTCACCGGTCCATCAGAGACGATGACCGTGCCGGGTCCGTAGTGGCGGTCCAGGTGCCCGCCGAAGATCATCCCCACGCCTTCGAGCGCACCGGCTTCGATCATTCGTTTTGCGCCGTCACCCAACTCCTCCGCCGGCTGGAAGACCAACCGAACCGGCGCCGGGCGGTCTTCGTCGGCGACCAAGATCTCGGCGGCGCCGAGCAACATCGCGATATGTCCGTCGTGAGCGCAGGCGTGCATCAAGCCGGGCTCTTCGGACGCGTACGGTAACCCTGTCTCCTCGGGGATCGGCAAGCCGTCCATATCGGCGCGCAACGCTACTGCCGGCACGCCGTCAGGGCCTGGCAGGTCAGCCAGGATGCCGGTCTCCGCTATGCGACGGTGAGCGATCCCCAGACGATCCAGCTCGGCTTCGATCCGTGACGCTGTTCGCGTCTCGTGCCACCCCAGCTCGGGGTGCCGATGGAGGTCGCGTCTGAGCGCGACCAGCCGATCGAACAAGGCGTCTGAAATCGGTCTAGGACCAACGACCTGGAGCTCGGGCGTTGCCGATGGGTTCGGCGATTTGGCCATCCTTAAATGTTAGGTACAACGAGACCCCGAGGGTAGGGCGACCCCTTTTTACAGCGGGGAGTAGAGGAGCAGCAACGCCGCCAAAACCAGGCCCGCCAGCGTCCAGTCGATCGCCAGGCATGCGTCGGGGACGTACTTGGGGACGGGCGAGCCGGCGAGGCTGTTCCGGTGCTGTTTGCGATGCGGCCAATCGACGACGACCGGGTGGAGCGCTGCGGCTCCAAAACCGATCCAACCAGCGATTCGCACGTTGATGACACGAAACCCGGCCGTCGCGTCCAGGATCGCGAACAACAACACCAGAAAGATCACCGCGTTGACGATCAGATCACGACGCAGCCAATCGATCACACGCGCTGCCGGGGCATCCTGAATGACGTAATACGCAGTGGCGATGAGCATGATCAACAGCGCCCACCAGACGATCGCCCACGTGAGCGTGTAGACGTTTGCGTTGCCGTAGATCGCGACAGCCGCGCCAAGCCACAGCAACGTCAGACTCAAGAACGCTATGTAAGAACGGATCACCGGGCTTTGAACTCGGGTTTGCGCTTCTCGAGAAACGCCGCCGTGCCTTCGCGCATGTCGTCAGTCCCGCACGCCATCCCGAAAAGGGTGGCCTCCATGTACAGGCCGTCGTCCAACCCCATGTCTTCGCCCCGAAGTGTCGTCTCGAGTGCGTACTGGACCGCGAGCGGTGCTTTGTCGAGAACCTGAGCCAGCAGACTGCGCGCGGTGTCGATCACCTGGTCTGGTTCGCAAACCGCGTTGGCCAACCCCCAAGAGTGTGCCTCCTCGGCGTCGACCATGCGGCCGGTCAACACCATCTCGAGCGCGCGCCCGGTGCCGATAATTCGCGCCAGTCGTTGCGTCCCGCCGTGACCCGGGATTAGCCCCAGCGTTACCTCGGGCAAGCCGAAGCGGGCCCGCGTGCTCGCCACCCGCAAGTGGCACGCGATCGCCAGCTCGCAGCCGCCGCCAAGCGCGTAGCCGTTGACGGCCGCGACGACTGGTTTGGGGCATTGCGCGATGCGGGTAAACGTTGTCTGGCCCTGGAACGCGAACTCCTTCCCTTCGGTGGCGCCGAGGCCGGCGAGCTCGCCGATATCGGCGCCGGCCACAAACGCCTTCTCACCCGCACCGGTGACGATGATGCCACCAACGTCCGGGTTAGCTGCAAGGCGTGGAAACACGTCCTGCAACTCACGCTCGGTCGCCGAGTTGAGGGCGTTCAGCTTGTCGGGTCGGTTGATCGCCACCGTCGCGATACGATCCGCGACATCGACGATCAGGTTGTCGTATGCATCATTCATGGGATCTCCATTCTGGAGGTATCGGGGAGCGACCCAAGGGTCGGTGCATCACAGGATGACGGGATGTATTGGATGGTAGCAACGGACCGAGATAGGCGGCAACTGGCGAAATGTTAGGTTGCTAGCAGCACGGACCCGTACCGTGAAGGTGCCTTGAAAGATGTTCGGAAAGCTCTGGCTCGGCGTGAGGAGCGTAGCGATGACGGTCCTTTCCCCGGGCACCGTTGCCGGCTACCTCCCCTACCGAATCGTGGCGCAGCGATCGCAGCTCGCACCGACTAATCCATTTGTCAAAACAAACTAACTAGTCGGCACCTACTACCAAGGAGAAGGCCGCGCCCGTTTGCAGATTAGCTACGGACGCGGCCTTCTTGCGGACTCGATCTGTCGAGTTACGGCGTGAACGAGAACTGCATCAAGAACGAGTTCTCATCCATCTCGCTCTTTACGCTCGTCCCAGGGATCGGCCCCTGCAGGTTGTAAAAGGGGCCTTCGCAGTCGTGGTTGAACGCGTGGTAGTACCCGAGATCCATCTGGATCATCGGCGTCAGCGGGATCCCAACGCCCGCCGTCAGGTGGTGTTGCACGATCGCCGGAGCTGGAACGTTGAAGAACGACAGCTCGTCGTCGATCGGGTGCTGTGAGTAGTTATACCCGCCGCGGAGATGGAAGCCGGGCTTGAACTGGTACTCTCCGCCCAGGGCGACGACCCAGATGTTGTTCCACCCGAAGCCGGTGACCGCGCCGTCCTCGGTGAACGGCTGGCTGTCCATCTCGAAGCCGTCGGTGTTCTCGTAGAAGATGTATCGGACATCAGCCGCGAGAGCGACGTTCTTGGTCGGCTTGTAACCGATACCCGCGGTTGCGAACGCCGGGATGTCGAGCCCGAACTCGATCTCGCGAGCCATCCCGAAGTTGTCGAGGTTCGGGTTCTCCCACACCGAGTTGAACGTGAAGTCCTCGAACCACTGGGGGCTCGAGTACGATGCGCCAAACGCGAACTTCTCGTTGACGTCGTACAGCATACCGACGTGGAAGCCAGCGCCAAACGCTCCGTCGGTCGCCGTGCCCCGCGAGTAGAACGCCCGATCATCGGCCGTTCCCGGTTGACCGTCCGGCCCGGGATCGACCGCCGGAGCCGCGACCGGTATCGGATCGACCTGCAGTGATGCCCAGTCGACGTTGACCGAGAAGCCGAGCGACAGCTTGTCGGTCGCAGTGTACGCCACGGTGGGCGTGAACTTCAGGTACGAGTAGTTGCTGAATACCTCGCCGAACCCATTAGGACGTGGTCCGAGGATCGGGTTCGTCTCGTCGGCCGGGTAATCGACGCCAAACCCGCCGATACCGAGTCCACCGAGCCCGATCGTGACGCGCTCGTTGAGCTGGGTCGTAAACGCCATCGCCGGGATCGGAATGAAGTCGCTCTTGCTCGTCGTCGACCCCTCGATCCCGGCACTGCTCGACACGGTGCGGTCAGGCTTGAACAACTCGAAGCCGAACTCGATCCGCGTCCCCTCGAACGCCGTGAGACCGGCCGGGTTGAGGTAAAAGGTCCCGAGCAGGCTGCTGGGCATCGCTACGCCAGCGCCACCCATCGCCGAGTTGATCGCGCCCACTCCGTGCAGGAAGTGGCCGTCGGTGGCGTAGGCGTTAGTCGCTGGCGCCAGTGCTAGCGCACTGGCGACGAGCAGCCCGCACAACGATCTCTTCATTCTCAACACCTCCTCTTGCCCTCACGCGGCAGCGTCTTCCGCTGACCGGCCGCTCAGGTAATCGATGAGCGGTTCGGTTACGAGCGGCACGACATCGCCGATCATGTGGGGCATCAGGTTATCCATCACTTGTGGCATGAGGTCTGGCATCTGTTCGGCCATGTAATCCGGCATCGGGATCCGCTCCCCGACGCGTTCGAGCATCGTCCCCATGACCTTGGGCATCATTAGCGGTAGCAGCCGCGGGAACAGGACCGGGAACAGCGGTTTCATCGCCGGCAACGCGCCGGGGATCTTGCCAGCGACGCGCATCATCTTCCCCATCCCGAACGGCATCGCGTCGACGAGCTCGGGCCACATCGTCCCCATGAGATCCGCGAACCCTTGTGGCGTCATCAATGCGATCATGTTCTCGAACACCGCCCACTGGGCCTTGACCTCCGGATGCGGATCGGGCAGCTCGTACCCGAGCCGCTCGGCGGCAAAGTGCGCCAGGTCGACGACCTCGACCGGCACGTCCCGCGCCTCGGCCGAGACTCGAAGCTGGAACTCGCAGCAGGGGCAGAGCGCCAGCACTTTCTCAGCGCCCGCCTCGACCGCCTCGTCGAGCCGCATCTTACCGACGTCGGCGGCGGTTTCCGGTTCCTTGATGAGGGTCAGCACTGAGCCGCAGCAATGTGCGTTCTCTCGGTTGTGGCTCATCTCGACGAACTCGACATCGGGGATCGCCTTGATCACGTCGCGCGGCGGGTCGTACACACCGGATGCGCGGCCGATGTGACACGAGTCGTGCCACGTGACCTTCGTTTTCTCCTCGCCGTTACCCGACTCGGGGAACGCGAACTCGCCGTTGGCGATCTTGTCTGACACGAGCTCGGTGTAGTGCTTGGCGGTGATGTCGTACTCGATGCCGAGCTTCTCGGCCCACTCCGGGTAGACGTTTCGCCACATCATGTCGCAAGCCGGGCACGAGCTGATCACGGTGTCGGCACCGGCTTCCTTCACCGCCTCGATGTTCTTCTTCATCGTGTCGGCGAAGACCTCCCACTTGCCGGCGACGAGCATCGGCGTCGCACAACAGTTCTCCTTCTTGCCGAGATAGGTGAAGTCGACGTCCGCTTCGTCGAGCAGCCGCACGCTTGCCATTCCGATGTCCTTCTCCACGTAGCTCGCTGTGCAGCCCGCGAAGTAGACGTTCTTTGACTTGTGATCGGGCCCGTGCTTCGCACGCAGATCCTCCGGGAACCAATCGTCGCGGTTCTCCCGATAGCCGGCCCAGATGTCGCCTTCAGCGACCAACGCTGCGCGCATCATCTCGAACGGCGGGAACGTCATCTTCTTGTCGTCTTCGATCATCTTGCCGCGCAGCTTCATCCACGATGGCTCGATCGGCAGTGCCGCCGAACAACGCAGGTTGCACAGCTCACAAGTCGTGCACGACAGGAACGAATCGACCATGAACTGGTCCAGGTCTTCGCGGCCCTCCATGAACTCTCTAAGCCAGAACCACTTTCCGCGCGGCGACTGGCTCTCCCAGCCACGACCGTAGAACTGATCACATTCGTCGATGCAATAGCCGCACTGGGAGCAAGCGTAGGCGTACCACGCGACATCTTCGGGTATGCCACGCACCGGCTCGGTGGGTCGCTCTCCGACCAGCGTGATCACTTGGTTCCCGAGCGGGCGCACGAGTGGCTCGAAGGTCGACGCCAGCGACAGCGCTCGACCCAGCCATCCATTGCCCAGCACCTTGCGGGGGTTCATGATCCCTTTCGGGTCGACCTGCTTCTTGAACGCCTTCAGGCGATCGACTCGATCCGGACCGATGACCTCGGTCGCTTTCTTCGCGAAGTAGAGACCGGTGCTGTACGGACGTCCGCCGTGCCGCTCGGCGATCTTCATCACCGTGAGCGCGAGACCAAACACGAAGTTGTAGCTGAAGTGCCGTTGGTCGGCTGGGATGAGCCCCAGGATGACGACCTCTGGCTTGCCGTTCGGGCCGGTCCGGAGGATGACCCCCTCCTTGACGACCGGCTGATCGACCTTACGCTCGATCTCGGTCAGTACGTCACCGAGAGCGTCGAGCGGGACGATCACCTCGGCCGGCACGAGGGACGGGCCCAGCCGCTTGACGACCATGAGCTTGAACCGGTGTGACCACTCGTGTTGCGCGATCCGATCGCTGAGCAGCTCGGCCTCGCAATCGTGCAGCAGCTCTTCGATTCGTGCGCGAACGGTACGGCTGTCACTCTGGCGAAACGCGAGCGTCGAGATGTACGCCGCCGGCAGGATCACTCGCTCTTCGATCGGATGGCCGTTATGCTCCATCAGCGGCGCACGGTTCTTGAGCTCCGCCATGCGCGGGTTGATAAACACGAACGACCAGATCGGAAGATCTTCCTCGATGAACCTTCCGATCGCCTGCTGGAGCTTCATCGGATCCGGACAGGCGATGCTCACGACGTCCATCTCTTCGAGCGGCTGGACCCGGAAGGTGAGCTCGGTGATAAAGCCCGTGATTCCTTCGGCGTCCGCTATGAGCTCGATCTCGTCTCCAGAGAGCTCGCGAATCTCACCGGTTGGCAGGACGACGCGGGCCGCGACAACGCTGTCGCGGAACCACCCAGCTTGGTAGGACCCAATCCCCACGCCGCCCTGCGCAAGCCATCCGCCCACGGTCGATGACGGGTAGCTGGTCGGGTAGGAGAGCAACGTCAAGCCGTGCTTCGCCAGCTCGACGTCGAGCTTCTCCCACACGATCCCCGCCTGGACCGTGACCGTAAGAGCGTCTGGGTCAATCTTGAGAACACGCTTCATGTGATAGAAATCGACGACCACCCCGCGCCCCACCGGGATGGCGCCGCCGTACCCCGAGGTCGCCTTTCCTCTTGGGGTCAGGGGGACACGATTCTCGACCGCCCAGCGCACCAACTCGACGAGTTCCGCTTCCGTTTCTGGCTGCACGACGCCCTTTGGCGTCGTGTCCCCGACCAACGGTCTCACGAGCTTCGGGATAGCGGCGATGTCGTGGCCGTACAGTTTTCGTTCGGTCGGGTTGAACGAAACCCGACTCCCGAATAAGTCATGGAGTTGCGCGCGGTGGCGTTCAGAAAAGCGTACCATGGGGGTCCTCCCAAGCACTGTTTCCACAGTAGGTGATCGCACCTACTCTATGGGATCTGAACCGTGCGGTCAGTCGGGGAGGACCGGCTTGTGATGTAATTCACAAGCCGACAAGCGAGTAAGGATTAATCCCTACTCGGAGTGGTCGAAATCCCTACCTGATCAGGATACAGGGAGGCCGAAAAAACCCTTACTCGATCGAATCGACGACCGAGCGGAGAGCGGTGTCGAGCCGGGAGTCGAGACCGTGAGCAGCCGCGAAAGCCTCGGTGACGGTCCCAGGATCGGCTTCATCCCCGCCGATCACGTAGTTGCGCCGGTAATCGAGGGCGACACTGGGCGCGAACCGGTCGAGAAGCGTGGCCCCGCACACGACCGCCGCCTGACTGCTGACCCGCTCACCCTCGAAGCGATCGGCGAACTCGATGCCCGACGCATCGATCGCCTGGCGTACGAGCGGGAAGCAGAGCTCGCGGACCGCCGCGTGGAGCTCGGCATCGGGGCGCGATCCAGCAGGACGCAACCCGACCGCGACGAGGTTGTCGGTACGATTCTCGAGGTCGCCCCGGAAGATCCGCCCCTCCTGACCGAGCGCGGGCGAGACGAGGATCACGCCCCGGTCGAGCCGAGCCGACCGCAGGTAGGGAGTCAGGGCCGGCTCGAAGACGCGATCCCATCGTTCCTGAAGCGCTGCCAGGCGCGCTTCGCGTGCCGCCCGTCGTCGATCCCGGTCGGCCGCGTAAAACAGACGCCACTCGTCATCGAGAGCGTTGGCGAACTGCGCCACGAGCTGCCGTTTTTCAAGCTCGCTGATCACGATCGAGGTCGCGTTGGCGCCAAACTGGGCGGCCGCACTCGGGATCGCCGGGCGGGCCACGTTCTCGGCCAACGCGCGCAGCGCACCGAGCATCGACTCGCGGTCAGCGGCCGCGAAATAGAGCGGCAAGAAATGGAGAAACTCGAACGTGCTGTCGCCCGAGAACGCTTCGCGAAACCGGTTCGCTTGCTGGTCGAGCTCGCTCGCGGGAGCCGCCCGGCCACCTTTTTCGCGTCGGATCTCGGCCGGGTAAAACTCGTCGTAGAGCGCCAGTGGCCCGAAGCCACGGAACTCGACGACGGCTAGCCCGTGGTACCAGAGATCGATGTGCGGTGCGCTCGCGATCCTCCACCCGGTCGCCGGGTCGGCGTCTTGCGCCCAGGCCGGACGGCCGAGGCCCACCGCTGCGCCCAGGACCGCGAGCGCAACCACGAGCGTTCGAGTCGACACGGTTGCGCGGGGAGACGCGCTCAAAGGTTCAGATCCATCGGCACCGGCTTCTCGCCCGAGTAGTCGTAGAATCCGCGACCCACCTTGCGACCGTGATACCCCGCTAGATGCATTTTTCTCAGCAGCGGCGGAGCGGCGTACACCTCCTGCTTGTACTCGTCGAACATGATCTCGGCGATGCGGTAGGTGGTATCGATCCCAACGAAGTCGAGCAGCGTCAACGGACCCATCGGGTGACCGCACCCGAACATCATCCCCTTGTCGATGTCCCCGATCGACGCGACGCCGTGCTCCAACGCCCGGACGGCCCCGAGCAGGTAAGGCACGAGCAACAAGTTGACGACAAACCCCGAGTTGTCCTTGGCAGCGATCGGCGTCTTGCCCACCGATTGCGCGAACTCCCACGCGGTGTCGAACGTCTCGTTGCTGGTGGTGATCGCGCGCACGACCTCGACCAGTTTCATGATCGGCACGGGGTTGAAAAAGTGCAGCCCAACGACTCGGTCGGGTCGGCTCGTCGCGGCCGCCATCTCGACCACCGTCAGCGACGACGTATTGGATGCGAAGATCGTGTGCTCGGGGCAGATCTCGTCCAGCTCTACGAACATGCGGTTCTTGATTTCGATATCCTCGACCACCGCTTCGATAATCAAATCGCAGTCGCGAAGATCATCGAGCTGGGTCGTGCCGGTCATCCGATCGAGCGCCGCCTGGCGATCGTCGGCCGAGATCTTTTCCTTGTCGACCGCCTTCTGTAGGTAGCCGCCGACCTTCTCGAACGCTTTCTTCCAATAGGCTTCTTCGATCTCGCGGGCGATCACCGTGTACCCAGCCTGGGCGCAGATCTGAACGATCCCGCTTCCCATGAGGCCGGTACCGAGAACGCCCACCTTCTCGATCTTATTAGCGCTCACTCCTCCACCCTCCGTTTGAGTTTCCCCATCAGTCGACGCATCACCCGGTCGTGGGCGCCACTACTGATGACGAAAACACGATAAATTTTCCCAAGAATGCCGGGGAACTCGGCTCTCGTCTCGGCGCTTACCGATGCCCCCTCTGCCATCCGGCCAGCCCGGAAGATCAGCCCGTAGCGGGAGAATCGATGTTGTCCCGCGAGCACGACCTCTTCCGCGTCTGCCCTCACGACCCTGAAACCGGCCAACTCGGCGCCCGGTTCGAGGACGAAGGGTCGGGTCGGTGCGCGGTTCTGACAGCGCAGCACTCGCGCCAACAGCCGTGCCCGGCGACTGCCAAAAGCTACCTGCAGGATCGCTCCCAGCTTCGCCATCACCGTTTCGGGGCGAGCCAGGGTCCGAAACCCATGCGTATCGACCCTACGGAGACCTTCAACCGGCCCGAAATCCTCGACCTGCGTCATCGCTGGTTCCCGCTCAGCGCGCCTCGACGACGACGGTCGCACCTTGGCCACCGCCGATGCATGCCGATGCAAAACCGTACTTCCCACCCCGCCGCTTGAGCTCATAGAGCAACGTGATCGTGCAGCGGGTACCCGTCGCCGCCAGCGGATGGCCGATCGCGATCGCCCCACCGTTGACGTTCAATTTGTCGTGATCGAGCCCCAGCTCCTTCATGACCGAAACCGTTTGCGGCGCGAACGCCTCGTTTACCTCGTACAGATCCATGTCGTCGAGCGTCAACCCGACGTCTCCGAGCGCCTGCCGCGTCGACGGAGCCGGGCCGATCCCCATGATCTTGGGGTCGCAACCCGCGATGCCCCACCCCAACAACCTGCCAAGCACCGGCGCACCGGCACGCTCTGCCCGCTCTTCGGTAGTGACGATCACCGCTGCCGCGCCGTCGACGATCCCGGACGCGTTGCCGGCGGTCACCAAACCGTCCTTCTTGAAGTACGGTGCGAGCGTAGCGAGAATGTCGAGGGTCGTGTTTGGCCTCGGGTGTTCGTCGGTATCAAACGCGACGGGCTCCCGCTTTCGCATGATCTCGATCGGCACGATCTCGTCGGCCAAACGTCCGGCGGTCTGAGCTTCCTTTGTTCGGATCTGGCTTTGGTACGCAAAATCGTCGACCTCTTCGCGGCTGAGGCCGTACTTCTCCGCCAGGTTCTCCGCCGTTTCGGCCATCGAGTAGCCGGCCACTGGATCGTAGAGCGATTCCCAGAGGTAGTCGCCCAGCTTCGACTTTCCGAGCGGGATCCCCCAACGAGCGCCACGAACCGTGTGCGGCGCTTGGCTCATGTTCTCGGTACCGCCGGCCAGCACGACCTCGCTCTCACCCGTTGCCACCTGTCGGGCGGCCTGAATGATCGATTCGAACCCCGAGCCACACAGTCGGTTGACGGTCACCGCGGGGGTGGTTTCCGGCAAGCCTGCCTTCAGCCCCACGTGACGCGCGCAGTAGATCGCGTCGCCCGATGTCTGCAATGCGTTGCCAAAGATGACGTGATCGATGTCGTCGGCCTCAAACCCCGAGCGGTCGATCGCCGCTTTCGCCACCTCGACCCCGAGATCGTTGGCTGAGATTCCCTTGAGCGCCCCGCCAAAGGTGCCAAACGCGGTTCGGACCCCGGCAGCGAGGACGATGTCTTCGCGATCGAGTTTCATTTTGATCTCTCCTATTGAATGGCTGTCCTGGCGTGCACGTTCGACGCAGAAGGTGAGCCTACCGGGCGGTACCGTCAACAGACGATGGGGGTTTCCACTGGATCCAGAGGGCCACCGCGTAGCACCCTAGCGCGCCGAAGTGAATCGCTTGCGCCACCGGTCGCTGCGGGGTGTAGGCGACGAAGAGATCGCGCAACGCATCAGCGGTCTGTCCGAGTTGGAACGGGCCCCAATCGGGGAGTCCGGATCGCGCTTCGAACAACGGCACCAGCGCAAACTTCATGACCGCCAGCGTTACCGCCACGACCCCCAACCATACGACCGCGCTTTCGCGGTTCGGGCGGCTGACGATGACCGCTGCGGCCAGCGCCGTGCTCACTGCCAGGCCCACCTGAACCAGCCCGGGCGGAGGCAAGAGAATCCGAAACGCGGTCGCGGTGCCGGCGACCCAGTACACGATCAACAACCCCCGATGCCACCCGGCCGCGAACCGGATCAACTGCCGATTGGAGAGCGCAAAGACGTAGACGATTCCGAGCAGACCTGCTACCAGACCGAACGGCGCGAATTGAAACGCCTCGTACCCGTGGGCCGGCAAATCGAGACCGCCAAGCAGGGTCGCCGACGCCAACAGAAGGCACACGCCGAGGACGGTTCGTCGCGCTAGGGTGAGTGTCGTCACAGGATCGGCCAAGGCGTAATCGCGCGGTCGATCCGCGTCTTGAGCTCCATCATGCGCCCGCGCTGGCCGCCGGTGATGTTGGGGAGCGCCAGCCCTCGCTCGGCGAGCTCTCGCGCGCGCTCCAATACGATGCGGTCGTTCCGGCGGTACCACTCCCCGGTGCCATCCAGGTAGAGCGCTTGAGCCCACGCGTAGTAGACATCGAGCAACCGGATCTGGGCCCGCTGGTCCTCGCCGAACCCCTCGGCCTCGCGCCGTGCGGTCAGAAAGCGCTGCTCGGCCTCGGCCAGCATGGCGTACTCGGTCGATCGGTCGTCGTCGGTGCGAACGGACATTCGGCCGTCTGCCGTGGCGTGGCTGTAGAGCCGATCACCCTCGTTCATCGCGGCTTGATACCGATCGAACCCGGCCCGCAGCCGGATCTCGTTGACGATCGTGCCGGGGTCGGTGGGCCGAAAGATCGCCAGCGCCAGGATCGTCGCCGTCAGGAGCGCGAGCAGCCCCCAACCGGCCCACTCGAGTGGATGCGGCAAAGAATCGGTGGCCATTGGGTCCTCTGTCACGTGATCGGGTAACCCCCAACTCGGCCGGCGCTCCGCGTCGCAGAGCCTCCTCTGGGCTTCGCCCATGCGGGGTCTCTGCTCGCTCCACGAAACGGCCTCACCGGGGGCGCCCGATCCCGTTGAGCCGACCCACAATCACTACCCCCCGCGCACCCGGTCGCAGATCCAATCGCCGACCGATGCGGTCGATCCGATGCCACCCAGGTCGGGGGTCCTTATCCCTTCGGCGATCGCAGCCACGACCGCCGAGTCGAGCGCTTGGGCCACCGCCGGCGCACCGGTGTGCTCAGCCAGCAACGCGGCGGCGAGGATCGTCGCCATCGGGTTGGCCGTTCCGGTACCCGCCAGGTCCGGCGCCGAGCCGTGGACCGGCTCAAACACACCGACCCTTCCGGGGTGGAGGTTGGCTGACGCCGCCATACCGAGTCCGCCGACCAGCGCCGCCGTCAGATCGGAGACGATGTCGCCGAGCAAGTTGCTCGTCACGATAACGCTGTACCGATCGGGATTCTGAACCAACTTCATCATCAACGCGTCGATGTACTCGGCCTCCGTGTCGACAAACGGAAAATCAGTCGCGACTTCGGCGAACACGCGACGCCAAAGGCTGTGTGCATGCGGCATGGCGTTGGCTTTGTCACACATCGTCACCCGTTTGTAGCCACGCTCGACAGTGAAATCGAAGGCCGCCTGAACGATCCGTTTGACACCTCGGTACGTATTAACGTCCTCGTTGATCGACACCTCGTCACGCGTATCCGGCTTGAAACTCCCACCCATGCCGACATAGGGGCCTTCGGTGTTTTCGCGGAGGACCACCACATCGATCGAGCGTTCTGTGCCGTCCCGCCGCGGTCGAAGCGGACACAGATCCGGATGCAGAAGGCGCGCTGGACGCAGATTGATGTAGAGATCGAGTTTGAAACGCAGTTCCAGCAGGATGCCGCGCGCGTGGGTTGCGTCCTCGACCCGGGGATCGCCGACGGCACCCAGCAGGATCGCGTCGAAGTCGCTCTTTAGCCGCTTAAACGCGTCGTCGGGTAGTGTTTCCCCGGTCTCCAGATAGTGATCGGCGCCAAACGGAAACGACTCGAACGCGTACTCGACCCCCGCCCGCTCGCCAGCCGCCTCCAGCGCGCGGCGCGCGACATCGACGACTTCCGGGCCGACGCCGTCGCCGCCAATCAGGGCGACACGCGTCATGCGACCAGCTCTTCGAGCGCGGTGATCAAACGTTGCCCACCAACCCGATCGGGAATCGAGATTCGGGCCCACGTCTCGATGCCCGGCGCGACCATCGGTCGGACGATGATTCCACGCTCGAGGAGCCCCTGGTTGAGCTCCCCGGCGCGCGGGCCCAGCTGTGTGAACAAGAAGTTCGTCTCTGAGGGGATGGTCGAGAATCCGAGCCGTGCCAGCTCGCCGGCCAACCAGTCGCGCTCGGTAGACACGAGCGCGATCACGTCACGCACGTGGTCATCATCATCGATCGCTGCCAACGCGCCCGCCTGGGCATATACACCGGCGTTGAACGCCTCTCGGACGCGATTCATCGCGCGCGCCGTTTCGGGCCGCGCGATCGCGTAACCGATCCGCAACCCGGCCAGACCGTGTGCCTTCGAGAACGTCCTCAGGACGACGAGGTTGTGGCCGTTCTTGATTCGTTCGATCTCATCCGGCAGCAGCAGCTCCGTTGGGACGAACTCGTGGTATGCCTCGTCGAGCACAACAAGAACCTCGGGCGGTATCCGATCGAGAAAAGCCGCCAGCTTATCCGGCCCGATGTGCGTCCCGACAGGGTTGCACGGGTTGTCAACGAACACCACGCGGGTCGAATCACTGACCGCGGCGGTCATTCCATCCAGATCGAATCGCCAATCCTGATGCGGGACTACGACCGCACCGCACCCGACAACCTGGCAGGCGATCTGAAACCGTGGAAACGATGGGAAGCCGACGATCGCCTCGTCGCCCGGGCGGAGGAACGCGCGCGCCACCAGATCGATGCACTCGACCGAACCGCTACCGATGACGATTTGCTCCGCCGATACGCCGTGACGATCAGCCAGCGCGGTGCGCAGTGCGACCGCTTGGCTGTCAGGGTACTGGTGTGCCTGAGCGCCCAGGTCGGCGAGCGCCGCGACCGCGCGTGGAGACGGCCCCACGGGGTTCTCGTTCGACGCCAGCTTGAGCACGTCCCGGACACCGTAATCGCGCATGATCTCGGTCCGGTGTCGGCCCGGGATGTAGGGCCAAATCCGCTCGAGGTCAGCGCGCGGCGGTGTTGGGGGCGTAGCCGCTCGGACTACTGCTCCCATTCTTTCAAGAAGTGGTGTACGTACTCCTGGTACTCGGCCAACGCGTCGACGCCTTCCGACAGCCGCTCGAAGGCGCTCGTCGCGTCCTCCTCGGCCTCCCATCCGGAATCGTCTTTGTGGTTGGTCGCGTACTCGGTCAAGCCGACCAAGGTCGCGCCGACCCGCCCCGGGAGGACGTCGTGCTCGACCAGGATCTCGATCACGTCGAGGTTGTCCTCGGGCTCCTCCCACTCGGCACCTTTGAGCAGCGCTCGAGCGGAAACCACCGTATGGCGCATCGCGCCCTCGAGGTGCCTGAGCGCCGCCTCGCGGGCGGTAGGAGCAGCCGAGAATGTGTCTTCGCCCTCGTCGACCGCCACGCGGATCGCCTCGATCTCGGCGTCCAACGCATCGAGTTCACGAAGAACCTGACTGAAGTTCGTTTCCGTCATTACCCGAAGGATAGATGCCGCGGCGCGCGTGTCAACCGGCACGCTTGGCCGAGGTATTGGCTAGACCGCCTGCACAGACCCCGAGCTCGTCACTCGGACCAGCTCGCCGTTACGTAAAGCCGCGGTCGCTTCCGTCGCTAGTTCGACCACGGGAACGGTTTTGTACGAAAGCTCTCGGGCTACTACAAGGCCCAGCACGAGGATCGCGTCCACCTGGCCGAGGATCAGCGCGGCGGGGGCGCTGCCGTTTCGCAGCAGCTCCAACATGATCGCGCTGGATGAGCTCGAGCCGACGGTTTCGGGAATGGCGAGGATCCGTCCGGTGATCTCGGCTCCGTAATCGGGATGGCGAGGGTCGGCGATCGTGCCCGACTTGGGATCCACACCTCCCCAGAAGCTGATCGGGGCTCCAAGCCGCAAGAACGGGCCTTCCGCCTCGCCATCGAACACCACCCGGCCGCGGATCTCCGTCATGGACGGCGCTCGAGTCGCGGTCGCATCAACTCCACACCGCCTCATCACGCTCGACACGCCCGGTCAACGCAGACGCGACGCAATCCTCGAGGCTCCCGTAGGCGACGTCGTACCCGATGTTCGACGGTGAGTAAAGCGCGAACTTCCCCGAGTTGGTCATCAGCGTGCCCCCGGCGGACGGGAGGATCGGCGTGACGACCACGCAAGTGTCGACGATGATCTCGACGCCAACATCGACCAGTGGGCCGGTGCGACCCTCGGCGTCTAGCTGCTCCAGCACGCCCCGACCGGTGCAAACGTAGAACGGGATCTCAAAACGACGTTCGGGCAGCAGCCCCTCGAGCTGGGCGAACTCCTCCAGCGAGAAGTGCGGGCTGCCGAGCGCCACGGCGTCGATCGATTCTCTGGCCACCGTCGACAGCTCGTCCCGAGCGGCACGAACCGCCTCGGGCGTCAGGCGGATAACGTCCTCGGCCTGCCGACCTCCCAGCGCTGCATCGACGGTGGGCGCCTCGGGCGTGATGCCCGCGACGTGGAACAGCCCGACAGCCCCGGTCGTCGCCGCCGCCGCTCCCAACGCCTTGAGCTGATCTTCGCCGGTACTGGGGGGCAAGCCGTCGATGACCGCGATTCGCCCGCCCAAAGTCTTTCCGAACCACGACCCCAAGACCGGGAAGAACACGTCGGCGCGCTTGAGTTTCTCGGAGACGGCACTGGTGTCGACGATCACGGTAGCGAGTCGCGCCTCGTCCGTATGGAGCCCGACATAGGGCGCTCGCGCGACCACGGCGCAGCAGATGTCCATGAAGTCACCGTAGCGGTTCGTACGCGCCCCAAGCACCGAGTTGGCGAAGGCGACGGCATTGCTCTCGCCCCACGCCACGTGCTCGCCCAACCCGGGGCGATGTCCAGCCTGATAAGGCGCACAGGTCCAGGTCGGCGTACATCCCATCGTCTCGTACGCAGCCATCTGGCGCCGTGCCATCTGATAGCTGTGGGGGTCGGCGTTCACACGACTCGGGTTGAGCAGATCGAGGGCACCCACGTTGAGCGTGGTCGGCACCACCACGTGAGCGCCGTCCTCGACGAGCCGCTGTGCGAATTCAACCCCGCCGTCGCCGTGGTACAAACACCCGTCGATGTGCGCGGACGAGATTTCGATCAGGCCAGGCGCGCCCAGGAGCTCGGCCATCTCGACCACGATACGCATGCACAGGGCAGCCGCGGGTCCGTCGTCTCCGTCCAGTACGGACTGTTCGTATTCGGTAAGCGTCATGTCCTATCGCCGCAGACCGGGATCGACCTCGACCGCCATGCGACCCGCCTCTCGCAGCCGCCACCGCAATCGCAGCTGGTCGTCGTACCCTAGCTCGGTGGCGCCAGCGGACGCACGACACGCGGGATCAGCGGTTCGCGGAATCGGTTGCCGGGGTGGCCGCTTGGTGTAGATCCAACGTTCAGCGGTGTTCCGCTCGAGCGCGTCAGCGAGCTCGATGGCGCCGGTCTCAACGAGTCCCAAATGAGTTACAGTCGGGTGGGTGCAAATCCGGTTGGGCGGACCCAAAACCGCGAGCACGCTATCGGCGGGCATCCCCCAATCCAGTTGGTCGAAACCGGAGCGAAACGAGCCCACTGGAACGCACACCGTTCGCAGGATCGCGACGCCCAAGCCGAAACCGACCAACCCCAAAACGAGCTTTGTACCGCTCTTTGTCAGTCGTCCTCCGAGCCGCCAGCGATGACGCGTTCGATCCGCTCGAGCGCCACCGACTCGAGCTCTGGCGCCGGCACGAGTCTGCCGTTCGCCCACCGAAAAACGCTCGCCCGCCACGCCATGCGGCGGTCGGGAGCCTGCCCTTCGACACGTCCGGTCGCGACGACGACCTCGAACCCACCGTCTTCATCCAAATCGAGCAGACCCATCTCGTTTGAGCCGATCGCTGTTTGCCCGTCAAAGAAAAAGGCCGGTTGCGCGCCACTGCGGGTCACCGCCTCGATCGGCGCCAACTGCCCGCCAGAGCCGACCCCGAACAGGCCGATGGCGGTCAGCGGCGGCCGCGACGAAGGAAACGTCAGCAACAGCACGGGACGACCGCCGAGCTCGGAAACCAGCCGTAAGCTGGCGCCGCCACCGACGTTCTCCCACGCGTCAAAGCCAAGCACGTCGAGGTCCAAGAGTGGCTCGGCGGATCGCACCCGGTATCCGTCTGCGCGCTGTTCGAGAACCAGCGCCGAGGGAGCGCCCTCGGCCGATCTGTACAGCGCCACCGACTCGGGTGTGGCATCACCCAGCAGATCGACCGAGAACACACCGCCGCGCTCGAGCGTCGCTCCCGGCGGTGCGCTTGCAGCGAGGGGCTCGAGGTGTGTCTCGACCGCAAACATCGCGTTGACCGGATCCCATAGATAGTCCAGTTCGTGCTGGACGTCGCTGTCCGGCGCGACGTGCAGTCTCAATCGTTGATGGTCGACCCACTCGCTCATCACGACGCTTTGGCCGTGACGATTCAGCCATTGGGCGACCGGATGGGGAGCTGTCCTTCCCGAACGGGCGCTGTAAATCCCAGTGTGCACACGTTCATCCGCGTCGACTACCTGGTAGGCGAGAAACGGCCCGGCGGGCGCCCACGCCAGAGCGTCGAGCCGACCATCCTCAGGTGTCACGACCGTCTGCGCCGATTGAGCCAGACGCGACCAAACCCCGAGCCGCCCAGCAGCGGTACCAAACGCGATATGTGAGGAGTCGGGTGAGATCGCGACGCGAGCGAAACGAACTAGTGTGTCGCCCGCACCGACACCGGGCCGGTTGCCATCGAAGAGGACATTGGGGCCCAGCAGGACCGCGGTCGAGTCGGCGCTCACCCGGAGCTCGCCGCCCAGCGCGATCGGCCCCGGTGACTCCTCTTCGCCACAACCAGCCCCAATCGCGATCCCGAGGAGCAGAGCGATCCGGACCGACGAGCCGTGGTGCACGGGCCTCAGTAGCCGCCGTTCTTCAGGATGTCGCGGGCGATCACGAGGCGCTGGATCTCGTTCGTGCCTTCGAAGATCCGATTGATCCGCGCGTCGCGATAGAAGCGCTCGGGCCACATTTCGGCGGAGTAGCCCATCCCCCCATGGATCTGGACCGCCTTGTCGACGATCCGATCGAGGGCTTCCGAGCAAAAGTACTTGCAGATCGCCGACTCTCGGCTGAACTGCATCCCCTGATCACACATCCACGCGGTTCGGTACACCATGTTCTCCATCGCGTACGTGTCGCCAGCCATCTCCGCAATCATGAACTGGATCGCCTGAAACTTGCCGATCGGCTGTCCGAAAGCGTGCCGCTCGCCAGCGTATTCGACGCACCGATCGATAGAGTCCTTGGCCGCACCCAAGGTCGCCGCAGCCAGCCCTAACCGTCCAACGTCGAGAACGCCGAACGCGATGTGCGCACCTTGGCCGATCTTGCCAACCAGGTTCTCGGCCGGTACCTCCATGTCTTCAAAAATCAGCTCGCACGTGTTCGAGCCCCGGATTCCCATCTTGTCTTCGGTCTTCCCAACGGAGTATCCGGGAAACGACCGCTCGACGATGAACGCCGCCGGCCCCGAGTCGGCCTCTGTCTCGCCCTCGACATTGCAAAACATCGACACCACATCCGCCAACCCGCCGTTGGTGATCCAGATCTTGGTGCCGTTGACGATGTATTTGTCACCCTTGAGAACCGCCGTCGTCTTCATCCCCATCGCGTCGGAACCAGATTCGGGCTCAGTTAGAGCGTACGCGCCGATCATCTCACCACGCGCCAACGGGGGCAGATACTTTTTCTTCTGCGCTTCCGTCCCGAACTGGTGAATCGTCATCGCGCCAATCGATTGATGCGCACCGATGAACGTCGCCGTCGAAGCGCACGCGCGGCTGATCTCCTCTTGCAGGATGACGTATCCGAGCTCACCCATTCCAACGCCATCGTACTCGGGTGGGAAAGCGATGCCGAGAAACCCGAGCTCACTCATCATCTTGATGAGGTGTTCGGGGATGGCGTGCTCTTTGTCGATCTGATCGGCGACCGGCCGTAGCTCCTCGTCGACGAAGCGCTTCGCAGTTCGACGAAGCTCCTTTTGCTCGTCGGTGAAGGACCAGTCCATGTTGACTCGCTATGCCCTGGCGGGTTGGAGCTCAGCGATCAAGTGGGCCGAGACCGCCTCGATCACGACCTCTCGGGCCCGCTCGGCGACCTCTTCCAACGATGGGGTGCAAGGCGCCATCGATCGAGCCCGGCTGCGAAGATCGTCAACCGAGGGAAGCTGCGCGTGCGGTATCGATACGTCCCGCAGCATCGACTCGACTCTCGCCTTGGCCTTGGGCGCCGTTGCCACGACCTCCTCCAGGCTAGGCCGTTGCGACCAGGTGGTGCGCACCTGCTCGGCGATGCGTTCGATCGGGAACGTCGCCGCCAATTCGTGCGCGACCTGTTCGATCGCGCGGCGCGGGAGTCGGCGCTCGCCTTCGAGCACGTCACCCGGGGGGCCCTTCAAATCCCACACCAGACCCACCCACGACAGAAGCTTCAGGATGTAATAGGTGACATCGATCTCCCACCACCGCCAACCCTGGCGAGTGGCGACTTGGTAATAGTGATGGTTGTTGTGCCACCCCTCACCCATAGTGATCAAAGCCAGAAACCAGTTGTTGCGGCTATCGTCGCCGGTCAGGTAGCGCTGGCGACCGAAGACGTGGGCAAGCGAGTTGATCGCAAACGCTCCGTGGTAGACGAGCACCGTGCTCAAGAAGAAGCCGATGAACAGCCCCGGCCAACCGGCGACCAGGAAGCACACCACACCCAACAGCACACCCGGCAAATGCTTGTGCTTGTCGAGCCAACGCAGCTCCGGGTACGCGCTTAGATCCTTGACGAGATCGTAGTCCGCCTGTCCGCGGCGCCGAGCGAAGATCCATCCCAGATGAGCGAACAAGAATCCGTGGTGGCGAGGAGAGTGAACGTCCTCCAGCGTGTCCGAGTACTTGTGGTGGTGCCGGTGTTTCGCCGACCACCAAAGAACACCCTGCTGCAGCGATGTCTGGGAGAGGAACGCGAGTACGAACTGGAAGAAACGACTGGTCTGGAAACTACGGTGCGAGAAGTAGCGATGGAACCCGGCCGTAATGGCGAACATCCGCATGAAATACAGACCCAAACACAGCGCCACCGCTGTCGGTGTCACGCCCGACCATAGCGCTCCAAGAGTCGCAAGATGAACAAATGTGAACCCGATGGCGCCGGGGTAAACGATATCGTCGTGATGAACGTCGTCGAAGCGGATGCGACTCTTCAGCAAAGCAGCCCTCTCTCTTCAATGTATGCGCTGTGTTTGTGTGATTTTCTAATCACGTGAATATACACCGCTCTCGCGGGTATCCAAAGCCGCGAGGCGCAGCGAGTGCTGCAATGATGATGCCGGTACGATCTGCGCGGGTAGTCCGCGCTTGGCACCCGCCGTGTAGGGTATTTTGCCACATGGGGCGGTGCTGCGCGGCAGCCCGCCCCGATCGCTGTCTAGAACTTTATGCGCACGGCGTACCTCAGCGTGGTTTCGCCATGGGCGTCGACGGGGACGTCGAATCGGACGGTGAACGCGTCCATCTTTTCGTAGTCGTGCGTGTTCGACAGCATCGTCCAGTCACTCGGCAACGGCTCAACGACCTCGACCACGATCCGCTCGTCTTTATGGTTGCGGATCACGACTTCGAACTCTTCTTCGTACAGCCCGGGGGCCAGTTTCCGGTACTCTGTCTGACGGCGCTCGGCGACGATGTCGAACGCTTCGCCGACCTTGAGCTTGACTCGCTCGTCGCGCGGCGTGTGGTCGATCCGGTCCTCGCCGATCAGCTGTAGCGAACCGTCGGTG
>CAMYLR010000011.1:7589-140538 GCA_947259315.1 uncultured Gemmatimonadales bacterium | reverse complement strand
TGTCCTCGACAGCGAGCCCGGTGGCCTTGCGGTACTCGATCACGTGCATCAACTCCGCCTCGCTCTCCACGACGCAGAAGACCTTGGCCACGCCGCCGATCTTGCAGTACGTCATCGGCGCCAGCTCCACGTCGGACTGGCAACAAGCCGGGAGGGCATCTTTGAGCTTAGCTCGACCCATCGTTCGCCTGTCTTGATTCGCCCCCCACTCGCCGCTCTTGCGCCAGCCGACGAGCAACTCGATCGACATCTCCGGCCCCCAGCGTGACCACCAAATCGCCTTCAGTCAGACGTGCAGCAACGATGTCGCTTACCGAACCGTTCTCCACATACGTGACATCGTCGGCGCCGGCGCGCTCCACAGCGTCACAGACCAAACGCCCTGTCACCCCCGCGATCGGTGCTTCCCGGGCCGGATACACATCCGTTACAAACACCACGTCGGCATCCGCCAACGCGGTCCCGAACTCATTCGCAAAATCACGCGTCCGGCTATAGAGATGGGGCTGAAAGACAGCCACCAAGCGGCGTCCCGGCCAACCCGTTCGCGCGCTGGCCAGAGTAGCCGCAACCTCGGTCGGGTGGTGCGCGTAGTCGTCGACAATCATCACATCCTCGTCCTCGAAAACGATCTCGAATCGCCGCTCGACTCCGCGCACGGATGCCAGGCCGGCGGTGAGGATTCCTGGCTCGAGGCCCAGCGACCAACCCATCGCCGCAGCGGCCAGCGCGTTGAGAACGTTGTGTCGACCCGGGAGTGACACTTCGACGTCCTCGCGACGTCCGTCCGGAAGTCGCATTTCGAACCGAGTGTCGAGTTGACGCGTTTCGATCTCGGCTCCACGCACGTCGGCATCTGACGAGAGCCCAAAGGTGACAACACTCAACCCGGTCGGTAGCTCGAAACGTCGGACACCCGCGTCGTCGATACCGAGAACCAGCTTTCCGTGCTCGTGGACACGAGCCGCGAATTGCGCAAATGCGGCGTCAACTTGAGCCACTGACTCATATGTGTCGAGGTGATCGGGCTCGATGTTGGTGATAACCGCATGATCGGGCTCGAGAGCGAGGAACGAGCGATCGAACTCATCGGCCTCGGCCACCAGCCACTCGCCGGCGCCGATTCGGACATTGCCGTCCTGTCCACGTATCCGCCCACCGACCAGCACCGTCGGGTCCCAGCCCGCAGCCTCGAGGATGGCGCCGATCATCGTCGTGGTCGTTGACTTGCCATGCGTGCCGGCGACGGCGATCCCACGGCTACCAGTCATCACCGCACCCAGGAGCTCGGCGCGCCGAACGATCTGACAACCCTGATCGCGAGCCGCCTTCAGCTCGTCATTGTCGGTCGGTATGGCGGCTGAGATGACGATCGCATCGGTCGGCCGCACGTGGTCGATTCCGTGGCCGATGCGAACCGCGACGCCCAGCGCCTCCAACCGGTCGGTGTTGGCGGAGCGACTCACGTCACAACCCGTCACTGCGTAGCCGCGCTGTACCAAGAATTCCGCGAGGCCGCTCATCCCAGCGCCGCCGATTCCCATGAAGTGGAGCCGACGGTGGGTATCCAAGACACTCACGAGTCACCTGCTGGTGTTCGTCCAGCCAGTTCGAGGATCTGGTCAGCGATGATCCGTGCCGCCTCGGGTTGGGCTAGCGTGCGCGCCGCTGCCGCCATGCGTTCGCGTCGCGGTCGGTCATCGAGCAAACCGGTGATCAGATTGCCGAGTCGCCGTGCGGTAGCCTCGGACTCCGAAATGGCGATCGCGGCGCCGGCCGCTTCGACGGCCCTCGCATTGACCATCTGATGATCGGCCGTAGCATGCGGGTACGGAACCAGGATCGCCGGGACACCCCAGGCGGCCAGTTCCGCCAGCGTCATCGCCCCGGCTCGACAGAGCGCCAGATCGAGCAATGGGTAGACCGCCCCCATGGGTGAGAAGAAGGGCTTTATCACAACCCGTTCCGGCCACTGACCGGCCGCAACCACGTGATCGTAATGGTGCTCTCCGGTTTGCCAAATCAAGTTTGGGAGCGCGTCGGTCTGGTCGGCGAACAGTTCGATGATCGCCACGTTGAGCGCCTCTGCGCCCTGGCTACCTCCAAAAACGCCGAGTGTCGGGCGAGCCACATCGAGTCGCCCCTTGAACTCTGCTTCGGTCGATTCCTGCGGCGCGATCGGGTTACCGGTCACGCTGACTCGAGAGCCACCCGGCAGCGCACGGTCGACACCGGGGTACGCCGCGCACACCCGGTCGGCCCAACGGGCCAAGAATCGAGTCGCCAGTCCCGGCTGGCGATTCTGCTCCTGCAGGATCAGTGGCCGGTGTGCCAAACGAGCGGCCACGCCGATCGGCACCGAGACGTAACCACCGGTGCCGACCACGACGTCCGGCTGAAAGCCCTTGACGACTTTTCGTGCCGCGCCAACCGCCCGCCCGAGCCGCCACGGCAGCGTCGCGTTCTTGATTCGTCGGTGACGGTCCACGATCGGCGCATCGATCAGCTGGTACTGAAAGCCCGCCGCCGACAACAACTCGCGATCCGTTCCGCGGTGGCTGCCGATCAGCATGATCGCGGGTGGATGTCGTCGCTGTGCCAGCTCGCGGGCCAGGTTCAACGCCGGAACCAGATGCCCTCCGGTGCCGCCACCGGCGATCAACACGCGAGCCGCGGTCTCATCATGCTCGCTGGCGTCCAACGGGGACCACCCTCCTCCACCACCGCCAGCGCTTGATCGCAGGTTCCCGGCGCGGCGGGTCGATGCCATCACGGGAAATGCTTAAGAGAATCCCGATCGCAGCCATGTGAACGATCAACGCCGTACCGCCATACGAGACGAACGGCAGCGGCAGCCCGGTGGTCGGCAAGACCGCCGTCGCGACACCGATATTGACCAACGCTGAGAGCAGAATCAACGTCGTCAATCCCGAGCCCAGCAAGAAGCCAAAGCCATCCGGCGCACGTCGGGCGATCCGGTACCCCAAAGCACCCAGGTATACAAACGCTATCAGCACAGTCATTGTGCCGACGATCCCTAACTCCTCGCCGACGATCGACAAGATGAAGTCGGTATGTGCCATCGGTAGAAAAGCGAACTTCTGCTTGCTGGATCCAAGCCCGACACCAAACCAGCCACCTGACCCCAAGCTGATCAATGATTGATTGATCTGGTACGAAATCCCCTGTACGTCTTGTGTCGGGTCCAAGAATGCTGCTAGCCGTCGCATTCGATAGGGCTCGAGCACCATCACCAGGGCCGCCAATGGAATCCCCGCGGCGCCGGCCTGCAACAGATACCGCCACTTGACACCGGCCATGAAGAGCAACGTCGCCGCCAAAACCCCGATCATCATCGCGCCCTTAAAGTCCGGCTGGAGGACGACCAACCCGGCCATCAATACCGGCAGTAGCAGCAAGGGGACGAGCTGGTCGCCTCCCTGGTCCAACTTCTTGGCCTTCAGTGCCAGTATCGCTGCCATCCACACGATAATCGCCAGTTTGGCCAGCTCGATCGGCTGGAACGTGAGTCCGGGCAGAGCGATCCACCGCCGGGCGCCGTTGATCTCGGGCGTCAGTGCGGTGCCGAGCGGCAGCGCCAGGAACAACAACAGTGCCAGCGCCACCCACATGAGCGGCTTCGATACCCGTGCCCAGATTTGGTAGTCGAGCCGCGATGCGATCGCCATCACGATGACGCCAACCAGCGCCTTGGCCGCCTGGCTCTGAAAAAACGTCGTGCTGCTACCGTGACGCGCCAACGACAGTACCGAGCTCGAGCTATAGACCATCACGAGCCCGAACCCGACCAGCAGCAACACCAAAGTCCGCAGCCGTCGGTCGGCTTGTCCGCGGGGAGCCTTTGGCGGTCGCCTCGCGTTGCGCTCGGTCTTCCGGCGACGGTTGGCGCGCTTTTGGGGACGACCGATCATCGGGCGACCTCCCGTTTGGCAGCGGCTGTCACCAGCTGGCGAAACTGCTCGCCTCGCGCCTCGTAGTTGACGAACTGATCGTAGGAAGAGCACGCC
This sequence comes from uncultured Gemmatimonadales bacterium, assembly GCA_947259315.1. GTDB lineage: Bacteria > Gemmatimonadota > Gemmatimonadetes > JACCXV01 > JAHWKZ01 > CAMYLR01. The sequence goes on along the minus strand of CAMYLR010000011.1, from coordinate 136,510 downwards.
GGCGACAGCAGCACCAAATCGCCGGGCTGAGCCAGCTCGCGCGCGCGTTCCACGGCTCGCTCGAGAGTACCGACATCGGTCACATCGACGACGCCGTCGAGCTCGCTGACGATCTGGGGACCCGATTCACCGATCGCCAACACGTGGCGCGCACGCGCCTCCAATAGTGGGGCCAACGGTGAGTAAGGCGAGCCCTTGTGACGGCCCCCCAGAATGACGATCAACGGTTGTTCGAACGCCTCGAGCGCGACGGTTACAGACTCGACGTTGGTCGCCTTCGAGTCGTTGACAAACGTCACCCCGTCGACGACCCCTACCTGTTCGAGACGGTGTTCGACCCCGCCGAAAGACGCCAACCCCGAGCCGATCGCCGTCGGCTCGACCCCCATGAGCTCTGCTGCGAGCGTCGCCGCCAATGCGTTCTGCACGTTGTGCTGCCCTGGTATTCTCAGCGCGGCTGTCTTGATGATCGGGCCCGAGTACGCCTCGCCGGTCAGCGTAATCCAACCATCGTCGACCCAAGCGCCTCGCTCAACCGACTCGTAACGGTTAAACCAGTGCCGGGTTGCTGGTCGATCGGAACCGAAACTCGACAGCGCACGGTCCTCACCATTCAGGCACAGGTGATCGCCGCGATCCTGGTTCATAGCGATACGTGCCTTGTCCCGAGCGTACGCCTCGACATCGGGATAGGTATCGAGGTGATCGGCGGTCAGGTTTAGGACCACCGCCACCCGCGGCTTGAAGGTTTCGATCCGGGCCAACTGGAACGACGACACCTCGAGCACATACCACTCGACGTCTGACCGAGATGCCGCCCGTCTGAGCAACAGCTCCAAGCAGCGCCGTGGTCGTCGTCTTGCCGTTGGTGCCCGTGACTGCAGCTACGGGTGCGCGGGCAAACCACCACGCAACCTCGATCTCGCTGAAGATTGGGAGATCGCAGACCGGCGGTGCCACCAGGATCTCGGCGTTGGGCGGGATTCCAGGGCTAACCACGACCCAGTCGCAGTCTGAGATCAGCTCACGATCGTGACCCCCGGTGCCGGCTTCGATGCCTTCGTCCTCAAGAGCACGAGCTGCAGCGACGACATGATCTGACGCCGAGACGTCGGACGCGTAGACGCTAGCCCCCACCCGCTGCAACAGACGCGCGACCGCCATCCCCGAGCGCGCCAGCCCGAGCACCGCTACGCGTGCACCATCGACCTGGACCGGTGGATCGATCACCGCAGTTTCAGCGTCGAGGCAGCGAGCAGAGCGAACAGGACCCCGAGGATGTAGAACCGCATGACGATCTTCTGCTCGTCCCACCCAAGAAGCTCGAAATGGTGGTGAATCGGGCTCATCTTGAAAACTCGCTTCCCGCGCAGCTTGAACGACGCCACCTGGATGATCACCGACAATGTTTCGAGCACGAACACGCCGCCGACAAAGATCAAGGCGAACTCCATCTTGAGCAGCACCGCGAGCGTCCCAAACGCGCCGCCGAGCGCGAGCGATCCGGTGTCGCCCATGATGATTTCGGCTGGATGAGCGTTGTACCAGAGAAACCCAAGTGCAGCGCCGAGCAACGCCGCGCAGTAGACGGTGAGTTCACCGGCACCCGAGAAGTACGGGATCTGCAGATAGCCTGACCAGTCGGCACGACCGATCACGTATGCGAACGCGGCAAATGCGGTCGCCGCGATAGCCCCCAACCCGATCGCCAGCCCATCCAGACCGTCGGTAAGGTTGACCGCATTGGTGGCAGCGATCACCACCAAGATGATGAACGGGATGTATAGGAAACCGAAATCGACAAAGCGCTCCTTGAAGAACGGCACCGAGGTGAGTGTCGTGTACTCGCCGTGAACCGGTTGCATGTAGAGCCACACGCCGAGCACCACACCTAGCAGGACTTGACCGACGACCTTCTGGATGGCGATCAGTCCCTCTGACTTCTGCTTCACGACTTTCAGATAGTCATCGAGGAATCCCAACCCTCCCATCCAAAGCGTAGCCACGAGAATCATCTGAATGAACGGCTGACTCAAATCGGCCCAAAGAAGAGTCGGGACGACGACGGCCAGGATGATCAACACGCCACCCATGGTCGGCGTGCCGGCCTTGCTGTAGTGGGCCTTTGGACCCTCTTGTCGGATCGGCTGTCCCGCCCCAAGAACGCTCAAGCGTCGAATCAGCCATGGACCCAGCAGGAACGCGAGCGCAAGCGCGGTGACCGTCGCGTAGGCAGAGCGAAACGTTATGTATCGAAAAACGTTGAAGAACGTGTGTTGATCAGCCAGTGGAACGAGCAGGTCGTAGAGCATCTACCGCTGCCTCATCGATTGATCTCGACCGAGCAACCCAGACACGCCTCGCGAACCGGTTCAACCACTCGCTCCAGCGCTGCACCACGACTGGCCTTGAAGAGGACCGCGTCACCAGGGCGGAGGTTGTCAATAAGCCACCGGATCGATCCCGGCTGGTAGTCGAATCGCAGCGCGGTCACGCCCTCATCCTCGGCCCCAGTGGCTACCGGTGCGGCGCCAGCGCCAACCGCCACGACGACTTCAACACCGGCCGACGCCAGATCGCACCCGACCTGCCGGTGCAGCATTTCGCTTTGGTCGCCCAATTCCAGCATCTCGCCGAGCACGACGACGCGTCGACGAGCATCATCGAGGGCCACCAGGGTAGCCACCGCCGACGCCACACTCTCGGGGTTGGCGTTGTAGCAGTCGACCAGCGCGATCACGTCCCCCCATCGCTCCAATTCCATCCGCAGCGGCAATGCATCGGGCTCGGCGATCCCGACGGCGATCGCCCCCGGCGAGATATCCGCCTCGCCGCCCACGGCGACGGCCGCCAGCGCGTTCACGACGTTGTGCCGACCGACCAGCCGCAGGCGGTAGGTGCGCCCATCGATCTCGAACATCCCGCGGCCTTCGCCGTCCAACTCCCAGCGCTCCGGTCGAACGTCGTTCGATGGCTCGATACCGTAGGAGACCAGTCGGCACTTCAACTTCGAAACCGCAGCTGTCAAGCGCGGATCATCGCCGTTATAGAACAGGGTCCCGTCAGGAGAGAGAACACGTCCGAGAGCCAGCTTCTCCTCCATCACCGCCTCGACCGAACCCAGCCCCTCGAGGTGGCTGGCCGCGACGCTGGTAAGGACCGCCATCGTTGGTTGAGCGATGCGCGACAGAATCGCGATCTCCCCGGGCTCGCTGGACCCCAGCTCGACCACCGCCCAATCGTCGTTGGGATCGATATCGAGCAAGGTGAGTGGGACCCCGATCTGGTTATTCAAGTTGCCAGCGGTTGCCGAGGTCGAGAAACGTTGCGCCAGCACCGCCGCGATCAGCTCTTTTGTGGTCGTCTTTCCATTCGAGCCGGTGACCGCGACGAGCTGGGTCGAGAGCGCATTCCGATAATGAGCGGCCAGCGCCTGGAGCGCAGCCCGCCCGTCGGGTACCGCCCAGAACGCGATCTCGGCACGATCGGCGAAACCCCTATCCTCGCCCACCGCACCGGACACACCAGCAGCCACCGCAGCGTCCAAGAAATCATTGCCATCATAGCGGTCGCCACGGATCGCAACGAAAAGCTCTCCATCCGTTGCTCGGCGGGTGTCGATCGTTACACCCCTGAAGGCTTGAGGCGGCTGTCGGCTGGGTTTTACGCCCAGCGCGGCGGTCACCTGATCGGCGGTCAGCCTAGCACTCACTCTGCACCGTCTCGGACTGCCAAGGCGCGTTGAACCACGTCACGATCACAAAACGGTATCTGCTGGTTGCCGATCAAGATGTGCTCCTCGTCTCCTTTGCCGAGCACACATACAACGTCACCGCGCTCAGCTTCGCCGATCGCATGTTCGATCGCCGCCGCGCGGTCATCGATCCGCTCCCACCGGGCCGGGGTGTCATCAAATCCGACGATGGCGTCGGCGACGATTTGATCGATCGACTCGCGGCGCGGGTTATCGGTGGTGAGAATCGCGACCTCTGCCAACGTTCCCGCAACTCGGGCCATCTCTGGTCGCTTGGTGCGGTCACGCTCGCCCCCACAGCCAAAGACACACAAGATCCGTCGGGCTCCGGTATCACGTACCGCCAGCAGGACCCTTTCGATCGCCTCCGGCGTGTGGGCGTAGTCCACGATTACCGTGATATCGACGCCACGGTACACCTCGTAGCGACCGGGTACGTGGTCAACTTCCGCTAGCGCTCGCGCCACCGCCTCCGGCTCAGTCCCGAGCCCAACACCCAACGCCGCCGCTGCCAGCGCGTTGGCAGCGTTGAAGCGACCAGCCATCGACAGACGGGTCGTAAAGCGTCCGCGCGGAGTGCGTACATCCATCGTCGTGCCGTCGCGTTCGATCTCCATCCGCTCGGCGTACACCTCGGCCTCGGGATTACTCTCGCTAAAGCGCCACGTCTCGTCGGGCCCTGCGGCTCGAAACCGATCACCCCAGGCGTCGTCTGCGTTCACCACCCCAAAGCCGTGTTGCTCACGAAGCAGACGAAAGAAATCGAGCTTCGCTTCGCCGTAATCTTCCATGGTGGGGTGAAAATCGAGATGATCAGGGCTCAAGTTCGTAAACCCGCCCGCCGTAAAGTGAATCCCGCCGATGCGCTCGAGCGCGATCGCGTGGCTCGAGACCTCCATCACGATCGATCTCACCCCTTCCCGCTCCAAGTCCGCAAAAAGGCGCGCCAAGTCGGGCGCTTCGGGCGTCGTAAACCCGGTCTTGAAAACCCGCTCGCCACGCCGGGCACCGAGCGTTCCCAGCGTCGCCACCTCATCGCCACCCAAGACCGCCGCTGTCATGAACGTCGTCGTCGTCTTGCCATTGGTTCCAGTAATCCCGATCACCCGCATACGAGTCGTGGGGTCACCCACAACAGCATGCGCTATGGGTCCGATCGCACGGCGCACGTCATCGACGACGATCACTGGCACCGGCCAGGAGCCCTCGTGATCGACCAACCCAGCGACGGCGCCCGCCTCGACCGCCGCAGGGACAAAACGATGGCCATCGGCTTCAAAGCCGGTGATCGCCGCGAACAAATCCCCTGCTTGCACACGACGGCTATCATGGGATACTCCGACGACGCGAGGGTCCTCGTCGCCAACGACCCGCCCGCCGACCCGCTTAGCCAGCGCGGAGAGACGTGTCGTCTCGACGGCCACCCCCACTATCGATCCCGAACCAGTACCACGCCGCCGCGGGTCAGCACCTCCCCAGGCTCCGGATCCTGGCCAACGATCGTCCCCGTTCCATCAAATGCGAGCTCGATCCCAAGACGCGACGCGCGGCGGATCGCCTCGCGCAGACCCAGTCCAGTGAAATCCGGTACCTTTACGTGCGTGCGCGGATCGACGCCGTCCGGTAATTCCACCGGCTGCGACGAAGCGAGCGTATCGGGCTCCGTCGCGGCGGGCAATGCACCAAACCCGTCTGAAACACGCTGCACAACCTGCTGGGGCGACCGAAACCGCTCAACCAGTGCGGGTGATCGATCCACCGCGCGGGTCAGAAGTGTGTTCTCGACGATCTCATGGAACACCGGTGCCGCCACCAACCCCCCGTAGAACTTGCCCACCGGTTCATCAATACGGACGAAGACAGCGTATCGCGCATCATCAGCGGGGAAAAACCCCGCGAACGAGGAGGTGTGCCGCTTGTAGTCATACCCCCGCTCGCCGACCTTGCGGGCGGTGCCTGTCTTCCCAGCCACCGGGAGCATGTCGATCTGCGCACTCCTGGCAGTGCCAAACTCCACCACGCGAACGAGTGCCTGAGTCACCAGATGCGCCGTCTGCGGCTTCATGACCCGGCGAACGAGCTGCGGACGACCCTCGAACTCGACCCCGCCCTCGGTGTCGACGATCCGTCTTACCAAATAGGGTCTCAGTAGCTCGCCACCGTTGGCCACCGCGCTGTACGCCATCGCCATCTGGACCGAGGTCACCATGACCTCATACCCCATAGTCACCGATCCGGCCGTCAGCACGGACCATTCATCCGGACGTTTGAGCAGGCCGCGCGGCTCGCCGGGAAAATCGAGACCAGCTGGCAATCCGAACCCGAACTTGCGGGCGTACTCGTAGAGTCGATTGTCGCCGAGGCGATCCGCGAGCTTAATCGAGCAGATATTCGACGAAGCTTCGATGACCTGCTCGACGGTGAGATAGTCGTACGGGTGGACATCGCGAATCGTGCGCCCCTTGTGTCGCCACGTGCCGCGCTCACAGAACAGCGAATCGTTTGGAGCCGCCAGCGACTCCTCGTACAACCCGGTGAGGGGCACGATCTTGAAAGTCGACCCGGGCTCGAACTGATCGACCACAGCTACGTTTCTCCCCCGTTGGTCGCTCTTTCTGGGTCCGCCGCGAGTCGCCATCGCCAGCACCTCGCCGGTTCGCGGGTCGACGACTACAACACTTCCGGCTTTCGCGTGAGTCTTACCCATGGCTGTCTCGAGAGCAGCCTCGACGATCTCTTGCACCCCTAGATCGATCGTCAGGTACAAGGCCCGACCGTGGACTGGAGCCTTAACCGGGAATGTGAAGTTCGGGTACTCATGCCCCAAGGCGTCTCGTTGGTGGATGGCGTAACCCGGAGTTCCACGAAGGACCTCGTCGTAATACAGCTCTATGCCGTCGAGGCCTTTGTTTTCGGTGTTGACCTTGCCAAGCAGATCGCCCGCCAGCCGATCGTAGGGATACCGGCGCACCCGATACGACTCCACACCCACGCCATCCAGTTTCGCGGCTTCGAGCTGGTGGACGATCTCGGGCGACATCCCACGCGTAAGACGCACGTACCACCCACCCTCCTCCAGACGGCGCTTGACCTCTCGGGCATTGACCCCCAAGATCGAGGTCAACGTCTCGACAAACTGCTCTGTCTCATCGGGATCAACGTGGCGTGGGACGAGGTAAACGCCGTACTCCTCTTCATTGACCGTAAGTGGCACCCCGTTACGATCGTAGATCGTGCCCCGCTCGGGCGGGATGACGATGCGCTTCTTTTGCTGTTTTTGGGCTGTTGCCCGGTATTCGTCGTGGCCGCGAACCTGGATCTCGAAGAACGCGACTCCGAGCCGGGCTGAAAACATGAGAAGCAAGACGAAGATGAGCCGTTGGCGACGACGTCCGATTCGAAGGCGATCGGACTCACTCACCTTCTTGGAGCGGATCCCTCGGGTGCGAGCCACTATTGGCTCGTCAGCGCGAGAGCTTCCTCCTGCCAGAGCGCATCAAGCCAACCGCCCACGGTGGCCAGCACTCCACCATCGATCTTGGCTGGCAGTGGCGGTGCGTGCGCGGGGGTACCATCGGGAACCGGCAGCCAAACGATGTCGATCTCGGTCGGAGTGACCATGCCCAGGCGCCGGTCTGCAACGTGCGTTACCCGGTCTCGGGTCGTCAACACTGCGATCGAACGCGCCAGCGCATCATTCGTGGTCTCTAGATCTCGCGCCGTGGTTTTCTGCTCCAAAGCGCGATCAGACCACCGAATCGCGACCGACTGGACGTAGACCTTGCCGACGACGACTGCAGCCGTGAGCAACAGGAGCGTCGGCAGATAATGCCACGCAAAACTGGTTCGGCGACGGGTTCGGTGTTCGATCTTGCGATACTCACGAACGTAGACGTTCACCGACTCCCTACTTTCCGGCGCTAGGTTTGGTCCGCCACCTGGCGGCGCCGCTCGATGGCGCGCAAACGCGCGCTCCGAGCACGAGGATTGGCGGCGACTTCGGCCTCGGTCGGACGGATCGGTCGGGGGGTGAGCACGTCCGCCTCAGAAACCTTGTCACACCGGCAAACGGGGAGATCGGGCGGACACTCGCAATCCGCCGCCAACTCGCGGAAATACCGCTTGACTACACGGTCTTCCAACGAGTGATACGCGATCACCACTAGCCGGGCGTCGGCGTTCAGCCGCCGCTCAATTTGTTTAAGACCACTCTTTAACGCCGTCAGCTCGTCATTGACGGCGATTCGGATCGCCTGGAAGACCCTCGCGACGCTCTTGAGCTGGTGCGAGCTCGCTGGGACTGCCGACTCGACGATGGCTCGCAGCCGATTGGTAGTATTGATCGGCTCGCGTTCGCGCTCACGCACGATCGCCTTGGCGATACGCCGTGCGTGACGTTCTTCACCGTAGTCTCGAATGATCTGCTCGAGGGTCGATGGTGCGGCGCGCGACAACAATTCCCGAGCAGGTTCCCCTCTGGGCCCCATCCGCATATCCAGCGGAGCGTCCTGACGGTAGCTGAAGCCGCGCACCACGTCGTCGACTTGCGCCGAGGAAACGCCGAGGTCGAGCAGAGCGCCATCGAAATGCGCTTGCTCGAGCCTCGACGTCCGGTCGATCTCGGCGAAGTTCGTATTCAATAACTCGACCCGATCACCAAACCGCGCCAACCGCTGGCCTGCGAACTGGATCGCCTGCGGATCCCGATCCAGTCCCACTAATCGTCCGGCTGGCGCCGACGCCTCGAGAATCGCCTCGGCGTGCCCACCACCACCGAGCGTGGCGTCGAGATACGTTTTTCCTGTAACTGGCCTCAGCATCGCGATCGTCTCCGTCAACAGGACCGGTTCGTGGAACCGCCGCTCGGGCACGGTCGCGCTACAGGTACTGAGTCAACCATTGATCGAACTCCTCACCAGCTTGGCCAACAAACTCCTCATAATGCTTCGGGTCCCACATCTCGATCACGTCCCCAGCGCCCACGAACGTGACCTCATCGCCGATGCCTGCCAGCTTGGCGAGAGGGCTCGGGAGTAGGATTCTCCCCTGGGCGTCGACGGTCGTCTCGACGGTGTGTCGCATGAGTTGGAGAAAGTGACGTCGCTGCTCGGGATCGATTCGAGCCTTCTGACGGTCGAATCGCGCGAGGACCCGATCCCACTCGGCCAACGGGTAGAGGAAGAGACATGACCCGAGCCCACGGGTGGCAACAAAAGATTGACCCGCCTCGCCGTCCCTGAACCGTGCTGGGAGGCTGACCCGACCCTTCTCATCGATTGAATGCGTGTACTGACCAAGAAACGACGTTTTGACCCCACAACGTTCGTGTCCACAGCCCACTTTCTCCCATTATTTCCCACCTGGCCCCACATTGTAGGACGAACGCGCCAGCCGTGTCAAGTAGACCCACAAAAAACCGCCTCCCCGAGCGGGGGAGGCGGTCATCCTGTGTGGCTGGTCCTACTAAGAGTCGCTAAGCGACGCTAAAAAGCTTGGCCTTGCGCTTCCTCGTCCGGCTCCTCGGCTTCGGGCTCGGCCTCGCCCTCAGCTGGCGGGGCATCGGCGGCGGCGTCCTCAGCTGGAGCCGCTTCCCCTTCCGCGGGCGGCGTATCGGCCGCGGCGTCTTCAGCTGGGGCGGCTGGTGGCGCCGATGTCACCGGTATTCCGGTCAGGACCGGGACCCCCGAGATCGCCTCCGGCGCACCGTCCGGCGTGGCGGTAACGATGATGCCAAACGTCTCCAGCGAGGTCGTGCTCTCAAACGCGCCGGTTCCCTCCGGACCCACCGTGACCACACCGGCCAAGGTCGATTCCTTGACGCGCTCCTTGCTCGGGACGATCCATACCGTGTAGGCGTTGACGTCGCGGTCTTCCTGGTCGAGCTCATCGATCAGCGGTAGCCCCTCGACCTCGACCACCAGAGCCTGTCCGGCGTCGCCCTCGGTCACCTTGACCACTCCCGCGCCGCTGGGCGCGTGCTGGGTCGGCTGGAGCGCGAACTCCCAATCGTGCATTGACACGACCTCTTCTTCGGCCGCTGGCTCTTCTTCGGCCGCTGGCTCTTCTTCGGCCGCTGGTTCTTCTTCGGCCGCTGGCTCTTCTTCGGCCGCTGGTGCGGCATCGGCGGCCACCTCGGGCTCACCGTTCTCCGCGGTATCGTCCTGAGCCAGGACCGGCATGGTCAATACAAACGTGGCAAACACTCCGACAAAAAATGTTCTAAGCACCGTCTGTTCTCCTCTGAGGGTATTGACTATCGGCTGATGTTTCGGGCAATTCGGCGGTCGGCCTCCGAGAACCGGTACCCGTCCCAGGAGCCGAGGTTCCTGGCAGGACCTCGTACTCGGCCTCGATCTCCCGGCGCTCCACCTCGCGCGCGAGACGGCGCGTTTCACGGCGCCACTTGAACGCGCCCCAAATGCCAACTGCGGCCAGCTTGGCAGCGATCGCCCACGGCCCACCGCGGAGCAGCCATCGCGCGAACCATCTGCCAAAGATCAGTCTACCAAAGACGCTCAAGATTCACCCTTTCGTTGCCATCAAGCTACGCTCTGCCGAGCGGCCCCCCAACTCACATTCATCCTGTCGACTCGAGTGTCGCCAATCGATCTTCAACGATGGTCGCCAGCGCTTCGATGAAGTCCGGATCGTCGTTCTGCATTGCGGCGCGAGCGTAGGCGAGTCCACGCCGGTTCGCCAGATCGCGGGCTTCGATGTCGAGGTCGTAGAGCACTTCGAGGTGGTCGGCCACGAATCCGATCGATTGCACGACCACACCTCTCTCCCGCCGCTCCGCGAGCTCATCGATCGTCTCGAGGATGTCCGGGCCCAGCCACGGTTCGCCGGTACGACCAGCGCTCTGATAGGCGAAGGACCACCCGTCAAGGCTTGCGGCCTCGGCTACCAGTTGGGCCGTGCGTTGGAGTTGATCAGGATATGGATCGCCGCGATTGAGCACCGATGCGGGCACCGAATGTGCCGTGAAAACGACGTGCGGGTTGTCGCCTGCGCCCGGCAGCGCATCGCTGAGCCGCCGGGCGAGCCCGTCGATAAACGCCGGATGGTCGTGCCAACTTGAAACGATGTCTAACCGCATACCGTCGGGTCGCTTCTTTTCCGCATACGTCTGGTACTCGGCGATCGAGCGCAGCGAATAGTGCGGAGCCAACACGAGGCCGACCGCCCTTTCGATGCCATCGGCGGCCATCTGTTCAACGACATCGCCGATGAACGGCGCCACGTGCTTGAACCCGATATACAGTTGAACATGGGCTCCACGATCTCCGAGCGTCGCTTCCAGCGCGGCCGCCTGTCGACGCGTGATGCGATTTAGAGCCGTGGGACCCCCAACCGCCCGGTAACGCTCCACTAGCTCGTCGAGCAGCTCCGGAGGGGGCGGATCGCCACGCCGAATGTGGGTGTAATACGACTCGACGTCCTCGAGTCGCTCAGGGGTCCCATACGACATGACCAGCAATCCCGGAGTCACGCGGTCTCCTCGTGAACCAGCTCGACCAACCGTTTCAAGTTATCGACGGGTGTGTGGGGAAGAACGCCGTGGCCGAGGTTGAACACGTGCCCTCGCCGGCCACCCGCCGCGGCCAGGATCGCACGGGTCTGACGCTCGGCGACCTCCCACGGGCCGGCTGCGACCACTGGGTCGAGGTTACCCTGGATCCCACGGTCGCCGACGATCTCCCACCCACGGTCGAGATCGATACGCCAGTCGAGCCCGATGACATCACCCCCAGCCTCCGCCAATGACGGCAGCAACCCCGCCGTATCGGTCCCAAAGTGGATCGTCGGAACCGGCGGCAGGCTCCCAAACAAGCGTTCCATATGCGGCTGAATCGACGCGCGATAATCGCTCGGGCTCAGCGCTCCGATCCACGAATCGAAGACCTGCAGCGCTTGGGCGCCAGCTTCGACCTGAGCCGCCAGATACGCGATCGTCGCGTCAGTCAACTGTTCCATCAGCCGCCGCCAGGCACCGGGGTGTTGGTGCATAAAACCCTTCACGAGATGGAACCGTCTCGATGGTCGACCCTCGATCAGGTATGCCGCCAGCGTAAACGGTGCGCCCGCGAAACCGATCACGGGCACCGCGCTCGCGCGTCGTATCAAATCGATCGCGGCGAACAGCTCGGCCACGTCGGAATGCGGATCGAATACCGACAGCCGTTCGACGTCAACCGGCTCCCGCAAAGGGCTCTCGACCACCGGGCCAACCCCGGATTGAATCTCGAATTGAACGCCGAGGCCAAGAAAAGGCAGCGTGATGTCAGAGAACACGATCGCGGCATCGACCCCGAACCGGTCGACCGGTTGGAGCGTGACTTCTGTGCAGAGCTCGGGCTGGCGAACGATCTCCAGCAACGAATGATGCTTTCGAATCGCGCGGTACTCGGGCAAACATCGACCCGCCTGTCGCATAAACCAGACCGGCGTACAATCCACCTCTTCGCTGCGACAGGCGAGGAGGAAACGATCGCTCACGAGAACCGGGACCGGTTAGGCAAGCGCTTGCCCGGCAGCCGCCAACGTGGCTTCGATCTCGTCCTCGCCGTGAGCCAGCGTCACAAACCAGGCTTCGTAGGGCGAAGGTGGCAGGCTGATGCCGCGATCGAGCAGGCCGTGAAAGAACCGCGCGAACGCTTCGTCGTCGCCGGCTTGGGCTTCGGCGAACGAGGTCGGTGGTTGCGGCGTCCAGAAGAGCGTCAGCAGAGATGCAAGCGTAGCCACGCTAGCGCGTCCGGCGTGCGGGCTGGCGTCAATCGCTTCCGCAAGCCCGGTCGCCAGCCGAGCGGTCTGTTGTTCCAACCGATCGAACACACTGCGGTCCGTGAGGCGACCTAAAGTCGCCGCGCCCGCGACCATCGCCAACGGGTTGCCTGACAGAGTCCCGGCTTGATACATAGGTCCATCGGGTGCGACCTGAGCCATGATATCGGCCCGGCCGCCAAACGCCCCGACCGGAAGACCGCCACCGATCACTTTCCCCAGACACGTCAAGTCAGGGATCACGCCGTACCGCTCCTGAGCGCCACCCGGCGCCACGCGAAACCCCGTTATGACCTCGTCGAAGACCAGCAATGCTTCATGCGCGCTGGCCTGCTCGCGCAGGAGCTCGAGAAAGCCCGGCGCTGGCAGGACCAGCCCCATGTTAGCAGCCACCGGCTCGACCAATACGGCCGCGAGCTCATCTCCATAACGGTCGAATAGCTCGTTCACCGCGCCTAGATCGTTGTACGGAGCCACCAGCGTGTCACGGGTGGCTTCTGGGGACACCCCGGCACTCCCCGGCAATCCCATCGTCGCGACCCCGGAGCCCGCCGCCGTCAAGAGCGCGTCGATATGCCCATGGTAACACCCAGCGAACTTCAGGATTTTTGTCCGGCCTGTGTGGGCTCGCGCCAAGCGGACTGCGCTCATCGCCGCTTCCGTCCCCGAGGATGTGAAACGCATCCGCTCGACCGACGGTATCGCAGCCCGAATGCGCTCCGCGAGCGCGATCTCAGCCGGAGTCGGCGCGCCGTAGCTCGTGCCAAGGCTGGCAGCTGAACGGACCACATCGACGACGCCGGGATCGGCGTGACCGAGGATGATCGCGCCCCACGACGAGACGTAGTCGATTCGTCTGACGCCGTCCGCGTCCCACACGTGGGCGCCTTCAGCGCGCGTGATAAAGCGCGGGGTCCCCCCCACCGCACCGAAGGCGCGCACCGGGCTGTTGACCCCCCCGGGGAAGAGCTCTCTGGCTTGCGCAAACAGCGTCTGGTTCACGCCTCCGACCCTCCGATCAACGCCATTATGTCGGCCAGCGGACGATGGACCCCTACCAGTTGCGGAACGTCGCGGACCGTCGCCAACCGGCCTTCGGTCGCTCTGAGGTCACGAACGAGGTCCTGAAAAGCGCCAAGATCATCGGTCTCGTAAGCGACGATGAACTCCTGATCGTCGAGTCCAAACGAATATGCGAGCAACTGCTGGATCATCGGGTAGCGCCGCCCCACCCGGATGTGCTCCGACATCTGACGACGTTGCTCGTCTTCCGGCAGCAAGTACCACTCGGTCGTCTTGACGAACGGGTAGACGATCAGATACCGGGAACGATCGCCGGTGAACATCGCCTCCTCCTGGGGAGTTCTCTCTTTTACGTACTTAGAAGGTCGGACCAAGCCGATCATGGAATGGGAGATCGTGCACCATTTCCCGACACCCGAACACAACAGCGAACTCGCGGTCTCCTCGAGGTCCTCGAGCGACGCACCGAGTCGCCAAAACAGCAGATCCACGTCGGTCCGTGTGCCGATCATCGAGTACGTGTATGTCGTCACTCTCTCGGCGGCTCGACTGGCGGCCTCGAGCAGCTCTTCGCACTCGACGCGACGCGTTTCACGCGATTCCCTCCGCCAGGCGGGGTCGACCCGTAACGCCAGCACGTGGACGAAATTGCGAGCGCTCAACTCAGCCAACGGGCGGCATCCAGTGCGGAGTAGGTGATCACGATGTCCGCACCCGCACGGACGATCGCGTTCAGCGACTCGAGAACCACGGCCTCGTGATCCAGCCAACCGCGTTCGGCGGCCGCCGCCAGCATCGCGTACTCACCGCTCACGCTGTACGCAGCGAGGGGCGCGTCGAACCGCTCGCGCGCGGCGCGAATCACGTCGAGATAGGCCAGCGCGGGTTTGACCATCACCACGTCGGCCCCCTCGGAGAGATCGGTAGCGATCTCCGCCAACCCCTGCCGAACATGGGACGGATCCATTTGGTACCCCCGCCGATCTCCGCTCTGGGGAGCTGAATCGGCGGCGTCACGAAACGGGCCGTAGAACGCCGACGCGTACTTGGCGGCATAAGCCATGATCGCCACGTCCCGGTGACCCGCCTCGTCGAGCTGCAAACGGATCGCCGCGACCTGGCCGTCCATCATCGAGCTCGGCGCGACGATATCCGCCCCTGCTGCCGCCAGGGACGCGGCAGCTCGCGCCAGCAACGGCAACGTCTCGTCGTTGTCCACATCGCCATCGCGTAACACCCCGCAGTGACCGTGATCGGTGTAGCCACACAGACAAACGTCGGCCGCCACGACCAAGCCCGGATCGGCTTGGCGCACCGCCCTAATCGCGCGCTGAACGACCCCGTCTTCGTCCCATGCGCCGCTGCCGACACCGTCTTTCTCGGCCGGCAAGCCAAACAATAAGACTCCACCGATCCCGAGCTCGGAGGCACGGTCGACATCGCGCACCAGCTCGTCGGCCGACACCCGCTCCTGGCCCGGCATCGACGCGATCGGTTCGCGTACCCCCTGTCCGTCCCGAACAAACATCGGATACACCAGCTGGCGCGCAGAGAGTCGAGTCTCGGCGATCAACGCTCGCATCGCTGGCGTTCGCCGCAGCCTTCGAAAACGCTCGAACCTCGAACTAGACACGGGCGCGATCCGGTCCCGAAGCAGCCACCAGTACTTCGACGATCCCTTTGGGAGTGGGCTCGGCTGCCTCGACCGGGACACCTAGCTCGGCTTGCCGAACAGCCTCCGACGTCACTGGCCCGATGCAGGCGATCACCGCTCCGTCCAACGCGCTTCGCGGGTCGGGGACGAGTCGCGCAAAACCCCGTACGGTCGAGCCGCTGGTGAATACGATCGCACGCGGGGGCTCGGTCAGTGCCAACTCGAGCGCACTGCGCACATCCTCCGGCCCCTCGATCGTCTCGTAAGCCGCCACATCGTCCACCACCGCACCCCGCTGGCGCAGAATCATCGGCAGCTCCTCGGTAGCTCGCTTGGCCCGTACGAGGAGCACTCGTCGGCCCTCGACGTCTCCCATCACGTCGGGAATCGCCGCCGCCCGTTGTTCGGATGGCATGGCGCGCACCTCGACGCCTAGCGACGACTCGAGCGCGTCACGCGTCCGGGGCCCGACCGCTACCCAAGCCAGTCCCGAGGGCACTGTCACCCCAAGCGCCACCAGCCGGTTTGCCAGCGAGTCCACCCCGTTGCTGCTGGTCAGCACAATCGAGTCGTAGGCTTCGAGTCGGCGCAACGCGCCATCGATCAGCTCACCACCGAGCGGCCGAATCGCTATCGTCGGGACGTGAACCGATAGCGCACCGTTGCGCTCTAGATGATCGCAGAACCGACCACCCTCCGAGGCGGTCACAAGGACGCGCCAACCGTGCAAGAGGTTGCCCTTCACTTCAGTCCCACCCCCACGATCACATCGGCGCCATTCGCCAGCAGTCGCTCGGCGAGCTGACTCCCGATCCGAGCGGCCTCGTCGATCGGGCCGGTCGAGCGATCAAAGAACGCCTGGCCGCCAGCGGGGTCGATCGCTGCCCCATCGATCGTCAGCTGGTCGTCTTCGCAGATCGCGTAAGCCGCCAGCGGGGTCTGGCAGCCACCCCCCATCGCTCCCAGAAAACTGCGCTCCGCGGTCACCGCCCGGCGCGTAATCGGATCATCAAGCGAACTGAGATCACCCTCGAGGTCTTCATCCTCGTTTCGGATCTGAACCGCGAGAGCGCCCTGACCAACAGCCGGGAGCATACGCGCTGGCGCAAGCCGCTCAGCGGCGCGGCTCGCCAAACCGAGCCGATCGAGCCCCGCTGCTGCAACGCACAAAGCGTCGACGTCACCCCGATCCAGCTTGGCGAGTCGCGTATCGACGTTGCCGCGAATCGGGACCACGTTGAGGTCGTCACGCTCGGACAGCAGGAATGCGCGTCGGCGAGGACTCGATGTTGCGACCCGCGCACCCGGCGGCAGACTCGCCAGTGGTTCCCCGTCGCGGGTCACGATCGCGTCGCGGGCGTCCGCGCGTGGTGGGTAAGCGATCACCGTCACCGCGGGCCGATCACCAGTTGGCAAGTCCTTGGCGCTGTGCACGGTCAGGTCGACCGACCGATCCGTGAGGGCACGCTCGAGCGCAGCCACGAAAGCGCCGCGCCCCAACTCGGCCGGAGACGCATCCGGAGACCGATCCCCAGCCGTTCGCACGACGACTTCCTCGGTTTCCCAACCGGCCGCTTCGAGTGCCCGCGAGACGAGCCGCGTTTGGGCTCTGGCTAGTGCGCTACCCCGGGTCCCGATCCGCAACCGCGGCCGCGCTTCACCCACCACTGTCACGCCCACCATTGCCCCGCTCGTCAGGAAACTCGAGATCGAGAGCGAAGAGATCGCGAGCGAGGTCGAGGTAGGTCTCCCCTTCCGAGGCGGCCCGGTCTTTGAGTCTGGCTGTCGGATGGTGTAGCAGCTTGTTTATCACTCGCCTTCCAAAGGCTCGTAGCGTCTCCTGGTCATTTGAGCCCGCTCGCTCCACCTCCGCGGCGACGATTCGCTCGGCTCGATCGCGAAGCGCCCGGATCGTTGGCACCGCGGAGCGACCCGCCAACCACACATCGAAATCCTGCGCCTCGGCAGCGACGATGTCTCGAGCCGCGTCAATCGCTTTCCTGGGAACGGCCTCCGAGCTCCATCCGCGCAGGTCATCGAGATCGAACAGGTGTACACCCTCGATTTCGCAGGCCGTCGGCTCGATGTCTCGCGGCACCGCGATGTCGATGATGACCAATGGCTGCGGCGAACGACGTTGCCCGACCACGCGCTCCAACTGGTGGCGGTCGAGGATCGGGGTCTGTGAAGATGTGCACGATATGACGATGTCGGCGTCGGCGAGCAGCCGATCGATCTCGCCGAGCGGTTCCGCTCGACCGCCGATCGATTGAGCCAGCCGCTGGGCCGATTCCGAGTGGCGGTTGGTAACCACGATGTCGGCCGCACCAGCCCGCTGCAGCGTCTGTGCGGTCAAATCACCGAGCTTTCCGGAGCCAATGATGAGCATCGAGCGTCCACTTAGCTCGCCGAGCGTCAGTCGTGCCATCCCAGTGGCGACCTTCGGGATCGACGGCAACCCGCGCCCAACACCGGTTTCGCCCCTGATCCTCCGACCAACACGGACCGCACGGCGGGTCAGCTCGTCTAGAACGGGTCCCAACCGACCCGCGTCGCGCGCCGTCCCCATCGCCCGTTTCACTTGTCCCAGTATCTGGGGCTCTCCCAGCACCATCGAGTCGAGCCCGCCGGCGACCTCGTAGAGGTGTTCGACCGCCTCGCGGCCCTCGCGGACATAGAACGGCCCCTGGCCGGCGTTGGCTGCCGCCAACAGGCTCGATTCGAGCTCCGCCGCCCCGGCCAAACCATACAGCTCAGTTCGATTACAGGTCACCAGGATCAGCGTCTCTTCGGTCGATTGCGAGAGGATCTCGCGACACGTCGCGGTAGGAAACGCAAACCGCTCTCGGCGGGCGAGTGGCGCCGTTTTGTGGCTGATACCTACCAGGTTGACGGCGGGCCCGGTCATCGGCGGGAAACGGTTTGGGGCAAGCTTGTTTGCATGGCGGGGCGGACGGGACTCGAACCCGCGACCTCCGACGTGACAGGCCGGCGTTCTGACCAAACTGAACTACCGCCCCGCGCGTGCATGAATGACGAACGAACGCTTAAGAAATGCAGGGGAGAGAACCTACGGAACCCGGGCGAAAGTGTCAACGCAAAACGGGCCACTCTCGAAAGGGCGGCCCGTTCGGCTTGAACAGCTGGACCACAGGATTACCCGCCCTGTCGGCTCAGCTTCTTGATGATCAAATCGACCCGCTCGATATACTGGTTCGAGTTCCCGATCAGACCCTGCCCATAGGATGCGTAATCGCCACAAGCGTTCCGGAGGTGCGAGATCGCCGTCGTGAACAGCGACCGCGACCGCTCGTTCTGCGGGATCGACTTGTCCTCCCCCTGGAGCGCCTTCGCCATCCGATAATAGGCATCTCCGCGGTAATAGGAGATCGCGCACGAATTGCCCCCAAGTCGCGAGGCCTGGCCCAGGAACTCGAGGGCTGCACCGTAGCGGCCGCCCTTCAGCGCATCGGAGGCGTCCTTGAGGAAGATATTGGCCAGGATCGCGCTCGATTGCCCTTTGCCGGCGCGCTCGAGATCCTTGGCGAACTCAACCGTGTTGCGCTCGAAATCGGGATTGACCTCCAGCGCTCGATTGTAATAATCGATCGCGGAGTTGTACTCGCCGAGCTTGTATTGAACGTACCCGGCCGAACCCAGCAGGTTGGCATTGCCCGGATCGGCAGCTAGCGCCTCGTCGGCGGTGGCTCTCGCCTCCTCGTATTGCTCATTTGCAAAGTAGAGACCAAAAAGAAACTGCAACGCTTCGGGATCGGTCGCGCCGCCGGCCGAGAGCTCCAGGTACTTCTTGAGATTGGCGATCTTCTCGTCCCGACGGTCGTCCGGCAACGCATAGGCCAAGTACTGATGAGCGGCTGCATTATTCGGACAGAGTGTCGTCGCCTGCTCGAACGCCGCCAAACCCTTCTCGATTTCCTGTAGCTGATTGGCCATCACGTAGCCATAAGCGACCTGGATATCGCAATCGTCGCTCTTGCGGCGGATCAACTCCTCGAAGAAGTCACGGGCATGTGTTGTATCGCCTTTTTCGAGGTAGGCCTCACCGATCGAGTGGTAGGCGTTGATGTACGCCGGGTCGAGCTCGATCGCCTTCTCCAACGCTACGAGGGCCGGGTCGACCATATCTCGCTCCAAGTACGACTGGCCCATGAAGAAGTAGGCCAGCGCCAGTCCCGGATCGTACTCGAGCGCCTGCTCGAAGTTCGAGATCGCCCGTTCGTGATTCTCCGATCGCATGTAGTCGCGACCGAAGATGATGTGCTTATCGGCTTGGTTCCGGGCGTTGAACGCTTCCACCAGGCTTTCGCCCAAGTCGTCTATGTCGGAGTCAGTGACCTGCGGCAGGTGCTGGGTGTTGCGGGTCGCAACGTCGACGAAAGTCGACTTGGCGATCCACATGTCACCCTGGCGATCGAGTGTGCCACGGGCGACGATTTTGGCTTCCAGCGACTGAGCGATCTCGAGCGTCTTGACGTCGGGAATCGGCGAGCCTGGCTTGAAACCGTTCTGCTCCACCGCGTCGTTGACTTCGTCCTCGGCGACCAGTGTGTAGGGGCCGAGATCATTCAACTCAGCGATGATCTCTTCCTGCAGGTCCTTGGCTTTCCCATCATCGGCCGAGACGAACGGTAGCACGGCGATCACAAAACGATCGTCGTCCGGAGCCTGGGCGTGAAGCGAAGCCGCCCCACCACCGGAGAGTAAGAATAACGCCACGAGCGTTGTGGATGTCTGCACTAGACGACGAACGAACATTGTGTTCCTCCCGGTATTTTCTCGATCCGTAACGTCCGGGAAACCTATCCCCCGAGCCTTCCTGCGGACCAGCACTATGTAAACCCCTCGAGGCGGAGAGAGGTTCCCCACCTTGACGGCGCCCCGCGGGTCTGGGTAGAGTGTCGGCGATTTTTCCGCCTTCGACAACCATCGCGCACGCATTGAGGGGGCACGTGGAGCCGCGGTCACCACAGCCTAGAAGCATCTCGTCAGGGCGTGGGCTCTGCTCCGCAGTCGCGCTCTTGGTCCTGGGGGGCTCGCTCGCGGCGTGTGGCCTCGCCGACGTCCCTGATTGGTCGACCATACAACCGGCCTCCGATCTGTCACGTTCGATTCAGGATGTGTACAAGACAGTGTGGTTCTGGACAGCGGGGATTTTTGTCGTCGTCGAACTGCTCCTCGTCTACGCGATCATCCGCTATCGGCGCCGGCCCGGCGACTCGGGCGTACCCGACCAGGTGCACGGCTTCACCGCGCTCGAGATCGCCTGGACGTTGGTACCGGCTGCGATCCTGTTCTTCATCGCGATTCCCACCGTGCGCACGATCTTCGAGGTCCAGCAGAAGCCGCCAGCCGACAGAATCGAAATAGCGGTGATCGGTCATCAGTGGTGGTGGGAGTTCGAGTATCCCGATCTCGGGATCGTGACCGCCAACGAGCTCCATTTGCCAGTCGGACGAACAGCCAACCTCGCGCTGGCGTCAGCCGATGTGATCCACTCGTTTTGGGTGCCGCGGCTGGGAGGCAAGCGCGATCTCAACCCGGGCAGCGAAAACAAGCTTTGGTTCACGCCCGATTCCGTCGGCGTGTTCATTGGCCAATGCGCCGAGCTATGCGGTACGTCGCACGCCAACATGCGGTTGAAAGTGTTCGTTGAAACGGCCGACTCGTTCGACGCATGGGTCGAGCAGCAGCGCCGGCCGGCAGTGCAGGATTCCGTTGGTCTGCAAGCGTTTCTCTCTTCCGGTTGCGCCGCCTGTCACGCGATCGCCGGAACACCTGCGCAAGCCAAGATCGGACCCGATCTGACCAAGTTCGGAAGCCGATCGACGATCGCCTCCGGGCTGCTCGCCAACGAACCGGACCAGCTGGCAGCCTGGCTGCGGGACCCCGAAAGCATCAAGCCGGGCGTTCGGATGCCAAACCTCAACCTCTCAGAAGAGCGTATCGCGAGCTTGGTCGCCTATCTGAGGAGCCTACGATGAACGCTGCGCCAACGGACACCGTGCAGCACGAGTCGATCTACTCCGGATCCATCGCCTCGTGGCTGACCACCGTCGATCACAAGCGAATCGGTGTCATGTACGGGGCCACGGCCCTGCTCTACTTCATCGTTGGCGGCGTGGAAGCGCTCATCATCCGGCTCCAGCTCGCTGCGCCCGAAGGAGCGGTCGTCGGCGCGGACGCCTACAACCAGCTGTTCACGATGCACGGGACCACCATGGTGTTCCTGGTGCTCATGCCGCTGGCGGCCGCGATGTTCAACTTCTTGATCCCGCTCATGGTCGGCGCTCGAGATGTCGCGTTCCCGCGGCTGAACGCGTTCTCGTTCTGGACCTGGTTCTTTGGCGCGATCTTGCTGAACCTGGCGTTTTTCGTGAATCAAGCCCCAGATGCGGGCTGGTTTGGCTACGCCAATCTGACGTCCAAGCAGTACAACCCAGGACTCGGAATCGATTTCTGGGTGTTGAGCCTGCAGATCATGGGCATCGCCTCGATCGCCTCGGGGGTCAACTTCACGGTCACGGCTCTCAACATGCGAGCACCAGGCATGTCGCTGATGCGGATGCCGCTATTCGTGTGGATGGCGTTGATCGTTCAGATCCTCATGTTGCTGGCGTTTCCGGCCATCACAGTGGGCCTCATCTTCCTGCTGTTCGACCGCTTTTTTGACACCAACTTCTACGTCGCGGCCGCAGGCGGGACGCCGGTGCTGTGGCAGCACTTATTCTGGATCTTCGGACATCCCGAGGTCTACATCCTGATTCTGCCGTCCTTTGGCATCGTATCGGAGATCCTTCCCACCTTCTCGCGGAAGCCGCTGTTTGGGGCGCCGTTTGTGATCTTCTCGGGGATCTTGATCGGTTTCCTCGGTTTTGGGGTGTGGAGCCATCACATGTTCACGACCGGCCTGGGACCGATCGCCGACACCGCGTTCTCGCTCGGTACGATGCTGATCGCGATCCCAACCGGTGTAAAGATCTTCAACTGGATCGGAACGCTGTGGGGCGGCCATATCGTCATGCGGACGCCGCTCTACTTCGCCGTTGGCATGGTGGCGCTGTTCATCGTCGGCGGGCTGTCTGGAATCATGCACGCATCGGCGCCGATCGACCTGCAGCAGCACGATTCGTACTTCGTGGTCGCGCACCTGCACTACGTGTTCTTTGGCGGCACGGTGTTTGGTCTCCTGGCCGGCGTCTGTTACTGGTGGCCCAAGGTCACCGGCCGGATGCTCGGTGAGGGGCTCGGGAAGCTCAGCTTCTGGGTCATGTTCCTGGGCATGAACCTGACGTTCTTCCCGATGCACTTTCTCGGTCTCGACGGCATGGCGCGGCGGATCTACACCTACCCAGCCGGGGCCGGGTGGGAACAGTGGAACCTGATGGCGACCGTTGGCGCCTTCGTTCTCACGCTCGGCGTTTTGTTGTTCTACGTAAACCTGGTGCGCAGTCTGCGATCGGGAGAAGCGGCCACGCCGGATCCGTGGGATGGAGCCACGCTCGAGTGGTCGATGAGCTCGCCACCGCCCGAGTACAATTTCGCCGTCATTCCGACCGTCAACAGCGCGCGACCGCTGTGGCTCCACAAGTACGGCCCGACCAGGGACATCTCGACCCACACCAGGGAAGACGGCACCCCACCCCAGCCCGATCACCCTGTCGAACGGATCGAGTTGCCTTCGCCCAGCCACTGGCCGCTGGTGGCCGCGGCCGGGCTTACGCTCGCCGGCGGCGGAACGATGGTCGGTTTGCTACCTGTGCTAGCGGGAGTAGCGGTGCTCGTGGTCGCCGTCTACTGGTGGGCCTTCCAGCCGCTAGAGCGCCCGGGGAACCCCATATTTGAGCCGGCGAGAGGGACCGAATGAGCACGCACGCAACGACGTTCGGAGTTCCGCACCGTAAGATGGCGATGTGGGTGTTCATTGGATCCGAGTGCATGTTTTTCGGGTCGCTGATCGCGACGTATCTCTCCTACAAAGGAAAAAGCGTGGTCGGCCCCACACCGGCCGAAATCCTCAACATCCCACTGACGTCGGTCTCGACTTTCGTACTACTCATGTCGAGCCTCGCCATGGTGCTGGCCCTGGACGCCGTCCAGCGCGATGACACGCGTCAGGCGAAGATCTGGATCGGCGGCGTCATCGTCCTCGGGGGTATCTTCCTGGCGGGTCAGGTTTACGAGTTCTCGCATTTCTACCACGAGGGATTGACCCTCCAGCAAAACCTCTTCGGCTCGACCTTCTTCGTGCTCACCGGTTTCCACGGCGCCCACGTGACGGTCGGCGTGATCTGGATGGCGACGCTGCTCGTCATGGCGTTCCGTGGACGGCTGGGACCAGAGCGAAGCCTTGACGTGGAGGTCGCGGGGTTGTATTGGCATTTCGTAGATGTGGTGTGGATCGTGATCTTTACGGTCGTATACCTCATCCAATGAGGGGTGCGCGCGCATGAACGAGATCGCTGAACATCACAGTGGTGCTCACGCCAGCCGAAGCACGTATTGGCTGGTGGCGCTCATCTTGGCGATCATCACGCTGCTCGAGGTGGCGGTGTTCTACATCCCGTTCCTGCGAACAGTGATCGCGCCGATTCTGTTGGTACTCTCGGCGACGAAGTTCGCGCTGGTGGCGATGTTCTTCATGCACCTGCGGTACGATCGGCCGATCTTGACCGCGATTCTGTCGACCGGGCTGGTCGTTGCCGCGGCCATCATCCTCGCCCTCATGCTGCTGTTCGGGGCGCTGAGGCTGATGGCGCCGGCCTGATCGATGGGATCAGGCTTGCGTCACAGCAGACGCCCGGCCATCATCTGCCTTCCACTCGCGCTTCGGGAGGTACAATGACCGACGCCCCTTCAGCAACACGACCCATCGTCCCACCCGCTTCCGCCCCAAACGTCCTGATCGAAGGCTTTGTGACCGGGATGATCGGTGCCGGGATCGTTGCCGCTTGGTTCCTGTTCCTCGACGTAGTCCAGTATCAGGCGCTCTACACCCCGTCGCTCCTCGGAACTGTGCTCTTCAAGGGAGGTGAAGCGGCTGCCGGTCACACGGTCATCGATCCGGGTATGGTCGCGGCTTACACGATCGTGCACCACGCGGCGTTCATCGGCGTCGGCGTCGTAGCGTCGTTTCTGGTGACCGAGATCGAGCGCATCCCACCGCTCGGGATCGCCCTGGTTTTCTTCTTTATCTTCTTCGAGGTCGCTTTCCACGTCTACATGGTGGCGATCGGCCAACCATTGCTCGGAAGCATCGCGTTTTGGGGCGTCGCGGTCGCGAACCTGCTGGCTGCCGCCGGGATGGCGGCCTGGCTATGGTACCGCCACCCCCGGTTGCTGACGCACTTCAACCGGATTTGGGACGAGTAATAGCTAGGGCTAGCTGTCGTCCTTGTAATCGACGAAGCGGTGGAGGTTCTTCAAGTAGTAGCTGAGCCCGAGTCCGAGGACGACAAACACGACCGCCAGCACCGTGTTGTGTCCAGCCCACCATATCCACACGGCGAATCCGATACAGAACAGAATGGCCGCCCCGATCAACACCCGATGAAAGCCGATCAGCGAGGAGCGAGCCATCAGTTTACCTCGACTCTGACTCGGTTCGGGTTTCTGAGTGGTAGCGAGAACGATGGCGCACGATCACGATCGCGACCCCGATGCCCACCAATAGCGGGACGCCGATCATGACGAGCCCCGCCCACAGCATCCCTTCCATCAGCCCGGGGTTCAGAAGACCTCCATCGTCACCACGACGATCGTGATCAGAACCGCCAGCGGAAGGGGAGCCAGAGCGATGATAACGAGCCGGGGCGGCTCGAACCGAAGGTGCATGTAGTACATCGCTACGAGCGCCGCTTTCCAGATCGCCAACGACAGCAGGATGAAGACCAGCACCTCGAACGGTAGCCCCGACAAGAAGGCTACTCCCACCTCGGCGATCGTCAGGACCAACAGGTACAACCAGACCAAGTAGTAGTTCGGTTTCTTGTTAGCCACGTCGACGTCCTAGATCAAGTAAACGATCGTGAACAAGATAATCCAAACCAGATCCACGAAGTGCCAGTACAACCCCATGATCTCCACGCCCGAGTAGTACTCCTCGGTGTAGTGACCGCGTAGCGCCTTGACCAACGTGAAGATGAGGCACAGCACGCCGATCGTAACGTGCGCACCGTGGAAGCCGGTCATCGTGTAGAACGTGGAGCCATACAGTGGCCCGCCGCCGTCCGCAGCGTACTGGCTGGCCATCGGCACAAACCCGTGCTCGGCGAGCTTGATGTACTCGAAGACCTGAATGCCGACAAACGCCGCGCCCAGAACGATCGTCGCCAGCAGCCACCTCTTGAGCCCGGCCTGATCGCCGTGCTCGATCGCGGCAAAGGCCTTCACCATCGTTACACTGCTACAGATCAGCATAAACGTGTTGAACGCCGTCAGCGTGACGTTTAGCACCTCACCCGGCGCCGCCCATTGTTCTGGGTTTGCAAACCGCAGGATGATGTACGCGCCGATCAGCCCGCTGAAAAACATCACCTCGGACAGCAGGAAGACCCACATTCCGAGCTTCACGTTGTAGACCCGGATCCCCTCCATGGGGCGCGGAGCGTGGGCGTGAATGGCTGCCGCCTCGCTCATTGGGGCACCCCCTCGCCCACCGGTGCCCCACCGGTGGGCGCATGGACCGCTCCGCCGTCCGGTGGCTCACCCTGGAGCCAGAAGTCCTCGCCTCGACCGGGGTAGCTGTACTCGTATGGCCCGCGATACACCGCCGGCATCGCTTCGAAGTTTCCGTGCGGCGGCGGCGACGCCAGGCTCCACTCCAACGAGTTCGACCGCCACGGATTCTCTGGCGCTTTCTCTCCGCGCCACAGCGACCAGAGGATGTTGAAGAAGAACACCAGCTGGCTCACACCGAGTGCCAACGCGAACACCGACACGAACGTGTTCATCGGCTGAAGCGGCTCGAGGAAGCCGTACTGATTGGGGTCATAGATGCGCCGCATCATGCCGCCCAACCCGAGATTATGCATCGGAAAGAACACCAGGTTGTAAAACACGAACGTGAGTGCGAAGTGAATCTTGCCGAGGGTTGGGCTCAACATCCGGCCGAAGAACTTCGGGAACCAGAAGTAGATCCCGGCGAAGATCGCGAACAGGCTGCCGCCAAACAGCACGTAATGGAGGTGCGCGACGATGAAGTACGTGTCGTGGATGTAAATGTCGACCGGCGTCGACGCCATGAACACGCCCGACAATCCACCGATCACGAACATCCCGACGAAAGCTAGAGCGTTCAACATAGGCGTATGGAAGTGAATGTCGCCGCGCCAAATCGTACCCAGCCAGTTGAACACTTTGATCGCTGAAGGCACGGCGATGATCATCGTCGACAGCATAAAGCTGGATCCCAGAAGCGGGTTCATCCCGCTCTGGAACATGTGGTGTCCCCACACGATCCAACCGAGGAACGCGATAGCCACGATCGCGCCGACCATCGCGGGATAACCAAAGATCGGCTTGCGTGATCCATTTGCGATCACTTCGGACGCGACGCCCATCGCTGGTAGGATCAGGATGTAGACCTCGGGGTGGCCGAAGTACCAGAACAGGTGCTGCCACAGTAGCGGCTGACCACCGGCCTCGGGCAGGAAGAACGTCGTGCCGATCGTCTGGTCGAACAGCAACATGATCGCTGCGCCAGCCAGGATCGGGATCGCCAGCAGGATCAAGATCGCGGTGATAAAGAGCGACCAGATCGGCAACGGCATGCGCATCCAGGTCATACCGGGAGCGCGCATATTGACGATCGTAGTGATGTAGTTGACCGCCCCCATCAGCGAAGAGAACCCGAGGATGATCAGGCTCACACACCAAAGTTGCTGTCCGGTCGAGACCCCACTGTACTCCGGCACCGCGCTCAGTGGCGGATAAGCCGTCCACCCCGCCCCGGCGGCTCCACCTTCGACGACGAAGCTGGCCAGCATGATGAACCCCGCGGGGACAGCCGACCAAAACGACATCATGTTGAGCCGCGGGAACGCCATGTCAGAAGCACCGACATGGAGCGGGATTAGCCAGTTGCCGAACATCCCTACCAGCAAGGGCATGATGGCAAAGAAGATCATGAACGTGCCGTGCATGGTGACCAGCGAGTTGTAGAACTCGGGCAACAGGATTCCGCCCGGCGCCATCGTCTCGGGCAGCACCCCTCCCCCGGGCATCGGCTGACCCGGCCAACCGAGCTGCCAACGGATCATCATCGCCAGCGCTCCGCCAACCAGCAGAAAGAACAAGCTCATAAACATGAACTGGTTTCCGATCGTCTTGTGATCGGTTGAAAAGATGTATCTCCGGATGAATGGGCGATCATCCGGATGGCTCGGATCGGCCCAGTGCTGCGCGGTTACGTTGGGCGCCAACAGCTGGGTCGTACTCATGCGCTCTCCTCCCCTTCGCTGATCTCGGCTTCATTTGCTCTTTCGGTATCGATCTCACTGGCACCAGTCGGCGAGCCGCTGGCGGCGATCTCTTGGGACTGCCAAAGATCGAAATCGGCAGCTTCGTGGACCGTCAGCGAGGCGCGCATACGATAGTGCCCCAACCCACACAGTTCAGCGCACGCCAACGGGAACTCTCCGGTTCGTGTGGCCTCGAACCAGACCGGGATCGTCATCCCCGGCACGGCGTCCTGCTTGACGCGAAAATCCGGCAGGAAGAACGAGTGAATTACGTCTTCGGATCCGAGATCGATCCGAACCGCCCTTCCGATGGGGACGTGAAGCTGGTTTCGCTTGACGAAATCGTCAGCGGTGTCGAGCTCTCCGTCCGGGCCCGGGTACGTCACGTTCCATTCGAATTGCTTAGCGACTACCCTGAGCGGTAGCGCGTCCGCCGGAGCCGCACCGCCTTGGTCGGCTCGTTTGACCTCCAACCAGATGTCGTTGCTGGCGTAGACGATAAACAGCACCAAAATGAACGGGATCACTGTCCATACGATTTCGGCTTTCTTGTTGCCGTGGGAGTAAGCGGCGACCCGACCCTCGCGATGCCGATACCGTATGATGAACACGATCAACGCGGTCTCGACGAGCACGAAGATCGCCCCGGTGATCCACAGGATGATGTAGTAGATCGAGTCGATGCCGGCGCCAAACGTCGACGCCGGCTCGGGCATCAGCCAACTCCAGTTCATCTGAGAACGAGCGGTTCGCCTAGAGGCACGTGGTTCCCGGCCATATCGGAGCTGAACGTGAAGCTCACTTCGGCGGTCTCTTTGACCCCTACGGTGACCGTTTGGGACTGCGTCCCGTACAACTCATGCCAGGCTTCGATTTCGTACTCACCGGGAGGCAGATCCGCCAACGAGAACGATCCGTCGGCGCCACTGACACCCGCGTACGGGTGAGCCTGGACACCGATGAACGCTTCCATCCAACCGTGGACATCACACTTGACCGGGATCATGACTTCCGGTTGCGAAAACTCCCGCGACGTTTCCATCACGACCGGCTGGCTGATGTTGAAACCGCGGTTCACGGTGGGCTGGGTGTTGATGTTGTGGAGGATCCCATCGCTGTTCTTGATCTCCAGCGATTGCCCTACCTGTATCGCCAAGACGTGCGGCATGTATTCGCAGCCGTCCTGGTCCAGCGTCACCGGCGCCGACGGAGTCGGGAAACTCCGGTCCCCCAACCCCGACTTCACGTAGACATAGACGTTGGCCAACCCACCGCCCGCAACCATGACCAGTTGGCGCATGGCGCCATCGGGGTGCTTCTCGGCGCAAGTCGGCTCCTCGCTCATATCGATCGGCTCGGCCGCCGGCGCCGTGCCTTCGAACGAAACCGTCCCGGTGATCATGGCCGCACTGTCCGGGCTTACGACCGGACCGGCCGCTGCCGGAGCGTCGCCGTCGGCCCCGTCATCGGTTGGCTCGCCACCACCACCACAAGCGGTGGCGATCGAGATCCCCGACACCACGACCAAGGCGAGGATCTGCCTCAGTGAAAAGTTCATATCCCTCTCCTTCATGTGTGGTTGATCAATGCAACGATGCTATCGACCCCTTAAATGTCGGCTAGACGTTAATCAGACCCGGGTTCAGGGCCACCGCCGCCGGTTGCGCGCTGAGCGCGCGCAATGATGACCAAGCCCAGCACGGCTGTCAAAAGCACCGCCACTACCGGAAACGCGTACGTAATGTTCTCCGTCGGCTGATCGAGATACAAGAAGTACCACGTGCTTATCGCGCCCTGCGTACCGGACTCGCCGTTCGAACCGTCCCAGGCGAAGATCGCCATGGGAATCGGACGGCCAGTCTCGATAGCCAGCCGATCTGCACTCTCAGTGATCAGATCGCGACTCAAATAGAGCCGCCATTGTCCATCATCGAACGTCGACTCAGTGGTCAACGTCGAGGCACCCCCGATCGGCTCGATCGCGTTCATCCCGCGACCGAGCGCTTCGGTTGCGCCGCCACCGCTGTTCCAACTCAACAAGTACACCGGCTCGTCCTGAGCACCCATCAAGAAATAGGGACGCTTCATGCCCTCGGGGATCGTGGTTGGGAACTGAACCGTAAGCGCATCGGATAGCAACTCGTCAGTGGCCTCGACGCTTGGCTCCATGACGCTGACCACGCGCTGCCGCCACTCCTCCCATTCCGGATTCGGGCTCTCCGATGGATCGTTCCACGTTAGGCGCAACGCGACGCGCTGGGCGTCATGAGCGGCCTGCGCCCACACGCCGTCGACCGTCGGCGCGAACCACCTCGGCTCGACGATTATTTGCCCGACGAGAGGGATGTAAAACCTCTCGATTGCATCCCACGCCGGATCGTCGACACTCGTGGGAAGCGTCTCGACCAGAGCCGCCCGAACGACCTCTCGAACCTCAGGCGTCTCGGGAGAGAGGCTCTTCACGTACTGCGCAACGCGCCACAGCTGTTCCTCGGTCATGAACTCAGCGTCGATCAGGTCTGCGAACGACGGCATCGGCGCTCCGTTGAGCCCCGTCATCAGCCGGGCGAAGATCGCTTCCGTCGTGTGGCCGCCGTTGAAGTTCCAACCCTCGGTCAAGTCTGTGGCTCGGATCGGAAGCTCCCAATCGTCCTCGAGAGTCGGCGCCGACGGACCGTCTCCGCGGCCAGCCTGTCCATGGCACTTCCAGCACTCGATCTTGTCGTAGAACTCTTTCCCCTCGGCGAGGCCCTCCTCGTTCACTCCAGGCGGTCCACCGTACTCGACCGGCGACGGGGCTTCGTCTTCGAAGAACGGTGAAAAGGTCTTCAGGTACTGAACCAGGTCGTTGCGCTCGGTGTCGCTCAGGTACTCTTTCCAGCCTGGCATCGCCGACCCGGGCATGCCTTCGTCGATCATTCTGAGGATGTCATCATCGGTGGGAAGCTCGCCGCTGGGCGTGGTGCGAATCTGGTACAGCCCGGTGGTGAAGTCCCTCGGCTGCGGCAACATGTAGGCTGCTGCCGAGCCGTCGCCTGCACCGTCCTCGCCGTGGCATTCGGCGCACCATTTATCGTATATCGCCTTTCCGACAGGCGTTTCCTGAGCGGCCGCCGGCGCGGCCGCGACAAATGCGCTCAACGCGACCCCTATCGCAAACCCCTTAGTGCTCACCAGACCCCTCGGCTTCTTCCCAAGTCCGGGGCGAGACGCCTGCCTGCTCGTACAGAAACACGATCACCGACCAGATCTCGTCCTCGCTCAGGATGTCCTCCCACGCCGGCATGGCCGAGTTCCACGGCGTGCCCTCGCGTGGAAGTCCCGGGCCGCCCTTGGCGATCCGCCAGAACACAAAACTCTCGGTCAGCTGAGCGATCGTGCTCGAACCGGTAAACGCCAGCGGTGCGGGCGTGAATCCGTGCGCGTAGTGCCCGTCTCCGCTCAGCGCGTCGCCATGACACGGCAGACAGTTCTGGTAGTAAACGCGCTTCCCGACACGATAGGCCTCAGCCATCAAGTCGCCTTCGCGCAGCGGGTTCTCCAGCCCAGCGAGTTGCATCGTTTGGCCACGAAACGTGATCGACGACGGTGGTGCCGGATGGATCGACCGCAAGCTGGGGGGCGCGGCCACGGTCTGACGCACGGCGCGGAAAGTGAGCCATCCGGTCAGCAGCGGGACGATGACGAGTAGCGCAATCCGTAACACTCGCTTGTCGCGATCGACGAGCGTCGCGCGGATCGGCTCGCGAAACCGCGCCCAACGCTCCTCATTGTCGCTGACCCAGATCAGTACTCCCGCCAACACGGTCAGCATGTACTGCAACACGACCGACTGTGGTACCGGCGCGCTGCTGATCCCGATTAGCGGAGGCAAATACGGGATGCCGTACTCGATCAACACGTACGCGATCACTAGGACCAGAATCGCCTGCCAAAACGGATGGCGCAGATACCGATTGATGCTCAAGTCACGCTCACTTTTGGGATCCGAGATACGACACGATCACCTCGAGCTGCTCGGCGGTCAGCCTTTGACCGAAGTTGGCCGGCATCATACCGCCGAACTGTTCGTAGCCCGCCGCCAACTCCGCGTTGGGGTCGAGGATCGACTCACGAATCTGATCAGTCGTCAGGCGGCTTCCGAGGTCATCGAGAGGCGGACCCACTTGAGCCCCCTCGTCGCCTAGCAAGTGACAAGCCAGGCACTGCATCTCACGCAGCAACTCGAGCGGATCAGTGGTCGCTACGATCATCGCTCCCGCACCTGAATCCGACGCCTCGTCTTCACCGGCAGGTTGCGCAGCCGCGATGTCGTCGCCGGTGACCGTCACCTCGCCCCCCACGCTTTGCAGATAGGCGATCATGGCCCAGATCTGAACCTCCGACAGCGTCCGTCGCATGTCCGGCATGATCGGCTGAAACCCCTCAACGACAAACACATTGGGCTCGATCATCGATCGATACAGATACTCCTTGCACGATTCACCCTCTACGCGCTGGCCGCAGCGCGCGCCGATCGCACCTTGACCGCCGGCGTCGCTCAACAAGTTGGGCGCCCGCGTGCCGAGCCCGTGGCAGGCGGTGCAGCCGCCAGCCCCGGCGTACAACTCTTCACCCGCCGCCACCAACTCGGCCGCGCTCACTTCGCCTGTGAACGACAACTCCTGCGGTACCTCGGACTCGACCTGGGGGATGCCGTTGGCGATCAACGTGTACAGGGCGAGTGTGCCGAGCACGATGCCCAGAATCTTGAGGTTCGTCGCCCACATCGTTTTAGCTCGTCACGGTTCCGGAAGCTCCAGGTGCCGGTTGTTCCGGTACTAGCTGCGGTTTCTCCACCAACCCGCCAAGCCAGAAGATGAATGCGATCAGCACGAGGAAGATCAGAACGCACACGCTGATCACCTGAGCCGCGGGTCCCAACGCTGGGGTGGCCGCCCACTGACTGGTGTCGCGCATGACCTCCCAAACGTGCCAGTGTTGGCGAATGCCGCTGCGCGCGAAGCCCATCAATCCCATGAGCCAGGTAAACGTGACCACCAAGACAAACAGTGCGTATTGCGATCGCGCCGGCATGTTGCCCCACTGAATCGCGCCTCGCGATTCGGAGCCGCGCAGCATCAACACATCGAGCACCATGACGGCGATGATCGTCCCCAGCACCGCCAGCACCTGGTAGACGCTGAAGCCGATCCGCACGATCGCTGTCACGAAGTAGCCATAGACGCCGTAGAAGAGCACGACCGCGGCGGATAACGCGAAGAGCGAAGCCTGCACGATTGTCCCTGTTTTGGCCCACCCGACCACCGGGCGCTTGTTGGCTCGTCGGTACATCAGGAACGAAAGGAACGTCGTCAGAATCATCAGGTTGACCGCGGTGTTCTTGGCGCTCATGACGCCCAACACACCCAGGAACGGATGGTGAGAGCCGCCCATCGCCTCGAGCTCGGCACGATTGGCGATCATCGTGTGTGGCGTGGCCCACACGATAACGCCGATGACCAACACTACGAGCATCCACTTGGTGTACGGAAGAAACCGCTCGGCACCGGGGATGCGAGTCATGCCGACCCACAAGTAGTAGTTGCCGGTCAAGAACAAGACGCCGATCAAGAAGGCCTGAATGATCCACAACCAGCTCATGAAACCACCCATCATCGTGATCCCCATCTGCTGGTTGAACTCGTAGATCTCGCGTCCCAGGTAGTAACCGGCGAACGGCAGGATGATGAGCGCCCCGATCGCGATGAAGTTGCCGACGTACCCCATCCAGTCGTAGTGCGCGCGCTCTTCATCGGACTTGGCGGCCAGGAACCGGTACGCGGCGTAAGCGCCGACGACCGAGCCCCCGAACACGACGTTGGCGATGATGCGATGGATGTTGATCGGCATCCACGTGGCGTTGTTGATCGCGCTCCACAACTGAACGACCCCCGGCGATGGATCGGCCGTGATCACTTCCGGCGGGCTCATCATGTAGCTCAACCAACTGTCGGCGATAAACATGACCGCCGTGCCCCAGATGTTGAGCAGGATCGCCAACCCCCAGTGCGCGTACTTCGCGGTCCCTGCCTTCCAACGATCCCAACCGTAGTAGTAGAGGTACAGAGTGAACGACTCGAGGAAGAAGAGCCCGACGTAGATCCACATCGAGACTTCGAAGATCTCCGACAGGTGAGCCCAGAACCGGGGGTACAACGTGGTCAGGAAGAAAACCAGAACCGCACCCCAGATGGCGGTCGCGCTGTAAGCGATCAGCAGAAGTCGGGTAAACTCCTTGGCCAGTCGGTCGTAGCGCTTGTCGCCACCAAAGATGCCGATCGCCTCGGCGACCATCGCGAACATCGGGACGCCAAGAACAAACGCCGCGAACATGAGGTGGACCTGCGCCGCTATCCACACCGCTACTCGGCTGCCGATGTAAGGGAAGTCGCCGTACTCGCGGGTCGCGATACCGGCTTCCTGCGCGAACCCCGATTGCGCCATAAGCAGCCCCAGCGCGACCGCGCCAAAGCTAGGAACCAACGAACGCGTTCCACGTAGCCGTGGCAGATTCCCCACCGCGGCGATTCGAAACACCGTCGCGACACTACTCATCTCACTCGCGCTTCCGGCTGAAGAAGGGTCGGCGTTTCGAGAAGTCGATCGGCATCTGGGATCGCACCTCGTCGAGCAGCGCGGCGGTAACGCGATCGTGACCGTGGTCAGCGGCAAAGGTCTCGACGCGATGAGTCACGACACCGCGGACGAAGCTCGGGATCCGAGCGACTCGTTCCGCCGCCTCGGGTGACCACTCGAGCTCGGCCCGGGCTGGCGTGCCGTAGGTGATCTCACGCGTCCGCGTCACCGGCGACTCGACACCATCAGGCTCATAGCCGCACGACCCGTCCGGTCCCAGATAGTCGCCCGTCTCGGCGAAGGCCCGCGCGCGGCATCCACCGCAGATCTCACGATACCCGCAACGACCACACTTCCCACCCAGCTCTCCTCTGCGCAGATCCCCAAACACCGGCGAGTCGCTCCAGATCTCACCGAACGATTGCGCACTCAAGTCGCCGGCAACGACCTCCATGTAGGGACACGGCGTCACTTTCCCGTCGGGCGTGATCCGACAGTACTGCACTCCGCACGGGCAACGAGTGGCGTAGTTCAACAGCGGTGATTCGGGATCCGAATCGTAGACGTGACGCATGATCTGGGGTTGGCACTTCGACCGAACGAGCATCCGACCGCGGTACTCGCGCTCGAGCGCGGCGAGCTCTGTCAAGACATCATCATTTTCCGCGGTCGACATCCCCTTCATGGTGCCGGCTCTTCCAGTGGCTACAACGAAGTAGACGTTGAAAGCGACCGCCCCGGAATCAGCGGCCAATGACGCGAGGCGTCCTATTTCGGCTTGATTCCCGCGGGTCACGGTGGTCTGCAGAACGAGATCCAAGCGGTTGTCGCTCAATCGCTCTACCGCGGCCAACGTGTCGGAGAGCGCGCCCGCGCCGTGTCGAAAACG
Source organism: uncultured Gemmatimonadales bacterium (assembly GCA_947259315.1). Taxonomy (GTDB): domain Bacteria; phylum Gemmatimonadota; class Gemmatimonadetes; order JACCXV01; family JAHWKZ01; genus CAMYLR01. Next base: position 101,312 of record CAMYLR010000011.1, on the reverse strand, counting down.
ATCGTGATACACAGGGTCGAGGGAGTCGACGCTCACCGCGACACCCTGCACCCCGGCCGCCATGAGCGACGCGATTCGCGCGTCTGTCAATCGAGTGCCGTTGGTACCGACTACGACCGTTGCACCGCCGGCTGAAGCGCGAGCGGCGATCGATTCCAAGTCATCCCTCAGCAGCGGCTCACCGCCGGACAGGATCAACATCGGCGACGGGTTGACCGCCAGGATCTCGTCCACGATCCGGTGGCAGTCACTGGTCGGCAGCTCCTCTCCAGCCGCGTGCCACGATCCAGCCGCGATGTAACAATGGGCGCAGGCGAGATTGCAGCGCCGGGTGAGGTTCCAAGCGACGATATGCGGTACTGCCGAGATCAAGCTTCGTCCCGGTCGTCACCGTTGGCGTCGCTCTTCTGCTCCTTCATGACCGCCTCGATCGCCGCTTTGGCCTCGGCCGGGGTAGCGGTCTTGAAGTCCACCGGGCACTTGTCCGCAGCGGCCTCGATATCCCGTATCGGACAGCGCGTGACCCCGGCCTCCTTAGCCTCGTCGATGAACTTGCGCATCTCAGGTGTCAGTCCGTCGACTCCTTCGGCCGCGGCTTTGATCTGTTTCGTCTGCAGCTCCTTGAACATGACGAGCATCGTATCGAGATCGAACTCGTCGGCCTCGATCATCGCCTGCTTGTTCTCGTCCATGACCGGCGTCGTGATGCGCCACCATCCGTGATCGCGGGCAAAGCGCTCAACGGTGTTGCGGGCCAATGGGCGCGCGATGAGCGGAACGAGCTCGAGACGTTGCCGCGCCTCGTGCGTCCAAACGACCGGATCGCTAGCTGTCCACGGTCGTTGTTCGACGTGGCCGGTGTAGGGGCACTTGGCCTCCACGATCCGCGTCTCGGGCACGGGAACGTCGTCGTGCCCTTCCACCACCGTGCGCTTCATCGCTTCTTCCGCCTTGACCTCGGCTAGCGCCAGCTCTTCGGCGGTGCCGATCCCCATGATGAGCTGCATGTGCGTGGGAAGCAGTTTCTGGATCGCTTCATCGAGCCGCGCGTTGGTCACTATCGGCAACGCGCCCGAGCCGTTGCCGTTGGAAGCGTACCGTTCGATCACGTACTCCTCGACCGCCTTGCGGGCGATGCCGAGCGCGAACGGCGGTACCCGAAGGATCCGGACTTCCGCTTCGGGAGCCCATTCGAGACCGGTTTCCCCATCTTCTTCGATCCACGGAATCTCTTCCGGATGAACTTCGGTGGTGCCGATCAGCAGCACGTTGGTAGGTGCCAGGCGGGCCAAGTTCTCGGCCTGCGAACCCAATTCGGTGCCCTCGATCCGATGGCTGCCGTGGCGGGCGAAGATCAACAGCGACGGCTCGATCTCTTCGGCCCACTGAAGCACGACCTGGAATGGCTTGCCGATCAGGATCTGGGTTTCGACCTCTACGTCCGGGTACTCCTCGGCCATGACCTGGGCGCGCTTGATGTTCGCTTGGCAGAGCTTGAGCAACCCCTTGTCGATGATGTTGTTGTGGAGCTCTTCCTGCTCCTCGAACTTGAACACCTTCGATGCCTGTACGGACAAGACATCCTTGATGTTGTGGAAGACGACGTGGTGGTACTCAACGTCGAACGCGCTGCAAACGAACAACTTGCCGCCGAACATCTGTGCCAGCTCGAGCGCGTGACGCATCGCCTTGTAGCTGTAGGCTGAGCCGTCGACGCACACCATGTACTTGCCGTCGCGAATCGGTCGCTCGTCACGGACGATCAGGATGTCCTTTTCTATGCCGCGGATCGCCCGTGCGACGACCCCACCGAGCTGGCTGAACTGCTGCCGGCCGAGCCCGTGGGCGCCGATCGCCACCAGGTCGTAGGCCCGCTCCGAGGTGCCCGCAAGCTTCTCCTCGAGTGACTCCTCCTCGGCCTCGATCCGACCGTCGGCGCCCAGGCGCACGTCGGAACGAACGGCGTCACCGCCGTCGTACTTGTCGGCGATGTTGGGGTCGAACCCGATAAGCGAAGGCAGACGTCCCACCCCTTGATTGGCCTCGCGGATCAGCTCCTCGTAGTGGATCCCCTCGAGCAGCTGCCGCGTGAGGTCGACGCCCGCCTCGTGGCACCGCTTCTCGACCTGATCGAGAAAGCTATCGCTGATCAGCTGCAGGCCCTTCTCGATCAGCTTGTCGTGAACCTTGCGCTGTCGCTTGATCTCTTCGGGTGTCTGGAATTGAGCCGGAAGTCCCGTCTCGAGCTGTCGGAAGCGAACATCGTGAAGGCGAGCGGCGTAGACGTGGTTACCGGTGATCCGGCCGCCGGATTGACCGGTGATCTCGATGGCACGATCGACCGCCCAATCAGAGTGCTCTGAATTGTCTACTGGAACCAGTATCTCGTGGTACATGCCGTCCGGGACTAGAGCGGCGGGGCGTAAACCCTTCGGCGATGTTGGCGCCTTATATACTGACGGCTGGGGGTAGTGTCAATCCGGCGGCCCGGGCTCACACGTCCCAGGCTGCCCGAGCGATCATCCACATCGCAGCGATTACGACGATACCGCCGGCGAGGTAGAAACCCGGAGCAACGGTGGTCGCGGTCCCCAAAAAGGCGCCCGCCATGAGCGCCGGGAGCCGCAACGACATCACCACCCACACGACGCGCGCGAACCACCGGTTCTGCCACCACCACAGACCCCATACGACGAGACCGGTGATGACCACGCCAAAAACCAGCCACACCGTCGGCGAGCCGCGGCTGGCGGGAAACATCTCCTGCTCGTAGAGCGCGTAAACACCGAGCTCGTAGAGCACCGCGTAGTGGAGGTAGGCGATCGCCGCCTGACGGAACTTGTGAGCCCGGTGTGGCTCGTGCTCGGCCCGCCGCAGCATCGCTACATCCCCTCGAGCCCGAGATCTTGCCGGGCGCGGTCCATGATCTCGGGAGTGATCTCCTCGATCCCCCGTTCGACGGCGTACTCGCCGTAGATCTTCTTCACCATGCCGCGCACGAATCCCGGGACGCCTTGGAGTCGCTCAGCAGCGGCTTCACTCCAGCGCACCGTTCCGGCCGTTAATGGCAAATCGGCGAACGCTTGCTCGTCGCCGGTGGTCACCGATGATCGCACCAGCTCCAGCGGCTGATCGGGGACGGTGCGGCCTCCGACCTGGATCCCGAGCCCGCTCACCAGCTTGGTCTCCATCGGGTTCGTGAGCATCGCCATCTCGCGCCCACAATCAGGACACTCGAACACCGCCGCCAACGTGCCGTCGCCGGGTAGCTCGCGTTCGGCGAACGTCATTACCTCATCGCAGTCGATACACAGGAACTTCATGCGGTGTCGCTCGTTGCGTTCGCGAGCTTGGTCGCGAGGCGACCGAGCTCGCGTGCGGCTGGCGACTCAGGCGCTTCGAGGACGAGCGGCCGCCCGGCGTCGGTAGCCACCGCGAAGCGGGGCTCGAACGGCACCTCGGCCCACAGCTCGAGTCCCGTTTCGGTCGCCAGCCGGGCGGCGCCGTCGGCCTCGAACATCGGTTCCGACCGACCGCAGTCGGGGCACTCGTGAGCGGTCATGTTAGCCACCAGCCCGATCGTCGAAATCCCCGTCCCGTGCGCTTGTCGAACAGTGCGCCCCACCGCTCGGCGAGCCGCCTCGGATGGCGTCGTGACCAACAATAGTGTGTCGATCACCGGTAATAGCTCCAGCAAACGCGCCAGTTTGTCGGTACCCGGCGGTGCATCGATCAACAGAAAATCGAGCTCACCCCACACGACGTCGGCCAGCAGTTCCCGCACCGCACCGGTGTCGAGGGTGCTCTGGTACACAAATCCAGCCACCTCGGGTTGACGCCACTCGAGCGGCGCACCATCCGACAGCACGAGGTCCATCGACATCAGCTTGACGCCGGCCGCACCGACGGCTGGCTCGACTCCGTGCTCGGAGACGACCAACGGTGTACGCTCGGCACCGAGCATGGCAGCCAACGACGGGCCGTGCAGATCCCCATCGATGGCGCCGACGCGACGCCCGCGTTCGGCTATCAACGCCGCAAGATTGGCGGTTATCGCGCTCTTTCCCACCCCGCCCTTGCCGCTGGCCACGACCACCAATCGATCGATGTCCGCCAAACGGCCAACCAACTTCGAGCGCTGAGCCTCGATTTGGCCGACGATATCCTCGGAGTCCGGATCAGCTACCTCGTGGTACGTCCGTACCTTGCGCGTCCGCTCGGTCACTCTGCCGCCAGCGGGTTGCCGTCGGCGTCGTGCACCGACAGGGCATCGACCGGACACGCTTCGCAGGCGCGGATAAGTTGCCCCCGGTCGACGCCGTTGACTGCCTCGCCAAACTCCGCGATCCCCTCATCGTCCAACGCAAACGCGTGCGGTGCTTCGTCGATGCAGTCACCAAAACCGACGCACAAGAGGCGATCGATGCGTACCGTCACGCCGCCCACCGTTCGCTCGATTGTATCGCTCACATCACTGTCCCGAGTCGGGTACGAACGCCACGGCGCGCAGGGGACCGCCGGTGCCGCGCTCGATCTGCATTGGCAACGCCACAACCCACGCTCCGGTCGGTGGCAGTTGGTCGAGGTTGGCCACGTTCTCGAAGATCGGGACATTGGCTTCGGCCAACACTCGATGCGCGTGGAACTCGGTCGACTGGCCGCGGTCGATCGAGGCGGTATCGATCCCTACCGCCCGCACCCGACGCTCTTCGACCAACCATGTGGCCGCATCGGGACCCAAGCCTGGAAAGTGGAGATCAGCCACCGCACTTGGACCGAGCTCCGCTGTGCCCAAGTAGCTCGATCGATCGGGCCAACGGCTCCCCCAGGCCCCATCAGGTCGTCGAGCGGGATCTCGGCCGCGGTACGCTTGCCTTCGGCGAAATGGATCGGTGCATCGAGGTGGGTCCCACCGTGCTCAGCGGCGCGAAAAGAGTTAGCGGCGTACCAATAGCCCGCTTCTGTCTGACCCGCCGCCTCGACGGTCAGCTCAAACGGCGACGCGGTGGGCCAGTACACGGTCTCCTCATTGAACGGGTACGACAGATCGATCGGGGCTCCCGTCGGCCCCTGTGCGCGTCCCAATCCGAAGCCCAGCAGAAGCAGCACCATCGTGCTAATCGCGACCCGACTGCACTTCATCGTCGGCCCCCTACTCTTGTGTCAAGCGATAGATCATGAGCGCCGCCCGCTTGGTAACCGCCGGGAGCGACACCAGATCGAGCTGCTCGTCCGGCGTGTGGGCGCCTGAACCGAATGGGCCCAGGCCGTCCAGGCCGTCGACGTACGGAGCGACGAAGGAGATGTCGGCGGCGCCGCGTTCGGCGGGATCGAACGCTTCGACCGGCCCCTGTCCTAGCTCACGGCTGACTTGATCGAGCAGCGCCAGCAACGCCTGATTGCCTTCCGTTGGGGGCATCGCGGGATACTTGTCCTTGAAAAACACCTCGGCCGAGGTGCCCGGCAGGTGATCGGCCACGATGGCGCGCATCTGCTCGCGAGCGGCTTCTTTCTGCTCTTCAGAGATGAACCTCAGGCCGCCATCGACAACCACGCGCTGGGCGATGACGTTGGTCTTGCCAAAGCTCGTTCCGCGATTGTCGGTCGCGTTATAGCTGACGTCAGTGCCCCCGAGGATGATCCCGGGGTTGAACGTCAGGTACTCGGGTCCGCGAACCTCGTCGTGAAAACGATGCAGGATCCGCGCGGCCTCAAAGATCGCGCCGCTGCCGAATCGCTCGCCGAAGATCAGCGACGAGTGACCCTGCTGACCGCTGACCTCGAGCGTCCAGGCACTCGATCCGCGGCGCGCGACCACCGCTCGTCCGGTCTCGCCGCCCTCGAAGCCGAGCGCCACGTCGCTCTCCTGAGCAGCCGCCACCAGGTCCCCGCGACTCAGCTCCAGCGGCAGCCCGGCAAACTCCTCATCGCCAATCAACGCGACACGGATCGTCGCCCCATCCAGCGCACCCGCCGCCTCCAGCGCTGCGAGGGCGTAAACCATGGCCACGACCCCACCCTTCATGTCGACCACCCCGGGTCCGCTCGCGGTGGACTCTTCGCGAGACAGCTCCTGGAACGGATCGCCCGGTTCGAACACCGTATCGAGATGTCCGATCAGCAACACGCGACGCCCGCGTGTACCGATTCGCTCCGCGAATAAGTGCCCGGCGCGATTTACGCTATCCGGCATATCGATCCAGCGGGTCGCGAACCCCAGCCCTTCGAACCGCTGTTGAACGATGGAACCCACGGCTCGGATGCCATCGTGGTTCATCGTTCCGCTGTTCATGTTGACGATCTGCTCGAGAAGCGCCTCGGCTTGGGCTGCATGACCCTCGACATGGGCAGCGATCTCCTGCTCGACCGGCGAGAGCTCCTGAGCCTTGACCGTCCCAGCAAGTGTCGCGACGAAGGTCACCGCCGCGACCGCTATTGACAGCTTCCGATGTCTCATACGCTCGGCACCGCGGTCGCCCCGATCAGCTGATCCACTTCGGCGATCGCGGTCGGGTCGAGATCGATATCTGCAGCGGCGACGTTCTCATCGACGTGCTCAACTCGGGTCGCGCCGACGATCACGCTCGACACCCTCGGTTGTCTCAGGCACCAGGCGAGCGCGAGCTGGGTCAGCGAGCACCCCGACCGCTCGGCCACGGGCCTGAGTGCCTGCACGGCGTCGAGCACATCCTGGTTCATGTAGCGACCCATGAACCCCGCCGCCTCCCCGGTGGCCCGGCTGCCAGAAGGCAGCTCATCCACGGACACGTACTTACCGGTCAGGACCCCTTGGGCGATCGGTGACCAGACGACGTTTCCGATCCCGAGCTCCTCGGAAACCGGCAAGACGGCCGCTTCGATCGATCGCTGGAGCGCGTTGTACTCCGGCTGATTGCTCCTAGGCGGAGTCCATCCAAGGGTTCGACACACCTCGAACGCGGCCTCGATCTGCCCGGCCGACCACTCGGACACGCCCCAGTACAAGATCTTCCCCTGCCGGATGAGATCGTTCATGATCTCACACGTTTCCTCGAGCGGCGTCTCGTCGTCGTACCGATGGCACTGGTACAGATCGATATAGTCGACACCCAAGCGCCGCAGCGAATGGTGGCACTGTTCGAATACGTGCTTGCGGGACAGACCGCGGTCGTTGGGACCATCCCCCATCTGGAAGTACACCTTTGTGGCCAACACGTAGCTGTCGCGCGGATACTCCGCCAGCGCTTGGCCCATCACCTGCTCGGCGGCCCCGTGCGCGTAGACGTTCGCAGTGTCAAAGAAATTGACCCCCAAATCGTAGGCCCGCGCGATGCACGAGTGGGCGGTCTGTTCCTCGACCCGACCGCCGTAGGTGAGCCACGATCCGAGGCTGATCGCCGAGACTTTGACCCCGGCATCACCCAGTCGCCGATAACGCAACAACGCCTCCTGTCTTGGGTATCACATCAGATCGACGCGGAATATACGCACACTTGCCGCGGCAACCGCTGTCACGTTAACTCTGCGCCCCGGGTCACGGAACCCGACCGGTTTTGGGGCAATCCAAGGACTTCACGAGGAGAGACGATGCGTTTCATCCATGTTTTCGCTGCTGTCTGCATGGCGGTCATGGTCACCGCCACCATCGCGCCAGCCCAGGACGCCGCGCAAATCATCCAGCAAGCTCTGCAGGTATACGAAGATGGCGCCAAGAACACCGACAACTACCGGATGACGGCCAAGACGATGGGCTTCGAGAGCACGACGCTCATGAAGAAGGAGATCGTTGACGGGCATCCAGTATTCGTTCCCGCGCAAGTCAACGAATCCATGAGTTCAAAGTGGGAAAGCCCCCAAAACTGGTTCCGCAAAATCGCCGATCGGGCGAAATACGACGGGACCGAGGAAGTCGACGGTCGCACCTGCCATGTCGTTTCGATCGATAACTTCGAAGGCCTCGAACTGGGACCCGGAATGCAGTCGGACGGTGAGTTCCAGCCGACCTGGATGTCGATCGCGCTCGATACCGAGAGCTCTCTTCCGCGCCGTATGCGAATGAAAGGCAACATGGTGGTTGAGGACTCAACTCGACCCATGTCCGTCGAGGCTCTCATGACCGATTACCGGCAGGTCAACGGGATGTACCACCCGTTCCGCATCCTGATCGAGGCGGATGGCATTATGGGACCCGGCGGTGCATCCGAGGTCGACATGGCGGAAGCCCAGGAATCGCTCGCAGAACTAGAGAAAAGCCTCGAGGACATGTCTGACCAAGAGCGGGAGATGGTTGAGCGAGTAATGGGCGACCAACTAAAGAACCTCCGGGAGATGGCGGGTTCCGGGAAGTTCAAGATCGAAATGGCGGTGTCATCGATCGAGCCCAATGTCGCTGAGTAGGTGTTGCGAGGGAGCTCTACTCGAGTGACATGACGTAGTGATTCTGACAGTTGGGGTGGCCGGTATCTCCCAGCCGCTCGGAGATCGCACTGAAGCCGGCGCGTTCGTATAGCGCGCGCGCAGTCGTCAACTGAGGCATCGTCTCCAGGTAACACTGCCGAAAACCGGCCACGCGCGCTGCCTTGAGGCACCGCTCGAGCAGCTGCTTGCCCAGTCCGCGGCCGCGAGCCGCCGGCAGCAAGTACATCTTCTGGAGCTCACACGTGTCATCGGGTCCCGCCCTGAGCGGCGCGATCCCCGCACCCCCGACTACTTGATCACCAACGGTCGCTACGAAGTAGGCGCTGCGGCGCCCCTGAAAGTGCTCGTACATGCGGTCGACCTCGGCGTCGAAGTACGCGAATCCCTTACGGGCCAGGTCGAACTCCATCATCACCGTGCGCACGATAAACGCGATATCGGCGTTGTCCGATCGACGCATCCGCCGCGTTCGCACAGCGCCGCGAAGACCCGATCGCGCCAGCGCGTCGACGTACAGCCGAAAGCCCTCGAGCACCGTCTCACGTTCACCAGGGGTCAACAGGGACAACGCATCGCTGACCCGCCGGTCTGCGGCTTTGTCGATCCGATCGAGTACCGCCCGACCCGGACGGGCTAGAACCAGCCGCTTGTATCGGCCATCGCCACTATCGCGCCGCGATCGAACGAATCCCTTCTTCTGCAGCCGAGTCAGTTTGCGGCTTATCGTCGACTTCTCGAGCCCGAGGTGGCGCCCCAGCTGAGCCGCCGTGAGCACGCCGTGACGACCGAGCTCGATCAACGCGTGGCAATCGCTCATCGTGCACCCATCATGTGGTACATCCAACAAGTCCAACTCTCGCACGAATTCGCGCGAGGCGCGACGTATTGCGGGAACAAGCGACTCAACATCGTGTGAAGTAGGCATCGGGATCCTCCGATTCCTGCTAGAGCGCAGCGTGAACGATAATGGTTGTATTATACAACTAACCATGCGAGTCGTCCACCAAGTGGGATCGCGACGCGATCGACCGGGTAACAGAGGCTGGGTCGCCGTGACTGAACAGAGGTGTGAATGAGCAAGTCGGGTTGGATTTTGGCGGCCGCGCTGGTTCTGACGATCGCCGGGGCGAGCGATCTGTGGGCCCAGGGACGCGGCCGCGGAGGTGGAAACGACCGAGATGGCCGGTTGGTCATCGTTCTGGACGACGATCTCTTCCGCGGTCAGAACCGCCGCGGCCGAGGCCCGTCGTTCTGCCGCTCAGGCGCGGGTCACCCCGTACACGGGCGGCGTTGGTGTTTGCGGAAGGGGTTCGGGCTCGGTCGGGATGTCCTGTTCGACACCCGCCGCCGCGGTCGCACCCGGCAGGGCGACATCGTGATCGGCCGCGACGGCGAGATCGTTATTCGTACCGGTAGGCGCTAGTCCCCCTCTTGACCTACGGGATCGCGTACCGCGCCTGGAGCCAGGCGTGGACGTCCGCCAACTCGGTATCGGTCAGCGTCCGGCTGTACACCAACACCTCGGATATCGAGCCATCTAGCTTCTGGCCATAGGTCCCCGACCCGGCCAGCAAGATGTTGCCCGGATTTGCGGTCCGGTTCGTCGAGCCGTTTGCCACACCGTCGATGAACAACTCAGCGCGTGAGCCCTGGCGAATCGTGTGGATCAACCAGCGACCCGAGGTCACCCCCGGTCCGGTCACAAATGCACCGGTGTAGTTGCGGTAGAAGCTGACGTACGGGCCGATGAAGTACGAGAACCCACCGTTCAACGTCTTGCCCGAGGCTCCCGCGTTCGACTTGTAAACGGCGATGATCGTCGAAGACTTGGGCGGATTCGCGCTGGTCACCATGCCGTCGTTGAAAGCGTCGAACTTCAGCGCGGGCAGGCCGTTGACCTGGTTCGTTGCGTAGATCGGCCGCCTCCACGACGTCGTCTGAGTAGCGTCCTTTCCGTTACCCGATGCGTCGGGCCACGTCCCTACCGGATCACCGTCGTTGAGACCGGTAATCGCATCGGCCTTGAGCCACGTCAGCAGATCTGGCACGTCACTCGGGTCAAATGAGCCCGGCTCAGTAACCGTCACATCACTCGAGGTCGCGTCGGAGTCACCGTCGTCGTCGGTCACCGTCAGCGACACCGTGTACGTCCCCGCCGCGGCATAGCTGTGCGACGGATTCTGCGCCGTCGACGTGTTCCCATCGCCAAAGTCCCAGCTCCACGACACCACGCTGCCGTCGGAGTCGGTGCTCTCGTCGGTAAAGTTGCAGTCGAGATCCGTACAACTTGAACCAAACGCCGCCGCCGGCGGGACATTCACCGCCGGGTCCGTCACGGTCACATCGGATGACGCGGCGTCGGTCGCACCCTCGTTATCGGTCACCGTCAGCGAAACCGTATACGTCCCTGCCGCCGCATAGCTGTGCGACGGGTTCTGAGCCGTCGACGTGTTGCCGTCGCCAAAGTCCCAGCTCCACGACACCACGCTGCCGTCGGAGTCGGTGCTCTGGTCGGTGAAGTTGCAGTCGAGATCCGTGCAGCTCGAGCTAAACGCCGCCGTCGGCGACGCATTACCCGGCGGTGCCACATACTTGTTCGATAGCCAGTCGTGGACATCACTGAGCTCGGTGTCGGTCAGAGTTCGGCTGTAGACCAACACCTCGGCGATCGAACCGTCCAACCGCTCACCGTACGTGCCCTGTCGCGCGAGCAGGATACTCCCCGGGTTCGAGACCGACCCCGTCGACCCAACGAAAGCACCGTCGATGTGGAGCTCTGCCGACGACGACGATTGACGCAGTGTCTGGGTTATCCACCGACCGCTCGTGACGGCCGGGCCGTTCACGTACGCAAACGTGTAGTTGCGGTAGAAGCTGACGTACGGCCCCATAAAGAACGAGAAGCCAGCGTTGAGCAACTTGCCCGAAGCCCCCGTGCGTGACTTGTAGACGGCGATGATCGTCGTCGTCGTCGGCGAGTTGGCGCTGGTCGACATTCCGTCGTTCGAAGCGTCGAATTCGACCGCCGGGAGACCGTTCACCTGGTTCGTTCGGTACTTCGGCTTCTTCGAGTTCGAGGACTGGGTCGCGTGCTTGCCGTTGCCCGAAGCGTCTGGCCATGTCGACACCTTATCGCCGTCGCTGAGACCGGTGATCGCATCCGCCTTGAGCCACATCAGGAGATCCGGCACATCGCTCGGGTCGAACGGTCCGGGCTCGGTAACGGTCACGTTATTCGATGTCGCGTCGGAATCGCCGTCGTCGTCGGTCACCGTCAGCGACACCGAGTACGTGCCCGCCGCGGCGTAGCTGTGCGACGGGTTCTGAGCCGTCGACGTGTTGCCGTCGCCAAAGTCCCAGCTCCACGACACGACACTGCCATCGGAGTCGGTGCTCTGGTCCGTGAAGTTGCAGCCGAGATCCGTGCAGCTCGACGAGAATGCCGCTGTCGGCGGCACGTTCGCCGCCGGCGCCGTCACCGTCACATCCGATGATGTGGCGTCCGTCGCACCCTCGTTATCGGTCACCGTCAGCGACACCGAATACGTGCCCGCCGCGGCGTAGCTGTGCGACGGGTTCTGAGCCGTCGACGTGTTGCCGTCGCCAAAGTCCCAGCTCCACGAGACTACGCTGCCATCCGAGTCGGTACTCTGATCGGTAAATGTGCAGTCAAGGTCTGTGCAGTTCGAGCTAAACGCGGCCGTCGGTGATGCGTTCCCCGGTGGCGCCGTGTACTTGGTCGACAAGAAGTTGTGGACGTCGCCGAGCTCGGTATCGGTCAGCGTGCGGTTGTAGACCAACACCTCGGCGATCGACCCGTCCAGCTGTTCACCGTACGTGCCCTGCTTCGCCAGCAAGATGCTTCCCGGGTTCGACACTGAGCCCGTCGAACCGATCAGCGCGCCATCGAAGTGCATCTCTGCCGACGACGACGATTGCCGCAATGTGTGGATCACCCATCGACCGCTCGTCACGCCCGGGCCGGTCACATAGGCGAAGGTGAAGTTGCGATAGAAGCTGACGTAGGGACCCATAAAGAACGAGAAACCGCCATTGAGCATCTTGCCCGACGCGCCCGCGCGGGACGCGTACACGGCGACGATCGTCGTCGCTGTGCCGGGGTTCGCGGTCGTCGACATGCCGTCGTCGGTGGCATCGAATACGACCGCCGGCAAGCCATTCACCTGATTGACCCTGTAAGCTGGCTGCTTGGACGCCGTCCCTTGCGTAGCCGGATTGCAGCTCCCAGACAAGTCGGACCAGCTCGATACCGGGTCGCCGTCGTTGAGGCCAGTAATCGCGTCCGCTTGCAACCACATCATGAGGTCCGCTATATCGCCCGGACCACCAGGCGGCCCGGTGCTGGCGGTCACGCTGACCGTTTGAGAATCGATGCCCGAGCGGCCACCGTCATCGGTCACCCGCAGCGTAACCGAATAGTCGCCGCTGCAAGCGTACGTGTGAGACGGGTTCTGGAGCGTCGACGTCCCGCCGTCACCAAACGTCCAACTCCATGAAACGATGGTACCGTCCGAGTCGGTGCTCTGATCGGTGAACCCGCAATCGAGATCGTTGCAGGAATACGTGAACGCCGCGGTCGGTGATTGGTTGGGGTCACCGGGCGTCAAGTTCTGGATCGCCTGGAAGGCGTTGATGCGGCCGTGACCAAACTGATTATCGACGCCGGCCGGACCGAGGTCATCCGCGGTGCTCTTCATCTGATTGAGCACCGCGTCGTCGTCGGTTAGACCGACCGCGTAAATGAGCGCTCCAAGCCCGGCCGCATTTGGCGACGCCATCGATGTACCGGATTTGTAGCAGTAGGCGCTATCGCTATCAAAGCACGGCGAGAAGATCTGGCTGTAGCCGAAGAGGTTCTCAAAGTCGCCGCCCGGTGCGGACAACTCGACCTCGGGTCCGGAGTTCGAGTAGCTGGCGAGGTTATCGCCCCAGTCGGTGGCGCTGACCGCTACGCATTCCGGGAATGCGGCCGGGTAGATCACCGGACCAGCGTTGTTGCCAGCCGCACAAAACGGCAGCACTCCAGCGGCGCGAGCCGCCTGGAGGGCGGTCTGCTCACCGGCAGACGGCGTGTCGCCGCCAAAGCTCATGTTTATGACGTTGGCGCCGTTCAGCACCGCCCAGTCGATCCCGTCGATGATGTCCGAGCTAGCGCACTCGGCGCTGATCACCGTCACCCGGCAAACCTTGGCGATGGCGAAATCGATATTGGCGCCGTAAGCGACACCCGAAACACCGATGGCATTGTTTCCACGCGCTCCAGCGATCCCGGCTACGTGGGTGCCGTGTCCCTGATCGTCAGCTGCGTCCGGGTCCTGATTCACGAAGTCGAACTGGACGGCGACCCGCCCTACGATGTCCTGGTGCGTGGCTCGAATCCCAGTGTCAAGGATCGCTATGCGGGCCGACCCGCTGAACTGCGGGCCGAGATGATCGTACGCCTCGAGCCAATCCATGTCAGCGTCAACCTGACCTGTGTTGGCCAGAACCCCACCCGTCTCGGATCTGACCGTGCCGTCGTTGTCGAGATCCCACTTTTGTCCAAACAGCGCGTCGGTCGGCACCGAGCACGACGGGCAGCCGATGTCGATCGTGCGGATGTAATCGGGCTCGGCGAACACAACGTCCGCCCGCCTGCGCAGCGCTTGCACGATGCGCATCTCCTGGCCGTTGGTCACGTGCAGCATCCTGATCTTTCGGAGGTAGCGCCTCCCCATCGCCGCGCCCTGGCTGTTAGCGATCGCCGTTTCATTGGCGCCGGGTTTGAACTCCACCAGTACGCGGCCGGCCACGTAGGCGTCGCCGCTGGACGCACGGAGGACCGCCGCCGGTGGACGAACCGTTTGATCGCTAGGCGCTGTGGGGGAATCTTCCGAGCAGGCGATCAAAGCGATCAAGCCTGCTACAAGAGCGTGGGGGACCAAGAGCGGATGGGTACGCACGCACGCCTCCATTGGTCAGGTTAGGCCTGTGATGACTACCAATTTGGTGGGGTGGCGACCGCTTGTCCAGCAGCAGCTGTCAGGGTCTTCCCCACCCCCCACCTCCGGGAGTGCTGACCCGCACCACGTCGCCGGCAGCCAGGTCGAGTACCGCCTTCGCTCCCAAGGGGTGTATCTCCCCGTCCCGCAACACTATATCCTCGCCGGCCTGACCCGGGTCGCCACCCGCCAACCCGTAGGGCCTCGATCGGCGTCGCTCGGAGATCAACGTGCCTTGGGCGCGTCCGAGAACCCGGATCTCGCGACACAGGCCGTTTCCACCTCGCCGCCGGCCATCGCCACCAGACCCGTCACGAATCGCGTACCGCTCGACGCGGAACGGGTAGGCGAACTCGAGCGCCTCGACCGGTGTGTTCCACGTGTTGGTCATGTGGGCGTGCGCGCCGTCGAGCCCCGGACCCAGCGGGCCGGCGCCGGTGCCCCCGGCGATCGTCTCGTAGAACGCGTACGGCTGACCAGACTCGGGATGTCGCCCACCCAACGTCACGTTGTTCATCGTACCCTGAGACGCGGCCGGGATGACGTCCGGCAGCGCTTGAGCTAAGGCACCGAGGACGACGTCGACGATGCGTTGTGACGTCTCGACGTTGCCGGCGGCCACGCCGTGGGGTGGTCCGGCGTTGACGACCGTTCCCGCCGGCGCGACGACCTCGATCGGCCGAAAGCAACCCGCGTTGAGCGGTGGTTCGCCGGTACCGACGGGGGCCCCTTCCCAACGCGTCGCCATCAGACACAAGAAGCAGTATCGAACCGCCGACAGGGTGATCGCCTCGACGGCGTTGACGCCCCCTTCGCAAGCCGGTGCCGTGCCGGCGAAGTCGATCTCGGCGCGGTCCCCAGCCACCGTTGCCGTGACGACGATCGGTATCGTCTCGGTCCCAAACCCGTCGTCATCGAGCGCATCCTCGAACCGGTACTGGCCATCCGGGATCGCGGCTACGACCGCGCGCATCAGGCTTTCGCCATACTCGATGAGATCGCTCATGCGCGTCGCCAGCTGGATCCTCCCATGCTTTGTGAGCACGTCCCCGAGCCGCCTTGCGCCGACCGTGTGCGCCGCCACTTGCGCGCGAAGATCCCCACGTCGCTCTGTAGGTGTTCGAACGTTGGCCAGCAAAATGTTCCAGATGTCATCGCGACGTGAGCCAGCGACGACGATCTTGGTCGGCGGGATCCGCAGCCCTTCCTGGTACACGTCGCGGCTCAACGGCATCGACCCCGGCGTCGCGCCGCCCATGTCGGCGTGGTGCGCGCGCGAAGCGAGAAAAGCGAACAGTTCCTCACTATCGCCCGTGAAAACCGGGCTCACCATCGTTACGTCGGGTAGGTGAGTACCACCGCGGAACGGGTCGTTGAGCGCCACGACGTCACCCGGTTGCCATTCATCGAACGCGCTGAGCACTGCAGCGACCGATAGCGGCATCGCGCCGAGGTGAACCGGAATCGCCGCGGCTTGGGCGACTAGCTGACCCTGACCGTCGAAGAGCGCCGTCGAGCAGTCGCGCCGCTCCTTGATGTTTGGCGAGTACGCCGTGCGTATCAACGTCGCCAACATCTCGTCGGCGATGCTGGCGAAAAGTCCGGCAAAGAGCGATCGCTCCGCGGCCGCTGCCAGCCGCGGTTTCAAGCTGCCTCTGAAACGAGCATGAGATGACCGTGCGCATCGACTGTCGCTTCCCAACCGGACGGTAGATACGTCGTGGCGTAGGGTTCGACCAACAGCGCCGATCCAACCATGCGAACACCGGCTGCCAGCGCCAACCGATCGATGACCGCTACATCATCGCGGATACTAAGCGTGGCCTCCTCGACGCCGGCCCCGCCGTCCAATTCGATAGGAGGCGGTCGTTCGACGGTGGCCGCCGCGCGAAGCCGCAGGGTCACGATCTCGATCGGCTCGTTGTCGGCGCGATAACCATGGTATCGCTGGTGAGTGGCGTGGAATGTCGCAGCGACATCAGCCACATCGTCGTGCCAATCGATCGTCAACTCGTGCGATTGACCGCGGTATCGAGCATCAGCGGTGCGCGTAACGACGACCGATCGAGGATCGACCCGCTCTCGATCGAGCGCCGCTCGAGCCTTCGTCTCCAGATCCCCAAATACACTTGCGAAAGCGGCGTTTGGCCCCAGCGGCTGCATGACCGTGCGGCCGTACTCCTTTGCGACGTCGCTCTCGGTGGCCCCCAGCGCCGACAAGACACCCGGATCGCGGGGTACGATCACGTGCGTTATCCCGAGTGACTCGGCCAGCGCGCAGGCGTGGAGCCCAGCCGCGCCGCCAAACGCAACCAGCGCAAAGTCGCGTGGATCGTGGCCCCGTTGAACCGAGATCACGCGCACCGCGCGCTCCATGTTCGCGTTAACGACCGTCACAACGCTGTGCGCCGCAGCTCTCCGATCGACGCCCATCGACCGTGCGAGTTGATCGATCACCGCTTCGCCGCGCGCCACGTCGAGCGCCATGCGACCACCGAGGAAGTGATCTGGAGCGATGCGTTGCAGCACCAGGTTCGCGTCGGTGACGGTCGCCGCGTCTCCGCGACCGTAACAGGCTGGCCCAGGATCCGCCCCCGCGCTCTCCGGACCGACTTGCAGCGCCCCGCCAGCGTCGAGCCGGGCGATCGAGCCGCCCCCCGCGCCGACGGTATGGATGTCGACCATCGACGCCTGAATCGGCAGACCACCGATTACAGTTTGGGTCGTTTTCCCGAGCTGACCGTCGATCAGCGACAGGTCGGCCGACGTTCCACCCATGTCGAGCGAGATCACCTTCGGATCCGGTCCTATCGTCTGGCGGGCCACCTCGAGCGCTCCCATCACGCCCGCGGCGGGGCCGGATAGCACCGTCGCGACCGCGCGCTCCGTTGCCGCTCGAGGGCTCAAGCTCCCGCCCGCCGAGTGGACGACCTGCAGGCGACTCACACCAGCGCTTACCGCCCCCTTGGCCAATCGCTCCAAGTAGCGGCGAACCACCGGCGCCACGTACGCGTTGACGACCGTCGTGCTGGTGCGCTCGTACTCGCGAAACTCGGGTGCGATCTCGCACGATAGAGAGACTTCCAGACCCCGGGCTCTCGCCGCTTCGCCGATCGCCCGCTCATGCTCCGGAACGAGGAACGAGAACAACAGGCAGACGGCCAGCGACTCGACATCGGCCGCTACGACCTGATCGAGGACACGCTCGATCTCTGCCGGTTGCAACCGCTCGAGGACCTCTCGGTCAGCCGTCACACGCTCACTGACCTCGAAACGCAAACCACTGGGGACAACGGGTGGGGCTGGGTGTGCCGCCAAGTCGTACAGGTGCGGGCGCGTTTGGCGGCCGATCGCCAACACGTCTTTGAAACCGCGGGTCGTGATCAGCGCAGTGCGCGCCCCCTTTCGCTCGAGGAGCGCGTTGGTCGCGACCGTCGAAGCGTGGACTAGCGTGACGTCAGATTGGCTAGCGCCTCGACCCCCACGCTCCGCGAAGAGCTGCTCCAACCCGCTCAACACACCACGAGCGAAATCGTCGGGCGTCGAAGGAACCTTCCACGTCCAAACCCCAGACTCGTCCGCAGCGACGAAGTCGGTAAACGTACCACCGGTGTCGGCGCCGATGATCATGGCGGCCAATCTACGCCCGGCGCGAGTAAGCGTCTGAAGCGCTAGCGCGCGCCCAATTCCTCCAACATGCTCACCGCGTTCGTGTTGGCGGGGTTTAGCTCGAGCGACTTCTCGTAGAACTCGATCGCCAGATCGCGCTCGCCGGCCACTTTGTACCCTTCGGCCAGACTGTCGTAGACGTTGAACGAGTTCGGGTACGCCTCGACGTTGAGCTTGAAGACGGCGATCGCGTCCTGCACGTTGCCGGTGCTCATGATCTGATACCCGAGCGCATTCACCTCGAGCTCGGTGAATCGCCCGGGCCGTGACTCACGGTACGCGTTCTGCGCAGCCACGGCAGCATCGATTCCACCCGCCTCGTAGGCTGCATTAAAGCTTTCGGTGAGCGTCGGGAAACGGATCTGCCGGACGACGCTCCTCGGCGGCACAAACCGCCGCTGCGAGAACGGGATCAGGTAGTCGTTGGTGTACAGACGATCGCGGACCGCATCGTAGGCGATCCCGTTCGGCGTCGCGAATGTCGCCTGGGGTCCTGGGCCATCGGTGGCGCTAAACGCTCCGGTGCCAGCGACCGTCGTGACGTCACCGTCGAGCGTCACGCGGTACACCCGGTTCGATCGAGATCCCCACCGGTCCGTTGAACCCGGCAGCAAAGGTCTCCGTCGTTCCGTCACGTGAGATCCGGCTGATCGTGTTGCCAAAGAAGTTGGCCTGAAACAGGGTGCCATGGGAATCGACGGCGTTGCCAGAGGCCCCGTAGAGCCCCGTCGCCAGCTCAGTCACCTCGCCGAACGGAGAGACTTTCCATACTCGTTCGCCAAAGTCGGCTACGTAGACGTGGCCGAGTCGGTCAACGGTGAGACCGCCGACCGCTGCCGGCAACGTGTCGGTTACCGTCGTGACCTCAACCGACGCAACGGTCTCCGCGACCTGTGCGTAGACCGTCCGTTCCTGGCCAACAGCCGCTAGAGCAACCGCGGCAACACCGTAAGCCGTCCTTCGAACACATGTCGCGTTCATTCCACCTCCTCGCGTGGCGTACCACGTGTCTGGGCTGGCGTCGATGCGTGATGTGAAGAAGGACTACAAATCGGGACGAGGCGCTCAAAGCGCCATTGCAGACTGGTGGAGGGTTGAGCGCTAGATCTGTTCCAGGTCCTCGGCCTCGATCGTGTAGGCGTGATCGACGTTGCCGGTGTTGCGGGTGGTGACGGGCTCGAACAAGAGGATATGGGCTTCCTCGTCGGCGGTCGGGCTGTGCTCAACGCCGCTCGGCACGATGCACATCTCGCCCTCACCGAGCTCGACGTCGCCGTCTCGGAACCGGATCGTGATCGACCCCTTGAGGACCAAGAACAACTCGTCCTCGTCGGCGTGATGATGCCACGGATAGTCGCCCTTGACTTTGGCGACTTTGACGTACTGACCGTTCAGCTCGCCGACGATCTTGGGGACGTACACCTCGTTGACCGATGCGAGCTTCTGGTTCAGGTCGATTTTTTTCAGCGGCGCGCCTCCGCGCTACGGTCAGTCAGCGACTCACTTCACGAGCGCGAGCCTCGCAAGCCCTCCAGGAGATGCTTCACGTGCGCCTCCTCGGGGTTGGAAGTTCACGGCCTGAAGCAGTATTCCTGGGCTCTTCGGCAGCCAGGTGATCCCAGCGTCTCTGGGCGCGGATGAGGCTCGGAGGGCGGAACCCGTGGCGTTGCGCTCGCGATGAACATCGCGATCGCCGTTATCGGAGCTCTGTATCCAATCCTATTACCGATCGCTCCTCAAGACCACAACACGGTGATATCTTCCCGGACTGGGGATCCGCCACTTCAAATAGGAGGCATTACGCACGTGACCCACACCTACGAAGAGCTGCACGACATGACGGTCGCCCGACTGCGTGATATAGCGGCCGAGATCAATGACGAGAGACTGATCGGCAACACCACCATGCACAAAGAACAGCTTCTCCCGCTGCTGTGCGAGGTGCTCGGGATCGAGGCCCACGTGCACCATGAAGTCGTGGGGATCGACAAAGACAAGGTGAAAGCCGAGATCCGGGCGCTAAAAGTCGAGCGAGCGGCGGCACTCGAGGCCGGTGATAAGGCCGAACTCAAGAAAGTCCGGCGTAAGATTCACCACCTGAAGAGACGGCTTCGACGGGCGACGGTGTAGGCTCGGGCCACTCACGGCCCAGCATGACCTCGGCGAAACGCGCCCAAACGGCACCCAAAGCGTTGAGGAAATAGGCGGTCGGCAACAGCGCCAGGAGACCGATCAGCGTCAACACGGCGGCCTCCCCGTAGGTCTCGACCTGCCACTCGAAGATGTTGATCGAAGCACCGAGCGCCAACGACAACGGCGCCGTGACAAAAGTGGCAACGATCGCCAGCAATACGATCGTTACGACCCAACTGGCCAGACCCAACGGGAACTTGAGCCCCAGGAAGAGGATCCCCTTCCAGGTCACGGGGTTCCCAAACACGCTCTTGATCCACAGCCATCCGTCCTTGGGCGCACCCTCCGGTTTGGCGGGGGGGACATCGGCGCCCAAGAGATGTATCGCGAGCTGGCGCTCGAATACGGTCAGCGCCCAACCGGCCAAGACGAGCATGAAGAGGATCACCAGGCCGACGGCGATGACCGACAGCCCAATCCCCAGCGCTCCACCGGTCAAGAGGATCACGAAGTAGGCCAATCCCAGCGGAAAGCTCAGCAACAGGTACAGCAGCGTCGTATAGGTCCGCGCCTCGGCCAGGACGAGGAACGGGTTCGGGATCGAACTGGAACGAAATGTGGCAGTCTGTGTGGTAGCAGTCATCGTCACCTCCATTCCCGCCCTACGGCGGTCGGGCGCCCCAGGTTTCATCGCCCATCGAGCGCTCCCCGACGACCCGGCTTGCCGGGCGCGCCGGCGCGCAGCAAGCTAAGGCCATGAGCGACACCCAACCCGGCGCTCCGGCCGAGATCATCGAGGCGGATCTCACCTGGACTGGTGAGCGTTTCGAGGCTGGCGTCCAGGTGGCGGTCGGTGCTGGCGCTCGAATCGAGGCTGTCGGGCGACTGGGTTTGAACCCGACCCGTCGCCTTCGGGACCAGGCGCTGCTGCCGGGACTCGTCGACGTTCACTCACACGCGTTCCAGATCGGGTTGCGTGGTCGCGGGGAGCGGTTTCCCAGCGGTCGCGGAAGCTTCTGGACGTGGCGCGAAGCGATGTACGAGCTCGTCGATGCGCTCGAGCCCGAGCGTTTCCGCGCGCTCACCCTCGAGGCTTTTATCGAGATGCGCGACGCCGGGATCACCACCGTAGGCGAGTTTCACTACGTCCACCACGCGACAACCGAGCGTGATTACGACCTCGATATCGTGCTGCTCGACGCCGCCGCCGAGGCTGGGATTCGATTAGTGTTGCTGAACACCCACTACGAGGCTGGCGGTTTCGGGAAGCCACTGCATGGGAGTCAACAACGGTTTGACACCCGATCACCGAGTGAGTTCTGGATGTCGGTCGACCGACTCTATTCGGGCCTTGAGCCCGACACCCAGACGATGGGCGTGGCCGCCCACAGCGTTCGGGCTGTCCCGATCGAGGCTATCGTCGAGCTCCACCAAGAGTCCAGCCGTCGAGACCTCGTCTTCCACATCCACGTCGAAGAGCAGCCACAGGAGGTCGAAGATTGTGTCCGTTTCCACGGGCGCCGGCCGATGGCGCTGCTAGACGACGCGCTCGCGATCGACGACCGCTTTACCGCGATCCACTGCACGCACACTGCGTCCGATGACATGCAGCGTCTTCTCGAACGTGGCGGCAACGTCTGCATCTGTCCGTTGACCGAGGCCAACCTCGGGGACGGAATCGCCGATGTCCCGGCGATTCACAGGGCTGGCGGCCACATCTGCCTGGGGACGGATTCAAACGCCCGGATCGCCATGACCGAAGAGATGCGGTGGCTCGAGTACGGTCAGCGACTGAAGGCGCAACAGCGAGGTATCGTGACCGACCAGGACGGCGGTGTGGCAGCCTCATTGCTCGACGTCGCGACACTCAACGGCGCGCGAGCGCTGGGCGTAGAAGCTGGGCTCATCGGGCCGGGTCTTTGGGCGGATTTTGTGGCTCTCGACCTGACCGCCCCGGCACTCAGAGGAAGCGAGGCGGACACGTTACTGGACTCGTGGATCTTCGGCACCGGCAACGAGACGATCATCTCGACGTGTGTGGGGGGCGATTGGCGCCCGTCGCGATCCGCTCGCGTGGCCAACGCACGCTCTAGGGACTCAGATTAGTCTGTGTCGCGCGCCGGCGATCGCTTCTCGAAGCGCGTGACGTGCTCGCGCATTAGGGCGTCGAACCTTGACCACCCGACTCTGTGACCATAGTGGCTCTTTTTGGGGAACCATACGACCGATCCCTTTGAGACCGTCAGCGTACCTAGAAGCTCCCCGTCCTCGCGAACGCGGAAGATCACGTCCGAGCGGTCGAGCGCCCGCTGCGGCATCTCGAAACCGACATCGTGTTTGGCCACGCTGCTCCTCCTCTCGATCTGTTTGTGTGCCAAGTACGAGCCTACGCACCAGAGGAGACGATGACCAGTAATAGCCGCCCGTGGAGAGTCGCCGAGTGGGTCGGCCTGCTGGCTACCCCGGTCCTTCTCGTCGGCCTCTTCCAATGGCCTGCACCAACGCTCGAGATCCTCTGGAACGTCGTGATCCCGTTGGTCCCAGCGTCACTCCTGCTGACACCGTTGCTGTGGCGAAACACCTGTCCGCTGTCAACGCTGAACCTGCACGGAAACAGAATCTCGGACGCACCCTGGCCACCGTCCTGGTTTGTCACCGCAGCCCCCATCATCGGAATCGCGCTGTTTGGGGCCCTCGTGCCCGCCCGACGGTTTCTGTTCAATCAAAACGGAACCGCGCTGGCGATCACGATACTGGCAGTCGGGGTCCTGGCTGTCCTGCTGGGCGCATTGTTCAAGGCGAGATCCGGCTTCTGCAACGCGGTCTGCCCCGTGCTGCCGGTCGAACGTCTCTATGGCCAGCGTCCGATCCTGAAGGTCGGCCACACGCGGTGTTGCACGGTGTGTTCGGCCACGTGTATCGACCCATCGCCTCAGCAGGCGCCGTTGGTGGCCTTGGGCGAGTCGCTCGACTCCAACCGCTGGTTGGCCACGCCGTTTGGAGCGTTCGCCGCCGGGTTCCCGGGGTTCGTATTCGGATATTTCCAGACCGCGGACGGACCGCTGAGCTCGGCGGCTTCGGTCTACGCGACCGTATTCCTGGGTGCGGCAGCGAGCTACGCCATCATTGCGGTGATTACGGGGTTGGCCAGGGTCTCCGTAGTGAGGATTCTGCCAGTACTGGCCGCGTTGGCGGTCGGGACCTACTACTGGTTCGCCGCTCCACAGTTGACCGCGACTCTCGGCTTCGGTGTGCCCGCGGGTCAGGCCGCGCGGATACTGTTCACGTTATTCGTTTTCGGATGGTGGGTTCGAGCCCAGTCGACGACCATCCCCGCGTCTGCAAGCACTACCTAGTCCGAGTCGTCAGCTTCCCACCAGCCAGCCACCAACTCCTTCGCAGATTCGGCGTCATCGGATCGCACGGCAACGTGAAACGGACCGAAAGGCGGCTTGGATCCAAACCCGATCGACTCCCCGTCTTCGAGTACAGCCGCGATCCCACCATCCTCCAGCAGCTCCACCAACAGCTCAGCCTTGTGCCGGGCATCACACGTCGCGACCACGATCAGACCGTCGGTATCGTCACGCATGCCGACCCAACCCCTCAGGTCGCTGCCGCCAGTGGTTTGGAAAGCACTTCCTTGGGCGTCTTGATGTTCCATCGGTAACCCATCCAGATGAGAACGATACCGATGAACTCCATGACGTACAGAACGTCGGTGTGTCCCATTCGGGTGGCCATCCCGCCGATGCCCGGCAAGAGCGCACCGACCGCTATAAACACGTTTCCGACAAAGCGGTGGTGCGTACCCGCGCTGCGATAGAATCGCACCGCCGACAACACGGCGCCGCCGACGAGGAAGATGAACGCGTACGTGTTGATGAATGGGCTGAATAAACGCACCCACTGCCACTCGAAGACCGCACCGGTCAATCGGTGTGCTTCGACGAGCTCGTAATTGACCGGTGAGAGAATCACGCAAGCGGCCGCCACGCCAATGTAGGGTAAGAGGACGCTCGCCAACCGATTGGCCGTCCGCCGTTTCAACAACAGGTACACGGTGCCCTGCGCGAGCGGCGCGCCGCCCAGCAGGGCACCCGAGATGTACCAGGCCTTGAAAACGACCGCATTCCAGCCAAAGAGGGTCACCAACGACTCAGTTAGCGTCCCGACTCCGTAGAGCAGAATCCCGATCGACCACCAAAGGAGGTGTGTTCCGCCGCGCCCGCGATACCGTTCGAACACGATTCGCGCGAACACCAATGCGATCACCGTGGTCGCGATCGGGATGAAGTGGACCGGCTCTCTCATGCCCCTCCCTCGTTGGAGCTAGCTGAGATCCAACACTAGAAGTCCAGCCCCCACGTCACGATCAACGTGCGGCCGGGCTCGGGCCGGAAGAAGCTGGCGTTCGAGAACTCGGCGTACAGTTCGTCCGTCAGATTGGCGACGGTGATCCCGATCCGCTGGCGGTAGGACGTGTTCTCGAAGACGGTCAAACCGCCGCGAAGCGTGTGCGTCGTGAACGCGGGAAGCTCCGGGCCGACCGGGTTCGTCACTAGGAGGACATCCTCGCGGTCACCGTTGTGACGCAGCCGATACTCCGCGAACCACCGCTCACCAGGATCTTCGATTCCGAGGTGCAGGTTGAGCTTGCTCGAGAACGACTCGCCGACCGGGTTCGATCGATCGTTCTCGTCGCGTGTCGACAGGTACGTGTAGTTGCCCCCGAAGTAGACCCCGTTCAGCAGCTGAACGTCGCCGGCGATTTCGACACCACGGAAAAGGAGCTCGTCGACGTTCACATTCTGGAACTCGGGCAACTCATTGATCGTGTTTCCGGTCGGCGCGATGCGAATGCCATCCTTGACTTCATTCCGGAACACGAACCCCTCGATGTAGAACAGCCTCCCGCGATACCGAGCGCCGATGTCGAGGTTGAGACTCGTCTCGGGTTCGAGATCCGGGTTTCGCGACTGGAACGCGGCGCCCTCGGGGGTCGGTCCGCTAAAGAACAGCTCGACCAGGTTCGGCGCACGGAATGCCCGACCGACGGAGCCGATCAGATTCAGGTTATCGGTCACGCCAATGGTTGTACTGGCCGAAGCGACCACCGTCTGGTGTGACTGCGACTCCAGCGAAGGATCCAAACCAGGCGTCGGATCGGCTTCAGCCTCGACATCCTGGAACCGCACCCCTAAAACGAGAGACACGTCCGACGGCAGCGCGATTTCGTCCTGCAAGAACGCTCCTACGCTGCGGTACGTCGAATTCGGGACCGAAGACGAGTCGTCCTCCTCGATCATCGGCGGTCCGAACCCCAGGATCGTGGTCGTAGTCAGATCCGTATTCTTCGAGTCATCGCGGA
The DNA here is from genome assembly GCA_947259315.1 of uncultured Gemmatimonadales bacterium. GTDB lineage: Bacteria > Gemmatimonadota > Gemmatimonadetes > JACCXV01 > JAHWKZ01 > CAMYLR01. Next base: position 75,740 of record CAMYLR010000011.1, on the reverse strand, counting down.
AGTAGTCGAGCCCGTAGGTGAAACGGTGGATATCTGCGGCTTGCTTTTGGGCCTCGGCCCGGAACCCACTAGTCTCTAAGTCAGTGAAGTTCTCGGTCACGATGTCGAGCGTCGCCTCGGGGCCGATCGGCATCATCAGCCCGAGTTCCAACGCGCGCTCATTGTCCTGCCAGTAGCCCAGCACATCGAGCTCATCGGCGAGAGCCGTATTCAAACTCTGCGCGCGGTACCGAAGGGTGTACTTATCGAAATCCTGAAACGGATACACGATCTCGATCAGCGGGTCGTCGGGCGCAAACGCAGCTGGATCCACAAAACCAAACCCAGTTTCTTCGGCGCGATACCGCTCGAGCTTGAACGTCAGGTCTTGTTCTGGTGCCGGCATAAAACCGAGAAGCAGATTGAAGCTGTCATCCTGTATCCCGGTGTTCTGAACCTCGGTATCTGATTCGAGGCGGATGTCTCCGAACGAGCCGGACGGCGCGTCGTAGGCATCACTGTCCCGGTAGGTGCCACTGGCCAGGAAGTAGACGTGGCTGTTCTTTCCCGACAAGCTGAGAGCGCCTTTGTTCTGATCGTCGTGAGTGCTGAAGCGGTACCCAACGGTACCGTGCACACCCTCCTCAGATGGTACGCGGGTCACAACGTTGACCACCCCGCCGATCGCGTCCGTTCCGTACAGTACGGAGGCCGGCCCACGCACGACTTCGACGCTCTCCACCGAAGCTACGTCGACAAGCGCCGGGATCTCGCCAAAGTCCTGCTGACGGCGTGAGTTGTTGAGCCGCATCCCGTCTTGGAGCAGCAGGATACGTTGGCCTCGCTGGCCGCGAATCGCGGGTCGGGTCTGGTTTGTGCCGACGCCATTCACGTCGAGCCCGGGAAGATCCTTGAACAGATCGGTCACCGTGTTGGGAGCTCGATCCCGAATCATCCACTCGTCGAGCACACTCACGGGCGCAGGGCTATCGAAGACGTCGGTCGCGGTGCGCGTAACCGTCACCGTGATCGGCGTAACCCAGATCAGATCCAGCTCACCTTGCTGCGTAGTGTCGGGAGCCTGGGCGGCCTGGGCTACCGCAGTGCCCGTGAACGCAAGAACCATGAGCGTGACTGCCGCAGCGTAACGGCGCAATCTGGAGAGAGACTCACAGAGTAGTGTCATGGACGTCGGTCTCCTTTCAACCGCATATGTCATGAATAGGACTACGAACCGATTGTAGGGGTTTTTTGCACACCGGAAAATTCGGGATTCTACGGCCCGGAAAAGTCCGTAGTACTACGGATGGTAGTGGTGAGAATCCCTACTCGGGGACGAGGCCGGTCTTCAGAGCCAAGCGCGTGAGTTCGGCCACCGAGTGGATGTCGAGCTTTCGCATCAGGTTCTCCCGGTGTGTCTCCACGGTGCGGACGCTAATGCTGAGCTCCCCCGCAACCTCCTTGTTCGATCTCCCCATCGCGACGTGCACCAGCACCTCGCGTTCGCGCTTCGTAAGCGATTCGATTCTCTGCCGCTTCGCTTCCACAGGAACCTCTCCGCGAAGTGCCGCGCTCAGTCGACTGGCGACCGGTGGACTAAAGAACTCCTCCCCACCGTAAACGGTCCGCACGGCCTGCCTGAGCTCCACGGGTAGCGAGTCTTTGAGCACGTACCCGTGTACCCCCGCTCTTACCGCGCCCAACACAAACTCCGCGTGGTCATGCATGCTGAGAATCAGAATCCGCGCTTCGGGAACACAACTCCGGAGCTTGGTGGCGACCTTCAAACCCGACTCGCCCGGCATCGAGATGTCCAACAGGATCACGTCAGGGTGGTGAGACTGGGCCAGTTTCAGAGCCTCTTCGCCGCTGGCCGCCTCGGCGGTCACTTCGAGACCGCTGCCTTCATTCAGCACGTGTCGGATACCCTCACGCACCAGAGGATGATCGTCAACGACGAGGACCCGTATGTTCTCCGAGCTCACGTCGCCACCTCGTCCAACGGCAGTCGGACACTAAGGTCGACTCCCGTCCCCGACTCACCGGTGACGCTGACCGAACCCCCGAGCCCGCCGATACGCTCCCGCATACCCACCAGCCCCAACCTGCCATCATCCGACAGGCGGTCGGCTCGACCGGGTTCTAGCCCACGGCCGTCGTCTCTGACGTGAACCACGATCTGATCGTCCCTTGATTCAACCGTTACCTCGACCGCACTCGCCTGCGCGTGCCGAGCCACATTCGTCAACCCCTCCTGCAGAACACGAAACAGCGCCAACTCGGCTTCAGAAGACAGCTCGGGCAGGGCGTTGGGCGCCACAAAACGGATCGCGAGACCGGTCGTCTCTCCGAAGTCGCCCACCAACGCGTGCAACGCGGGAAGCAGGCCAAGCTCATCGAGTACCGAGGGCCGCAGATCCTGGGTCACCCTGCGAATGCTATCGATTCCAGTGTCGATCAGCTCCAGCACCTGGTCGAGCCGAGCGGCCTCCTCGGCTCGAGCCGACTCGCTTACGAGGCCCAGATTCAGCTTGACCGCCGAGAACACCTGTGCTGTCTCATCGTGTAGCTCGCGCGAGATACGGCGTCGCTGTTCCTCATGCTGTCGCACCATCCTAGAAGCGAGTCGTTCGAGCTCGGCTGTACGAGTCCGCAATCGCTGATCGAGGTCGGCCTTTTCCAGAGCGACGCCGATCTGCTGACCGAGGGCCACCAAAAAACGGGCATCGAGGGCCGCAAAGGGGTCGCTGGAGTCACCGATCACCACGATCGCACCGGTTGCCTCCGATCCCCGCAGGACGGGCAGAGCAGCGGCGTAGGTGCTCTCCTTGGCGTCCACGACGGGACCGCCATCCAAGGCGGTGCCCCCGTGCACGACTTCCGGGTGGCCGGTCGTGACCGCCGTATCGATCGCTCGAGCCAGGTCGCCGTGGGGCTGCTCGTCTTCCCAAGACGCGCAAATACCGGCGCCGCGAATGAGTTGTCGATGACCGGCCTCCACCTGGTACATCGCCGCGCCCTTCACGGCCGGTAAGCTGAGCAGGCGATTGAGCAGTACGTCGAGGATCTCGACTCGTCTCTCGCCGCGCTGGAGGTCTCCCGACAGCGCGGAGAGTGTTCCCAAGCCCCGATGAAGCTCCTCGAGCACGAGCAGCAGGATGCCCGCACCCATCGCGAGCACGAAGATGATGTCGACGTAATATCCCCACGGGCTCCAGACACCCCGGGCGCGGAGAAACGGATAGTCGAGATGATGTACGCTCCACAAGAGCAACGAGATGAACAGCAGCCGCGCTCCGGTCGACCCGACTCTGCGGTCGTATTGATAGAACACCCACCCCGTCCACAACGTGGCCAAACTCAGAAATACAACCATCGGCGCGGCCGCTGCCAGGAAGTTCTCCAAGCGGTACATCGCCACGTAGGACCAGACCAGTGGGAACGCGACGAATGCCAGGTAACGGGGCTTCCACGTCAATTGTTGCGAGAAAACGAGCGCCGCCCAAAGAAGGGCCAACGCGGTCAAGCCGGTGAGTACCTGGTGCCAGAACAGGAGCGGCCGTGACCCAGTGAATACAAAAGCGATGATCACGCCCATCCGCACGAGATAGAGGAGCCACGCAAGCGCCCAATACCCGAAGTACGGTTTTCGGTAACGGCGAAACAGGTACAGGAAGACGACGGCCAGCCCCAGCGTGACCGTCGCCTGGAAGAACGCCGCCGCTATCTCGGCGGTGGTGACCTCGGGGACAGCAAAATCCATAGTAGTATCAACGATAGCGGTTGCCCGAGGGCACGCAATCAGAGCGTCAGGGGATGATTAGGCTGCTTCCTCGGCGACCAGCGGCTCTTTCTCCTCATCACCTGGCTCGGTGCCGCACTCACATCCTCTGGACGAACACATCTTCTCGCACATCTCGCGCCAGTCGGCTCCATGGCGCTCGATAACCGGCCGCAACGCCATCCCGGCAGCGAAACCGGCCAACATCGTTAGGAACGCTCTCTTCATATCGTCCTCCAGGTTGGCATCACAAACGAACCCAGTTTGATCGTATGTGACAATCCGGGCGCTGTCTGTAGGGAATAACCCTCCGCAACGTGTCAGGGCGCCGATCAGAACGTCAGGACGAAGTGGTGCTCCTTGATGAGCTTAGCGAGATCCGCCGCTCCACCCATGCGGGCGAACGCAACGAGGTCGGCCTCGTCGATGCCCCGAGGCGCAGCGCATGGCGAACACACGACCATCTGGAAGCCATGCGGCTCGAGGAAAGCGACGACTTCCCCAATGGACGGCAGGCCGACCGCCGCGATCGCGCTCAGATCGGTCTTCCGGTGCGCGAGATACGTCGCCTCTTGCATCAAGAACATCGCCGGGGGATGGTCGGTAAACTCACCCGACTCGATACCGCCCTTGAGCGCCACGAACGGCAGTGACGCGATATTCGGTTGATCCGGTCCGCGTGTAGCTACGGTGAGCATCTGTCCTCCGATTTGGTTTGAGTATTTCGGCCGCGGCAGCGGCCATAGAGACGTAGTCGTATAATAACCCGCTCACGAGGAGGCGCCGCTTCATGAAGATCCGTTTCTGGGGCACCCGCGGCTCGATATCGAAAGCCGGGAAAGAGACGCTTCGCTACGGAGGGAATACCTCCTGTGTCGAGCTGCGCTCGGCGGCGGGCACGATCATCGCGCTGGATTGCGGGACGGGCGCGCAGGGTCTAGGGCAGGAACTTCTGCGTGACGGGGATTCCGCCAAGAGAGGCCACATCCTGGTGTCTCACACGCACTGGGATCACATCCAAGGGTTCCCTTTCTTCGGACCCCTCTTTCACGCTGGGAACGAGTGGGATATCTACGGCCCACGCGGGCTCGACTCTTCGCTGCGTGAAGCCCTCGCCGGTCAAATGCAGTACACGTATTCGCCCATCACGCTCAACCATCTAGGCGCCCAGCTTCACTATCACGACCTCGTCGAAGGCACGTTCGAGGTCGGCGACGTCCTGGTTCACGCCCAATACATGAACCATTCAGCTCTCACCTTGGGTTACCGACTCGAGGCCGATGGCGCGACGGTAGTCTACGCCACCGACCACGAGCCTCATTCGCTCGAGCGGGGAGTCAACGGCTACCGAGCGACGGGGGGCGAGGACGACCGCCACGCCGAATTCTTGGCAAACGCCGACTTGTTGATCCACGACGCGCAGTTCACCGCCGAGGAGTACCCCACGAAACGGGGTTGGGGCCACAGCACGATCGAGTATGTCGTCGACGTCGCGCTGGCGGCGGGGGTGCGGCGCTTGGCGCTCTTTCATCACGACCCGATGCGCGACGATGACTCATTGGATCTTCTGCTCGAGCGTGCTCGAGAGCGGGTCACAAAAGCGGGTGGTTCGCTCGATGTCTTCGCGGCCGCCGAGGGCGAGTCGTTCGAGGTCGAGCCGGCCCCCGCATCGCCGTCAAGCCGTTTGGCACCAAGCGTTTCGGCGAAGAGTTCACCCGCCCTCGTCGAGCAAGAAGTGCTAGTCGCGGTGACCGATCCGGAGGCGATAGTCACGCTATCCGACGCGGTGCGCGCCGACGGCCTCTCGTTATCGATTGCCAGTGACGTCGAGACACTATCCGAAACAGCTCGTGCTCAAAACCCCTCGCTGTTGCTGGTGGATCGCAATCTATCCGGTCGTGACGCGCTCGAGATCTGCCGTGGAATCCGAGCGGAGGAAGGGGCTTGGGGCGCCGAAGTGCCGTTTGTCGTCATCGCAGAGAGCGAACGCGACGTCAACATGGAGGCGGGGACCCACTCCGGCGTTACCGACTGGCTCGTGGCGCCCTTCTCGAGTGCCTACGCGCGCTCGCGCATCCGCGCCTGGTTGCTTCGCGCAGCCTGTCGCTGGCAATGCGCGCCGTTCCCCGAGGACGAAGAACAACGCATCCGGACACTCCACGGATTGGGGATCCTCGACACCGCGCCCGAGGAGCGGTTCGACCGCTGCACTCGGATCGCAGCGGCGCTGTTCGACGTGCCGATCGCGCTCGTTTCGCTGGTCGACACGAACCGGCAGTGGTTCAAATCACGATACGGACTCGACGTCGCCGAGACGCCGCGCGAGCAGGCTTTTTGCGCGCACGCGATCCTCCACGAGGACATCCTGCTGATCCCCGACACGCTCCTGGACGACCGGTTTGCCGAGAATCCACTGGTAACCGGTGAGCCCCGTGTCCGTTTCTACGCCGGATGTCCGCTTTCGCTAGCCGACGGAACGCGGCTCGGCACATTGTGCCTCATCGATCATCAGCCGAGGGACTTTGACCAGAGACGGCTCGCGTTGATGCGTGACGTCGCCAGAATGATCGAGCGTGAAATCGCGGGCTCAACCGGCGCCGAAGAGCACACGACAGAACCATCGCTGACGGAGCATGGATGAGCACGCGGACCCCCTCCAACCATCTGTGTTGGAACGTGTTCGATGCTTTTCTTGCGGCGCGTCTCGCGGCGGCTGGTTACTGACCCAGGTCAACCGGTTGGCGTAACCTAACAGCTTCACCCAAACCATCAGGAGGATCCATGACGTGGACTGAACGACTGGCGTCGATCCGCGGGTTTCTGGATTACCGATTGTTCGAAATCGGTTCGACTTCTGTAACTGCGGCCACAATCATCAGCGCAGGCTTGGTCATACTGCTGACGCTATTGTTGGCCAGGCTTGTTGACCGTGGTTTAGCTCGGCGTTTCGAAGCCCAGCACATTGATGATCCGCGAAGAACGGGAGCTCTGATAAAGCTGACCCATTACCTGGTACTTCTCGTCGGCTTCGTGGTGGCAGTAGACACTTTGGGCATCGATCTCAGGGCGCTTTTCGCGGCCGGCGCGGTCTTCGCGCTGGCGATAAGCTTCGGTTTGCAGAATTTCGTCCAGAATTTTGTGGCAGGGATCATCCTGTTAGTTGAGCGTTCGGTAAGCGAGAACGACGTCCTTCACGTAGAAGATCGGGTGGTGAGAGTCCTTCGGGTGGGGCTCCGATCGACCATCGTTCGGACTCGTGACGATCAAGAGATCATCGTACCCAACTCGATACTGGTACAATCGAGCGTCACGAACTACACGTTGAGCGACGACCTGTACCGTATTCGAGTGCCGGTAGGTGTAGCTTACGATACTGATATTCCGCATGCAGTCGACGTTCTCGAGGCGGGTGTGCGTGATATCCCCGGTGTGGAACTCGTTTACGGTCCAAAGACGTTAGTCACCGAGTTCGGAAATTCTTCAATCGTTCTAGAGGTAAACGTCTGGACGCGGAACCCGTGGGACTCGTTAGTCTCGCGATCGCACGTGCGGATGTTGATCTGGAAGGCGCTCAAAGACGCTGGAATCACGATAGCCTTCCCTCAAATGGACGTGCATTTAGATGAGCCGGTTCTCGAAGCGCTCAGGCCAGCAAGTTGAGAGGAGTGAGCCGATGAAGAACCCCATTCGCCTGCGATTGAAGCGGGGTTTCTCGACCCGCCGCCTGTCCCCACCCGGGTCCTCGCCCGGGACTCTGATCGTCGATCCAGACGCCCCGCCGCCAAAGATCCAAGTGATTGCCTACGGGGAAGACGATCTTATCGAACAGGAGATCGCCGACCCCGCCACGCTCAAGGAGTTTCTCGACCGTTGGCCGGTCACTTGGGTAAACGTGGATGGCCTCGGCGATATCGAGCGCTTGCAGGCAGTAGCAGCGGTGTTTGAGCTGCACCCTCTCGAACTTGAAGACGTCTTGAATGTCGGTCACCGTCCCAAGCTGGACGAGAATCCCCACCATCTGTTCCTTATCATGAAGATGCCCTCGATCGTTGAGCATGTTCACCTGGAGCAGGTCTGCATCTTCATTGGCCGGAATTTCGTCCTTTCGTTTCAAGAAAAGACCGGGGACTGTCTGGACCCCGTGCGCCAGCGGCTTCGCTCAGCTCGCGGTAGGATTAGAAAATCTCGTTCTGACTATCTTGCGTACGCAATACTCGATGCCGTCGTCGACAGCTACTTCCCCGTGCTGGAACAGTACGCTGAACGTCTGGACAACATCGAGGACGAGATCGTACAAAACCCGAGCGACGAGGTCTTGAGCCACATCCACGAAGCCAAGAAGGATCTGTTGGCGCTCAGGCGCTCGATTTGGCCACTTCGCGATATGCTAAACATCATGATTCGAGACTCGTCGGACTTCATCGGTGAAACAGGACGCGTGTACCTGCGTGACGTCTATGATCATGTGGTTCAGTTGATCGATCTAATCGAAACCTATCGTGAGTTCGGTTCCAGTCTCACTGATTACTACCTATCGATTGTCAGCAACCGCATGAACGAGGTCATGAAAGTACTGACGGTAATCGCCACGATCTTCATACCGCTCACTTTCATCGCCGGAATCTACGGGATGAACTTTGACGCAACCGTGTCGCCATGGAATATGCCCGAGCTGCGCTGGTACTGGGGCTACCCCGTTGTGTTGGGGGTGATGCTGCTCCTAGGGCTGGGGTCGTTCTTATACTTCCGACACAAGAAGTGGATCGGTTCCTCCGGTGGACCGGTGCGTAATGAGAAGCCGCGAGCGTAGCGCCCAACAACCCGACCTATCCATAGTTCTGCTCATGTCTCGCCACTACACTTGGCTGCGGCGAACGATCGCCCTGTGGACTGCCCAGGAGATCCACGGCCGGATCGAGGCCGTGCTCGTAAGACCCGTGGCGCTGTCTGAGGAGCCGATCGAAACAGACGATTTCAAAGCGTTCCACAGCTTTTCGATCGTCGACGTCCCGGAGTTGGACTCGGTCGGCACGGGGTTCGCCGCCGGCGTTCAGCGAGCGCGGGCACCGATCGTGATGCTGGCCGAAGACCACGCCTTTCCGGAACCTGGTCTCGCGGAAGCGATTCTCGGCGCCTACAACGATCCCAACGTCGTCGCTGTCGGTCCGGTCATGTTCAACGCCAACCCGAAGACTCGCGCCAGTGAGGCGGCTTTCGTTTTGGCGTTCTCGGCTGCCGCCTACGCGCCTGTCACGCGCGAGGCGCGGATGCTAGGTGGTCACAACGGTAGCTATCGGCGCGAATTCTTGGTCTCGCTCGGTGATGAACTAAGGGAGTTGTATATGTCCGAGCGTGTGCTGCAATTCGAGATCGAGGCACGCGGCTTGAAGATGATCCTATTGGCCCGTCCGCGAATCGGGCACTTCAACTTCAGCCGCTGGAGATCGACGATCGTGCACGCCTTCCAGGGGGGACGTCTTTTCGGGGGTCAACGGTGTCGCGATTGGCGCTTCGGGCGGCGCGCCGTCTACGCCGCCGGAGCCCCGTTGGTGCCCTTCATTCGGTTGCGTCGCATTATGTCCGACCTCCGCGAGTCGCCCGACGCGTACGCCCGACTCGTGCCCAGTCGACTACCGATCTTCACCTTTGTCCTAGCACTTCACGCGTTCGGGGAGGCGGTCGGATACGCTTTTGGCGTCGGGAACGCGGTTGAAGGCTACGCGCCCTTCGAGCTCTATCGTCGGGATCAGTTGATCACGAGGGAGCGCGAGGAGATCGAGGTCTTCGATTTTTCGTCGGCGACAGTGGCGACTTCCTCGATCAGCTGATTACGACTCCGGCTCGTACGCCTTCCCGGGCGTGCCACCGATGACGAGCATCGTTATGCCCTGATCGCCGGGAACGACCTTTCGTTTTTCGCCCGGCCCCACTCGCGCCAGCGTGCCGGGCTCGAGCTTCCAAGTTTCGCCTGCACACTCCAGCGTCGCGCTGCCTTCCAGCGGGACGTACACCTCTTCCTGGCCATCCTCGGTGTGGTCGTGATCGGGGTACTCGTCCCAGTTGGCCGGCAAGCGCTCGACATTCATGCCCCACGCCGTAACCCCGAGACCCTTTCGGGCGTAAAGAAACAGCCCACCGTGACTCTCGAGCTCGTCGAATTGCTTCAGGGTGACATCAGCCACTTTTACCTCCTGCTTTGGGATCGTTATCGTCGACTACTGGGGCGTCTCAGCATGATGCTGACGCCGTGCAAGCCACTCAGGGTACGAAAAAGATGTCTCAGAAGAAAGAGTAAGGGCGGCCGGCAGCTCTCGAAGAAAGACGGGAACGGTACGAGCAAACTCCTCGCGCAATTCCAAGCTGTCCGGAAATCCTTCGAAGCCCAGCGTCCAGAAGCGAGCTGCGCCTAGCGAGAGCCTTGTCAACTCGATCTGGAGGCCGCGCTCGAGGTGCGATCCAAAATCCAACGGCGGCACCTCGAGTGCGCGGGTCGAGCCATCCAAATGAACCACGCGGACGATTCTCTTCTTCTCCACGTTGAGCAGTCTCGAAGCTCGCATCGCCTCGCCGTGGCACGTCCACTTGATCCAACGTTCGACGACACCGGTCACTCCCGGTGCCAGCGTCTGGACGCCCAGGGACGCCACCTTTGCCTTGAACTCGAGTGGCTCTCCCTCCCCCTCTGCGGGCGCACCTCGCCATTTGATTCCAATATCCCGGTTATTTGGAATCGCTACGTAGCGGTCCCCCCGTGCCCGTTCGGGCCATTCAAGCGGCCCTAGATCAAGGCTCTGGGGCCAGGGCTTCCTGTTCTTGAACCAATCGACGACATCGTCGTCGACCTCGCCCTCAAAGAACCACCGGCATTCGCAAGTCGCGAAGCCCATCCTTTGCTACTGCCTGGCTTGCGGTTTTACAGGTTCTCAGCGTCGCCTTATTGCAGCAGTGGTCCTATCACAGACGAATAAAAGACGGAGAAAACGACGAGTGCCACAAAAACCGCTGCAAAAGTCCCAACAAAGATTTCGGCGATCCGCCAGACACTGAGTCGTTGCATGGTTTCACTCTCTCTCTGTCATCGCGTGGATAATTCCTAGGACCCGCCTTTGTTCGCTATATCTAGCCTACAATGTGAGCTGTAATGGGGTCAATCACATGAGGGAGAACGTGTACCGGGGCATCAAGAGAGTTAGCCCGGGATGACGCGGACAGGGCTTTCCACTCGGACGCTGCCACTGCGGTTGCCAACGCTCATCGTGGCCGAACCCGGTGTTCTGCCGAAAACGATCGCCTCGGTACTCGCGCCGGTAACCGAGAAGATCCTGGAATCGCTCGATTGCCAGAAGAGACTTGGGTTGGACAGTTCCCCGTCAGGGCCGAACGCCCTAGCCGTAGCCGTGCAAGACTCTCCAGCGACAACTGCCGAGCACTTGTCAACGAGGACCACACCGATCATCTCGCCGCTTGGGCCAAGCGGAGATGAATCGTCACATGTCACAGCCGCAAGTGACATGACAACGACGGCGAACCCCGTGATCAGGCGGTAGTGATCTCGTACCACACGCGCCAGTTGCTCATGTCCTCGGGTTGGCTCGCGTCTTCAGTTCCCCCGCCCGGGCCATAAACACCAACCCAAGACTGTGGCGATCCCGAGAACTCCCGGCTGTAGCGATCAAGGAATTCGCTTGCCGTTACTTTGTCCAACTCCTCGCCCACAAGCTCGACGACCAGATGATCTTCAACGTTTCCGTTGAAGATCTCGGCATCAACGCTCACCCGGTTCTTCCTCGGATGATCAGAGATCTTCCATGAGCCTTCCTCTGGAAAACGGCTCTCGTGAACGACCCCGCCCTGGTTCTGACTGGACACCTTGCTCGAGAACACGAACTGCCCGTGCTCTCTGTGGCCGGGATCCAGCGTATCGAGGATTTGGATCTTCTTCAGAGTGACTTTGATCGGAACACCTTCGGCCATATGCACTCCTTTCGAGCGGGCCGATCGAGCGGCCGGACTATGAACGCTGAGGTCCAAAATTGAACCCTCGAGGGTCCCGGCAGCAAGTCGCCACTACGGATCTCGGCTCATGCGAGCCGTTGCCGGAAATAATCCCGCCAGCCATCGGGCAGGCCGTTGTGGTCGACGGCGAGCTGTAGCGTCTCTTTGCCCCCCTCGCCGACGAAGAGGCTGGATACATCAGCCACCGTAAGGCCGCGCTCGTCCGTGCCGATCCGCTCGATCTCGTCGCCGGCCGCCACGTCGCCCTCCTCGGCGACCGAGAAATACCAGCCGGTGCGGCCATTCTTGAGGAACGCCTTGCCGATCGCCGGCCACTGGAACCGGAGACCCAGCTTGAAGCACGGCATCCGGGGTTGGATGACGACCACCTCTGCGGTGCCGACCCGGAACCGATCGCCGATGTCAACCTCGTCCTCCAAAAACCCTTCGGTGGTGAGGTTCTCACCAAACATGCCCCAAGGTAAATCACGGCCCAGCTCATCGCGCCAGAAGGGATAGTGCTCCGCGGGATAGAGATAGACCGCCTTTTCTGGTCCCCCGTGTACGGTGAGATCGGCCTGCCCGTCGCCTTCGAGGCCGAGCGTCCGGACAGAGACGCGCCCCTCGACCGGATCCTTAAAAATCCCAGTGGAGACCGTTTCTCCCTTCCACTCGACTTCTCGGGGGAGCCCCACATTTACGGAAACGACGCGTCCCATTCTACTCTCCCGGTTGGTGGGCGCACGTGGATTCGGATCGAGATTGTGATAGCGTTGCGAGTTGCACGCAAACCCATCTGAATGTCTGATTGTGTGGGTATTGTCAACTTTGATAGCTGGCGGCACGCCGATCGTGAACTTTTGCCTATGGTCGAGGAAGGTCGGCAGGTTGTGTTTCGGCTCAAGCGATGCAGCGCGAGTTAGGACCAGGTAGCTTCACTCCGACTTACGTCCTTTCTTGAATAGAAGTGCCTATGAGCACCGACATGAGGATGAGCCCTTGAGTAGTGCTTATCAGAAGCAGGAAGTTGAACGATACGAGCGGAAGAGATATCGGGGCTTAGACCAGAAACTCGTCCATATGGGAGAGACAAAGATACTCCGGAAGATCCTGAAGAAGATCGACAAAGAAGATGCGCGTGTTCTGGATGTTCCTTGCGGCTATGGACGCTTTTCTCCTTTGATTTTGGAGCCAGGCCTGAGCTTAGTGAGTAGCGACCTGTACTTTCATATGGTCAAACGAGCTGTGGAGAGGAATGAAGTACCAGTCAGGCTTCCCGGAGTTGTGGCTGACGCAGTAGCTGGACTTCCTTTTCAAGAAGAGAGTTTCGACTTCATCCTTTCCATGCGCTTCTTTCAGCACCGTCATCAGGGAGCGGAGCGGAAGGCTGTCCTGGGAGAGTTTTCCCGAGTTGTGAAAGAAGGGGTCATCCTTTCTTGCTACCAGATAAGTCCCCTTCATATAGCCCACAGGAAACTGAGAAGAAGGACGAGTAAAGCCCGAATTACGATGCTGTCGCGCGAGGAATTCGAAAGAGAGGTCAAAGAAGCCGGCTTTCAAGTTGTTCAAGTCTTTCCTCTCTTAAGAGGAATTCACTCTCAGCACATCGCTCTTCTGTCAAAAGCCTAGGCTCTGTCGGGTGAAAGCCGCGCGGGGGCTACTGGGTCAGCTCGTCGGCTGAACGCGCGACCGCTTCGGCCTGGGGCCGCGGCGCCACTCGTGTCCTGCCATCCCTTCAATTCGCCGACGATCCGACTCACTGTAGCTAGGAAGGCGTGGTGGGCGGCACCGGATTCGAACCAGTGCCGAGGTGAGGGGGTATGTGCTAGTTCGGCGGGAGGTCATTGCGCAACTCACGCAGTTCATGCCGATTCTCAAGTGCAACCAGCTCCGCCGATTATTTCCAACTACTTATTGTGTTTGCGCTTATAACTGGTGGGCGCACGTGGATTCGAACCACGGACCCCCTGCTTGTAAGGCAGGTGCTCTGAACCCCTGAGCTATGCGCCCCCGCTCACGCAGAACGTACGCCGTGCGGCCTACAGCTCGTCAAGACCCACGTTTGAAGAGAACGTTGTCTGGTCCCGCATGTGCTTTCGGAGCTTCCAACGGCCGGGAACCAGGTCGACCTTGCCCCGGATGAAGAGCTTCTGCAACTGTCGCTTTGCTTTATGGCTGACATTCAAGACACGGTACGGAAAACCGTGTGGCACACCGTGCTCGTCCCTGATGAGCCTCACTTCGCGACGCATGTTCTCCACGATGCGCTTGTCCGCGGTCTGTCCGAAATCGTGGATCCGATAATTTGTGAATATCGCGTTGACATGTCCGACCTGGCAGTCGCTCTTGCCCAGCCGCAAAATCATGTCGTAATCACAACAGTTGCGGAACTTCTTGTACCGTAAGCCTCCCATTCGATGAAAGACCTCTCGTCGATAGAACAACGTTTGATCGATCACGAGACTGTCGACCCCGAACCGCAGCACGTCGTAATCATACTTCGCTTCTTCCCGGCGATAGATGCTGTTCCCCTCCGAGTCGACAAACTGGATATCGCCGAACAAGGCATCCCACTCGGGGTGGGCGCCAAAAGCAGCCGCGACCTTGTGAAGAGTTCCGGGTCGGTAGCAGTCATCCGAGTTCAAGATCGCGAGCACATCGCCGGTCGCCAGCTCAGCACCTTTTTGCATCGCGTGGTAGTGTCCCTCGTCCTTCTCGGATTCCCACGTGAGATGCGGATACTCTGCCAAAATATCGAGGGTACCGTCGGTGGAACCGCCGTCCATCACGATGTGCTCGAGGTTTGGGTAGTCTTGGACCAGCACGCTCTCGATCGTATCCCGCACCGTACGAACGCTGTTATAGGTAGGCGTTACGATGGTGATCCTGAGGCTCTTTTGGTCGCTCAAAACCGCCCCTAGGCGTTGCCGCCCCCGCCCCATAGCTCATTCATCGCTTCGGCGTTGGCGTCATCATCGGCGCTGGTTCCGTAGGCCCGGTAGTCGATACCGGGGCGACCTTCTAGCGACGACCTCAGGAAACGCCAGAAGTCGACAACGGTGACCGACTCCTTATCGCCCAACGCCATCTCGGGCGTCAGGGACTTGAATTCCGGATCTGGATTGCACACCAAAATGCAGTCGGCATCAGCAACGCAGTCCTCGATTGAGTCGACAATTACGGCTTTATCTCCAAGCTCGGAGCGCGCCATATCGTTCGCCAAAGGGTCGTAGCCAACCACGCGTGCACCCGCGGATGAGAGTTCTTTGGCCAGACACACGGCCTGGGACTCCTCGACGATGTGAGACCATGGCTTGTACGACAGACCCAGAATGGCGACGGTGTCTCCGGGGTTGAACTTGCCGGCCAGCTTCGACTCTATCCGCCCGGCCAGTGTGCGGTTCGCATTGTCCGTGGTCTCTGCCAACGCCGCAGTGATGCCTCTTTTCCTGGCGAACCAAGAAAGGGCCACGTTATCGCGAGGGAAACACGGGCCGCCATACCCCAATGCTCCAGTCAGGTACCGCCTGCCGATTCGCTTGTCGAGTCCGAGTGCGTCCGAAACTACGTCGACGTTGCCTCCCGGTATCATCTCGCAGATCTCAGCCAACATGTTGGCAAACGTGATCTTTGTCGTCACGTACGTATTGACGCACAGCTTCGTGAGCTCAGCATTCTCGAGACTCATGCGCATGCACGGCGCCGGGGTTTCTAGAATTTCCTCGAAGCACTTCTCGAGCCTTTCCCCACAACGATCATCGAATTGTCCCAACAGCGTAAAGTCGGGATTCAGGAAGTCTCTGATAACGCTTCCCAACGCAATAAACTCGGGCGTGTAGCACAATCCGAAGTCCGGACCACACTTCTTCCCCGACGCTTCCTCCAGCACGGGCAGGAGCCCATACCGTGTCGCGCCCGGTAATACGGTGCTCGTCATCACTACGACATGGTAGTCGTCTTTTTCTTTGAGCGCGGCTCCGATCTCCTGAAAAGCCCAAGCTGCGTATTGGAGCGAGAAAGCTCCCTCCTGATTGCTTGGCGTAGGGACGATCACAAACGAGACGTCCGAACCGAGTACCGCCTCGCGATGGCTCATTGTTCCCCTGAGACGTTCTTTGTTCGCTGCAACCAAGTCCTCCAGATCGGTCTCCTGCGCTGGCGCGTGGCCGTCATTCAGCAAGCGGACCGCATTCTCGTTCACGTCTACGCCAATTACTTCAAACCCACGGCTGGCGATACCGGCGGCCATGCTGGCGCCCAGTTTGCCAAGCCCGATTATCGAATACTTGGTCTTCATGTAGTGTACGTAACCCCTTGTCCGAGGATTGATATTCCGCTCTCGATTTACTGAACCATGCGATAGAATCTCGCCGTTCTGCAGTCACAGGGCACGGTTTCTCGGCCCCTGGTCGGGTGCCGACACGCTTCTCGCCAAATTGCAAGTTTCGAACCGCATTGCATCGTTTCGAAAATACTTTGCAATACCAAGTACTTGACATTAGAGTACAAGTTTGGTACCCTAACGCTCATGTCGGCGTCTGAGCCTCTGCGGTCCGAGCCCAACGAACCGGTCGCCCTCCACTCGAGGGCGATCGATAACCTCGAGTACATCCGCGAAACGATGGAATCGTCGCGTGCTTTCACCTCCGTGCCCGGTTGGGGCGGCATCGTCATGGGTGTCTCGGCGCTGGCTACCGCGGCACTCGTCTCTTCCCCCGATCTCACCGACCAGTGGCTCCCGCTCTGGATCCTGGATGCACTGTTGGCGGCGACGATCGGGGGTGTCTTTATGCACCAGAAGGCCAAGCACCGAGGTGAACGGTTGTCGCGTGGTGTCGGTCGACGCTTCATGCTCGGCCTCACGCCACCGGTGATCGCCGCCATTGCGCTGACCGCCGCACTCTATCGCGCCGGCGTTCTGGCCCCGATTCCCGGGTTGTGGTTGCTGCTCTACGGTGTTGGCGTGGTTACCGGCGGCATGTTCTCGGTTCGACCGGTGCCGATCATGGGCGCAGGATTCATGGTTTTGGGTCTCATCGCATTGGCAACACCAGCCGGTTGGGCAAACCCGCTGTTGGCGATCGGCTTCGGCGGCCTACACCTCGTCTTTGGTGCGTTGATCGTGAGGCGTTATGGGGGCTAAGCGAGCGATGGCAAACAAGAAGGAGAGTCGCAAACAACAAGCGTTGCGCGGCATCGCCGGCTATCTCGCGGATCCCAAGGCTGGCGAGTTCGATCGGCTGGTCTACGAGCGCGTGCGGCTAGGCATCCTGAGCGCGCTGGCCGTCAATCCATCGTTGTCTTTCACCGAGCTTCGAGACCTGCTAGAAACGAGCGATGGCAACCTGAGCGTTCACGCGCGCAAGCTAGAGGACGCCGGCTACGTATCGTGTCGCAAGGGGTTCGAGGCGCGCGTTCCACGAACGGTCTACCAACTGACCGCCAAGGGCCGCCGGGCCCTCGAGCAGTACCTCGATCATATGGAGACGCTGATTCACGCTATGCGAGAGGAGTAGTTTTTTTTGTCTATGAACTTTGCATTACCAAGTACTTGGCATGACCCTGCCGCGTTGCACGTCGCGCTAATCATGGATGGCAACGGCCGTTGGGCCGCGCGCCGTGGCTTGCCTCGCACCGCAGGGCACGTGAACGGGGTCGACGCCGTGCGGCGGGTCGTCGAATCCGCCCCGCCGTTGGGCATCGGGACCCTCACTCTGTATGCCTTCTCGGCCGACAACTGGCGCCGGCCACCAGAGGAAGTCCGAACGCTAATGAAGCTATTCGAGCGTCATCTAGACGCCGAGATCGATCGCTTTCGTGCAAACGGAGTACGGCTGAACGTCATCGGACGCCGCGATCGGCTCGAGCCCAAGCTCCTGCGCGCGGTCAAGCGAGCCGAGAAAGCCACCTCTACTGGCTCTCGACTGCTCGTACGTATAGCGATCGATTACTCGTCCCGGTGGGTGATCGCCGAAGCGGTGCGTCATTTCCCCACTGCTGGTCATGCGCAACAGTGCGATCTCGAGCGTCAGCTGCTGGTTGCCAGCAACTCTGTTCCCGATGTCCGCGCGGTCGACCTGCTGATTCGGACCAGCGGTGAGCAACGGCTGAGTGATTTCTTGCTCTGGGAGTGCGCCTACGCCGAGCTCCACTTTACGCCGGTGCTCTGGCCTGACTTCCGACATTCCGATTTGGAGGCTGCGGTCGGCGATTTCCAGAGTCGTGAGCGTCGGTTTGGCGCACTCCCAAACGCAACCACCGATGACCAAAGCCACAGGCCGATTCACGTAACCCAAGGAGGCACCCGTTGACCGTTCGCCGTTTGTTCGCCGTCGCTTTCATCTTCGGTTGCACCGCTGTCGCCTGGTTCGCCCTGGGCGCGTCGGTCATACACCGAACCGGCAGCTCCGATTACGCGCTCTCGCAGGCTGTGACCCACCTCTGGGGCGGTGCTCACGGCCAGGCCGCCCCCACGGTCTCGCATCAGTTGCCGCGTCAAGTCACCGAGGAGGTGATCGAAACCGATGAGGAGGGAAGGGTCACAAAGCGCCAGGTCGAGAAGACGATCCGCGAAACGATCTCGATCCCCCTAGTCCGCAGTCGCGTAAGAGCCGATCTGGCGCTTGAACATCGCCGCAAGGGCCTTCTTTGGTACGACACGTACACCGTGCAGTTTCGTGGCCGTTACCGATTCCGGACACCTGACGACGTCGCCGGACCGGTCAAGGTCGCTTTCAAGTTTCCGTCCTCGGACTCGGTGTACGACGACTTTTCGTTCCGCGTCAACGGTCAGGAGGCGCCACCCGCCGATCAGCTCGACCGTGGCGTCTGGATTTTGACCGAGCTGGAGCCGGCCGCAGAGGCCGACATCGAGGTTGGATACACCTCCCGCGGCTTGGACACCTGGAACTACTACTTCGCGGCTGGTGGGGTTTCGACGGTTCGGGATTTCGAGCTCACGATGACGACCGACTTCGGCGATTTCGACTTCCCACCCGGCACGCTGTCGCCGATCAACAAGGTGCAAAGAGACCAGGGATGGAAGCTCGCCTGGCAGTTTGACAATCTGGTCAGTGGAAAGCACATCGGGGTTGACCTGCCGAACCGGTTGAATCCCGGTCCGCTGACCGCTCGCATCACTTTCTTCGCACCGGTCTCGCTACTGTTTTTCGTTACCGTTCTGGTCATGCTGGGCGCACTCAAGCACATCAACCTCCACCCAATGCATTACTTCTTCCTGTCGGCGGCGTTCTTCGCGTTTCACCTCCTCTTGGCGTACCTGGTCGATCATCTGGACATCAACATCGCGTTCGCGTTGGCGTCCACCGTATCGATCACGTTGGTCGTGAGCTATCTACGATTGGTATGCGGGTTGCGACGAGCACTGTTTTACGCCGGCGGCACGCAATTCGTCTTCTTGGTGCTGTTTAGCTACGCCTTCTTCTTTGAGGGGTACACTGGCTTGACGGTCACGATCGGAGCGGTCCTGACACTCTTCGTGCTCATGCAGCTGACAGGAAGGGTCGATTGGGAGGGGATCTTCGCGCGTGGAACTGACGCGATGGTGCGCCCACTCGAGCAGTCGCCGGAGATTACGTCGTGACGATCCCTACTCCAAAACGTGGATGTTCTTTTCGCGGCAGATGTCCTTGAGAACCTGCGGCCAAATCGTCACACTGACCTCGCGTGAGATTGACCCGACAGGGCTACTTCTTGATTATACCGATCGGCAGAAGCACACAGTAACCGAGGACCAACAGAACCGGCGCCAATACCATGCTGCCTTGTGCGAGGAGGTAAAACCCAACCCCGATCGCCACCGCACCGGCGCCTAGGTAGATCGCGTTGATACGTGAGAACGCAACCGCTGGCGCTCCGGCCCGAGCCCGGGCGGGCTTGGAAGCCGGGCCCTTGGGTGGCGCCTTGGATTGATGCTTTTGCTTACGGGCTTTGGTCTTTACCATCGGTACGTGAACTTAGGGGTGGCCTATCCGGCGGTCAATGTCGGAACTGTCGCATCCCGGTCAGCACCATGGAGATACCGGCACTGTCAGCGGCCTGGATGACTTCGTCGTCGCGCCGGGAGCCGCCGGGCTGGATGATCGCCGAGACACCGGCCCCAGCGGCAACTTCGATGTTGTCGGCGAAAGGGAAAAAACCATCCGAAGCGAGCACCGCGCCGACGGTCTCATGGCCGAGCTGACGGGCGTACTTGATCGCCAGCTCGACCGCGCCAACGCGATTCGTCTGGCCACCGCCGACCCCGATCGTGGTGCACTCACTGGCGAGAACGATGGCGTTCGAAGCCACCGCTCGACACACCGTCCACGCAAAGACGAGATCCTCCCACTGAGCGTCGGTCGGTTGAACTGCGGTCGGGCAGTGGAGCTCTCCGTCGACCTCGGCACCGGCCGGCAGCCACGTCAGGTTGGGCCCTTGGAACAGAAGCCCACCACCGACGCGCCGCACCTCGCCGGCGGTCTCGTCAAAGTCGGGAACCGGTCCGGCCAGCAATCGCAGGTTTCTCTTGCTGGCCAGTACCTCGCTCGCCTTGGGATCGAAAGAGGGCGCGTAGACGACCTCGAGGAAGTGCTCGGCCAGCTTGCTGGCCAAAGATCCATCAACCGGGCTGGTCAGAGCCACGATCCCGCCAAAAGCCGACACGGAATCCGCGGCTAGGGCTCGCGTGTAGGCGTCGAGTGCGGTGTCGGCGCTCGCCACCCCGCACGGGATCGTGTGCTTGATAATCGCGCAGTGGGTACGCGCGGGGTCGAGCGCGTGTAGATCACGGATCACGCGCCGAGCGGCTTCGGTATCGATGTAGTTGTTGTACGAGAGTGCTTTGCCCTGCAGAATCTCGACCGCCGTCAGATCAGCCGGGCGCGGCGGTCGATCGCGGTAGATCGCCGCCGCCTGATGCGGGTTCTCGCCGTAGCGCAACTCGGCCACGAGCTCACCACCGATCGTCCACCGCTCGGGCCAACCGTCCTCGTCCTCCGACATCCAGGCCGCAATCCGACTATCGTACCAGGCGGTCAACCGCATCGCTTTGGCCGCCAACCGACGCCGCGTAGCGACTCCGATCTTTCCCTCCACCGCCATCTGAGCGGTCAAGTCTTCGTAGTCCGAAGGCTCGGTCACAACGGTGACATGTCGCCAATTCTTGGCCGCCGCGCGGATCAACGTCACGCCTCCGATATCGATCAGCTCGGTGCGGGCAGGTTCGTCAGTCGCGCCCAGCGTCTCGGCGTCATCGAACGGGTAGAGGTTGACGACCACTAGATCGATCGGCGCGATGCTACGCGCGGCAAGCTCGGCCATGTCGGCTTCACTATCACGGCGGGCCAGGATCGCGCCGTGAACCGCCGGGTGCAGCGTCTTGACCCGACCCCCGAGGAACTCCGGTGCCTCGGTCAGCTGATCCACCGACGTTACCGTGAGCCCAGCCTCTTCGAGCGCCCTGGCCGTGCCCCCGCTGGCTATCAGCTCGACGCCGCGCTCGGCCAAGCCGCGACCGAGCTCGACGACTCCGGTCTTGTCCCAGACCGAGAGCAGCGCGCGCCGGACGCTACTCATCGGTGATCCAAGCCCGATCACCCTCGATCCGAATCCGCCCTTCGGTGGCGGCGATTACGACCTCGGGCAACAACTCGTGCTCGACCTCCAACACGCGAGCGGCGAGCCGCTGGGGCGTGTCGTCGGGTTGCACCTTCACCCTTCGCTGAGCGACGATCGGGCCGTGATCGTACAGCTCGTCCACCAGGTGAACGGTCGCACCAGACTCCGACTCGCCAGCCTCCAGTACGGCGGCGTGAACTCGTTCCCCGTACATACCGGTACCACCAAATTTGGGCAGCAACGCAGGATGGATGTTGAGCATGCGCCCTCGATAACGCTGGACGACGGCGGGCGGGATAATCCGCAGATAACCGGCGAGAACGACCCAATCGATGGCGTGCGTTTCGAGCAACTCGATGATCGCTCCCCAGTCGTCGGGGGTCACGATCGCGGTAGCGACGCCGCGACGCGACGCGCGCTCCAGGGCGAACGCGCGGTCGCGATCCGAAACGACCAACGCGATCTCCGCAGCCGGGTGAGTCTCGAGCGCGGTCAGCAGCGCCTCCAGGTTCGTGCCACTACCAGAGGCAAAGACGGCGACCCGCGCGGCCGGGCTCACTCCCACGCGGGGGTGCGGCCCCCCTGGGCATCCTGCCAGTGCGGGACCCAAGCCAGGCTCACTAGCCCAACGACGATATCCTTCTTGAGCGGGCGGGCTTCGACCTCCTCGAGCTCCTCGGCCATCGGGTCGAACCGATCCTCGAGCGCTTCGATCTCTTCGCGAAACTCGGCGTCGAGCTCCTGCAGCTCCTCTTGTCTGGCAACAACCGTCTCCTTCGCTCGGGCGATGTCACCGGCCTCCTTCATCGTGCGACCGACACCGCGGGCGGCGGTCGTGGCCCGACCCAGCGAGGTACGACTCAGCGTCTTCCGGCCCAGAATGGATCCCAATACGGTGGTCCCGACCGAGATCGCAGTCTGGAGCTTCTGTTGCTTCGATTGCTCCTCCTCACGCTGGACCGCTTGTTGCGCCTTTCGGATTCGCTCTTCGATGCGGGCGATCTTGGGCGTGTACTTCTTGGTCAGCTTCTCCTTCTCCTCATCGCGTCGCTCGCGGGCCAACTGCTGGAGCCGGATCCGAAAGTCGCGCTCGCTCTCTCCCGGCTGTGAGTACTCCTTGAACGTCGGGCTGTGCCAGAGCGCGACCGCTTGCGAGCGATAGACCCAATCCTTCCATTCGCGCTTCCACGCGGTATAACTCTTGGACTCGGTGCCGACCGCCGGCACCTCCCCGTATGAGACTGCGCCATCCTCGGGTTCGGTCATGAGATCGCTCGTTTCCATGTCGACCCGAGCGGCATCGTTCCAGTCGATCGCCATGGGTGCCGCGGTCATCGGAACGAGTACGGTGATCTCATCGGTCACGCTGACGCCGGCCTTGCGGTTGCTACACCGGTACTGCGCCGTCGAGAGCAGCGCCGGGTCATAATGGAGCTCGGCATCAGCCGGAGCGAGCTGCCGGACGGGCACAAAGTGCTCGGGCACCTTGGGTGGCAGAACGGGCCGCGCAGCGGCAGCCGACGCAGACGGCGCAGCGGGAGCAGGTGTGACGGACTCGGTAATGACCGGCTCGACGTCACCGATCAAGCGCTTGATCTCATTCCGCGTCAGCGGACCCCGCAAGTACGACATGACCCATCGCGTTTGGAACACCGCTGGCTCGCGCTCGTGAACGTTGTTCATGAGAAACACTCGCTTGCCGAGTCCGGCCAGCGTCTCGTCCATCTCACCCTTGTCAAACGCAGCTCCGGCACCGGCCGCAGCGCCTTCCAACCCTTCCAAGACACGAGCCTTGTCGCGCTCGGTCTGTAGACGACCGATGAACCAAGTGCCGGTATTCGATAACCCCTTGTAGTCGAGGTCGACCGGGTTCTGCGTCGCCAACACGACGCCAACTCCGTATGCGCGGGCTTGCTTGAGCATCGTCAAGAGCGGTTTCTTCGATGGTGGGTTAGCCACTGGCGGGAAATAGCCAAAGATCTCGTCCATGTAGATCAGTGCCCGCAGGCTCGTCGTCCCTGACTGGGTGCGCATCCATCCGACCGTTTCGTTGAGCAGCAACGAGACAAAGAACATCCGCTCGGGCTCGCTGAGGTGCGCTATCGAGACGATCGAGATCCTGGGCTTCCCCGCAGGCGTATAGAGCAGACCGTCGATGTTCAGCGGCTCGCCAGTAAGCCAGCTCTCGAACCCGGGCGAAGCGATCAGGTTGTTGAGCTTGAGGGCCAGCCCGTATCGCTCCTTGGCTGGGTAGAACGAGTCGACCTCCATCACGCCGATGCGGCTCACCGGCGGTTGCTGTATGGCTTGAATGAGCGCCGGTATGTCCAAGCTCCGTCCGGCCTGCCACGCCTCCTTCAGAATGGTCGAGATCAGAATGTGCTCACGGCTCTGGATCGGGTCGGCCTCGATGCCGAGCAGCCCGAGAAGCCCGGTAACGGTGGTCTCGATCTTGTCGCCTAGTAGCTCGGGGTCGTCCCGCAACGACGCGTCGGGTGCGGCGAACGACTTGAGGATCGACAACGGTCGGCCGGCGGTACTGCCCGGCGTGTAGATCGTGAACTCTGCCGCTTCACGCAGGCGCTGGATTCGCTCTTTGTCCTGTCCCCAACCGGCGAGCCCGTTGGCCCACAACTCGGCCTGAGCGGCCGCGTACTCATCCGGCGTCTTGCCCTTCCGACTGGCATCTTCCTCGTTGATCCACGGTCGAAAGTCAGCGGCGCGGAGTTCCGGGAACGTGAGCAGCAGGTTGCCCAGATCGCCTTTGGGATCGATGACGATCGCCGGTATGCCGTCCAGCGCCGCTTCCTCGAGCAGTCCGACGCAGAGCCCGGTTTTGCCGCTCCCGGTCATCCCCACACAAACCGCGTGGGTGACCAGATCGCGGGAATCGTAGAGCAGCAGCGGATCCAGCCGCTCCTTCGCATCCAGATCGTAGAGCTGACCCAGGTAGAAGACGCCGAGTTTTTCGTATTCCTGCATAGGCTCGATTCTAAGGAGCCGGGCGAGCGGCGACAACGCGCAAGCCCCCGGACCGATCAGGCCCAGGGGCTCGCGATTGATTGGACCCCAAAGGTGATATGCTGCTGGTGCTACGAGATCGGCTTCTCCGGCAGCTCAACGGTGAATGTCCAAAGCCCGGAGTTGTAGTCGGTCGCGTACAGCATGTCGCCGACCACCGACCAGCCGTCGCCAAACATCGGGAACACACCCCAGACGCGAGTTTCATACGGCTTCTTCGCATCCTCGGGCCCGGCGGCCGGCAAGAAGTACGCGATCTCGCGGCCCTGAGCGTAGAGATCACCGCGCAGTGTACCGCTTACGTCGACGGCGCGAATCCCGCCCTGGTAGTAGCCGATGTACAGCACGCCGTCGTCAATCCAGAAGTTGTGTGCGCCCGCCTCTGGCACTTCGTAGCGGGCTACGTACTTCGGGTCAGCAATATCGGTGACATCGACCACATGGACCGGTCCACGCGGATCGCTACCCGCCGGTACCGTTCCCTGAAGGCTGAAATCTTCGTCGCCGACAAAGACGTAATCCCCATACCGCATCGCGGAGTGGGTCGGGCCACCCGGGTAGAAGATCCGGCTCAATTGCACCGGCTCAGCCGGCGTGCCACCCTGACCGCCTCCCCCAACGTCCAGGATCACCAATCCATCCCGCAAGTACGACAAAAGCGCGATGCCATCCTGGACCCAGACGTCGTGCAACGAACGGCCTTCGACCTCGAGACCCCAGCGACCGACTTCTTTTGGATTCACCGGATCAGACACATCGATGATGTGCATGTCACCGGTGCCATCGTTAACGGCGTACACCAACTCGCCAACCCAAAAGACGTTGTGGACCCCAGATGTCAGGGTCTCGGTGTACTCGCTGACAAGCTCCGGCTGAGCCGGGTTCTCGAGCGAGAACACAAGGATGCCGTTACGCCGGTTGGCCGCGCCTTCGCGCGTCGCTACCAACCACCGGCCGTCTTCAGAGACCTTCACATCGTTGACCACTCGCGCGTCGAACTCTTGCTGGTCGGTCAGCACCGGGTTCGACGGATCCGACACGTCATACGTGCGAAGCTGATTCGCTTGATGCGTCCCCACGTAGACGTAGGAATTCTGGGGCCACAGATCGGCCGTGTGCGTCTCGGTGTTCACGCCGTGGCCGTTGATGTGGATCTTGCCAGCTACGCCGCGCGACTCGGCCTCGATCGAGGAGGTCGCGACCCGATCGCCCAACACCGCAACGATCGTGTAGCGACCCGGTCGCTCGGCAACGAACGAACCGTCAGCGTACACCTCGGCGCCGGGCTCCGAAACCGACCACACCGGGTGAGCGTGTTCCTCATTCAATGATAACTGGACGACATCGCCGGTGCGTACAGCTCCAGCCGGCACACCAGCGATCGACAGCGCACCACCCGCACCCGGCACGACGTTGAGCGCGTACTCAGCCATCGCCCTGTCAGCTTGCACCGTGACCGTCGCCCGACCCGGGGATCGCGCTACCAGCGTGTGACCTTCAATGGCTACCACGTCCGGGGCACTCGAACGGATCTCGACCTCGGGGTCGAGCACCCAACGATTGACCGAGTTCATAGCATCCAGCTCGAGCGGCACCTGACTGCCAACCGCCAGCTCACCAGGTACGTCGTTGAAGATCGTCAGCGAGTCGATCTGCGGATTGAGCACCGTGATCTCGGCCATCCCGATCGCTCCATCAACCAGCGCCACGATCTGCTTCGTGCCAGCCTCCAGCGATACGACCTCGCCTTCGGTGTCGATCCGCGTCCGCGAACCGCCGGCAAACCACTCGACGTCGGGGTCGGTGATCTCGTTGCCGGCTTCGTCGTACACGCGGGCGACGAAACGGCGCGGCTGGCCAGGTTCTAGCGTGGCTTCACCCGGCACGACCTCGACGCGCGAGATCCCGGGCGCGGCCGCAAAGATCGATGGATCGGGCTGGATCGTGGCGGTTGCGCCTACCGGTACAAAGCTGACCGGCGCCACGTCACGCTGATCCCCCTCGCGCACGAAGCCAAAGCCGGCAAACACGTCACCATCGCGTGCTCCGACGTAGTGCACATCGGCGCCTGGGACCTGCATCTTGAAATCGACCCGGTCTTCGGTGAGGTAACTCTCTGTGATGGTGACCATCCCACCTTCGGGCGCTAGGAACTTGTCACCCTCGATCTTGAACGGCATCGGCGGCGCATTGATGCCAGGGCCCTGTATCGTATACATCGTGAACCCCTCTGGCGCCTCGATCGCGCCTTGGGCCTGCAGACCCGGCGCCACGAACACGGCGGCCAGCATGAGGAACACGAACAGAAAAGCGGTGCGCATCGGCTTCCCTCGCGGTTGCTGTTGGTAGACACGGATGGAGAAAGGTCGGACGATTACTGGGGTTATACGATTGAACGGGGGTCTGGGTTTCAGGTCACGGCTCGGGCGGCTTCTCGCCCTCGTCGCCTGGAGGCACCTGCCCGCCGGGACCACCACCGGCAGCCATCCCGCCCGGAGGCATCGGCATGACCGGCGCGCCTTCGGAAAGGCGCTCAAGACCGCCGACGACGACCTGGGCATCGGCCGGAACGCCACCACCCCTGACCTCGACAAAGCCCGGCACACGGACGCCTAATTCGACCTCGCGTCGCGAAGCCGTCCCCTCTTCGATCACCCAAACGTAGTTCGCCCCTTGGAGCGGCAGAATCGCGTCCTCCGGGACCACGATCGCTTGCGGCCGCACCTCGATCGCCAGCCGGGTCTCGATGAACATCCCCGGCTTGAGTTCGCGGTCCGGGTTAGGGACTTTCGCCTTGACGGTGATCATACGCCCCGGGAGCTGGACTCGCGGGTCGACGAAGTCGACCTCACCGACAAAGTCGTGTTCCGGAACGGCCGCTACTTGAAACCGCACTGTTTGGCCGAGAGCCAACCGGTTGGCGTGGCGCTCGGGAATCTGAAACACCGCTCGTTGCGGATCGATCGTCTGCAACGTCGTCAGCGCCGTCGACGTCGTCACGTAATCACCGATCGAGACGTGGCGCTCACCAACCGTGCCGGCGAACGGCGCGCGAACGACGGTCCGCTCGAGCCTCACCTGTTGGAGCTCGAGTTGAGCCTGTGTGCTTCTTTGGTTCGCCTCGGCCTCTTCGAGATCGGCCTGCGATGACGCGTTGCGCTCCAGCAGGTCGCGGGTACGCTTTAGCGCCTGGTCCGCCAAGTCGCGCTCGGCTTCGAGCTGCGCCACCAGCGCACTCAACTCCGCGTCATCGATCTTGAACAGCGGTGTGCCGCGGCCGACCACCGCGCCCTCGCGGGCCAGTATGCTAACCAATCGCCCCTCGACCTCGGGTTTGAGCTCGATCGCCTGAACGGCCTCGATCTGGCCTGTCGCGAGCAGCTCGTCGATCACCGTGTCCTGCTGAGCGGTCGCGACCTCGACCGGCATCGGTGGTGGACCATCCCCGCCGGGACCGCCTTCGTTCGATTCCGCGCTACCACACGCCGTCAGTGCGGCGGTCAGCGCGATGATTGTCAACCTATCGAGCCCCATCGTGGGTCCCCTCTCATATCTATTGTTCGTGCTCATGGCGCGGCCCGGTCCGGGAACAGCCGCCGGCCTAGGATCGCCTCCAGACCGGCCAGTGCGAGCCGCGTTTCCTGCCGCGCTTGAACTACGCCCGCCTCAGCGTCCGCCAGATCGACTTGAGCCGTTATGAGATCGATGATCGTCGTCGCCCCAGCTCGGTATCGCTCTTCCTGGACGCGCAAATTCTCGCGCGCTACGACAACCGCGGTCATCGCCAATCCAGCCGCCGCCCGAGCGGTCTCGTAGAACTGATACGCCTCCACGACGTCGCGCGCGACACCACGTTCGGTATCGTCACGTAGCGCGCGAGTGATGGCTTTGGTCGTGCGCGCTTCCGATAGCCGCAGCTCACGCTGGGCATTGTCCCATATCGGTATGTCGAGTGAAAAACCCCACAGCGTTCGCTCGGTCGCGTCCGGGAAAAACGATTCATCAAAACCGGTGTATTGAGTAAAGAACGTGAAACTCGGCAGGTACTGCGACCAGACCGATTTGAAAGCCGAATTGGCAGCCGCAGCGTCGGCCTGCGCTTGAACGATGCGCGGACTGCCTTGCACCGCCTCAGCGACTGCTTCCGCTTCGGACACCGGCAGCGATGGCGCCGGCAGCGTATCGAGCGGAGCCGCGTTGACGGGTCCGTCGGCCCCGATACGGCGACCGAGCTGGTATCGCGACACCCGCAGGTTTGCTTCTTGACGCAACAGATCGACCTGGGCACGGGTTAGCTCCAGGAACAGCTGTAGCGAGTCCGATTGCACCGCCGCTCCCGAGACGACGCGGGCCCGCGCGACGGAGAGTTGCTCCTCGGCGCGGCGCACGCGCTCGGACGCGACCCGCGTCAGCTCTTCCTCCGCGACAACCGCGTAGTAGTCGGACTCGGTTTGAAGCGCGCTCTCGAACCGTGCCTGGCGCTCGTTGGCCCGTGCGCTCCTCAGCCCGGCCCGCGCACTCCATAGATCAAAGAACTTCCCGCCGCCCCGGAAAACGTCGTAGCTAGCACTCAGTCGTGCGTCTACGATGCGATCGGTCAGCCGGTTCGTACCGACGTTGAAGATGTCCGAGCTAAACGTCGTCGAAGTCGACTGAAAGCTCACCGCTGGGGTGAGAAACGCCGAGTATGCGGCGACCCGGCGCCAGTTGGCGTCGCCGACTTCATTGAGCGCCGCGACGTAGTTAGGGTCGAGCGAAGCCGCTCGCCGCAACGCCTCGGCCAGCGTCACCTCGGGGAACTCCTGTCCGGCCACTTCCTGAGCGGTCGCGAATGTGGGCGCCGCTAAAAGCAGCGCTAGCGCAATACAGAATCGGTTCACTTTACCTCCACGGGAACCGGCTGAATCGGTTCCGAAGCCCCACCGCGAGCACCGACACGACCGCGTACCTCAGCCAACAGCGTATACACGACCGGCACCAGGTAGAGCGTGAGCGCGGTCGAGAACAGCAGCCCGCCGACGATGGCGTAGCCCAGCGGCCGGCGGCTGGCCGAGCCGGCGCCGATACCCAGCGCGATCGGCATCGCGCCCATGATCGTCGCAACGGCGGTCATCAGAATCGGCCGAAGCCGGATGCGGCCTGACTCGAGCATCGCCTTGACCGGTTCGAGCCCGCTATCCATCAATCGGTTCGCGTACTCGACGAGCAGAATCGAGTTCTTGGTCACCAGGCCGATCAACAACACCATGCCGATCTGGCTGTAGAGATTGAGCGTCGATTGCGCAAGCAGCAACATGACGAGCGCACCAGTCACCGCCAGCGGGACCGACAACAACACGGTGAACGGGTGCACCAGCGATTCAAACTGCGCGGCCAGCACCATGAACACGATCACCAACGCCAGCAAGAACACAAAGTAGAGCGTGCGGCCGCTCTCCTCGAGCTCCCTCGACTCTCCGCTCAAGGCGATCGTCGAACCGGCCGGCAAAACCGAGTCGCCGACCGCTCGCAGTTGGTCGATCGCCTCACCTAGGGTGAAGCCGGGTGCCATATTGCCGGTCAACGTGAACGAGCGCACGCGGTCGTAGTGGTTGAGCTGGCGTGGACCGAGCCCCTCCTCTACGCTGGCTACTGCATCTAGGCTTATCAGCTGGTCGTCCTTGCCGCGGACCCGGAGCCCACGCATGTCGCTCGGCGACGCGCGGTCGTTGGGCTCCAGCTGCATGATCACGTCGTACAGCTTGTTATCGCGGGTGAACGTGCTCACCTCGCGTCCCCCCAACATCGTCTGCAGCGTGTTTGAGACATCGCGGATCGGGACCCCCAGATCCTCGGCCCGGTCGCGATCGTACCGCACCACCAACTCGGGCTTGTTGACCCGCAGGTTGGTATCGACGTTGACCAGACCCGGAATCTGACGGGCCGCATTGGTGAACGTCTCGAGCCCGGTCGACAAGGCCTCAAAGTCAGGGTTTCGAACCACGAACTGCACCGGACTCTGCCATCCAAACGCGGGCGGGTTGTTGGCAAACGCAAACACGCCCGGGAGCATAAAAAACTGCGGCTGGATCTCGCCGATGATGTCCTGGACGTCGCGGTCGCGTTCGTCCCAGTCCGTCAATCGACTGAAGATGATTCCGCTGTTCACTCGGCCGTTCCAACCGACGATGCTGAAGTACGCCTCGACGTCCTCGGTCTTCCCGAGAATCTGTTCGACCTGCTGCTGATAGCCGTCAGTGTACTCCTTCGACGAGCCCTCCGGCGCGACCACGATCGACATGAACCAACCGCGATCCTCGGGCGGCACAAACTCACGCTTCAACATCTTGAAGGCACCCACCGCCACGAGCACGGTCGCCAGCGCGACCGCAATGACGGCGCGGCGGCGGCGCATCGCCCAACCGAGGCTGGTCGCGTAGAGCGCCGCGATGTGCTCAAAGGTGCGCTCGAACGCGTAGAACAGCTTGCCATGACTCTTGGGGACACGCAGGATCTTAGCGCTCAGCATCGGCGTTAGCGAGAGCGCCACAAAGCTCGACACCACGACCGCGCCGATCATTGCTGCGCCGAACTCATTGAACAGTCGCCCTATCGTGCCGCGAAGAAAGAGCAGCGGCGCGAACACCGCTACCAGTGCCACCGTTGTCGCGATCACTGCGAACTTGATCTCGTTGGTACCACGGATCGCCGCCAAGTCGGGCGGTTCTTTGAGCTCCTCTTGATGCCGGTAGGCGTTCTCCATCACGATGATGGCGTCATCGACGACAATGCCGATCGACAGTATCAGCGCCAGCAGCGTGAAGTTGTTGATCGTGAACCCGAGAAAGAACATCACCGCGAAGGCGGCGATGATCGAAGTCGGGATCGCTAAACCCGGAATTATCGTCGCGCGCAGGTTTCGCAAGAAAACGAAAATGATCAGAACCACGAGTATCCCGGCCAGGATGAGCGTCTCCTCGGCTTCGCGGATCGAGCGCCGCACGAAAACCGCAGTGTCGAATGCCGTATCGAGCTGCACCCCGGGCGGGAGCGCGGCTTGGATAGCCGGTAGCTCGTCGCGGACCCGATCGGACACCTCAACCAGGTTCGACTTCGACTGCCGAACGACCCCGATCGCAACCGCCGAAACGCCCTTGAACCGCAGGATCGCCCGGTCGTCCTCCGGGCCCAGCTCGACGCGCGAGATGTCGCGGAGCTTTATGAGCTGCCCGTTCTGGCTGGCGACCGTCAGATTAGCGAACTCCTCGGGTGTTTTAAGCTCACCGAGCGACCGAACGGTAAACTCGCGGCGATCGGACTCGATGCGACCGGCGGGTACCTCGACGTTGCGACTCTGGATGGCCGCCTCGACGTCCTGGACGGTAACCCCGCGCGACGCCATCTCGGTTGGGGAGAGCCAAACGCGCATCGAGTAGCGCCGCTCGCCGAAGACTTGTGCCCGACCTACGCCGGGGACCGACTGCAATCGGTTCTTTACGATCCGGTCACCGATGTCGGAGAGCTTGAGCAGGTCGTAGTTCTCACCCGACAGCGCGAGCCAGTAGAACGGCTGGGCGTCGGCGTCCTGCTTCTCCACAACCGGCTCCTCGACCTCTTGCGGGAGACGGCCCCGCACTCGTGAAACTTTGTCACGAACATCCTGGGCGGCAGCCTCGAGGTCGCGGTCGAGCGTGAACTCGAGCGTGATCGAGCTGAACTGCTCGGAGCTCGCGCTGGTCAAGGTCCGGACACCGGGGATCGTGCTCAGCTCCTCTTCGAGCACGTCGGTAACTGTCGATTCGATGACACGCGGATTAGCTCCACGCAGCACCGTGGTCACGTTCACGATCGGCGAGTCGACGTCGGGGAACTCGCGCACCGGAAGACGGGTGAACCCGATGATGCCAAAGAGCACCAAGGTGGCGCTCATCATGCTCGCGAGAACAGGTCGCTGGATGCAAAGCTCTGGTAGTCGCATGGCCTATCTGTAGTGGGCTAATAGATACGTATGATAGAGAGGCACCCTGGCCAGAAGAGGTTCAATTTATTCTCTTCTACCCGCTTTAGGTATCCCTACGAACTGGCCGCCGATCGTGTTTCATCGGCCCCGCGGTAGCGATCGAGCACCAAGACCCAACCCTGGCTGTAGTTGGCACGCATGGTGGCTCCTTCCTCGCCAAGCTTCTCCCACCCAGTATGGGTCACCGCGACCCGAGTGCCCCCGTCGGAGGGCTGAAACGCGACCTCCAGCTCCTGCGCGGTAGACGGCTCGCGACCGGGATGCCAGCTCATGACGAAGCGGTGGGGCGGGTCCCACGCCAACACGATTCCCCACGTCGTCTCGGCGCCATCGGTCGAGCGCTCGTACACTCGGCCGCCCTCCCGCGTCTCGAACACAACGGTGACCGCCTCCTCCTGACCCATCGAATGGGTCTCTAGCGGCCACCATTCGGCGATCTTCTCGGTGAACCGCCGAAACGCGAGTTCCTGATCCCAGGCGACGGCGATCGTGCTCTCGACTGGCGGGATGTCGGTCTTTGATCGGACTTCATCCATCGTTGGACTTCTCCTTCTCTTCTTTGATTGCACCCTCAAGCCGCTCCTCGTTACGCGCTGCGTAGGCGTCCAGCACCGTGCTCCAGAACGACTCGACGTAAGCCCGCAGCTCGTCCAGCCCAGTCGGGTCCAAGCTGTAGATCCGGCGGGCGCCGTCCTTCCGCAACGTGACCAGTCCAGCCTCCCGCAGCACCCGCAGGTGTTGCGATACGGCGGGCTGACTCACTGGCAGACGTCGCGCCAGCTCGCCGACCGAGAGGGGTCCCTCTCGCAAGCGCTCTAGCAATGCCTGGCGAGTGGGATCAGAAAGGGCGCTCAGGACGAGTTGATAAGCCATTACTTATATAAGTATATACTTAAGCTATGGCTCGTGTCAACGGAGCCACACTTCCACGCTATAGGATGTCGTTAGGCGATATCGGCGAATTCGTTGTGTTCGTCGATGATCTTTCGAAGCGCAGCCCGGCAGTGGTCTTGTGCCGAATAGGCGTCAGCGGCGGTTCCCGACGCGACCTGAGTTCCCGTCAGCGTGCCCTGCACGCTCAGCTCCCAGGCAACGCGTTCCGACTCACGCTCGGCTCGAGCCTCCCATGAAAGCGGGCCTGAGCGCCCCCGGGCGACCCACGCGCGCGGAGGGGTCACGTGACCCACCTCGCCGAACTCGAGACCCTCGTAGCGGGCTCGCTTTCCCTTTCGCCGTCGCCACCACCGCACCTTAAGCCAAGCGGAACGGCGGATAACGATCCGTCGTCAACACCATCGCGTAGGCGACGGTGCGCCAAGTCCAGCGCATGACACCGACGACAAAGTCAAATAGCCCTTTCGGATACCGACCCGTGAACAGAATCGCGAACCAGGCGATGAAGACCGAGACCAGAGCCGCAAGCCACAGGAAAACCAATACGACGACGTGCGGGATCGCGAGCAGCCATTTGACGAGCGGGAGCCAGCGGTTGAGGTCCCGCTCGACGTCGGGGTAGTCGATGTCGAGGTGCACGGCTTGCTCCTCGTCAGTCGATGGATACGTATCGGTCAGCAGTAGGAAATACGCCTCGACACGTGCGGTGAAACGCAACAGCGCGAGGTTCCAGTCGAACCACCAGCGCGGATACTTCTGCCGAAAGAGGATCATCAGCAGCGGTCCGGCAATCAGAAGACCCCCACCCACGGCACCACCGCCTTGCGCCCCCTCTCCGGTCTCGGAGAACATGGCGCCAGAGACCGTCGCCAGGACGATCGCAATCGGGATGATCATCACTATCCGGAACGCGGTCGTCAGCTGGTCGAGCTTCTCAGGGTAGTCGACGTCAAAGCGCACTGGGTAGTCGTCGTTGGTCATGGGGCTTTCCTCCGATCAAGAGGGACCGAGGGCGGATCGCCGCTCACGTGGCGTCGAAAACAATCACCGACCGGATCCCGTCCTGGGCCTCCATCAGCTCGAAGCCCTCGTTCACCTGGTCGAGAGTCAACCGATGCGAGACGAACGGATCCAGATCGAGTTTGCCTTGCAGATATAAGTCGACCAGCTGGGGTACGTGTGTCCGGCCGCGCGCGCCGCCAAAGCTGCCGCCCTGGACCTTGCGCCCGGTGATCAGAAAGCGCGGGATGATCTCGAGCGCTTCGCCCTTGCCGGCAACACCCAGGACGGTACAGGTACCCCATCCCATGCGCGCCGCCTCAACCGCCTGGCCCATGACCTTGACCAGCCCGGTCGCCTCGAACGTGTAGTCGGCACCAAAGCCATCGGTCATCTCCAGAATACGGTCCACCGGATCCTGGTCGGCAACGATCGTATCTGTCGCGCCCGCCCCCCTCGCCAGCTCGAGACGTGTCTCCGACAGGTCAACGGCGATGACTCGCTCCGCACCCTGCATCGCACACCCGAGCACAGCTCCGAGACCTACCATCCCACAGCCAAAAACCGCGCACGTCGACCCAGCTTCGACCTCGGTCTTCCACAGCGCCGCCGCTAGCCCGGTGGTCGCTCCGCACGCCAGCATACACACGGTTTCGAGACTCGCTGCGGGGTCGATCTTGGCAAGCGCGATCTCCGGCATCACGGTGTACTCGGCAAACGTGCTGGTGCCCATGAAATGACGCATCGGCTCACCATGACGCGACAACCGCGGCGTACCATCGGGGAGGTACCCCTGCCCCTGCTGCTCGCGAATCGCCAAGCAGATATTGGTCTTACCGCTCCTGCAATGAATGCATTCGCCACATTCGGGCGAGAATAGAGTGATCACGTGGTCGCCGGGCCGGACGAGCGTCACTCCTGCCCCGACCTCGGTCACGACACCGGCGCCCTCGTGGCCGAGCACACACGGGGTGTACCCGCTGGGGTCAGCGCCGCTGGCGGTGTACAAATCGGTGTGGCACACCCCGCAAGCGTGCACCTTGACGAGCACCTCCCCCGCCTTGGGGTGCCCCAGATCGACGTCCTGAACAACCAACGGCTGGCCGAACTCCTCGAGGACGGCGGCACGGATTCTCATTGACTTGCCTCCCGGATAAACCCCTCGCGGCTTTTCGATCGACGTGATCTAGTTTAACCTCCGAGTCCATGAGGTCCACGCAAACGGAGACGAGTCCTTGAATCCAGCCAAGAGCGCCCTCCTCTGGGCATCGCAAAACCCGCGGCTCAAACGCACCGTGCCGCGGCTGCCCCCAGTTCGCCGGGCGGTCCGCCGCTTCATGCCGGGGGAGGATGTCGAGTCGGCCCTGTCGGTCACTGAGAAGCTATCCACGTTGGGGATGACCACGATCATCACCCGGCTCGGGGAGAACCTGAACGATCTCAGCGAAGCGGACGCCGTTACGGCTCATTACCTGCGAGCGATCGATCACATCAACGAGCAGGGACTCAAGACCGAGGTGTCGATCAAGCTGACCCAACTCGGCCTCGATCTCGATCACGAATACACGTACCAGAAGCTGGAGTCGCTTATCGAGCACGCTGGGCAGAAGGACAACTGGGTGTGGATCGACATGGAGTTGAGCGATTACGTCGATATCACTCTCGAGCTATATCGGCGCGCTCGCCAACGGTTCTCCAACATCGGGGTGTGTCTGCAATCGTACCTTTATCGCACGGCCGACGATCTCAACGAGTTGATCCCGCTGAACCCGGCGATTCGGCTCGTAAAGGGAGCCTACATGGAGCCCAAAGACGTCGCTTTCCCGAGAAAACAAGACGTCGACGACAACTTCATGAAGTGCGCCGAGATGATGTTGCCGCACATCGGCAACGGCCTGCGTGCAGCCTTTGGCACCCACGATGTGCCACTGCTCAAGCAAATTGTTCAACAGGCCAATTCTGCTGAGGTTCCCTCAGACGCGTACGAGATCCAGATGCTTTACGGAATCGGGATAAGCGATCAGCGCCGATTCGTCGCAGAAGGACATCACGTTCGCGTCCTGATCAGCTACGGCCCT
The DNA here is from genome assembly GCA_947259315.1 of uncultured Gemmatimonadales bacterium. Classification (GTDB taxonomy): domain Bacteria; phylum Gemmatimonadota; class Gemmatimonadetes; order JACCXV01; family JAHWKZ01; genus CAMYLR01. The sequence goes on along the minus strand of CAMYLR010000011.1, from coordinate 39,376 downwards.
GACTGGTACCCTTGGTACATGCGTAGATTGGCCGAGCGACCAGCAAACGTAATGTTCGTGCTCAAGAACCTGTTCTAGGGGCGGGGGTGGCACAGCGCGCCTTTATCACCGGTATCACCGGTCAAGACGGGTCGTACCTCTCTGAATTCCTCTTGGCCAAGGGTTACGAGGTACACGGACTCGTCAGGCGCTCGTCCACGTTTGGGACCGAGCGTATAGACCACCTTTACCTAGATCCCCACCTCGAGTCCGCGCGATTGTTCCTCCACTATGGGGACCTGACCGACGGCAACACGCTGAGTCGGCTGCTTCAAGAAATCCAACCAACTGAGGTCTACAACCTCGGGGCGCAATCCCACGTGGCAGTTTCGTTTCTGAACCCGATCTACACCGCGGATGTTGTCGCACTCGGTACGCTGCGTCTGCTCGAAGTCGTTCGCCAACTCGACCAACCCGTGCGTTTCTACCAGGCATCGTCGTCAGAGATGTTCGGCAAGGCGACTGAAGTGCCACAGAACGAGGAGACCCCGTTTCACCCGCGCAGCCCTTACGCGGTGGCCAAGGTGTACGCCTTTTGGCAGACGCTCAACCACCGTGAAGCCTACGGGATGTTCAACTGTAATGGGATCCTGTTCAATCACGAATCGCCTCGGCGCGGCGAAACGTTTGTCACTCGAAAGATCACACGGGCAGTCGCACGGATCAAGCGCGGTCTACAGGAACGACTCTACCTCGGCAACCTGGATGCTGAGCGCGACTGGGGCTTCGCCGGCGACTACGTCCGCGCGATGTGGCTGATGTTGCAACAAGACGAGCCCGACGATTTCGTGATCGCGACAGGAACGCGACGCTCGGTTCGTGAATTCTGCGAAGCCGCTTTCGCTCTGGTCAACCTCGATTGGGAGCAGTACGTAAAAATCGATCAGCGCTACCTGCGTCCGGCGGAGGTCGATATGGTGGAGGGTGATGCGTCAAAAGCCCGACGTGTGCTCGGGTGGGAACCCACCGTGGCGTTTGATCAGCTGGTCGAGATGATGGTCGAAGCCGACATGGAGCTCGCCGCTCACGAGCGGACCCTGGTAGACGCGGGACTGAAGCAGGTGGAATGGCGTCAGGGTCGCCACGATTAATGGAGCTCAACCAAAAACGGATCTTAGTGACGGGTGGCAGCGGCTTCCTTGGGTCCCACCTGACATCGCTCCTCGATGCCGAGGGGGCGCAAACAACGGTTGTCCGAAGTCGTGATCATGACCTGACCGAACAAGAGGCGACGCGTGAGCTGTTTGCTGAAGCGAATCCTGAGATCGTCGTCCACCTCGCTGCCGACGTCGGCGGAATAGGCGCCAATGCCGCCGAGCCGGGCCGGTTCTTCTATGGCAACATGGTGATGGGTCTCAATGTGATCGAAGAGAGCAGGCGCCACCGTGTCGAAAAAGTCGTGCAGATAGGAAGCGCATGCGAATACCCCAGTGGGGCTCGAGTTCCCCTCCATGAAGACGACCTCTGGGATGGCTACCCGGAAGAAACGAACGCCCCGTACGGAGTGGCCAAGAAAGCACTGCTTGTGATGCTCCAGGGCTACCGGAGACAGTATGGCCTGATCGGGATCCATCTCGTGCCGGCAAACCTCTACGGCCCGAGGGACAACTTTGACCTAGAGACGAGCCATGTCATTCCTGCTCTGATCCGCAAGTTCGTCGAGGCAAGAGATGCTGGCGCCAACAGGGTTGATGTGTGGGGCACGGGTGTGGCCAGTCGCGAGTTTCTATACGTCGGCGACGCGGCCCGGGCGGTTTTATTGGCGACCAAACACTATGACGGGCCGGAACCCGTCAACATCGGCACCGGGCAAGAAATAACGATTCGAGAGGTCGTCACCCTGATCGCCAAGCTGACGGGCTTTGAGGGTGAAATCTGTTGGGACTCGTCAAGGCCCGATGGCCAGTTGCGGCGATCGCTGGAAACGAGTCGCGCACGGGAGCTATTCGGCTTTGAGGCCGACGTACCGCTGGAAGAGGGCCTGCGCCAAACAATCGCCTGGTGGGAGGAGCGAGCGTCCAGCCCCGTGTCAGGCCGACCCATCTAGGCGTTTGATCGAATCCCCACCGTAGATCGAGCCAGGCTCCAGCTTCCTAAACTTGGGTACCACGCTGAGCGCGCCAACCTGCGCGTTGGCGCCGACCTCCACACCGATGCCAACTACGCTCCCGATGCCGATCGTGACATTGCGCCCGAGCTTCACCGGGGCGGTCTTGAGCACTCCTGCCTCGACCGTATGACCCGAGAGATGAACGTCGGAGCCGATCACGACGCGATCGTCGAACTCGAGCAGGTTGTGGTCGGTGAGCGAGATGCTGTTGATGTAAACACGGTGACCGATACACCCCCCGTTCAACCGATGATACATCGTCCACAGAGGAGTCGATCGGAACAGAACGCCGGCGAAGATCCGCACCAGGTGCGTCGACACCATGTAGCGGGCCCAATCGAGGAGTTTCCAGTCGAGGTCCGATATCTTGAGCTCGACGTTGGGTGGGGTCCGCCACCCCGTAATCCCGGTGGCCCAACCCGAGAGAACCATGAGCGATATCGCGAAGAGCATGTAGGCGGGCACGAACGACATCGCGAGAACAACCACGCGCAACCATTGAGGCGACAGTGTCCAACTAAAATGCCATTCCCAGAACAACGCCGCCGGCAGCACCGACAACCCAAAGACGATGCTCTCTACAACGAATAGCGTCACAAACGCCCAGGCTACTCGCGCATAGCGGCTGATTCGACCTTCCCGGTCGACACGCGGTTTCTTATCGTTCATCATTGTAGCGGAATGTCTGCTGGTGGTTCATACGACCCAGGCGTATCGGTTGACGGATCAGGTCCGCCCCTGGTTTGCGTTCCCGGTATGGACGGAACGGGTAAGCTCTTCTACCGGCAGAAACCGTTCCTGGCACGAGACTATCGCGTCGCCACATACGCCTTACGCGATACGGCGTCTGAAATGGCGACGTTGATCGATGACCTAGCCGGCGTGATTCGATCGATCTCTCCCTCAAGCGAGCCAGCCATTATTCTCGGCGAATCGTTCGGCGGTACGCTCGCGCTCAGCTTTGCCCTGAAACGACCGGAGCTCGTGCGGGCGCTCGTAATCATTAACTCGTTCCCACGGTTCCTGCCCCAGACGCGGCTGAGGGTCGTAATCCCAACCCTACAGATCTTTCCATGGAAGGCGATGACACTGGTGCGACAGTTCACGGCCACGCGCCTCCACTCTCAGTTCACTCACCGTGACGAGATTCGTCGATTCCTCAAGCTCACCGCCGGAACAACCCGACACGGGTACCTGAACCGGCTTCGAATCTTGAAGCGTTACGATGTCCGCGACCAGCTGCATCAGATCACCGCGCCGACCCTGTTGCTCGCGGCAGAGGAAGACCACCTCGTTCCGTCCGTTGAGCAAGCTCAGTATATGGCGGAACGGTTACCGCGCGCGACTTCTCGCGTGCTACACGGCCACGGCCACATCTGCCTGATCGCCCCGAATATCGACCTCGGGATCATTCTCAGCGATTGGCCGGCCCCCTAAAGTCCAGCGGGAACCCTTACAGGTGGTTGACGAACCTCGCGATGCCGCCCTCGAGGCCGTGACGTTCCACCAACCGGGCGACCTCGAGCGGTAACTCGATGTACTCATGAAGACGATGTGCTGCCGGGCACCTTGGGGTACCGCCGGCGTGCTGGCAGCGCTCAGCCTCCAGTACCAAATAGCCCTCGATCGCCCGGTTGATGCTTCCATCAGACAGATGCGGTGAGCGCCGGTTCAACATCGCGTACTCGGTCAGGTAAACCGCCACCGGTTCGAGGCTTCGAACGCATGGATCGAGAGGGTTTGTCCAACCGCATCGAAGCCCCAGCTGCCGATAGATCGCGGGTTGGATCACGTGGACCTTTTCGTGAATGGCGCTCTTCTGCCGCGCTAGGTAACGATCAGACGCAAAGACGTTGGGGCGAATGACGCCATCAAAGAAGTAGTAGGCGGCATACCGACCCTGCGTGATCTCCTTGAGCGCGTCTATGAGGACCGGCTCCGTGCGGCCAGCGGCGACCCAGCGTCGAAAGATCCCTCGCGGGTCGGCGTCTACTCGGAAGCGGTGTTGGATCACACCAAAGCGCTGTTCCAAGCGTCGTTTCTCGGCGTTGCCGCGCTGATCGTAGCGCGCCACCAGCTCGTCGACGCGTTCCCGATCGAACCGATCGAGGATCTCCAGCAGGCTGTCGAGTTCCGCCGACGCGCCGGGCGGTGAATCCAACCCAAATAGCGGAATCGCGGTCGGTCGAACATCGCTGCGGGCTAAGGCCTGGGCACCCGAATCGGCCGGGTACACGAACGCGGCGACTCCAAGCAGGAGCCCGATCAATGTGTAGCGTCGCTGGCTCGGGCAAGCTCTCATACCGCTCCCTTGCTCCCTGCTTGAAAACGTCGAGCCGAGACCGCCGGTTTGACCCCCACAACGGTGGTGCCCTGTCCAACTAGCTGCTATCGTAGGCGTCGATGGCCAATTCACCCGATCGGAGTGCCCGACCGGCCCGAGCCGTTGGGGTGAACCACGTGGCGTTGGAAGTCGGTGACATCGACGCCGCACTGGAGTTTTACGGCCAGTTGTTCGATCTGCGGCTTCGAAGCCGCGGGAAGGGGATGGCGTTCATCGATCTGGGCGATCAGTTCATCGCCCTGAGCGAGGGCCGATCTCAGGCTCCCGACACCCATCGCCACTTCGGCCTTGTCGTCGACGACGTCAAGAAGGTCGTCCGCGCCGCGCGAGCGGCCGGAGCTGAGATAATGTCAGCCTCGGGGCGCGACTTTCTCGATCCGTGGGGCAACCACATCCAGATCGTCGACTACGCCGAGATCCAGTTCACGAAGGCCCAACCGATACTGGAGGGGATGGGCTTGCACCACCTGAAGAAGTCCGCATCGGCACTCAAAGAGCTGGTCGACAAAGGTCTCGCTCCCAACTAAGGCTCAACGATGACGAACGAGAAAACTCCGCTCGACAAGCGCACGTACAACAGCGAACTCGCGCGGCTGCAGACCGAACTCGTCAAGCTGCAGCAGTGGATAAAGCACACCGGCGCGAAGGCGATCGTGATCTTCGAGGGTCGCGATGCCGCCGGAAAGGGCGGTGTCATCAAGCGCATTACGCAACGTTGCAACCCGCGCATCGTACGCATTGTGGCGCTCGGCACGCCGACCGAACGCGAGAAGACACAGTGGTACTTTCAACGCTACGTGGCGGAGCTTCCGGCAGCCGGCGAGATGGTCCTTTTCGATCGTAGTTGGTACAACCGCGCCGGCGTCGAGCGTGTCATGGGCTTCTGCACGGAGGAAGAGGTCGAGGAGTTCTTCCGGAGCGTGCCCGAATTCGAGCGTGCCCTCGTCCGATCGCATATCAACGTGATCAAGTACTGGTTCTCGGTCAGCGACGAAAAGCAAGAAGCACGCTTCCAACAACGCATCGATGACCCCAGACGACGCTGGAAGCTGAGCCCGATGGACCTACAGGCGCGCTTGAAGTGGGTCGAGTACTCGAAAGCCAAGGATGCGATGTTCGCGTATACCGACATCAAGCAGGCACCGTGGTACGTGGTCAATGCAGACGACAAGAAGCGAGCAAGATTGAACTGCATCACTCACTTGCTGAGCCTGTTCGACTATGAAGACTTGACCCCCGAGCCGGTCGAGCTGTCGCCTCGCCAGCGTGGCGGTTACGTGCGCCCGCCGATGTCGGATCAGACGTTTATCCCTGAGGTCTACTGACGCATTGGTGTAACGCGGCTACCCGCGGACCCGAAACAACTCCCGAAAAAGCCACTCGTTGGACGGTCGAGCAAAGGTGTCGAACCGTCGACCGAACTCCGTCCGGATCTTGACGATGCGATCTGCCAGGTCTCCAACGAACGCGTTTATAACCCGGGTGGCCGGGGTTGTCGTTGTGCGGATGAACCCCTCCACCTCGCGACGCTGAACGTCGGCGTCGTGCAGGTCTCCGAGCAGAGTCTGGAACTCCTGCAGGGTGTCGATCAACTCGGCGATCTTCTCTCCTGCGTACAGGCTTTCGTAGACTTCGATCAAGTACCGAAGCCTCTTGCACGCCAACCTCAGCTTGTGGAGATCCTTGACGGATGGAGTTGGACCAGTCGCCCGACCCTTTCGCAAAACGCGTCCGTACGCGGCCCAGATCCAGGCCGATGCGAACTCGACTATCGTACCCGAACCGACGCGTTCCTCCGCGGGTGTGGTTAGGAGCGTTCCGTACTTGTTCGTGAAGCGCCCGTAACGACGGCTATCGATGGCATTGCGGACCTTGTCGTGCCCTCCACGCCTTCGTTCTCGCAGATCGTGCTCGAACGGCAGAAGCTCATCGGCGTCTCGCGGGGGTAGGGTCGAACGGTAAGCTGCTAATGACGCCAGAGCGACGTCGAGGTCGCGACTGCGATTGGTCGTTTTGGCGAGCCAACGGAGGTCTTGCCGACAGCGCTTAAAGCGCGGGGCTATAACAACCTTCTTAGCCCGCGCTAGTATGACCCGCGATCGACGACTGGCGACCCGAAAGTCGTGCAAGCCGTCCGGATCGGTTCCCGACCGAACCGCCTGCTCGTTGTCTCGCATCGTGTTGAACAACGGGAGGAGGGCCTGCTTGACCGCCGCGCCCGGTGGTGACTCGGGGTCAAGCTGGACGTACAACATCTCAACGCACGTTTCTGCGTCTGAACCCTTCGGGCCGACGCCGACGGAGCCGAGTCGCTGCACGCAAACGTCTTTCGGCCCACGCGATCATCCGCTCTTGAGATCCCACGCTCTCTTTCTCATGCATGGCTCGGTGGACATAACTGCCGTCGGGCCTCATCTCCCAACCGTTCTTGTCATCGTCGAGCTGAGTATCCAGCAAGAACCGCAAATGCGACCGTTGCGATGAGTCTTCCACGGGAGCCAGGATCTCCACCCGATTCTCCAGGTTTCGCTTCATCAGGTCCGCCGAGCCGATGTAGTACTCCTCGTCTCCACCGTTCGAGAAGTAATACACGCGGGTGTGCTCGAGAAAACGTCCCACGATGCTGACAACCCGAACGTTGTCCGACAAACCAGGGATACCTGGACGCAACCGGCATGTATCGCGGACGATCAGATCGACCTTGACCCCCGCTTCCGACGCCCGATAGAGGGCCCGCGTCACATCGGGATCCTCGAGCGCGTTGAGCTTGAACCGAATGTGACCGGGCGATTCCTCCGAATGCAGCGAGATCTCCCGCTCGATCTTCTTGAGGATAGAGGACTTCATGATTTTGGGCGCCGGCAGGACCTTGCGATATTCCCGCTTGGGCCGGTAACCAGTGGTCAAGTAGTTGAACAGTTCGGTCAAATCCTGGCCGATGGTCTCATCGCATGTTATAAGACCGAAGTCGGCGTAGAGGCGCGCTGTTTCCGCGTGGTAGTTGCCCGTTCCCATATGCGCGTACCGGCGAAGCCCGTCGTAATCCTGGCGTACAACCAGGATCGCTTTTGCATGTGTCTTCAGACCGACCACTCCGTACGTGACGTGAATCCCGGCTTCTTCCAGCCGGTTAGCCCAGCGAATGTTCGCCTCCTCGTCAAAGCGAGCCCGCAACTCCACCGCGACCGCGACCTGCTTGCCGTTCTGCGCCGCCTCGATCAGGTAGTGGAGCGCCTTGGAGTCGGCCGAAGTGCGGTACAGCGTCATCTTTATCGCGCGGACCTTCGGATCCCGACTCGCCTCGCGTAGAAATCGCTCGACGGACGTCGCATACGACTGGTACGGATGGTGGATCAGCATCGACTTCTGATCACGAATGATATGGAACACGTTCCGCTCGCTCGTCATCTCGGGATGCTCGACCGGTTGAAATGGCGGGTAGAAGAGCTCGGCGTCTTTCAACTCGAGCACTCCTGAGATATCCGTGAGCTCGATCAAGTCACGCACCGCCATCAGGCCTCGGACATCGAAAACGTCGGTTTGCTCATCGAGACCAAGCTCTGCGGCCAGCATGCCTCGATACTCTGACTTCATGTCGGCCGCCACTTCGAGTCGAACGATCGGAGCGAATCTCCGCTCCCGCATCCCGGACTCGATAACCGCCAACAGGTCATCAGCGTTTTCCTCATCGATCGTCGTGTTGGCGTTCCGAGTCACACGGAACATGGCGTGGTCTTCGATCTCCATACCAGGAAATAGCAGGTCGAGGTTGCTGGCGATGACGCTCTCTATCGTGACAAAGGTGTGGCCTCCGTCGACCGCCAAGAACCGCGGGATCCCCACGCCGATCGGGACCTTGACTCTCGCTAGCAGCGTATCCTCGTCCTTCGGATACCGCAGGCTGACGAGCAGGTTGAGCGAGAGATTCGAGATGAATGGAAATGGGTGCGCCGGGTCGGTCGCTTGAGGTGTTACAAGCGGAAACACATTCTCGAAGTAGTAACGCCGCAGTCGCTCCCGTTCGTTCTTAGAGAGCTTGTCAAACGTGGTGAGCTTGATTCCACGATTCTCGAGGCTCGCGAGGACCGACCTCAGCACGCGACGACGACGCGCCTCCAGCTCACGAACCAACTCGTAGCACTCGTCGATCTGCTGCAGCGGAGTTCGACCATCTAGGGTCGCGAAGTGCACACCCGCGCCGACCTGCTGCTTTAGGCCACCGATCCGTTTCATGAAGAACTCATCCAAGTTCGAGCTTGCGATCGAGATGAACTTGATCTTCTCCAGCAGCGGTGTGTGTGGCAGCTCGGCCTCTGCGAGAACCCGGAAGTTGAAGTTGAGCCACGTTAGCTCGCGGTTCAGGTAGTATTCGGGCAGCTTGAGATCGTGCTCCCCACCGCGGCCGACATCGGGAACCGGAACCGAATCCGCTGGTGTCCTCAGCTTTTTTGGCTTTGTGGGTTTCTCGGCAGACTTCTTGTCGCGTCGTCGCTCTAGTGATTTGGCCGTCGGGAGGCGGCCATCGACGATTTTCTTGGTCAGTTCTGGATCCCGGGCGGTTCGTTTAACCATGTGTCTTCCTCGATGATCACGGGGTCCTGGGCCCACGGGGCCGGGAATCGTAGCATATGGTTCACTGCCGTGCAATTCTCGCGCCTCATTCGGGGGGGAGACGGATCTCTCTGGCGCCTAGTTTGTGAAGAAGTCGAACACGCTTCCGAGCGTGCTGCTCTCGGCCTGATATATCTCGGTGTAGCGGCAACGGGCGCAGGTTAGCGTGGTGAAGTTCCTCCCCTGGACATCGAAGATCTTGCTCCAAAAGCCACCGGTGGCACGCATCTGTCCGGTTTCGTATTCGGTGTGATCGCATTTCGGGCAACGAAACGGTAACTCACTCATCGCACACCTCCTTGACAACATGATACCACAACCATCGCGACCAAGGTTCTATATTCGCAATCCACCGCGCATCAAACACAAATCTCTGGTTGAGGCTTATGAGAACTCTACTCGTATTTCGACACGGAAAGTCAGACTGGGGCGCGGATTACGATCGCGACCACAACCGCCCCATCGCAAAGCGTGGCCGCCGCGCATCCAAGCTGATGGGCAAGTATCTCGGCTCGATCGACTCGATCCCAGAACAGGTGCTCACTTCGTCTGCGACGCGCGCGCGTCAAACTGTCGAGCTCGCTTCAGAAGCTGGTCGTTGGGAGTGCCCGGTCCGGGTCACCGAGCAACTTTACGGAGCATCAGTCGATGCGGTGATCGATGAGATTCGAAGCGAATCCGACTCCACCGGCACGCTCTTGATCGCCGGTCACGAGCCTACGTGGTCGAGCCTGATACGCGCGCTCTCGGGCCGTTCTATCTCACACTTTCCAACGGCCGCGATCGCATGTATCGAGTTCGACGTCGATCGTTGGTCTGAGATCGACTACGAATCGGGCCGGCTCGCATGGCACGTGACACCAAAACAGCTCAAGCGCGAGGGGTTCGAGGGTTAGCTAGTTCTTGTCGTCGCGAAACTTCGCGTACCAATGAGACCCGTCGCAGAACGGCTTGTTTTTCGATTGCCCGCATCGGCACAACGTGTAGTGCTCCTTTGAGGCTCCCTCGCCTTGCTCTGGTCCCACCAGTTCGATCCCGCCCGTTACCGCGTAAGGACCGTCCTTGGTGACCGTGACCATCGGATCCCGCTCTTGACCGCGATGCTCCACGCCGTCGATCGAGTAGCTGAGCGCACCTGAGGGACACTTCTCGATCGTTGCGATGATCTCTTCCACATCCGCGCCATCCGGATCGATCCAGGGTTCCGTCTTGAGCTTGAAGACTGACGCGAGGTTGTCCGTGCAGTGAGCCGAGTGAGCGCAGATCCCACGGTTATCGTGAATCGTGATCTTCTTACCCACATAGTCATCGCGTTTGTCGAGGCTTCCATCAGTGATCTTTGCATCCGAAAAGTCGTTTGTGCCGTGAGTCCCGTCGCAGAAAGGTTTGTTCGCCGAGCCTCCGCACCTGCATAGGGCCACGCCGCGCACATTGGCACGGGGCTCTCCTTTCGAGCTCTGCAAATACGGGATCTCGTGCAGGGTCTGATCGGGGATCAGGTAGTAGGGACCGTTGGGGAGTGGAACCAGCATCGGTTTCGAGTCTGCCAAGTCAACACCTCCTCTGGGTGGTCGACAGATTAACCGAAGCTACCGGGGGATCGCCAGCTCAACCGTACCGACTTCGATCTCCATCGCTTTCCCATCGGGACGCAGGTTGACGACGATCAAGTACTCGCCATCAGGAAGATCGCTACCGAGGATGTCTCGTGCACTGGCGATCGGCGTACTGAAGGACCGGCGTTCACCGGGGCCGAGCTCGACCGGCACTAGAACCGCCGTGCAGGCGACGCTTTGAGTCCAGACGGGGACGTCGCCGCCGTTCACATCGAACGCGCTGAGGAGCGCTACGCAACCGTCGGGAAAAACGACCGTCACCCGGTCGTCTCCGGTGTTATTGACCGTAAGCTGGCCGACGAGCTGCACCGGGAACGACTCCATCACGTCGACCCGAGCGCTGAACTCGACGTCATCCCCGTTGGTGCCAGTGGGATCCACGCCGCAACCGATGATGAGGGCGATAATTCCAAGCAAGGGGAAGGCCTGAAGACCACGGTCTAGCATAGGTGCGATCCTCTCGTTGATTGACCCACGTAGTGCCTCACCTGCCCAAACTCCGCATCGAGCCTGCAGGATTAACGACCCTAAGCCCGCGGCAGCACGATGTCGAACTTCCCCGCCAGGATTTCGGTGCCCTCGGCTTCCGGAGCGAAGTCGACCACCACCCGTGCTTGCTCCTCGCTCGACAAGCTTTGAAGGATGCGATCCGGCTCATTCAGCTCCTGGCCGGCGAAGTACATCTGTGTAATGAGTTCGTGGTGGCCACGCCGGGCGACTCGAAAGTGGATGTGCGGTGGACGCACCCAACCCGAGTCGTCGACCGGGTAGCTACCGGGCAGGATCGTCTTGAACTCGTACCTGCCATCCGCACCGGTTGTCATCTTGGCCCAACCTTGAAAGTGCGGATCAACCGGACTCGGATTTTGCGCGTCCGCCTCGTGGTGATAGCGACCCCACTTGTTGGCCTGCCAGATCTCGACGATCGCGTCCGGTACGGGGTTGCACTCATCATCGACGACTTGACCCGCCACGCGTATGACGGTGCCCGCTGCGCGCTCGGAGTGACCTTCGATAAGCGTCAAGTCGACATCTGCGTCCGGCGGACTCGACGTCGGGTAGAACGGCCCGCTGGTCTGTTCGGGTGTCGCGTGGCACGACGCCGACGGCTGGCTCCAGCCGAAGAGCCGATTCGCGGTCACGCCGGCCAACGCGCCCACGCCGACCTGGAACAACCGCCGGCGCGATAGGAACTGTAAGCCGAGCATTTGCACCCCCTTGGTGAGCGTCGTGTTTCAACTTAGCGCGAGCCGGCGGAATTGACTCTCTACCCCCTTTATAGTATGGATCAATGATGGGGCGTTTCGGGTGACGTCCCGGATTCCCGATCAGGGAGGAAAACGACATGGACTCCGGAAGCTTTTTCGCGCTGCTCGTGATCAGCGTCGTCGTCGCGGCGATCCTGCACTACGGGCTCAAGTTCTACGTTCGAGCGGGGCTGACGTCCTTCATTTCGAAGGTCATCATCGCCTATATCGGCGCGTCTTGGTTGGGCTCGTCGATGATGGGTCAATGGGGGCCCAACAATGGCACTGTGTACTACGTTCCTGCGGCGCTTGGGGCGGCAGCGATATTGGTGCTCGTCGTCGACATTGTGAAGACGGTTCACTCCAGGTAGGAGCTGTTTCGGAAACCAAGACGCCTGAAGACCGGCGGGGGTCACCGCCCATCTCGCGTGACCCCCTGTTTACGCTGACGACCGTCGTCTTGGTGGTTGTCGCGTGTATGACGATCTCCGCAGCTCCGAGCTCTGCGCAAATTGCGCCCCCGTCACAGACAGAAGTCGAACTCGTCCTGCTCGGGACCGGCTACCCACGACCGGACCCGGAAACGGCGGGCCCCGCCACCGCCGTTGTCGTCAACGGCAAGGTCTTCGTCGTCGACGCCGGCCGCAACGTGATCAACCGGCTATGGGCCACCGACTATCCGCTCAAAGACATCCAAGCTGTGCTCCTGACCCATCTCCACTCGGATCATATCAGCGGTCTGCCCGACCTCTTCAACACGTCCTGGATTTTTGGCCGCTACACGCCGTTCGAGCTCTATGGGCCGCTGGGGACGAAAAGCGTGGCCGACGCGATTCTGAAGATGTTCGAGGTCGACATCCCGATCAGACGTGATCTAACCGAGCTGCATGCCGCCGAGGGCGCACTTATCAACACTCATGAGATTCGCGAAGACGAAGTCGTCTACGAAGACGCAGACGTTCGGATCACCGCATTCCGCGTCAACCATGAGCCGATCGAACACGCGCTCGGTTACAAGTTCGAGACAGAGCAAAAGACGATCGTTATCAGCGGTGACACGCGACCCAGCGAGAACTTGATCATGCACGCTCGCGGAGCCGATATCCTCGTTCACGAGGCCTACCTTCCCGAACACTTCGACCGCGTGGACTCAGAGGAAGTAGCTGCCAACTTGAAACGCTATCACACTAGCGCAACCGAAGCTGGAGAAGTCGCCGCCGCTGCCGGCGTCTCCCTTCTAGTGCTCACGCATCTCATACCGGCTGGAACTGAAGAGACGTTCGTCGCGCGTGCTTCGGAGCACTTCACGGGAGAGATCGTCGTTGGGCGTGACTTGATGCGTTTCTAGGCTTAGGGCACCATGCGCTTGAGCCGGAAGCCGACCTTGCCGACCTCGACGAGATCGCTGACGTCGAAGCTGATTCGGTAGCCCTTCAGCGTCCCACCCACACTGAGGCCCAGCCTGCCGGCCATCGCGTCGTCGACGTCGACACCGACATTGAACCCTTTGACCTCACGTTGGACGGTCAGCCCGAGTCTGCCATCCAATGCGGCTTCCATATCGGTGTCGATATCGAGACCACCGGTGGCCCAACGGGTTGAGTGCTCAAGCCGGTTGTAGAGACCCTCGAACCGGTTGTAAACGCCTTCGGCCCGTTGGTACCAACGATACAACCCGCTCCCCTCGAACCGCTTGGCGAAATCTTTCTTGGCCTTGACGACCGCGTCGTCACTGCTGCTCCGGCGGTCTTTTCGGAGCTTGACCCCAAAGTCCTTGGCGAAGTCGCGTTGAAACGAGTCGAAGCGCGCCTGAATGTCGACTTCGGGAATGATCTGCGTGTCATTGTCAGCAGGAGCGAGGACGCCGGCGCCATGGGATGGCGACTCGGTGGCCTCCTGAGCGTTGATCGGGTACGTCACGCCCATGATCAACCCAAACACCAGGACGATCCGCCACACCGTCGAGTGCAATGGCTTGGACTTCAAGTGGTTACCCGCTCGGCCCACTCGAGCTCCTCATCGATGATGATGTCGTGCTGAGGAGTGACAAACACCGCAATACTACAACATGTCGATTCTCTGGTCGAAGTCGCAAAAGGCCGTCTCCTCCTCGGCATTGGTTCTAAGTAAGGAACGAACCACGACCGGGTCTTGTGGCGTCTTCGCAGGCGATGAGCGACACTGAGATCCATGCCCTCAGACGCCCCATCAGCTACCGAATCCCGCCCTGACGCCACGTATCGCAAAGTCCTGTACGCCGAACGACTCAAGAACGCGCGCCGCGGGACGATGCTGCGGGCCACCATCGTACGTGGTTTCTTCGCCACCGAGATGCTCATGGTCTTCGGCCTTGGGCTCTACGTATGGCATGACGGCACAATGGCGCGAAACTCGGACCGACTCCTCATGGCATCGAGTCTGGCGATACCGATTCTCGACATGCCGGCGATGTTCCTGGTCTTTGTCCGCACTCTTTCCGTTCGCGATCCCGAAAACATCATCGTTTCCGCTCCTGGGTTGGCCATCATTTACCTGCTCATGATTCTGTTCGCCGTGATCACTCTCAAGCGCTGGCACGTAGCGTTGACGACCGTGGTCGGGTTGATTCTGACGAATGTTTTCGCCGGTTTGTCGGAGACACGAGCAGACTTCCGAATCTTTCTTTCACTCGACATCATCGCTTTTGGGTTGGTCGCGATGTACGTGATCGGCCGGCTGCGCGATCTGTTGCGGATCACCGCGCTCCAGCAAACTCGGCGCGAGCGGCTGCGCCGCTACTTCAGTCCGGACGTAGCCGGATGGGTCGAGGAGCGCGGTGACGAGGACTCCACCGACACCCGTACTATTACGGTTCTGTTTTGCGACATCCGCGGCTTTACCGGACTGACCAAGGATATGTCCCCAGAGCAGGTCGTCGACCTGCTCAAGGAGTACCAGGGTGCGATGGTCGGTCAGATCTTTGACAATGGAGGCACGCTCGACAAGTTCATCGGTGACGGCATCCTGGCCTACTTCAACGCCCCGCGAAATCAGCCCGATCACGCCTCCCGCGCCTTGCACTGCGCGTTGTCGATGTGTAAGGCATTGGATGAACTCAACGAGCATCGAGCAACGAGGCACGAACCGACCCTCAAAATCGGCATCGGGATCCATACCGGACCGGCCACACTGGGAACTGTAGGCACAGATCAACGTCGCGAATACACAGCGATCGGCAATACCGTCAACGTGGCCGCCCACATCGAAGAGCTCACCCGGGAAATCGGCGGTCCGATCCTGCTCACCGAATCGACCCATCAACTGATCGAAGCCTCAACGGGGGCCGAGCTTCTGCCCCAGACAAGAATCCGCGGTTTCAGCGAACCGATCTCGGTCTATCGCTGCTCACCCTAGCCGCGGCAGTTATTCAAAAAGAGGGGCGCGGTCGCTTTGCGCGAGCGACCGCGCTCAGGAGGAGGGGGAACGTTGTGGGCCGCGATAACGACCCGAATCTCATTACTCGATCAGCCGCACGACCTTAATCCCGGGGCCGGTGCCACTACCGCCACCACCCAACCCCACTGCCGGCAAGATGAACCCGTTGACGCGCTGGCTGTTGCCGTTTCCTGTGACACTCTGGATGAAAACGGCGATAAAGTTGCTGAACTCGATCGGCTGGGTGCCTGGGTTGAACTCGCGTGATGGGTCGAATACCGGAATGATGACGATCCGATCGCTCGCCTCCCAGTTGTTGCCCTCGCCGCTCCCGCTGACTTCATTGTTGAAGGCGTCCCACAACGCATTGCCGTCGAGCGCCATCGCTTCTTCGGTGCCCTGTCTCGTTGGGCCTTGCATGTTCCCGGTCTCGACCTGGTACTGCTCGCCGATCGAGATGATGTTCGGGTTACAGTTGCCGATGTTCCAACGGTATCGCGCTGCGCCGCTTGTCGGGCCGCCTGCCTGCGGCATTTCCCACGGATAGTACCAGCTCGGTTGGTGAGCCCCGGCACCACCCTCTTTAAGGGCCACCGCTCGTCCGATGTCGTTGTAGTAACCCAGCCCGTCGGAACCGGGACTACCCGAGTTGCGCCAACTCGAGCCATAGCCGTGCACGTGGGGCTCGTAACTGTCTTCGGGGTCGAACTCGCCGTTACCGTTGACGTCATTGAAGCGATCAGGGACCGCGAACGGCTTGACGCATCGCGCCCGACCCGCGTCCTGGACTTCGGCCACGGCACGTGCATCGACATCGACCTCGGTCGTGCCGAACACGCGGGCGAACCACGTCGTCACCGCGTTCCCGCGTGAAGCCTCACGACGCACGACCGCGGTGACTCGGCCTTGCGCCAGGTCGATTGTGATGTCTTCGTCCGTCATCTGCACTAGTTCATCGCGCACAAGGTTCTGCTCGCCGTACAGCTTCGCTGTGGCGTGCGCTCGACTCGCGTTCGCAGGTGCGCTGATCAGCGAACCCGCACCCGCCAGCGCGGCCGCGTCAGCTGCCCGCTGGGCTTCGCCGCGTGCGGTGAACAGCATCCCGGAGTCGACCGCGAGCGCGGTCATACCCAGGATCGCCACCGTCGTGAGCGCCACAAACGGCATCGCCGCGCCGCGTTGATTTCTCATCGCTTTCATCGTTACAAACCTCATCGATCGCTTCAAGACCTAAACCCTCCTCCAGGGTTCTCACTCTGACTCGCCGTTTCAGAGTGCAACCGTCGCACCAGGTATCGATGGCCTCGACAGCCAGGCGCGTAATCCGTTGCTCCGCTTCACAATAGACGGCAGGTGGTATCGGATTACCGTAGCGATGGAGATGAATTTCCTATCAGATTGAGACTTCGGAGTTGCAATCTGGCCCCCGGGTGCAAGGGGGTGAAACGGAATGGGTGGAACGAAACGTTATGGTGAGAGGTGCCCTTAGAGGGTGGACGCCCACCGCGCAGAACGCACATGTTTGGGCCGTTGCAGAAGTCCGTTTCATCTATCGGGGAGAGCGCAACCATGACCGTACGCGGCACACGGTACGAGCAGATCGCCCTAAACCTGTTTCGAATCGTCGTCGGGTTTCTGTTCTGGCAGCACGGGGCGCAGAAGCTGTTCGGCTGGTTCGGCGGGTTCCGCGAGCCCGGCCAGACGGCCGAGCTCATGTCATTGATGGGATTGGCCGGGGTGCTCGAGTTCTTTGGCGGTATTCTGATCGCCGTCGGGTTGTTCACCCGACCGGTGGCGTTCATTCTGGCGGGTGAGATGGCGGTCGCCTACTTCAAAGCACACTTCCCCCAGGGTCCGTGGCCGATCATGAACCGCGGTGAGGCCTCGGCCTTCTTCTCGTTCGCTTTTCTTTACCTGGCTGCTCGCGGCGGTGGCCGGTTCAGCCTGGACGGGGTGTTCCGCAAGAAAGCCTAATCTTCGTCGTCTTCGCCCTCCTCGTCTTCTGGGCAATCTTCGTCGCTGCTGTCCTCGTCGCCGTCCTCGTCCTCGCTCTCGCTATCTTCGTCGCCCTCTTTTTCAGAGCTGTCGCCGTCCTCGTCACCCTCCTCGTCACTGCTGTCGTCGTCGCAGTCTTGCCCGAGGATATAACCATCGGTGGCGACCGGTTCTTCCTCGGCGACGACCTCCGGGGTGTCACCGGCGAAGCTGAACGCCAGGAACAGGAGAAAAAGCGCTATCGGAAGCGCCAACACGTAGTTCTTCCAGTCCATGACCAACTCCTCTCACAATTTCGGAAACTGCGGCCTCTACGGCAGGAACGATCGATGGCCTGTTTTTGGGGCGGGTTAGCGGGAGAGGATGTCGTCCTGGGCGCCGGTCATCTCCCAGCGCGTTAGCACGATCGGGATTACGCCGGCGTCAAAGAAGTCGTCAAAGAACGCCTTCACGGTGAAGTCGTCACCGCGCTGCAGGGCCTCTTCGGCCAGGAGTTCCTCGATCTGGATTTTCCCGCTCAGGTAGCTGGTACCGTAGCCGGGCTGCCGTAGATAAAGGTGCTGCTCGAACCGGACCAGATTGCCGTCCGGGAGCCAACCGCGAGGGGTCCACGTCATGGCGTGTTCTACGGCTTCTTCCATGGTGAACTCGTTGCCGTGGAGGTACAGCCCGCTTAGCGCACGGGCCGCCCGCTGAGCCAACATGATCCAGACCAGCTCGCGAGAGCGCGGTGCTTCATCGTAGAGCCCCGCGTGCATCATCATCTCCTCCACCCCGGTCGCCAACCCCTCGGAGCGGGCGTCGAAGATGTTGTACAGCGACGGAACGCGCCGGATCGGGCTCGGGTGTGGATCCTCTCGCATCCGCGCCAGCTCGATCCAGTGGTGCATGTGGGTGCGCAGAACCAGTGGATCGCGATAGTTGACCTCGTTGAAGAAGTGGCGCAGCTCTCCAGGCTCGACCGGGATGTAGCTCCCGCTCACCGCACGCAGGGCCGGATCCATCCACTCCTCGACAGAGTGAATCTCCTCTTCCTCCAGAAACTGCATGTACTTGGAGACGGCAGCGTTCAGTCGCGCATCGTACTCTTCCGGACTGTCGATACGCTCGAGCTCCGGCAGGTCACGGTTGCGGTGTTCTTCCAACCGAAGCGATGCGTGAGCCCGGGCCAGCTCACGTCGCATCAGGGTGACCTGCTCCTCCCACGAGTAGGGCACCAGGTGGACGTTGCGCATGTACCATGTGTAGTTCTCCTTGCCCACACCCGACGAGCCGGTCTTAGAGGGCGCCTCCCGCTGTAACCATTCACGGAACGCATCGGTGGCTTCTCGTGCTGAAACGATCGCGGTGTCGAGCTCCGCGCTCGTTCCCGCGACCCGCTCCCCCAGTGTCTCGAGGTCGGCGCTTTGCTCTTCGAAGGTCCGGAAGCCAGCCGACCAGAGGTCTCGGGCGTTCCCGGTCAGGTTTAGGTCCAGAGATCGATCCAGCCGTGGATCGTCGCCCCTTCGTGGGCCGGCACGTCACTCTCGGCTGCAAAAATCATGATGTAGAAGGCCGGGTCCCGTGCCCACGGTTGACGTACCCGATGGTCGAAGTCGAGCCCGTTCATCTCGGCTCGAACGAGGTGCCAGTCGATCTGCTCAGCCACCGACCAGCTCTCCGGGTCCAGCGCGTTGAGCCGGGCTTGCCACTCGGGGAGCTCGGCGTGCTGCGCGGCCATCGCGGTCGCGCTGTAATCGGGGACCCCATCCACGAACTCGGGCTTCTCGAACTCGCGCCACTCGTCGAAGAGAGCCACCAGGTCGGCGTAGCTGCCGCTCTGCGCGGCGGGCGCAGACGTGCCACACGACACGGACACGATGACCGCCGCCAGAATGGAGGTCAGACTGAAGATGTGCGAGAGTTCGCGGGGGCTGGCCATGGTATTGGGTTCAACCTAATCGTGTGCTGGTGATCGTCCACCGCGTGTGATCAGCTGCCCGATGGCGTCAAGATCCCCGCCTCGGTTAGAAATCTCTCTACTTGGCTGACGAACTCTGGCCACGACGGCGGGCAATCGTTGTGGGCGCAATCCTGGGAGATGAGCTGGCCTCGAGCGGCTAACGACGCGAGTGCAGCGCCGTGTGAGTACGGAACCACCGGATCGCGGGTGCCGTGCAATACGAGCACGGGGCCGTCGTAGGATTGCAGAATCCCTTCGTTGTCAAAGCGGTCGCGGACCAGAAACCCCGGCAGGAAGAAGCGCTCGGCCGCCATCGCGGCAACACTCTTGAATGGCGACTGCAGGATGAGCGCGGCAACGGGACGAATCTCAGCCAGCCCGCAGGCAGGTCCACCACCCAAAGAGCGCCCCATGGCTACGATTCGCGTCTCGTCGATGTCCACACGCGCGATCAGCCAGTCGTGGGCCGCGATCATCGTCTCCATGATCGTGCTTTGCGAAGGCGTGCCCGGCGAACGTCCATAGCCCGGATACTCGACGATCAGGACGCTGAGCCCCAACTCACGAAACGAGTTCAGCGGACGCGGCCAAACGCCGATCAGCTCGCCGTTGCCGTGGGTGAAGATGACGGCTGGGTTTTGCGCCGTGCCCGGCCTATTGGCAGGGATGAACAACGCCTCGATTTGCCCCACGGAGGTGGTGAGCTCAACCGGTTCAACGAACGGCAGGTCGCGGCCAGAATCACCCCGAGCGGTCGGTATCGACGCACCCGGGTACATGAAGTGGCGCTGCAGGAGGAAGAAAAGAACCGCATACGCCGCGTAGGCCAGCAGCGCGATGGCAGCGATGCGCCCGATTACGGCCATAGAATTCGCGACAAGACTCGCCCCCCTTCCTCCCAGGTCGGCAGCACGGGCCGCTCCACCCGGGGTGGTGCTTCGGAGATCGCCATCAGGATGCCCTGCCGGATCCCCTCCTCGGTCGGCTCGATGTAGATCGCATCGGAGCCACCGGCTTCCCGCAACTCAGGCGTATCAGAGGCCACTACGGGGGTACCGCAAGCGCGCGCCTCCAAGAGCGGAACACCGAACCCCTCGTAAGACGACGGCAAAACGAAACAGTCGGCACCTGCGTAGAGGGCCGGCAGGTATTCATCGGCGACGTAGCCAAGCGGCCGCGTGTGGCGTCCCGCGTCACGCTCGAGAAGCTTGCTCACTCCCTTGAACCGGGAGCCTTTCTTGCCGACGAGAACCAATGTGTGTTCCGCCAGCAGTCGGCTCTCTTTCATCGCGACAAACGCGCGGATCAGCCGCTCGAGGTTCTTCCGCGGCTCCCATGCCGCGACCGTCAGAATGTAAGGACTATCCAGCCGATAGTGCCTGCGACACGTATCGATCGTCTGATCCGACTGCGGCGCAAACACCCCCCGGACAGCTGGCGAGATGATCGCGTCCGCCCTGCGTCCCACCTGATCGTGGAGCCGATCGGATGTGCTCTCCGAAACGGCCAACACAACGTCAGCGTTCTGGACATCGCGTTTGAAGAACAACCGAACGCCCGCTAGATGAAGTGGATGGAACGTCTCGGGTGTGAACACGTGACAAAGATCGTGCACCGTCAGTACAGTTTTCACCTCACTGGGCAGACGTGGCAAAAACGCGCTCGTGCCCCAAAAAACGTCTAGATCATCCGCGCGGCAGAGCCGTCCCGCACGTGTTTTGTACCACAAGAGCATCGACAAGCGTTGACCAAGGCGGGACGAATCCGTGCGCATGATCCATCGATCGGACTCGATCGGCAATGACACCGGCGTCCGGTTGTAGACGTAGAACTCGGCATCCGGTAGATGACGGTCCAGCTCGCGCGACAACTCGAAGATGTAGCGCCCGATCCCTCTCCGCTGCGGAGCGAGCTCGCGACCGTCAATGCCGATCCTCATGTGGTGCTCAAATCAGGGCCGTCTTGGTTCAGGCATGGGCCAGGACCGGCAGCGGTTTACCTGTCATCTCGTGCGGGGTCGATTCACCGATCAATGCTAGAAACGTGGGGGCCAAATCAAGCAGTGAAACATCGCCTATAGGCCTGGCTTGCACCGACGGTCCCGCCAGTGCCACGTAGCCGGATCGCGAATGATCGCTCCCGCGGAAGATCTCTGGCGGAAATGCCACCAGCTCGCCCTTTGGGTGCACGACACGATCCACGTATTTCGGGTGGGGTCGCCATACGACGAATAGATCCGGGAGTACGGTGATCGACGCATCGCCGAACACGGCTCCGGTCCGAATGACGTCCTCGACCACTGGTTCGCCCGTTCCAGGATGCGTCAGCTGTCTCAGATCCGCTACTAGGCGATCCAAAAGAGCCTCGTACTCACTGCCAGGCTCGACGATGCCGTGGGGTTCCCGCCCCCGAAGATTGACGCGCAAGAAGCTCGTAAAGAAGGACGGTATCGCGAACGCCGTCGTCCGGTTCCAATCGGTGCCGCTTTGAAACTTCTCGTTCATTAACCGCAGTTGGGTCTCCTCCGGCAACCAGCGGCTCAAAGCGTAGCGCAATCTGTGGGGCACCATCCGCCGGACCACTCCCATCGGAGTCATGC
This sequence comes from uncultured Gemmatimonadales bacterium, assembly GCA_947259315.1. GTDB lineage: Bacteria > Gemmatimonadota > Gemmatimonadetes > JACCXV01 > JAHWKZ01 > CAMYLR01. Next base: position 17,459 of record CAMYLR010000011.1, on the reverse strand, counting down.
CGCCGGATCCACTGGGCGACGACTGGTATCCGAGCTCGCGGCAGAAGGCGTCGATCAGGCCCGTCGTTGGGAAGTGGTCCAGCAGGCCGGTCGACGAGACGACACACACGCTGGTCTCGTCCGGAAGGCGATCCAGGATCGCCCCCATCTCGTGATCGATCCGCTGGTATACGTCCCGGATCGCGTGGGTCAGCTCGTTACGCGGATCGACCTTGGGTTCTCCCCCGTGCTCCGGCCGGTACTCCCAGAATTGATGGCTCGCGAGGTGGCTGTCGCCGAACACGACGACCGCGACATCGAAGCGATCCTGCGTCAAGAGATCACGACACAGCGCGCCCTTCTTTTCGATGCGCTCCAACGCGCGATCGTAGATTCGCCGATCCGTTCGCGGCTTGCTGCTCAGCTCTTCGGGGATATGGATCTGGCCACCAAAGGAGCGCTCGATCTCTTCCAGCGATCCATCCGGCGACGCCGATGGCGCGAAGTAGGGATGGTGTGACGCCCACTCCGCGATGTGGATTCCGTTGACATGTGGGTCTGGATAACAGTGGGGTATGTCGATCGCGATCGCCCGCTTGTCTGGCGCGTGAGACCAGAACGGAGGCGCGGCGATGTCACGTCCGGTGACCGTCTCGAGCTCGTACGTTCCTGACCTGAGCCGCTTGTACTCGTAAAAACCGTGCTGTCCAACGGAGAGTCCGCTGATCAGAGAAACCCACACGCTGTGTTCGGTAATCAGGTCCGGCCCGGTAGTTCGAGCCGAGATCCCTCGCTCCACGATCGACGCCAGCGTCGGCAGGTAGCCCTCGGAAACCCAACGTTCAAGCCACTCAGGGTCGCCGACATCGAGCCCGAGAACGACCAGCGGTGGGGCTGCACGAGCACTCAAGTGGATAACCCCCGAGAATCCAAGCGAACGGCGTGACCCGAGCGGGCCGACTCCTCGGCCGCGAGCACCGCCATCAGACTCATGTATCCATCGTCAAAGCTGGGCAACGGCGACCGCCCGGCGCGAATCGATTCGACGAAATGTGCGAGCGCGGAACGGAACGAGGGTTCACGGCCGGGAGTCCGGTATGTCTGCAATCGGTAACTACCATGCTTGAGCAGATCGAGCCCGGACCGCAAGACCCGAGACCCAGGAATCGGGCTCGAGTCGGTCACGACCCCGACACTGGGCGACCGGTAACGGTCGACCGACAACCGTGCCTTCTCCGCGTATACCTCAAATCGATCTTCATTCACGGTATTGATCGACAGCAACGACTGAACGGTGAGACCACCGGCGAGAGTAGTGTGAACGGTCGCCGTGTCACCCTCGCTGCGCTGCGACCGGACACGGGCCGACACCTCTTCGATCTCGTCTTCGAACAAGAATCTCATCAGATCGAAATGGTGCGACGCCTGATCGAGCAGCGCGCCTCCCCCGCTTTCCCGGTGTCGTTTCCAATCGGGCAGCGTCTCCTCGGGGGCCGTCAGCACAGTGCGCGCCGCGATCCAAGCGCCAAACCCGCTCCCCGACCGGAGATGTTCCTTGAGCTCTTGGTAGGCGCGATGGAAGCGGTAGTTGAAACCGATCATGCCAACCGTGTCCGCCTTCTGGAGCGCCGACAGAACAGATTGAGCCTCTTCCAGGTTCGTGGCCAGCGGTTTCTCCAAGTACACATGCTTACCCCGATTCAACGCGGCGATTGTGACCTCGGCGTGCAAACCGCTCGGAACGCAGATGACAACCGCCTCGACCTCCGACATGTCCAACAGTGCTTCATAACCGGAGACGGTCGTGCAACCCGCTTGTCGGCTGGCTTGTTCCCGCAGCCGTGGATCGGTTTCCGCGACCGCGACGAGCTGCGTCTTCGGGAAATCAGTGAGGAACGGCAGGTGAACACGCTGCGCTACTCGGCCACAACCGATGAGACCCGTTCGGAGAGTAGTCGTCACGCGACCACCTTGCGCACACGATCGAGCCTCAACCGATGTCGATCGTCGAACAGCCGGTGGTACGTGAAGAACACGATACCGAAGGCGCCGAGCGCAGCGGCTGAAGCGATCATAAACATGATGACGATCTGGTAACGGACGGCGTCGGTCGGCTCGGCGCCGGCGAGGATCTGGCCGGTCATCATGCCGGGCAGGCTGACGATGCCGATCACCATCATCGAGTTGATCATCGGAATCAGCCCGACCCGCATGGCGTCGCGGATGTGATCGTGCGCCGCCTCCCAGCGCGTGCCACCGAGCGCCAGCGTCGCCTCGACAGCGTCGCGGCGTTGCACCAGGGATTCCACGAAGCGATCGAGCGCTAGCGAGATGCCGTTGAGCGTGTTGCCCAACACCATGCCGAGTAACGGGATCAAGTACTGGGGGTCGAACCACGGGTCAACCCGCACGATCCCCAACAGGGCGAGCCCGGTAACAAAGAACGCGGCGCCGGATACCGACACCAGGCTGCCCCAATAGACGCCGGCAAAGCGGCGCTGGGTGCGATTCACAGCTGCGACACCTGCGATGGCGGTCATCGCCGCCGCCATCGCCAGCACCGGGAGCGGGTTCTCGAGCGCAAACACCCACTTGAGTACGAGGCCGATCAGAAGCAACTGAACGCTCATCCGCAGTGCCGCGATTACCAGGCGCCGACCGAGGCCGAGCCTGAGCGCAGCAGACAAGACGAGGTTGGCGACGATCAGCAGTCCGGCGAGCGCGGTCTGCGTGTATCCGATCTGGAGATAACCGTTCACGAGATCGTGGCCTGCGAGCTGTCGAGCGTGAGCGTGTGATCGGCGACGCGTTCCACCTGGGCTGCGTCGTGACTGGTCCACATACTCGCTCGCCCGGGCGCCTCAGCGACCCATCGTGCCACCAGCTCTTCGGCCTGTTCGGTGGCGGTAGCGTCCATCGAAGCGCTGGGCTCATCGAGTAGCAGCACCGAGGGCTCTACGCTGAGAGCGCGTGTCAGAGCGACGATCTGAGCCTCGCCACCGGACAAGTCTACGGCGTTCTTCTCGAGGAACGACCCGTCACGATCGAACGCTTCGAGTCGCCGGATCGCCACCGAGCGGTCGTAACCCTTCGAACGATGGGCAGCCAAGTGAAAGACGGCCCGGAGGTTCTCCTCCACGGTGCCTTCCCACAACGCCGGGCGCTGATGCAGATAGACCACGCGGGCGCGATAGACTGGCATCTGCCACTCGTCGAGCGGCTTATCGTCGATCGCGATCCGACCCTCGTCGGCCGAATCGAGCCCGGCGAGACAGCGCAACAGCAGCGACTTCCCGGCGCCGGTGGGGCCGACGATCGCGAGGTTCTGGCCGGCCATCAGTTGCACGTCGACGCCGCGCCAAATCCAGGCGTCATTGATGCAGCGGCCAAGACCGGTTGCGCTCAACACCGTAAATCCCTCCTTGACAACAATATAGCGCGGATTTTGTGAACTATGCGGATCCCTTTATTCCATGTCTGTAATGGTTTTGTCTAATAAAATAGCTTGACAAACCTTGAACGCATGAGTACAATCTCCTCACTGAAAGGTCTCAGGAGAATTCATCAACGGAGGTCATTGTGAGCATGCACTCTCGTTTGTTTATCGCCCTGGCAGCCATCCTCGCCCTGCCAGCGCTAAGTATCGCCCAGTCCGATCGCGGTGTGTCGTTCGAAATCCGCGGCGGAGTAAACCTGCCGACGTTCGACATCGCCGACGTGGCCGACGCCGGTCCCAGCTTCGGCGGCGGCATCAACATCCCGCTGAACCAGAATTGGGGCATCCGGGGTGGCGTCGATGCCGGTTTCCACGACAGCGACCTTGACGAAGACATCACCATCACGGTGATTCATTACATCGCTGGTCTCGAGTACCGCTATCTGCCGCCCGCGAGTCGGTGGTTGTTGGCCGCCAACATCGGTGCCGGTGCGCTGACATTCGACATCGAAGACGGTGACTCGTTCACCTACCCGGCGATCAATATCGGCGGCCGACTGGGTTACGCGGTGTCACCGATGGTCAACCTGTTCGGCAGCGTTCAGGGCGACATCGCCTTCAGCGATGAGGATGAAATTACGACCGACAACGCGTGGGTGTGGCCGTTGTCGTTCGGGATCGAGATTTCAACCCGCTAGGGCTTCAGTACGATTCCTTCCAGGGGCGGCGGGTGTTGACCCGCGCTCGCCGCCCCCACCCTCCCTGGCAAGCTTCGAGGTCTACAGAAACGACTCAGGCTACGCAGGATTCAACCAAGTCACCGAGGAGTGTAACTGCTGTCTCTGCACCTGGCCGTGCGCGCAGCGTGACCCCCAAGGTCGACACACGCTGACGGTACGGATCCGTCAATACGCGCTCCACGGCGCGTGTGATCTCGGCAGAAGTGGAACGATTCGGATCGAAGACAGCAGCAAGACCGTTCTTTCGAAGCGTCTCGGCGCCCGCGAATTGATCCGTGGAGAAGGGTCCTACGACCATCGGCAAACCAGCACTGAGGGTCTCCGTCATGGTGTTGTTGCCACCGTGCGTGATTACCGCATCACAGGCATCGAGAACGGCCACCTGCGGTAGGTAGGGTCTGATCAACCACTCCGCTGGCAACTCCCCCAAGTTTTCCGGAGCGGCAATCCCGGTGGCGAGAATCACCCGCCATGGTCGCTTTTTCAGCGCGGCTACGACTCGTCTGAGGGCGTCTTCACGCGCCGACAGGAAGCTGCCGAATGACACATAGATCGTGGGTCTCTTGTCGTCGCTGGCCACGAGCCAGCCGGCGAGTTCAGCGTCGAGCGACTCTGGGCGAACAGTCGAGCCCAACCAATGGGTGGCACCCAGTTCCCCCGCGGGGCGGTCAGCGACCAGCTGGCGCGGGTAGTTGAACAGCGTCAGCCATGGCGAAGTCACCGCAAACGCATCTTCTACGGGGCCGACTGTGGGCGCAATCGCGGACAGCGCTCGATTGAACTCGTCAGTGAACTCCTCGGCTACCCGCTGGCAGTAATGCCGTAGCGCTTTCATCTCCGCGGGTGGAGCCTCGAATCCGGGCGGATAAAGATGCGCGTAACCGTAGGTCTCGTCGCGAACCGGGACGCTCGTCGGATGGCCGGGAACGAAGCTGGCATACGGAATCCCCAGCGCCTTCAAACCGACCGTCGCGTTGAAAGAGATCTGATCGCTAATTACCGCGTGTGGTCGCACTTCAGCGACGATCTCCTCGAGCCGCCGGGCAACCCCTACAGGACGCCAGAGCAGATCGTGGCGACGGACCTCGGCCTGGTACCGCAAGGTGGCCGCCATACCTTTTCGTGTCGCCGCGAAAAATCCTCGCAGGCGCTGCGCCTCATCACTGGCCTGCTCGGCAGGCCGGATCAGGCCCGGATTGTTACCTGCACCGAGGGGAAGGTGCACGTGGTCGAAGCCATCCTCTCGCACACGTCGCTCGAGTCCAGTGCCGCACGCCACCACGACCCGACCGCCTTGGCGGCGCCACACATCGGCGATGGCCGACAAGGGCAGATAGTGCGATGCGTAGTCCGGCGTGATGACGAGAAGGGTCACGCGCGTTGCGCAACACGCTCGGCTGGGCGATCGATGTACAGATCTGCGAGCGCCTCGGCCATTTTCTCCACGGTGTATCGTTCTATGATCGTCGCTCTGGCCCGGCGCGTTAAAACTTCATCACCACGCCGAGCGGTGGCCCGGACCAAAGCACAGCGGAGATCCGCTGTCGATCGTGGTTCAAACAAGAACCCGTTCTCACCGTCCCGTAAGTAGGTCGCTGGGCCGCTGCCGCCGGGAGCCACCACTGGAAGCCCCGAAGCCATGGACTCGAGAATCGCCAACCCGAACTCCTCCTTATAACTAGCGCAGACGAAAACGCCTTTGGAACCGATCCCAGGCTCTAAACCGAGGCGTGTTACCGCCAACAAGCTGGCCACGCTCTCGTTGCTCTGATGTCCGAGCAGAATCAAACCATCGCGAGCAGGCGGATCTGTCTTCAGGATGTCTTCGATCTTCGCTAACACCTCATGCTCGACTCGATTGGGCTGTCCCAGATCGCCGCCCACGATGACCAAGTTGAATCGATCGCGTAGGTCTGGCTCACGAGACCACGCCTCGACAAGTCGGGGAAATCCCTTGACCGGGTGCAGCCGACCCACCGAGATCAGCAGCGGAAGCCCGCGGCGCTCGGTCGAAAGCTTCGCTACGTGTGCCATGAGTTGACTCAGGACCGGCACGCAGAGATCGCCACGGGCCGCCGCCTGTACCAACGCGGTAGCTCGACGCTCGATCTCGGGATTGATTCCCTCGGGCACGGTTCGAATACGCTGATGGCGCGGTGGCCTATCGAGATCGAGACCGACGAGGTCAACCAGCATTTGGCTCTGATCGGGACGCGGGAACAGTGCCAAACCGTGCGCTGTTTGTGCGATCTCTTCGACCAAGCGCGCGCGAAACAGGTAATGCTCCCGTCGATCGGCAGCGGGAAAAGTCTCGCGGTCAAGCGAGCCCTTCGATTCCGCAGTTTGAATCACCACGTGTGGGTCCGGTGCCAACGAAAAGAAGACCGGTACTCCGGCATGACGAAAGACGCGCCAAGCCGCCAGCGTCCCGGCGTCAGCGAAGCGGAGATGGACAGCATCGAGCCCTCCCAGTTTCTTGTGTAGCCGGTCGAGCGATCGCTCGATCGCAACCCGATATGTCCACATTTCTCCTACGGCGAGGTCACGGCCGCCTGCGAACACCGATCGCATCAAGACGCTGGAGTCGTCGATCGGCTCCTCCAACCCCGAGTACCGCACCGGGATATTAGGACCCTGGAGAGCGCGACCAATGATGTACGATCGACCGATCTCCGGTCGCTGCCCCAAGGCCCGGCCTAGACCCGCCATGAGGGTCGCGAGTCCACCGCTATCCCCGACGCCGGCACCGGAGTTCGACTTGTCAAGCCGGCCCTGCAAGACGACTTGAGCCACCCGCAGGCCGGAGGGAGACTCGGTGTTGCGGAACGGCTCGCGGGACACGCTCATCGCGGTCTCTTGCAGCAGGGCATCGCTGGGTCCCCGTACGCCCGCCGCGACATCGTTCAACACTCGGCGTCCGCGCAAACCGCCGTGTCTTGCGATCGAGTCGACACCAGCCAGGGCGACTTCCACGTTTGGCCCGTAGCACAGCTCCTCGATTTCCTTCCGACAGCGTTCGGCTCCGCGTCGATCGAGGCCTGAGATGGCAGCCGCCCGCACCTCCCAGCTTTCTTTGACGTCCTTGACGCAACGCACCAACAATCGTTGAGCTGCAGGCGTCTTCACCAAGCTGCTCGTTTCGACCAATCGAGCCCGTGCGCTCGATCGATCGGATCGCCTGAGGGCCGACTCGATTTCGTCGAGGATCGTCGCCGGCGCGAAGGGTACCCAGGCCTCGATCGTCATCTGCGCCAGCATGCCGGGGAAACCACCCAGGGCGACCATATCGACCAAATCGTCGAGTGCTGACAACACGGGTGGAACGTCGGCCAGCGCCCAAGCGGCGTGCTCACGAATGCCCTGGTCGCCATTCGCCAACAACGCGGCCAGCGCGTCTCCGGCACGCCGATCGGGCACGACACCGAGCGCGGCGATCATCATGTACCGCGATAGCGCGTCACCCCGATCCAACCCGTCAACGAGGTGTCGTGTAGCCGACTGACAGTCAGTCTCCCGCGACACGCCACGGCGGAGCTCACGCCCAGCCGTCAACGCGGCCGTGATCCCGTCGGTTTCGGTTACGTTGTGGATCAGATCAACTAAACTCATCACTACCAAATGTAGCCCGTGTGTACGTATTTGTCAAAGAAAACTCTGTACATACATTAAACACAATGGCCTGTTCGTTCGAAAAAACGCCCCGCGGGTCGGTGCTCATCATCGGGGCCGGCGTCGCGGGCCTGGCCTGTGCCCGCGAGCTGCAAGCGGCCGGTCTCACCGTCCAGGTGGTCGACAAAGCGCGCGGGGTCGGCGGGCGCGTCGCGACCCGCCGCCAGGACGGGCTCGTGTTCGATCACGGGGCCCAGTACTTCACGGTTCGCGACCCGGGATTCGCCACCCAAGTCGCCGCATGGCGAGCAGAGGGCCTGGCGCAACCGTGGACCGGGAGGATCGGAGTTCTCGACCGGGGTGAAGTCACGTCAACGAAGGGGGCAACCGAACGCTGGGTTGGGACACCGTCAATGAGCGCGATCGGTCGTCGTTTGGCTACAACTGTACCGGTGCAACTCGAGACTCGCGCCGTTTCAGTTACGCACGACACGAAAAGCTGGAACGTGCATTTCGACAGCCTTACGCCACGGACAGCCGAGACTCTCGTCCTGGCGATGCCGGCACCTCAGGCTGCCGCGCTGCTGCCACCCTCCGCGCCCCTCTGCAAAGACGTCATGAAGGTCAAGATGGCTCCGTGCTGGACGCTCATGGCCGACTTCGAGAATCGGGTGCGCTTGGACCTCGATGGTGCTTTTGTGAACAACTCGCCTCTCGATTGGGCGGCGCGCGACAGTGCAAAACCGGGTCGTCCGCCGGGCGAGCGCTGGGTGCTCCACGCCGGCGCAGAATGGAGCCAGAATCATCTCGAGCTAGATCCAAACGACATCGCGCATCGACTGCTCGACGCGTTCTCCACGGCTATCGGTCAGTCGCTACCTGATGCCTCGCGTGTGATCGGCCACCGCTGGCGCTTCGCCCACGCAGCTGCCCCATTGACTTGCGACTATCTATACGATGCGGCTTCAGGACTCGGTATGTGTGGCGATTGGTGCGCCGGAGAACGGATCGAGGGGGCCTTCGTGAGCGGAAGTCGTCTAGCGCAACAGATTATTCGGTCCAGAGATCGCTCGCGGAGCCGCGATTCAGCCTAGCTGAGCCAGCGACCGATCTGAAACGAAATCGCCGCCACGGTCGCTCCCAGAGCGGTCCCCCACGCCATGTCCACCACCGCCACGACGCCTGGAAAATCCTTCATCAGAGCGAGGTTTGTCAGATCGTAGGTGGCGTACGCAACGAGCCCAAGGAACGCACCCAGTACGACCGCGGTGCCGAGGGAAGCCCGATCGAGCGCTGGGACGACCGCGAACACGAGCAGTCCCGCAATAAAGAGGAGGTAAAAACCGATCGCCGCCGGTAGCTGGATGTCGGGCCGAAGCAGATGACCCAGCCGACTTTGATAGAACCCCTTTGCCACGATCCCGAGCCACACCAGGTCGATGGCGAAGAAGACGATCGCGGTCAGCGCGTACAGCTTGATGTAGAACGTCACAATTCCCTCCAGCCCGAGGTCCGGTTACAGCGGGAGCACCGATGCCGGGACAAACTACACCGTCAGCGCCTACTAGAAGGGCGGTCCCTGAGGACCGCCCTGGTTGATAGATTCACGACTCTCGATGACTAACCGCGACACGCTCCGTCGGCGAAGTTGAACGTGAACTCGCCGTTGGGCGAAACGTGAAAGACGAGGTTCAGCACCTTGTTGTTCGTGTCTCCTTGACTGATCAGCTTGAGGTTGTTGTTGATCGTCAACGGACCGCCATCACCGAACTTGCCCTGGAAGTTGAACTGGTCGTTGGCCACATACTTCTCGTAAGGGGGCCGCAGGTTCGCCCCGGTCAGCTGAGCATTGCCGTGGATCTTGACGTGACCGTTGTCCCAGATTTTCAGAACGAAGTGAAGCGTTCCCTCGAGTGGAATGAACTCGAAACCGGGATCACAAACGTTCGTGACGAAGAGCGGCCCGACGTCTACCGTCTCGTTGATGTCCACGATCTTCTCAACCGGGTCACCTGCGCCGTTCAATCCACCGTTGTCCTTTCTATACCTGCAGGACAAAGTCGCTTGACCGCTTGCCGAGACCGTGGCGTGCGTGTCGTCGGTCAC